>NZ_FWXU01000019.1 GCF_900176345.1 Rhizobium sp. RU36D
ACACCCCAAATGCCCGGCAAAACAACAGCCGGGCCACAGAACCGCCGTCTGCAAAAACCAAAATCCCAAAAACTCGGCTTTATGCAACGGTCCCCGCTGTGGGGGAGATGCCCGGCAGGGCAGAGAGGGCCTTCTTAACCAGTCCCACGCCATGCCTTCCGGTTGCCGCAGACTCATGGTCTACAGGCGGGCTTGTTGCACAGCCCGTTTTTCTTGCCAGACATTTCCGCGAGCCGCCATGTCCCTTTCAGACCGCATTTTTCGCCCGTTCGAAACGCTGATACGGCCGCTCGATATTCCCTATCGGCCAATGCCCTCGTCCGGGCCATTCGCCGTGCTCTGGCATTTTGCCCGGATGTTTCGCGGGGTCCTCGCAGCGGTTGCCGTTCTCAGCATCTGTGTCGAACTGATCAATCTCGCGGTTATCTGGGGTGTGTCCTTCGTGGTCGATGGTGTGACGCGTGAGGGAGCCGCGCCCTTCCTGTCGGCGAACTGGCATGCACTCGCAATCATCGGCATCCTGATGTTTCCGGTGCAGCCGCTGATCATCTTCGTCACCAGCGCGCTGTCATCCCTGACGCTGGCGGTCTGTATGCCCGTCGCCATGCAGTGGCAGGGGCACAAGGCGGTGGAGCGGCAGGACCTTGCCTTCTTCCATGACCTGTTCGCCGGACAGGTGGCGAGCCGCATCGGACAGGTGTCGAATGCGGTGCGGTCGCAGGTGGCTGTCGTGGCGCAGAGCCTGCCGCATTTCCTGGTGCAGATCATCGGTTCGACCGCGCTGCTCGGCGCGCTGTCGCTGCCGCTCACCGGCCCGGTCGTCGTCTGGACCATCGCCAATGTGTTGCTCGCGGTCTATGCCGTGCCGCGCTATTCCGAGACGGGCCGCAAGACCGCCCGCGCCCGGAGCATGGTCTCCGGCGCCATGACCGACATCTACAGCAACATCCAGATGGTGAAGCTGTTTGCCGCCGAGGACAGCGAAGCCGGCATGATCCGGCGGACCATGCAGAAGACGATCGAGACCCAGCACCAGGAGCGCCGCGTGATGCTGGTGACGGACACGGCTGTCCTGCTGCTCAATGTGGCGCTGTGGCTGGCGATCTTCGGCGTCGGCATCTGGGGGCTGGTGGATGGATTTGTCACCGCTGGCGATTTCGTGGCCTCCGTCGCCATCGTCCAGCGGCTCTCGGCCAATGCGCGGGCGGTGCTGTCGATGGGCCAGCAGATTTTCGAGGCGGTCGGTACACTGCGCGACGCCATGCCGATCATGACCACGCCGCCCACCATCACGGATCGCGCCGATGCAGGCGCGCTGACCGTCAAGCGGGGTGAGATCGCCTTCGACCGGGTCGGCTTCGACTATCGCAGCGGCAAGCAGGTCATCCGCGACCTTTCGCTGACCATTGAACCGGGGGAAAAGGTGGGCCTGGTCGGCCTCTCAGGCGCCGGCAAGACGACGCTGATCAACCTGCTGCTCCGCTTCTTCGACATCAAGAGCGGTGCGATCCGCATCGACGGCCACGACATTCGAGACGTCACCCAGGCGAGCCTGCGCGCCAACATCGGCGTCATCACGCAGGACGTGTCGCTGCTTCATCGATCCGTGGGCGACAATATCCGCTATGGCAGGCCGGGGGCGACGGCAGCCGAGCTGGAGCAAGCTGCGGTCATGGCAGAGGCTCACAGCTTCATTGCCGAGCTGCGGGATGGCGAGGGACGGACCGGCTATGACGCCTTTGTCGGCGATCGTGGGATCAAGCTCTCGGGCGGGCAGCGGCAGCGGGTGGCAATCGCCCGTGTGCTTCTGAAGAATGCGCCGATCCTGGTGCTGGACGAGGCAACCTCGGCGCTGGACAGCGAGGCCGAAGCCGCGATCCAGGACAATCTCGGCCAGTTGATGCAGGGAAAGACCGTGATCGCCATCGCGCATCGCCTGTCGACGATTTCCGAGATGGATCGGATCGTGGTGCTGGACAAGGGCCAGATCGTGGAACAAGGACCGCCGGCAGAACTGCTCGCCCGCGACGGGCTCTATGCCCGGCTGTGGAAGCGGCAGACGGGCGGCTTTATTCCCGAGGTCGAGGAGGCGGTTTGAGGGAGGATGTCTCGGAGAACTCGGATACCTCCCTCTGGTCTGCCGGACGTTCGGCATTGCAATCGATTCACTGGATCGATTGCTCGGCTACGCCGACCATGCCTCACCCCCCACAAGGGGGGAGATGGCTGGCAAGCCAGAGGGGGGTAAACCCAGGCGTCTCCGCCCATACCTCAAAGACCCGATTTGTTCAGCGCCAGCCAATGCAGCAGCATGATGGTCTTGGCGTCGATGATCTCGCCGCGCTCGATCATCGCAAGCGCCTCCGAGGCCTCGATCTCCATGACCTCAATGTCCTCATGCTCTTCCGCGAGCCCACCGCCATCCTCGACGCGGTCGTCGGCGTCGATGTCGGCGTAGAAGAAGTGAACGACTTCTGTTACGGCGCCCGGCGTCATCATCGCCTTGAACAGGAAGCGGACATTGCGCAGCCGATAGCCGGTCTCTTCCATGGCCTCCCGGCGAATAGCGTCCTCGGGCTCGGCCCCGTCGAGCAGGCCGGCCGGCACCTCGATCATGAAGGGCGGGTCGCCCGTCAGGTAGGCCGGAAGACGGAACTGGCGGACGAGAACCACGAGGTCCCGCTGCCGGTCGTAGAGCAGGATGCAAGCCGCCGGCGTACGGTGGAAGATCTCGCGGCTCAGATGGTGGGTCTGGCCATGGCGGTCGGTATAATCAAGGCTGTAGCGCGACATGCGCGTCCAACCATCCGACAGGACTTCGTTGCCCTTGATGACAACGCGATCGGTCTTCTCGCTCATGCCTTTTGCAGCCATACGTGATTGTCGTGGAAGGCGGCGCCGCCATGGGGGGCCACCGCATCGGCGCCGGTCAGCACGTTGATGCCTTCGCCGTCGATATGCGCCTTGTTCGGCCACAGCCCCTCGGCGATCAGCGTGCCGGGCTTGACGACATCTGTCACCCGCGCATGGATGCGCAGGCTGCCGCGCTCATTGCCGATCCGCACGAGATCGCCTGCGGCAATCCCAAGCGCCCCGGCATCCGCAGGGCTGATCATCAGCTCGGGGCGGCCTTCCTTGGCCTGGGACGTGCGGGTCTCGGCAAAGGTCGAGTTCAGGAAGTTGCGCGCCGGCGAGGTCGCCAGGCGGTAGGGATGCGCGGCATCGGGAAGCTCGATGACATCGACCTGGTCGGGAAAACGGGGCAGCGTATCCATGGGGCCGAGGTTGCCGAGCCGGGCTGGCGGCTTGTTGGGGGTAACGGTGCTCTCCCAGTCCGGAGAGAACCGAAACTTGCCGTCGGCATGGCCGAAGCCACCGAGGAAATGCGCCTCCTCGAAGGAGGGCTGGCAATCCAGCCATTTCTCCGCTTCGAGCGTTTGGAGATCGCCACGGCCGCTGGCATTCAGGATGCGATCGATATGCTGGCGTTCATCCAGACCGAAGCCCGGGAAATCCGCCACGCCGAGGCGCTTGGCCAGTTCCTCGATGACGAAGAGATTGGTGCGCACGGTTTCCGGCGGGTCGACGAGCTTCGGCCCAAGCAGAATATGGCTATGGCCGCCGCCGCGATAGACGTCGTCATGCTCGACGAACATGGTGGCCGGCAGCACGATATCGGCAAGTTCCGCCGTCTCGGTCATGAACTGCTCATGCACGGCGGTAAAGAGATCGTCCCGCAAGAAGCCGCGCTTTACCAGCCGCTGCTCGGGCGCAACATTCACCGGGTTGGTATTCTGGATCAACAGCGCGTTGACAGGGCCGCGATGGCGCAGTGCCTCGGCATCGCCGGTCAGCACGCGGCCAATCTGTGACTGGTCGAGCATGCGAATGTCGCGGTCGAGATAGGCCGTGCCCATCAGTTCCGCCTTGTTGATGCGGAAGATATCGTTGTTGTTGTGGAAGGCGCCCCCGCCCTCGTGCTGCCAGGATCCGAGCACGGTCGGGATGGACAGGGCGGCATGCATCGCCACGGCCCCGTTGCGCTGGCGGGTAAAGCCATAACCAAGACGGAAGAAGGTTTTCGGCGTGGTGCCGACGAGGCGCGCGAAACCCTCGATCTCCTCGACCGAAAGGCCCGTGATCGCCGCCGCCCAGTCTGGGCCGCGGGTCTTGAGATGCGCTTCCAGCCCTGCCGGATCATCCGTGTAACGCGCCATGTAGGCGTGGTCGGCATAGCCATCGCGGAAAGCGATATGCATGACGGCGCAGGCGAGCGCGGCATCGGTGCCCGGCTTCAGGATCAGGCCCATATCGGCCTGTTTCATGGTCGGGTTGTCATAGATGTCAATGACGACGATCTTGGCGCCGCGCTCCTTGCGGGCCTTGATCGCATGGGTCATGACATTGACCTGGGTAGCAACCGCATTGGTGCCCCAGATCACCACGCAATCCGATTTGGCCATTTCGCGCGGATCGACGCCGCGCAGCACACCGGTGCCCATGACGAAGCCGGTCCAGGCCATGTTGGTGCAGATCGACCCGAAAAAGCCGGAATATTTCTTGGCGTGGCGCAGCCGTTCGATCGAATCGCGCTGCACCTGCCCCATGGTGCCGGCATAGAAATAGGGCCAGATGGCCTCGGAACCGTTGACCTGCTCGGCCTTGACGAAGGCGTTGGCGATCTCGTCCAGCGCTGCGTCCCAGGAGATCTCCTGCCAGCGGCCTTCGCCCTTTGCCCCGAGCCGACGTTTGGGCGTCAGCAGGCGGCCGGGATGATAGAGCCGTTCGGCATAGCGGGCGACCTTGGCGCAGATGACGCCGGCGGTATAGGAATTGTCAGCGCCACGCACCCGTCCGAGCCTGCCCTCGGTATCGAGATCGATGTCGAGCGCGCAGGCGGAGGGACAGTCGTGCGGACAGACGGTGTGACCCGTTCGCGGGCCAGCATGGCGGGCGGAGGACGACGCGGCGGAGATGGGGGTGGCGATGTTCATGACACTTCTATAGGACAAGGCGAGGTCAGCCAAAAGACCCATTGGAACACTTCGCCAGAGAAGATCGAGGCTCGCGATGAACTATCGCCACATCTACCACGCCGGCAATTTCGCCGATGTGCTGAAACACGCGGTGCTCGCCCGCCTGATCGTTTATCTGCAGCAGAAGGACAAGGCCTTCCGCATCATCGATACTCATGCCGGCATCGGGCTGTACGACCTTTCCTTCGAGGAAGCGCAGAAGACCGGCGAATGGCTCGGCGGTATCGGCGCCTTGATGAAGGCCGAGATTTCGCCTGCGGCGCGCGAACTGCTTGCCCCTTATCTCGATGCGGTCACCGCGCTGAACCCCGATGGCGGATTGAAATATTATCCCGGTTCGCCGAAGCTCGCCCGCATGCTGATGCGGTCGCAGGACCGGCTGTCGGCGCTGGAGCTGCATCCCGACGATGCGAGGGCGCTCGCCCGCCTGTTCGAGGGCGATTTCCAGGTGCGGGTGACGGAACTGGACGGCTGGCTGGCGCTCGGCGCCCATCTGCCGCCCAAGGAAAAGCGCGGCATCGTGCTGGTCGATCCGCCCTTCGAAGAGCCGGACGAATATGGGCGGCTGGTCGATGGCCTCGCGCGCGCCGCCAGGCGCTTTGCCACCGGCACCTATTGCCTGTGGTATCCGATCAAGAAGGGCGCGCCGGTCGCGGAGTTCCACGAACGCCTGCAGGCGCTTGAAATCCCGAAGATGCTGTGTGCCGAACTGATGGTGAAGAGCGACCGTGAGACGACAGGGCTGACCGGCACCGGCCTTATCATCGTCAACCCGCCCTTCACGCTGAAGGAGGAGTTGCACGTGCTGCTGCCGGAGTTGAAGCGCGTGCTGGCCCAGGATCGCTTTGCCTCGCAACGCTGCTTCTGGCTTCGCGCGGAAGCGTGAGGCTGGCGAGCAGCCGGCTTGACCTTGCAAGGGTTTGCCAACATTGTACCGGCATCTTCGGGAGGCAGGCCATGATCTCTGGGTTGGACATCGGAATGCATCGCCACGTCCGAACACGCGTCTGGCTTCGATAGAATCATCATGCAGCGATTTGCCGGTATCATTCTTCTCGCCCTCGTTATGGCCTTCGCCGCAATCTACGCCATCTGGAGCACGCCCGGCGCCAGGCGTCCCGCCGTGGAAGCGGCGACGACCTCGACCCCTGCCCCTGCCCCGGATAAACCCGCTGCGGCGAGCGATATCCCCCTTGGCTCGGGCTTCGATTTTTACGTGTTGTCGCTCTCCTGGTCGCCGAGTTACTGCCTGACGAAGGCCGGATCCGGCAATCGCCAGCAATGCTCGGGCGACCAGGATTACGGCCTCGTCGTTCACGGGCTCTGGCCGCAAAACGAGCAAGGCTATCCCGAATTCTGCGAAAGCACCGAGCCGGAACGGGTATCGGAGCGACTGGGCCGCACATTGCTCGACATCATGCCGGGCATGGGCCTGATCGGCCACGAATGGCGCAAGCATGGGACCTGCTCAGGCCTGTCTCAGGCCGACTATTTCAAGGTCACCCGCGCCGCCTTCGAGCGGATCAACGTGCCGCAACCGTTCAAGGCGGCGACGCAGCCGTCCAAGCTTCCAGTTGACGAGGTCGAGCGGCTTTTCACCGAGGCCAATCCGGGCCTGTCATCGACCGCCATCGCGGTGACCTGCGAGGAGCAGCGCCTGGAGGAAGTGCGCATCTGCTTTTCCAAGGATCTGAAATTCCGGGACTGCGCCGAGGTGGACAGGCGATCCTGCCGCATTCCCTCGGTGTCGGTGCCCCCTATTCCCTGATTGAGTCTTGACCCTAAGGAAGCCCGCATGAAACTGCTTTACGCCCCCGCCTCTCCCTATTCGGCCAAGGTTCGGATGGCGGCAACCTATCTTAATATTCCGTTCGAGGCGGTGAAGGTCGATACGGCAGCCGCGCCGGCGATCCTGGTCGACGCCAATCCGCTGGGCAAGATCCCCACCTGGCTCGCGGATGACGGCACGGCGATCTTCGATAGCCGGGCGATCATGCAATATCTGCACCGTCTTTCGGGCAAGGCGCTCTACCCGCGCAAGGACGAAAAACGGACGGAGGCCGAGGTTCTGGAGGCCTTGTGTGACGGAATCACCGACTGCCTGCTCGCCATCGTCTATGAAAAGCGGCTGCGCCCGGCGGAAATCGTGCACCAGCCCTATATCGACCGCCAGTGGACCAAGGTGGAGCGCGGCCTCAGCCATCTCGAAGCCCATATGCCCAAGCTCGGCAAATCGCTTCATGGCGGGCATTTTTCGATGGCGGCGATGCTGGGTTACCTGATGCTGCGCTTTCCCGGTCAATGGGAGAACGGCCATGTCGCGCTCACGGAATGGCCGGAGAAGTTCCGCGATCGCTTTCCTGAATTTAGCGACTTGCGGCCTGCTGGCTGATCGCCCAAAACGCAGAAAGCCCGGCCGAAGCCGGGCTTTCCATCATTCGCCGAGACGAATGAATTAGAACTTCATGCCAACGCCGACCTTGACGCTGTGGTCGTCGAAGCCGCGCGATACCGTGGTGCCGCCGACGTTGTAGTCGCGGTCCTGGTAGTCGCTGTAGCGATATTCTACGCGAGCCGTGACATTGTTGGTAACCATGGCTTCAACGCCGGCGCCGACGGTGTAACCAGCATGGGTGCGGTCATCCTTGCCACGAGCGTTCGAAATCTCGTTGTTGGTGACGGCCAGACCGCCCGTGCCGTACAGCAGGAAGGGGTTCATGTCGTAGCCGACGCGTGCACGAACCGAGCCGTTCACGCCCTGCTCGCCATGGTAGCCGGCGCCTGCATTGCCGTCCTTGCCATCGTAGCCGATGTCAGCTTCGCCGCCGTATACCAGCTGGCCGTTCTGCATGTTGTAACCGCCGTAGAGCTGACCGCCGAAACCGGTGGTCTTGTAGTCGTCGCCGTTGCGGAAACGACCCAGGCCGTAGGTGCCGGCAGCACCGACGTAAGCGCCAGACCAGTTGCCAACGGGAGCAGCGCTTTCCATGGCAGCCGGTGCTTCCGGGATCTGGTCTACGGCGTCGGCAGCCTGGGCTGCGCTGAATGCGGTGAGGCCAGCGACCGAAGCCACGAGGATCAGTTTGAAGGTACGCATATATAGTCTCCTTTCGAATTCATGCGGCGGGGGAGGTTCATTTTGAGCCACATGAACAAAATAACGGTTAGTCCCTGCCCGATCGCTTGATAATTGGAGGTGAATTGCGGATTTGAAAGAGCCGAAATGTGATCTTATTGTGGCACGGGCGTGACGAAATTTGGATGTTGCTCAAATGTTACAGTAAATTTGTTAACCATAACAGACCGTAAACAGATATACTTGGTGATTAATTGTATTTTATACTTCAGCTCGACTGAGGAAACGCCAGTGCTCCGGAACTAAAAAATGTGGCGGCCAAGTCTTTGCGTCCGGATGACCTGCCCCATATAGGCGGCAATTCTAAAGTTTGAATGGATCGGACCTCCCTTGGAAAAAACTGTGGTAAAAACGGCACTCGTCACCGGTGCAGCCCGCCGACTCGGGCGTGCGATCGCTGAGGACTTGGCGCGCAACGGCTTCAAGGTCGCGATTCACGCCAACAAGTCCGTTGATCAGGCAGAGGCTCTGGCCGCATCGCTGCGCGCAGAAGGCCATGAGGCTGTGGCCATTGGGGCCGATCTGCGCGATGCGGGAGCCACCGCCACGCTCGTCGAGCGCACCAAGGCTGCGCTCGGACCTGTCGGCCTGCTCGTCAACAACGCCTCGATCTTCCTTGAGGATGACGCCGCCCGCTTCGATGCCGAGCGCTATCAGGCGCATTTCGATATCCATCTGCGCGCTCCACTCATCCTGGGTGCGGCGCTCAGGGATCAGGTGGCGCCGGGGCATCAGGGCCTGATCGTCAGCATCATCGACCAGCGCGTTTGGGCGCTGACACCGAGATTTTTTTCCTATACCCTATCCAAGTCGGCGCTCTGGACCGCGACTCGCACCATGGCACAGGCATTTGCGCCCAACGTGCGGGTCAATGCGATCGGCCCCGGCCCCACGGTCAGGAGCGAGCGACAATCGGAATCTGACTTCCAGGCGCAGATCGATATGCTGCCGATGGAACGGGGACCGCAGACCGAGGAATTCGGCCGGACGATCCGGTTTCTTTTTGACACGCCCTCGATCACGGGGCAGATGCTGGCGCTTGACGGTGGACAGCATTTGACCTGGAAGATCCCGGGGGCAGCGGAGATTGTGGAATGACAGGAGGAAAGCTGCCTGACGGCGGCGTTCTCTATGATGGCGACGAAGACGAGGACGAGGATTTCGCAGGCGAGGCTTCGGCCGCCCCCCTGGCGCAGGCGATAGACTGGAGCGAGGCGACCCGCAACGAAAGCGGACTGAAGGGGGCGGACCTCATTGCCGAATTCGTCAAGCACCTGCCAAATGCGCCTGGCGTCTACCGGATGCTGAACGAGGCGGGCGATGTCATGTATGTCGGCAAGGCGCGCTCGCTGAAGAAGCGCGTCTCCAACTATGCCCAGGGCCGCGTGCATTCCAACCGCCTGTCGCGCATGGTGCGCGAAACCACGCATATGGAATTCGTCACGACCCGCACCGAGGTCGAGGCGCTGCTGCTCGAAGCCAATCTCATCAAGCGGCTGCGGCCGCGCTACAACGTGCTGCTGCGCGACGACAAGTCGTTTCCGTATATCCTCATCACCGGCGACGGCGACGCGCCGGCCATCTTCAAGCATCGCGGCGCCCGGGCCCGCAAGGGCGACTATTTCGGGCCGTTCGCCTCGGCCAGTGCCGTGGGGCGCACCATCAACTCCCTGCAGCGCGCCTTCCTGCTGCGCACCTGCACCGACAGCGTTTACGAGACCCGCACCCGGCCCTGCCTGCTCTACCAGATCAAGCGCTGTTCCGGCCCCTGCACCGGCGAGATCAGCAAGCCCGACTATGCGGAACTGGTCTCCGAAGCGCGGGACTTCCTGTCCGGCAAGAGCCAGAACGTCAAGAACGCGATCGCCACTGCCATGAACGAGGCGGCCGAGGATCTCGATTTCGAGCGCGCCGCCGTCTATCGCGACCGCCTGGCAGCCCTCTCCCATGTGCAGAGCCACCAGGGCATCAATCCCGCCGGTGTGGAAGAGGCCGATGTCTTCGCCATACATCACGATGGCGGCCTGTCCTGCATCCAGGTCTTCTTCTTCCGCACGGGGCAGAACTGGGGCAACCGGGCCTATTTCCCGAAGGCCGACCCGCAACTGACAGGGGCGGAAGTGCTGAGCGCCTTCCTGGCGCAGTTTTATGACGACAAGCCCTGTCCGCGGCAGATCCTGTTGTCGGAAACGGTGGAGGAACAGGATCTCCTGTCTCTCGCTCTGTCTGAAAAGGCCGGCAACAAGGTGCAGGTGCTGGTTCCGCAGCGAGGCGAAAAGAAGGATCTGGTCGACCATGTGCTGGCCAATGCGCGCGAAGCCCATGGCCGCAAACATGCCGAAACCGCATCTCAATCCCGCCTGCTGGAAGGCCTTGCCGCCACATTCGGGCTGGAGCGCGTGCCGCGCCGCATCGAGATCTACGACAACTCCCATATCATGGGCACGAATGCCGTGGGCGGCATGGTGGTCGCGGGGCCGGAAGGCTTCGTCAAGAACCAGTATCGCAAGTTCAACATCAAGTCGCAGGAGATCACCCCCGGCGACGACTTCGGCATGATGCGCGAGGTGATGACGCGCCGATTCTCCCGGCTGATCAAGGAAGAAGGCATTCCCGATCGCGCAGCCCCTACGACCGAGGACAGTGCCGACGCGGCATTCCCGGCCTGGCCTGACGTGATCCTCATCGATGGCGGCCAGGGGCAGATGACGGCGGTCCGGGCCATTCTGGAGGAGCTTGGCATTACGAATGCCGTAACCGCCATCGGTGTCGCCAAGGGTGCGGACCGCGAGGCCGGTCGCGAGCGTTTCTTCGCACCGGGCAAGCCGGATTTCTCCCTGCCGCCGCGCGACCCCGTGCTCTACTTCATCCAGCGCCTGCGCGACGAGGCCCACCGCTTCGCCATCGGCTCCCATCGCGCCCGGCGCAAGAAGGAGATGGTGAAGAACCCGCTGGACGAGATCGGCGGCATCGGGCCGACGCGCAAGCGGGCGCTGCTACAGCATTTCGGCACCGCCAAGGCTGTCTCCCGCGCGGGGGTCAACGACCTCATGGCAGTGGACGGCATTTCCGAGGCGGTCGCCCGGCTGGTCTACAATCATTTTCATGAAAATGGCGCGGAGTGACACGCGCGCCTCTCGCAAAGAAGCCACCGTCACCTATTAATACAGATGCCGGTGTTGACGCTTAGGGTCGAACGTCGTCATCTACGCCGGCAGACTCATTGAGACAGGGCATTATGGCTTCGCGCGCTTACAATCTTCCCAATCTTCTGACCTATGGCCGAATCGTCGCCGTGCCATTGATCGTGCTGTGCTTTTTTCTCGAGGGGGAGTTGCAAAGCACCGATTTCGCCCGCTGGACGGCGCTTGGCCTGTTCATTCTCGCCTCGGTCACGGATTTTCTCGACGGCTATCTCGCCCGAATCTGGAACCAGACGTCGAATATCGGTCGCATGCTGGACCCGATCGCCGACAAGCTGCTGATTTCCGTCTGCCTGCTGCTGATGGCCGCCGATACGGAAAAGACGATTGCCGGCTGGTCGCTCTGGGCCGCCATCATCATCCTGTGCCGCGAAATCCTGGTGTCGGGCCTGCGCGAATATCTGGCGGAACTGAAGGTCAGCGTGCCGGTGACGCGAATCGCCAAGTGGAAGACAACGGTGCAGATGGTGGCGCTGGCCTTCCTGCTGGCCGGTCCGGCCGGCGACAAGATCCTGCCCTACACGACCCAGATCGGCATCACCCTGCTCTGGATCGCGGCGATCCTGACCATCTATACCGGCTATGACTACTTCCGCGCCGGGTTGAAGCACATGGTGGACTGACCATGACCAAGCTTGTCTATTTTGCCTGGGTGCGCGAGCGGATCGGCAAGGGCGAGGAGGATCTCGACCTGCCTGACAGTGTCAGGACCGTCTCCGACCTGCTGCAACACCTGCGGGGGCTCGGCGAGGAATACGAGAACGCGCTTCAGTACCCCCAAGCCATCCGCGTCGCGATCAACCAGGAACATGCCGACCACCACGAACCAATCGCCGGCGCGCGCGAAATCGGCCTGTTTCCACCGATGACGGGCGGGTGAGGATCGCGTGAAGAGTTTCTGATGATGGCTGATCTTGCGGATTGCGTACCCCCCTCTGTCCTGCCGGACATCTCCCCCTCAAGGGGGGCGATTGGCAAGAGGCGCAATCACCACTCAAGCGCCGGCGTTGGCAGTTTGCAAGGCGGCTCCGCGTATAGATCTCCCCCCTTGAGGGGGAGATGTCCGGCAGGACAGAGGGGGGTATCCGCCCAAAGTGCCCGCCGGGACGGTGGCGCATGACACGACCAATCCCCACCATCCGCGTCCAGCGCGCGGATTTCGATCTTGCGGTCGAAAACCAGGCCTTGACCGCCGGTCGTCACGACATCGGCGCCGTGGTCTCATTTGTCGGGCTGTGCCGTGACGAGGCGGGCACGCTCGCGGCGCTGGAGCTTGAGCACTATCCGGGCATGGCGGAAGCGGAGATGACGCGAATCGGCGGGCTGGCGATCGAGCGATTCTCGCTGCTGGGGCTGACGGCCATCCATCGCCACGGCCGGATTGAAGCCGGCGAGCAGATCGTGCTGGTGATTGCCGCCGCCCCGCATCGGCAGGCGGCCTTCGATGGCGCCAATTTCGTCATGGATTTCCTGAAGACTTCGGCTCCGTTCTGGAAGAAGGAACATGGCACTGATGGCAGCGCGGGCGGCTGGGTCGAGGCACGGGATGCCGACGATCTGGCGCGGGACAAATGGGCGGGCAAGGATTAAGGGATCGCCCGCTCGCGCCGCGACACGACCAGCACCGCCACCAGCGCCGAAATCACGACCAGGTCGCGCCACAGGATCGGCGCATAGCTACTCCAGAGCGTTTCCGCCAGGCCGACGATCGCCGCTCCCAGTGCCGAGCGCCACGGGACGCCATGCCCGCCCGCGGCGGCGATCAAAACCACCTTCAGCCCGAACATCATGCCGGCGCCGATATCCATCGTTCCGTAATAGGAGGTGGCGAGGATGCCGCAGATCCCGGCCATGCCGCTCGCCGCGACATACGACAGGATGAAGACGGCCCCGGCATCCACGCCGCAAAGGGCCGCCGCCTGAGGATCATCCGCAACGGCCCGCCAGATCAGGCCAGCGCGCGTCCATAACAGCACCGCCTGCCCGAGGGCGATCAGCCCGACCATGATCGCCGCATTGCCAAGCTGAATCACGGTCAGCGTCACGCGAAAACCATCCTCTTCGAACAAGGTGACCGGCACATTGAGGAACGGCGATAGCCATAGTGTGCGACTGTCCATGGCAATCCGCGTGCTTTCGGAGAGCACCACCATCAAGGCAAGTGCCGCGACGATGACCGCGTTCGGGGAGGCGCGATGCAGCGGGCGCATCACATATCGAGCGATCCAGTAGCCCGCCCCCAGCGTGTAGACCATCGCCACGACGGCGCCGAGCGCCAGCGCCGCCGGCAATATCAGATAGAGCCGGTTCCAACCCATCTCGGCAAATAGCAGATAGATCTGGCCGGCAAAGGCGAAGAAGGCGCCGTAGGCGATATCCGCCCGGCGCGTCATGCCGAAGGCGATGGCGTAGCCATAGGCCAGCGCCGCATAGAGGGCGGCGAGTGGCACGGCATTGGCCAGTTGTTGCGCGAGATAGGCCACGGCTTCCCCGATCTTGTATAACTGGTAATATCCATTTTACTGGTTATAATGGCAAGATGAGTTTTGCTTGGACCCCTCACCGTTTCTCCGGCGGCGCTTTGGCGCTTGACCTCGCCAACAGCGTCATCCTGCGCTTCGATCCCGCCCGGCGGGTCGATCGTTTCGCGGATCCCGACGCCATCCTAGCTTTTGTGCCTGCGGCGCAGGCCTTTTGCGCGGAGCGGTGGCTGTTTCAGGACATGGTCGCCACGGACGCGGCGAGCCGCCCTCGCCTCCTGGCACTTCGAGAGGCGATCGATGTCCATTTCCGTCGCCGCGTGCTGGGCACAGACGACCGGAACAGCCTGAGCACCTTGCTGGATGCTGCCTCTCAGGCGCTGCGGCACGCGCCGGCCGACGGCGCGCTAGAAGCCCAAAGCGCCCATTCTGCCCTGCGCCTGATATGCGAGCCCGATCCGCAGCGGATGAAGATATGTGGCAACTGCGGCTGGCTCTTCCTGGACCGCAGCAAGAACCGGAGCCGCACCTGGTGCGACATGGCTGTCTGCGGCAACCGGGTGAAGGCCAGCAAGCACTACAAGCGCAAACGCGGGGAGCCCGAGCCATGAGAGGTGTTGCAACAGCTTTGGGGATCGCCATCGCGCTGGTGGCACTAGCGGGATGTCAGCGCGACAGTGAAGACGGCCCGCTCGCCGTTTCCGGGCGGATGTTCGTGTTCAATTACCGCGTGGCGATTGCCAGCTATCTCGTAACGCTCAATCGCAATGGCGATGTGCCGGCGGGCAGCGTGGTTGAGACAACATTCGAAAATCCGCAAGGAGGCAAAGCGCTGGTGACGCGGCAGAAGGTGTTTCCGAACCAGCCGAAGCTGGAGCTGGAAAGCCCGCCCGTGCACTGCGTGGTCAAGGATCGTCCCTATGCGGTGACGATCCGATTGAGCGACGGCAAAGGTGCTGTCCTGCAGACGCTCGAGACAACAGTCACATCCACTGACGACCAGAGCATCATGCCGGCGAAACCGCTTGTGGTCGGGCCGCATTACGACCGGAATCCGGAGGTCTTCAAGCCTGACGGCACCACCGATTTTTCGCCTGAGACAAGTTGCCCAAAATGAAAAGGCCGGAGCATTGGTGCCCCGGCCCTCCTAATATTCACATCCGGCTTGTGCCGAGATCGTATCAGCCGACGATTTCGGTGTCAGAGAACCAGTACTTGATTTCCTGGGCAGCGGTTTCCGGGGCGTCGGAGCCGTGGACCGAGTTCTCGCCGATCGACAGGGCGTGGGTCTTGCGGATGGTGCCTTCGTCAGCATTGGCCGGGTTGGTGGCGCCCATGATTTCGCGGTTCTTCAGGATGGCGTTTTCGCCTTCCAGAACCTGAACGACGGTCGGGCCAGAGGTCATGCCTTCGACCAGTTCGCCGAAGAAGGGACGGTCCTTGTGAACGGCGTAGAAGCCTTCAGCTTCGCGCTTGCTCATCCATACGCGCTTGGAAGCAACGACGCGCAGGCCGGCGTCTTCCAGCATCTTGGTGATGGCGCCGGTGAGGTTGCGCTTGGTGGCGTCGGGCTTGATCATCGAAAACGTGCGTTCAATCGCCATGGTCTCGTCCTTTGTCTGATGGGAAAGTGGGCGGTTTCTATCCGCCCCGAATCATGAAGACAAGGGGGATCAATGAATTTCACCACACCGTCATATTCAGACTGACACCCTGCCGCGTTTTCAGGCCACGGCCCGGGCGCGTCCGCCGAAGAGATCAAGGCATCGATCGAGCCAGAGGGTCACCGGATCTGCGACCGAAAGATGGGTGCTGCCGGTGGTGATGCGCAGCCACTGGAACAGGCCGACGACGATGTAATCCGCAAACAACGGACCCTCGCCACCCAGGAAGGGCTGGAACTTCAGCATGTGCCGGATCGGCTCTAGTTTGGCGGGAAAGGCCGCAATTTCGGCGTCGCGATTGGACGAGATGTCTTCAAGCGTGCCGCCGAGCCTGCCCTCCCGCGTTCGACGAAAATACTCCCGGTCCACCGGATCCAGCATGTCATGGATCATCTTCACGCCGATTTTCGTGGCGGCGGTATGCAGGACGGTCTGCGAATAGCCTTCGACGAAGCGCGCCATGGCCTTGCCGCCGTCTCCGTTGAAGAGAGAGGGTTGCTCCGGATAGGCCTCCTCCAGATAGAGAGCAATCTGGAAGCTGTCCGAAACCAGCCGGTCACCGTCGCGGATCAGGGGCACGGTGGCGGACGCCCCGTTTTCGATCTGCGGGATCGCGGTGAAGGGCAAGGGCCGTTCCTCGAAATCCAGCCCCTTATGCGCCAGCGCCATGACGATCTTCCAGCAATGGGGCGAGAACGGCCGCGCGGCATCGGTGCCGCAGAGCGAATAGAGGGTGATGGACATGGCGGTCTCCTGACTGATGGTTGTGGCGCCCATCTTTGGTTCAGCGGGCTCCCGGGATCAAATCAGGATATTTGATGCAAGCCATGTCAGATGGTGAAAGGAGCCGGCGCCGGGCTGGTTCCCCTCCCCGAACGAAAAAGCCGCGGAGGTGTTCCGCGGCTTCTGACGTCAGATGAAATGTCGTCGCTCAGGCGGCCCGGCGGGCCGGGGACTGGTACGAGGTAGCTGAACTGATGGAGAAGCGCTGCATCAGCCGTTCCAGCGTGCCGGCCTCATCGGCCAGCGAGGAGACGGCCGCGGAGGATTCCTCCACCATGGCGGCATTCTGCTGGGTGGTGCGATCGATCTGGCCGATGGCCGCGTCGATTTCCGTCAATCCGAGGGACTGTTCGCGGGCGCTGGCGACGATGCGCTCGATCTCCTGGCTGATCGTGTTGACCTCCTGGGCGATGGTCTGCAGCGCCTCGCCTGCCTGGTCCACAAGGGCGACGCCATTCTTCACCTGGGAACCGGATGCGTTGATCAGTTCCTTGATTTCCTTGGCCGCCGTTGCGGAGCGCTGCGCCAGTTCACGGACCTCCTGGGCGACGACGGCAAAACCCTTGCCGGCCTCGCCAGCGCGGGCTGCCTCGACGCCAGCATTGAGCGCCAGCAGGTTGGTCTGGAAGGCGATCTCGTCGATCACCCCGATGATGTTGCCGATTGCCTGCGAGGAGCTTTCGATCTTGCTCATGGCCTGCACCGCATCAGTGACAATGGAACCGGAGCGTTCAGCTCCGTTGCGGGCCTGCGCCACCATGCGTCCGACATTCTCGGCGACCTTGGCGGTCTGGCGCACGGTCTCGGTCACGTTGGTCAGCGCGCCTGCCGTCTCCTCGATCGAGGCGGCCTGACGTTCCGTGCGGGCGGAGAGGTCGTTGTTGGCCTGGCTGATCTGCGCGGTGCCGGTATGGATAACCCTCACCACCTGACCGGCCTGGCCGATCACGCTTTCGAGGTTTTCCACCGAGGCGTTGAACGACAGGCGTAGCCGGTCCAGTTCGCCCTGGAACTGGTCCATGATGCGGTAGCTGAGATTGCCGTCCGAGAGATGGTGAAGCGCGTCCCCGAGCTTGGTCACGGCCAGATTGACGGCAGCGGCCTCGCGCGCCTTTTCCTGCTCGCGCAGCACGCGCTGCTCTTCGGCCTGACGGTCTGACTTGCGGGCCAGTTCGCCCATGGCCGTGGCGTTCTTCTCGGCCGATGTGGCGGCTTCAACGGCTGCATCCGATGCCATGAAGGCGCTGACGACGGAATGGGCAAGCGCGATCAGCACGCCCGACTGCAGGATCAGCACGACCGCATGCAGGACCACGCGCGAAAAATCCGACTCGCCGGGGAAGATCGCCAGCGGCATCAAGAAGAACAAGAGGATGTGGTGGACAGCCACCAGCGCCGCATAGCCGACGATCGCACGCCAGTCGATCCAGACCGCGCAGATCGCCAGCGAGGCGAAGAAATACATGTGAATGTCGATCTGCAGCGGCGAGCCGGAGAAGGAGTAGACCAGGATCGCCACCGTGGCGGCATGGGCCATCGAGGTAACGACACGGGTCGTGGGTCCGATGCGGTCGGCCATCCAGCTTGCGGTGGCCGAGCCGACGATGATCAAACAGGCGATGACCGGCAGGAATTCGAAGCTGTCATGCCCGAGCGCCTCCCGGGCGATGAGCATCAGCATGTTGATCCACAGCAGCGCGACGATGCCTGTGGATGCCTTCTCACGCAGTAATCTCAACGAATTCATAATATTACCCCCGCTGGCATCCAACCGCCAGACTATGATTTAAAACAAGCAGTGCACCCGATTGCCTGAGGCGTTCCGGAAAATCCTCTGCTTCCGAATAGGCGACGGCCAGCCATGGAAAACGACCCTGTTCGACAAACAAGCCACCGGCTTTTCCGATCACCTCCAGCATGCCCTGGGGCGTCTGGGCGGGATCGGCCAATACCAGCACGTAGCGGCCTTGCGGCGCGGCCCAGACCGCCAGGGCCAGGACCAGGAAAAGGCCAAAGTTGATCGCCACAACAGCCCTGTTCAATGCCACTGCTCCTGCAAGCGCCGAAGTACCGTTTGCGCCGCCATGGATTTCATTGAGGCCACGGATACACTGCACTCCTCCAACAGGAGGGAGACTACGCCGACGAGGCTAAGTTTGCATTAATTGCATTCGTCAAGTCTGTGCGCCGACGAAACGGATGGGTCTTGGCCGAGAACGGGGACCACAGCGGTCGACCTTCCGCAGCAAAGCATTAACCCAAGCGAAAACAACAGGCTCGCCAGAACCCCGCCGGTCGGCACCATTAACGCTTTCTACGCAAGATCTTGGCCATGGTCGCAGCCAATGGGGAAAATTCATAGCGAGGTTGGCGAGCCCCAGGGGCCGCCGCGAGGACCAGACAATGAGTGACGTTACGACAGAGCAGACGAATTCCAAGCCGGGCCGCGGCAGCGAGGCCGCCGACAGCCTGCAGAAGGTGGCCCATGCGATGTCGCGCCTCAATGTTCCGGGGTTGCCGCGCAATTACGAACTGTTCCATGAGGCGCTGTTCGGCCATGACGCGGGCCTGACGCGGGAGGTTATGGCGCTCAGCGCGCCGCCGAGCCAGTTGATGCTGGACCAGATCGGCCTGAAATACCGGCTGCCCAGCCATTGCGGCGTGGCCGAGGAGACAGTGCAGCGGGGCGCCGAAGGTGTGCTGAAGTCGCTGACCGCCCAGATCTCCGCCGGTGTCGATCATAAGAAGAGCTTTACACGCGCGCTGGAGACGATCGTGCGCTCGATCCGCGAGGATGAGAGCCGAGGCCTGCGCGATCTGCTGGAAGAGCTGGACTATCTCAGCAGCACGGCAACCGACCTGCTCGTATCCGAGAATGCGCTCAGCCAGACGCTCAATGACGGACTGGAACAGATCCAGGCCTCGGCCAAGGCGGCACTGGCCGCCAATGCGGCGATGCTGCGGGACCGGCTGACCCATCTGCCAAACCGGATTGCTTTCACCAACCGGTTGTCGGCTCTGTATGAAGGCGACACCAATCCCAGCGGCACCGCGCTTATCCTGGCCAATATCAATGATTTCGCGTCGATCAATGCCGAATATGGCGAGGATGCCGCCAACCGCATCCTCCGGCGCCTGGCGGTCATCTTCCGGAAGACGATCAAGAAGAACGATTTCGTGGCACGCATCGGCGGTGACGAATTCGCCTTCTTCTTCGGCGACGTCAACCTTGACGCCGCTCGCGCCATTGCCGAGCGCCTGCACCAGGCTGTGCTGGACAACCTGATCTTTGCCACCGACAGCGAAGGCGAGACTTCCGGCCTGGAACTCGCCATGGGCGTCGCCATCACCGACAGCGCCCTGTCGCCTGCCCAGCTACTTGCCCAGGGCGAGGCTGCATTGGCCTCCGCCCGGAAGAACAGGCGAACACCCGTGGTCGTCTACGCCACCGACAAAGCAGCTTCCAGCTCCCGCCGCGTGGCGTGATCGCACCGCAAGCCCTCATCTGATTACAAACAGTCGGCACCGGCTACCGGCGCCGACTGCATGTCATGTCATCGCTACGCAGCGACGAACTGGTTGTTCTGGGTGAAGCGCACGGAGATGTCGGTTACACCCTGGTAGACGATTTCATAGGCGGCGGTCGAAACGGCCGTGTCGATCACCTGTCCCTGCACGAACGAGCCTGCCAGCACGTAGTAGCGCGGCTTCGGCGTGAACTGGTAAACGAGGTTCGGTTCGAGCTGAACCGCGATCGCCGAACGATTGGACATGGCCAAACCGACATTGACGGACACCTTCTGGCTCGCCTGCACCAGCACGGTCGGGATCGTGTTGTCGGACTGGACAACGATCAGTCCCTTGGTTCCGTCCGTCGGGGCTTTGGGGAAGCCCGGAGCGCCATACGGGAAATTCCCCTGATAGGTCACGCCGAGCGTGTTGGCGTTGTCGATCATGACGCCGACCTGGCTCGCAGTCTGGAAGCTGCGCGGGTTGGTAGTCGTGCCGAGGTCCTGGATGTAGCCGGCGGTGGCCGCATAGTCGATCGTCCACTGGAACTGCGACTGGCTGGGATTGTTCGGAGAGCCCGCTGCCGCACCGCCGACCATCCAGGCCAGCGAAATAGGATCGAAGGACGCGCCGATCACCTTCGGAATGGTCTGAAACAGCGCGAACTGCTGGAACTTCGCATTCTCGTTCAGGATCGTCAGCGTATAGGGCTGCCCGGCTGCGGCCTTGCCGGCAAATTTGATCGTGTCACCCATCCAAATCGTCATGATTTTCTCCCGTTGTGTTGAAGACATGCGGAGCACCTCGCCCCGCATCGTCGGCCGGTCAGCCCATGACGGGTTGCCGGAAGCGATTTGTTGCAAACCGCAAACACAACCCTAAATATGTTTATTAGTGGCGTCTGTTACGGTCGAGACAACCAATGTTTGTATTTTTAACCATAGTGATCCGTTCATATGTTCCCCGTCTCGACCACAGGATCCCGACACATGAAGCTGCGCATACTTCGTCCCTATTCCGAGGAACTCAAGGCTATCCATCTGTTCGCCGCGATCGACGAAGCGGCGCTGGCCGGACTGGAAACTGCATGCCGCTCGCAGACCTACCAGCCTGGCCAGGTGATCTTCCAGGCAGGTGATACCTGCCGCAGCGTCGCCGTGGTGCTGTCCGGCACGGTCGGTCTCTATTTTCATTCGGAAAGCGGCCAGGAGGTGATCATCCAGGAATTGCGTGCCGGCGATATCATGGGGGAAATCGAGGTGGTACTCGGCATGCCGCGCACGACGAGTGCAGTGGCCAGCGAAGTGACCCGGTTGCTGGAGATCGATCGGCACGCTTTTTCCCGTCTGCTGCGGCAACCGGAAATCTCTGAATTCATCTTGAGAAGCTGCGCCCGCAAGCTCCTGTCCGCGCTGGGCTTTGCCGAGGGCGTCGCGCTTTATCCGATCGAAACGCGCCTCGCACGGCTGCTGATCGACCTGGCGGAGGTGCATGGCAAGCCCTATGGCACGGGTATCCTGATCGACAAGGTGGTGTCGCAGAACCGGATGGGCCAGCTGATCAATGCCAGCAGGCCACGCGTCAACGCGCAATTGCAGATGTGGAAGGCAAGACGGATCATCGACCTGGAACGCAATCGCATTCTGATCCACGATCCGGAGCACCTGCGCCGCCGCTCGCGCCGGATCTCGACAGCCAAGTCGTCGAGGTAAACCTCACCGCCAAGGAGGATCATGGCACGCCGCGCGAACCATCTGGATGCGGGCGGCGTGCTGAAGCGATGCCTGGCTGGCGGACTGCGGATGCCTAGTTGCAGCCGCCCTTGACATAGGCCACCATGTCCGCGGTGTCCTGGGTGAAGGCGGGGCCGTAGACCCCGTCCTGGTCGCCAGCAGAGACGACGCTCACCGCCTTGTATGGCTCCCCGGTGCCGATGAACCATGCGCCTCCGCTGGCACCACCGCCATACATGGGGTGAGGACGTGCGTCATAGGCATTGCCGGCCTTGAGGATCACCGTCGCGGTTTCCCGATACATGTATTCGCCCCCTTCGAGGCGCCCCGGATAGCCCGTGATCGTGACCGCGGCATCGACTCCCGTCTCACCCAGATCGTATCGACCAACCGCCGACGGTTTGGTCGTTCGCATGGCGGCATAGTCATATTGCGATTTCCCCAGTGATACCGGGTTCGTGGATATGTTGGTCCATTCGGTAAGCACCGCCGCCATGTCGATGTCATAGTTCGTCCCGCCGCCATTGCTGTAGCCCTGGACGAACCGAATGTTCGTGGCCGCCTTGCCGCCTTTCCAGAGACTGTGTGCCGCGCCGATCACGATCTTGTCGTCGGCCACAAACTGGGCGCTGGCCACATAGTCATCACCATCGCGGGTGTAGAAGAGCTTGCCGCCGAACTTGTAGGGCGCCTCCCCGATCGGTGCGCGCTCGGCATCGCCATCGGTCAGGGGTTTGCCCAGCTCAAACGGCGAACCGTCGAGCGGCTCGGACTCAGGCTCTGGCCTGGCATTCGCCTTCCGCTCGTCGGTCCAGTAGTCCGCGGCGGCCGTGGCGATCTGGCTGACAGTCGGCGCCCAGCAGGTGAACCTGTCGTCCGCCAGGGCTCCTCCGGCCGGCGTCAGATGAACGGTCAGCGCGATAGCCGACACTCCGAGATATAGTCGCATGATCTCTCCCCTATTTTCTTCGAGCGCCAATATCGACGCATCAGAATCCTACTGGGGCGGGGCTGGGATGGCTGTTTCGGGAGGCACAGGCGAATTCCTTTGCTTCGGCGGCTCGGCTCTTGTCATCGCCAAGGCTTTCAGCCAAAAGCCAAGGCCATGATCACGATCAACGACATCTCCGCCCGTATTGCAGGCCGCCTGCTCATCGACCACGCCACCGTATCGCTTCCCAGCGGGACGAAGGCCGGCCTCGTTGGCCGCAATGGCGCCGGCAAGTCCACGCTGTTCCGCATCATCACGGGAGACCTGGCGCCGGAAAGCGGCTCGGTCTCGATGCCGAAGAACGCGCGCATCGGCCAGGTGGCCCAGGAGGCGCCCGGCACGGAGGAATCGCTGATTTCGATCGTGCTTTCCGCGGACAAGGAACGGGCGGCCCTGCTGGCGGAGGCAGAGACCGCGACGGATCCCAACCGGATCGCCGAAATCCAGACACGGCTTTCGGATATCGACGCCCATTCGGCCGAAGCCCGTGCGGCAACGATCCTTGCGGGCCTCGGCTTCAGCCCGGAGGCGCAGCTTCGCCCGGCCTCGTCCTTTTCCGGCGGCTGGCGCATGCGCGTGGCGCTGGCGGGCGTGCTGTTTTCCGAACCCGACCTGCTGCTGCTGGACGAGCCGACCAACTATCTCGACCTCGAAGGCACGCTTTGGCTGGAAGATTATGTGCGGCGCTATCCGCACACGGTCATCGTCATCAGCCACGACCGCGACCTGCTCAATACGGCCGTCAACTCGATCATCCACCTCGACCAGAAGAAGCTGACCTTCTATCGCGGCGGATATGACCAGTTCGAGCGGCAGAAGGCGGAAGCCGACGAATTGCAGATGAAGGCCAAGGCGAAGAACGACGCGGCGCGCAAGCACCTGCAGAGCTTCATCGATCGCTTCAAGGCCAAGGCAACCAAGGCCAAGCAGGCGCAGTCTCGCGTCAAGGCGCTGGAACGCATGGGAACCGTGGCCGCGGTCATCGAGGATCACGTGCAGCCGATCAGCTTTCCAGAGCCGGAAAAGCAGCCCGCCTCTCCCATCATCGCCATTTCAGGTGGCGCGGTCGGTTACGAGCCCGGCAAGCCGATCCTCAAGAACATCAATCTGCGGATCGACAATGACGACCGGATCGCGCTGCTCGGCTCGAACGGCAACGGCAAGTCCACCTTCGCCAAGCTGATCGCCGGGCGCCTCTCCCTGCAGGCCGGCGAGATGAAGCAGCCGCCGGCGCTCTCCGTCGGCTTCTTCGCGCAGCATCAGCTGGACGACCTCGTGCCCGAGGAGACACCGGTGGACCATGTTCGCCGGCTGATGCCGACAGAACCCGAGGCCAAAGTGCGCGCCCGGGTGGCGCAGATGGGTCTGGCCACGGAAAAGATGGCGACTGCCGCCAAGGACCTTTCGGGTGGCGAGAAGGCGCGGCTGCTGATGGGCCTTTCGGCCTTCCATGCACCGAACCTGCTGATCCTCGACGAGCCCACCAACCACCTCGACATCGACAGCCGCCGGGCCCTGATTGCGGCCCTGAACGACTATGACGGCGCTGTCATCCTCATCTCGCATGATCGCCATTTGATCGAGGCAACGGTGGACCGGCTATGGCTGGTCAACAATGGCACCGTGTCGGCCTTCGAAGGCGACATGGAAGAATATCGCAGCCTGATCGTCTCTACGGGCAAGAAGAAGGACGACAAGGACAAGCCCAGCGCCGAGCAGGAGCAGGTGAGCAAGGCGGACCAGCGCAAGGCCAATGCCGACAAGCGCGCCAACCTTGCCCCCTTGCGCAAAAAGATCAACGAAATCGAAGCGATGACGAAGAAACTGGAAACGCTGATTCAGGCACTTGATGCCGAACTTGCAGATCCCAGGCTCTATGAGAAGTCGCCCGCCAAAGCTGCCGAAAAGGCAAAGCAAAGAGGCGAAGCCGCTGCCAAACTGGCGGCAGCCGAAGAACAGTGGCTAGAACTTTCAAGCGAATATGAAGAGGCCATGGCGGGCTGACGCCCACCACCTGTCGTCAGCCGTTACCGCTCTGCCGAAGACCTGGGCTCGCTGGTGAAGGCCAGGATGGCGAACAGGCCGCAGGCGACAGCGGCAAAGATCGCCAGTCCATGGGTTGCCGCCTGCATGGAGAAGCCGGCCGCCAGTGGTCCGATCAGGGCGCCACCGCCCCAGGTCAGCCCCATCAGCGCGTAGATGCCAACGAGATCACCACCCTGGAAACGGCTGCCGACGATGGTCAGCGCCAGCGTATAGATGCCGACGAAGAAGCCACCCCAGACAAAGAGCAGCACATAGGTGGCAACAGGCGAGGATAGCGCCCAGGGCCAAAGTGCTGCGCCGCCGGCGGAGATCAAGGCGCAGGCGATGATCAGCTTGCGGCGGTCCATCTTGTCGCCCAGCCAGCCAATCGGCAGTTGTAGCAAAATAGCGCCGATCATCATCACGAACATCAGTTGTGCCGCGCCTTCCTGCTGCCAGCCAAGGCCGACGGCATAGAGGGCTAGGAAGGACAGGCCGGCCGTCTCGATCGCGGCATTCAACGTCACGGCGCCGATCGCCATCGGTGCGAGACGGAAGAAGCGCAGCGGATTGCCCGAGGAGGGCTTTTCGAAGGCCGGGACGATGAGACCCGGCAGGAACATCATGCAACTTGCTAGCAGGGCAACACATGCGCCGAGAAGGAACGGCAGGCTGCCCTGGGCGCCGACCAGCGACAGTACGAGGGGGCCGAGCGCCAGCCCCAGCGAAAGCGCTGCGGTATAAGTCGCCATGGCCCGCGAGCGCGTGCTTTCCGTGCTCAGCGCATTGATCCAGGTTTCCGACAGCACGAACAGCGCCTCCGCCGACATGCCGAGCAGCAGGCGGAGCGGGAACCACAACCAGATGCGATCGATCATTCCGAAGGCCACCAGGATCAGGGCGGACATGCCGAGCGAAGCCAGGATCAGCCGGCGCGGTCCAAAGCGGGAGGCAAGCCTGGGCAGAATGAGCGCGGTGATCAAAACACCGACGGCATGCATGGCGGCATTGATGCCGATCACGAAATCGCTGGCGCCTCTCGCTGCCATTTCAAGCGCAATCAGCGGTGCGCTCAAGGAATAGGTGAGCCCGAAGATCATCGCCGTCACGACGACAGCGGCTCGGGACAGGAGGGAGCCGCGACCGGAGCCGAGTGCAAGTTCAGTCATGGCGTAATCTCCTTCACGCCCCTGCCGACAGCATGGTCATGCAACCAGTCGAGAAGCTTCAGCGGAAATGCGGCATGGTTCGGTTCTATGATCCGCTGCAGGGTCCGCGCGTAGTCGAGAACGATGCCAGGGGTCCAGCACATGTGCTCCGCACGCGAACGGATATAGGCGGCCTGCCAAAGCGCGGGTGTCAGCAGCAGGGCAATCAGCCGCAGCCAAGGATAGGAGCAATGCAGGCTGCCCTCGAAGGCCGATTCCAACCCGCCGGCAACGGCAATCGAGCAATTTCTGTTGGTGACGTTGTAGGCGTTCAACTGGCTGTAGCCCGCCCAATAGGCTTTGAGCCGCCGCAGGTCATACCGGGTGAATTCGACATGCTGGTCCGCCGCCGTCCAGTCCGAACATTCGTATTCGTAGGAAGGCAGGAACATGCCCTGCATGTCGTTCTTGGCGCCGGAATAGAACACATGGGCGAGATCGCGGGCGCTGGCACGGATCTCATCCACCGGCCAATGGCTGAGATAAACTTCCCCCGGCACCTCCAGGGCGGCGTGACCGGTGGACGGTTTGCCGTCGACATCGAATGCCATGAGATAGCGGTCGATGATCGGACGCCTGGTCTTGATGTCGGCCGCTCCGGTCGGCGTCCAGACATGGACGGTGAGAGCCGGCTTCGGCCCCTCCTCCGGCTCGTCGTCGCCCACCAGCACGGGTGCATTTTCATTCCAGTTGCGCGTGCCGAACAGGGAAAAGGCATAGATTGCCATCTCCTCCGGCTCGTTGCGCAGCGTGATGGCGAAATGCAGCAGAATACCGCCGGAACCGACCAGCAGCAGGCCGATGCAGATCGGAATGTCGAGATGCGCGGGCAGTGGCCAGTCGCTGACGATCAACACGGCAAGCAGCATTTCCACGACGCTGAGGGCGACCGCCTCGCGCCAGCGCGGGAACCGGACGAGCCCCACCAGGAACAGGCGCGTCAGGCCATCAACGGCAAATCCTGCGGCAAACAGCCAGCCCAGCACCGTGACGTTGCCCGTGGGGGCCAGGAAGATCAGGACACCGAGCCCCGTCAGCAGAAGTGCCTTCAGCCCACTGGCAAGGCGGCTGGCTGTCGTTTCCTTCGAGGCGGTTACCACGATGCCGATGACGCCTTGCAGGAGGAAGACCAGCCCGAAGAACTGGGTGGCGAAAATGGAGATGCCATCGGCAAGATCGGCAATGATGACAACGGCCAGGAGGATCAGCGCGGAACCGACAACGGCCGGAGCCCACCAATGGGCTCGAAACGCCTTTCCACCGATCAACAGCAATGCAAGCTTAATCATACAAGGGGCTCAATGACATCGGAACTGTGAGCCGGTTCTAGACCATGGCGGTAAACATGACATCCCAGGACAGCGCTGCTGCCCTGTCCTTTTTTAGCACTAACCTCAAAAGACAGAACGCTTTGGCCCGGCTTTTTGCGCTCCGCGGGGCGGGCGACCACCGATCGCTCCTTCATCGCCCTGGCGAGTAGATCATGGTTAACGGCAGCCCATCGATCTACACGAATTATTTACCATAACTGCCCTAGGCTCCGCGGCATCCAACCCTCTTCGCCACGAGCTTCCATGATTTCCCTGCGACTTCTTGCGTCCATTTCGCTTGCGTCTTGCATCGCCTTTGGCGCTGCGAGTTGCTCCACCACCAAGACAGATCAGAGCGCCCTGAAGACGGCCTACGTGCCGGCCATCAATCGCCCTGCGGAACTCAAGGCGAGCGATCCACTCCCCATGGAACCCGCGGCCTGGGGCAAGCCGAACAATCCCTCCGGCCTTGCAGGGCGCACGCTGACGGTGGGTTCGGTTTCTGACATCCGGCTCGGGCCGAAGGAAGTCGTATTGACCTTCGACGACGGCCCCATGCCGGGCAAGACGGAGACCATTCTTGCGACACTTGATCGCTACGGCGTGAAGGCAACATTCCTGATGGTGGGCCAGATGGCCAAGGCCCATCCGGCGCTTGCCCGCAAGGTCGCGGCACGCGGGCATTCGATCGGCAGCCACACCTGGCGTCATGCCAATCTCGCGGGCCTCGGTTACGACCAGGCGATGACCGAGATCCTGAAGGGCGAAGATGCCGTCGAACGGGGCAGCGGCACGGAGGCCGGCTTCTTCCGCTTTCCCTATCTGGCCTCGACGCCCAAGCTACGCTCAGCACTGGCGCGCCGCGGCACAGTTGTTCTCGACGTCAGCGTCGACAGCAAGGACTACTTCAAGTCTGCGCCGGAAACCGTAGTGGCGCGCACGATGGGCATCCTCAGGCACCGCCACGGCGGCGTGATCCTAATGCACGACATCCACGGCCGCACCGCCGCAGCCCTGCCGGGGCTTCTGGCCCAACTGAAAGCCGAGGGCTACAAGGTGGTCAACCTGCGCTACAAGCGCTCCCGCATGGACATGATCGCGTCATTGAACTGAGTGCTGGTTTTGCAAGACAGATGAATATTCGCTACTATGCTGGTGAATATTCATATGGAGCCCGCCATGCCACTCTATGTTCGAGACGAAAGGGTCAACGAGCTCGCCGAAGAGGTTCGCAAGATCCTGAAGGCGCCGACAAAAACCGAGGCGATCCGCCAGGCCTTGGAGCGTGTGATGACCGAAAACGCGTCGGAACCCACGCTCGCCGAACGACTGGCTAAAGTGCGTGAGAAATACGATCTCCCGCAATACGCTGACCTCGAAACCTTTGATCAGAAGGCCTATCTGGACGAGATGTGGGGCACCGATGTTTCTTGACAGCTCCGCGATCGTAGAAATCTTGCTGGATGCCCCTGAACGAGGCGCGCTACTTTCGCGCCTTGAAGCGGCTTCCGGTCCTTTCACGACCTCCGCAACTGTCATATTCGAAAGCAGTCTGGTTCTCAGCACCAGACTGAAGATGGAACCGCAGCGCGCGCATCGCCTTGTCGAAGATTTTCTGACCGCGTTTTCGGTCGATGTTCTCTCCATTACGCGCGATACCGCAGCAGTCAGCGTCGAGGCCTTTTCCCGGTATGGAAAGGGTCGCCATCCGGCAAAACTGAATTTCGGCGATTGCTTCAGCTATGCGGGCGCAAGGCAGGCCGGCCTTCCGCTGCTATATGTTGGCGAGGATTTCGCGCTCACCGACCTCGCCTGAATCCCTCACGCCTTCTTTTCCCACCGGCCTTCGGGGGTCTGCTGCCAATAGGTCAGCTTGTGGCCGTCCGCCTTCAGCCGCTTCCATTCGGCGCGGGCCGCCTCAAGCTGGGCCTGGTCGTGGCCGTCGAACATCAGCACAAGCCGCTCATAGGCGGAGGGATCGGGCGCCGGCACGCCCTCGACGCAGAAGCGGACGGTCGCAGTGTTCGGGTTCTCGTCGCCAGTCAGAAGCAGAACGGGTTGCTTCTCGGCAAACTCGTTGGCATCCGTGCCGTGCGGCACGAAACTGTCGTCGCGAAAGGTCCACAAATGGGCATCGAACGCGTCGCGTGCCGCGGTGTCGGCCATTTGCACCGCCACCCGCCAGCCGCGTTCCAGGCTTTTTTCGATCAGCGGCGGCAGGGCGTCCGTCAGCCGCGATTCGGTCAGGTGGTAGAAGAGGATATCTGTCATGAAGGCCGCTGCCCTCAGCTCTCGTAATGGGTGCGAACCAGCTCATCCAGCAGGCGAACGCCGTAGCCAGACCCCCAGGATTGATTGATCTCGTCCGACGGAGACGACATCGCGGTACCGGCAATATCCAGATGTGCCCAGGGCGTGTCGCCGACAAACCGCTTGAGGAATTGGGCGGCGGTGATCGAACCGGCATGGCGCCCGCCGGTGTTCTTCATATCGGCAAACTTGCTGTCGATCATCTTGTCGTAGTCCTTGCCGAGCGGCATGCGCCAGAGCCGCTCGTTCGTGGCGATGCCGGATGCCAGCAATTGCTCGGCAAGCTCGTCGTCATTGCTGAACAGCCCGGCATGCAGGTTTCCAAGCGCAACCAGGATGGCGCCGGTCAGCGTGGCCAGATTGATCATGAAGCGCGGCTTGAAGCGTTCGTTGCAGTACCAAAGGGCGTCGCACAGCACCAGGCGGCCCTCCGCATCGGTGTTGATGACCTCGATGGTCTGGCCCGACATCGAGGTGACGATGTCGCCCGGACGCTGGGCATTGCCGTCGGGCATGTTTTCCACAAGCCCGATGATGCCGACAACATTGGCCTTGGCCTGGCGAGCGGCCAGCGCGTGCATGAGGCCGGTGACGGCGGCCGCACCGCCCATGTCGCCCTTCATGTCTTCCATGCCGGCGGCCGGCTTGATGGAGATACCGCCGGTGTCGAAGACGACGCCCTTGCCGATGAAGGCGACAGGCCGATCCTTGGCCTTGCCACCCTTCCACTGCATCACGGCAAGCCTGGGCGGACGGACCGAACCCTGGGAAACACCCAGAAGCGCGCCCATGCCGAGCTTCTTCATTTCCTTCTCGGTGAGGATCTCCACCTCGACGCCGAGCTTTACCAGTTCGCGGGCCTTGTCGGCAAATTCGACCGGCCCCAGGATATTGGCCGGCTCGTTGACCAGATCGCGCGCCAGCATGACACCATCGGCTATGCCTTCGGCCTCGGAGAAGGCCTTCTTGGCGGCGGTGGCGGCAGCGGTCACGATGGTGACCTTGATCTGCTTGACATCGGCCTTGTCGTCGTCGGAAGCCTTCTTGGACTTGTAGCGATCGAACTTGTAATTGCGCAGCAGCATGCCCAGCGCGAAATCAGCGATATTGCGGGCGGACGGCGATGCCTCTGGGTCGTCCACAAAAATCGTCACCTTCTCGGCGGACTTGAACGCGCCCCTCGCGGCACCGCCGGCCTTCAGCCAGTCATGGGCGGTGATGTCAGCGGACTTTCCCAGCCCCAGAACCAAGAGCCGATCGACAGGAGAGCCTTCCGGCGCCAGGATATCGACCGTCGAGAGCGACTTGCCGGTGAACTTGACCAGCTTTCCGGCCTTCTCGATGACGCCAGAGGGATCGACCTCCGCCGCGCCCGGCGCAGCCGCGGATTCGACGCTTTTCAACAAGATCGCCAGACCACCTGCGGGTTTTGCGGATTTGGAAAAGGCAATTTCGATCTTTGCGGACATGGGCACTCCGAGTTCCTTTAAGCTGCAAGAGTCGCAGATCATCTCGTTTTCGCCGGCGAACGCAAGGGCTTCGCCACAGGCGTCGTTGTCGCAATGCCCTAACTCGGCCACATAGCAGAGGTTCTTTGCGCCGCATTCGGGATCAGATCGCGCCGCCTCTTGCCCTGGCAGCGACGGCACGGTTAAAGCTCCCGTCATGAATAGTGCCTAGACAGGCAAAAACTCGGGAATCGCGATTGAGCTTCGTACCGACACAAAAGCCCGGCCTGGGGCAGTTTCTATCGCTCGCGGCCGGCATCCCGGCGCTGCGCGCGGCAGCAGCCCTGTTTGTGACCTGGTGGATCTTGCTGGCTTTGTTCTACAAACTGCCGCAGATCGATCTGGCCACATCGGCGGCCTTTTTCCGCGATGAAAATTGTGTGGAGCCGGTGCTTGCAACACAGGTGTGCGGCAGCTTCTTCTATGCGGGGCAGCCGGTGTTTATCGGCCTGCGCCAAGTCCTTTATTATCTACCGCATGTTTGTGCCGTGGGTCTGCTGGCACTGATCATCATTCAGATCTGGCAAAACAAGACCTTTGCGTCGACATTCTCCCGCGAAAGACTAGCGCTGATGCTTGCCGCCCTGATGCTGGGGCCGGTTGCGCTGGTCAATCTTTGGCTCAAGGCCTTTGCCGGCAGGCCGAGGCCTTACCAGACCGACCTGTTCGGTGGCGATTTCACCTTCATGCCAGCAGGCGCTTTCGGCGGCCAGTGCATCAGCAATTGCTCGTTCATTTCCGGGGAGGCCGCCGGTGCAGGATGGCTCCTGTGCCTCGTCGTGCTGATCCCCTCGCATCTGCGCATGATCCTGGCGCCGCCGATCATCGCGGTCGCGCTCGTCACTCCGGCATTGCGCGTCGCCTTTGGCGGACACTATCTGTCGGATGTGGTTTTGGGATGGTGGTCGTCCCTTGTCATCGTGGCGCTGGTGATGGGCGTTGCACAACTGCTTCGCTTGCAGAAAAAGCGTTGGGATGATGTCCCGTTGTGACACGCGGACCGTCGCCAAGGGATGAAAAGCAGCTTAGATAGGGCCGAATTCGTCAACGACCGCCTGCCGGTCGTCGCGCTGGGAATGCTGAATGAAATTGCTTGAACTCTACATCCTGCGACGTGTCGTGCAGATGTTCCTCACCGCGCTTTTGCCGGTGCTGGCGATCATCTGGACGACGCAGGTGCTGGGGCGAATCAATCTCGTCACCGATAGCGGCCAGTCGATCGGCTCCTTCATGAAACTGGCGACGCTGATATTGCCGACGCTGATACCGGCGGTCATGCCGTTTGCGCTGGTCATCGGCATTACCCAGACACTGACGACGATGAACAACGATTCCGAACTGGCGGTCATCGATGCGGCGGGAGCGCCGCGCATGATCATCTGGCGGCCGATCGTTCTGTTTGCGATCGCGTTGAGTGCATTCTCGTTCTTGTCCGTCAATTTCATCGAACCGAAGCTTCGTGTCGCGGCCCGTGAGATGATTGCCGCCGCCTATGCCGACCTGTTGTCGACGGTGATCGAGGAAAAGAGCTTCCGCAAATTGGATGACGGCCTGTACGTGCAGATATCCGAGCGTCATTCCGGCCGGGTGCTTAAGGGCCTGTTTGTCGCTGACATGCGTGATCCGGCCTCGGACCTGATCTATTATGCGCGCGAAGGTGCCGTCGACGACAGCGGCACGGCGCTGATCATGCGCGATGGCGAGGTACAACGGAAATCGCCCGAGGGTACGGTCTCGATCGTGCGATTCGATTCCTACTCGTTCGATCTGTCCGAACTCGCCTCCGACAGAGGCCAGGCGCAGCTTTATCCGCTGGACCGCGACATCTTCTTCCTGTTGAATCCGGATCCCAATGACAAGGATTATCAGTTCCGGCCCGGGCAATACCGCGCCGAACTGCATCGACGACTGAGCTACTGGTCGTTTTCCCTGATCTTTGCGCTGGTGTCTCTTGTTTACGCTGGTGATTCCCGGTCGCACCGGCAGGCACGACTGCACCCCATGGCGATCGGGCTGACGGCGGCCGTGGCCATCTATGGGACCACGAACTATATGGCGAGCCAGGCGGAAGGCGACCCGGCCTTCATTCCCGGTATCTATGCGGTTCCGCTGCTCGTCACGGCGGCTGCCTCCGCGCAGTTGTTCCTGGGGTGGCGGCCACGGCTGCCTCTGCTGATCCAGCGGCCGCTGCAAGCGCTCCTTTCAACCATTGCTGCCCGTGCGAATCGCAACAGGCTACAGTCCGGAGGCAATGGCGCGACATGATCCGCACACTCGGCCTCTATTTCTTCAGGCGTTATGCCGTGACCGCCCTGTGGTTCCTCCTTGGAGTGACCGCCGTCATCTACCTTGTCGACTTCACCGAGACCAGCGGCCGGCTTGCCGGTTTGACGGGCTATTCCGTGCCGGGCATGGTCTTCATGACGGCCCTGCGCGTGCCGCTTATCCTGCAACAGACCATCCCCTTCATCGCCTTGTTCGTTGGGATGACGACCCTGATATCGCTCAACCGAAAGTATGAGTTGGTCGTTGTGCGCGCGGCCGGCATATCGGTATGGCAATTCATGCTGCCTTTGTGCATTGGCGCCCTGCTCCTGGGGATGCTGGCCATGCTGGCGATCAATCCGCTGGCCGCCTGGGGCCAGCGTCAGGCACTGAACATCGAGGCGACCTGGCGCGAGGCGGGAGGCACCGCCAGCGGTGCCCCGACGGTTCCGTGGATCCGCCAGATCAGCGGCCAGACCGATACGATCATCGGCGCCAAGTCGATGGTGGACAACGGCAAAATGCTGACAGATGTTGTCCTGATTCACTTCGACAGCGATGGCCGCATCATCCTGCGGCAGGATGCGGCATCGGCAAAGTTGGAAGATGGTTACTGGCGGCTTAACGGCGTTACCGAGACGCGGCCCGGCGAAATTCCCACGAAGTCCCCCACCGTCGATGTGCCGACCAATCTGCGGCAGGAGTTGATTGCCGAAGGCCTGTCCCAGCCGGAAACGGTTGCTTTTTATGATCTTTCTAACAAAATCGAGACCGCTCGATCATTTGGCGTATCCACCAAGGCTCTGGAGACACAATTTCACTCCCTGATGTCGCTTCCGTTCATGCTGATTGCGATGACGCTGATTGCGGCAACCGTCTCCTTAAAATTTAGTAGATTCAACCAGTCACGTTCCGTGATTCTGGGTGGAATCCTTTCCGGCTTCGTGCTTTATGTTGTCACCGTGCTTGTAAAAGCATTTGGAAGCAGCGGTGTCGTACCGCCCTTTATCGCAGCCTGGATTCCCGTGGTGGTGGCGATGGCGTTGGGTGGCACGATCCTGCTTCATCAGGAGGATGGTTAGTGGCGGTAAGTGACCGCAAGAATAAGAGTTGGCTGCTTTCGGTCCTACTGACCACGGCGATGGCATTTCCGTATCTTGCTTCGGGCACTGGTGCCCGCGGACAGGACGCGGGGAATACCCTTGGCGTGACGGTGCCCGATGACGCCAAAATGCTTCTTGCAGCAGACGAACTGATCTACAATCGCGACGCGCAAAACGTGAGCGCTGTAGGCGGCGTACAGATCAATTACAACGGCTACCGCATGGTTGCCCAGCGGGTCGACTACAACCAGCAGACCGGTCGCGTTATGGCCGTCGGCAATATTGAGTTGGTCGAACCCGATGGCAACCGGATCTATGCCGATTCGCTCGATGTGACCGATGACTTCGGCCAGGGCTTCATCAATTCCATCCGGGTCGAGACCCTGGACAATACCCGGTTCGCGGCTGAAAGCGGCGAGCGCGTCGGTGGCCGCGACGTTATCCTGAACAATGGTGTCTATACCGCGTGCCTGCCCTGCGCCGACAAGCCGGATCGCCCGCCCCTGTGGCAGATCAAGGCCGAGCGCATTATTCAGAACGGTGAAAAACACACCGTCCGGCTCGAAAAAGCCCGGTTCGAACTGTTCGGAAACGCGGTTGCCTATCTTCCCGTTGCCGTGGTTCCCGACCATACCGTGAAGCGGAAGTCCGGCTTCCTCTTCCCGAAGATGAGCATGACCGAGAACCTCGGCTTCGGTGTCACGGTTCCCTATTATTATGTCATCTCGAACCATATGGACGCGACGCTCAACACGACCGGCTATACCAAGCAGGGCGTTCTGATCGATGGCGAGGTTCGTCGCCGCTATCGCAACGGCTCGGTGAAATTCCAGTTTGCCGCAATCAAGCAGGCGCGTCCTGGCGCCTTTGCCGCCGGCTCGAGCGACGCGACCAGCGATGCACGCGGGATGATCGGGTCAAGCGGTGAATTCAAGATCAATCCGCGCTGGACGTTCGGCTGGGACGCCATGTACCAGACGGACAATAATTTCGCCTACACCTACTCGCTGGAAGGCAAGAAGCAGTCGACCTTCACCAACAAGGTGTATCTGACCGGCCTTGGCGAGCAGAACTACTTCAATGCCAGCGCCTATTATTTCGATGTGCAGAATGCAGATGCGCTCAATGCGTCGGAAAAGTCGCAGGCCGTCGTTCTGCCTGTGGTCGACTACAGCTACGTGGCGCCCGAACCTATTGCAGGCGGCGAACTCTCGGCCGACCTGAACTTCACCTCGCTGTCGCGCTACAAGGCCGACACGTCGGTTGTCGGAAACAGCCGGCGCTATCGCGGCCTCAAGGGTTACATGTCCCGCATGACGGGCGAGGTCGAATGGGACCGCACGTTCAATCTCGGCGGGCTGTTGCTGACGCCTCTGGTTGCCGCGCGCGGTGACGCCTATGGCTTCAACATGACGGGTCCGACGAATTATGCCGGCAACTTTACCAATGAAGCGTCGGCAACCCGCTACATGCTGACGGCCGGGCTTGAGGCACGTTATCCGATCCTCATGACGACGGATAACAGCAGCCATGTCTTCGAGCCCATGGCTCAAATCTTCGCTCGCAACGACGAGCAACTGGCCGGGCGGCTGCCGAACGAGGATGCGCAGAGCTTCGTCTTCGATACGACCACGCTGTTCAGCCGCGACAAATTCTCCGGTTACGACCGGGTTGAAGGCGGTACGCGTGCCAATGTCGGCGTGCGCTACACGGGCACATTCGACAACGGCTTTGGCTTGAATGCCATGTTTGGCCAGTCCTTCCATCTGGCCGGCCTGAACTCTTTCGCCACCCCTGATCTGGTCAATGTCGGCGCCGATTCCGGCCTGGAAACGAAGAAGTCCGATTATGTCGCGGGAGCGGGCGTGACGACGCCGTACGGCGTGTCTGTTGCGGTCAATACGCGTCTCGATGAGAAGACGCTCGACGTTCGGCAAACCAATGCGATGGTCGGGTTCTCGAATAAGCGCCTGACGACGAATGTGATCTTCACGCAGCTCGCTGCTCAGCCGGAATATGCTTTCGCGACGAAGAGCAACGAGATCCAGACCAACAGCTCGTTCAAGCTCAACGATAACTGGAGCACGTTCGGCTCGCTCACCTACGATATCGACAACAAGCTGATCAGCAAGTACGGCGCTGGCATTGCTTATGGAGACGAGTGCACGACCTTGACGCTCGCCTATAGTGAGATCAACGACAAGAACAATACGACCGCCAATGACTGGGCCGTCAATGCTGTTCTGACGTTCCGCACGCTTGGCGATATCAAGGTTGGCACAGAAGAGCTTACGAACAACGACTAAGTTGTGTCCGCAAGCATGACAAGTTTAGGAGATGCCGGCCCCTGGCCGGCATTGCTTATCCGAGGCGTCATTGTTTCGCCGCAAGAATTGTGCAATTGGTCGGCGATAGTATTAACGTGAGGCAGGTTCGTGCGTGGAGCGGCCTGCAAGCCCGCGCGTATCGGGGGAAAACAAGATGAGCTGGACAAACAAACGCATGAAGGCCCTGGTGCTGAGCGCTGCCATTGTAGCGCTTGCGATGGGTCACGTTCCGGTCGTGGCACCGGCTTTCGCGGCTTCGGAAATCCAGGCCGTGGTCAACAAGACGGCCGTCACCAGCGGCGACATTTCACGGCGCCAGGCGTTTCTGAAACTGCAGCGGCGCACCGGAAACCTTGCCAAGATCGCCAAGGAAGAGATGGTGGACGAGATCCTGAAGCGTCAGGAAATCGCGCGCGTCGGCATGTCCGTCAGCACGACCGACGTCGATGCGGCTTTCGAACGCTTTTCGGCCTCCAACAAGCTGTCGTCGCAGCAAATGTCGCAGATCCTGAACCAGGCCGGTGTGGGGGTCGAGCATTTCAAGGCCTTCATCGCCGTCCAGATGAGCTGGCCGCGTCTCGTCAACGCCCGCTATAATTCCAGGGGCAAGATGTCGAACCAGGAAGTCGTCACGCGCCTCCTGGAAAACAAGCAGAAGCCGGTGACGACGGAATATTTCCTCAAGCAGGTGATCTTCGTCGTGCCGGAATCCAAGCGCAACGCCATCACCGGCAAGCGCAAGGCCGAAGCCGAGGCCTCGCGATCGAAATTCCCCGGCTGCGAACAGGCCATGGATTTCGCCAGGGGCTATAAGGACGTGTCCATCCGCAATCTGGGCCGCGTCATGGCGCCGGAACTGCCGGCCGAATGGAAGCCCCTGATCGAGAAGGCATCTGGCGGCACCACGGGCACGCGCGTCACCGAAAAGGGCGTCGAGTATCTCGCCATCTGCAATCAGCGGCAGGTCTCCGACGACGCGGCCGCCGAGGTGGTTTTCCGGGCCGAAGACCTCGGCAAGGCCAACGCGCAGCAGGACGATCCGAACTCCAAGAAATATCTGGAAGAGCTGCGTTCCAAGGCGCAAATCATATACCGCTGACGCGGACGGAGCCGAATGAGCGACGCATCATCACTTCCGCTTGCGCTGAGCCAGGGCGATCCCGCAGGCATCGGCCCCGATATTGCGCTGACCGCGTGGCTGAGGCGCGCGGAAACGAAGCTGCCGCCATTCGTTTACATCGGCGATCCCAAGGTCTTGGCCGTGCGTGCTCGGCAGTTGGAGATCGAGGTTCCGGTGCGGGAATGCACCGTCGAGGCGGCCGTAAGCACGTTTGCCCAGGCGTTTCCGGTGCTCCCCGTACCGGCGGGCATAGACGTTGTTGCAGGCGAACCACATGTCGCGACGGCCAAGGGCACGATCGCCGCCATCGAAACGGCTGTGTCGCTCTGCATGTCCGGCAAGGCGTCGGCCGTTGTCACCAATCCGATCGCCAAATCGGTGCTCTATGAGGCCGGTTTCGGCTTTCCCGGCCATACGGAATTCCTGGCGGACCTGGTGAAGCGCGCAACGGGCACAAATCCACGGTCAGTGATGATGCTCGCCGGCCCCAAGCTGAGGGCCGTGCCCGTGACCGTGCATATTCCGGTGAAGGACGTGGCCCCGGCGCTGACGGAGGCGCTGATCGTCGACACGGCGCGGATTGTTGCCCACGACCTCAAGAGCCGTTTCGGGCTGGAGCGCCCGCGCCTTGCCGTGGCCGGTCTCAATCCCCATGCCGGCGAAAGCGGGACGATGGGTCTGGAAGACCAGGACATCATTCATCCTGCCGTACGCAAGCTTCGTGACGAAGGCATTGATGCCTTTGGTCCCCTGCCCGCGGATACCATGTTCCATGAGGATGCCCGCGCCCGCTATGACGTGGCGCTGTGCATGTATCACGACCAGGCGCTGATCCCGGTGAAGGCACTGGATTTCGATGAATCTGTTAATGTGACGCTCGGGCTTCCCTTCGTGCGCACCTCGCCGGATCATGGTACGGCCTTTGGCATTGCGGGCGCCGGGATCGCCCGCGAGACTAGCCTGGTGGCCGCCCTGAAACTGGCGGCGGACCTCAGCCGGCACGGAGCTTCGACTTCCTGATGGCCTCCTTCGACGGCCTGCCGCCACTGCGTGACGTTATCCAACGTCACGGCCTGGATGCCCGCAAGGCGTTGGGCCAGAACTTCCTGCTCGACCTCAATCTCACCCAGAAGATCGCCCGAACGGCAGGCCCACTGGAGGGCGTCACTGTTTTTGAGGTGGGCCCGGGCCCCGGCGGCCTGACGCGCGCCATCCTGGCGCTGGGCGCTGCCAAGGTGATCGCCGTGGAGCGCGACGCCCGCTGCCTGCCGGCCCTGGCGGAGATTGCGGATCACTATCCCGGCCGTCTTGAGGTCATCGAAGGTGACGCCCTCAAGACCGATTTCGAGGCGCTGGCGCCGCAGCGACCCGTCCGCATCATTGCCAACCTGCCCTATAATGTCGGCACGCAATTGCTGATCAACTGGCTTTTGCCGCGCCAATGGCCTCCCTTCTGGGAATCGCTGACGCTGATGTTCCAGAAGGAAGTGGGCCAGCGGATCGTGGCTGAGGCCGATGACAACCACTATGGACGGCTTGGGGTTCTCTGCGGCTGGCGGTGCCAATCCCACATGGCCTTCGATGTGCCGCCGCAGGCCTTCACGCCACCACCGAAGGTCACGTCATCGGTGGTGCATCTGATACCGAGAGCGCAGCCGCTGCCCTGCGACAGCGATGCGCTGGAGCGTGTGACGCTTGCGGCCTTCGGCCAGAGGCGCAAGATGCTGCGTCAGAGCCTGAAGCCCCTCGGCGGCGAAGCTCTGCTGAACAAGGCCGATATCGATCCGTCACGCCGGGCGGAGACGCTCTCGGTGGAGGAATTTGTGCGGATTGCCAATCTCGTCGGGTGACAGCGGTCGGCAATCCGACCGTGTCTTTTGAAAAATTTCCGACTGTCGATCAGGCCTTCACGAGGCCTTCGACGAAATCGAACAGGCCGTGGCGGCGATCGCGGCGCAGGCGTTCAGCGCGGATGATCGCCTGGACAGCCTCAAAGGCGGACTGCAGGTCGTCATTGACGATGACATAATCATATTCGCGCCAATGGGCGATTTCCGCGCGGGAATTGGCGAGCCGCATCTGAATCACCTCTTCGGTATCCTCGGCACGGCGATGCAGGCGGGACTGCAATTCCTGCATGGTGGGCGGCAGGATGAAGATCGACACGACGTCGGCCGCCATCTTCTCCTGCAACTGCTGGGCACCCTGCCAGTCGATGTCGAACAGCATGTCACGGCCCTCGGCCATGGCGATTTCGACCGCCTCACGTGGTGTGCCGTAATAATTGCCGTGGACCTGCGCCCATTCCAGAAGCGATTCCGAGGTGCGCAAGGCTTCGAACTCACGCTGCGAGGCGAAATGATAGTGGACGCCTTCGATCTCGCTCTGCCGCCTGGCACGCGTCGTCACGCTGACGGACAGGCTGATCTCCTTGTCCTTGTCCAGCAAGGTTCGCGCAATCGTTGACTTGCCCGCGCCCGACGGCGAGGAAATCACGAGCATGAGACCCCGACGGGCGATCCTGGTATTGCTTTCCCCGGACTTCGACATGCGGCTACTCCAAATTCTGGATCTGTTCCCGGAACTGGTCGATCACGACCTTCAGTTCGATGCCTGCCGTTGTCACGGCAACGCTGTTCGACTTGGAGCAGATGGTATTCGATTCACGGTTAAATTCTTGGGCAATGAAATCAAGCTTGCGGCCGACCGGCGCGCCCTGGGCGAGCAGTTCGTGGGCAGCCGCCACATGGGCCGTCAGCCGGTCGATCTCTTCGCGCAGGTCGGCCTTGGTGGCGAGCAAAGCCGCCTCCATGTAGAGCCGGTCCGCGTCGAGCGCCGGTGCGGCACCGATGAGAGCCGCAACCTGCGCCTCCAGCCGGCGGGCGATCTCCTCGGGCGATCTGGAGGGATCCGCTTCGACCTGGCGCGTCAGTTCCTCGATGCGATCCACGTGGCCGGCGAGAATGCGACGGAGCGCTTCCCCCTCCGATTGGCGCATGGCGACGAGGGACGTCACGGCCTGTTCCAGCCCGGTGAGAATCGCCTTCTCACGCTTCGCGCGCTCCTCTTCGCCGTCCTCGGCCTCCCGCAGGTCCACGAGACCGCGGATCGAGAGGAGCGTATCGAGCCTGAGCGCTGTCGGCTCGACAATCGCCGGTCCCAGCCGATCGCGCAGGGCAAGCACCGCGGACAAAGCATCCTCGTTGAGCACCGCGTCGATACGGTTTTCCATCGTCGTGACGGAAAGAGATACCTGCAGGTTGCCTCGGCTGACCTGTGCAGAAATCACCCGGCGCACCTCGCCCTCCAAGGCCTCCATGCCCTGTGGCAGGCGCAGCCGCAGATCCAGTCCCTTTCCGTTGACGGAACGGATTTCCCAGGTCCAGTGATGGCGGCCGGTTGCTCCCTCGCTGCGGGCGAAGCCGGTCATGGATTGCAGTGCCATTCTTCGCCCCCCAGCGAAACAGTGGATCGCGCGGCAAACCCTCAAGGGGTCGCATACGGCGCTCGTTCTTGTCCTGGATACGTATGAGCGCCCGGCATCCGGGAGCTTCACGTGTCAGTTCTTCTTGCCCTTCTTGACGACGGCAGGCTGGGCTGGCTCTTCGGCCTCACCCTCCGGCTGTCCGTCAACGAGTATTTCCGGATCCGCGCCGCGCTCGGCCTCGATCTTGCGCCAGCGGCGGACATTGGCGTTGTGCTCTTCCAGCGTCTGCGCGAAGAGATGCCCGCCGGTGCCATCGGCCACGAAATAGAGATCCTTGCTTCGCCAGGGATTGGCAACCGCTTCAAGAGCCGCGCGGCCGGGATTGGCAATCGGCGTCGGCGGCAGTCCCTTGATCACATAGGTGTTGTAGGGCGTCTCTTTCTTGATGTCGGACTGATAGATTGGCCGATCGGATGGCTTTCCATCGCCGCCGAACAGCCCGTAGACGATCGTCGGATCGGACTGAAGCCGCATGCCCTTGTTCAGCCGGTTGTAGAAGACCGATGCGACATGGGCGCGCTCGTCGGCCCGGCCGGTTTCCTTTTCGACGATGGAAGCGAGGATGACGAGTTCTTCCTTCGACTTCAAAGGCAGGTCGGGATCACGGCGCTGCCAAACCTCGTCAATCAGCTTCTGCTGGGCCGCGAGCATCTGCTTGACGATGTCGGCGCGTTTGTCACCGCGCGAATAGAGATAGGTGTCCGGGCGCAGGCTGCCTTCGGGTGGAAGTTCGGCCGGAAGGTCGCCTTCCAGAATGCTGTCTTCGGCGAGCTTGTTGAACATCTGCTTGACCGTCAGGCCCTCCGGGAACGAGACGGAATAGGTGATCGACTTGCCGGATTTGAGGAGATCCATGATCTCCTTCATCGACGCGCCGGCCCGTATGGCATATTCGCCGGCCTTCAGGCTTTCACCCTCTTCGAGATAGATGTCGGAGACATAGCGGAAGATGCGGCCGTCGCTGACGATGCCATTGCGCTCCAGGCTGCTGCCAATTTCGGCGGGCCCTGCCCCATTGCGCACCACGAAATTGGTGTTCACCGCCAGCGGCCCGGGATTCTGATAGGCGGACATGACGTAGTAGAAGGCTGCGACCGCCACGACGCAAAGGGCAACCGCCAGCGTCATGATGAAGTTCAGGAAAATCACCAGCTGGCTGCGGGCCTTGCGCGAGCGGCGCGGCGGCTGCGGAACACGCTCCGGCTTCAGCGCCTCATTCGGAGATTTGGGAATGATCGGGCCTTTCGGCGCGTCCTCGCTGTTGCGGCCGAATGGAATCCCGTTGTTCTGGTTCTTATCGGTCACCGGCAGTCCTCTTTATTTCCGTATGGCTGCTGTTTGACCGTTCATTGCGGCAAAAAGCAGGTCCGTAAAATCAGTAGGGCAAGGCGGACAGCCACGCCTTGCCCGCCAGTCATTTAAAAATTATCCCTCGTAGCGGCGCAATACCAGCGACGCGTTCGTTCCGCCAAATCCGAACGAATTCGACAGCGCCACATTGATCTCCCGCTTGCGTGCCTTGTGCGGCACGAGGTCAATTGCGGTCTCGACACTTGGGTTGTCGAGATTGAGCGTTGGCGGGGCGACGTTATCGCGAATGGCCAGCGCCGAGAAGATGGCCTCGACGGCACCGGCGGCGCCTAAGAGATGCCCGATCGCCGACTTGGTCGAGGACATCGAGATCTTCGATGCGGAGTCTCCCACGAGACGTTCCACAGCGCCGAGCTCGATGGTGTCGGCCATGGTCGATGTGCCATGGGCATTGATGTAGTCGATGTCCGCAGGGGTCAGACGGGCGCGCTTCAGCGCCATGGTCATGCAGCGGAATGCACCGTCGCCATCTTCGGAGGGAGCGGTGATGTGGAAGGCGTCGCCTGACAGGCCATAACCCACGACTTCGGCAATGATGTTGGCACCACGGGCCAGGGCATGCTCGAGTTCTTCGAGCACGACGATGCCCGCACCTTCGCCCATGACGAAGCCGTCGCGGTCGCGGTCATAAGGACGCGATGCCTTTTCGGGGCTGTCATTGTGCTGCGTGGACAGGGCCTTGCAGGCAGCAAATCCCGCCAGCGAAATGCGGCTGATCGGCGATTCCGTGCCGCCGGCGACCATGACGTCGGCATCGCCCAGCGCAATCAAGCGGCTCGCGTCGCCGATGGCATGGGCACCCGTCGAGCAGGCGGTGACCACCGAATGGTTCGGACCGCGCAACTTGTGGCGGATCGAGACCTGGCCCGAGGCCAGATTGATCAGACGACCGGGAATGAAGAAGGGAGACAGGCGACGCGGGCCCTTGTCGCGCAGGATGTGCCCTGCCTCGACAATGCCTTCCAAGCCACCAATGCCGGAGCCGATCAGGACACCGGTTGCGCACTGGTCGTCATAGGTCTCGGGGTGCCAACCGGCATCCTTGAGCGCCATGTCGGCCGCGGCAATTGCGTAGATGATGAATTTGTCGACCTTGCGCTGTTCCTTCAGCTCCATCCAATCATCGGGATTGAAGTTGCCGTCGGCGGCATCGCCAAGGGGAATACGGCACGCGATCTTGGCCGCGATATCCTCGACCTCGAAATCCGTTACACGCTGCGCGCCGCTCTGCCCGGCCAGAAGCCGTGACCATGTTAACTCCGTGCCTAAGCCCAGAGGAGATACCATTCCGGTACCCGTAATTACGACACGCCTCATCGCCTGTAACTTACCCCGCCTACGAAGTCGATGTTAAAAAAATGCCGCTCGCGGCAGCGGCTCTGCCGGGTCGGGCCAAGGCCCGCCCGGCGAAGCACGAGATCAGGCCTGAGCCTTCTCGATGAACTTGACGGCATCGCCGACCGTCAGGATGCTGTCAGCGGCATCGTCCGGAATCTCAACGCCGAATTCCTCTTCGAAGGCCATGACGAGTTCGACAGTGTCGAGCGAGTCCGCACCGAGGTCGTCGATGAAGCTTGCGCCTTCGACAACCTTTTCGGCGTCAACGCCGAGATGATCAATAACAATTTTCTTTACGCGTTCTGCGATATCGCTCATGTCGGTTTCCTCGACCTTTTCAATCACAAGGGTGCCATAATGGCACCCTGCCCTGTTTGAGCCGGAAAGCGGGGAAAACCCTTATTTCCGGCAAACCTTAGTTACCCGTACAGCTGCGACCCGACCATGCGAATGCATAACCGCCGCCTGTTTTGTCGGGACGACTGTTCACAGTCATGGCCCGCTTAACATGGTTTAGTGCCGTCGCAAAGCCTGAAAATCGGCGGCGGCGGCGCCCTCAACATGCAATTCCGCCGCCACAGTCCCCTGTGGCGGCGAAGGGATCAGATCATGGCCATGCCGCCGTTGACGTGAAGCGTCTGGCCGGTCATGTAGGCCGCCTCGTTGGAAGCGAGGTAGACGACGGCGGACGCAACCTCGGCGCCGGTGCCCATGCGCTTCATGGGGATAGCCCCCATGATCGCGTCCTTCTGCTTGTCGTTCAGCTTGCCGGTCATGGCGCTTTCGATGAAGCCGGGAGCCACGCAGTTGACCGTGACGTTACGCGTGGCGATCTCCTGGCCAAGTGACTTCGTAAAGCCGATCATGCCCGCCTTAGAGGCGCAGTAGTTGGCCTGCCCCGGATTGCCGGTGACGCCGACGACGGAGGTGATGTTGATGATGCGGCCAAAGCGGCGGCGCATCATCGGATGGGTCAGTTCCCGCGTCAGGCGGAAGACGGCGGTCAGATTGACCTCAAGCACCGCGTCCCAATCGGCATCGCTCATGCGAACGAACAGGCCGTCCTTGGTGATGCCGGCATTGTTGACCAGGATGTCGACGCCTTCCAGTTCAGCCTCGGCCTTCTCGCCAAGCGCCTTCACTTCGGCGCGGTCCGACAGGTTGGCCGGGAAGATCTTGACGCGATCACCAAGCTCGCCGGCCAGCGCCTCAAGCTTTTCGACGCGCGTGCCATGCAGGCCGACGATCGCGCCCTGGGCATGCAACTGACGGGCAATCTCCTCGCCAATGCCGCCGGTAGCGCCCGTCACCAAGGCCTTGCGGCCGCTCAGATCAAACATGGTTTCAATCCCTTTCGTTGATGGGCCGGTCAGCCGTTGAGGCTTGCAAGCGCGGCCTCGATATCGGCAGGGCCGTTGACGGCAATGCCGGTCACGCTCTTGTCGATGCGACGGGCCAGACCCGTCAGCACCTTGCCGGCTCCAATTTCATAAAGCGTGGTCACACTGTTGGCGGCAAACCACTCGACCGTCTCGCGCCAGCGAACCTGACCGGTCACCTGTTCCACAAGAAGAGCTGCGATCTCTTCGGCATTGCTGACGGGGGCGGCGCGCACATTGGCAATGACGGGGACCAGCGGGTCCTTCTTCTCCACCTTGGCCAGGGCTTCCCGCATGGCATCGGCGGCCGGACCCATAAGCGCCGAATGGAAGGGGGCCGAAACCGGCAGCATGATGGCGCGCTTGGCGCCTTTCTCTGTCGCAAGGGCGGCTGCCTTTTCCACAGCGGACTTGGCGCCCGAGATAACCAGCTGGCCACCGCCATTGTCATTGGCGATCTGGCAGGGGCCTTCAGAGGAGGCTGCAGCGCAGACCGCATCGACATCGCCGTGCTCAAGACCGATGATCGCGGCCATGGCGCCAGCGCCGACCGGCACCGCGGCCTGCATGGCATTGCCGCGGATGCGCAGAAGCCTGGCCGTATCGGCCAGCGTAAACATGCCGGCGGCACAGAGCGCCGAATATTCTCCGAGGGAATGGCCGGCCACATAGGAAACCTTGGCCTTCAGGTCGAGGCCACGCGCCTGCATGACCCGGATCGCGGCGATCGACACGGCCATCAGCGCGGGCTGGGCATTGGCGGTCAGGGTCAGGGTTTCCTCCGGGCCGTTCCACATGATGTCGGACAGCTTTTCGCCCAGCGCCTCGTCGACTTCATCGAAAACGGCACGCGCTTCAGAATAGGTATCGGCGAGCTCCTTGCCCATGCCGACTGCCTGGCTGCCCTGGCCCGGAAATGTAAATGCCACACCCATGGGATACCCTTCCCTATCGTTTTTTTCTTCCCATTCACGTTCTCGGTGAATGAGTCAAGGGCAAGACCGACTGTCCCGCATCTGTGAAAAACGGTGTGGATGACTTGCAGTCGATCAAATCGGACTTAGATTTGCGCGCGATCTTCCTCCCTCCATCGCAGCATCGGCTGCTTTATCACCAATAGAAGAGACCGGGGTATTCCATGAAGTACAACCAACTGGGGCGCACGGGCATGTCGGTGTCCGAGATCTGCCTGGGCACGATGACCTGGGGCAGTCAGAACAGCGAGGCCGATGCCTTCGAGCAGATGGATCACGCCGTGGAGCATGGCGTCAACTTCTTCGATACGGCAGAGCTTTATCCGACCACCCCGATCTCGCCGGAGACCTATGGCGATACCGAGCGGTTTATCGGCAACTGGTTGGCCCGCACCGGCAAACGCAAGGACATCATCCTGGCGACCAAGATCGCCGGACCCGGTCGTCCCTATATCCGCAACGGCAGCCCGATCACGGCGCAAAGCATCAAGACGGCCCTCGACGGCAGCCTGAGCCGGTTGAAGACCGATTATGTCGATCTCTACCAGATCCACTGGCCCAACCGCGGCCATTATCATTTCCGCCAGTCCTGGACCTATGACCCCAGCCGCCAGGACAAGGCCAAGGCGCAGGCCGACATCCTGGAAATCCTGGAAACGTTGAACGAGCTGGTGAAGGCGGGGAAAATCCGCGCCATCGGCCTCTCCAATGAAACCACCTGGGGCACGCAGAAGTATCTCACCCTGGCCGAGCAGAAGGGCCTGCCACGGGTGGCGTCCATCCAAAACGAATATAACCTGCTCTATCGCAGCCATGACCTCGACCTGGCGGAGCTATCCCATCACGAGGATGTCGGCCTGCTGGCCTATTCGCCACTCGCCGCCGGTCTGTTGTCGGGCAAATATCTCGATGGCCACAAGCCTGCCGGCTCCCGCGGTGCCATCAATGGCGATCTCGGCGGTCGCCTGCAGCCGCTGCAGGAGGCCGCGACGCGCGCTTATGTGGATCTCGCCCGTGAGCATGGGCTCGATCCCTCGCAGATGGCGCTTGCCTTCTGCCTGTCGCGTCCGTTCATGGCATCGGCCATCATCGGCGCAACGTCGATGGAGCAGTTGAAACTGAATATCGGCGCCGCCGATATTGCCCTGTCTGACGAGGTGCTACGCGGTATCGCAAAGATACACCGTCTCTACCCGATGCCGATCTGAGAAACCTGGCCCGCGCCTGGACAAGGTGCGGGCCAAACGCACCATGCGGCGCGCCGCAAGACGCCATTCGACCCGGTCCTCGCGACGATCGCGGACATTGCATCAAAAACGATTTAACCTCTTTAATCGCCGCTTACCGGATCTCGCGATCGTAGTGGCGCAACAGGTGCGTCGCGCGTAGGGTGAGCCCATGAGATCCGGCATGATGGCGGACAAGGCTTCAAGCGGCGCGCAATGACTGCGAAGGCGCGTTTTCCACCGGATGGACGATGGCCAGCATCAACGCCTTCTACCGCAATTCAAGCGCCTCGACATATGCATCGCAGCTGTTCAGCGGTGCCAAGACGCAAGCCCCGACAGGCACTTCACGCGATACGGCCACTCCGACCTATGTGCCTGGTGCCAGTGCCGCCGAAAAGGCAATCTCCCGGATCATCGAGATCCTGGCGCTGGGCGGCGGAGATAGCGAGGATGCCGCCAGTGTGGACGAGAGTTTCGGCCATATCACGGCTGCACGGGGCACCAAGAACGACGACAAGCTGACGCTGGCCGGACGTACGGTGAGCAATGTGTCGGCCGATGCGGGCGATGACACGGTGACGGTCAAGACGACCTCGGCGTCATCCATAGATGGAGGCGATGGGGCAGACCAGATCAAGCTGGCCGCCCGCTTCATCAGCGATATCACCGGTGGCAAGGGTGACGACACCATCGAGATGTCAGGCGAGTCGATCCTGACGGTCGATGGCGGCGCCGGCAACGACACGCTCAAGGTCGCGGCGACGACGGCGCTCGGCGTTGGTGGCGGCGAAGGCGATGACAATCTCTATCTCGAAGGCAAGCGTCTGTCCGCATCAGGTGGCACCGGCAACGACACTGTGACCTTCAACATCAAGGACAATGGCACAGCCGAATATGCCTTTGCCAAGGGCGATGGCAAGGACACAATCGCCAGCGATGGTCCGCTGAACATCAAGCTGACGGGCTACATGCCGTCCGACGTCACCGTGACGGCCAGCGACAACAAGCTGATGCTGACCTTCAAGGGCTCGGAAGACAAGATCACTATGGATTTTGCCAAGGGCTCGCTTGGTGTGGCCAAGCCGGACTATACCTTCGCACTGGACAAGGGCGCCTTGCTGCTGAAGATAGCCTGATACTGCTCCTCTGCGCACGCTGGCGCCCGTTCGTCGCCGCCGACCAAGGCGGCGGAGTGCGACTGCGTGAATAGGCCTATTGCCCCTTCACGTTCCACCGGTCCGAATGCTTGCCGCCTCCGGCAAAGCTGTGAAAACAATAATATCGATTGAAACATCGCGGCGCAAATCTCCACATATTGCGTCGCAACAATACGTGGAATAGTGCGTTTAGGGACAGTTTTTCAACCCTGGTTCTTCTTGAGGAGAGATAGATGACCACGGCATTTCCCATGCGCGGCGACGACGCCAAGACCAAGCTGCTGAGCCACCTGGCGCAGTATAACCTCATCCCGCCGCAGAACTGCGTGATCACCTTCCACGAACTCCACGCAATCGTGTCCTCCCAGCACTCCACGGCGCTGGGATCGGCGCGGACGGCCTGGTAACGAGCGATTGATCCGGTTCTGCCAGCGCGCCACTGGCTGGCAGAACCTTTCGTCGGCTGAGCGTGCGTATCGTCAACGAAATTTTGAACAGCAGTGATCTATCAATCCACCTGAAGCGTCCCGACTTTAAGCAGGAAAAAATCGGGTTAACGGGCTCAGCGGGCCTCAACAACGGGGATTCTCTTGGATTACATTCTGGTGGCCGGCGGTCTCGTGGGACTTTACTTCGGGGCGGAATGGCTTTTGCGCGGCGCCATCGCGCTCGCACAGAAATTGGCGCTTCCCACATTGATCGTATCACTTGTCATCGTCGGCTTTGGCACGTCCATGCCGGAACTGCTCGTGTCAGTGCGTGCCGCATTGTCTGGGTCGTCGGACATTGCGCTCGGTAACGTGGTGGGATCGAACACCGCCAACATCCTGCTGATCATCGGAGCTTGCGCGATGATCTTTCCGATCACCCACTGGGACAAGAGCGTCAAGCGCGACACATATGTGATGATCGCGGCCGCCGTGGTGCTGCTTGGCCTTGTCCAGCTGCCCGAGATTGGACGGCTGGCGGGAATTGCCATGGTTGCAGGCATTTTTGCCTACCTAGCTTACGCCTACATGCAAGGGAAGGGTAGTGTCGAAGCGACCGAAGATGCCGACGTAAAGCATGAGACCCTGAGTGGCGCCATGATGGCGGGCCTGATTCTCGGCGGTTTGGTCACCTTGTTCATTGGCGCGGAACTGCTTGTGCGCGGCGCGACCAGCCTTGCCCGAGATTTCGGTGTGTCCGAAGCGGTCATCGGCCTGACCGTGGTTGCGGTGGGAACCTCGCTGCCAGAACTCGCAACCGGCATCATGTCGGCCTTGCGCAAGCATTCCGACATCATGATCGGCAACATCGTCGGATCGAACATCTTCAACATCCTGTTCATCCTTGGCATAACCGCAGTCATTCAGCCGATCACAGTCGACCCGCGCTTCGGCAGTTTCGACGTGCCGGTCATGGTGGCAGTGACGATCGGCTTCGCTGTTTTGCTGCTGGCGCATCTCGGCATCCGAAGGCTGACGGCAGCTGCCATGCTGGTGGCCTATGTTGGTTACACCTTCGCCCTCGTCCAGGTGTAGGAACGGCCTTACGGCATCAACCCAATCAGCGGGACCGCATGGCACAAAATGCCGTGCGGCCCTTGCCTTCCCGGGGAAAATGCGTATAAGCGCGGCTGTTCACAACGCCCGGTCTTATGGCTGGTGGCTGAACGGAGGGCTGGCTTTCTTGAAAAGCCGCAGGGACCGCAGGGTTTCCGGCCTCCCGTGTCTCCGCTCTCGACCGTCTCGATACAACAGCTTTTCTTGCCTTGGTTCATCCAAACAGGAGCAGTCGTTGAGGCTTAGCGCCGTGCCCGGGTAATGACAACAGCAAGAAAGGCAAAGCTATCATGGCTCTTTACGAACATGTATTCCTTGCCCGGCAGGATATGTCCGCACAGCAGGTGGACGCGCTTGTAGAACAGTACAAGGGTGTCCTCGAAGCGAATGGCGGCAAGGTCGGGCGCGTAGAAAACTGGGGCTTGAAGTCCCTCACCTACCGCATCAAGAAGAACCGCAAGGCTCACTACGCTCTCATGGACATCGACGCTCCGGCGGCTGCCGTTCATGAAATGGAGCGCCAGATGCGCATCAACGAAGACATCCTTCGTTACATGACCATCGCTGTGGAAGCCCACGAAGAAGGTCCGTCTGCAATGATGCAGAAGCGCGACCGTGACGACCGTCCGCGTCGTGATGGCGACGACCGTCCGCCGCGCCGCGAGTTCGGTGACCGTCCGCCGCGCCGTGACGGCGACTTCCAGCGGGCCCCGCGCCCGGACCGCGCTCCGCGCGAAGACCGGATCTGAGGAGAATAGACCATGGCTGAAGTTTCTTCCGCTCCCGCACGCCGCCCGTTCCACCGTCGCCGCAAGACCTGCCCCTTCTCGGGCGCAAACGCTCCGCGGATCGACTACAAGGACGTTCGCCTCCTGCAGCGCTACATTTCCGAGCGTGGCAAGATCGTTCCTTCGCGCATCACTGCCGTTTCGCAGAAGAAGCAGCGCGAACTGGCACAGGCCATCAAGCGCGCCCGCTTCCTGGGCCTGCTGCCCTACGTTCTGTCCTGATTGCTTTCGAACCGGCGGCTTCGGCCGCCGGTTTCTGACATCCCCCTTCCGCGTTGGGCGCGGATCGGTTCTCTAAAACATGCGCATTTCCAGTGAATGCCCACAAAACCCATGTTGGGGATCGGATGATCCTCTAACTGCTCGATAGCAGGACAGCGAACGTGAAACAAATGAACGCGAAATTGCTGCTGACCGGCATCTTGGCTGGTATCACCTCAGCGCTCCTGGCGCTGGGTGCGAGCGTTCAGCCATCCTTTGCCTTCATGCTCTACGCCGCGTCAGCTCTTCCCGTTCTGATCGCTGGCATGGGCTGGGGAAACATCACGGCCATCGTGGCGATCGGCACGGCGGCGGTGGTCGGCGCTGTCGGGGTATCTCCCGCCTTTGCCGGAACGCTGGCGATCTTCACGCTGCTGCCGGCTGGCTGGATCAGCCATCTTGCCAATCTTGCGCGTCCGGCCAAGGAATTGGGCGGCCCGGACGGGCTGATGGCCTGGTATCCGCTGTCCGACATCCTGTTTCATCTGTGCTGCGTCATTTCGATTGCCGTCATCATCCTCGGCGCAATTATCGGCTACGGCCCTGAATTCGTCGAGCAGTACATCAAGATCATCACCGAATCGCTGAGCCAGCAGCAGCCGACCCCGGCGATCGACATGGCGGTGCTGGAAGAATCGGCGCGCATGATGCTCACCATGCTGCCGATCGTTCAGGGCGGCATGTGGGTGATCATGCTGTTCTCGGCCTATTATTTTGCCACGCGCATCGTATCGGCATCCGGCCATGCGCTTCGCCCGCGCGAGGACATGCCGTCTGCGCTGCGCATGAACCGCAATTCGGTCTTCGTTTTTCTCGGCGCGATCCTGCTTGCCTTTGCCGGCGGCGTGCCGGGGCTGATTGGCGCAGTCGTCTGCGGCACCTTCGGCGCGGGTTTCCTGCTGGCCGGGTTTGCATCGCTGCACCTGCGCTCGCGCGGCAAGGACTGGCGGCTGCCGGCGCTGATCCTCGCTTACATCTCCTGCATCTTCCTGTTGCCGGCGATGATCGTTCTCATCCTCGGTATCGCCGACACAAGGCGGACCGTTGCCCTGACACCGGCGGCCGGCAAGGCTGCCCCACCCAATGACAAACAAGACCAGAACTGAAAGGACGTAACGACAATGCAAGTCATTCTTCTCGAACGCATCGCCAAGCTCGGCCAGATGGGCGAAACCGTCAAGGTTCGCGACGGCTTTGCCCGTAACTACCTGCTGCCGCTCGGCAAGGCACTGCGCGCCAACGAAGCCAACAAGAAGCGCTTCGAATCCGAGCGTGCGACGCTCGAAGCCCGCAACCTCGAGCGCAAGTCGGAAGCCCAGAAGGTTGCCGACGCCCTGGAAGGCAAGTCCTTCATCGTCGTGCGTTCGGCTGGCGAAACCGGCCAGCTCTACGGTTCGGTCGCTGCTCGTGACGTGGCCGAGATCCTGGCTGCCGAAGGCTTCAACGTCGGCCGCAACCAGGTCGAGCTGAACACCCCGATCAAGGCCATCGGCCTGCACAAGGTCACGCTGCACCTGCATGCCGAAGTTGAACTCGCCATCGAATTGAACGTTGCCCGTTCGTCCGAAGAAGCAGAGCGCCAGGCCAAGGGTGAAAACCTCACCTCCGCCGAAGCCATCTACGGCGTTGACGAAGACGCCCTTCGTCCGGAAGACTTCTTCGATCCGGACGCAGACCGCGACCTCGAAGACGAATAAGACTCAAGGGATTCCTATCCCAGAGGACAACGCCCGGAGCAATCCGGGCGTTTTTCGTTTGCGGGATGGCGATCAGGTGAGTCGGGACCGCCGCGATGAATCCTGTCCCGGATTCAACGCCTTGTCGGCGATGTCTCATGAGCGGCTTCCGACTTGGCGCCGACCGCAACTGTCAAATGATTTTGTTGAATTCAGCCACATTGGCAGGCTATCGGATATTCAGCCTGTGAATCACTGTGTGAATCACGTCTGCCGCTGGCCTTGCGTGGTAGCAGGCGCCAACCTGTGGCATCTGGCACGGACGAATTGCCAAGGCTATAATTGATTGGAAAAGACCAGATGAGCGATGCATTGCGAAAGATTGCTCCGGCGAAGCCGGCGGCAGACACCCTTTACCGCGAGGCGCCGAACAATATTGAGGCCGAGCAGGCCCTGCTGGGCGCCATTCTCGTCAACAACGACGCCTATTACCGCGTTTCCGACTTCCTGAAGCCGGCGCATCTCTATGAACCGCTGCATCGGAAGATCTTCGAGGTCGCCTCCGACATCATCCGCATGGGCAAGACGGCCAATCCCGTCACCATCAAGAACTTCCTGCCGGCCGATGCCAAGGTCGGCGAAATGACCGTGCCGCAATACCTAGCGCGCCTTGCCGCCGAGGCCGTTTCGATCATCAATGCCGAGGATTACGGTCGTGCGATCTATGATCTGGCGCTGCGCCGTGCGCTGATCCAGATTGGCGAGGACGTCGTCAATATTGCTTATGACGCGCCGCTCGACATGCCGCCGCAGGCGCAGATCGAGGATACCGAACGCCGGCTGTTCGAACTGGCCGAAAACGGCCGCTACGATGGCGGCTTCCAGTCGTTCAACGATGCCGTGGCGCTGGCCATCGACATGGCGGGTGCGGCCTTCGAGCGTGATGGCCACCTCTCCGGCATCTCGACGGGCATCCACTCGCTCGATTCGAAGATGGGTGGCCTGCAGCGCTCCGACTTGATCGTGCTCGCCGGACGCCCGGGTATGGGTAAGACCTCGCTTGCGACGAACATCGCTTATAACATCGCCGCTGCCTATGAGCCGGAGGTGATGCCTGATGGTTCGTTCAAGGCCAAGAATGGCGGCGTGGTCGGCTTCTACTCACTCGAAATGTCGTCCGAACAGCTCGCCACCCGTATCATTTCCGAGCAGACCGAAGTCTCCTCCTCCAAGATCCGCCGTGGTGACATCACAGAGGCTGATTTCGAGAAGCTGGTGGCCTGCAGCCAGATGATGCAGAAGGTGCCGCTCTATATCGACCAGACCGGTGGTATCTCGATTGCCCAGCTGTCTGCCCGCGCCCGCCGGCTGAAGCGCCAGCGCGGTCTCGACGTGCTGGTGGTCGACTACGTGCAGCTGATGACCGGATCCGGCAAGGGCGGCGAAAACCGCGTGCAGGAAATCACCCAGATTACGACGGGCCTGAAGGCGCTGGGTAAGGAACTCAACGTCCCGATCATCGCGCTGTCGCAGCTGTCGCGTGCGGTCGAAAGCCGTGACGACAAGCGTCCGCAACTATCCGACCTTCGCGAATCCGGTTCGATCGAGCAGGACGCCGACGTGGTGCTTTTCGTGTTCCGCGAGGAATATTACGTCAAGAACTCCGAGCCACGCGATCCCGCCGATCCGAAATATCCGGAATGGGAAGCGCTGATGGACAAGGTCAAGGGCACGGCAGACGTGATCATCGCCAAGCAGCGCCACGGACCGACGGGCACGGTCAAGCTCGCCTTCCAGGCCGAGTTTACCCGTTTCGCCGACCTGGCCGATCCGAGCTTCACCCAATACGAAGAACCTTGAGGCCAAGGGTTTCTAGGCCCTCAGAAGCCCAGGGCACGCAGTGAGGCGACAACAACGACGCCCGCTGCCGCCGCCGGCAAGAGCGATAGCCGCACGGACGCGAGCGCCACGACGGCGCAGCCAGTCGTCTCCGCCCAGCCGGTGGCGAGCGCGGTCGGCGTCACCACCGCCATCAGAACGGCAGGCGGCACCGCCTGCAACGCCTTTTCCAGGCGCGGCGACAAGCCCAGGCGATTGATGAGCAAGGCACCCGACAGACGGGTGAAGACGGTCGCGGCCATCATCGCCAGGATGGCGGCAAGGGTTGCCGGATCGATCGTCATGCGCGGACCTCCTTCCGCTCCGGAGCTGCAACGGCGACGACAAGTCCCGCAAGCGCGCCGGCGGCGATATACCACGCACCAGCCACGAGGCTGTGGACCGAAAGCGAGGCAACGGCGCTGGCCAGCAGGATCAGGCCGGTCTCCCTGCCCTTCCAGAAGCCCATCAGCAGCACGATGAACACGGCGGGAAAGGCGAAATCCAGACCGTAGACGGCGACATCGCCAAGCAGCGTTCCGAACAGTGCCCCGCCAAGGCTGGCCAGCACCCAGCTGGCATAGAAGGGGAGCGAAAGCCCGAAATAGAACGCCGGCGTGAGAGGCACCTTGCGGGCCCGCGCCTCCGCCATCGCCCAGTTTTCATCCGCCATGATCAGCAGGGCCGGCAGCTTCTGCCATGACCGAAAGCCGCCAAGGCTTCGTGCAAGGGATGCCCCCATCAGCATGTGCCTGAGATTGACGAGAAGGGCGGCAAAGCCGAGGGCGCTCCAGGCGGCGGGATGGCTCCATAGGTCCATGGCCACGAATTGCGAGCCGCCGGCAAATACGAGCGCGCTCATCAGCACCGTTTCCAGAGGTGAGAGCCCGTTGCCGGTCGCGACCGTGCCGAAGACGAAACCGATCGGCAGGACAGCGAGCACCAGCGGTAGAATGGCGCGAATGCCGTCCTGAAATTCGCGCAGATCATTATATGATGTCATGAATGCCTCCTTGATGTCGGAGGCATTAGCCTTGCCTAAGCGCTTCGGTCTTGAAGGAAAGTGATCAGGCGGCGCGGAACACGGCGGGCGTCAGGCCGGTGCGGGCCTTGAACTGGCGCGTCATATGCGCCTGGTCGGCAAACCCGCAGGCCGCCGCCGTATCGGAGGGCGTTGCGCCCAGGCGCAGCAGATGCCGGGCGTGGCGGATGCGCATATCCGTCTGGAAGGCGTGGGGCGTGATGAAATATTCCCGGCGGAAGGCGCGGATCATATGGGCGCGGCTGAGGCCTGCAACCCTCGCCAGCGCCTCAAGTCCAATGTCTTCATCGAAATGCGCGCAGATATAGTCGCGCACTCGTCGCATCGCGAGCGGCTCCCGATGGTCGGGTGCGCGGATGATCTCGCTGCCATGGCGCGCAAACATGGTGGCGAGCACGCAATACATGCTCTCCTCGCCAGCTAGATCAGCGGGTTCACCGCTTTCGATGCGATCATGGGCGCGAATGAAGGCGCTTGCCAGGTCAGGATCGGTCAGCAACTGCCGGCCGAAATGCGGCGTTCCGTTGAAGGACCGGCCGGTGACATCCTCGATGATATCGGTCAGCACCTGCGTCTCGGGATAGATCATCCGGTAGCGATAGCCATCGGGTGCACCGGGCTGGCCGTCATGCACCTCGCCCGGATTGATGAGGTAGAGCGCGCCGGGGCCGGTATGTTCGCGCGTGCCGCGGATACTGGCCAGCTGGCACCCCGTTTCGATCGCGCCGATGGAAAAGGTATCGTGTGAATGCGGCGCGAATTCATGGGTGATGAAGGACGCCGTCAGACATTCCATCTGGCGGAAGCGCGCATCCCGCCAGAAGCGGGTGCGCTCCTTGCGCGATACCGGATTGGCCTCAGCCGCCTGTTGCTGCGAAACACTGTGCATAGCAGCATATTATCGAGCCGCCGCATTTTCGTCTTGAAGAAAAGTGCTAGGGTCCTGGCAATATCGATCAACCAAGCGCCCTAGTACATGACAGACCGTTTTACCATCCTCGACGCGCCGGACGAGTTCTTGTCCGCCCCGCTTCGCCTCACCATCGACCTTGGCGCCATCGCCGACAACTGGCGCGACATGGCCCGCCGGTCGGGACGCGCGCGGGCATCCGCCGTGCTCAAGGCTGACGCCTATGGATTGGGCATCGAGGATGTCGGGCAAACGCTCTATCGCGCCGGTGCCCGCGACTTCTTCGTCGCCGTGCCTGCCGAAGGCGCGACGCTGAGGCCCTATGCGCCGGAAGCCCGCATTTTCGTGCTCTCGGGCATCTGGCCGGGACAGGAAGAGACCTTCTTCAACAACGACCTGGTGCCGGTGATCGCCTCGGAGGAGCAGCTTGCCTTCTGGATGGCGGTATTGACCGAACGCGGCCCCTACCCTTGCGCTGTGCATGTCGATACCGGCTTCAACCGCCTCGGTCTGCCGCTCGCCGCCGCGCTGGAACTGACCGACGATGTGTCGCAGCCGACGAGTTTCGATCCGGTGCTGGTCATGAGCCATCTTGCCTGTGGCGACACCCCGACCTCTCCGATGAACAAGGCGCAGCTTGAGAAATTCCTGATGGTCAGCGCCGCCTTCGAGGGTGTTGAGGCGAGCCTATCGGCCTCCGCCGGTATCTTTCTCGGATCCGACTACCACTTCGACCTCACGCGCCCTGGTATCGCGCTCTATGGCGGCGAGGCGGTGAACGGCGCCAAGAACCCGATGCGTGAGGTGGTTAAGGCCGAAGCGCGAATCCTGCAGATCCGCGATGCCAAGGCCGGCGAAAGCGTCAGCTACGGCGCCGCCCATGTGTTTTCCCGCGACAGCCGCCTCGCGGTGGCAAGCGTCGGTTATGCCGACGGCTATCTGCGCAATCTCTCCGGCGCGGGCATCCCGCTGCGGCAGACCGGGATATTAGGCGCGAGCGGCGTGATCGCAGGCCGGCCTGTTCCGGTGCTTGGCCGGGTCACTATGGACCTCACCATCTTCGACGTGACAGACTTGCCCGACCATGCCGTTCGCGCCGGTGACTATGTCGAGCTGTTCGGTCCGGCGATGCAGGTGGACGATGTGGCGCGGGCTGCCGGCACGATTGGCTACGAGATGCTGACCGGACTGGGGTTGCGGTATGAGCGGCTGTATCTTTCTTCTGTCGATTAGCACGGTGGATGGACTTGGAAAGCCGCCGTAACCTGTGCTAAAGAAGAACAAAAGGAGATCGCCGCCATGAACATCCAACTGAGTTCTGAGGATATGACCTTCGTTGAGAATTTGGTTGAAGCGGGTGTCTACAAAAATGTGGATGAAGTGGTGGCAACGGCTCTGCGCCTTCTCGGCAGCAATGAAGGCAAGTTTGTCGAGCTTCAGCGTCTCATTCAGGAGGGAGTGGACGACATTGAGGCCGGACGCGTCCTGGAATTTGATAGCGCAGACCAGTTGACTGCGCATATCCTTGAGATGGCCGAGGAGCAGAAGAATGCGAAAGCGCCGGTTGGTGATCTCGCTAAAGGCACTAAACGATCTGCTCGCAATTCATAATTATATCTCCGATTTCAATCCAGCCGCTGCCAAAAAAATGCTGCGCAGCATCAATGAGAAGTTGGACTGGATGGCTAAATCCGGCGCTATCGGCGCGCCAAGGCCGTTTGCTCCAGGCCTAAAGGCCGTGCCCTTCCGCAACTACTGCATTTATTTCGTGGTTAGCGAAACGACGATGACAGTTTTGCGCATTCGTCATGGCCGGCAAAATGTGACTCCTGACGACTTCACCGAAAGCGAAGACTGAATGGCCAAGGCCAAGACGCAATTCATCTGCCAGAACTGTGGCACCGTCCACAGCCGCTGGGCCGGCAAATGTGACGGCTGCGGCGAATGGAACACCATCGTCGAGGAAGACCCGATGGGCGGGATCGGGTCGGGTCCCGGCAAGGTGCCGAAAAAGGGGCGGCCCGTCACGCTGACATCGCTTTCCGGAGAGATCGAGGAAGCCCCGCGCATCCCCACCGGCATGAGCGAACTGGACCGGGCGACCGGCGGCGGGTTCGTGCGCGGCTCGGCCGTGCTGATCGGCGGCGACCCAGGCATCGGCAAATCGACGCTGCTGATGCAGGCGGCGGCTGCCCTGTCGCGCAAGGGCAATCGCGTCATCTACGTGTCAGGCGAAGAGGCGGTCGCCCAGGTGCGGCTGCGCGCCCAGCGGCTGGATGCGGCTCAGACCGACGTGTTGCTGGCGGCCGAAACCAATGTCGAGGACATCCTTGCGACCATCTCGGAAGGCAAGCGGCCCGACCTCGTGATCATCGATTCCATCCAGACCCTGTGGAGCGATACGGCCGATTCGGCGCCCGGCACGGTCACGCAGGTGCGGACCGGCGTGCAGGCCATGATCCGCTTTGCAAAGCAGACCGGTGCCACCATGGTGCTGGTCGGCCATGTGACCAAGGACGGCCAGATCGCCGGCCCGCGCGTGGTGGAGCATATGGTGGATGCCGTGCTCTATTTTGAAGGTGATCGCGGCCACCATTACCGTATCCTGCGCACCGTGAAGAACCGCTTCGGGCCGACCGATGAAATAGGCGTGTTCGAAATGTCGGACAAAGGGCTGCGGGAGGTCGCCAACCCCTCCGAACTCTTTCTTGGGGAGCGCAACGAAAAGGCGCCGGGCGCTGCCGTCTTTGCCGGCATGGAGGGCACGCGACCCGTCCTGGTCGAGGTGCAGGCGCTGGTTGCGCCAACCTCGCTCGGCACGCCGCGCCGGGCCGTAGTCGGCTGGGACTCCGCACGGCTTTCGATGATCCTCGCTGTGCTGGAGGCCCATTGCGGCGTCAGGCTCGGCAGCCATGACGTCTATCTCAACATCGCCGGCGGCTATCGCATCTCCGAGCCGGCCGCCGATATGGCTGTTGCATCGGCCCTTGTTTCATCCCTGGCCGGGCTTGCCCTGCCGGCCGATTGCGTCTATTTCGGCGAAGTCAGCCTGTCGGGTGCCGTCCGGCCGGTTGCGCACACGGCCCAGCGTCTCAAGGAAGCCGAGAAACTGGGGTTTTCAGCAGCGGTCCTGCCCGCGGCCTCGCCCGATCTGCCGAAAAGCGCGGGGCGGCTCAGCGAGATCGACAGCCTGCCTGATCTCGTGGCGCGCATCGCCGGTTCGAAGTTGCGCAACACCCGTGGGGAGGACGAGGGTTGACGCTTTCACAGCGTCTCACTGTCGTGTAAGAGGATGACGCCCCGGCCGGGTGGTGCAAATGCGGCCGATGACGGCCTAGTCTTGGAGTTGCAATTTATGCCCATTACGATTTTCGACGGTATCGTCATCGGCGTCGTGCTTTTTTCGGCGGTGCTGGCGATGGTGCGCGGCTTTTCGAGAGAGGTTCTTTCGATCGCGAGCTGGGCAGGTGCCGTTGCGGCAGCATATTATCTTCATCCCTTTCTCGTTCCCTATATCAAGACCTACACGACAGATGACCGCATCGCGATGGCTGGTGCCGCCGGCATCATCTTCATCATCGCGCTGATTGTGATTTCCTTTATCACCACGCGTATTGCAGACTTCATCATCGACAGCCGCATCGGCGCGCTGGACCGCACGCTCGGCTTTCTGTTCGGAGCCGCGCGCGGCCTGCTGCTGCTGGTGGTGGCGGTCGCCTTCTGGAACTGGCTGATCGATGCCAAGCATCGTCCCGACTGGGTGAACGAGGCAAAGTCGAAGCCGTTCCTGGACGCGATGGTACTTAAGCTGGAAGCCGTGCTGCCCACTGATATCGAGCCGCAGATCCGGGCTCGCATCCTGGGCGCCGACAAGCAGGACACGCCGGCGGAGCAGGCACCGGCCGAAGACGCACCGGCGGCACCTCCTGCGGCTAACAATTGACGCAATGCGGCATTAGCCGCACGGCAGAGATTCATGAACATGCAGGCATGCCTTGGCGGAGCGCCCGCCAAGTCCCCGCAAGGGGCCTTTATCCCGTTCATTCGGTAGCGACCAAGGGTTTGAAGCCATGATCCAGAGCCATTCCATCCGCATCTCGGACGAGATCGACGGCGACACCCTGCATGAGGAATGCGGGGTGTTCGGCATTTTGGGGCACCCCGATGCCGCGACATTGACGGCGCTCGGGCTGCACGCGCTGCAACACCGCGGCCAGGAAGCCGCCGGCATCGTCTCCTTCGACGGCAAGCAGTTCCACACGGAAAAGCACATGGGCCTGGTTGGCGATCACTACACCAACCCCGCGACGCTCGCGAAACTGCCGGGTCATATCGGCATCGGCCACACCCGCTATTCCACGACCGGCGAAGTGGCGCTGCGCAACGTGCAGCCGCTGTTTGCCGAGCTGGAGGAAGGCGGCATCGCCATTGCCCATAACGGCAACTTCACCAATGGTCTGACCCTGCGGCGCCAGATAATCGCCACCGGCGCGATCTGTCAGTCGACGTCCGATACCGAAGTCGTGCTGCACCTCATCGCCCGCTCCCGCCATGCCTCCACGTCCGACCGCTTCATCGACGCGATCCGCCAGATGGAAGGCGGTTATTCGATGCTGGCGATGACGCGCACGAAGCTGATTGCCGCGCGCGACCCGATCGGCATCCGTCCGCTGGTCATGGGCGAGTTGGATGGCAAGCCGATCTTCTGTTCGGAGACCTGTGCGCTGGATATCATCGGCGCCAAGTTCGTGCGCGATGTGGAAAACGGCGAAGTGATCATCTGCGAGATCCAGCCCGATGGATCGATTTCGATCGATGCCCGCAAGCCGGCCAAGCGCCAGCCGGAACGGCTCTGCCTGTTCGAATATGTCTATTTTGCCCGTCCGGACTCGGTCGTCGGAGGTCGCAATGTCTACCAGACCCGCAAGGCCATGGGCATGAACCTGGCAAACGAAGCGCCGTGTGACGGCGATGTCGTCGTGCCGGTGCCGGATGGCGGCACGCCTGCGGCGCTGGGTTATGCCCAGGCCAGCGGCATTCCCTTCGAATACGGCATCATCCGCAACCATTATGTCGGCCGCACCTTTATCGAGCCGACGCAGCAAATCCGGGCTTTCGGCGTCAAGCTCAAGCATTCGGCCAATCGCGCGATGATCGAGGGCAAGCGCGTGATCCTCGTCGACGATTCCATCGTGCGCGGCACCACCTCGGTCAAGATCATCCAGATGATCCGCGATGCCGGCGCCAAGGAAGTGCATATCCGGGTGGCGAGCCCGATGATCTTCCATCCCGACTTCTACGGCATCGATACGCCTGACGCCGACAAGCTGCTGGCCAATCAATATGCCGATGAAAAGGCGATGGCCAAGTATATTGGCGCCGATTCGCTCGCCTTCCTGTCGATCGACGGGCTCTATCGCGCCGTGGGTGGCAGCCCGCGCAACAACGACAGTCCGCAGTTCACCGACCACTACTTCACCGGCGACTATCCGACCCGCCTCCTCGACAAGGAGGGCGAGAAGATGGGCCGAAAGGTGTCGATGCTGGCGTCGAACGGCTGACCATAGGGTGGACCGGCCAGGGAAAGCATGATGTTTCTGCCGGTTATCAGCTACACGCTCTACCATTCCTCGAATTCCTATATCGGCACCGCATTGCTGCGCCGGGCGCTGAGGCGTTTCGACAGCGTTGAACTGGTGCGCCGCCCCATCCTGGTGCCGCGCTCAATGGGCGTGAGGGTCATCGACATGCTCGATGGCAAGGACAACCGCAACGCGGCATCCTATGGGCTGGAAGACGACCGGCGGTGGTCGGAGCGCTATCGCATTCCCTTCAAGCCACTGGATGCGGGGACCTTCAACGAGTGGGCGCGGCGCTGGGCGACCGCCAAGTTCGAGCGGGAGGAGCTTGCCGCCCGCGCCTTCTATGCCGCCGAGCCTGCCGGGCGCGATGCGCTTGATGACGCGCTGTTCGAGGCCGTTTGGGTGGAGGGTCTCGATGTCAATGAGGAAAGCACGATCCGCTGGGCCGCCACCCGCGCCGAACTCGATCCGGACCGGCTGTGGATCAGCATCAATGATGGAGCCGGCGCCGTGGAAGCCTGGGCGGCCGTTGAGGATTTTCTGGCCGCCGAATGCCCTGGCGTGCCGACCGTGATGATCCGCGGCGAACGCTTTTTCGGCAAGGACCGGGTTGATTGGATTTTCAACCGATGTAAGGAACTCACGGCGGACGGCAAGGAATAGCCGCCGAAGGAGACTTGAATGACATCAGACGCCACCCCAGACCTCAAGGGCCGGATCGCGCTCGTCACCGGTGCCTCGCGCGGCATCGGCTATTTCACGGCGCTGGAACTGGCCAAGGCTGGCGCGCATGTTATCGCCTGCGCCCGCAGCGTCGGCGGTCTCGAGGAACTGGACGACGCGATCAAGGCGGCCGGCGGATCGGCCACGCTCGTGCCTTTCGATCTTGCCGACATGGGCGCCATCGACAAGCTGGGCGGCTCCATTCACGAACGCTGGGGCAAGCTCGACATCCTCGTGGCCAATGCCGGGGTGCTTGGCGTGATCTCTCCCGTCGGCCATATCGAGGCGAAGGTCTTCGAAAAGGTCATGACGATCAACGTCACCGCCACTTGGCGCCTGATCCGTTCGGTGGAGCCGCTGCTCACCAAGTCCGACCAGGGCCGCGCGCTCATTCTCTCCTCGGGTGCGGCGCATAAGTGCCGGCCCTTCTGGGGCGCCTACTCCGCCTCCAAGGCCGCCGTCGAAGCGCTGGCCCGCACCTGGGCAGCGGAAACTCAGCGCCTGCCCCTGCGGGTCGTCTCCATCGATCCCGGCGCCACCCGCACCGCCATGCGGGCGCAGGCCATGCCGGGCGAGGATCCGGAGACCCTGCCCCATCCGTCCGAAGTCGCCAGGACGTTGTTGCCGCTTTGCGGGCCTGACCTCACCGAGACGGGCAAGCTGTTCATCGTCCGCGAAAACCGTCTTCTGGACTACCGGCTGCCGGAGTGAGACCATGACGAGGCGTGACCGCGTCATGGGCGGATATCTCCATGGCCACTAACCTCTCCGAAGAACAGCAGGAGCAGGCCGAAGCCACAGCAAATCTTGTTGCCTCAGCGATGGTCCGTCTGCGGCGGGAGCATGGCGAGGCAGCCGTGATGGAGGCAATGCGGCTGATCAGCACCGCCTTCGCCACCGATGAACGCCGCCAGGCCATCGCCAAGGCGCTCGGCACCAGGCCAGATAGCGCTTCGGAATAGAATTGACGCTTGCCGAGGCGAGGATTAGGCAGGCGCATTCCTTTCCTTGATCTGGTTTCTCCATGCATCCCCGTGACATCATCGGCTATCTGTTCCTGGCACTGGCATGGGGGCTTTCCTTCCTGTTGCTCTTGAAGGTCGTCCATGCCTTCGGCTGGATGGGTGCCGTCACCTTCCGCTGCTTCATCGCAGGGCTGTTGCTGTTGATCGCGGCCAAGCTCACCCGCCGCCGGCTGGATTTTTCCGCAGGGCTCTGGCCGTTCGTCGTGGTCGGCGCCACAACGGTTGCCGGGCAATTGATCGGGCTCTCCTATTCCACGCCGCTGATCGGAACCGCCATGGCGGCGATCTTCGTTGCGACCATCCCGCTGTTTTCGATGATCATCGGCCAGGTCTGGGGTATCGAGCGGATCACGCCGATCCGGGTTGCGGGATTGCTGATCGGCACGCTGGGTATCGTGATGCTGGTCGGATTTCCCGCCGTGCCCATCGACCGCAGCTTCGTTTTGGGCTGTGCCGGCATGCTGTTTTCGACCTTTTCCGCAGCCTTCGGCAGCAATTATGCCAGCCGGCATTTGCGCAGCTCAGGCGCCTGGGAGCAGACGATCGGCGCCTTTCTCTCCGGCGGGCTGATGACCCTGCCTTTGGTGCTTCTCGTGCCGGTGCCTGGCGCGCCGCAGCCGATCGATTATGTTTATCTCGTCGCACTGGCGGGCCTTATGAGTTCGCTCACCTATGTGGTCTATTTCGGCCTTGTTGCCCGCATAGGCCCGACGCGCGCCATCAGCGTGGAATTTGCGGTGACGATCGTGGCGGTGCTGGTGGGGGGACTGGTGCTCGACGAACCGCTGACGGCGATGCAGCTTGCCGGTGCCGTCGTCATCATGGCCGGTTGCGCGCTGGTCCTCGGCTTGGTGCCGGGCGCACGGCGGCGTGCAACAAGCTGATGGCCGGAGGCCACAGCCCCTTGACCAAATCAGCACCCCGCGCCATAAAGCGCGTCATGAAAACGACGATCTGCATCTGCGGGATTATTATTCGCTAGCGTCAGCGCTGGCCCGGCCGTTTTCGTCTCCTGAACAGTCCAAGATGACAAACGCCCCGGTCCAGCCGGGCAATTCTGTTTCTGGGAGACTTTCATGGCCGGCGGCCTCAAGCTTTACAATACATTGACGCGCGAGAAGGTGGATTTCGAGCCGATCGACGCCACGAATGTGCGCCTGTATGTCTGCGGTCCCACCGTCTATGACTTCGCCCATATCGGCAATGCCCGGCCGGTCATCGTGTTCGACGTGCTCTATCGGCTGCTGCGGCATGTCTATGGCGAGGCGCATGTGACCTATGTCCGCAACATCACCGACGTGGACGACAAGATCAATGCCCGGGCGCTCCGCGACTTTCCCGATCTGCCGCTGAATGAGGCGATCCGCGCCGTCACGGAGAAGACCGAGAGCCAGTTTCATTCCGATGTCGCCCGCCTCGGCTGCCTGAAGCCCAACGTCGAGCCCCGCGCCACCGACAACATCGAGCAGATGAAAGAGATCATCATCAGGCTGATCGACAAGGGCCATGCCTATGTCGCGGCGGGCGAAGTGCTGTTCGATACCAGGTCGATGCCGGACTATGGCCAGTTGTCCAAGCGCAATCTCGACGAACAGCAGGCGGGCGCCCGCGTCGCCGTCGATGCGCACAAGAAGAACCCTGGCGACTTCGTGCTGTGGAAGCTCTCCTCGGATAACGAACCGGGCTGGGAGAGCCCCTGGGGCCGCGGGCGTCCGGGCTGGCATATAGAATGCTCGGCTATGGCCGACCGCTATCTCTGGGAAGAGATCAAGGACAGTCTCACACCGCGCGGCAAGACCCGTCCGCACCAGTTCGACATCCATGGCGGCGGTCTCGACCTGATCTTCCCGCACCACGAAAACGAGATCGCGCAATCCTGCTGCGCCAACGGCACCAACGTGATGGCCAATGTGTGGATGCACAATGGCTTCGTTCAGGTCGAGGGCCGCAAGATGTCGAAGTCTGACGGCAATTTCGTCACCATCAACGAGTTGCTTGCGACAGAGAAATTCGGCGGGCCGTGGCACGGGGCCGTGCTCAGATTGGCCATGTTGAGTTCTCACTACAGAGAACCAATAGATTTTACTTTATCAGGGCTTGAATTGGCTTTGAAGACCCTCCGCCGCTGGCTGGATGCTGCCCGTTCTCTGGGGGGCTACAGCATGAGTACGAATGGTCACTATCTTTATGAAATAAGAGAACATTTTTCGATTGGTGACAAGGTTGTTGAAGCCCTTCTAGATGACCTAAACACACCCGCAGCGATCGCAGCAATTGAGGATTGTTACAAGCAGGCAAAGGCTGGGTCTAAAAACGCGGCTATAGAACTTCTTACGACCTTAGACACTCTTGGGTTCGTAACCCCAGATAACATCGATGCGATCAGCGGACTATTGTCGGGAGATCGCATTGCTGAACTGGGATCGAAAGGAATCGCTAAGCTAAGGACGCTGCAAACGCTCCAGGCCAACAAGGCCATGGTGGCTGCTTCGTCAATAATGTCTGAATTTGAGGATCAGGGAATTTATGTTCGGTTTGAGAAGGGCGGCGTAGTTTCAATCGACGGGGACGGTAGTGACTGGCTTACCAGCCAGATTGAAGCCCGCCTTACTATGATTAAGAACAAGAACTGGACTGAGGCGGATCGTATCCGCGACCAATTACTTAGCAAGGGCATCCAACTCAAAGACGGCAAAGACCCCATAACTGGTGAGCGCACCACAACTTGGGAGCTCAAGCGGTGACAGACGACCTCTCCGCGGCCGTTCAGGCCTTGGTCGATATGCGGCTCGAGATGCTGAAGGCGAAGAATTTTGCCGAGGCCGACAAGATCCGCGACGACCTTGCGGCCAAGGGCATCCAGCTGAAGGACGGCAAGGACAAGGAAACCGGCGAACGGGTGACGACATGGGACGTGAAGCGGTAAGCGCGGAGATCATCGTCAAGATCGAGAATATCGACGGGGAGAGAGTGGTCAACATTCCCGAGCAGTTCGGGTTTGATTGCGATCAAGCTATTCTGCGTTACGACGGGCGCAAAATGGTCCTTGAACCGTTGCCGAACCGAGACGATGCAAAGGACGCGCCCAATGACTAACCCCATCCACACCGGTGGCTGCCAGTGCGGTGCCGTGCGTTATCGCGTCACCGGGGCACTCACCGACAGTTCCATCTGTCATTGCCGGATGTGCCAGAAGGCGTTTGGCGCTTATTATGCGCCGTTGGTCTCAACCCGCGGGGCGGAACTGGTGTGGACGCGCGGCGCGCCTAAGACATTCAGGTCGTCCAACTTCGTCTTGCGCGGGTTCTGCGGGGAGTGCGGCACGCCGCTGACCTATGAGGCGCCTGACGGCATTGCCATTTCCGCTGGCAGTTTCGATGATCCCGCTGCCCTGCCGCCGGTCGTGCAGTTTGGCGTCGAGGGCAAAATCGGCTTTGTCGACCACCTGCATGTATTGCCGGAGCGGCGGACGGAGGAGGATGCGGAGTCTGCGCCTTTCGTGCTGGAGATCACCTCTTACCAGCATCCGGACCACGATACGGACCGTTGGCCGGAGGCTAAGCCATGACCGACAGGAAGCCCCAAGTACAGATGCCGAAATGGCTGCTCTATGGCCTGATTGCCAAGGGTGTTGTCGTGGCTCTGGTGATTGCCGGCGTCGTCCTTTACGTGTCGTTGAAATAGGAGAGTGGGATGGAAGGCATATTTACCGGCGGATGCCAATGCGGCGCGGTGCGGTTCCGGGCCGAAAAGCTCGGCCGCCCGTCGATCTGCCATTGCCGCATGTGCCAGAAGGCGTTTGGCGGCTTCTTCGGCGCGCTGGTGACCGCCGACCAGGCGCATCTGCAATGGACGCGCAGCCAGCCAACGTTGTTTCGCTCCTCCAAGAAGGTGCATCGCGGCTTCTGCCCGAGATGCGGCACGCCGCTGACCTATCATCATCCGGGTGGGGTGGAGATTGCCATCGGCGCCTTCGACCAGGCCTATCTGATCGAGCCCGAGGTTCAGGTGAACCATCACCTGCGCCTGCCGTGGATCGATCACCTGTTCGAAAAGCCAGCCGTCGCGCAAAGCCTTGACGAGGCCGAGATGATTTCCTTCCAGCATCCCGACCACGATACGGCGCAGTGGCCGCCGGAGGACGAGCAATGAGCCGCGAAGTTCATTCCGGCGGCTGCCAGTGCGGTGCGATCCGCTACAAGATCTCAGGCGAGCTGGGCTATCCGCATATCTGCCACTGCCGTATGTGCCAGAAGGCCTCCGGCAACTTTTTCATGGCGCTGGCCGGTTCGCGGCAAGAGGATTTTCTGTTGATGCGGGGCGAGCCGAGCTGGTTCCAGTCCTCCGATCCGTGCGGGCGCGGCTTCTGCAAGGACTGCGGCACGCCGCTGTTCTTCCGCACCAAGGGCTCGCCCTATATCAGCGTCACCATCGGCAGTCTCGACAAGCCCGAGGCGGCCATGCCGGTTTCGCAGGATGGCGTGGAGTCGCGCCTGTCCTATTTCGACAAGCTGTTCGGTCTTCCGGAAAACACCACGGACCGTTCTGACATCGACGGCGGCGTGGCGACCATCCAATCGACGAACCACCAGCATCCCGATCATGACACGGCGGTCTGGCCGCCGAAGAAGGACCTGCAATGACAGCCGAGTTGCGCAGCTATTATCCGGAAATCGAGCCTTACGAGACCGGCATGCTCGATGTCGGCGATGGGCATACGATCTATTGGGAGCGCGTCGGCACCAAGGGTGCCAAGCCGGTGGTGTTCCTGCATGGCGGGCCCGGCGGCGGCACCAATCCAAACCAGCGCCGGGTATTCGATCCCGCGCTCTATGACGTGCTTCTATTTGACCAGCGTGGCTGCGGCAAATCCGTGCCCCATGCCCATCTGGAGGCCAACACGACCTGGCATCTCGTCGCCGATATCGAGCGGCTGCGCGAGATGGTGGGCGTGGAAAAATGGATGGTGTTCGGCGGCTCCTGGGGGTCGACGCTGGCGCTCGCCTATTCGCAGACCCATCCGACCCGCATCAGCGAACTGATCGTGCGCGGCATCTACACCCTGACGAAGGGCGAGCTCGACTGGTACTACCAGTTTGGTGTCTCGCAGATGTATCCGGACCGCTGGGAAAAGTTCATCGCCCCCATCCCGCCGGAAGAGCGCCACGAAATGATATGGGCCTATCATCGCCGCCTCACCGGCAGCGACCCGGCCGAGCAACTGGCCTGCGCCCGCGCCTGGAGCCAGTGGGAGGGAGCGACGATCTCGCTCATTCCTAATCTCCAGCAGATCGAGGACTTCGGCGAGGACCGCTACGCCATCGCCTTCGCCCGGATCGAGAACCATTTCTTCGTCAACGGCGGCTGGCTTGAGGAAGGCCAGTTGCTGCGCGACGCCCACAAGCTCAAGGGCATTCCCGGCGTGATCGTGCATGGCCGCTACGACATGCCCTGCCCGCTGCATTATGCCTGGCAGCTTTCCAAGGGCTGGCCGGACGGCGAGCTGAAGATCGTCGAGGCCGCCGGGCACGCGCTGTCCGAACCCGGCATCCTCGATCAGCTGGTGCGGGCGACGGATCGGTTTGCGGGGAAGGCATGAGTTTTTCGGTACTCGGCGTCCTCTGTACCCCCCTCTGCCCTGCCGGGCATCTCCCCCTCAAGGGGGGAGATCGATCCGGTGGCCGCCGTTCACGACCAACCGACAGCCTGTCATTGGATTGGCGGTGGTGCGGCAATTCGATCTCCCCCCTTGAGGGGGAGATGCCCGGCAGGGCAGAGGGGGGTACCCTTCTCGACACAATAACAAAATCGCCTCGGGAGGCATATCAATGACACGCGAAAAGATCACCCTCTTCGACACGACGCTCAGGGACGGCCAGCAGACGCCGGGGATTGATTTTTCGGTCGAGGACAAGATCGCGATCGCGGCCATGCTGGACGAGTTCGGGCTTGATTATGTCGAGGGCGGGTATCCCGGCGCCAACCCGACCGACACTGCCTTCTTCTCGAAGAAGCGCACGGGGCGTGCCTCCTTCGTCGCCTTCGGCATGACCAAGCGTCCCGGTGTGTCGGCCTCCAACGATCCGGGACTTGCGCAATTGCTGCAGGCGAAAAGCGATGCCATCTGTTTCGTGGCCAAGAGCTGGGATTACCATGTGAAGGTCGCGCTCGGCTGTTCAAACGAGGAAAATCTCGAGGCGATCCGCGATAGCGTCGAAGCCGCCATTGCCGCCGGCAAGGAGGCGATGGTCGATTGCGAGCATTTCTTCGACGGCTACAAGGCCAATACGGGCTATGCGCTGGCCTGCGCCAAGGCGGCCTATGATGCCGGCGCCCGCTGGGTGGTGCTGTGCGACACCAATGGCGGCACGCAGCCGCCGGAAATCCGCGAGATCGTCACCGCCGTGATCGCCGCGGGCGTGCCGGGTGCGTCGCTGGGCATCCATGCGCATAACGACACCGGCCAGGCCGTGGCCAACTCGTTGGCAGCCGTCGAGGCCGGCGTGCGCCAGATCCAGGGCACGCTGAACGGCATCGGCGAGCGCTGCGGCAATGCCGACCTCGTGACCATCATCCCGACGCTGGCGCTAAAGGAAACCTATTCGAGCCGCTTCGAGACCTCGATCGACCGGGAAAAGCTGGAGGGCCTGACGCGGCTCTCCCATGCCTTTGACGAGTTGCTGAACCGCTCCCCCGATCACCAGAGCCCCTATGTCGGTGCCTCTGCCTTCGCCACCAAGGCCGGCATCCATGCCTCGGCCTTGCTGAAGGATCCCCGGACCTATGAGCATGTCGTGCCGGAAAGTGTGGGCAATTTCCGCAAGGTCATGGTGTCCGACCAGGGCGGCAAGGCAAACTTCATCAACGAGTTGAAGCGACGCGGCATCACTGTCGACAAGAACGACCCGAAGCTCGATGCGCTGATCTCCGTGGTCAAGGAGCGGGAAGCCTCCGGCTATGCCTATGAGGGCGCCGATGCCAGCTTCGAACTGCTGGCGCGGCGGATGCTGGGGGCCGTGCCGGAATTCTTCACGGTGGACGGATTCCGCGTGATGGTCGAGCGCCGCTTCGATGCCAATGGCAACCTGAAAACCGTGTCGGAAGCCGTGGTCAAGCTCGTCGTGGACGGCAAGCCGGTCATGTCGGTGGCGGAAGGCGACGGCCCCGTCAATGCTCTCGACATTGCCTTGCGCAAGGATATCGGCAAGTACCAGAACGAGATCGACGACCTGGAACTGGTCGATTTCAAGGTCCGCATCCTCAATGGCGGCACCGAGGCGATTACCCGCGTGCTGATCGAATCCGCCGACGGCACCGGCCAGCGCTGGTGGACGGTGGGCGTTTCGGAAAACATCATCGACGCCTCGTTCCAAGCGCTGATGGATTCGATCGTCTACAAGCTGATGAAAAACCGGGCTATGGCCGGCAAGATCGCTGCGGAATGACGGCGGCCTTCAAGGGGACATCTGCCTCCGTTGGAACGGAGGCAGGGTCTATCTCGTTGTCAAACATCCGAAGGGTGTAAACCGAGGATGCCTAGATTCACCCGAACATTCAACCGATCCCGGGTCGCCCAATCGGCAACTGACCAATGCGCGATCCAATTGGCGGCCTGAATCGGTCGAGGAGTTCATCGAACATCCCTGCCCCTGGAACGGCGTCGAGTTCGTCATCATTCAATTCGCCGCGGGGGCTGGGAAGTGCCAGCACCATTTCGCCAGCCGCTTCGGTCACGACGCGGATGGTGAAGCCGGCAGGAACGTCCAGATCAAAGGCCGCTTTCAGCGCCTTTGCCGGATCTTCCGTGAGTTGCGCACGGAAAGCAGGCTCGGCCGAAGCCTTTGTCCTGATCGCCTGTTCCAGGGTCGCGCGCAGATGTAGCGTGTTATTTTCCATGTCTTACTCTCTCTAGAAACAATTGCCTTCGTTAAAAATCACGTGTCTTTTCACAATAATTTGCCGGCAATTATCCCCGCGATCGGGCTACCGGTGACTGGACGAAGTCTGTCCAGCAGATCAAAGAAGCCGCCTCCCGAAACAGAGTCCAACTCGTCATCATTCAGCTCGCGGGTCGGGCTCGGCAGCACCAGCACAAGTTCTCCGGGCTGCTCGTTGACGACCCGCAGGGTGAAACTGGCTGGAATGTCCAGGCCGAAAGCGGACTTCAGGGCTTCCGCGGGATTGTCGCTGAGCTCAGCGCGGAAAGCGGGATCGGTCGCTGCCTTCTGGCGGATCGCGCCTTCAAACGCTGCGCGCTGGTCTATGGCCTGTTCTGTCATCGTGATCTCCTTCAAACAACCAGTCCTGGCGGTCTTCAGGTCGCGGTGGAAACAGATGTGTCTCAACCACCCGACATGGCCGTCATGGGAGTCACGTAAGCACAGCCATGAGGCGCTGCAAGATCGCGGCGGAGGCGCAGATCGGCGAAATCTGGTGCAAATCCTCTGAGGACTCAGTCGCATAGCATCGTGCTGGAAAGGCCCCAATCGCCGGCCGAATACCACTTCTCGCCCCAGGTCGGCGTTTTCCAGCGCCGGCGGCGGATGCACCTTGCGCCGCCTTCGTCAAATGCCGTTCGCCGGCCGCTCCGTCGTGACAATGATCGACTGTTCACCGGAATGAATTTGCCCATTCGTTGAGCAAGGAGTATGCCCGCGGTTTAAAAATGCGACAGCGGTTCAGGAAACACCATGGCGACAGATCGAGAGCCACTCGTGAAGAACGAGGATAGCCCGCGTGGCTTTGCCTTTGCGCTCACCGCCTATCTGCTTTGGGGGTTCCTGCCCTTCTACATGAAGGGGGTGGCGCATATTCCAGCGCTTGAGGTCATCGCCCATCGGATCGTCTGGTCGGTTCCGATTGCCGGTGTCGTTCTTCTGGCTCTTGGCCGCACCGCCGATGTGAAGCGGGCGCTCAGAACGCCATCGGTATTGGCGATGGCTTGTGTGACGGCGGCACTCATTACCTTCAACTGGGGTATCTATGTCTGGGCGATCGCCAATGACCGGGCTTTGGACACCGCACTGGGCTATTTCATCAACCCGCTGTTTTCCATTTTCATGGGCGCGGTCCTCCTGAAGGAAAAGCTCAGCAAGGCGCAGATTGCCGCCATCATGCTGGCGGCGCTGGCTGTGGCCGTGCTGACCTATGAAGCAGGGTCGCTGCCCTGGGCTTCGCTCGGGCTGACCTTCACCTGGGGCTTCTATGCCTATTTCCGCAAGACCTTGCCGGTCGGGCCGAACCAGGGTTTCTTCCTAGAAGTGCTGTTGCTCACGCCGGCGGCAATCGCCTACATCATCTACATCGAAGCCACCGGCCAGGGCCATTTCCTCCTCGGGAATACCTATGACACCGTGATGCTCGCATGCGCCGGCTTTGCAACCGCGGTGCCGTTGATGATCTATGCCAATGGCGCCAAGCTCCTGCGGCTCTCGACCATCGGCATCATGCAATATATTGCGCCGACCATGATCTTCCTGATCGCGGTCTTCATCTTCAAGGAGCCGTTCGGCACCGCGCGCATGATTGCCTTCCCGATGATCTGGCTGGCGCTGGTGCTCTATTCCATCTCCATGATCCGGCAATATCGCCAGCAGGAGCAGACTCGATGAAGATGGCGGATATCGCCTTTGGCATTACCGACTGGAGCGGTGTCGAGGCCACGCGCCATGAGGGAGAAACCGGATATGCCTTGTGGCGGACACGGACCTTCGGCGATATCCGGGTGCGCATGGTCGAGTATTCGCCGGGATATATGGCAGACCACTGGTGCGTGAAGGGCCATATCCTGCTGTGCCTCGAGGGCGAGATGACGACCGAGCTAGAAGACGGCCGCCGCTTTCTTATGACGCCGGGCGTCAGCTACCAGGTGGCCGACAATGCCGAGCCCCACCGGTCGTTTACCGCCACCGGCGCCAAGCTGTTTATCGTCGACTGATTGGAAAAATCAGAGCTTGGCGAGGATCGAGGCGTCGCCGGCAGGCTCCGCCAATGCATCGAGCTTGTCGATGATCGCCGGCACGATGTCCTCGACATTGGCAATAACCATCGGCTGCACCCGGTGCGCCGTATGGATGAAGCCCTGGTCGCGCATGTGACGGATCAGTTCGAGCATCGGATCCCAGAAGCCATTGATGTTGGCGAAGACCATCGGCTTGGCATGGCGGCCGAGTTGCGCCCAGGTCATGATCTCGACGATCTCTTCCAGGGTGCCGATGCCGCCGGGAAGCGTCACGAAGGCATCGGCGCGCTCGAACATCTTGTGCTTGCGCTCATGCATGTCAGCGGTCACGATCAATTCATCGAGCTGGCCGAGGGAGTGGCGAGTCGCCTCCATATCGACAAGAAACTCGGGTATGATCCCCGTCACGCTGCCACCATTGGACAGGACGCCCGAGGCCACCGCTCCCATGATGCCCTTGGTGCCGCCACCATAGACGAGGCGCGCGCCGTGAGCGGCGATCGACCGCCCCAAGGCGCGACCGCTCTCGATATAGGCTTTGTCCCGTCCTGGCTGGGAACCGCAATAGACACAGATGGATCGAATCGGCACAGTTTTTTCCGTCATGGTGCCAAAAGATCAAGCCGGCCCGAATGCGTCAATAAAATTGACCAAAAAGCACTGGGAATAGCCGTGGAATCGATGACAATGCTTGTGAAAAACGCCGGATAACGCTAGCAATTCCGAGGGATACCAGGGGGTAGCCCGTTCGGGGAGACATGACGATGAAGATGCGTGGCGGCCTGCTGGCCCTGCTGGTTCTCGCAATAGCGACGGTTCTGATGGTTTTCTTTGTGTTGCCGCGCCTGGGCAACGATACGGAAACCAAGACGGAAGTCGCCGTGCCCGCGAAGGCGCCGGCCACCACGCCTGAAGCGAAACCGGCGGAACCTGCGGCTCCTGCCGTCGACCCGGCCGCTGCCACCGCTGCCGCCAGTTCCAAGATGGGCCGCCTGATGCGCGAGGCCGATGGCGCGCTGAAGAACCTCGAAGGTCTGTTTGCCAGCGGTAAGGTTCCCGGCGCCGATGCTTTTGCTGCCGCCAAGACCTCGGCTGAATCAGCGCTTTCTGCGCTTGCGGCAACCGACCTGCCCGACGGCATTGACCAGGGTGCTGCCGACGCCATCACCAAGGCCCGCGCCAGTGCCGCCAAGGCACTCGATCTCTTGAAGGCACTGCCGACGGATCCGCAGGCTGCCGGCTCTGCCATCGCGGCCCTGACGAAGGCGCTTCTGGGCGAAGAGGCCGCACCGAGCGCTGCCGCAGCCACCACGCCGCCGGCCGCACCCAGCCAAAACAATACCGAGACGGCCGCCCCCGCCGCGCCGGCTGCCCCATCCACCGAGACCGCCGCCGCGGATAAGCCGGTGCCGAAGTTCGACGTCTTGCGTGTCGAGCCTGATGGTTCGACCGTGATTGCCGGCAGTGCGGCACCCGGCACCAAGGTCGAGATCATCGATGGCAGCGACAAGGTGCTGTCATCCGCCGAGGCCGGCCCGACAGGCGATTTTGCCGCGGTGCTCGACAATCCGCTGCCGCCGGGCGACCACGCGCTGGCCCTGCGCTCCGTCGACAAGAGCGGCGCAGCCGTGCGCTCAGACGAGGTCGCGACGATCTCCGTGCCCGACAAGGCCCAGGGGCAATTGCTGGCGATGATCAGCAAGCCCGGCGAGGCAAGCCGCGTGATCACGATGCCGGAAAGCGTCAACACCGGCGACAAGCAGCAGCGCGTAGCCGAACAGCAGACAGCGGCGGCACCGGTTGCGACGCCGGACCTGCCCCAGGCATCGGCCGTATTGTCGACATCAGCTCCGTCCATTCCGACCGACGCAACAGCAGCCCCGGCGAGCCCCGCGACCGCAGCCGCCCCTGCGGCAGCGTCGACCGCTCCGGCAGAGGTTCAGGTGACCGCCGTCGAGATCGAGGGCGGACGCATCTTCATCGCCGGAACCGCCCCACCTTCGGCTAAGATTCGCGGCTATGCGGATGACGCGCTTGTTGGCGAAGCCACCGCCGATGCCAGCCGCCACTTCGTAATTGAAGGCACGGCAGACCTCGCTGTTGGCGGCCATACGATCCGCGTGGATCTTCTCGACGCCACGGGCCAGGTGGCGGTGCGCGCATCTGTGCCGTTTGATCGCCCCGCTGGCGAGCAGGTCGCCGTCGTGGCTCCTGCCGATGGTGCAGGCGCGAAATCCGCTCTGGTGCCGCAGGACCTTTCAGCCTTCAACGCACAGCGTAACGGCCTGTCCCAGGCTGTCGGCATTCTCTCGAACCTCTATGCTGATGGCAAGAAGCCGACCCTCGACGCCCTGGCGGCTGCCCGCTCTGCGACGGAACTGGCGCTGAAGTCGCTCATCGAGTTCCGTCCGGTGGCCGAGTTCGCGCCGACTGTCGCCCGCCAGGTGACCGCAACGGCCGAAGGCGCCGGCAAGGCGCTTGCCGCGCTGCAGGCCGTTCCCCAGGATGTCGATGCCATGGGCAAGGCGCTGCCGCAGATCCGGGCGCTGATCGACGAGGTGCTGCAGATGGCACCGGCCGCGGGATCTTCGGATGCGACGGCCCAGGCTGCAACGGCGCCTGCAGCGTCGGCGCAGACGGCTGCCGCCGGTGGAAATGCCGAGACGGCCGCGCCCAAGACCATCGAGCAGGCACCGCTGACGGCAAGCCGCGACAGCGTCATCATCCGCCAGGGCGATACATTGTGGCAGATCTCGCGCCGGGTCTATGGCCAGGGCGTGCGCTACACCACGATCTATCTCGCCAACGAGGGCCAGATCACCAACCCGGACAAGATTGCGCCGGGCCAGATCTTCAGTGTGCCGAGCGAAGCCTTGCCGAATGCAGAAGAGTTGCATCGCCGCCGCCTGCGGGGCGAAAAGATCGACTGATCTTTACGATTGTCAGGTCGTTCGCAGGGAAACATGCGGACAAAGATTGCAATCCCGATGCCCGGACCTTATTTGCCTTGAAACGGCGGCCCTCACTCGGCCGCCGTTTCCTTCTGATATCCAGCGCCATTGCGGCGGCTATCGCCGCATTGACCATCGCATCGCTTCCGGGGACGGACATGGCCGACAAGAACAAAACCGTATCCGCCGATGACAGCAACCCGCTTGGGACGCTGGTCAATCTCTGGCCCTATATGTGGCCGTCTGATCGTCCCGATCTGAAGATGCGCGTCGTCTGGGCGACGGTGTTCCTGGTCATCGCCAAGCTGATCCTAATCCTCGTCCCTTATTTCTTCAAATGGGCCACCGACGCGCTGAACGGCCGTCTCGACATGGCGGGCATCCTGCCGGCGCTTCTGCTGGGCGCCGTTGCGCTGGTAATCGTCTATAACCTCACGCGCATTGCGCAGGTCGGCCTCAACCAGCTTCGCGACGCGCTTTTTGCCAGCGTCGGCCAATATGCGGTGCGCCAGCTTGCCTACCGCACCTTTGTGCACATGCATCAGCTTTCGCTGCGTTTCCACTTGGAGCGCAAGACCGGCGGCCTGTCGCGCATCATCGAGCGCGGCACCAAGGGCATCGAAACGATTGTCCGCTTCACCATCCTGAATTCCGTGCCGACGCTGCTGGAATTCCTGCTGACGGCCGTGATCTTCTGGTGGGGCTATGGCTTCTCCTACCTGCTCGTGACTGCTGTCACCGTCTGGGCCTATATCTGGTTCACGATCAAGGCCTCGGACTGGCGCATCGCGATCCGCCGCTCGATGAACGACAGCGACACGGACGCCAATACCAAGGCGATCGATTCGCTGCTGAACTTTGAAACCGTTAAATATTTCGGCAATGAGGACATGGAAGCCCGCCGCTTCGATGCCTCCATGGCGCGGTATGAAAAATCCGCGACCGATGTCTGGACGTCGCTCGGCTGGCTCAACTTCGGCCAGGGCGTGATCTTCGGCCTTGGCACAACCGTTATGATGGTGATGTCGGCGCTTGCCGTGCAGCGCGGCGAACAGACGATCGGCGACTTCGTCTTCATCAACGCCATGCTGCTGCAGCTCTCCGTGCCGCTCAACTTCATCGGCTTCGTCTATCGCGAAATCCGCCAGGGTCTTACCGATATCGAGCAGATGTTCGATCTGTTGGAGGTCAAGGCGGAGGTGGTCGACAAGCCCGGCGCGCCAGACCTCAAGATCGGCCAGGGCGCCATCGTGTTCAAGGATGTGCATTTCGCCTATGACCCGGAGCGTCCGATCCTGAAGGGCGTGTCCTTCGAGGTGCCCGCCGGCAAGACGGTCGCCGTGGTTGGCCCATCGGGTGCCGGCAAGTCCACCATGTCCCGCCTGCTCTACCGCTTCTACGACATCCAGCAGGGCTCCATCACCATCGACGGCCAGGATGTTCGCGACGTCTCGCAGAAAAGCCTTCGTGCCGTGATCGGCATGGTGCCGCAGGACACCGTGCTGTTCAACGACACCATTGCCTACAACATCCGCTACGGCCGTCTCGATGCCACGGATGCCGAAGTCGAGGCGGCAACAGAAGTGGCGCAGATCGCCCATTTCATCAAAGACCTGCCGGACGGCTACAAGACCAAGGTCGGCGAGAGGGGCCTCAAACTCTCCGGCGGTGAAAAGCAGCGCGTGGCGATTGCCCGCACGGTGCTGAAGGCGCCGCCGATCCTGATCCTGGACGAGGCGACCTCGGCGCTGGACACGACCACCGAACAGGAAATCCAGTCCGCGCTGGACGTGGTATCGAAGAACCGCACGACGCTGGTCATCGCCCACAGGCTGTCCACGGTCGTCGGCGCCGACGAAATCATTGTATTGAAGGGCGGCGAGATTGCCGAGCGCGGCACACACGCCCAGCTGCTTGAGGAAAACGGCCTCTATGCCTCGATGTGGAACCGCCAGCGCGAGGCCACCCAGGCGGAAGAAATGCTACGCCATGTGCGCGAAAGCGACGAACTGGGCGTGGTGGTGCGCAAGCCGCCGGCCATCTGACGAAATCTGCCGGTCGGACGCCGGTCAGGCCGCAAGCGAAAGCCGATTGCGGCCACCATGCTTGGCATCGTAGAGGGCGTGATCGGCCCGGCGCAGGCAGGCCCAGAGATCCTCTTCGCCGGCGGACAATTGCGCAAGGCCGATGCTGATGGTGACCGTCAGTTCAAGCCCCCGATCCTCGACACGCATCGCGGCCACGTCATTGCGCAGGCGTTCCATCACATCGGACGCGGCACTCTGATCATGTCCAGGCAAGAGCGCGAAGAATTCCTCGCCACCGGCGCGCGCCACGAGGTTGCCCTCGCCGATCCCGTGGTCCAGCAGGTCAGCCACGTCGCACAACACCCGGTCACCCATGGCATGACCATAGCGGTCGTTGACCGACTTGAAATGATCGATATCGAGAACGGCGAGCGTCACGGGGCGGCCCTGGACGAGGCTTTCGGCGACCCGCTCGCTCGCCAGTTGGAAGAACCGGCGGCGATTAAAGATATTGGTCAGCGGGTCGCGTGCGGCAGCATCAGTGAGCTTGGCCTCGAGCCGCTTGCGCTCGGTGATGTCGAGCATCGCGCCTGCGATGCCGCGCGCGGCCCCGGACCTGTCGGTGATAACAGCCTTTTGGAACAGGATATCCCGCGGCAGACCATCAGCATGATGCACCATGGCCTCATAGACCTGGGTGCCGCCCTTCTTCATCAGCGCCAGATCGGCATCGTGATAGACGCTGGCATAGGGTCCGCAGGCGACATCATGAACCGTGTGCCCGATGATCGAAGAGGCCGGCAGCCCCATGTAGTCCTGGAAGGCCTTGTTGCAGCCGACATAGATGCCGCGCTCGTTCTTGAAGAAGATCGGTGTGGGAAGATTGTCGATGCAGGCCTGCATATGGTCCCGCTCGAGGTCGAGCGCGCGGTGGATGGCGGCGGTTTGCCGGCGCTCCAGGTTGACCCGGTTGGCCCGGGCAAGCGCCAGCGTCAATCCGTCGCGGTCATCTGCCGCACACACGTCATCGGCACCGAACTCGATGGCGCGTGTCGCCTTCGGCGGCAAGACAGACCCATTGAACACCAGCACGAGATAGGCCGCGTCGCCAAGGCTGCTGCGATGGCGGCGCACGCAGGCGGAAAGGCTTTCCCCGTCAACCCCAGCGAAACAGGCAAATGGATGGGCCGGCACCTCTTGAATACCAATTCCAAGATCACAGATATCGACAAGCGCAGCCGGTGGCGCTGTGCCCGCTGACGACAACCACCAGGCGTCATATCCCGCCATCTGCTGGCCCACGGGCAGACTGGACTTGGCTGGCAACATTTTCGGAGAAACCTCGTTGGCATATTCCTGCCGCAGAATTGCCCGGAAAATCCTTACCAATCATCTAAGTTTTCCGGTGTCCCGCTATGGTCGCGACGAACGCGCGGCAGATGGTATAGAAATGCTGAAGGGGGCCCGCACTTTGGCGCCCGGCATTGCCCCAAAACCGGTTTCGCTGTAACCAGCAACGGACTGATATCCTGAAGGAGACGTAAGTTCATGAGCTTGTTCGACACGCTGCGCAACACCATCGTGCCGGTACACAAGGAAGGCTATCCTTTCGTGGCCGCCTTCTTTGCCGGTTCGCTGGTGCTGGGATGGGTGTTCGAACCCCTGTTCTGGGTTGGCCTGGTGCTGACGCTGTGGTGCGCCTATTTCTTCCGCGACCCGGAGCGCGTGACGCCGCAGGACGACGACCTGGTGATTAGCCCCGCCGATGGCCGCGTGTCGTCGATCCGCATGGAGGTGCCGCCGGAGGAACTTTACCTCAGCACGGAACCAATGCTGCGCATTTCCATTTTCATGAACGTGTTTGATTGCCATGTGAACCGCTCGCCGATGCGCGGCAGCGTGGTCAACATCGCCTATCGTGAGGGCAGCTACCTGAACGCGGAACTCGACAAGGCGAGCAAGGAAAACGAACGCAACGGCCTCGTTGTGGAAACCCGCCATGGCCAGATCGGAGTCGTGCAGATTGCCGGTCTCGTGGCGCGACGCATCGTCTGCTGGGCAAACCCGGCGCAGCCGCTCGATGCCGGCGAGCGCTTCGGCCTGATCCGCTTCGGCTCGCGTCTGGACGTCTATCTCCCGGCCGGTGCCGAACCGCGCGTCTCATTGGGCCAGAGGGCCATTGCCGGCGAAACCGTGATTGCGGAATTCAACTCGCCGAAGGGACCGGTCATCAGCCGGCGAAGCTGATCTGTAGAGCGTCTAGCAAGGAATTGCCGATGGAAGCGCCAAAGTCGACGGAAGCCCTGGAACACAAGGCCCAGAATGACGCCGCACGCGGGCCGAAGCTTAGGCAAATTCCCTTGCGGCTCGTTGTCCCCAACCTCATCACCATCCTGGCGATCTGCGCCGGGCTGACCGGAATAAGGCTCGCCTTCGAAAACCGATACGAGCTTGCGGTTGGGATGGTGCTGTTCGCGGCCTTCCTGGATGGCATCGACGGTCGCGTCGCGCGCATGATGAAGGCAACCTCGAAGTTCGGCGCCCAGATGGATTCGCTCGCAGACATCGTCAATTTCGGTGTGGCGCCGGCGCTCGTTCTCTACGTCTTCCTCCTCGACCAGGCGCGCTCCGTGGGCTGGATCGCGGCGCTGGTCTATGCCATCGCTGCTGGGCTCAGGCTTGCCCGGTTCAACGTCATGGATGAACGAGAGACGAAGGCCGCCTGGCAATCGGAATATTTCGTCGGCGTGCCGGCGCCCGCGGGCGCGCTCTTGGTGTTGCTTCCTGTCTACATGGGTTTCCTCGGCCTTCCGCCGACGGCCTATTTCGCCTATTTCGGCTCGGCCTATACCGGCCTTATTGCGTTCCTGCTGATCAGCCGGCTGCCGGTCTGGTCCGGAAAATCAGGTTTTGGGCGGATCCGGCGTGATCTCGTCCTGCCGCTGATGCTCGGCGTCGTGCTTTATGTGGCGCTGCTGATGAGCTTCACCTGGGAAGTGCTGTCGGTGACGGTGGTCCTTTATCTCGCCACCCTGCCCTTTGGCGCTCGGGCCTGGCACCGCCGCTATGGCACCTTGACGGTAGAGTTCGAGCAGACTGGCGCGGGTGTGGCGGACATGGATCGCGGTCTTTAGAACCCGGTCAAGACAGGCATTCCCAGCCTCCTCACGAAACCTATCAGATTGTGGTCACTATTGATCAAATTTGATTTGCCTTGGTCATGTTTTTGTCATGTTCTCCACCGAGACAGCGCGCGGACAAGCGAACAAGACGCTGCAGGAAACATCCACAGGAGACGGGGAATGACCACGAAGACAGCCGCGAACGCGACGCAGCCCAAGGCGCCGGCGGCAAAGAGCGATTTGGACAAGCATTACAGGCCCTTGGGCCTCAAAGCGGTCATTGCTGCCGCGCTGATGCTGCAGCGTAAGCCCAAGAAGCAGGTCGCCTGATCCAGGGCTAAAACAACGACAGTTGGCTCGAATCGGGGGCATCCTTGCGTGGTGCCACCGCGGCTAAGGCCGCAGCTACAGGGTTCTGAAGGTCTGGGCCGGTATTGGCGACCTTGTTGACCCTATCCGACACCGGTATGGCCTCGAAAAAATCCTCGCTCGCCGGCACCATGAGGTCGGCGACCTGGCGCGGCTCCTGCGTTGTGCAGTCGAGCCAGCGGGTGAAATCATCCTGGTGAATGACAACCGGCATGCGGTCATGGATGCGGCCGATGGCGGCATTTGCACCAACCGTCAGAATACAGCCTGTATCGATTTCCGATCCATCCGCCGAGGCATAGGTCTCCATCAGCCCAGCAAAGGCAATGACGCCGCCCTTCTTCGGCCGGATCCAGTAGGCCTGGCTGGGCTCACCGCTCTCTTTCGGCGGGCGGTGCCATTCGTAAAAGCCCGATGCCGGAACCAGAATGCGGCGATGGCGCATGGCAGCACGAAACGACGCCTTGCCGATGGCGGTTTCAGCCCGTGCATTGATCAGCAGCGGGAATGCCTTGACGTCCTTGACCCATCCGGGAATGAGCCCCCAGCGCACCAGCAGAGCGCGGCGCTCCGGCAGGTTGCTGCCGGGCTCGTGTCGATCCGATGCCACGACAACCAGAATGGGCTGGGTCGGCGCGATATTGTAGCGGGCCGGAAAATCCTCAATGTCGGCTAGGTTGAACACCTCCGCGACATCTCTCGGGCCAGCTGAGACGGCAAATCTTCCACACATGGACAAGAGATGGCATCGCGCCGCCGGAGGGTCAAGGCGTTGCGGGGTTGCACGCCGGCGATGTTTGCTAGACCCTCTATGTATGATTCAAGGATCACGCTGCCCATGACGCAAACTTCCTCCGTCGCCGCGCTTTCGATCAGCCCGCGGCCGGCCTCATCGGCCATCGTCGAGCGTAACGGCCGATACCTGCTGATCCGGCGTCGCAATCCGCCGGCGGCCGATCTCTATGCCTTTCCGGGCGGCAGGGCCGAACCGGGCGAGACGCCTGCACAGACGGCAATCCGCGAACTACTGGAGGAAACGGGCTTGGTGGGTACGAACCCCCGGCTGTTCGCCACCTACGATCTCAAGCCGGAGACCGAGGGTCGTGCCGACATGCACTTCTTTCTTTCGGTATTCCTCGTCGATGTCGTGGGTCGCGACGAGGCAATTGCCGACAGCGACGCTGCGGATGCCGGCTGGTACAGCCTGGATGAAATCTGCACCTTGCCGGTCCCTCCCAGCGTGCGCGAATGCGCGGAGAGGCTGGCGTCGGCCCGCAAATCCGGCTAGATCAGGGCCTGATCAGATCGGCGGGCAGGCCCGTACCGAGATGCCGCGTCACTGGACTGAGCCGACATGACGAGACTTCGCCTTATCCTATCTGTAGCCGTCTTGTTGTTTGCGGGCCTCAGCGGAACATCGATCGCGTCTGCGCAGAACAAGCCTGCGCCGCCCCCGCCGCCACCGGCCGTGGAAAAGCCGACGCCTTACGATCCGCGTTTGGCGAGGCTATCGGAACTGCTCGGCGCCATCCACTATCTGCGCAATCTCTGCGCCGCCGATCCCGAACCGGAATGGCGCGTCGCCATGGAAAAGCTGCTAGCAACGGAGACCGGACAGGAAGCGAGCCGGCGTGAGCGCATGACCGCCGCCTTCAATCGCGGCTATCGTTCTTTCGCCTCGGTCTATACGACATGCACCCCGTCAGCCGTGGCTGCGGAAGAGAAATACCGTAACGAAGGCGCAACACTGGTCGGAGAAATTACCGCGCGGTTTGGAAATTAACGCTAAATTAACCTGATTTGACTGTGCCCGGTGTCGTTTTGGGAAAAGGCTGTTAAAGTTCTTAACGGGTGAGTAAGCTCTGTATGCCTTTGAGGAATGAACCATGGAACCACGGCGCAACGACATCGACGACATGATCGTCCACGAGAAGATGCAGGCGGCCCTGGAGTACCAGAACGAGGCCTGGGCCGACGGCATGGCCGACGGTATCGAGCCCGAAATCATCGCCGATGCGGCCATCGCTCTTGCCATGCGCGAGACGATTCGCATTCACGGCGAGGATGGCGCCGAAGCCATGCTCGCTTCCCTTCGCGAGCGCATGCTTGCTGGTGAGTTTTCTCCGCAGCGCCGCGTCCAGTGACCATCCGGGAGCGATCCTTTGCGCTCGAACACTGAAAATAATGCAATGACCATATCCATTCGCCGATACGCGATCGGGACCCTTCTGTCGGCTGCGGCCTTTGCGCTGCCGTTGCAGGCCTTGGCGCTTTCGGAGCTCAAGCCCGGCCCGGGCCAGCCGCCGGTTGCCAGCGACACCGTCGATCCCAATGCCCCTGCCACGATGCCTCTTCCAGGGGACGGCACGTTGCCGAGCCCGGATCCGCTGATCAACAATCCCGACGCCGAGGATGAGCAGGCTGCACCTCCGAGCCTTGAGACGCCCCAGGACAATGCCGATCGACCGGTCGAGATCTTCCAGGACATCGCGTCCGCACCTGAACCGGTGCGCCGCATGCGCCAGATGATCGTTGAGGCCGCCGCCTCGGGTGACTTTGCCCGGTTGAAGCCGCTCCTCAATCCCGGCCCGAATCAGACGCAGGTGACGGCAGCCGACACCGGCAGCGATCCGCTCGAGGCGGTCCGCGCGCTGTCGGGTGATACCGAAGGCATGGAAATCCTGGCGATCATGCTGGATGTCCTGCAGTCAGGTTTTGTGCGGGTGGATGCCGGCACGCCCGACGAAGCCTATGTGTGGCCGTATTTCGCCGAAAAATCGATCACAACGCTGACGCCGCCGGAAAAGGTGGAACTGCTGCGGATCGTCACCGCCGGCGATTTTGCCGACATGCAGGAATACGGCAATTACAACTTTTTCCGGCTGGGCATTACGCCAGACGGACAGTGGAAGTTCTTGACGGCGGGTGACTAGGGTCGCCTGCCGGAAAGTCTTGCCCGATTTCGGGCAAAGACATGCGCCGATAGAAACCGCTAAAAGACGAGACGCTAATCTGATAGATTGCTGCTGGGTTTGGGCGTTGCTCGCCGCAGCATGTGCGAATTGAGTCGCGTTGTTTGCGGACCGTGTCAACAAAGCTCAAGACCAATCATTAAACGGTCAATTCTGGCGCTTGCCCATTTTGCCGCGACGCACTACCTCTCTCGCATCAGCCAATCTGGATTGGAACCACGATGCCAGCAGCATTCCTTTCCGACCGCAGCCTGGTCCGGGTTGCCGGGCCGGATGCAGAGCACTTCCTGCAGAATTTGATCACCACCGATGTCACCGCTAACATGGATGGCAAGGCCTATCCCGGCGCATTGCTGACACCGCAGGGCAAGATCCTGTTCGACTTCATGATCTGGCGTGATGCCGACGGTTTTGTGCTCGACACGCCCACGTCCCAGGCAGAGGGACTGATTAAGCGCCTCACGCTCTACAAGCTCAGGGCAAAGGTGGAGATAACAGGTCCCGATACCCAGGGCGTTACGGTGCGGTGGGGTGAAGAGCCTGTTGAGGGCGCCTTCGAGGACATGCGGTTCGAGCCTGCTGATGTCTATGTCTCGCGCCAGCCCGGCCGGCATGGTGATGCGCCGGAAGCCGCCTATCATGCACTGCGCATCTTCACGGGCATTGCGGAATCCGGCGATGATTTTGCCCTGCAGGACGCATTCCCCCATGACGTGATGCTGGACCTGACCCACGGGCTGTCCTTCAAGAAGGGCTGTTATGTCGGTCAGGAAGTGGTGTCGCGCATGCAACATCGCGGCACCGCGCGCCGCCGGGTGGTGAGCATCCTGGCAGATGCCGCCCTGCCGGCTCCCGGCACCGAGATCACCGCGGGCGGAAAGCCGGCGGGTACGCTCGGAACCGTGGCCGGCAAGCGCGCCCTTGCGATCGTCCGCACGGATCGCATCGCCTCGGCCCATGCGGCAGGCGGCGAAATCCTGGCCGGAGACGTGCCGATCGCGCTGTCGCTCGCTCCGTGGACCGGTCTTGCCTTCGTCGCCGCGGCCGAGGAGGCTTGACGGGGTGAACGAGGCGGGGGCAATCACGGCACGCGCCTGGCAGCGCATGCTATCAGGACGACGGCTCGACCTGCTCGACCCCTCCCCGCTCGATGTGGAGCTTTCCGATATCGCCCACGGACTGGCGCGCGTTGCCCGCTGGAATGGGCAAACCCATGGCGACCACGCATTTTCCGTCGCGCAGCACAGCCTCGTCGTCGAGGATATCTTTGGCCGGATGTACCCCAAGGCGGCGCCGGAGGAGATGCAGATGTGTCTCCTGCATGATGCCCCGGAATATGTGATCGGCGATATGATCTCTCCGTTCAAGGCCGTGGTCGGTGGCGGCTACAAGACGGTGGAGCGGCGGCTGGAGGCGGCCATCCATCTGCGGTTCGGCCTGCCCGCCCATCCCAATCGTGAACTCAAGGCGCGGATCAAGAAGGCGGATTGCATCTGTGCCTTCTTCGAAGCAGTGGTGCTGGCGGGCTTCGCCGAAACCGAAGCGCGCAAGTTCTTCGGCCTGCCGCGCGGTATCACCAGGGACATGCTGATGATCGACCCCGTGCCGGCGCGGGAGGCCCAGCGCTTGTTCATCGCGCGCTTCGAAGCCATCGAATCGCTGCGCATGTCTGTGGGAGCGCCCGCATGACCGCCATCGTGGTGTCACCCCTCGCGCGGATCGCCGAAATGGCTGTGCGGCACAAGGCGCGGGAGATGATCAGCCTGCTGGCCGAGAAACAGGATTTCCACCGGCCTGCGGTGATCGAAGCGCAGCGTCACCTCATACTCGGCGTCAACGATATTGCCTTTGCCGGAACCGGGAATCTGATCGCGCCGCAAGAGGTGCATGTCGCCGCCATCATCGATTTCGCCTGTGCCTGGGATCGCTCGGCCCCTCTGCTCATCCATTGCTGGATGGGCGTGTCGCGCTCTCCGGCAGCGGCGCTGATCGCGAGCCTTGCCATTCATCCAGACGACGACGATTTTGCGCTGGCGGCCCGTCTTCGCCAGGCCTCGCCCTTTGCCACCCCCAATACGCGCCTTGTCGAAATTGGCGACAGCCTGCTCAGCCGCAACGGACGCCTGATTGCCGCCGTCAAAGGCATCGGCCGCGGGGCGGATGCGGATGGCAATGCGCCCTTCGTGCTGCCGCTCGCCGGCGCGGCGTAACATGGGAAGCGCGATCGAAATCGGGCTCAATGCCGCCATCGTCGCCGTCGAGGGCAAGAGCCCGCGGTTGCTCGTCGTCTCCGACGACAGCGGCGCGCCGGATGCCCTGCCCTTCGGTCCGTTCGACCCACTGCATCACCGCACGCTCGACATGTCGCTACGCGCCACCGTGGTGGCGCAGACAGCCTTGCGTATGGGCTATATCGAACAGCTCTATACGTTCGGCGATCGTGGCCGGTCGAAGATGCCTGGTGACGAAGGCCCGCATATCGTTTCGGTCGGCTATCTCGCCCTGACGCGCATGGAAGACCGTCGCCGGCCGCCCTTGTCCTCCGAGAGCGTGCACTGGCGTGACTGGTACGGGTTTCTCCCCTGGGAGGACTGGCGCGGCGGACGCCCGCCGCAGATCGACGAGGTGATCCTGCCGGCGCTGGCGCGCTGGGCCGAGGAGGCCTCGCCGCCTTCCGAGACCGATTTGACCCGCCCATCCCGCCGGGCCCGCATCAAGCTCGCCTTCGGCCTTGACGACTTTCCGTTCGATGAGGAACGCGTGCTGGAGCGCTATGAGCTGCTTTACGAGGCGGGTCTGGTACGCGAGAGTTTCACCGACGCCGGCACAACGCCGCCGTCGCTTCCGGGCCTTGGCATCGCCATGCGCTACGACCACCGGCGCATCGCCGCGACGGCGCTGGCGCGGCTGCGCGGCAAGATCAAATACCGCCCCGTCGTCTTCGAACTCATGGCCGAGGAATTCACGCTGACGGAACTTCAGGTGACCGTGGAGGCCATATCCGGCCGGCATGTCCACAAGCAAAACTTCCGGCGTCTGGTTGAAGGTGCGGAACTGGTGGAGCCCACAGGCGTTACCAAATCAGCGACCGGAGGGCGACCGGCCGCCCTTTTCCGTTTTCGTCGTCAGATCGTCGAGGAAAGGCCTGCCCCGGGACTGAAGGTCGGCGGCCGCTGAAAGCCCTCCAGCTTTGTATCGACGACACCAAGCGGAGAACAGCATGGAAGATCAGGCAACCGAGATTATCGTGGCGACACGCGCTGCGCTGGCACAGGGCAGCGCGATGGCGGTGCAATATTCGGTCTCCATTGTCGGCGCATTACTGCTGCTGTTCATCGGCTGGTTCCTGGCGACGCTATTAAGGCGATGGTCCTACGAGGGCATGTTGCGCATCCGCGGCTTCGATGAAACGCTTGCCCGCTTCATGTCCAATGTCCTGCGCTACGGGCTGCTGATCCTGGTCTTCGTCACGGTTCTGGCGCAGTTCGGCGTGCAGACCGCGTCCATCATCGCCGCTCTAGGCGCTGCAGGTCTTGCCATTGGCCTTGCGCTTCAAGGCACACTGCAGAACATCGCGGCGGGAATCATGCTGTTGGTGCTCCGACCGTTCCGGGTAGGCGAATACATTGATACGGGGGGAATATCCGGCACCATCGTGGAAATCGGACTGTTTGCGACCGAACTGAAGACGCCCGACGGGCTTTATCGCCTGGCACCGAACTCCATTCTATGGAATGTCCCGATTACCAATTTCAGCCGGGAAAAGACACGCCGGTTCGATCTTGTCGTCGGCATCGGCTACGAAGACGACATCGACAAGGCTGAGCGCCTGATGATGGACATTGTCCATGGCGACGAACGCGTCCTGCCTGATCCGCCGCCAGAGACCTTTGTCGATGCGCTGGGCGACAGTGCCGTCAACGTGACCTTGCGCTATTGGACAGCGTCCGCCGACTTCTGGCCAATGTCTAGGCATACGATCAAGGCCGTCAAGCGGGCCTTCGATGAGAACGGCATATCCATTCCCTACCCGCAAATTACCTATAGCGGCACTTTTGACGCCCGGCTTGAGCCGATTGAGCCGGCCGAACGCAGACGCGCCTGAGAACAGGAACTACCGGATCTCTATGTCGAGGCCGATATCGAGGGTCGGTGCCGCCATGGTGATCTTGGAGGTGGAGATATAGTCCACGCCCGCTTCGGCAATCGCCTTGATCGTCTTGAGATTGACGTTGCCTGAGGCTTCCAACTGGATACGGCCCTGGGCGAAGGCGTAGTCGGCAGGCGTCAATCCAGCATGGGTCCGGTTGATCTCGACCGCCTCGGCCAGCAAATCAGGCCCCATATTGTCGAGCAGGATGACGTCGGGCCGGGCCGGCAGCGCCTCGCGCATCTGGTCGAGACTGTCGACCTCCACCTCGATCTTGACGAGATGGCCGGCATAGGCACGCGCCGCCTCAATGGCGGCCGTCACCCCGCCTGCGACGGCGATGTGATTGTCCTTGATCAGGATCGCATCATCCAAGCCGTAGCGATGGTTGGAGCCACCGCCGAGCCGCACCGCATATTTTTCCAGCGCTCTCAAGCCGGGCAGCGTCTTTCGGGTGCAGGTGACGCGCGCATGGGTATGGGCGATCTCCGCCGCAAACTGCCCCGTGTAGGTCGCCACCCCGCAAAGATGCATGAGGAAATTCAGCGCAACGCGCTCGCCCGACAGCACCGAGCGCGCCGCACCAGACACGCGGGCGATCGGTTGGCCGGGCACCACCGTATCACCGTCCGCGACCAGAGCCTCGAACCTCACGGTGGGATCGAGCAGGCGGAACGCAGCCCGCGCAAGTTCAAGCCCGGCGACCACGCCATTTTCCCGGCTGTTCATGGCAGCGATGGCCGTCTTGTCAGGCGCGATCGTCGCATAGGTGGTGATGTCGCCGGCGCGGCCGAGATCCTCCGCGAGCGCAGCGCGAACATGGTCTTCGATCATCAGCGGCGAAAGAACGGGGCGGAACGGTTTCGTTGGCATGGGCAAATCCTGTTTTCGCGTCAGCCGGCGATTTCCTGGGCCGCCGCTTCGGCCTCTTTCAAGGTTATGAAGGTGCGGTGATGCCAGGGTTCGGCGCTCTCGGTGAAGTCAGCGCGGTAATGGCCGCCGCGGCTTTCCTCTCGCTTCAGCGCCGCAACCGCGATCAGCTTGGCCGCGGCCGCGATGTTGGAGAAGCGCAGGCGGGTATTGTCCCGCTCCAGCTGCTGGATCGCCCTGATCAGGCCGACCAGTCCCTCCCGCTCCCGGATCACGCCGGCATGGGCCGACATCAGCCCGCGCAGCGTCTTCAACTGCGGACTGTCCTCGACCGTAACCAGCTCGTCGTTTTCGCCCGCTTCCTTCGGCCATTCGTATAGCCGCGATTCCGGCAGCATGCCCTTGATGCTGTCGGCAATGCGGGCGGCAAAGACCACTGCTTCCAGCAGGGAATTGGAGGCCAACCGATTGGCGCCGTGAACGCCTGTGGAGGTCACCTCGCCCGCGGCATAAAGACCGTCCAGCGTGGTGCGGCCGTCGGCATCCACCAGCACGCCGCCCATATGGTAGTGAACGGCCGGCACGACGGGGATGAGTTGCGTCACCGGATCGATGCCCGCCTGCAGGCAGGAGCGATAGACGGTCGGGAACATCTCGGGAAAATGCTTGCCGATCGCCTTGGTGCAATCGAGATAGGCGCCGCGGCCGGCGGCAACCTCGGCAAATACGCCGCGGGCGACGATATCGCGCGGTGCCAGTTCCGCATCCGCATGCAGATCGGCCATGAAGCGGTGACCCGATTTGTTGACGAGCCAGGCGCCATCGCCGCGCAGGGCCTCCGTTGCCAGCGGCGCCGGATCGTGTCCGATATCGATGGCTGTGGGGTGGAACTGCACGAATTCAGGGTCGGCGATCATGGCGCCAGCCTTGGCCGCCATGCCGAGCCCCTGCCCGCGCGCTTCAGCCGGATTGGTCGTGATCTCGTAGAGATGCCCGACACCGCCGGAGCAAAGCACCACGGCGCGCGCCGGAAACGAGACGCGCGTCGTCGACTGGCCGGCATCGGGACGGGCGATGACGCCGGAGACGAACTTCCCTTCCGTCACCAGTTCCTCCACCACATATCCTTCCATGATGCGGATCGACGGCGTCTTGCGAACGGTGGCGATCAAGGCCTCCATGATGGCCTTCCCGGCCATGTCGCCCTTGACCCGGACGATGCGTCGCTCCGAATGGGCAGCCTCCCGCGACAGCAGAAGATGTCCTTCAAGGTCCCTGTCGAAGGGCACGCCATAGGCCAGCAGGTCCCGGATGCGGTCAGGCCCTTCCGAGATCATCAGACGCGCCATTTTGTCGTCAACGATGCCCGCCCCCGCCGCGAGCGTATCCGCCAGATGCTTGTCGAAGGTGTCACCGGCGCTCATGGCAGCGGCGATACCGCCTTGGGCCCAGGCGGACGAGGCGCCATGGCCGATGGGTGCGGCGGCCAGGATGGTGACCGGACGCGGGCTGAGCTTCAGGGCGCAGAACAGCCCGGCGAGGCCGCCGCCGACGATGACGATGTCGTCGATCCCCTGCCAGGAGCTCGGACGCATGGATTGGGTATTGGTAGCCATTCTGTTATGCTTCTTATTGCTGGAGGTAGTCGTGCAAAAGCCAGGCATCCTGCGTCAGGTAATAAGACTCTTCGGTCTTGCCTGTTTCGGAACCACCGTCTGGATATAGAAAGCCTCTGGAACTTAGTATTGCTAAGCTGCTGCGAATTTTTGGGCCGTCCGCCTCAGAGAAAAACTCCGGGAAATGATACAAAATTCCTCCGCCGGAAACGAATGGCTCATTTGGATTTACTTCCAACGGTATTTTGGTGCGGAGCTTTAGTGACGCAGACAACACATTAAGCGTTTGGATATCCAAGTACTCAAGCTGCCTTGCAAACCGTCCAACTTCACCAGCCTCCGCTGGACAAGATCTTTGCACGACGCAACCGGCAATGAAAGCAGCAAGAATTTTAAGATTGTGGCTGAACTCTCCTAGCCGTACCTGCTCGAAGAAACGGTAAGCAGCAGGCAGTAAGAATTCCGCTTGTTCGTCCGAAAGCTCAGACAGCGCCGATATACCCTTGGCCTCGATCGCCTTTACCAATTCCTCGCGATGATGCTCAATCTTTCGATCCAGATAAATTCCATACAACTCCTTCAAAACCGAGAAGCCTGGCAACAACTCGGAACAAACCGCTCCTGTTAGAGTAACTACATTTCGCGCGGAACGCGTTGGCTCTGGAAGTTGCTCCATGATCCCCACTCAATGCTTGAGGTTCACCATGCGCTCCACCGCCAGCCGGGCCCGGTCGGCGATCGCAGGATCGACGGTCACTTCTTCGGTCATGTAAAGCAGGCTGTCGAGGATCTTCGGCAGGGTGATCCGCTTCATATGCGGACAGAGATTGCACGGCTTGACGAAATCGACCTCCGGCACCTCAGCCTGGATGTTCGATGCCATGGAGCATTCGGTGACGAGCAGCACGCGGCCCGGGCGCTTCGTCTTGACATAATCGATCATGCCGGAGGTCGAACCGGCATAATCCGATACCTCAAGGACGCTCGGATGGCATTCCGGATGGGCGACGATTTCGATCCGCGGATCGGCTTCCTTGTAAGCCAGCAGTTCTGCGGCGGTGAACCGCTCATGGACTTCGCAATGGCCCTTCCAGGTCAGGATTTTCTTTTTCGTCTGGTTGGCGACGTTCATCGCCAGATATTCGTCGGGGATGCAAAGCACCGTGTCGGAGGCGAGGCTTTCGACGACGGCGACCGCATTGGACGAGGTGCAGCAGATATCGGTCTCGGCCTTCACGTCAGCCGAGGTGTTGACATAGGTGACAACGGGCACGCCCGGATAACGCGCCTTCAGCGCCCGGACATCGGCGCCGGTGATGGATTCCGACAGGGAGCAGCCGGCGCGACCGTCGGGGATCAGCACCGTCTTGTCCGGATTGAGCAGCTTCGAGGTCTCGGCCATGAAATGCACGCCACACTGGATGATGATCTCGGCATCCACGCGCGTGGCGTCACGGGCCAGTTGCAGCGAATCGCCCTTGATGTCGGCGACGCAGTGGAAGATCTCCGGCGTCTGGTAGTTGTGGGCCAGGATGACCGCACCGCGCTCCTTCTTGATGCGGTTGATCGCATGCACATAGGGCGCAAAAACCGGCCATTCGATCGCCGGAATGAAATCCTTGACGCGCTCGTAGAGATGGGCGGTTTCCCTGGCGATCTCCGGGGTGAAGGTGAGATCGGGCCGCTCGATGATGCCGAATCGGGCCGCTGCCGATGCCGGGTTCAGAGGCGCGGTGCCCCCCGTCAAAACGCGATCTTGCATGTGGCCCTCCAGCCCAAAGGGGATATATACTCAAATTGAGCATATTACCCACCAAAGAAAACCGGCTGATGCCGGTGACCTCGATTTAGAAAGTTTTGTGACAGATTGCAAGGGATGGGCGAGAATTCCTCCGGCACCCCGCCATCCGCGAATTCACCGCGAAAGACTTCCGGCGCGCGCCAAATGCGTTAAGGTCGGGGCAAAGTGGCTGCGAGGATTGTCATGTACGAATTGATTCTGCTGGTTCTCGGCATTGCCTTTGTGGCCAGCCATCGCGGAACCCGCGCGCGGATCATGGCTCTGGAAGCGGATATCCGCAAACTGAGCGACCAGGTGGCTGCCCTGCAGCAACCCTCGGCGCCCGCGCCCGTGCAAACCACCGAGGCTGCCGCGCAGGTGCTCGACACCCCGCCATCCGCCGAGGCGGAAACGGCAGCCCTCCAGCCTAGCGAGGTCACAGGCGAAGCACTTGGTGAGACCGAGAGCCCAATTGCAGCCCCTGTTGCGGCCATGGCCGAGAGCGCCGAGACGGAGAAGGTTCAAGAGCCCGCACCGCTTACCACTTCGCCAACAGCGGCGCCTGCCGAAAGTCTGGAAAGCTATCTCGGCGCCCGCTGGGCCGTCTGGGCGGGCGGACTGGCGCTGGCGCTGGGCGGCCTGTTCCTGGTGCGCTATTCGATCGAAAGCGGGTTGCTGGGTCCGGGCGTGCGGCTGACGCTTGCCGCGCTGTTCGGCCTGGCTCTGACCGCCGTCGGCGAGGCTTTGCGCCGGCGCGTTGTGCCGGGCATCAGCGGCATCTATGCCAATGCGATGATTCCCGGCGTGCTGACGTCTGCCGGCGTCATATCGGTGTTTGGCGCGGTTTACGCGGCCCATGGCATCTATGGTTTCATCGGCTCGACACCCGCCTTTCTGATGCTGGCGTTGACGGCCTTTGCCACGCTGGGCCTGTCGCTGCTGCATGGACAGGGGCTGGCGGGCGTCGGGCTGCTGGGCTCGATGGTGACACCGCTTCTGGTGTCCTCGAATGCGCCGAGCCCCTGGACACTGTTCGGCTTCCTGACGATTTCCCATCTCGCCACGATCGCGGCCTCGCGCCGGCAGCGCTGGCTTGTGGTGCCGGCCTTCGCCAATCTGGGCATGGGAGGCTGGGCGACGGTCTATCTGCTGAGCAGCTTCCAGCCGGAACTGACGCCTGCCGTCCTGGCGCTTCTCGCCATGCTCGCCAGCGCAACTTTCCTGTGGCCTGCCCGCGCGTTCGAAGCCGAGGAGCGTACGAGCGATCTGTCGGAGGTCGGGTTTGCGCTGGTGCTCGGACGTGCGCCGGCCCTGGTCAGCGTCACACTGGCGCTCGCCACGGTCATTCCGGCACTTGGCCTGCTCGCCCAGGGCTTTGGCCTTGATGTCAATCCAGCCTATGCGATGGCGGCGCTGCTCGCAGCACTCGGTGCCATCGGGGCAAGCCGCCATGCCATGGTCTGGCCGGCAATCCTGTCGGCGCTGGCGGCGGTCGTCGGTATCGCCTTGCAGGTCAGCGTCGTCGGCACCGTGCTGTCGCTTCTCGACAATTCCTTCGATGCTGCGGTCCTCGTCTCGGCCGTGGACAGCCATATCCTGACGATCGCGCTCGGGCTCGGCGTCTTTTTCGTGGCGGCCGGTTTCGCCTTCATTTTGCGCAAGGGCGGCCAGGATCCGGTTTTCGCCACGCTCTGGGCCGCCATCGTGGCCACGGCGCCGCTGGCGCTCGGTTGCCTCACCTATGTCGGCTATGGGGATTTCACGCAGGACTGGACCCATGGGCTCTATGGCCTGCTTCTCGCGGTGGCTCTGCTTGCCGGTGCCGAGGGCATGGCACGCGCCGGCCTGCGCACACGGCTGCCGCTTGCGCTCGACATGCTGGTGGCTGGCTCGTTCCTGTCGCTGATGCTGGCGCTCGAAGCCCTGGCAACAGGACTGACGCAGACGCTGCTGATTGCCTTTGCCGGTTTTGCCTATGTCATGGCGACGCGGCTTCGCGACTGGCGGGCGCTGCCCTGGATGATGGTGGTCGCCTGCATCAGCGTGCTTGCCCGCATCGCCTGGGAGCCGACCATCGTCGGACCTCTGGCGCTCGGCAAGACGCCGGTCTTCAACGCCCTGCTGCCGGGCTATGGTCTGCCCGCGCTGCTGGCGATCCTGTCCGTCTACGTATTGCGACCCTGGCCGAGCACACGCGTGCGCAGCATGCTGGAGGCTCTGGCCATCCTCATGGGCCTGCTGGCCGTCGCCATTCTCGTGCGCCATGCCATGAATGGCGGAGTGCTAACCGACAGCATACCGACGCTTGGCGAGCAATCGATCTACACGCTGCTGATCATCGGCCTGCCCGGCGTGTTGATGACGCTCGACGTGCGGGAGCCACGGCCCGTCTTCCGCTATGGGTCGATGCTGCTTGGCGCGATCTCCATGTTCAACGTGCTGACCCTGCATCTGGGCGAGCTCAATCCGTTCGTGAGCGGAGAAAACACGGGACCGTGGCCGTTCTTCAACCTGCTGCTGATCGGCTATCTGTTGCCGGGCATCGCCTATGCGATCCTCGCCTGGTACGCGCGGGACAAGCGGCCCCGGCTCTATGTGACGCTTCTGGCGCTGACGGGGGCCGTGCTCGGCTTTGCCTGGGCAACCCTTTCGGTGCGGCGCTTCTGGCAGGGCGAGAACATCGTCTATTGGAAGGGTTTCCTGCAGGGGGAGACCTACAGCTATTCCGTGGCCTGGCTCATCATCGGCGTCGGACTGCTGGCGCTCGGCTCCCGCTTCGATGCCAAGAGCATCCGGCTCGCCTCCGCGGTCGTGGTGCTGATCGCCGTTGCCAAGGCCTTCCTGATCGACATGAGCAATCTGGAAGGCGTATTGCGGGCTCTGTCCTTCATCGGGCTCGGCGTGGTGCTGATCGGCATCGGCCTGTTCTACCAGAAGATCCTGACACGCGGCAGCGGCAAGGAGACATCGCGCGCCGCCGATCCGGTCGCCGAAAACTCCTGATTTTTGGCACAGCAAGTCATCGCAAGCTTAACCATGACTGCGGGTTTTCCCGTGTTTCGGGGTGATTTCGTTGACAGCACAACCCTGGCGAGGGCCTAATCGGCATCAATAAGCCTGAGACCTTCGAGCCCTGTGAGTTGGATCGCGATGCAAAGACCCCAACATATCGGAAGCCTCGATGGCCTGAGGGGCATTGCCTCACTTGCCGTCGTCTTGTCGCATATCATCCTGCTGTTCCCCAACGAAAGCTGGGCCGGGGCGCTGGTGTTCGGCAACGAGGCCGTTGCCTTGTTCTTCTGCCTCTCCGGCTTCCTGATGGCCTATCTCTACGGCAGCAAGGCCTTCACGCGCGAAACGGCGACCGATTATCTGTTCAGCCGGGTCGTCAGGATCTATCCGGTCTACCTGGTCGCGGTGCTCGCGGTTGCCGGCCTCTCGCTCCTCGCCCCTCTCGACTATCCCCAGCCGCTGCTTGGCAGCGTGCAGATCATGCGCCATGTTCTGCTGCTCGGCTCCACCGGCGTTTTCTGGTCTATCCCGCCGGAGATACAGTTCTACGTCTTCTTCCTGCTCCTGTGGTTCTGGATGGCGGCACCCAGGCGGCGGCTCGTGGTCGGCGTTGCAATCGGCATCCTCTTCATGCTGCTCGCCATCACCGGTTTTCCCGGCCCCGGCATCCTGCTGCCGTCGAAACTGCCCTATTTCCTGTTCGGTGCGCTGGCCGGATGGCTCTTTTCGCTTATGGGCACCGGGCAGAACGGACCGGTCGTCGGCATTATCACACTGGGCGCACTGGGCTTCTTCTTCGCCAGCCGCGCACTGTTCAACACCGAGAATGATTTCTGGGGGCTTTCCAGTGCGATCGCCGCTGCGGGTATCGTCTTCATGGCGGCCTCGGGCTCGGCCCTTTCCAACAGGGTGCTGACCGCCTCGCCGCTGCGGTTCCTCGGAAAGATCAGCTTCTCGCTCTATCTGTTTCACATGCCGGTAATGTTCCTCACATCGCGCGCGCTGCCAACCGACCTACCGGCTCCGATCGCGATTTCGGTCTGCGTCCTCGCCGCCATCGGCTTTTCCACCCTCAGCTACCGCCTGATCGAGGCACCGTCGCGCCGGATGCTGATGAACACCTGGAGGCGCCGACGGGAACTGCGCGGCGTGCCCGCCTGATAGCCTCGCCTTGCAATCGCGGCGGGATCGGCTAGTAACGGCGGCGTGTCAGCGAGAGCATCCCCATGAGCAGGCCTGAAATCGCCGCAGCCTTCAAGCCCTTCGAACCGCTGGCGAAGCAATTGCTGCCGCATGCAGCTTCGGGCGACGATGGCGCCCATGACGTCGCCCATATCCTGCGGGTGTTTCGCAACGCGATGAAGATCGCATCCGCGGAAGGCGGTGATCCACGCTTGTTGGCAGCCGCGGTGCTGCTGCATGATTGCGTGTCGGTGGAGAAGAACTCGCCGCTCAGGACCCAGGCCTCGCGGCTGGCCGCGGAAAAGGCTGCAACCATCCTGTCCGATCTGGGCTGGAATGCCGCCGATATCGATGCGGTTGCCCATGCCATTACCACCCACAGTTTTTCCGCCAATCTGGCACCGCAGACGCTGGAAGCCCGGATCCTGCAGGATGCCGACCGTCTCGACGCCATCGGCATGGTCGGAGCCGCCCGCTGTTTCTATATCGCCGGTCGGATGGGCTCAGCACTCTACGATCCCGCCGATCCGTTGGCCGAAAACCGTGCGCTCGATGACAAGGCCTTTGCGATCGATCATTTCGAGGTCAAGCTGTTCAAGCTCACGGACGGTTTCCAGACCGCCACTGGCCGGCAGATGGCGCTCGAACGCCAGGAGCGGCTGAAGACCGTGCTCGACATGTTCATCGACGAAGTTAGGGAATGAGGTCCACCATGAAGGTCGCAGAACTCCACATCTATCCGATGAAGAGCGCCCGGGGCATCGCCATTCCCCAGGCCGCCATCAATCACAGGGGACTGCTGGGTGACCGACGCGTGATGCTGGTCGAACCCAACGGCATGTTTGTGACTCAGCGTGAGCTGCCGGACCTTGCGCGCGTCACCGCCCTGCCCTCGGCTGCCTATCTCACGCTTCGGATGGATGACGGCCGGGAACTGATGGTCGCCCCACCCCATCCGGACCGCCGCCTTGAGGTGGAGATCTGGAAAACCCCGGTCAGCGCCGCAGTCGCGGATGACCGCGTCAATTCGAGGCTGTCGGACTGGTTTGGGCGGGATGTGAAGCTGGTCTTCTTCGACGGCGGGGCTGAGCGCAATGCCAATCCCGAATGGGCAGGCGCCGACACGCCGATGAGTTTTGCCGATGGCTACCAGATCCTGGTGACGACGACAGGGTCTCTTGAGGCCCTCAATGCCGACATGGAAAGCCATGGCGAAGGTCGCGTCGGCATGGAACGCTTCCGACCGAACATCGTGATCGAACACGACGAGCCCTGGGCGGAGGACCGCTGGGCGGCCATCGAGATCAATGGCCTCCGGCTCGACCTGGTCAAGCCATGCCCTCGCTGCATCATGACGACCCAGGATCAGGCCACCGGCTCGCGCGAGGGCGCAAACCCCATGCCGGCCATGGGCCGCATTCGCATGTCGGCGGATCGGCGCGTGCCCGGGCCGCTGTTCGGCTGGAACGCCGTGCCGCGCGGCGAAGGCAGCGTGTCTCTCGGCGATCAGGTGCAGGTGATCATGGACCGGCCGGAAGGCTTTGCGATCAAGAAACGCTGATCCGCCGCCGCCGAAGGTCCGCCAACATTTGACGGGCAGCGACCCGCCTAACACAACCTGAGATAAATTTCACAACCTGTGATTAACGCACCGTTAATCATCGGGGCGCAATCCTTACGTGCATTACATCATCAGATTTGCAAGACGTCTTTCCCTTTGATGTCTCCCTGTTTTGATCGGCACGGCCATGACCAGCATCCATACCAACGCCTCGGCGATCGCCGCCCTTGCGACGTTGCGGTCGATCAACAAGCAACTGGATGAGACGCAAGAGCGCCTGGCAACTGGTCTGCGGATCAACGAGGCAGCTGACAATCCCGCCTATTGGTCGATCGCGACCACCATGCGCGGCGACATCAAAATGCTCAGCGCGGTGCAGGACAGCCTCGAAATGGGTGCCGCCATCGTCGACACGGCCTATCTGGGCATGGATGCAGCAATTTCCGTGATGGACGAGTTCAAGGCCAAGCTGGTGATGGCATCGGAGCCGGGCGTCGACAAGACAAAGATCGACAAGGAACTGACCGAACTCAAGGAGCAGTTGCGCTCGATCGTGTCTGCGTCCAGTTTCAACGGCCAGAACTGGCTGGTCAGCGGAACCGCGGCCGGCGCTGACAAAACCGTCGTGGCGGGCTTCACGCGTGCAGCGAACGGAGCTGTGTATGTCCAGAAGATTACTTACGGGGCAGACAGCGTTCCAGGCCCCACGAACCTCGCAAGCCTGATCGATTATGGCTCCGGCGGCGCCAATGGCATTCTGACGAGCAGCGCCTATGCGACGGCAGTCGGAGCCAGCACGTCCTATGCCGTGTTGAAACAGGATCCGAGCGCCACGACAACGGAGATCTCGCTCACCAGCACCACGACCGCAGCGCAACTCGACGAGATGATCTCGACGGTGGATGCGATGATGAAGCAGATGACCGATGTCGGAGCATCGCTCGGCGCCACGAAAAGCCGTATCGAGAACCAGCTCGAATTCCAGAAGAAGCTGCAGGCAACGCTCGAGAAGGGCGTGGGCCGGCTCGTCGATGCGGACATGGAGGAGGAGTCCACCCGGCTCAAGGCGCTTCAGGCACAGCAGCAACTGGCGATCCAGGCCCTGCAGATCGCCAACAACGAGCCGAATCTGATCCTGGAGCTTTTCCGCTGATCGAACCTCTGCTTCAGTTGACCTAAGGACATCTGAACGACGGCGCCTAATCCATCAATTCCGCTTATTTACGCTTCACGAAAAGGCGTTTGGCGAAGGCCATCCCCGACGCTATCGTTTCCTTTACGATAGGAGAGGATTGCCATGCCCACCACACGCGCTGCCATGCCCTGGCTGATCATTGTCGCCGGTTCGCTGATTGCCATGATGACCTTCGGGCCGCGCTCCGCCATGGGCTTCTTCCAGCTGCCGATGCTGGCGGATACGGGATGGGACCGCTCCACCTTCGGCCTCGCCATGGCCATCCAGAATCTCTGCTGGGGCGTGAGCCAGCCTTTCTTCGGCGCGCTGGCGGACAAATACGGTACGGGCCGGGTTCTGGCGGCCTCCGGTGTGCTCTATGCCGCGGGTCTGATCCTCATGGCCAATGCGTCGGCGCCGATCTGGCTGCATATCGGCGGTGGCGTTCTGATCGGCATGGCCATCGGCGCGGGCTCGTTCAGCGTGATTCTCTCGGCCTTTGCCCGCAATGTCTCGCCAGAGCAGCGCTCCATGGCCTTCGGCATCGGCACCGCCGCCGGTTCTGCCGGCATGTTCCTGTTTGCCCCGCTGTCCCAGGGGCTGATCAGCACCTTCGGCTGGTCGGACAGCCTTGTCTATATGTCGATCATGATGCTGATCGTTCCGCTGCTGGCCCTGCCCTTGCGTGGCAATGCCAATTCCGGCACGCAGTCGCAGAACCAGTTTAAACAGTCTGTCGGCGACGCCTTGAAGGAAGCGCTGGGCCACAAGAGCTATCTTCTGCTCACCACCGGCTTCTTCGTCTGCGGCTTCCAGGTGGCGTTCATCACGGCGCATTTTCCGGCCTATCTCGGCGATATCGGTATTGAAGCCCGCTATGCGGTGATCGCCATGGCGCTGATCGGCTTCTTCAATATCATCGGCTCGCTGGCCGCCGGAGCGATCGGGCAGCGCTATTCGAAACCGTATTTCCTGGCGCTGATCTATATCGGCCGTTCGATCACGGTGACAGCATTCCTGCTCCTGCCGCAAACGCCGGCGTCGGTGATCATCTTCTCCGCGGTCATGGGGCTTTTGTGGCTGTCGACCGTTCCGCCGACCAATGCGCTTGTCGCCATCATGTTCGGCACCAGGCATCTGGGCCTGCTGGGCGGCATCGTCTTCCTGTCGCACCAGGTCGGTTCTTTCCTGGGCGTCTGGATGGGCGGCTATCTCTATGACCGCCTCGGCTCCTATGACAGCGTCTGGTGGCTCGGCGTGCTTCTCGGCCTGTTTGCCGCCGTGGTGCATTGGCCCATCCGCGAGCGGGCGGTGGATCGCGGCGTTCCGGCCGCGGCATGATTCACTTTTGTGAACGTTTTTTTTAAGGATTGAGGCAGACGAGATTCATTTTGCCTCAAAGCATCCACATTTTGTGCGTCGCAAAATTCTATTTTATTTTTTAGCTTGGGGAGGTTGACGGCGGACAGCGTCGCACCTACCTTGTTGTCACCGATCGAGGATCGGGTTTAAACCGCTCCGGACGATGAATATGTCCGGACCAGCCGCAAAGGAGGTTAGCGACATGCGAGTTATTTCCCATAATGCCAACCGGTCCTGGCAGCTTCCCCAGCGCAGCGTGGCGTCCCGCGTCAGCCTTCGACTTAAATGTCGAATGTGATCTGTTTGAACTTCTGAACGCGTCCTATCCAATTTTTTAGCTGAGCCCTGCGCATGAGCGCGGGCGGGGATCATTATGAGCAAGCAAGTTGTCGAATATGACGGCATACCCGTCGGCATCACCGTTCCCGAGGGGGACAGGCTGAAGTTCATCGCTGTCAAGTATCCGGTCATCGAACTGGACGGTGGATTTTACCACGATATCGCTGAGCTGCGCTCGGCGATCAGCAATCACCTGGAGAGATCGGACAGCGATGACGGCGTGTCCGTATCAGCCAGTGCTGCGGCTGAGCGCGCGGGCAATGCACGCAACGACTTCAAGGCCGCCTGAAGAAATCCGTCTCGAGCCGCGCCGGGATCTATCCCGCGCGGCTCATAGACATGCCGCTGGAGAAAGAAGCCTGTCAGACGAAAGGCGGATGACAGGGTCTCGACATCAGCGGCCTTGTTCCCTTCCGTTGACAGGAAACCCGGCAGAAGCAACAGCTTGTCGGCATAGGGCAGGCCTACATCTCGGCACACGGCGCGCCCTGTCTTCGGCGAGACATAGGTGAGGTCCGAGGACACGCCGGTCACCGCGCAGCGCCCCAGATCCAGTCCAAATCCCAGGTCGTTCAGGACTGCGAGTTCGAAGCGCACAAACAGTTCTCCGGCCGCAGCGGGCTCCCCCAGATGTTCCAGAACGACATCCAGCGCCTCGTAGAGATGGGGATGCGGCTCGCGCTCGGGCAGCAGGCGCAACAGCGACCCAAGGGCCAAAACCCCATAGACGGCTGTCGCGCTTTCCATCAGTTGCGCTGCTCGCAGCCGCAAGGGCTCGATCTTGAACTCGCCGAGATGTTCGTCAAGCCGCGCGCGCCAGTTGATCTCAAGGCGATTGCCGGGCTGCAGCACGGGCTGGAGGGTGCGGGAGCGTCCACCGCGCACCATGCCCATATGCCGGCCGCGCTCACGGGTCATCACCTCGGCGATGACACTTGTCTCGCCGTGGCGCCGCACGCCCAGAAGGATCGCCTCGTCAGTCCATTGCATGGACCTGACCTAACCGATTTCCGCAGTCACGCCCAGCCTCGATCTCCTGCGTGGTCACCCACCCAACCGGATTTCTGTAAAAAACACTTGCATCATGAGCCATTTGGGCGAAAACCGGCAGGGCCTGACGACCTGGCTCCTGAAGCGCAAACGGCCATCAGCATGAATTATCGGCGGCCTGTCACACTCCCGTTGCGGCAGAGGCGTCAAAGGCTGCGAGATCGCTGCTGAAACGCAGGCCGAATACGAGAAAGTCCTGAACCAGACCATGCCCTCCCCGCCCCCAGGCTCGACAGACAGACCGCCCGATCCGGGGCTTTTCACGCCCTTTCCGGCGCCTGTGCGCTGGCTGATGCTTTTCGGCTTCTCCCTGGTGATATCAGCGGTGTTGGTCGTGGCCCATATCCCGGCGGCGCTGCTGCTGGGTCCGATGCTTGCCGCCATCCTGATGGCCACCAACGGCGCCCGGCTGTCGGTGCCCAAACTGCCGTTTCTGGCCGCCCATGCGCTGATCGGCTGCATCGTCGCACGGTCACTGGATGTCGGCATCATCTCGACCTTCGCTGCGGACTGGCCTATCTTCCTTGCCATAGTACTCGCCGTCATGGCCGCGACGACGCTACTCGGCTACCTGATGGCACGAAACGGAACCCTGCCCGGCACCACGGCTGTCTGGGGCACATCGGCCGGTGCTGCGTCTGCCATGCTGCTGATGGCAGAGGCCTATGGTGCAGATGCGCGCCTGGTCGCCTTCATGCAATATCTCAGGGTGGTCTGCGTGGCTTCCGCGGCCTCCATGGTGGCCGCTCTGGTGTTTCATGCCAGTGGCGGCCATGCGCAGCCGATCGTCTGGTTTCCAGCCGTGGATTGGATCGAACTGGCCAAGACGCTAACAATTGCCTTTGCCGCAAGCGCGCTCGGCTACTTCCTGCGGATACCGGCCGGCACCATGCTCCTGCCGATGATCGCGACAGCCGTGCTTCACGGCTTCGGCTATCTGACCATCGAATTGCCGACCTGCCTGCTGGCGATCGCCTATGCCCTGCTCGGCTGGAAGATCGGATTGGGCTTCACCCGCCGCATCCTGCGCCATGCGGCGCATGCCTTTCCGCAGATTGCGGCCTCGATCATCGTGCTGATCATCTTTTGCGGCGGGCTGGCGGTCCTGCTGTGGCAGGTCATGGGGATCGATCCGTTGACGGCCTATCTGGCGACCAGCCCCGGCGGGCTCGATTCGATCGCCATCATTGCGGCCTCCACGCCGGTGGACCTGTCCTTCGTCATGGCGCTGCAGACCGTGCGTTTCCTGCTGGTGCTGCTGCTTGGCGGGCCAATCTCGACCTTCATAGCCCGCCGGCTCGACCGCTGACGACGGGGCACCGGTCTTCTGTCTCGGCTCAGTCGCGCGGGAACTCGAGGCCCATTTCGCGGAAGCGCTCGGGGTCGTTGCCCCAGTTTTCACGGACCTTCACGAACAGGAAGAGATGTACGGGCTGTTCCAGGATTTCCGACAGCTCCTTGCGGGATGCCGTTGAGATTGCCTTGATGGCGTCGCCGCCCTTGCCGAGCACGATCTTCTTCTGGCTGTCGCGCTCGACATAGATCACTTGCTCGATGCGGACTGAACCATCCTTGCGCTCCTCCCACTTTTCCGTCTCCACATGGGACGAATAGGGAAGCTCCTGATGCAGGCGCAGGAACAGCTTTTCGCGCGTGATCTCGGCTGCCAGCTGGCGCATCGGCAGGTCGGAGATCTGATCCTCCGGATAGTACCAGGGACCTTCCGGCAGCGTCTCCGCCAGATAGTTCATCACGTCGTCGCAGCCCGATCCCGTCGTGGCAGAGATCATGAAGGTGCGCTCGAAGCGAACGGCTTCGTTGGCTGTCGAAGCGAGCTTCAACAGATCCTCGCGCTGCACCTGGTCGATCTTGTTGAGCGCCAGGATCTTTGGCTGCGGCACATCCTTCAGCCCTTCGAGAATGGCTTCGGCATCGCCGCGCAAGCCCCGCTCGCTGTCGATCAGCAACAGGATCACGTCGGCATCCTTGGCGCCACCCCAGGCCGATGTCACCATGGCGCGGTCGAGCTTGCGCCGTGGCTTGAAAATGCCTGGTGTGTCCATGAAGACGATCTGGGCGTTGTTGTGAATGGCAATGCCGCGCATCACCGCGCGCGTCGTCTGCACCTTGTGGCTGACGATCGATACCTTGGCACCGACGAAGCGGTTGACCAGCGTTGACTTGCCGGCATTGGTCGGCCCGATCAGGGCAACAAAGCCGGAATGGGTCGGGCCATTGGTTGCGGTTTCCGCGCCGTCGGCGGTGTTGTCTTCAATCTCGGTCATATCTTCCAATCAATCGGCGGGCGTGGACTTCTGCCAGACGCCTTCGCGTTCCAGAAGCCGTGTCGCGGCCACCTGTTCGGCGGCCCGTTTGGACCGCTCGGTTCCCGTCTCCGGCGCTATGCCGGGTATTTCCACCGTCACCGTGAAACGCGGATCATGATCCGGTCCGGAGCGTTCGGCAATCCTGTAGCTGGGCGTCGCGGCAAATTTCGCATGCGCCCATTCCTGCAATTCGGTCTTGGCGTCGCGGCGGGCGCCATCTTCGCGCACGGCGCGTTCCTGCCACCACCGGAGGATAAAGGCGCGTGCCGCCTCCAGCCCGCCATCGAGGTAGATGGCGGCAATCAGGCTTTCGACCACGTCGGCACGCACATTCAGCATGGCCTTGCCGGTGATCTTCTTCACGTCAGCACCGGTGCGGATGAAGCGGTGAAGGCCGATCTCGTCGGCCACCGCCGCACAGGTCTCGGCACTGACCAACTGGTTGAGGCGAACCGACAGCTCGCCCTCCGATGCCTTGCGATAGGTGGTGAACAACAGCTCGGCGATACAGAGGCCCAGCACCCGGTCTCCGAGAAATTCCAGCCGCTCATAGTCCGAGCCGCCTGCGGAGCGCGCGCTGGCATGGGTGAGCGCGCGGTCCAGCCTGTCCTTGTCGCGGAACTCGTGGCCGACAGCGGTCTCGATGACCGCCATTTCCTCAGCCTGGAGCCGCTTCGTCTTCTTCATTCCACACCCTTGAACAGGCGATCCCAGCGCATGTTGGCAGGCCATTTCCAGATCTCGCGGAACGACGTGTCGTTGCCCAGCGAGAAGAAGATCACGGAGGCGCGGCCGATCAGGTTCTCGGCAGGCACGAAGCCCACGTCAAAACGGCTGTCGAGCGAATTGTCGCGGTTGTCGCCCATCATGAAATAATGGCCCTCGGGGACGATGAATTCCTGGGTGTTGTCGCCACGCGAAATCGGCGACTGGTCCAGGGTGTCATAGGTCACGCCATTGTCGAGCGTTTCGCGGAACACCGGAACGTTCGAGCCGGGATCCTGGCGATAGTCCGAGGTAAACGTGCCATCCTGTACGCGCGGCACCGGCTTGCCGTTGACGTGCAACACGCCCTCGATCACCTGGATGCGGTCGCCGGGGAGGCCGACCAGACGCTTGATATAGTCAATGTCGGGGTTCGGCGGGAAGCGGAAGACGACGACATCGCCACGCTCCGGTTCGCTGGCGAGAATGCGGCCGGAAAACAGGTCCGGCGAGAACGGCAGCGAATATTTCGAATAGCCATAGGCGAACTTGTTGACGAAGATATAGTCGCCGACCAGCAGGGTCGGCATCATCGAGCCCGAGGGAATCGTGAACGGCTGGAACAGCACGGTCCTGATGATCGTGGCCAGCAACAGCGCCTGGATGATGACCTTGATGTTTTCCCAAAGGGCGCTCTGCTTGTGTTCAGCTCTGTCGGTCACGCCGGCTTCTTCCTTTTCGGTGTTTGACGCTTTCTAGTCGCTTCGGTGCGCCTCGGCAACGGCCATGCGAGGCAATTTCCCGTCAGCGGCCGGGCTTATCCCTTTGACGGCCTGGCTTCTATGATCACGAAGGCCTGGGCATAGGGGTGGTCGTCGGTGATGGTGAGGTGAATGAAGGGTTCGTGGCCCGCAGGCATCAAGGTGGCCAGGCGGGTGGCCGCGCCACCGGTCAGCACCATGGTCGGCTTGCCACCGGGCAGGTTGACGACACCCATGTCGCGCCAGAAAACGCCGTTGGCGATGCCGGAACCGAGCGCCTTGGAGCAGGCCTCCTTGGCCGCAAAGCGCTTGGCATAGGACGCCGCCCTGTTGGCGCGGTTGTCCGACTTCTGCCGTTCGATTTCGGTGAAGCAGCGATGGGTAAAGCGGTCGCCGAACCGCTCGATCGATTTCTCGACGCGGGTGATCTCGATGAGATCGCTGCCGATACCAATGATCATTGAGAACTTTCCGCAGTCATGGATCCGGAACGGCTGGTCACGCCTCGTGCATCATCCGTGACGACCCGCACACGCGCCCGCTCTGCCAGCCTCTCGCGACGGCCGGCCTGATAGCCGCGCACGGCATAAAAAATCACGACATAGAGAATGACACCGCTTGCGACCGCCAAAGGCACCGCGCCAACCAGCATCGGCTTCAGCACAGGATCCCAGAGTTGCGACAATTCGAGTTTCTCGAAGAGTGCCACCAGATCCACGGTGCCGTCCTGCACGCCATGGCCCAGCATGAAATGACCGAGTTTCCAGGTCACTGCCCAGATGAACGGGAATGTCAGGGGATTGCCGAATGCGGTCCCCAGGGCCGCCGCGATCATGTTGCCGGCAAGCAGATATGCAATCGCAAAGGCCAGCAGGAAATGGAATCCGATAAACGGTGTCCAGGATGCAGCCACGCCCGCCACCACGCCGGCGGCGATGGCATGCGGCGATGCGGTCAGCCTCATGATCCGCTTGCGTAAATACTGGAAAGATCGCGACAAGCCCATGCGCGGCCAAAACAGCGCGCGCAATCTTTCACTCTTGCCAACGGGTTCTCTGCGACGAAACACCATGCGTCACATGTAATGGTTCGCCCCCCTGCAACACAAGAGGTAAACCGGCTTACACTCATGAGACAACGGCGCCTTGGCCGCATCGCCCGATGGCATCATCTCCGTCGGTGCGTCTGCACCGGCGGACTTTTCTACCCGTATTACAGGCCGTTGCGGAACAGGCCGCGATCGATCTGGCGCTGGCGGTATTCGAGGTCGAAGCGGTCGCGCGAGGCGTTGAGGTAAGCGGCTTCGCGGTCAGCGACGGTGGGGGCGCGCAGGGCGCGGGCGATCTTGCGGATAGGCTCGAACATGACGTTCCTCGTTTCCTTCGTTGGTATGCACGAAAGATAATATTGCGCCGCAACATTGACCAGATGGGGAAACGGACCGCTGCCATGCGCTTGGTGCATGGCAAGTTCAAAAGCTCGTCACAATGCGCTCATGAAATGGGCATATTGCCGCACATCGGACTACACCAGACCATATTAGCGGTTGAGCCCGCCGGCCTTCAGCACGGCGTTTCGCCGTTCGTCATCCCAGATCAGGTCACTGCAGGCTGCCATATCGACCCGATCAAGGCGGAAGGTTTTGTCGTCAGCGCCGAATGACGGCTCGCCGGCATCGCATCCGCCGATCCCATTCCCAAGGTCAACCAGCACCGCGTTCCGATCCCGCGCAGTCACGCTGAAGGCGCCGCCGTCGCATTCGACATTGCAGGACAATCCGCCCGAGCCGGTACGGCAAACAATGGGGATCTGCTGATCCTCCTGCCCTTCCCGAAAGCGGACTGTCATATTGAGCACCGTCTCTGGCGTGCCCGGCAGCCGGTACACCAGCGCGGTCATGCGGACCACGTTCTGCTGGGGATGCGCCGACAGATGCGATTTGGTGTAGCGCCGCTCGAAACAGGCGACAGCGATATCGGTCGGTCCCACATCAGCGCCATAGATCACGTCCTGCGCCAGCGCGACGGCGGGCGCGGCAACAGAGGCCAAGCCCGCCAATGCCAACCGCGCGATAAGCCCTTGCGCCATGCTCCCGCCTCCCCCAAGTCAGATGACGACAGCAGGATGGCTGAAAACCTCAGGTCTTTCCAGAGGCGGGACTAGTCGTAGAGCCGCTTCACCGTGGAGATGCAGTCCAGGTCCTTCAACTGCGACAGGAGCTGGTTTAGCTGCCTGAGGTCCCAGACTTCGACATCGATGGCCATCTCGGTGAAATCCGTGGCGATGCGGACCATGGTCAGCATGCGGATATTGATGTCGAGACGGGCGATGGTCTGGGCGACTGTCGCCAGCGTGCCCGGTTCGTTGATGGCGTTGATCATCAGCCGGGCCATGAAGCGGGATTTGTTGGCTTCATCGAGATCCCAGCGGATATCGATCCAGCGGTCCGGCTCCTCATCGAAACGCTGAAGGCTGGAGGCCTGGATCGGATAGATGGTGATGCCCTTGCCGTCTTCCATGATGCCGACGATGCGATCGCCCGGAACGGCCCCCGACGGCGCGAAATGCACTTCGGCATTGCCGCTCAACCCGCGGATCGGCAATGGCTCCGGCCCGTCGCCCGCCGTTGGCGCATCGCCGATCGGCCTGTTCTTGCCGGGCAGCTTGAACACCATGCCATTGGCGCTGCTCATGGCGAACCAGCCTTCGTCAGCGGAAGGCTTCACCGTCACGCGCTCGTCCTGGTAATCCGGGAAGACCGCACGCAAGACGTCGAGTGATGACATCTCGCCACGACCGACGGAGGCAATCGCATCCTCGACGTCGCGATGGCCCAGGCGATGCAAAGCGGGCTTCAGGGCGTCGCGGGAGAAAATCTTGCCGGCGCGCTCGAAGGTCCGCTCCAGGATACGATGGCCGAGGCCGGAATATTGCTTGCGGATGGCCATGCGGGTGGCGCGCCGGATGGCGGCGCGGGCCTTGCCAGTGACAACGATCTCTTCCCAGGCCGCCGGCGGCACCTGCACGCCTGAGCGGATGATTTCCACTTCATCGCCATTGGAAAGCCGTGTCACCAGCGGCATGATTGAGCCGTTGATCTTGGCGCCGACCGTGGTGTCGCCGATATTGGTGTGGACGGCATAGGCGAAATCGATCGGGGTCGCGCCGCGCGGCAACGCGATCAGCTTGCCCTTCGGGGTGAAGCAGAACACCTGGTCCTGGAACAGTTCGAGCTTGGTATGTTCCAGGAACTCTTCCGGATTATCGCCTTCGGCGAGGGCCTCAATGGTGTGGCGTAGCCAGGAATAGGCATTGCTTTCGCGCGACAGCAGTTCGCCGGGTTCGCCGTTTTCGCCATCCTTGTAGAGCGCGTGGGCGGCAATGCCGTATTCGGCGATCTCGTGCATGCGCCGCGTCCGGATCTGCAGCTCGATGCGCTGGCGCGACGGGCCGACGATCGTGGTGTGGATCGAGCGGTAATCATTCTGCTTTGGCGTCGAGATATAGTCCTTGAACCGGCCCGGCACGACGCGCCAGCGGGTATGGACGATGCCAAGGGCCCGGTAGCAGGCGGGAATGTCGTCCACCATGATGCGGAAGCCATAGACATCCGACAACTGCTCGAAGGACAGCGATTTCGACTGCATCTTGCGGAAGACCGAATAGGGCTTCTTCTGCCGGCCCTTGACGCCGGCATGCACGAGACCGTTTGCCACCAGAAGCTCGCGCAACTCGTCCTCGATCTTCTTGATCAGGCCCTCGTTACGCTGGGAGAGTTCGGACAGCCGGTTGGTGACCGTCTCATAGGCCTCCGGGTTCATGTAGCGGAAGGATAGATCCTCCAGCTCGTCGCGCATGTCCTGCATACCCATGCGCCCGGCCAGCGGCGCATAGATTTCCATCGTCTCCTCGGAAATCCGCGCGCGCTTGTCGTCGCGCATGTGCTCGAGGGTGCGCATATTGTGCAGGCGGTCCGCCAGCTTGACCAGCAGCACGCGCACGTCGTCGGAAATGGCCAGCAGCAGCTTGCGGAGATTTTCCGCCTGCTTGGCCTTCTTCGTGACCATGTCGAGCTTCTTGAGCTTGGTCAGCCCCTCAACGAGGCGGCCGATATCCTCGCCGAACAGTTCGTCAATCTCGGCGCGGGTCGCCGTCGTGTCCTCGATCGTGTCATGCAGCAGGGCAACCGCGATGGTCGACTCGTCCAGATGCATGTCCGTCAGGATCGCGGCCACCTCAAGCGGATGCGAGATATAAGGATCTCCGCTGGCCCTCTTCTGCTGCCCATGCTTCTGCATGGCATAGACATAGGCCTTGTTCAGGAGTGCTTCATTGGCATCGGGCTTGTATTTCTGAACTCGTTCCACGAGTTCGTATTGCCGCATCATGCGAGGCTGCTCCAAAAAAGAAAAGCGCGCCAACCGTTCAGATTGGCGCACAACAATGCACTCAGTCGCTGCAGAGTAAAACGGAAAAAATTACCGTTTGGTAATCAATCAGTAATCGTCGCTTTTTTCCGGCGGCACGAGGCCTTCGATACCGGCCAGAAGCTCGTCTTCCGACATCTGGTCGAAGGTCAGCGTCTCGGGCAGTTCGTCCTCGTCGTCGGACTTGATGGAAGCAGCAGCGGCAGCAATCGCGGCGCTATCCTGTTCCGGCTCATCCACCTCGACATGCTTCTGCAGCGAATGGATCAGGTCTTCCTTCAGGTCGCCCGGCGACAGCGTCTCATCGGCGATTTCGCGCAGCGCCACGACCGGGTTCTTGTCCTTGTCGCGATCAACGGTGATCGGGGCGCCCTGCGAGATCTGGCGGGCACGATGGCTTGCGAGCAGGACCAGCTCGAAGCGGTTGTCTACTTTGTCGATGCAGTCTTCAACTGTGACACGGGCCATTGCCTGTCCTTTGCGATCATGGTCTCATGGAATTGACTGCCGGATACAATCAATGGGCTTTGAATTCAAGTTTTTCTTGACAACAGCCCCCTGCGGTGGGTGCCGGTGCCCAATAAATGGCCTTGAAGGACGCGATCTTCAACCCAGGCGTGCTTGGAATAAACACATTCCTGCCCTAAATAAATCTTATATGAATAATTCATAACATACGCGAATTATTCATGAGTTTTAAGGCAGGGTTTTGTTTTGATTATCTTTTGCCGACTGAAACCATTTTGCAAAAAAGGATAGTTGCAGCATGTTTGATCCGAGAGAGAAGATCGCTCTTTTCATCGATGGCGCCAATCTCTATGCAGCCTCAAAGAGCCTCGGCTTCGACATAGACTACCGAAAGCTGTTGAAGGCGTTTCAAAAGCGCGGTTACCTGCTGCGCGCCTATTACTACACAGCCCTGATCGAGGACCAGGAATACTCCTCCATCCGCCCCCTGATCGACTGGCTGGACTACAATGGCTACAAGGTGGTGACCAAGCCGGCCAAGGAGTTCACGGACTCCATGGGACGCAGAAAAGTCAAAGGAAACATGGACATCGAACTGGCCATCGACGCGATGGAGCAGTCCGAAACCGTTGATCATCTGGTGATCTTTTCCGGCGATGGCGATTTTACCACGCTGGTGGAAGCGCTGCAGCGCAAGGGCCGCAAGGTCTCCGTCGTCTCGACCATGGCGACGCAGCCGCCGATGATCGCCGATGACCTTCGCCGCCAGTCCGACTACTTCATCGATCTCGTCTCGCTTAAGCCGGAGATCGGTCGCGATCCGTCCGAACGTGCGCCGCGGCCGGCTGAACCTGTGGCTCCGCAAGAGTTCGAGGACTGACGGTCGGCTCCTTTCATTCCCCAGATCTGCCCTCGGGATCGAAGCAAATCCCACGCGCCGCGATTGTATTCCGCAATATCAGGCGGAATAAGATGATGAAATTGTCGGCGTTTGTAGCGAACTGCCGCCATATGCACGACTTTTTTTGGACAATGGCGGCCGGAGCGGACGTGAATCAGGCCTATAAAACTGTCTGATTTCAACTCCTTAAGGCTTCAACCATTGCCCTCCTCGGCATCCAGCGGAAGCCTAATGCCTGTCCATGTATACTTGGCGACGCAGGCTGCTCATCCATCGGTCAAAGAGTTTAATCCACGCCCGTTTTTCGGCGGCGGCGGGCGCTGTTTCGCAGTACAAGTGCTGCATGCTCTTCGATCGCCCCACTGATGATATCCTTTACGACGCTCTCGTCGCCCGCGATGCCGGATATGATGGCTTCGCCTATGTCTGTGTCACCTCGACCGGCATTTTTTGCCGGTTCACCTGTCCGGCGCGCAAGCCGAAACGGGAGAATTGCCGGTTCAAGGAGAGTGTGGCTCAGTGCCTGGAAGCCGGCTTTCGCCCCTGCAAGCGATGCCGTCCGATGTTTCGCATCGGCGGCGGCGACCCGGTCGTGACAAAGCTGCTGAAATGCCTGGACCAGGATCCTCATCGGCGTTGGCGGGAAAACGACGTCCTCGCCCTGGGCTATGATCTCTCGACGGTGCGGCGCGCCTTCAAACGGCAGTTCGGCATGAGCTTCCTGGAGATCGCCCGCCTCCGGCGGATCGGCCAGGCGGCTCAGGCCCTGACGCAAGGCGAAGCCGTGATCAACGCCCAGATCGATGCGGGCTTCGAGTCCGGCAGCGGCTTCCGGTCCGCGATCACGCAACTCTTTGGCGCTCCGCCCGCCACACTGCAAGGCGCGACGCTGCTCAAGGCCGACTGGATCGAAACCCCCATCGGTCCGATGATGGCGATTGCCTGCGACCACGCGCTGCATCTCCTGGAGTTTGCCGATCGTCCAGCCCTTCCGGCCGAGATTGCGCGCTTGAAGAAGCGCAGCGGCAAGGGGATCGTGATGGGCCGCACTGTTGTGACCGAGCAGATTACCCAGGAACTCGACCGCTACTTTGCCGGCCATGACGAGGGTTTTACCGTCAGGATCGGCGGCCATGGCACGCCGTTCGAGCGGCAGGTCTGGCAAGAACTGCGGTCCATTCCCGTTGGCACCACGCGCAGCTATTCGATGATGGCCGATGCAATCGGCAGGGGGACGGCAGTTCGTGCGGTCGCCCATGCGAACGGCGCCAACCAGATCGCCATCGTGATCCCGTGTCACCGGGTTCTCGGCGCCGACGGCACCCTGACGGGCTATGGCGGCGGGCTTTGGCGCAAACGATGGCTGATCGAGCATGAACGCCGCATGGCGGCCGGCGAAGCGCCAAGATGTGCGCCGGCCACTCCAGATACAGCTCAGCCGGCTTACGGCGAGGGAGCGGCATAACGCCGTTCGTGCACGCGTCGATCTGTTTTGGCGCGCCTTTCCCGATCCTGCCGATTTTCGCGCAGGAACCATGCCGAGAGCCGGATGATCCATTCACTGCCCTGCCACTCCGCCGCCTCCAGTGGATCGGAGAGCGGGTGGCGGCGGCGCCTGTTCTCCCGGGTAAGTGCGTCAAACATCAAAAGCCAGTTGAGTTGCATTGTAACCGGTGTTCTGCCCCCACATTGCCCGCCGTCGCCTGATCTGTGATCGAACATTCCGTGGATGAGCGACAAGGAGTTTCTCCATGGAGTCT
>NZ_FWXU01000016.1 GCF_900176345.1 Rhizobium sp. RU36D
CGAACCGCGTCTTCAAGGACTACGACGACATCGTCGATCAATGCTGCCGCGCTTGGAACAGGCTCGTCGATCAGCCGTGGAAGATCATGTCCATCGGAACGCGCGATTGGGCGCATCGGTCATGATCCGTGCACGTTGGTATTAGCCATGACGATCCGGCTGGCCTGATCCTAACGCTCCGGGCCTTCGAAATGGAGGCGCGGAACATGGAGGAACGCATCCAGTATTTGACCGGCCGGCCGCATGTCGCCCTCGACGGCCGATTGATGTCGATGCCGGTGATCGAGATCGGCGGACGGGAGGTGCGCCATGCTTAAGGTCTCAGCCCTCCTTTCGCTTATCATGCGCCACCATCAGTTCTTCGCTGAGAACAATCAGCCGATGCCGGCCGATACCGTCGCGACCGTAGCCCGGTTGCTGTCGTGCTGCCGGGAAGAGGCCGTCGACATGGAAGCCAGATTGTATCCGGCCGAGCCGGCTGCCGAGGCGCCGGCCGAACAGGTGGCGCCCGCACTCACCAACGTCATTCACCTGAATTTTCCGTCGGCCGGTTCGCCTGCTGCGCCTGACATTGCTTGAAAGGACCTGCCATGAAGCCCGCAAAGAAGAACAAGACCAAAGCCATCTCCCGTGTGCCGCAGTCACGTGAAGATGCCGTGTTTGCCATCGGCCGGATCGGCACGCTTAACCGCGAGATCGCCCGGCACAAGGCGCTCGCCGACGAGGCCGTGCGCCTGGCCGGCGAAAAGCTGGAGCGCGATACCGCCGATGCCATGGCGGAACTCGCCGAACACCAGCGCGGCCTTCAGGTCTGGTGCGAGGCCAACCGCCTTGCGCTCACCAATGACGGCAAGGTGAAATTCCATGACTTCGGAACCGGCCAGATCAGGTGGAAAGCGCGGCCGCCGAGCGTCACCATCCGAGGCGTCGAGACCGTGATCGAGGCCTGCAAGAAGCTCGGCTTCACTGCCTTCTTCCGCGTCAAGGAGGAGGTGAACAAGGAAGCCATGCTCGCTGATCCGGATAAGGCGCGACTGGTGTCGGGCGTCACCATCCGGTCGGCCGGCGAGGATTTCATCATTGAGCCGGCGGAAATAGACGCGCCGAATGTAATGCAGGTGAGGGGCTGAGGTGCCATGACCCTACAGCCTCTCGCTCCGTCATTTACTCAGGCCTACGCGGCAGCGCTTGAGACGACCGCCCCCACACCCTCATCGAACCCGGATGTTCACGCCGGCACATTTTGTCGCGCTGGTTCTGCCGAAGGCGGATATGGACGGTGCGGCATGAACTATGGCTTGAGCTTGCAGAATTCATCGTTAACCGCTCGAAGTGTAGACGTGATTAGTCTGTTTTTGTCAGCACATTACGGAAATGAAGATGGCCCCATCTGTGACAAGGACAATTCTTGCCTTTATTATTGCACCCGCATGCGCTGCTCTCATCCTGGCATTTCCATTTTTGTTTGGAAGCACAGGTGGGGTGGCTCTGGCGCTGGCTCTATGGTTGGCTTTTGCCAGCTACGGCTACATCGCAACCCTATTGTTTGGCGTACCGGCTTTTCTTTTTTTGAAGAAACACATTCCCCTAACTCCTTTCGTTTGCGGCATAGCCGGTGCCCTCATTTCAGTGTTGCCTCTTGCGCTTTTGAGATTGCTCGCCGACGGGTCGGTATTGGAGATGGGTCATGCAACTTTTCTCGCCGCGCCGGGACTGCTGGGAGGCTTGTTTTTCTGGTTCTTGGCTTTCGGTATGCAAAAGCCAAGACAATAGATGTTCCGAAGGCATCATGCCGTTCGCCCGAATGCCGGGCGCCTGTGCCACCACCCCCCACGCGGGCGGAGGCCATCGGATGAACACCGTCGCCATCATCAACATCGCCCGCCAGCAACTCGCCATGGACGAGGACAGCATCAGGGCTCTCTATGTGCGCGTCACGGGCATCAGCTCGCTTCGTGCCATGTCCGACCGCCAGCGGATCGCCGTCCTCGACGAGCTGAAGCGGCTCGGCTTCCGCGTCAAAACGGGCGGCAAGACCCTGCCGCCGTCCACGAAGCCCTATATCCGCATGATCCACGCGCTGTGGAAATCGTGCTCCACGCTCGGCGTGATTGACGACGGATCGCGCCAGGCGCTTCGCAATTTTTGCCGTGGCATCCTCTTCCTAGACGATACCAAGATCGCGGTCGATCCAGACACGCTCGACTACGGCAAGGCCAGCAAGGTGATCGATGCCCTGAAGGCGATGGAAGCGCGTGGGAAAGCCAGGGTGGCATCATGAGCCCGTCGCTTGTTGCCATCAGCGACCTGCCTAAGTCATTGCGAGACGTCGCCGAGACGCTGGGCATCGGCGTGGCGTTGAAGCTGATCCAAACCTATGGCGGGGCAGAGATCAAGTTTCCGAAGCGGCCTGGGGACGATCATCACGTCATCCAGACCCTTGGCAAGGAGGACGGAAGCGCGCTATGTGAGTTCCTGTCTGGGAACGCCATCTATGTTCCGCATGGCCGTGCCGTTCGTTCCATCCGCGCCGATGTCCTGAAGCTTCAGGAGGCCGGCAAGGAACGACGGGAAATCGCCTTGCTGCTCGGCGTCAGTCAGCGCCATGTGAGGCGGATGGCCAACAAGCCGCCCAGCAACCAGCCCGATCTCTTCGACATTGCCCCAGACCGGACCTGACGTCCGGTCTTTTTGTTTGCGCATACGCGTAACTGTCTCGCAGTCTTCCAATCGCTCGCGAGGCGTCATGTCACCGATCAAAAACCCCACCACCTTCTTCGCCTATATCCGCCGCGCGCCGTTTGGCGGCCGTCTGACCCAGGGCCAGATCGACGGCGTTAACGCGATCCTCGACGCCTGGGAGTATTTCAAGCTCACCGACCACAGGTGGCTCGCAAATATCCTCGCCCAGGTGTTTCATGAGACGGGCGGTCGCATATTGCCGGTGCGGGAAACCTTCGCCTCCACGGATAAGGCGGCCATTGCCAATCTGGAAAAGGCCTGGAAAGCCGGCAAGCTCTCAAGCGTTAAGACACCCTATTGGCGGGAGGGCTGGTTTGGCCGTGGGCAGATCCAGATCACCCACAAGGCGAACTACCTCAAGCTCGGCCAGCGGCTCGGCGTCGATCTGGTGAAAAACCCTGCCAAGACGCTTGATCCAGTGATCGGAGCGCGCATCGCCATTGTCGGCATGGCCGAGGGACTGTTTACGGGCAAGAAGCTCGGCGACTTCTTCAGCCACAACACCGATGATCCGGTCGGCGCCCGCGCGATCGTCAATGGCAGCAATAAGGCCAAGCTGATCGCCACCTATCACAAGGCATTCCTCGACGCGATCGAGGCCGCGCGAGGAGCCGTCGATGCCGCCGATGCACTGCCGGAGGCGGCAATCGCCGACGACGTGAAGCCGGCCGAAAGCTCCACCGTCATGAGCCTTCTCGGTGGTACGGTCGGCACGGCCGGAATGTCGGCGCTGCTCGGCGTCAACAATCCCTGGGGATTTGGCATCGCTGCCCTCGTTCTGCTTCTGGGTGCCGGCGCCGGCTATATGTTCCTGTCGGGCCGCTGGTCGGTCAACCGCATCAAGGGTCATGCATGATCGCTGCCCTGTTTCGTTGGTTGAGCGGCGATCTCGCCTCGGCCCTGACCCGTGCCTATGAACTGAAGCTGCAGGCGGACACCGATCAGGGTCGCCTTGTGGCTGATGCCGCCATCGCCGACATCAACCGGCAGCTCGATGCGGCGCGATCCGCTCGGGAAATCCGGCTGGCCTCGGCCGGCTTCTGGGAAATGCGCGTGATCACCTTCGTGATCGCGGCCTGCTTCACCATTCATCTCCTGTTCGTCACGCTCGACACCTGCTTCTCGTTCGGCTGGCGCATCCCCAAATTCCCGGCTCCCTTCGATGAATGGCAGGGGGCCATTCTCCTTTCCTTCTTTGGCATCCAGGCGGTCGGTAACGGCATCAGCGCCATTGCCGCAGCTATCAGGGGGCGCCGATGACCGGCCCGGAAACCATCTTTGGCCTGAAGGTCGCGACGCTGATTTCTTCTGGCGTCGCGGCCGTGATTTCTGTCGCGCTCGATTGGCGATCACATGACATCTTTACGGCGGTCGGCTCGATCATCGCGGGCGTCTTCGTCGCGACCGTCGCCACGGAACTGACGCTGAGCCTCATTGGCGTGTCGGACAATCCCGGCTCCTGGGGCTATGCGGTGGCGGCGGCCTATGGGATCACCGGGCGCAACCTGATCCTCTGGCTGAAGCAGGCCTCTGCCAATCCGCCCCAGCTCATCAAGGATATCTTCGGTATCGGGAAAGGCCCTGGCGCCAATGGCAAGTGAACAGGATATCCGCCGCAAGGCCCGCTCTGATTATGTCTATCGCCGGATGACGGGTGCGACGATCTCGATGGCGCTCAACATCTCCCAGGCAACGTTCGGGCGCTGGAAGAAGGCCGCCAAGGCCGCTGGCGATGATTGGGACATGGCCCGCTCGGCCTCGATCATCGCCGGCGAAGGCATCGAGACCGTCGTGTCGTCCGTCGTCGAAGACTTCATGATCATGGCCCAGGCGCTGCTTGAGGAGATCAAGAACGGCGAGCTGACCATGGACCAGAAGGTGAAGCACCTGGTGGCGCTCGCCGATGCCATGACCAAGATGACCGCTTCGGCCGGCAAGCTCGCACCGAAGATATCGGAGCTTGGCGTTGCCCAGGACGTGATGCGCCATCTGCTGGACTTCGTGCGCCAGCACTTTCCCCAGCATGCCGCCGTCATCCTGGAGATCATCGAACCCTTCGGCGAACGGCTGGCCGGGCTTTATACCTCATGAGCAAGCGGCCGCAGCTCAAGGCTTCCGTCAGCGCCAAGGAATTCCGGGAATCGCTTGCCGACATGGCGAGCGATTTCTCGCGCTGGATCGAGCTTTCGGTTTCGGCGTTCCCGGCCGATCCCAAAGCTAAGGCCGAGCGGCTCGCTCTTGTGGCGCATGCCGATGACGGGTTTCAGTTCTTCATGGAAACTTACCTGCCGCATTATGTGCGCGGCGAGCATAGCCTCTTCCATAAGCATATCTTCGCCCGCTGCCCCGAGATCCTGGCATCGCCAAAGGGCGTCAAGGACCTGTTCATCGCGCCGCGCGGCTCGTCCAAATCGACGCATCTTTCCCTCGGCTTTGCCCTCTATTGCATCGTCAGGGGACTGAAGCGCTATGTGCTTGAGGTCTGCGACGTCTATGCCCAGGCAGCCCTCCTGATCGAGGCGATCAAGGCCGAACTGACCACGAACCCGCGTCTGGCTTATGACTTCCCCGATGTCTGCGGCCAGGGCCGCGTTTGGCGCGAAGGCGAGATGGTGACGCGCACCAATATCCGCATTGAAGGTCTTGGCGCCGGGCAGAAGGTGCGCGGCCGCCGTCATGGTCCTTATCGTCCCGACCTGATGTTCTTCGACGATCTTGAGAACGACGAGGCGGTTCGATCGCCCGAACAGCGCAAGAAGCTGGAGAACTGGATCAACCGCGCGGCGCTGAAGGTCGGCCCGCCCGATGGCTCGATGGAAGTGATCTGGGTCGGCACGGTGCTGCACCATGATGCCGTCCTGGTGCGCGCGGCAAAGTCGCCGGTTTGGCAGGTCACGGAATTCCAGGCGATCGTCAAATGGCCTGATCGCATGGACCTATGGGAGGCTTTCGAGGAGGTCTTCAACAACGAGGGCGAAGACCAGGCGCGCGCGTTCTATGATCGCAACAAGGCGGACATGGATGCCGGCGCGGTCGTGAACTGGCCGAGCGTCCAGCCGCTGGTCTGGCTGATGCTGGAGCGGGCCGCCAGCCACGATGCATTCCAGACCGAGTATCAGAACAAGCCGATCAGCGAGGGCAATCCCTTCGGCAAGCTGATCTATTGGAGCGTTAGCAATCCCGGCCTGATCTATTTTGGCGCCGTTGATCCCTCGCTCGGCAAGGCCGCAAAGGGCCGCGACCCCTCGGCCATCCTGATCGGCGGCTTTGACCGGCTGACCGGCAAGATGGATCTGGTCGAAGCCTCCATTCGCAAGCGTCTGCCTGACATCATCGTATCAGACGTCATCGCCATGCAGCGCCGTTACGGCTGCATGCTGTGGTTCGTCGAGGCGGTGCAGTTTCAGGAGTTCCTGCGCACCACGTTGATGAGCACCGCCGCCATCCAGGGCGTCGGCATCTCGGCCGTGCCGATCACGCCCCATGCCGACAAGGATCTGCGCATCGAGCGGCTTCAGCCGCCCGTGACAGCCGGGCTGATCCGGTTTAACGCTCTACATACGACCCTGATCGACCAGTTGCAGCAATGGCCTGACGCCGATCATGACGACGGTCCTGACTGCCTCGACATGCTCTGGCAAAACACCCTGTTCTATGCGGGTGGGGGCGGCGCGAGCGCATCGGCCGGGGTCATGACCTCGACGGCATCGGGATCAGACAGACTAGGAGACTACCGCCTGTGAGCCGCCGCAAGAAACCTAGCAAACAGAAGCCCGCGAGCTTTGCCACGGTTGAGGATATCAGGAAGAACCTGCCGGCCGAGGCGAAGGGTCTTGTTGCCAACGCGGCCAACGATATCACCATCCCGTTCTATTCGGGGGCGCTGCAGCATGCCGACGATACGCTGATCCAGCGCGGCGGCGGCAAGGGTCTGGCGATCTATGACGAGATCCGGCGGGACACCCATGCTTCTGCCATGCTCGACAAGCGCGCCAAGCACCTGGTTGCGCGGGAATGGGAAGTGGAGCCTGCCTCGGACAAGCCGCTTGATGTGGCGGCGGCCGACTATGTCCGCGAGGTGTTTAACGCCTTGCCCTTCGACCGCATCACCGAAGACCTCGTCAGCGGCGCCACGCTCAAGGGCTTTGCCGTCTCCGAGATCGTCTGGGCACGTGACGGCAACCGTATCAAGCCGGAACGCATCGTCAGCCATGACCAGCGGCGCTTCGTATTCGGCCCGGACTGGAAACCGCGCCTGTTGACCTGGACAAACATGCGCGACGGCATCGAGCTGCCCGATCGCAAGTTCATCGTCCATCGTCGTGGCGTGGTCGGCAACAATCCCTATGGTCTGGGCCTCGGATACCAACTGTTCTGGGCTGTGCTGTTCAAGCGCGAGGGCGTAGCCTTCTGGCTGCACTTCCTCGACAAGTTCGCCGGGCCGACCGTGATTGCCGAAACGCCCTATGGCATGCTGTCGGACGAACAGCGCAAGCTTCTGAACAATCTCGCCAGCGTCAGGACAAGTGCTGCGATTGCGGTGCCCGTCGGGACCGGCGTCAAATTCCTGGAAGCTGCCCGCTCCGGATCAGTGTCGTATCAGGATTGGCTATCCTATTGGGACAAGCAGATCTCGATCTGTGTCACCGGCGAGACGCTGACCACCGATATTGGCAATGCCGGCTCCAGGGCCGCATCCGAGACCCATGCCGATATGCTCGACCTGCTGGTCGACAGCGACGGTGATCTGTCGTCGGATACGTTCCGCGAGCAGCTGATCACCTGGGTCGTCGACTATAACTTCCCAGGTGCGGGCATTCCCTCGGTCTGGCGCCTGCGGCCGACCAATGAGAAATCCAAGGCCGAAACCCGCAAGGCAAAGGCGGATGCCGCAACCGCGACCAATGCGGCGCTGATCGACATCCTGAGCACAGCAGGCCAGATCGATGACGACGATTTCGCCCGCGAATACATCACCGGCTTCGACCTCACCGACCATCTCTCGGAAAAGGCCGTGGACGCCCTGGTCGAGGCGCGCTTTGCCTTCATGGAAGGCGGCAAGCCCGGCCGCGACCTGCGCAAGGCCGCCGAGGAGAACCCGGCATTTGCTGCGCTATTCGGCTCGATCGACGTAAAAAAAAAGACCAGCCGTTAGAGTTCGCTGATGATCCCGATCCGGTCCTGGCGCTCACCGATCGGATCGAGGCGCTGGCCCAAAAGCACTTCGACAGGCGTTTGAATGCCGTTAAGGCGGCACTCGATGCGTCAGATTTTAACGCGGCGGCGAAAGCCGTGTTGGCGCTCGCGGCCAAATGGTCGCCGACCGCTTTTGCCAAGCTGCTTGGCGACGGGCTGGAACTATCCGCGCTTCAGGGTCGCGAGGCTGTGTTCCTGGATGGCGGGGAGGCGGACGAGTTTGCCGACCCCGATGTCTTCAACCAGCCGTTCAAGGAACAGATCGAGTTCTTCCGGCAGAAGCGGGCAAAGCCGACAAAGGCCTGGACCGATGCCCTGCGCGGCGTTCACGATCGCGCCTTCGTCATTGCCGGCATTACCGACACGGCGATGCTCTCCGATTTCCAGACGGCGATAGCGTCCGCCATGGAAAAGGGCACCACGCTCGAAACCTTCCGGGCCGACTTTGACCGGATCGTCGCGCAATATGGCTGGCAGTACAAAGGGGAGCGCGGCTGGCGAACCCGCGTGATCTTCGAGACCAATATGCGCACGAGCTACATGGCCGGCCGGCTTAAGCAGATGCGCGATCCCGACGTTCTGAAGCTCCGGCCATACTGGCAATATCTCCACGGCGAGACCCGCACTCCGAAAAATCCGCGACCGCGCCACCTTGCATGGCATCGCAAGGTGTATCGTCATGACAGCGGTTTCTGGACCCATCATTTCCCGCCGAATGATTTCCTCTGCTCCTGCGGTGTTCGCACCCTGTCGGAGCGCGACCTGAAGCGCCGCGACCTTAAGCCTGAGGAATGGGCGGGTGAATTGATGGAGCCGGCTCTCGATCCCCTGACCGGAAAGCTGATCGAGAAGCCGCAGGGGGTGGGCTATGGCTGGGATTACATCCCTGGCGATCTCTGGGAACGGGGGCTGACACCTTCGACACTGATGGATGAAGGCCAGGAGCTGCTCACTGATCCGCGCATGGCGGTGGCGATCGACAAGGCGGAGCCGCTGGCCGATCTGGTGAAGGCGTCGAAGCCATTCAAGGCTGAGTTGCTCCAGGACGGGCTGGAGCCGGAGGCGTATGTGCGGGCCTTCCTCGATCCCTTCGGCGCCGATATCGGCGAGGCTGTCCTGTTCGAGGATGTGACCGGCACGAGAATCCCGATCTCTGACCAGTTGTTCCGCAACCGTGAGGGCGAGTTCAAGCTGTTTAAGCGCGGTCGTCACAGGCTGCTGGCGATGATGGCGGAGACCCTCATGGAGCCGGATGAGATCTGGGTCGGCGTTGCCAGAAAGGTTGCAAGCGACGACCTGGTCGTCGATCGCCGCTATGTGCGCGTTGATCCCGAGACCGCAATCCAGATCGTGTTCGAGATCGGCGAACGGCTGTGGGAGGCGGTGACCGCGTTTGGCCCGACCGACAAAAAGGGCAAGGCGGATTTTGAGCAGATCGACAAGCGACGCGTGGGCAAGCTCGTCTTCGCCAGACCGAAAAAGTAAAAGGCCGGGAGCAATCCGGCCTTTTGCGCGAAGGGCTCGCTGGACCATTGCTCGGTCGCGCCCTCCGACACCAGAAATATAGCACCACACCCAAGGGAAATCCAATGACCGGCATCAGCTACAAGGCCAGGATCCACGACAAGGATATGCGGGCGAAGCTTGGCGAGCTGATCGACCGTATGGAGAACCGCCAGGGCTTCTTCAAGAACGTTGGCGAGCATCTCATGACAGCGCTGGGCGAGCGCTTCGACAATGAGGAAGCGCCCGATGGCACGAAATGGGCTGGTCTGCGGCCGGTGACCCTGGCCAAGCGTGAGGCGGCCGGTTACCAGCCAGGCCCGATCCTGCGGGCCTCAGGGGCGTTTCGCAGCTCGTTTAACGTTGCCGCCACCAACGACGACGTGCGGATCGGCACGGCAGCCGTCCAGGCGGCCATGCTGCATTTTGGCGGCGAGCTGAAGGGTTACATCAAAAAATCGATCGAGGCGCGGCCGGTGCTGGGGATGTCGGCCGAGGATGAGGCGGAGGTGGTAGCGATTGCGGAGGAGTGGTTCCACGCCGGGTCGAAACGCGACGGAACTCCTTGAGGTGGTTAAGATCCGTTTGATGCGGTTCCTGTCCCTGTATGCGCGGAAGGCGCCGGTGGGCTAGTTCTTATGGTTTGTTTTCGGCGGAATGACTTGTCTGATCCCGTGGATCAGGCAAGTCATTCACGCAGGAAGTGACCATCTTTTGCGATACGTAGGGACGTCACGCGGATCAGAAAGTGATTCCCAGACGTAGCGAGGCTTGGTTGCTGACTTGCTTGACGGCGTATGAGCCACGCCACAGGAAGTCTAGCGACGCTGTCGGCGTCAGTGCAAAACCGGCCGCAATCTGCACGACACCTGAGTCTCGTGCAACCGGCACTCCGCTGATGTCAAAAGGTGTGCCGCCGGCGAAGCTCATGCCAGCGACGGGCGCCGTGTCGCCGAAATGGTGGCGCCAACCCAGCATGCCGCTCAATCGAACGGGGATTTCATCGACCGAGCTCTCTGTGCCGAAGCGAAGGCCCAGGAGGGAGACCCCCGTCTGCTGATGCATAGCCGAGACAGCAAGTCGTGCGGCACCGCCGTTTTCGACCACAGAATCGCTTCGATAGTCAATCCAGGCCAGATTGGCTATGGGTTCGAGCGTTATGTCGCCGACGCCGATTTCGTATCCGATCTCCGTGAAGATCTGTGCCGTTGCAGCAGCAAATCGGCCGGCGAGTTGATCTGAGAATCCACCGAAGCGTACCGTTCTCTCCACATCGACATCATGGTGCGCGTAAGACACGCCAGAGCGCAGACCGAGCCCCCCGAGATCAAAAGCCGCATAAAGCGCGGCCTCATAGGTGTTTGCCATGGCCTCGGCAGTGTGATTGTTTGTCCAAATGTTGGAATGGCCATAGCTGGCGGCCGCACCAAATCGCAGGTTGTCGAAGGCCTCCGCATCGGCACCAACATGTAAGCCTCCGTTGCCGAAGCGGACGGGCGATGCGCCGCTTCCGGCAAGGGTATTGCGGCCCCAGCTGCCATAAGCCTCCGACCAGAAAGGGTTGTCGTCATCTGCGGCCATGCGCTCGTTCAGCGTATCGCGGACACGATCGCCCTGCTGGATGGTGACGCTCGCCACCGACGGATAGATGTCGCCGGACAGGGCGTCGAAGGCTGCTCTTGCGCCAGTCGCGCTCAGAGATAACAGACCGTCATAGACCGCTCCCCGTGCTTGGCGATCCATGGCCGCACCGACATTCCTCTGGTTCCGGGTTATGCCGACACTGCTGAAGCTCACTGCGTTTCGCTTGAGGTTCAAGGTAATCGCATTGGTGCCGTAGACCAGGTTCGGAGCTAGAAATGCAAGGTTTGACGTCACGGAGCTGAATTGACCGGAGATACCGCCTGCCGAGGTCAGGATACGGTAGTCGGTCGAACTTGCATAGCTGCCCGAATCCGCAATCACAGTGACCGTTCCGCCATTGATCGTGGTGGTACCGTTCACATCAATCCTGTCGGAATTGCCCGATGCATCGACTTCCACTTCATAGAAAGAGCCAGTGGCAAAGACGAGGTTACCTGTCGAGCGCATGGTGCCAATAGAATTGCCAGGTGCGATCGTGCCGCCAGAGGCAATGTTGATCGAGCCGAAACTGCCTGTTCCCTTAAGGACGCTGCCGCTTGCGACCTGGATGGTACCCAGCAGAGAACCGTTATTGACGAATCTACCGGCGTTCACCGTCACAGCGCCTGTGATGGATCCGCCAGCGTTGTTGTTGAAGGTCCCGGCGGTCTGGTTGAGCGATGCGATGGTGCCGGTATTGTTGACAGTACCGCTGTTTGAGACCGCGCCTGCGGTGGCGCTATTGGTGAAGGTGGCGCCAGCGCTGTTGGTCACGGCTCCAACTGTTCCGGCGTTGGTCACGGTACCGCCGGAAATCGTCGTCGTGCCAGAGATGGTGCCGCCAGCGTTGTTGTTAAACGTCCCGGCGGTCTGGTTGAGCGATGCGATGGTGCCGGTATTGTTGACGGTACCGCTGTTTGTGACGGCGCCTGCGGTGGCGCTGTTGGTGAAGGTTGCACCAGTGTTGTTGGTCACGGCTCCAACTGTTCCGGCGTTGGTTACGGTACCGCCTGAAATCGTCGTCATGCCGGAGATGGTGCCGCCAGCGTTGTTGTTGAAGGTCCCAGCGGTCTGGTTGAGCGACGAAACGCTTCCAGTATTGGTTATGGTTCCAGCGTTATTTAGTGTACCTCCCGAGACCGACACGATGTCGGTGACGGTCCCGCCGGCATTGTTATTGAAGGTGCCGGCGGATTGGCTGAGTGATGCGATTGTGCCGGTATTGTTGACGGTACCGCTGTTTGTGACGGCGCCTGCGGTGGCGCTGTTGGTGAAGGTCGCGCCAGCGCTGTTGGTCACGGCTCCAACTGTTCCGTCGTTGTTTACGGTACCGCCGGAAATCGTCGTCGTGCCAGAGATGGTGCCGCCAGCGTTGTTGTTGAAGGTCCCGGCGGATTGGCTGAGTGATGCGATTGTGCCGGTATTGTTGACGGTACCGCTGTTTGTGACGGCGCCTGCGGTGGCGCTGTTGGTGAAGGTTGCACCAGTGCTGTTGGTCACTGTTCCAACTGTTCCGGCGTTGGTCACGGTACCGCCGGAAATCGTCGTCGTGCCGGAGATGGTGCCGCCAGCGTTGTTGTTGAAGGTCCCAGCGGTCTGGTTGAGCGACGAAACGTTTCCAGTATTGGTTATGGTTCCAGCGTTATTTAGTGTACCTCCCGAGACCGACACGATGTCGGTGACGGTCCCGCCGGCATTGTTATTGAAGGTGCCGGCGGATTGGCTGAGTGATGCGATTGTGCCGGTATTGTTGACGGTACCGCTGTTTGTGACGGCGCCTGCGGTGGCGCTGTTGGTGAAGGTCGCGCCAGCGCTGTTGGTCACGGCTCCAACTGTTCCGTCGTTGTTTACGGTACCGCCGGAAATCGTCGTCGTGCCAGAGATGGTGCCGCCAGCGTTGTTGTTGAAGGTCCCGGCGGTCTGGTTGAGCGATGCGATGGTGCCGGTATTGTTGACAGTACCGCTGTTTGAGACCGCGCCTGCGGTGGCGCTATTGGTGAAGGTAGCGCCAGCGCTGTTGGTCACGGCTCCAACTGTTCCGGCGTTGGTCACGGTACCGCCGGAAATCGTCGTCGTGCCAGAGATGGTGCCGCCAGCGTTGTTGTTAAACGTCCCGGCGGTCTGGTTGAGCGATGCGATGGTGCCGTTATTGTTGACGGTACCGCTGTTTGTGACGGCGCCTGCGGTGGCGCTGTTGGTGAAGGTTGCACCAGTGCTGTTGGTCACGGCTCCAACTGTTCCGGCGTTGGTTACGGTACCGCCTGAAATCGTCGTCGTGCCGGAGATGGTGCCGCCGGCATTGTTGTTGAAGGTGCCGGCGGTCTGGTTGAGCGATGCGATGGTGCCGGTATTGTTGACAGTACCGCTGTTTGAGACCGCGCCTGCGGTGGCGCTATTGGTGAAGGTGGCGCCAGCGCTGTTGGTCACGGCTCCAACTGTTCCGGCGTTGGTTACGGTACCGCCTGAAATCGTCGTCGTGCCAGAGATGGTGCCGCCGGCATTGTTGTTAAACGTCCCGGCGGTTTGAGTCAGGGACGTGACGGTCCCTGTATTGGTGATGGTCAAACCGTTGTTCGTGGCAACATTGATCGTTCCCGCGTTAGTTACGGTGCCACCACCCGCAGTAAGTTGACTGAGAATTCCTCCGGCATTGACGGTCAAAGTTCCATTTATGAGGGTCAAAGCGCCGTTCATGTCACCGCTGATGGTGATGGTACCGCTTGATTGGTTAATGTCACTGTTGAGGACGCCGCCGGCCTGCACTATTATTGAGCCCGAATTGCTCAAGGTACCGCCGCCCAAAGCCGTCAACTCACCCGTGGCGGTGACCGTTAGGTTTCCGCCATTCACTGTCAGGGTGTCGACCGTATAGTTGTTGACGACCTCGGGTACACCCGTGGTGATAATCGCCTGGTCTCCCGCGCCTGGTGGGACCGGAGAGGTGTCCCAGTTGTCACCGTTCGAAAAGTCCTGGTCAGGATTGCTTCCGACCCAAGTGGACTGTGCCCAGGCGCTTCCCCCGGCAGCGGTGCTGGCTAACAATGCCATGAGAAGGATTGCTACGCGCGAGTTTGCTCGTGAGATCGAGCAATAGGAGGGGCGGGAAGGCTTGCAAATCATACCGGTGACCGATCTCCGCATGAGTCCAGGATCAGTGCCGAAAACGAGAAACAGATATGCGGCTAACGCCGTTAACTACTGCGGTTATGGTAAATGAAGCGTGTACTGGACAGAGATAGTAATAAGGGCTGACTCCTAATCTGGTGGCGGGTGGAAGATGGCCCCGATTGCAAATCAAGCGGACTCATCTCAACCGACATGTCCCGGGACGCTTCACTGACGAGCCGCGTATGTCCGCCTCAGGCCTGACCGAGACGACTGCCTCGGATGTTTGAGTGTCGACTTACGGCGTTCGACCCCCCACATCGAACGGTCGCGTTCGACCCCCAATCCTCCAAGACTGTAGTTGATCCAAGAGTAATTGAAGGCAACCGTTGACATGGTTGCGATGATTAAACGAACGAAATCTCCGAAACCGTCCACCGCGCTTCTCGCACCCTGACCCTTCCCACCATACCCGCTTTGCCGTCGCCCCCCGTTAGACCCCCGTTAGAATTCGACTGAGGGCCTATCCAGTCGCCGAGCGTCCATTGCAATCGCGACCGGGGCTTGAAACTCTCCTCCGCGTGACGCATGTTGCCTTCCAGCGGACCTCAACACTGACCGGACACCACGTCCGGTCTTTTTGTTTTCGCACCTCCCGCATGGTCGCCTCAGTTACCGAACTGAGGACCGCATGACCAAGGCTGCAACGTCCAATCCCGGCAAGACCGCCCGTATCGAAGTGTTCCGCACCGGCACGTTCACGCCGATGCAGGGGGAGCCGATCACCTATTCGGCGGCCGATCTTGCGGCGGTGGCCGATGCTTATGATCCCGAGACCGCGCCGGCACCCGTTGTTGTCGGCCATCCCTCAACCGATGCGCCTGCTTATGCCTGGGCGCAGAGCTTTGAATGGGATGCCTCGGCGGATCGGCTGTTCGCCGTGATCGGAGAAATCGCGCCGGCCTTTGCCGAAGCGGTCGAGGCGAAGCACTACAAGAAGGTGTCGCTGTCCTTCCATCGGCCTGATGCGGCTGCCAATCCCGTGCCCGGCACGTGGTATCCGAAACATATCGGCTTCCTCGGTGGTGCCGCACCGGCGGTGACGGGCCTGAAGAACGTCCAGTTCTCCGGACCGGAGACGGAAGCGGTCGTCTTCTCCGCTGCCTTCGGCGAGCGCGGTTTCGAGGAGACGGCCAGCATCCTGCGCATGCTCCGGGAATTCTTCATCGAACGCTTCGGCCTTGATGAGGCCGACAAGGCGCTCCCGGCCTACCGCCTGGAATGGCTCGGCGAGACCGAGATCGAACCGGCCGCAGTGACGAAGCCCGCTTTCTCTTCCCCCCAAACGAAGGAGCCTGACTTGACCAAACCCGATCCGGCCTTCGCCGCGCGCGAAGCCGATGTTGCCGCCCGTGAGGAGCGGCTCAAAGCCCGCGAGCGTGAGCTTGCCCATGCCGACAATGTCACCTTCGCCGAAGCCCTGGTGACCGAGGGCAGGATCATCGCCGCGTCCAGGGACAAGGTGGTTTCGATCCTGGACGCCATTCCGGCCGAAACTTCCGTTTCCTTTGCCGCTGATGCGGCTGCCGTGCCGGTCGCCCAGGCGATCCGCGATCTGTTGAAGGAACAGCCCAAGGTCGTCTCCTTCGGTGCGCTCGATCTGCCCGAGGGCGGCCAAAGCGAGGCCGCGTCGTTTGCGGCCGATGGCTATGCCGTCGATCGCGAGCAGCTCGATCGCCATCACAAGGCGCTCGATTACCAGCGCGCCCATCCGGGCACCGACTACCTCGCCGCCGTGCGCGCCGTTTCCTGAAGGAGAACCCTGCCATGCAGTATTTTACCGACGTGCTGACGCTGACCGCGATCCCGACCACGACCTGGGAGGCGCTCGACCTCGTCGGCTTCGACGATGCCAAGGTCACGGCGGATGACGCGCCGGTCAAGGGTGTCGCCAAGCATCCTTGCACCGTCATCGGCGATCCCACCGCCGTCATGGTGGTGGGCGTGGCCCGCGTCCGTGCCCGTGGCGTCGTCACCAAGGGTGCCAAGCTGATCAGCGCCGCCGCAGGCGGGGTCAAGGTCGCAGGCGCTACGCCCGCCAATGTCTTCGCCACCGCTCTGACAGCCGCCGCCGATGGCGAGTTCGTCGATATCCTCGTCCGCTGAAGGAAACGCCTGCCATGCCCAAGGCTCTCAATAACCGTACCGCCGCCGTCATCGATCCGATCCTGTCGACCCATGCGCGCGGCTATCGCAACTCCACCTTCATCTCGACGGTGCTGTTTCCCAAGGTGACCATCCCGAACCGCTCGATGCGCGTCATCAAGTTCGGGAAGGAAGCCTTCCGGACGATGAACACCCGCCGCGCGCCTGGCGCCGACAAGAAGCGCATCCAGTACGGTTACGCCTCCGATCCGGTCTCCCTGGTGCAGGATGCGCTGGAGGGCGTCGTTCCGGTCGAACACCAGGAAGAGGCCGAAAGCGTGCCGGGCATCGATCTCGCGGCCGGCGCCGTCAATATGGTGCTCGATGTCATCGATCTCGGCCACGAGATCGAGGCGGCCGGCATCGCCCGCAACGCGGGGAATTACGACGCCAACCATAAGCTGGCGCTCACGGGTGCCGATCGCTGGACTGATCCGAACAGTGATCCCAAGGCGGATTTTGATGCGGCGAAGGAGATCATCCGCCGTTCGATCGGCCGCTATCCCAACACGCTGACGCTGGGACCCAATGCCGGCAATGCGCTGAAGAACCATCCCAAGATCAAGGAGCAGTTCAAGTATACCGGCCGTGATTCGATCACCACCGACATGATCGCCGCATACTTCGACATCAAGCGGGTGGTAATCGGGGCGGCCGTCTTCCTGCCGGAAACGTCTGATGATGCCGCACTCGCCAATGACGTCTGGGGTGACGATGCGATCCTCGCTTATGTCCCCGAGACCGGCGACAATTTCCAGGTGCCGAGCTTTGCCTACACCTACGAGCTTCGCGGCTATCCGCAGGTCGAGCAGCCCTACTTCGAGCGGTCGAACGACAGCTGGATTTACCCGACCAAGACCGAGCGGCGCGCCATCCTGACGGGAGCCGAAGGCGGCTTCCTGTTCCAGAATGCCGGCTAGCCGCTTTAACGGGGAGATCGTCATGGAAGACCAGAAGATCTCCGTAACCTTGACCGGTCCCGCCAAGATCGACGGCAAGCGCGAGCCTGAAGGCAAGACCGTGAGCGTCACCGCAGCCGTCGCGCTCCAGCTTGCCGCCTCGGGCGTCATCAATCCCGTTCGCTTCGCGGAGACTGAGCTCCTGGCCGGTGAAGTCGAGGCGGCCGTTCGTGTGGCCGTCGCCGATCGCGAGGCCAACTGGGCAACGGCGCTCGATCACTTCGAGACCATGGCCGAGGACCGGTTGAACCAGGCGCTCTCCGATCTTGATGCCGCGAATGCCAGGATCGCGGACCTGGAGGCGGCCGCCAAGGCCGACGCCGAGACGATCGCGGCGCTGGAGGTGGCGTTAAAGGCGGCCACCGCCCCGCCGCCTACCGATCCGCCTCCCAAGGCCGGCCAGAAATCCCAGACCAAGTAGGCCCGTCCCTAAAACTCCCAAGCCGGGCCGCTTTGCGGCGGGGCGGCGGCATCTCCAACCGCCGTCCCGCCAACTCCCCAACGCTGGATCATCCCCATGACGCGCTTTGTCAGCACTGACGACTTCAAGATATCAGTTGGCCTTGATGAGCTGATGCAGATCGCCGGCATCGGCAATCTCAATGATGCCGATGGTCGTGTGCTGGATCTGCCGAAGATCGAAGAAGCCATTGCCTTCGCCGAAACGCTGCTGGTTGGTTATGCCCGTGCCCGCTATCCCGTCATCGAGACCCTGACGCCCGAGACAACAGACGATCTGATCAAGGGCTTGATCTCAGATGTCGCGCGCTACCGCCTGCGCTCGCGATCGGGCGGCAAGAGCCAGGTCTCGGCCGAGGTGCTGAAGCGCTACGAAGACGCCATCTCCAGCTTCAAGGCGGTGGCCACCGGCAAGTTCGAGCTGCCGATTGAAGGCGAGCCCGCCAATGGCGAGGCCGGCGGCACGTCGGTTGAGGCGATCATCCCACCGTCACCGCTCGGCCGCATGCTGCGGGGCTGGTGATCATGGTCGATGTGTTCCGCAATCCGCGCCCGCCACTCGTCATCGAACAGGTCGAAGATGCTCTTCTGACGCACTTGAAGGTCAGCGTTAGCGGCCAGTGCAAGGTCGAGGCCTTCCCGGATGATCCCGCGAAGTACGACTTCGCAATGCTGCCGGCGGCGCTGCTGATCCATTATGCCGGCTCGCAATATCAGTCCGCCAAGGGGCCGGCCAACAAGAGCCAGGCGCGGCGTATGTCGTTTGCCCTGGTGCTGCTCTGCCGCTCGCTCCGTGGCGAGGGCGGCGCCTATGGCCATCTTGAAGATGTGAGGCTGGCCGTCCAGGGCGCGACCTTCGCTGGCGCCGGCCCGGCCGAGATCACCCGCGATGCCCTTGATGACGAGCGCGACGGGGTCTGGCGCTGGACCATCACCATCGCCATGCCGATCCCCGCCGTCGCCCGCGACATGCCCAAACCCTCGGCCCTGATGCGGCCGATGATCTCCCCCTGAAGAAAGGCAAGGCCATGGCAAAGCAGTCCAACGACAAGAAGTCATACCGTTACGACGGCCCGGTGACGTCCTTCGACGTAACGGTTGAAAAGACCCGCACCCTGTTTCCCGGCCGCTCCTACAGCGACCTGCCGGAGGAACATCCCATCATCGCAAATCTGATCGAACGCAAGCTGCTGGTGCCCGAGACTGGTGCCGCCGAGCCGGTCGTATCTGAAGGAGCCTGATCCATGTCAGCAACGTTCCATCACGGCCCCGAGGTCATCGAACACAAGGACGGCGTAACCGTCGTGCGCGACGTCAAGTCGGCCGTCACCTATCTCTGCGGGACCGCACCCATCCAGGACGTGCATGCGACCGCGCCGGCCCGTGCGCCCTTCATCAATAATCGCGTGATCATCCGCACCCCGGCCGAGGGCGCCGCCGCCTTTGGCCAGCACAAGGCGGGCTATACGATCCCGGCCGCGCTCGATGCCATCTTCGACCAGGGCGGCGGCGGCACGATCATCGTCAACAACGTCTTTGATCCCGACGTCCACAAGGAAGGCACGGCACCCGACCCCTCCAAGGTCACGGCCACCGACATCAATGGTGTGATCTCCACCGGCGGCGTCGCCACGGGGCTGAAGGGCGCCTATGAGTGCTATTCCCGCTTCGGCTATTTTCCAAAGCTGTTCCTGGCGCCGGGGTTTTCGCCCACGGCTACGGTGCGCACGGAAATGGATGTGGTCGCCACCCGCCTGAACGCCATTGCCATCTGCGATCTCCCGCTCGGTCTCACCAAGCAGCAGGCTGTGGAAGCGCGCGGCGTGGCCGGTACCGCCAACACCTCAAGCGCCCGCGTGGTGCTGACCTATCCCCATGTCGAGATCGAGGACACGACGGGTGCAGCCGAGACGCGGCTTGATCCGCTGTCATCAAGGCTTGCCGGCCTGATTATTGCCACCGATCTGACAGAGGGCTGGCACAACAGCCCGTCCAACCGGGAGATCAAAGGCGTCGTTGGAACCGAAGTGCCGATCAACTTCTATCCTTCGGACTACCAGAACGACACCAACTTCCTCAACGAAGCCGGCATCGTCACCTGCATGCGGTCCTTTGCGACGGGCTATCGCGCTTTCGGCAATCGCTCCGCGGCCTTCCCGACCTCTGCCCATGTCGAGAACTTCATCCATGCCCGGCGCATCCTGGACATGATCCACGAGGCCATCATCTTCTTCACGATGAACTATGTCGATCGGCTGGGTTCGCCGGCCAATGTCGAGGCGGCCGAGGAAGGCGTAAACGCTTATCTCCGCTCCAAGACCGGCAATGCCATCTATGGCGGCGACTTCCGCTTCGATCGTGTGAAGAACACGGCCGAGCAGATCGCCGATGGCCGCTTCTATTACAAGCTCCGCTGCCATCCCATGTCGGTCATGGAGCGCATCACCATCGACAGCTACGTCGATACCGCTTTCATCAGCAACGCCCTGCAGCTCGCGGCATAAGGAGGCCCAACCATGGCACGCAAGATTGGCCAGATCACCGACTCCGACTGCTACATCAACGAGGTGGATGTCTGCGGCCGGGTGGCCGAACTCGATCTCGGGGAAATTGGTCATGCCGAGATCGAACACCAGACGCTCGGCATGATCGGGGTGCTCACGCTTCCCGGCCGGCCGGTGCAGTCGATCCAGGGCAAGATCAGCTTCGAATGGCTTGACGAGGAAGTCAGCCGTTCGATCCTGAACCCCACGAAGATCAACAAGCTGCAGCTTCATTCCTATGTCGATGTGTTCGACGGCGAAGGCCGAAGCTCCACGCTCTCCCATACCCTGGTCACCCATATCGGGTTTTCGATGATGAAGACGGGTGGCCGGACCGCCAAGCTTGGCGAAAACCTCGCCCAGGAGCACGACATCTCCATCTCCTCCTTCAAGCAGTCGGTCTATGGCGGCGATGTGCCGATCATCGAGTTCGACGCCTGGAACAACATCTACCGGATCAACGGCAAAGACGTCTGGCCGCGTTAAGCGCGCTGGCATCTTCCCCAGTTTCTAACGCAACGGAGCATCTGACATGACCGAAGTTTCCGGCGTCCGCGCCAAACTGAAGGCCCACAAGGACGCCAATACCGGCACCCGCAGCGTCACCCTCGACGAAAGCGGTGTGACCTGCGCGGTGCCAAACTGGATCAATCACGGCCTGTGGATGCGCGCCCAGCGCATTGCCAAGGGCGACACCGCCAAAGCCCAGGCGGCATTCGTGGCCGAGGCCGTGATGTTCGAAGGCGAAAAGCTCACCATCACAGACCTGGCCGAACTCGTCCCGGCCGGCGATGTCATGCAGCTGATCGGTGAGGTGTTCGGCAAGGACAGTAGCACTGAGACTGAAGGCGGTGACGAGGGAAACGGCAAGACAGCCCATTGAGGCTGTCGGCGCCAGTACAACACCTCTTCATGGTCGAGCGCGGCTGGGATGCCGCCACGCTCGATGCCATGGATGAGGGCGAGTTCGGGTTTTGGTATGATGAGGCGATTGCCCTAGAGGAGGCGAAGGCGGAGGCGATAAGGGGCGCAGGCAAAGTGTAGGTCGCCCAATGAGCCTAAGCCTGCCGATGACCTTTTGCTCTTATCTGCCAGACGACGCACGCGACTTAACTCAATCCTCCAGCGCGTCCAGCCCCTCCAGTAAATCTTCCTCGTATCGGTCACCGTAGATCTTCCATGTAAAGATATCATGGGATGCAATTAAGCGGTTGAGGACTGCCCTCAGCCACCGCCTTTCAGGCGTTCGATCCGCGCCCGCGCCAGTTCGGCCTGTTTCGAATAATAGGCGGCATAGGGCGTATGCCCGGCAGCTTCGAAGGTGGCGCGTGCCTGTTCGATCTGGTCCAGCGCCTGTTCAGCCAAATCAAGATTTTGTCGGCGCTCGGCGAGGATCCCGAGCGCTTCACCCTGATTGCCCAGCGTCATTGCCCAATAGAGCGGCACGCGCTCGCGGGTGTATTCCTCCGACACGGCGCGATAGGCCTCGACCGCCTGCTCCAACCGCGCCGTGCCGCTCTCGCGCTCCCCGAGCGTCTGAAGCACATTGCCGAGATTCAATTGGGCCGCGGCCCATTGGAGCGGCATACGCTCGCGGGTTCCTTCCTCCAGCCCCGCGCGATAGGCCTCAACCGCTTCTTCCAGCCGCGCTGTGCCGCTCTCGCGTGCCCCGAGCGTCTCAAGCGCTTTGCCGAGATTGTTCTGCGTCGCGGCCCAGTCGAGCGGCACGCGCTCGCGGGTCCGCTCCTTCAGCGCCACGCGATAGGCCTCGACCGCCTCCTCCAGCCGCGCCGTGCCGCGCTCGCGCGCCCCCAGCGTCTGAAGCGCATTGCCGAGATTGTTCTGCGTCGTGGCCCAGTCGAGCGGGAAGCGCTTGCGGGTCCGCTCCTCCAGCGCCGCGCGATAGGCTTCTACCGCTTCCTCCAGCCGCGCTGTGCCGCGCTCGCGCTCCCCGAGCGTCTGAAGCGCAATGCCGAGATTGTTCTGCGTCGCGGCCCAGTCGAGCGGGAAGCGCTCGCGGGTCCGCTCCTCCAGCGCCGCGCGATAGGCCTCGACCGCCTCCTCCAGCCGCGCCGTGCCGCCCTCGCGCTCCCCGAGCGTCTGAAGCGCGATGCCGAGATTGTTCTGCGTCGCGGCCCAGTCGAGCGGCACGCGCTCGCGGGTCCGCTCCTCCAGCGCCACGCGATAGGCCTCAACCGCTTCTTCCAGCCGCGCTGTGCCGCCCTCGCGCTGACCGAGCGTCGAAAGCGCATTGCCGAGCTTCATTTTGGCCGCGGCCCAGTCGAGCGGCACGCGCTCGCGGGTCCATTCCTCCAGCACCACGCGATAGGCCTCTACTGCATCCTCCAGCCGCGCCGTGCCGCTCTCGCGCTCCCCGAGAGTATGAAGCGCATTGCCGAGATTGTTCTGCGTCGCGGCCCAGTCATCACCTTGCGCGCGGCGATCAAGACGATCAAGGATCTTCCTCCGTAGACGTATTGCCTCCGCCAAGGCGCCATTGTCGCCGTGTTCGTCTCCTTGCTGATAAAGAACAAAGGCCTGTCTTTTCCAGTAGCCAGTTTGCACTTCCGCATGTCCATCTGGAACACGCTTTGCGGCGCGGGCAAACAGATCGGCCGCCTCGGAATACTTGAGGCGAAGCAGCGCGACATCGGCCTTTTGCGCTATCGTCTCAGCCGCCTGTAAGGCCCGGCGGGTCAGCGCCGCATCCTCGGCGGTAATAATCTCGTCTAGCAGCCGATCGGCGGCATCCAGATCGGCATTCTTGATCGCCTCGCGCGCCTGTTCCTTCTTGGCCGCGATGGTGGGGTCATCATCAGGGCGGGTTTTGAGGTCCTCCTGCAACCGTTTGTATTGGCCAGCAATTTCAATAAGTTTTTCGCCAATCCTCTCCGGTGCTGGTGCCTCTTTGCCTACTGTCTCCAGCGCCTGCGCCACCTGCTGCTCATTCAGGCTCAGCTTTCCGCGAAGCAGCGCCAGAAGCTCCTTTTGTTCCTGGGTGCGCTCTTTGAGGCTTAGGGTTTTATCCTTGATGAGTTTTTCAACGAGTTCAGGCGGTATGCCGCACACGATCTGGATATCCTTGTTGGAAAGATTTTCCCCGGCCGCCACCGAACAGCGATCCGCGCTTATGCTATCGCCGAATGCAACGGCATCTGAAACAGTCCCGACCCAGCCGATCACGGCCAGCACAAGGATAAGATGCCCCGGCTTTGTCACGACCTTTCTCTCCAGCGCTCACTTCTTGATGTCGATCGTGTTGCCGCTGATATTGCCTTCGGAGGCCATGCCGTAACGATCCGCAAGAATGTCATTTCCAGCGGGAGCGCCTGGACCGGAGGCAGGCTTTTCAGGGGATTTATTGCCGGGTCAAACATGTTTGACCACTGTCCAAGCTCCGCCAGCGACCACCATCTGCCCGCCACCCAGCCAGGTCAGTCCCTGCCGGATTGTTTCATCAGCGAGAAAATCCAGAAACGTGTCGGCCATGTCGTCGTCTCAACTTTTGATCTTCGAGAAACTCATTAAAGATTGAATTTTGGCCCTATGCAATCGCCTGGCCCGACCATTTTTCGGCAAGCCGCACAAGCCCAGCTAAGCCGGACCTCAGGTCCGCTCTTCCCCCTCTACACGCGCGCGTAACCTCCGCTCCACCACCGAGCCGGAGCTGCGCGCATGAAGTTCATGATGATATTCGAGGGGGTCGATCGGGCCACCAAGGTCATGAACAAGATCATGGCGGCCGAGAAGAAGGCGGCGGCCTCGGTGAAGGCTGGCGCCAAGGCTTCCGAACAATCCAACAGCATGGCTGCGCGTGCGGCCGAGAAGATGGCGGCGGCCTATGCCAGGGTGTCCACGGGAGCGCGAACGGCGTTTAATGCCGTCGTGTCCGGTGCCCAGGCGGCGGCCCGCGCGACTGCTGATCTGCACCGCAAGACGATTGCGCTCGGCAAAGTCGGCCTCAGCCAGATCGGCGATGGCGCCGGAAAGGTGTTTCGCGGGCTGGCGCTTGCGGCCGGTGTCGCGGCGGCGGCCGTGGGCGGTGCCACGCTTGCTGCCCATCAACTGCTCGGCACGGCCACCGCCTTCGAAAGCTACAATATCCAGCTCGAAACGCTTGAAGGCTCCAGCGCCAAGGGCAAGGCGGCGATGGACTGGATCACCGAGTTTGCGGTGAAGACGCCGCTGGAGCTTGATCAGGTCGTCGAAAGCTATCGCAACCTCAAGACATTCGGGCTTGATCCCACCAATGGCACGCTCCAGGCGCTTGTCGATACCATGGCTGCCTCCGGCAAGGGTGTCGAGCAGCTTGATGGCCTGACCCTGGCCCTGGGGCAGGCCTGGACGAAGCAGAAGCTTCAGGGCGAAGAGGCGCTTCAGCTTCTGGAGCGCGGCGTTCCCGTCTGGGACATCCTCTCGCAGAAATACAAGAAGAACGCCGCTGAGCTTCAGGAAATGGCCTCCAAGGGCAAGCTCGGCCGGGAGGCGATCCAGTACCTGATCGAGGAAATCGGCCGGCGCAATGCCGGCGCATCCGACAAGATGGCGCGCACCTGGACCGGGATGATCTCCAATCTCTCGGATGCTTGGAGCCAGTTTGCGCTATCGATCATGAATGCCGGCCTGTTCGACTGGATGAAGGGCAGGCTGCAGACGGTTCTCGACTTCGTCAACCAGATGAAGGCGGATGGCTCGCTGGATGAATGGGCGCAGGGGATTGCCTCGCGCATCATCTTCGTCCTGGAGAATGCCTGGAACTTCGCCTGGGGTGTCTGGTCCATCCTGCAGAAGCTCGGCGGTTACCTGTCGATCGCGGCTGACTATGTTGGTGGCTGGGAATACCTCGCCGCCGTGCTGGCCGGGATCGCCTTTGCCCCGGCGCTGATCTCCACGGCAGCCGGCATCGTTCAGATTGCCACGGGATTGACCATGCTCACGGCGGCGCTGATGGCCAATCCGATCGTGCTGATCATCGGTGCCATCGCGCTTGGGGCGGCCGCGATCTACATGAACTGGGCGCCCATCAAGGCATTCTTCATCGACCTCTGGAACGGCATTGCCACGGCCGCCAGCGACGCCTGGAACACGGTCAAGACCAGCACCAGCCAAGCCTGGGAAGGTGTCAAGTCTGCGGTTGGGAATGCCGTCTCGGCTATTTCGGCCTTGGTCACGGCCGCATGGGAACAGGTCAAGACCATGTTCGCCTGGCATCCGGCCGTCATCATCATCCAGAACTGGGGCGCTATCGAGGGGGCGGCGGCCGAGGCTGTCGCCAAAGTCTTCGCGGCTGTTGAAGCCGTCTGGAACCGGCTTAAAACCCTGTTTGACTGGTCGCCGATCGAGGCCATCAAGGCGGCATGGGCTGGCATATCCGACACCATTGGCGGCTTTATCGACGATGCGGCAGCGCGCGCCGGTGCGGCTTGGGACAAGGTCAAATCCATCTTCTCTTTCGGGAATGAGGAAAGCGCGCCGGCAGCACCTGCCATGCCCGATCCTGTTGTCATAAAGGCCGAGGTGGACGAGGCGCTGGCAAAGCTGACCGCGCTCGATGCCGCCGCCCAGAAGATCATGCCATCGGTCTCGGATGCGGTGCGCCAGGCGCAGGCCTTCCTGGCTTCGGTTTCGTTCTATGACCAGGGCGCGGCCTTGATGGAAACCATGGCGGCCGGCATGCGCGCCAGGGCGGCGGTCGTCATCCAAGAAATCCAGCGCATGACGCAGCAGGTGCGCGATCACCTGCCGTCATCGCCCGCCAAGGTCGGTCCGCTCTCGGATATCCATCGCCTTAAGTTCGGCGAGACCATTGCCAGCTCGATCCGGTCGGGGCCGATGGTGAAAGCCATGCGCGCGGCCTCGGCCGCCACCCTTGCCGCCGCGTCGATCGGCGCGCCGCAGGTGGCGGCGGCAAGCACCTCCGCCGATGCGGCCCGCGCCCAGATCGCCGGCGCAACTTCGGCCGGATCGGGACCCTCGGGTGGCGGTGGCGGTGTTTCCCTCAACTTCAATCCGACCATCACTATCCCGGCAAGCGCTGGCGGCAGTCCTGCTGACATCAAGGCCGCGATCCAGCAGGCCCTCCGCGAAAGCGGGCGGGAGCTTGCCGAGATCCTGACCGAGGAGATGCGGCGCCAGGGACGAAAGGAGTTCTGATGATCTATCTGCTCGGCAGTATCCCGTTAGGAATTGATCCGCTGACTGGCCCGGTCGCCCATGACTTCAGCTATGCCAACACGTTCGTGCAGCACGCCACCACGCGCGGCAAGCCGGCGCTGCAGGAGATCGGCCAGGAGCTTGATGTAAGGAATATCTCCTTCTTCTTCTCCGAGGAGTTCTGCTCGCCGGCCACTGAGCTGGCAAAGCTGGAACTCGCCTTCGATCTGAAGACGCCCATGCCGCTTGTGCTCGGCAATGGAGCCTTCAGGGGCAAGCGCTATGTGGTCGAGACGCTTTCCGGCGCGATCATCAAGACCAACAGGAGCGGCGAAGCCGTCCGAGTGGAAGCGACCATCGGCCTGCTGGAAGATCCGCTTCCGGGCGGCCTGTTCTCGCTGATCACCTCGATTGCCAAGTCCCGTGCGCCGGCACTCTCCAGCAGCTCGTCCAACAATCCCCAGGTGCGCCGATGAGCGTGGTGTTGACGGGCGAATATTTCGAGCACGTGACGATGGCTGGCGATCGCTGGGACCTGCTCGCTTACCGCTACTATGGCGACCAACACAAACAGACCGTGCTGCTGGAGGCCAACCGTAACCTGATCCTGGATGATCTCTCGGTTCCGCCGCTCGTGCTGCCGCGCGGCCTCACGCTCAAAATCCCCGTTATCCAGGAGCAGGCAAACAACACCGATCTCCTGCCGCCCTGGAAGCGCACCAATCCCAGCTATGGAGCGAGTTGATGGTGGCAAAACCCTATTTCCGGCTGATCTATCAGGACGTCGATATTTCCTCGGAGCTTGATCCGATGACCACGTCGGTGACTTATACCGACCAGGCCCATGGCAAAGCCGATGAGATCGATGTGACCGTCCAGGACAAGGACGGGCGCTGGAAAGGCGAATGGAAGCCCGAACCCGGCGACACGATGGAACTGACCATCTTTGACGGTCTCGGCGGGGAGCTGCCCTGCGGCATCTTCGAACTGGACGAACCCGATGCATCAGGCGATCGGGGCGGTGACACCATGACCATCCGGGGCCTGGCCGCGCCGATCTCCAAGCCGCTGCGCACCGAAAAGACCCGCGCATTCGAGAAACAGAGCCTTCGCCCGATCGTGACGAAAGTGGCGACCGAGGCCGGCCTGTCGGTCGAGGGCGATATCGAGAACCAGACCTTTGAACGTGTAACCCAGCGCAAGGAACGGGATCTCGAATTCCTGACGCGGCTTGCTGAGGACACCGGGCATTATTTTAGCGTTCGGGGCACCCGTGCGGTGTTCACCTCGTTCAAGTCGGTGGATGGCAGGGCGGCGGCGCTAACGGTCTCGCATCAGCAGCTCGGCACGGAACTTCTGACCTACCGCCTCAAACAGCAGACCTCCGATACCTATTCCAAAGCCAAGGTGACGGCTCTGTACGAGAACAGCAAGGACATGATCGAGGCGGAAGAGGAAGACCCTGACGTGAAGACCGGCGATACCTTGCGGATCTCGGGTGAGCGGGTCGAGAATGCCGCCCAGGCAAAGGCGCTGGCCAAAAGCCGGCTGCACTACAAGAACCGCAAATCCACCTCGGGCTCGATTTCCATGGTCGGCACTGTGCGCCTGGTCGCCGGCATCACCGTCGATATGGTGGATTTCGGGAAGTATTCCGGCAAGCTGCTGGTGGATCGCTCCACCCATTCCCTATCGCGCGGCGGCTACACAACGGGAGCTGATCTTGTCAAAGCGAAGCAGTAACGAGTTCCGCCAGAACGCCACAAACCGGCGCGGCATTGTCATCGATCGCGATCCCAAGAAGATGAAGATCAAGGTGCGGTTCGAGGACGAGGACGATGTCGTCACCCACTGGATCGACGTCACAGGGCCATCATCCAACGGCGTAAAATTCTTCTCGATGCCGGGCCTGGAGGATGAAGTCTGGTGCGCGATGGATGCCAAGGGCGAGGCCGGCTGTCTGCTCGGCTCACGCTACAATGAAAAGGACGCGCCGCCGCATCAGACGAATGAGGATATTGCTGTTCAGTTTCCCGGTGGGTTCATTCACCTCAACACTGGCTCGGGCGCCATTGCCATAAAGACGCCGGGGAGCGTAGCGATCGAGGCGGGTGGGGATATCGACCTGAAGAGCGGCCGGCTGCTGCACAATGGCAAGAATGTCGGGCATGACCACAAGCATGGGGGTGTGGTCGAGGGCGCCGCAAACACAGCTATCCCTGTATAGTGATCTTTATGACTTTCTCATCAAGTCACCTAACTCCCTCCGAATTACATCAACGGGAACGGTGCTGAAATCAAACTGTTCGAAAAGTGGATAAAGGAACTCCGCCAAAACTTCTGCTAGATTGTTCTCGATTTCGGAGGCCTTTACCTTAGCCGCTAGCTGCATTGTTTCACTACGACACGTGCCGCGACGTACGGCGTATCGTCTGCCAAAAATGGACTCTAGTTTCCGCCCCTTTAGTCCTGTGTAGTTGCCCCGGACCACTATCTCTGGATCCCCTTCGTATGTTCTTGCGACCCTGCCGACATAAAGAAAAGTTTCCCCCACTCGCCAAATCGGCATCGTGCCATCAAAGACGGTTCCAGGCTCAGCTTTGGGGGTGAAGTCTTCTTCGTGCCCTCTGATTTCGTACAGAAGTCCTACGGGATCGACGCGCCAGTAGTCGGCATGATGAGATGAGATGGAATGTCCGTCTCTCTCGTATCCAATCCACGCTTCGATAGCGCCGGCTACTGGAACAGGACCAACCGGAGGACGACCAATATCAACAAAGGGACCCCAGCCGGTTAGCTGAATCCTGTCAGCCTCTTGAAGGCGTCCTCTCATTTCCCTCAGAGTACTTTTTGCCACATCTACAATTTGGAATGCCAACTCATAGTGGCCATGCGGCAACCGGCGCCCATCGTTTGCCGGCAAGTCAGCTAGCAGTGTTTGCCAGCGTTCAAATGAATTTTTCGCGAATTCTTCCAAGTCCTTATTTGCAATATCGGGCCTTTCTGTCTGGCCCTGCAAAATGACGCGAATTGAATCTAGCAAGCTTTCGCGATTTGCCTGGACGCAACGGCTCAGTAGCGTGCGCCATTCCTCAGCAGTTGTTGGCTGTTCACTTCGGGGACCCGCCTTACGGACGTAGCAGCGATGCTGTTCGAGTACTCTTTCCTCCAATCGCGTACTCATCACCGGCACGGTAGAGGGTGGCACCTTGATGAATGCATGTTCCACTCCGCTTTCTGGATGGATTTCAAAACCTAAATCATAGTGCATTTTTGGATCGGCATAGAAATTGATGGAAGCGTTTACGGCGTCGGTTGTGTAGCGAGGAATGTCGTTGGGGCGTGGAAGCGATTGTAATTTTTCTTCACCTTCCCCTCGCATCCCCAGAACGATCGTTCCCCCGCCATGGTTTGCTAGAGCAATTGCTGCTTTTGCGAGTGTGGCCTTGCCTTTTTTTGCGCTTAAGTCGAGCCAGCTCTTGTACTCGTTCGACAGAGTTTCATTCGGGTATAATAATAATGCCAAAAGATCCTGCTGCTGCGCCACCGCTTGCTCCTCATCCTGATTCCCGCTATCCCTACACCTATCGATAGCAGACCGTGCTGATCTCACGCCATGACCGGACCCGACGTCCGGTCATTTTCGTTTGTGCTGGCCGCTACCTTGTCGGCATGATCGACAAGGACAAAATCACCCATGGCCATTGGTCGCTGAAGGTCGGCCGCGCCGACCCGGAAACGGGTGTGGCCGCCGATACCTATGGCGACGTGGTGACGGCGATCGATGATCTCAGCCAATCCATCACCAATATCGTGCTGACGCCGAAGGGCTCGGTTCCGACCGAGCCCGAGAAGGGCTGCGACGTGCTCGGTGCGATCGACAAACATCCCTCGATTGGCATTCCGTACCTGACGCGGGAGATCTGGGACGCCATCACGCTGTGGGAACCGCGCGTGACGGTCGAACAGGTCGAGGTGGTGACCATTGCCTTCTCGCACTTCCGGACGCGGGTGTTCTGGAAGCCGGTGCAGTCGGTGTTGGATGATATCCAGGTGACGGAGATCGTCTACAATGGCTGATCCCGTCAAGCGCACCATCGAGCAGCTTCGCGCGGCCGGCGCGCCAGAGTTCTTCGAGCGCGATCCTTCCGTGCTGAAGGCGCAGTTCAAGGCGAAGTTTGAAGCCGTGTCGGGCCGCACGCTCTATCCGGCGCAAACCGAGATGTTCCTTATCGAGGTCGCGGCCTATGCGCTTTCGCTCCTGAACGAGGCAGCTCAAAACGGCGTGCTGCAGAATACCGTCGTGTTTGCCGAAGGGCCGCATCTGGAGAACCGCGCGGCCAATGTCTCGACCTTCAAGTTGCTGGCGCAACCGGCCGTCACGACGCTGGAGTTTCGGCTGTCGGCGGTGCGGCTGATCGATACCGTGATCCCGAGGGGGACGCGGGTGGGCGCCGGGAACGTGGTGACTTTTGCCACGGATACCGATCTCGTCATTCCCTCCGGCATGCTGGCCGCTTCCGTAACCGCAACGGCCGAGGCGGCGGGTGCGACCTGGAACGGTCTGAGCATCGGCGCGGTTTCCGACATTCTCGATCCCGTCGCTTTCGTCACGTCGGCCGCCAATACGTCTGTGGTGTCCGGTGGAACTGACATCGAGGACCCCGAGCGCTTCCGCCTTCGTGCCGCCAATGCGCTGTTCACCATCGCCAAGGCTGGACCGAAGAACGGCTATCGGGAGCATGTGAAGGCGGTCAACCCTGAGATTGTCGATGTCGAGGTGATCCGGCCGGAGCCGGGCTACATCGACATTTACCCGCTGATGAAGACGGGTCTGCCGTCGGCCGAGCTGAAGGCTGATATCCTTGATTATCTCGATCCGGAGACGCTCCGGCCAATGGGCGATCACGTCACGATCCATGATCCCGAACCCGTTAGCTTCGACATGGTTCTAACGGTCAGGGTGCGCGAGGCGGCGGCCGGGCAGCAGGCCCTGTTCGAGGAGACGGCGACGCTCGCCTTCTTTCCCTGGACACAGGAACTCGGGGCGAAGGTTGCGCCCTCCGTCATCACCACGGCGGTGAAGGCTCTGCCGCGCGTGGTGGATGCCGCGCTTGCTGGCTTTGTCTTCACCGATCTCGAACGCCACCAGTTCGCCACCTTGGGCACACTGACCGTCAACATCGTGGTGGTGGCCGATGACTGAGCCCTTGATCCCTCTCACTCTGGTGCCGCCAGGGGTCAACGACCAGCGCGACCGGGATTTTGTCGCGGCACTGTCCGAGACCCTTTCCACCTTCCGGCCCTCGGCGCTGGTCATTCAAGACCCAATGACCGCGCCGGCCGAGCTGCTGCCGATCATGGTGATCGAGGCGGGCCTGTCCGACTTCGTGTCGGCCGACATGCGCGAGGATCTGTTGCGGGCGATGATCGCGGCCGCGCCCGAGATCCACGCCATGAGCGGCCTGATCGCCGGCACCCGCCGCGCCTTGGCAGCGCTCAACATCTCGGTGCGCTGGACGCAGTGGTGGGAGGAGACACCCAAGGCCCATCACGACACCCATAAGGTCGTGCTGTTCCTCAACGACACCATCATTCAAGGCCGCGCGCCGCTTGATCTCGCCAACCAGCGCGCCGCCGCCCGCGTGATTGCCGCCACCAAGCGCTGGAGCCAGGACATCGCGGTGCAGTACGGCGTGAAAGGCGATGCAACTGTTCATGCCGGCGTTGCAGTTCGGCGCGGCCGCAAGGTTCGCATCAACGCACCGCAGCTCGGCGACGAGACCTTCCCCGTCATCTCCTACATCGGCACGGCCACGCGGCATCTGCGCGGCGTGCGGATCAACGCGCAGGTTTCCTGACCATGGCTCAAGCTTATTTTTCGCTCGTCACGACGGCAGGCCGCAACAAGCTCGCGGCAAGTGCTGCCGGTGGTCCCGCCGTCGTCATCACTCATTTTGCCATCGGTGACGGCAATGGTGCCGACACCAATCCCACCGCCGCCTCCACCGCCCTGGTGCGGGAGGTTTGGCGGACCCCGGTCGAAAGCGTGGTCGTCGATCCCGACAATCCCTCGGCCGTGCTGGTGACGGCGATCATCCCAACCACGGCTGGCGGATGGTGGATGCGCGAATTCGGCGTGTTCGACAGCGCCGGGACGATGATCGCGGTGGCGCGGCCCGTTAGCCAATACAAGCCGACGGCGTTGGAAGGTCAACTCGAAGACATCCGCTACGAGTTCCAGATCATCGTTGGCGAAACCGCCAATGTGACACTGCTGGTCGATCCCTCCGTTCTGTTCGCCAGCCGTGACTGGGTAATGGCGCGCAAGATCCCGGTGGCTCAGATGATGCGCACGCCCTGGCTGCCGGCTATCTCGACGACAGTAACCGCACCTCCGGGCGCGCCCGCGATCGGCGATACCTATCTCGTGCCGGCTGGCGCAACCGGCGCCTGGGCCGCCAATGTGGGCAAGCTCGCCGAATGGACCGGCTCGGCCTGGTCCTTTCTCACCCCACCCGATGGACACGGCATCAGTCTTCCCGATGGACGCGTGTTCGAGCGGATCGGCGGTGCCTATGTCGAGAAGATCGCGCTCGATGCCCAGAGCGGTAAATGGAGCTATGCGGTCGCGGGCGGCACGGCCAATGCACTGACGGCAACGCTCGCGCCTGTGCCCACATCCTGGGCCACACTGGCCGGGGCGCCGGTGCGGTTGCGGATCGCCACGCCGAACACCTCTGAAGACGTGACGCTCAACGTCAATGGTCTTGGTGCCAAGCCGATCCGTGCCAGCGACGGCAGTAAGCCCCGGCCCGGAGACCTGCTCGGCATCGTCGAGTTTGCCTACGACCCCGTCAATGATTGGGTGCAGATGCTCAGCCTGTCGCGATCGGCGGTCATCAATCTGCAACGGTCGCAGTTTGTCGCCAATCGCGGCGCATCCAGCCAATTGACCGGCACCGGCATCTACACCCGGATCGTGAACTACGGCGACTTGGTCAACAAGCTAGTCGACAGCACCTTCGCATCTGGCGTGCTGACGATCGGCGCAAAAGACGCCGGGTTATGGTCCTTGTCGGCCGGGTGCGCTCAATCCGTAAGCGGGTCTACTTCTGGTCACGCACAACGGATAACTGTCAACGGAGTCAACATTGGCTCATCGGGCGGCTCTGTTGCGTCGACCGGGGCAATCAGCCACTCCTGTGTGTCCCGTACTGTCAACCTTGTGCAAGGGGATCAGGTGGACACCCGTCTCATCCAAACCACGAGCGGCGACTTGACGTTTAACGACTATTATTTCTTCGCCGGTCTCAGATTGGGAGCATCTTAATCATGTCGAAACTCACCGTCGCATCCGCCGCAGACGCATCCGTTGTAGCTGCACTTTTGCCAGAAGACGCAGCCTTTGCCATCCCTCTCGAACAAGGTGGTTTTGAAATCGAGGTGGGCGAACAACACGCCGCCGCACTCGCTAGCATCGGCGCGGACATGAGCGCTGCCCGTTTGCAATATGTTGCGATCTTCAAAGCAGACCTGAAGCGGGATATCGACGCGACGGCAGAAACCGAACGCCTGAAATACATCACGCCGGGTGCTGGCCAGGCGATGACCTATCAGGCCAAGGCCTCCGAAGCTCGCCTTTATCTCGCCGACCCGTCGCCCGATCCGCAGGACTATCCGCTGCTTGCCGCCGAGGTCGGCATCACGGCCGAGGATATGAGCGGCGTGGCCACCGCCGTGCTGGCAGCCGAACGGCAATGGCATCTCGTCGGCGCCGCGATCGAAGCCGTAAGGCTGGGCGCCAAGGAGGCGATCAGTGTGGCGACAACCAAGGCCGAGGCCGACGCTGTGTTTGCGGCAATCACCTGGCCAGCGGCCGCATCATGATGGAGGTCCGCAAACCGCAACAATAGCGCCAGGTGCCGGGGGAAATCCCCCGAAAACGGGCCTGAGATTGGCGTCCGGACCCGTCCGACAGCAACTTGCGATAACTGTCACACCCGCCCTCTTGCGAGGTGCTAGCGGTCTGACTGATTCGTCGGAACTTTTGAATGGATAATCTTCAACCGGTCTCTCCGGTTAACCCCGCCGCTCCCTACATCGGCGGAAAGCGCGTGCTGGCCAAAACGATCATTCCCATGATCAACGCCACGCCCCATGACGGCTATGCCGAGGCCTTCGTCGGTATGGGCGGCGTGTTCCTGCGCCGGCCGTTCCAGCCGCGTATGGAAGCGATCAACGACATCAGTGGCGATGTCGCCAATCTCTTCCGCATCCTCCAGCGGCACTATCCGCAGCTGATGGATGTCCTGCGCTTCCAGGTCACCAGCCGAAGGGAATATGACCGTCTGCTCAAGACCGATCCGAATACGCTCACCGATCTCGAAAGAGCCGCCCGCTTTATCTACATGCAAAAGCTCGCCTTTGGCGGCAAGGTCAGCGGTCGCAACTTCGGCGTCGACAAGAGCGGCGGCGCCCGCTTCAATCTCTATCGGATCGCGCCGCAGCTTGAAGACATCCATGAGCGGCTGGCGGGTGTCGTCATCGAGCAGCTTTCCTGGCGCTCCTTCATCGAGCGCTACGATCGCAAGGGCATGCTGTTTTATCTGGATCCGCCCTATTGGGGCAACGAGACCGACTACGGCAAGGACGTGTTCAGCCGCGAGCAGTTCGCCGAGATGGCCGATGTTTTGGCCGGGATCCAGGGCCGGTTCATCCTGTCGCTCAATGCGGTCCAGGGCGTCTACGACACGTTCAAGCGCTTTGCCATCACCGAGGTGGATTGCAGCTATTCCATCAGCGGCGGCAAGGGCAAGGCCGTGCGCGAGGTCATCATATCGGGCGGTGCGTAGCCGTTTCTAACGGCCAGCAATGGCGTTGCTGAGATCGGCCAGGCGCGCCGCGTTCGAGCGAAACCAATTCGCCGGTGCTGAGAAGAAGCACTCGGATTGCTCGGCTTCCGCGCCCACCGGAGCGATGGTGTGGTCATTAACAACAGGAGACCAAACACATGAGCGAAAGCAAGAACCAGGCATTCACCGGCATATTCAAGGTCATGCAGACCGATGCCATGGAAGTGATGGACCGGATCGACATGGCGGCCGTAGATATGGCCGAGGGGCGCCGAAACGGTGCCATCGGCGCGCTATCAGGGGTGGACGAGATGCTGGAGCGGTTGGCGGCCATGGTCACGGCAGTCAGGGCTATGAACCGGGTGATGCCGCAGTAGAACGAACTTGGGGGCCAGCGATGACGCGGCCCCTGACGTTCAGACGGGTTGGTTTGTCAGGTGGCGGCACCGAAGTGGAGCTGTGGTAGGCTCCCGGTCTCAACCAAACAGTCCCGGATCCGGCATCGACCGCAACCGGCCCATTGCGGTCATCACGGGCCAAAGGGATAAGGGCAGCTTCGCGCTGATACAAGGACGAATTCGGGTTTATGCTTGCCCCGAAAACCTGCCATCAGGCGCGAATCCGTTGGTTGCCGATCGCATCGATTATTTGAACATGTCCGGTGTGTAGGTGCCGTCGCTTTCGATCTCTTTGGAGCGAAGCTGCAGCCAATAGAGGTATTGGTGGATCGATGTCGTCTGCTCGTCGCCATTGCCCGAAAAGAAGCTGTACTTCTCCGCTTCTCCGCTCTGAATGAGATCAGTGATATAGCTGATCCTTCCGGGGATCTGGTCGTCCTGCAGCTGGGCAACGTTTGTGAGCGTCCAACTATTGGCCTGGGTGACTTCACCAGCCTCAGGCCGTTGGGCCCTTTCTGCCTGCAGTTCTGCGGCTACCCGCGCGGCGTTTGTCTTGCGGCTATTTAGTTCCGCCTTCATCTCGTCCGTTAACGGTTTGGCTAGGCCGGACGGAAGTTTTTTCCATTGAACGTTCGCGTATAGCTCCCGGTCAATAAGATTCGTAATCGCGGTCGGAATAGTCATGCTGATGATCCTGATGGTCGCAAAGCAACCAAATAATCCTGTGGTTGCCTTGCGCGGAGCGTTCTCAACCGATTAAGGAGCCAGACATTTGGGATCCGTCTTCGAATACGAATACTTCGACTGTGTCATACCCCGCATATCAATCCTGGAGGGTCACATTTGCATTTGCATAAGTCATCCACCGTCTAAGTCCCGTTCGGACGAGAGGACGAGTGCGATGTCGCCTTCGGGCCGAACTCGGACAGCAGCGCCCCATGTTGGACGTCCCCTTTCGTCGTTCGGCACTCCATCATAGGACAGTCCGCACACGGCCCCTTCCAGCCTGCACCCTCGAAGTAGTCCATGTCTCCTATTGGCGCAAAGCTGCCGTTAGAACATCGAGGGACTGTTCTCGATCGGACCGATGTCTGTTGTTTGAGGTCGCTTTGGGAAGGCGGAACATCTCTGCCTAGAAGCCGTTGCATGCCGACCCAAGCTTCCGCTGCAAAACTATCTGCCAAAGCTCATGCACGCCTGTGCCAAAGGCAGCGCGTCGCCACAGTCCGCAAAATTTTCTGTCCAGAAGGTCGTGCACGAGTGTCCAGAAGGTCGCGCCGCGCCACAGTGGAGCTGCCGCTCTCGTTTTCGATGCACTTCTCTCGAGCCACGCAGCGGCTGCAGCAGATCAATGCGAACCACCCGACGACTGGCCACAAAATGCCTTATCGGAGTACGGTTATTGATTTGATTGGGTTATTTTGAACTCGGTGTACGCTGATGCCATGCTCAGTGCACGTTGTTGCCAAGCCGGTGTACGCTGTTGCCAAGCGTTACATTAATTGGCGCACCCGGCAGGATTCGAACCTGCGACCTTTGGAATCGGAATCCAACACTCTATCCAGCTGAGCTACGGGTGCTCTCAATCGACGCAACATTGTGGCGCCGGTGAGGTGGTTCATAGCGCAGACCGGGGCGGGCATCAATGCGGAAAATGCATCATTTTCCACGTGGGGCGATAAAGGCCGAATGGCTGTTTGGCGGTCCTTGCGTTGGTGCTCTTGTTGCTGCGTGGCGCGGTGCATGTTTACAGGCGGGCGATGGCTCGATGTCGGCGCAACCGGGGCGGTTTTCCCGGGACTGTCGCGCGTCATGGACCTCCGACTCTTCACCGCCGTATTTGTTTTGTACCATAAAAGTTGTCGAAACTGCTGATTGTTGGCTTGCCTAACGGAGGCCCTGCTATAGGTCTTATTCAGTTCTGATTAAAATCCAGGTGGCGGCGCCCGACAGGGTCTTTGCGTGGGAGAGATGGATTGGCAAGGCGAATGCTCAAGGACGAGATATGCGAGACCGTCGGATCCGAGATCGATTTTTCGGTGATGGCGGATGCGGTTGGCTATGCCTTGCGGCGCGCGCAGCTCTATGTCTACCAGGATTTCATCGAAACCTTTGCAGCTGAGGGCATCCGGCCGCCTGACTTCGCAGTGCTGATGGTGCTGTCGCGCAACCCAGGCCTCAAGCAAAGCGAAGTGGCCGAGGCGCTTGGCATTCAGCGGGCCAATTTCGTCGCCATCATCGATGGGCTTGAGGGCCGCAAGCTTGCCGAGCGGCGCAAGTCCGAGACGGACCGGCGGGTGCAGTGCCTGTTCATCACAAAGGCCGGTCTTGCCTATTTGGACGAGTTGAAGCCGATCTGGAAGAGCCACGAGGACCGGGTGGTGGCGCGGCTGGGCGGGCCTCAGGCGCGCGATCAACTGGTGCAGTTGCTCGGTCGGCTCTACGACTGACGGTCGCCGTCACACCGTCTGGAGCCGGATCGCCTCGTCGACCAGGAGGTTGGCGATCTTCATGCGCACCGTCGCCATCTCGCGGAAATCGGCGACCACGCCGTCGGGGTGATTGAGGCGGGCGAAGGCGCGGCGTTTTTCCGCCAGCACCGCCACGCTATCGGTCGTCCTGAGGTCGAGGTCGGCGGCGATTTCTTCCGGTGTCAGCCGTAGAAGATGGGCCGGCGGTTCCGGCGGGGCCGGGGGAACCTCCGGCTCTGTCGGGGGCATGTCCTCCATCATCTCGCGATAGAGGGCTTGTCCGCGTTCGAGGTCAGCGGCGGCGGGGTTCACCGGTTCGGCAATGAAGCTCGCGCCGAGGCCGCGCACGCGATAGGCCTTGGTGGCGCTATCTTCGTCCTCATCGATTGCCTCGGCCTGCAGCCGCTCCAGCACGGACTGGAACAAGGATTGTCCAAACAGCATCAGCGTCCCCTTTCGCGGGGGGAATAAACCGTGACAAGTTTGAGCCGAGCTTGCGGGACAAGAACGCCCTTGTCCGCTTGGTGTCGGGCGCTGCCTCAATCAGGAGAGGATCGCCGTTCCCGTCACGACTGGCTTTGCGACTGGCTCTGCCCTTGCGGCTCGACCTTGACGGTAACTTCGAGGTCCTCGCCGGCAAGCCCGATGCGCATGCCGGAGATCGGGGCGGCGTCGGCGTAGCTGAGGCCCGTTGCCAGTCGCACATAGCGATGGTCCGGGCAGAGGTCGTTGGCGGGGTCAAAGCCGACCCAGCCCAGGCCACCGAGATGCACCTCGGCCCAGGCATGGGTCGCGGTCTGCTCGTTCAGGCCTTCCATCATCAGATAGCCCGAGACATAGCGGGCCGGCAATTTCAGCATGCGGGCGGCGGCTATGAAGATATGGGCGTGGTCCTGGCAGACGCCACGCTTGGCTTCCAGCGCCTGTTCCGCCGTTGTCTCTGTCGTGGTCGAGCCCGGGACATAGGCGACCGACGTATGGATTGCCGCCATCAGCGCATGCATGCGGGCGAGATCGGTATCGCCGGGCAGCGCGCGCGCCAGTTCGCGGGTGAGCTTGCCCGGTTTGGTGCGTGTCGTATCGCGCAGATAGAGCCAGAGCGGCACGAAGCCGGTATGGGGTCCGAAGACCCCGGCGCGATCCACGGTCTCGATCTCACCCGAGGCAACGATGTGGACCGTATGGCTGTCGCCTTCGGTAGACACCAGATGGGTATGGTTGCCGAATTGGTCGTTGAAGCCGGCTTCGACGGTCGCGCCATCGACGGCGATATTCCAAGACAGCACGGTCTGGCCGCTGCAGGCCACAGGCGTCAGCCTAAGCCGCTGCAGGGAATAGTGCACCGGCTCGTCATAGGTGTATTCGGTGGTGTGGGTAATCTTCAGCCGCATCGTGGTCTTCCCGTCGCCGTGTCCGGCCGTCGTCATGGGGCAAATGGAGCGCCGGCAGCGGCGCTCCTTGTGAGCTCATTTGTAGAAGCGGTAGCCCTCGGTGATCTCTACCCCCAGCTGGTTGTTGCGGGAGATGAAATTGTCGAGGAATTCGTGCAGGCCCTGGTCCATGATGCGGTCTATGCTCATGCCCGCCAGAGTCGCGCGGATCGATTCCGCCGTGTCGTGGGCCGCGTGGCGCTCGCCATAGCCTTTGGCGATATAGCCGAGATTGCTGACGATCTTCTCGTAGCTATAGGCCAGCGAGCGCGGCATCTGACCATTCAGGATCAGAAAGTCGGCAATATTGGCCGCACGATACTCGCCGTCATAGACCCAGCGATAGGAGCGATGGGCAGAGACCGAGCGCAGGATCGATTCCCACTGCATATTGTCAAGCGAACCGCCAACCTGGCTGATCGCCGGCAGCAGCACATAATATTTCACGTCGAGAATGCGGCTGGTATTGTCAGCACGCTCGATGAAGGTGCCGATGCGGGCGAAGTTGTAGATCTCGTTGCGCAGCATCGAGCCGTGGAAGGCGCCACGGATGAGGCCGGCCCGACGCTTGATGATGTCGATCACCTCAGGCAGGTCGGCGGATTTCAGCCGCTTGGCCATGACCTGCTTGATTTCGATCCAGCATTCGTTGGTGGCCTCCCAGGTCTCCCGGGTCAGCGCCGTGCGCACCATGCGGGCATTGTTGCGGCCCGAATCAATGCAGGACATCACGCTCGAGGGGTTGCTCAGGTCGCGCATCAGGTAGTCAATGGCGTCGGCGGCGGTCACCTTGGCATATTTTTCGCCGAAGGTGTCGCGCACATCGGCGCTGCGCAGCACGCCATCCCAGTCCTCGTCGGTCGCGCCGCTGCGCGTCAGCGACATGCGAAGGCCCGCGTCAACGAGACGGGCAATGTTTTCGGCCCGCTCGATGTAGCGGAACATCCAGAAGAGGCCGTTTGCAGTTCTTCCCAGCATCGGTCTCAATCCTCCAGCACCCAGGTATCCTTGGTCCCGCCACCCTGGCTGGAATTGACCACCAGCGAGCCCTGCTTCAGGGCCACGCGGGTCAAGCCGCCGGGGATGATGCGGACCTTGTCGGACACCAGCACATAGGGACGCAGGTCGACATGGCGCGGGGCGATGCCCTTGTTCACCAGGATCGGCACTGTCGATAGCGATAGTGTCGGCTGGGCGATATAGTTGTTCGGCCGAGCCTTCAGCTTCTCGGCAAAGGCTATGCGTTCCTTCTTCGAGGCGGTCGGGCCTACCAGCATGCCGTAGCCGCCCGAACCATGCACCTCCTTCACCACAAGTTCGTCGATATGCTCCAGCACGTATTTCAGGCTGTCGGGTTCGGAACAGCGCCAGGTCGGCACGTTCTCGAGCAGCGCCTTCTGGCCGGTGTAGAATTCGACGATCTCCGGCATGTAGGAATAGATGGCCTTGTCGTCGGATATGCCGGTGCCAGGGGCATTGGCGATGGTGATGTTGCCGGCGCGGTAGACATCCATGATGCCGGGGATACCCAGCGCCGAATCAGGGCGGAAGGTGAGGGGATCGAGAAAATCATCGTCCACGCGGCGATAGAGCACGTCGATCGCCTCGTAGCCGCGTGTGGTGCGCATCTTGACCTTGCCGTCTATGACGCGCAGGTCGGAGCCCTCGACCAGTTCCACGCCCATCATGTCGGCGAGGAAGGAGTGTTCGTAATAGGCGGAGTTGTAGATGCCGGGGGTCAGCACCGCCACCCGCGGCTTGCCCTTGCAACCGGGCGGGGCGAGCGTCGCCAGCGATTGCCGCAGCAGATATGGATAGTCCTCGACGCGCTGCACCTTGTTGAGCTGGAACAGCTCCGGGAACATCTGCATCATGGTTTCCCGGTTTTCCAGCATGTAGCTGACACCGGATGGCGTGCGGGCATTGTCTTCAAGCACGTAGAACTGGTCTTCGCCCGTGCGCACGATGTCGGTGCCGACGATATGGGTGTAGACGCCACCCGGCGGCCGGAAGCCGATCATCTCGGGCAGGAAGGCGACATTGTTCTCGATCAGTTCGCGCGGAATGCGGCCGGCGCGGATAATTTCCTGCTTATGGTAGATGTCGTCGAGAAAGGCGTTGAGCGCCAGGACGCGCTGCTCGATGCCTTGCGCCAGCCGGCGCCATTCGCGTCCCGATATGATGCGCGGGATGATGTCGAACGGAATCAGCTTTTCCGAGGAGTCCTCATGGCCATAGACGGCAAAGGTGATGCCGGTCTTGCGGAAGATATTCTCAGCGTCTCGGGACTTCGCGATGAGGTGGGCTGGGTCCTGGCTTGCGTACCAATCGTGGTAGTTCTTGTAGGGCGCTCTCGGACTGCTGTCCGGATCCATCATTTCATCAAATGCCAACGGTGCCGTCCCCATTTTTTCGATATTTGAATACAAGCAATCTCGCAATGCAAGAACCATGCACAGTTCGCGATGAAGTTTTTTGAGATCGGGGGTTGCGGGCAAAAATGCATCAAAAGCCCAGGTATGCGGCAGATTCTGAGGGATGGGACGGAGCCTGCCTAAGATCGCAGCATCTCGCCTGACCGATTATTGTTCTGTGTCGAGAAGCTAAAACCGAAATTGCTCACAATTTAATCAAACGCCATGAGGCGAAGCTCGATGGGCGATGCTCAAGGAAATTCACGACTGCCATCAAACGAATTGCTTTGACCTCGGCCTGCATCAGGCCTACCGGGTTTGTCGCCGGTCGGCATGGTCATTCCGGTAGTCTTGTCCGACAACGGTGTTTCCATGACGCTTGATCGCCTTGCACCTGCCATCTTTGTCCTGCTCTGGTCGACAGGCTGGGTGACTGCCAAATATGCCGCCATCCTGGGTGGGCCGCTCACTTTCCTGGCGCTGCGATATGCCACGGCAAGCGTGTTGTTCTATGCGCTCTGTCGGGCGACCGGGGTCAGTTGGCCTCGGACCTCGGCCGGTTGGCTGCATGCGATCGTGTCAGGCGTCTTCCTGCACGGGATCTATCTCGGCATGATCTGGTGGGCCGTCGGCCATGGGGTGCCGGCGGGCATTTCCGGGATCATTGCCGGCCTGCAGCCGCTGATGACGGCAATCGCCGCGCCCTTCCTGATCGGTGAGCGTCTGTCGAACCTGCAACGGCTCGGTCTGCTTCTGGGCTTTGTCGGCATCGCGCTTGCCGTGCTGCCAAAGGTGCTGACGGTCGATGCGGGCGCCATCCCGGCCTTTGCTGTGGCGATCAACGTGCTAGGCATGGTGTCGGTTACCTATGGCACGATCTACCAGAAGCGCTATCTGCCTGATGGAGACATCCGCGCAGTCGCGACGCTGCAATATGTCGGCGCCTTGCTGATCACGCTGCCTTTCGCCTTCCTGCTGGAAGACATGCATCTGCAATGGGGCCTGCCGCTCTTCGCCACGCTCGCCTGGTCGGTCCTCGGCATTTCCATGGGTGCGGTCTTGCTGCTGCTCTATCTGATCCGCCGCGGCGCAGTGTCCAAGGCGGCTTCGCTCATCTATTTGGTGCCGCCGCTGGCAGCGCTTGAGGCCGCCGCGCTGTTCGGTGAGCCGATCACGCTGCTGATGCTGATCGGCACCGTCATTGCCGTGGTGGGGGTGTATCTGACGAACCGGAAGGCTGCGGGGTAGGGGATACGCGCGCTGACTGCCGTCTGGAGTCTGCGACCCCCTCATCCGGCGCTACGCGCCACCTTCTCCCCGCTGGGGAGAAGAGGAGCGGCTAACTTTCGTGCCTAAGATTGGCGTGATTGCAAATGGATTGGTCTTGCCGCGCGGTACGACGGTCCATTGGCCTGTGACTTTTGTGTCCGAATAAGTGCCGAGGCTGATTGCTACTCTTCTCCCCAGCGGGGAGAAGGTGGCGCGTCGCGCCGGATGAGGGGGTGCGGAGCCCCATCTCGCTCGCCGGAACAAGCGCAGTCGCACCATCTCATTGCCACCCCAACAAAAAAGGCGCGACCGAAGCCGCGCCATTTTCAATTCTCTGACCTGACCAATCAGCCTTCGCTGCGGCGAGGGCCGCGATAGCCGCCGGCATTGGCCGAGCGGGGCTGGCCGGGCTTGCCCTGGTCTGACTTGGCCTGGCCGGGGCGAGCGCCGCCGGGACGACCGGCACCGCCGCCATTGCCACCCTTGCGGTGGCCGGGCTTGCCGGCCGGGCGACCTTCGCCATGCGCGGCACGGCCTTCGCCGCCCTCATGCTTGCCACGGCCCTGGGCCTGATGGTTGCGGTTGTTGCCGCCACCACCGCCGCCGCCACGACGGGCGGGGCGGGCCGGACGGCCACGGTCCATCGGGGCTTCGCCGCTGGCTACCGCGATTTCGATGCCCATCAGCCGCTCGATGTCGCTCAGCAGGCGGGCTTCATCGGGTGCGCAGAAGGCAATCGCGATGCCGTCACGGCCGGCACGGGCGGTACGGCCAATGCGGTGGACATAGGCGTCCGGAACTTCTGGCAGGTCATAGTTGAAGACATGGCTGACGGCCGGGATATCGATGCCGCGGGCGGCGACGTCGGTCGCGATCAGCGTCTTCACTTCACCGTCACGGAAGCCCTTCAAGGCCCGCTCGCGCTGGCCCTGGCTCTTGTTGCCGTGGATGGAGGCGACCGAGAAGCCGACGATGTCCAGATGCTTCATCAGCTTTTCCGCGCCATGCTTGGTGCGCAGGAAGACGATGGAGCGGCCATCCGGGTTTTCGGTGAGGATCTTCTTCAGCATTTCCGTCTTGTGGTTCTGGCCGTTGACGAAATGCACGTATTGCTCAACCTTGTCGGCAGCCTTGCCCGGGGGCGAGACTTCGACCGTCACGGGATCCTTCAGGAAGCCGGCGGCGAGATCGGCAATGCTCTTCGGCATGGTGGCCGAGAACAGCAGCGTCTGGCGCTTGGCCGGCACCATCTTGGCGATCTTGCGCAGATCATGGATGAAGCCGAGATCCAGCATCTGGTCGGCTTCGTCGAGCACCAGATAGGTGACGGCGCGCAGCGAGATCGCATTGCGGGCGATCAGGTCGAGCAGGCGGCCCGGCGTGGCAACGAGGATGTCGGTGCCCTTTTCCAGCTGCAGCTGCTGCTTGTTGATCGAAGCGCCGCCGACGACCTGGTTGATCCTGAGCGGGGTCTTCTTGACGTAGTTGCGCAGGTTCTCGCCGATCTGATTCACCAGCTCGCGGGTCGGAGCGAGAATGAGCGCACGGGTGGTGCGATTGTCGGGCCGCTTGGGGTCGGCCAGCAGCATTTCGATCAGCGGCAGGCCGAAGGCGGCCGTCTTGCCGGTGCCGGTCTGGGCGAGACCAATGAGGTCCTTGCCCTGCATGACGACCGGGATGCCGTTTTCCTGAATGGGAGTGGCCTGTTCATAGCCAAGAGCGGAAAGCGTAGCCACGATCTGCTTGGACAGTCCAAGCGAATGGAAGTCGGTCAATTCTAATACCTTTCGGGGCGCCAAAAGCATAACGGACACGATCGCTCCTTGCGATCCTGCCTGCTTCTGGCGTCAAGAACCCCGCGTGAAGTGGGAACTTGTAAGTTGGAAAAAAGCTTTCCAGCGCGCGGGCCGTTATTGGCCCTATATGTTGGCGCTTCTGTCCTTCTTCGCGTTTCGTCTTTTGTCGCGGGGCGCGCTCACGCGGCGGCCGGAAGGTGAAAGCCTGAGGCGCATTTGGGGCGTTTCACCGTCAAAGTCAAGGGAATGTTTTGCAACGCAGCGAAGAAGGTCAGAAGGTCAGCGATACCCGCAGGCCTCCGGTATCGACATTTTCTATGGTGAGGCCAAGCCCATAAACCTCCGCGATGTCGGAGACGATGGCAAGGCCTATGCCTGTGCCCTGGGTGGTCAGATCAAGCCGTTTGCCGCGCTCGCGCATGGTCTTGAGGTCTGCGGGGTCAACACCAGGGCCGTCGTCTTCGATGACAAGCCTCGTGGTGCCCGCATCCTGGGTCGCCCGAACGGACACGGTGGTGCGGCTCCATTTCGAGGCGTTTTCCATGAGGTTGCCCAGGAGTTCGCTGAGGTCCTGCGGATCCAGCGCGACGGTGGTGCCCTCGGGTATGGCGATGTCCCAATGCAGGGCTTCCCCCTGCGGGGTACGTTTCAGCGTCCGCACCAGCCGTGCGATCGATACCCCGAGATCCGCATCGGATTGGCGCATGGCGGCATTGCCGACGATGCGGCTGCGGGCCAGTTCGTGGTTGACATGGGCCTGCATCACGCTGGCGAGATGGGCAAGTTCGTCGGCAATGTCAGTCTCTCCGCGTTCGCGCAGGGTCGCGGCATCGTTGGAGAGTACAGTCAGCGGGGTCTTCAGACCATGGGCCAGGTCCGCCGCGCGGCTCCTGGCTTTCTCGAACAGCTTCGTCTGCGCGTCGAGCAACTGATTGACAGCGTTGACCACGCCCTGCAATTCCGCCGGAAAGGGGCCGGTCATGCGCTCGGCCTTGCGCTCGCGAATGCGGTCCAGTGCCTGGCTGACCGACGCGATTGGCTTCAAGCCGAAGGTCAGCTGCGCAAGGGATGCGGCAATCAGGAAGGCGGCCAGCGCCGACATATAGGGGATCAGGTCCATGGCGAAGCCGCGGCTGGCCTGGTCGACGACGGAGGCGTCCATGGCCGCGGCGATGCGGATGGCGCGGGCGCCGCCGGGTGCGGCAAAGGTGATCTTGCGCTCCTGGACGATGAGATCATGTCCTTCGGGACCGGGAAGGCGATAGCGATGCACCGCTCCGGTTTCCTGCTCGTCACCCGGCAGAGGCAGGGCATAGTCCCAGAGCGATGCGGAGCGCAGCCTTTGGGCTTTGCCATCGTCTTCGACCTGCCAATAGAGGCCGCCATAGGCCTCTTCGAAACGGCGGTCTATGGGTCGGTCCGGCAGTTCCAGCGTGCCATCGGCGGCAAAGCGAAGCGAGCCAGCGAGGTTATTGACGTGGCTGGTCAGTTCCTGGTCGATGCGGGCTTCCAGGCTGCGGGTAAACAGCGAGATCAGCACCAGGCTCGCCAGGAGCAGCGCCACCAGCACACTGGTCACCGACACCAGGAGGAAGCGACCGCGGATCGAGCGCGTCATCATGCTTCGTCCGCCAGGCGGTAGCCATATCCTCTGCGGGTGACGATGACGTCGCGTCCGAGCTTGCGCCTCAGCCGACCGACCAGCACTTCGACCGAATTGCTCTCCCGCTCGAAATCCTGGGCGTAAAGCTGCTCCGTCAGTTCCATCTGCGAGATATTGCGCTCGCGATTATGGGCGAGGAAGGCGAGGCAGCGATATTCGAGCGGCGTCAGGTCGACCGGTCTTCCGCCTTGGGTGACGGACTTGGTCCTGACGTCGATGGTCAGGTCCCCGATCGAGATGACCGGGTTTGCCTGGCCGGCACTGCGACGGATGATCGCCCGCAGGCGCGCCAGCAGTTCCGCCATCTGGAACGGCTTGGTGAGATAGTCGTCCGCGCCCGCGTCGATGCCTTCCACGCGTTCCTGCCAGTTGCCACGGGCGGTCAGGATCAGGACCGGCAAGGTGTTGCCGGCGGTGCGCCACTTGCGTAGCACCGAGAGACCGTCCATGCGCGGCAGGCCCAGATCGAGGACGGCTGCGGCGAACTCCTCCTCGCTGCCGGCAAACCATCCGGCCTCTCCGTCCCGTTCATGCACAACGACGAAACCGGCGCGCTCGAGATTGGCGATCACGTCGCGGGCGATCAGCGGATCGTCTTCCACGAGCAGAATTCTCATTCTTCGTTCTCCATCTCAAGGATGGCACCGCTTGCCGCATCGAGTTCAATTTCGACCATGCGATTGTCGGGACGCAAGACCCGGAATTCATAGGTGATGCGGCCATCATCCGTGGAGAGCTTGGTGCTGACGATGGAACCCGGCACCTTGTCCTGCACGATGGCGCGAAGCGCCGCCAGCGATTTGATTTCGCCGCGCTCGACCCGGCGATGCAGGCTGTCGCGGGTAGCGTCGTCCCAGTCGTGGTCTCCGTCAGCCCATGCCTTCGGGATTATCGCTGCGGCAAGGCCAAGCGCCAGCAGCAGGGGGGCCGCTTGCCTGGAGATAGAGTTGAGGTTGGGGTGTCGTGCGCGTTTCATCCCTTGGGTTTAGCACCGCGAAACTTACAATTCGCTGACATTCCTCGTCAGCTATCGCTCAGCCGCAGGGGGCTAGTGTGCATTTCAACGGCGAGGGCAATCCCGCTCTGCCGTCCCAACGAGGATAACCTGTCATGAACAAGCTCATCGCCCTCTCGCTCATCACCTTCGCCTCCTTCGCCTCCTTCGCCTCCTTCGCGGGCTTCGCCCAGGCCGAGGATGAGAGCACCAAGTGTGACGCTCCCAAGGACAAGTGGATGACGGAAGAGGCCATGAAGGCCAAGGCGACCGAACTCGGCTTCGAGGTCCGCCAGGTCAAGGTTGAAGACGGCTGCTACGAGGTCTATGGCATCAAGGACGGCAAGAAGGTCGAGGCGATCTTCAACCCGGCCACCGGTGAACAGGTCGGAGCCGAGTGATGTCCATGGCCGAGCAGACAATGCCCGGCACCCAGGCCGACCGCGCTTCGCGGCCGGCCATGGTCAAGGTCTGGGACCCCTTCGTGCGGGTATTTCACTGGTCCCTGGTTGCATTCTTCGCTTTCTCCTTCCTGACCGGCGACGAATGGGAAACGGCCCACATCCTCTCGGGCTATGCGATCGGCGGGCTTGTGGCCGCCCGTGTGCTCTGGGGCCTTTTCGGCTCCCAGCATGCGCGGTTCGCCAATTTCATCTATTCGCCGCTCACGGTCACTCGCTTCCTGGTGGATACGGCCTTCCTGCGGGCAAAGCGCTATGTCGGCCACAACCCTGCGGGCGGCGCCATGGTGCTGGCGCTGCTGCTGGCAATCTCCGGCATCGTAACGACGGGCTATATGATGACCACTGACGCCTATTGGGGCATCGAGTGGGTGGAAGAGGCGCATGAGGCTATGGTGTATGCCACGCTGGGGCTGATCGTGCTGCACATCGCCGGCGTCATCCTGGCCAGCCTGGAGCATCGCGAAAATCTGGTTCGCGCCATGATCACGGGCCGGAAGAGGGCCGAGTAGAGCGGCCCTTTGCTCAAGCAATACCAGCGGGCGACGGTTCAGTCGCCCTCCTGCAGATTTGCCTATCGACTATGGTGCCTCAGGCCCTGCGGTCGGTGCCGCAAGGGTAAAATCCGCAGCTGCCACGCTCTGGCCATTGACGAAGACTTCGAGGCGGTGGGCGCCGGGATAGTAGACGCGGGTGGTGATGGCCCGGAACGCATGGTGTTTCACAACATGGACCGTTTCACCTGGACCAAGAGTGATCGCCTTGCCCTTGAACACCTTCGGAGACAGGCTGCCGTCCTTCTTGCGATGGTGGATGGCATAGTCGATCAGGAGGGATTGTCGCCCATCGGTTTCGTTTTTCAAGGCGACCTGAAAATCCAGCATGCCGGGAAAGTCGATATGGGTTGCAGCGACCGTCAGGTGGGCGCCAATGCCGTCGATTGCGGCAAAGCCGAAATTGGCGAGCGCCTTCGCGTGCCCCTTCTTCACCAGCGTCCGCGAGGCGTGCTTCAGCAGCCATAGGCGGTTCTTGGAGGCACCTTCTGCGTGACGCTCGACGAAATCGGCGACGAGATCAGGGTGATCCTTGGCAATGTCGTTCAGGCTGTTGGCGACGGAACGGCGGACATAGTCCTCGTCGTCATCGATGAGTGATTCGAGGATCGGCAGCAGTGGCAGCGGGTCGCGCACCAGCGCCGGCAGGCGCATCGCCCAGGGCAGGCGGGGACGGGTGCCCTCACTCGCCAGCCTGCGCACATGGTGGTTCGGGTCCTGTACCCATTCGCCGATGATCGCGAGTGCCGTGTCTTGCTCTTCGGCAATGAAGGGCCGGATGCCGAATTCCGCGGTGAAGTGTGGGGTCAGGGCCTTCAGAAGATCGAGCGCTGTGATCAAATGGCCGCGCCCCTGGGCGGCGATGTATTGGTTGAAGGAGAGAAGGGCCCAGCCGCTGAGCCCTCGATCATTCTTGCCTGGCAGGCAATCCTTGAGGATGGGCGCACTTTCGGCAAAATCCCGGGGTAGCCGCTGGTGCAGGGCGTCGGCGATGCATTGACCGCGCTGCATCAGTTCCAGGCCGTCGAGCCGAGCAAGGACATCGCCGAGAAAGCCGGCATGGTCGAATGGCGGCCAGGCTTGGGCCACGGCATCCGCGGTGGCGCGGGCGGTGGCCGGACTGATCAGGTGTTTCAGGGCCTCGGCCATGTCAGCTCAGATCTCCGCCTTGGTGTGGAAGTGCTGCATCAGCGTAACAGCTGATATGGCTGCTATGTAAGGCGCGAAAACGGGGTCCGACTGCACTTTGGCCGCCGCCGCATCGGCGCTCGCTTTGTCGGACCATTCCACGAGGTCGGCAATCGTGTTGCTGTCCTCCGCGGCGCTCAGCGCGCGCCAGCTGATGAAGCCGGGATAGCCGCGGATGGCCTCCATGGCGGCGTGGCGGGCCTTGTCGGCAGCAGAGGCGTCGGCGATGGTGCAGATGGCGATTTCGAGGATGGTGGTGGTCATGACGATCTCCTGACTTTGATGATGGCTTGGATGATGGCTTGACCTATCACGCTGCTCTTGCCAGCCTTGTGGCCATTGCCTTCTTAAGGGAGTGAGCATGCGCCCCGCCGACCGATTGTTTCGTATCATCCAGCTCATGCGCTCGACCGGCCGCGCGATGACGGCAGCGGAGATCGCTGAGAAGATGGAGGTGGCGCCGCGCACCATCTATCGCGACATGGAGCATCTGATGGCCTCCGGCGCGCCGATCGATGGCGAGCGTGGTGTGGGCTATCTGCTGCGCGAAGCCTTCGACGCGCCGCCGCTGACCTTCACCTTCGAGCAGTTGGAGGCCCTGGCCTTCGGCATCCGGGCGGTGGAAATGCTGGGCGATCCTCGACTTGGGCAGGCGGCGCGCGAGGCGCGGGACAAGATGATGGGCATCCTGCCGCCGGAGCATGCGGCCCGGTTGAAGGCGGCCCCCATTCATGCCTTTCGCGGACACGCCCAGCCGATGCCGCCGGAATGCCTTGGCGATGTCAGGGCGGCGCTGTCGGCCAATCGCAAGGTTTGGATCGCCTATCACTCGCTCGCCGGCGAGCGCAGCCAGCGGGTGGTCTGGCCGCTGGCGCTGGTCAATTTCGGCCCGATCTGGGTGATGACGGCGTGGTGCGAGACCCGCGATGCGTTCCGCGACTTTCGCCTCGACCGTGTCGAGGATTGGAAGGTGCTCGGCGAGCGCTTCCAGGCCGGGCCGCACCAGACCTACGAGGTCTATCTGGCCGGTCTGGAAGCGAGTTGATCAGAAATCGGTCGCCACGCCGCCCTCGGCCTTGCGCCGGGTGACGAAGGCATCGAGTTCTTCTTCGATCGCTGGATCGAGCGGCGGCTTCTCATAGCGCGCCAGGGTTTCCTTGAACACGCGATTGGCGTGATCATAGGTGGTCGGCCGACCCGCATCGGTCCAGGTTTCGAAATTGCGCCAGTCGGAAAGGATCGGCGAGTAGAAGGCGGTTTCATAGCGCGCCAGCGTGTGGGCCGTGCCGAAGAAATGGCCGCCGGGGCCGACCTCGCGCACAGCGTCGAGCGCCAGCGCATCCTTGCTGACGTCGAGGGGTTTGAGGAACTCCGCCACCATCTGCAGCATGTCGACGTCGAGGATGAATTTCTCGAAGGAGGCGGTCAGGCCGCCCTCGGTCCAGCCGGCAGCATGCATAATGAAGTTGCCGCCGCCCTGGGTCAGCGCCCAAAGGGAGAGGGCGGATTCATAGGCCGACTGCGCATCCAGGGTATTGGAGGCATTGGTGTTGGAGGTGCGATAGGGGATGCCGTAGCGGCGCGCCAGCTGTCCGCCTGCGATCACCGCCTTCATGTATTCGGGCGTGCCGAAGGCCGGCGCGCCGGTCTTCATGTCGACATTGGAGGTGAAGCCGCCATACATCACCGGGGCGCCCTTGCGGACCATCTGGGTGAACGCAATGCCGCACAAGGCTTCGGCATTCTGCTGGACCAGCGCCCCGGCAATGGTGACCGGTGCCATCGCTCCCGCCAGCGTGAAGGGGGTGACGACGACCACCTGGTTGCGAGATGACATTTCGATGATGCCCTGGAGCATCGGGCCATCGAGGCGGAGCGGCGACGACGAGTTGATGATGGTGAAGAGTGAGGGTTCACGTTCCATCTGCTCCATGGAAATACCGCGGCCGATACGGGTGATTTCCAACGCATCGAGGTTGCGCTGCCGGCCGAGCGAATAGGCATGGAACACCTTGTCGGTGAGCTTGACCATGTCCGAGAGGCAATCGAGATGGCGCACCGATGCGTGGATATCGATCGGCTCGACCGGATAGCCGCCTGTGGTGTGGATCACGTCATAGGATTGCGCGAGCTTGACCAGCTTGCGGTAGTCCTCCTGGTTGCCGGCGCGGCGGCCACCTTCGCGGTCGGCCACGAAAGGCGCGCTGGCGATCTGGGCAAAGACGAGGTTGTTGCCGCCGATCTCGACATTGCGGGCGGGATTGCGGGCATGCATGGTGAATTGCGACGGGGCGGAGGAAATCATCTCAAGGATCAGTCCGCGGTCGAACCGCACCCGCTCCGACCCTTCCGTCACCGAGGCTCCGGCGCGGCGCATGATCGCGCGCGCCTCCGGCAGGATGATATCCATGCCTATTTCCTCAAGGATGGTCAGCGATGCCTCGTGGATATCGTTGAGCGCCTCGGGGTCGAGCAGTTCGGTTTTCGCCATCCGGTTGACGAGATTGCGGTAGTTGGAGCCGCTGTTGGCGCGGCTGCGCTCGGCGCCGCGTCCGCCCCCGCGACGGCGGCGTTCTGTCGGGGATGGCATTGTCTCGAGATCAGTCGTGCCTGCGTTGCCGATGTCGCTCATGGTATATCCGCTGTGTTATCCTCGACATCGATTTCTGACAGAATTTGCGGCGCGATGGCGTGGCTGTTTGCGACCACAGGCTGACTTTCCCAGAACATCCGCGAAAAGTCCGCGCGGCTTCGTCTCTGAAAACAGAATACTGTTGCCGTTAAGAGTCGACGCGTAAAAGCTGTGTTAGTGATTCTTCGTTTACCATAATGCGACAGTCGCAGGCGGGAGGTGCATATTGACGACGGAAGATAATGGCCTGCTGGCACTTGCCTGCACCAGGATCCGTGCGCTCAAGGTGCCGGCCTATGTCAAGGACAGCGAGCTGCGCTATGTCGCGGTCAACGACGCCTATGCGCGCTTCTTCGGCCTGACGGTCGAGGATTTCATCGGCCAGACCTTTGCCGACCTTTCGGACCGCCCCGAGGACGAGGCCTGCGAGGAGCGCGAGCGCCGCACGCTGGTCTTCGGAGAGGAAGAAAGCGCCTTGTGTTTCGATCCGTTCTCCCCGGCGCGCTATCGCGTGCGCCTGGAAAAATTCGAAACCGATGACGGCTCCGTCTATGTTTTCGGGATGTTTGACGAGACCGAGGTGCAGCGCGCATCCGGTGGCCAGTCCAGCTTCACCCGAACCTCGTCCGACCAGCATGGTTTGTCGGAAGAACTGTGCCGCACGATCCTGGAAAATGCGCCCAGCGGCGTCTATGTGCGGGATGCATCCCACCAGACGATCTTCGTGAACCGCAGCTATTTGGCGCTGCGCGGCCTGAAGGCCGAGGATGTGCTTGGGAAGGTCGAGGTCGAGACCTTTGGCGAGCTTGGCGAGCAGTATTACGACAACAATCAGAAGCTTCTCGATACGGGCGAGTCGGTTCAGGCCTTCGATACCGTTCTTCATGAAGACGGCACCGCCGTGCCGATCGTTTCCCGGACGATGCGGGTGGAGACAAGCGACGGCGAGCGCTACATCGTCGGATCGGTCAACGACATCTCCCAGCAGATGGCGCGCGAGGCCGAACTTGACGCCGCCAGGCAGGAGGCCGAGGGCCTGCACCTGCATCTGGAGACCCTGTTGCGGGCGCTGCCGGTCGGTATTCTGATCGTCGATCCGGACTTCGTGATCGAATATGCCAATGACGCATTCTACGATGTGTGGAAGGTCGAACATGACTTCGACATCACCGGCTGGACCTATCGGCAGTTCCTGGAATATGGCCTGCAGGTTGGTGCGCAAAATCTGGAATGCGATACGGTCGATGCGCTCTATCGGCGCCGCGTGGAGCAGTTGCGGGCAAATGATTCGCGCTCGGCCTGGGAGTTGATAAGCCCCCATGGCGATGTCTTCGCCGTCCACAGCAAGCGGCTGGAAACCGGCAAGTATCTGATCGCCTATTCCAACATCACGGCGCTCCGGCAGCGGGAGCTGGAAACCAGCCTTTATCGGTCTGCGCTTGAGCAGATGCAGGTGCCGGTCTTCCTGCGCGATAGCGCCGGCCGTCTGGTGTTCATGAACGCCGCCTATGAACAGATCCTCGGCGGTCCACGCGAGCGATTCCTGGGCAAGACGGAAAGCGAGATGTTCCCTCAGACGGGGGAGGAGCTGCGAGAGCAGAACGAGGCCGTGCTTCGGGACAATGCAACGGTTGAAAAACACGAGGTGCTTACCTTCGAAGATGGCCGGCAGATGCCAGTCATCACGCGGGTGGAGCGCATCGAAACCACGGACCAGCGGCGATATCTGGTCGGCTCGATCACCGACGTGTCCGCGCTGAAGACCCGCGAGCAGCAATTGATCGAAGCGCAGGGACAGGCGGAGCGCTTCTCGGCTTATCTCAATGGTATCCTGCGCAGCATGCCGGTTGGGGTGCTGATCCTGGGCAAGGACCGCACGATCGAATTCGCCAATGCGAAAGTCGCCGAGATCTGGGAATGGCCGGTCACCGAAACCCTTGAGGGCCACAGTTTCCTGGAATTCGAGCAGATCCGGCACGAGCAGGGCTGGACCTGGTGGAGCGACCTGGACTTTTCGGCCGAAGCGGGCCAGCGGCTTGAGGAATTGCGGGTTGTCGAAGAAACACCCCACCAGGAGCTTAAGGCATCCGACGGCAAGATGGTGGTGGTCACCTGCCAGGCGATCATCGATGGCCGCGTGCTCATCACCTATTCCGACATCACCGACGTGCGCCAGCGCGAGCAGGAGATCAGCGAGGCGCGGGCGCGGCTGGCCGAACTTGGCCAGGTGATGCGCGACGCCACGCGCGTGATGTCACAGGGCCTGCTGGTGATCGAGGGCGAAGAGATCAAGCTGGCCAATGACGCGCTGCCAGAAATCCTCGATCTGCCGCCACACCTTGTGGCGCAGGGACAGCCATGGCGCGCCTGCTTCGACCACTGCGCCGCGCGTGGCGATTTCGGCGACAATCCGGACGAGTTTTTCCAGGCCTGGACGGCCGACGGGGAAGACATCAAGCCCTTCTCGGTTGTCTTCCTGGCCGACCGGAAGACCTGGGTGCAGATGGAAGTGACGGTGAGCGGCCGTGGGCGCTGGACCATCGCCTGCACCGATGTCACCGAGATCAAGCAGCGCGAACAAGAGCTGACGGAACTGCTGCTGCGGGCCGAGACCGCCGACCGCGCCAAGTCCGAATTCCTGGCCAATATGAGCCATGAAATCCGCACGCCGATGAACGGTGTGCTCGGCATGGCGGAGCTTCTGTCCAAGTCGGCGATGGACACCCGGCAGAAGACCTTTGTCGATATCATCGTCAAGTCAGGAAATGCGCTGCTGACGATCATCAACGATATCCTGGACTTCTCCAAGATCGATGCCGGGCAGCTCAGCCTGCGCAAGGCGCCTTTCGATCCTGTGGAAGCGATCGAGGATGTCGCAACGCTCTTATCGACATCCGCCGCGGAAAAGGACATCGAACTCATCGTGCGTGGCGACGCAACCATGCGCCATATGGTGGTCGGCGATGCCGGGCGCTTCCGTCAGATTGTCACCAATCTCGTCGGCAATGCCGTGAAATTCACGGAAAAGGGCCATGTGCTGATCGAGCTTTCGTCCGAGCCGGCGGAGCCGGGCCATGTGATGACGGCGATCCGCATCGAGGATACCGGCATCGGCATTCCGCCATCCAAGCGCGATGCGATCTTCGACAAGTTCTCCCAGGTGGATGCCTCCTCGACCCGCCGTCATGAAGGAACCGGTCTTGGTCTCGCGATCACGGCGGGGCTGGTGGACCTGTTCGGCGGGCGGATCGAGGTGGAGAGCGAAGTGGGCAGGGGATCGGTTTTCACCGTCTATCTGCCTTTCGTCATCGCCAAGGACCGCCAGAGGCTGAACCCGGTGCCGTTCAACGTTCAGGACGCGCGCATCCTGGTCATCGACGACAATGCCATCAACCGGCGTATCCTGACCGAGCAACTGGCGAATTGGGGCTTTGACGGCGTGGCCGTCGAGAATGGCCGTTATGCGCTGGCGATCCTGGACGAGGCGGCGCGCACGGGCATCGCCATCGACGCTCTGGTGATCGATTACCAGATGCCCGGCATGAACGGCATGGATGTGGCGCGCTTGATCCGCGGGGACCGGCGGTTCGACGATATCGCCATCATCTTCCTGACCTCCATGGACATGGTCGGCGACGAACACATCTTCCGCGAACTCAACGTGCAGGCCCATCTGATGAAGCCGGCGCGCGCCTATATGCTGCGTGCTGCGATCGTCGATGTGGTGCGGGCAGGGCGTATCAGGCGCGGCAGCGGGACAAGGCACGTGGAGCCAGCCTCAGAACTGCCCGAGATAACCATGCGCGAACCGCAGGCGACAACGGCGTCCGCCGTGCTCAAGTCGCATCCGGCCGTGCTGGTCGCCGAGGACAACGAGGTCAACCAGATCGTCTTCACCCAGATCCTGCATGGCATGGGGATCGAATTCGTCATCGTCGCCAATGGCGCGGCGGCGGTCGAATCCTACAAGCGGCTGGATCCGGGCGTAATCCTCATGGACGTGTCGATGCCGGTGATGAACGGCCATGAGGCAACGCGAGCGATCCGCGCACTCGAGGCGCAAGCCGGAGATGGCCGCCATGTGCCGATCATCGGGGTGACGGCCCATGCGCTGGAAAGCGACCGGGAGCTGTGTCTCGCCGCCGGCATGGACGACTACATGTCGAAGCCGATCAGCCCCGAACTGCTGGAGCAGAAGATCGATCGCTGGATGCTCACCCAACCAGGCCGCCAGAGCGGGGCGAGGTGAGGGAAGAATATCAGGCCTTTGTGCCGCAAAGCATTTCGCGCTTGCCGGCAAAGCCCTTGCGCCGCTCGACCTGAAAGCCCGACGCGGTGAGGTTGCGGCGCACGAAGCCCGCTGCGGCATAGGTCGCAAAGGTGCCATCCGGCGACGTCTTGGCATGGAGCGCCTGCATCAGCTCCAGCGACCACATGTCAGGGTTTCTGGCCGGCGCGAAGCCATCGAGAAACCAGGCGTCGAAGGTCGTGTCCTGCGCCCGGATCCCCGTGAGCGCCGGACCGCAGACCACCGTCAGGCGCGTCTGCGCGTCGAGATCGAGGGCGATTGTGCCCTTGGGCTGGTCCGGCCACAGCGCGACCAGGGCTTCCCGTTCCGCATCGATCTGCGGAAAGCGGATAAGCGCACGATCCAGCTCCTGCGCTGTCATGGGATAGAGTTCGAAGGATGTGAAGGACAGAAAGCCTAGGGGTGTGCGGCTTTCCTTCCACTGGCGCCAGGTCTCGCACAGGTTCAATCCGGTGCCGAAGCCGAGTTCGCCGATCTGGAACGCACCGTCCCTGGTCCAGCGCTGCGGCAGGCCGTTGCCGCCGAGGAAGACGTGATCGCATTCCAGGCGGCCATCGGTGCGGCAATAAAAGTGGTCGCCAAAGGCGGTCGAATAGGGCATATCGCCCTCATGCCATTCGAGGCTTTGCTGCTCGTTGCCGCGTTCTGGGCCGTTTTCCGGATCGCTGATGGAACTGATCATGGGACATGCCGATACGGCCGGGGCGGGCCGCCGTCAATCGCCGGTGACGCTTTTGATCGTCGGCGGCGGCATTATGGGCCTCTGGGCCGCCGTCAAGGCGGGGCGGGCCGGCATCGACACACTGCTGATCGACGGGTCGGGTGTTGCGAGCGGCGCAAGCGGCGGCATTCTCGGCGCCCTGATGCCGCATATGCCCGATCGCTGGTCGGCCAAGAAGCAGTTCCAGTTCGACGCCCTCCTGTCTCTGGAGGAGGAGATCGCCGCACTCGAGGCCGAGACAGGGCTTGATGCCGGCTATCGTCGCTGCGGCCGGCTGATCCCCTTGCCAAAGCCGCATCTGGTGGACATCGCGCTGGGGCATCAGCGCGATGCCGACATACACTGGCGCCAGGGTAGCCGCAGCTTCGCCTGGAATGTCATTACCGCACCGCTGGAGGCCGGATGGCCCGTCGTGGAGACCGGTCAGCCTCTGGTCCATGATACCTTTGCCGCGCGCGTCTCGCCCCGTGGGCTGACGGCCGCGCTGCGCCGCTCGGCGGAACGCCTGGCAAATGTCAGCATCATGGAGGGCACTGATGTTGTCGGCTTCGATACTGCAGGATCTGCAGCTTTGTTGTCCGACGGGGAGAGGATCGCCTACGGCCACTGTATCGTCGCAGCTGGCCATCGGTCCTTCGACCTTCTCGCCTCGCTTGGCCCGGATCTGCCGCGGCCGCTCGGACAGGCTGTCAAGGGGCAGGCCGCCCTTTTGCGGGCCGCGATCAATCCCGATCTGCCGCTGGTCTTTCTCGATGGCCTCTACATCGTGCCGCATGGCGACGGCACGGTTGCCATCGGCAGCACCAGCGAAAACAGCTTCGATCAGCCCTTCGACACCGATTCCCAGCTGGAGGACTTGACCGCGCGGGCCCGTGCGCTCGTTCCGTCGCTGCATGACGCAGATGTGATCGCGCGTTGGGCAGGGCTTAGGCCGAAGGCGATCGAGCGCGATCCCATGGTAGGTCCGCATCCCGAGCACGGGAATGTTCTGGCCCTCACCGGCGGCTTCAAGGTGAGCTTCGGCCTTGCCCACCGGCTCGCAGAGGCCGTGCTCGCCCCCCTGACGGGCGCCTCGATTTCCCTTCCGCCGGGCTTTGACATGGCCCATCACCTGGCGTCCGCTTCGCGTCAAAGATGAAGTGCAGGGGCCTTTGCCCGTCGTGATCCTGTCACGCAAATCACCTAACTGCTTGCCTATAACGTTAATTGCTAAAGTTTGTCGGCGACAGACGGACGAGGTGATCAGCATGCGGTATGCCATCTTCTTCACGCCACCTCCGAGCGATCCGCTGACGCTTGTGGCTGCCAGCTGGCTGGGTCGCAACGCCTATTCCGATGCACCGGTCGATCATCCCGATGTCCGCGGGCTGGGCATCCATGAGATCGCCTATTACACGGCAATGCCCCGTCGCTACGGTTTCCACGCGACGATCAAGGCGCCGTTCCGCCTCAATGACGGCATGAGCGAGTCGGCACTGTTGCGCGACATGATGCGTTTTGCCGGTACGATCGAGCCGTTTGAAATTCCCCGTCTTGAGGTTCTGCGGCTCGGGGATCATTTCGGCCTGGCGCCGGCCCGACCCTGCGACAGCCTGCAATTCGTGTCGTCGGCCGTGATCCAGGAATTCGATGCCTTTCGTGCGCCCCTCAGTGAAGCCGAGATCGAGCGGCGCAATCCGGATGGTCTATCGGCGACGCAATTCGCCAACCTGCATCGCTGGGGTGATCCCTATGTGATGGAAGAATACCGCTTCCGCATGACCTTGACCGGCCCCGTGGGTGGCGGCGACATGGCGCGGGTGGACAGGGCGCTGCACGCCCTGTTCGACCCATTGCTGGAGGAGCCCGTTGTGTTTTCCAACCTGGCGCTGTTCATCGAACGGGAGGTCGGCGCGCCGTTCCAGGTTCATTCGCTGCACCCCATGGGCAGGGTTTCGGCCCGCCGCATCGCCTGACGGTGGGCCCGACCTCAGGACGAAAAAGGCAACAGCCCGGTCCAAGTTTTGCATCTCGACAAGCCTGCATGGGATGCTTACCGTTCGCGGCATCAAGACCAAGGTGATGCCCGATGCATAAAGACTATCCCCGCGACCTCATCGGCTACGGCCGCTCCACCCCCGATCCGAAATGGCCAGGCGATGCCCGCGTCGCGGTGCAATTTGTGCTCAACTATGAGGAAGGCGGCGAAAGCTGCATTCTCGACGGCGATCCGGCCTCGGAAAATCTCCTGTCGGAGATCGTCGGGGCGCAGCCCTGGCCCGGCCAGCGCAACCTCAACATGGAGTCGATCTACGAATATGGTTCGCGCGCCGGCTTCTGGCGCTTGTGGCGCATGTTCACCGACCGCAAGGTTGCCGTCACGGTCTATGGGGTCACGCTTGCGATGGCGCGCAATCCCGAGGCCGTGGCTGCCATGAAGGAAGCAGACTGGGAAATTGCCAGCCACGGCTATCGCTGGCTGGAATACAAGGACTTTCCCGTCTACGTGGAGCGCCAGCATATTTTGGAGGCGGTGCGCCTGCATAAGGAGCTGACCGGCTCCCATCCGCTCGGCATGTATCAGGGCAAGCCCTCCGACAACACGCTGCGGCTGGTTATGGAGGAGGGCGGCTTCATGTATTCCTCCGACAGCTATGCCGATGACCTGCCATATTGGGTCAAGGGCGTGGACGGCAAACCCTTCCTCATCATTCCCTATACGCTCGAAACCAATGACATGCGCTTTGCCACGCCGCAGGGCTTCAATTCCGGCGACCAGTTCTTCACCTATCTCAAGGACGCCTTTGACGTGCTCTACGAGGAAGGCAAGGCCGGCAGCCCAAAGATGATGTCCGTCGGCCTGCATTGCCGCCTCGTCGGTCGACCCGGTCGTGCCGCGGCGCTCGCCCGCTTCATCGACTATGTCACCAGCCACGAGAAGGTCTGGATCCCCAAGCGCATCGAGATCGCCGAACACTGGCATAAGCATCACAAGCCGGACACCATCTGATGATCAGCCGCGACGATTTTGTTTCCCGCTATGGCGGTGTCATCGAACACTCGCCCTATCTGGCCGAGCGCGCCTATGATGCCGGTCGTATCGTCGAACCGCTCACCGCGATGGGTGTGCATGCGGCCCTGGTCGAGGCGTTTCGGATGGCTAGCGAGGATGAGAGGCTTGGTGTGCTGCGCGCCCATCCGGATCTCGCCGGCAAGCTCGCCATGGCAGGTGGGTTGACGGAAGACAGCCGCAAGGAACAGGCCGGTGCGGGCCTCGATCGGCTCGATGCTGCGGAGTTTGCACGCTTCACCGAATTGAATACCGCCTACACGGCAAAATTCGGCTTTCCGTTCATCATAGCGGTCAAGGGACTGACGAAGGAAGACATCTTGGCAGCGTTCGAGCAGCGGATCGGCAATGAGCGGCAGGTCGAATTTGAAACGGCGGCGGCCCAGGTGGAGCGCATTGCGCTTTTGCGGCTGCAGGCCATGTTTTAAGCCGGTCGTATCAAAGGCCAGACTTTGGAATGCTTCAGGCGCGTTAGCGGCACGCGCCGAAAACCTTTACAGGCAACGGATGAGAAAGTCGGCGCGGGAAGCCCGGGCCGACTGCTCATTGTGCCGTCATTGCTTGCGCGCCTCTTCCGCTTCGCGGATCGCGTCTTCGTGATACCAGCTGGCGGAGCCGCTTTCGTAAATCACGGGACGCGCCGTTGCGCGCTCACGCATTTCATTGATCTTCTGCAGGTTGCGGACCGGAAACTGGTAGATCTTCGCCGATTCCCGAACCATGTTCGTTGTCATGCTCATGCTACTGCCTCACGTTTACACTCGGCTTTTCAGCCTGATGAACCTTGCATATCACGCCGCATAACCAAATGCACATGAAAAGTGCAATTTGCTCATTTTATAGGCACATTCCGGCGATTTATTTCAGTGAGTGCGAATTCATCACTCCCAGCACACCCTGAATTTGCGTCTATAAACGCCACATGCCATTTCAATGTTCCCTGATGTTAAGCGAAAACTATTAAAGAAATTACTGGTTTAGCCGGATTTCGCGAGGGTTTGGGTAGCTGGTGGCAAAATTGTTCAACGCGCATCTCGAAGTTGGCACGCTTCATGCTTCGTTAAGGGGGACTCGCCGGACTGCCGGAGAATCACCCCCTCTGTTGTGCCCACCTAGGGGCGCTTGACTGAAGAGAGACGAAGAATGACCAAGTACAAGCTCGAGTACATCTGGCTCGACGGCTACAAGCCGGTGCCGAACCTGCGCGGCAAGACGCAGGTCAAGGAATTCGATAGCTTCCCCTCGCTCGATCAGCTTCCGCTGTGGGGCTTCGACGGGTCGTCGACGATGCAGGCTGAAGGCCACAGCTCTGACTGCGTGCTGAAGCCGGTCGCCGTCTATCCCGATCCAGCGCGCAAGAACGGCGTGCTGGTCATGTGCGAAGTCATGATGCCGGATGGTGTCACGCCGCACTCGTCCAACAGCCGTGCGACCATCCTCGACGACGAAGATGCCTGGTTCGGCTTCGAACAGGAATACTTCTTCTACAAGGACGGCCGTCCGCTCGGCTTCCCGGAATCCGGTTACCCGGCTCCGCAGGGTCCTTACTACACCGGCGTCGGCTACAAGAATGTCGGCTCGGTCGCTCGCCAGATCGTTGAAGAGCATCTGGAGCTTTGCCTGGAAGCTGGCATTAACCACGAAGGCATCAATGCCGAAGTGGCAAAGGGCCAGTGGGAATTCCAGATTTTCGGCAAGGGCTCCAAGAAGGCCGCCGACCAGATCTGGGTCGCTCGCTACCTGCTGCTGCGCCTCTGCGAAAAGTACGGCATCGACATCGAATGGCACTGCAAGCCGCTCGGCGATACCGACTGGAACGGCTCGGGCATGCACTGCAACTTCTCCACCAAGTACATGCGCGAAGTCGGCGGCAAGGAGTATTTCGAAGCTCTCATGGCTGCCTTTGGCAAGAACTGGAAAGAGCACATCGACGTTTACGGTCCGGACAACCATCTGCGCCTGACCGGCAAGCACGAAACCGCTCCGTGGAACAAGTTCTCCTACGGCGTTGCCGACCGTGGCGCGTCGATCCGCGTTCCGCATTCCTTCGTGAACAACGGCTACAAGGGCTACCTGGAAGACCGTCGTCCGAACAGCCAGGGCGACCCCTATGCGATCGCTTCCCAGGTTCTCAAGACCATTTCGGAAGTGCCGCTGGCAGCCTCTGCTGCAGCCTGATCGGCAACCGATATCAAATGACTTGGCGCCGGCGAAAGCCGGCGTCTTTTTTATGTCTGCTGGCGGTCGCAGGTTTGCCCCTCCTGCATTGGCCGCTTCCTTCCTGCCGACTGCTCGCTTATATTCATGGGGGGAGCAAGGACAGCCATGAGACCCTCGGAAGCGCTTGAGAAGAACCGTGAAGCCATCCGCGAAGCGACACAACGCTTCAACGCGGCCAATCCGCGTGTCTTTGGCTCGGTTGCCCGTGGCGAAGATGGTCCGGACAGCGATCTGGATATCCTGGTGGATGACTTGCCCGGTTCCACATTGTTTTCGCTGGGCGGCTTGCAGGACACGCTGGAACACATCATGCGCGGCGTTCCTGTTCATCTTCTGACACCCGGGGACATTCCGGACGAGTTGCGTAGCCGGATCATGGCTGAGGCCAAACCCATATGAACGAGTCGGAACGGCTGCCATATCTGCTCCGGCAGATGAGACAAGCTGCGCTTGAGGCAAATGAGATGGTAGCGTCGCACACGTTTGAAGAGTTCAGGAATGACATGGTCTTGCAAAGGGCTGTTGGCATGACCTTGCTGATCGTTGCGGAGACTGCGATGCAGGTCATGGCAAAGGCCCCTCACTTCGTGGCAGATCACCCTGAAATACCGTGGAGCAATATGCGAGGCATGCGCAACCGGCTGGCCCATGGCTATCTCAGCATGAACCTTCAAGTCGTTTACGAGACTGCGAAAAGTGAAGTGTCGGATCTTGTCGCCTTGCTCGACACACTCCTCTCTCCCCACGCGCAAGGCGAATAGACATGACCGAAATCCTCATACCCCAGCCCTTGACCGCCTCCGCCTTTGCGCCGTTCGGCGATGTCATCGAGGCTGATCCGGCGAGCATGCGGCTGATCAATGGCGGTACGACCGAGCGGTTTCATGCCCTTGCCGCGCCTGACGTCGTGGGCGAGGGCGCGCGGGTGATCATCAATATCTTTCGCGGCCAGCCACGCGCCTTCCCTTACCGGATCGACATGATGGAGCGCCATCCCCTTGGCAGCCAGAGCTTTTCGCCGTTGTCGTGCCGTCCGTTCCTGGTGGCAGTCTCGGCTGACGAGGCAGGGCGGCCGGGGCGCCCGCAGGTGTTTCTTGCCCGCGGCGACCAGGGCGTGAACTATGGGCGCAATGTCTGGCATCACCCGCTAATGGCTGTTGGCGGGGTTTGCGACTTCCTGATCGTGGACCGGGATGGACCTGGCAACAATCTCGAGGAATTCTTTTTCGATCAGCCCTTTACCATTCTGCAGCCGGAGGCTGTTCGGGATTGATCTCGGCGTTTGCCCGTGCATTCTTGTGTTTGAGACAATCCAGGATCATTTCACCGCTTTCCGTCTGAAAGGCTCGCCATGACAGGCCTCACCACCCACGTCCTCGATACCGCCCTCGGCAAGCCGGCAGCCGGGCTTCGCATCCAGTTGCTGCGTGTCAGCAGCGAAGCGGTGGAACTGATCAAGACCGTCTTCACCAATAGCGACGGACGCGTGGATGGCGGACCGATCCTGGATGGCGACGAGTTCACCGTGGGAAGCTATGAATTGCTGTTTCACGCCGGCGAATATCTGAAAGGGCAGGGCGCGCCGCTGACCGATCCGCCCTTCCTCGACATCATCCCGATCCGCTTCGGCATCAGCGACCCCTCGGCGCATTATCACGTGCCGCTGCTGCTTTCGCCCTATGGCTATTCCACCTATCGGGGCAGCTGAGGCATGCAGTTCGCCGCCATTGCCGACATTCACGGCAATCACCTTGCGCTTGAGGCGGTGCTGGACGACATCAAGCGGCTCGGCATCACCAGGATCGTCAATCTCGGCGATTGCTTTTCCGGCCCGCTGGAGGCGGGCAAGACGGCGGATCTTCTCCTGCCACTTGATGCGCTGACGGTGCGTGGCAATCATGACCGGGCGCTGACCGACCGGCCAGCCGTCGAGATGGGCGACTGGGAGCGGCCATCGATCGCACAGTTGAGCGAAGCACATCTCGACTGGATCCGCAACCTGCCGTTCAGCGCCGTGATGGAGGACGAGGCTTATCTCTGCCACGCGACGCCTCAGGACGACAACACCTATTGGACGGAGACCCTGTCGAAGGACGGCGTCCTTCATCTAAAGCCGCTGGAAGACATCGAGGCGCTTGCGGCGGGCATCGACTATCCGCTGATCCTCTGCGCCCACAGCCATATCGCCCGGTCCGTTCAGCTGTCCGACGGGCGGCTGATCGTCAATCCCGGTAGCGTCGGCTGCCCCGGCTTCGATTATGATGTGCCCTTCTACCACAAGGCCCAGGCCGGCACGCCCTTTGCGGCCTATGCGGTGCTGGAGAAGACCGCGCGCGGCTGGCAGCCGACATTCCGGCAGGTGCGCTACGACAATCTGGCGATGGCAAGACTCGCACGCGAGCGCGGCATGGGGGACTGGGTGAGCGCCTTGTCAACCGGTTGGATCGGCTGAGGCGGCCGACAATTAACCCCTTAAAATTTGTCTTGGGAAGAGGCGGTCTGCGTTTGCCGCGACTCGATTCCGCCGCTAGTTTGCCCTCACCTCCGGAGGCGAGGGACGCAATGATCGGGCTCGCGACCCGGCGTCCTCAGACGTGAAACTGCAACCTTTATGCGGCGCCCAGGCGCAAATCCATACGGAGTCCATCCCATGCTGGCTGAACGCAACAGCCCCACCATACAGCCCAGTTCTGTCGATGCCGCGCTTGCCTGGCACAATGGCGATGCCCGCGCAACGATCGAGACCCTGCTTAGGGATTGCGGCTATCTCCGCGAACAGATCGACCTCGCCCGCGGCTGCATCAGCAAGGGCCTGACTCGCGGTTGGTTGCCGGAGACGGAGCGGCGCGAGGACTGACGCCTAATGACAATGCACTGGCACGGCCTTTCTGTTGAAGCCGTGCCAGTGTCGTGTATATCGCAGATCAGAACGGACTCTCGGCGATGATATCCCGGTCGATCTCGGTGATCCGCCGCTTTCCGCACAGCGCCATGGTGATGTCCAGTTCCTTGCGGATGATCTCTAGCGCCGTGGTCACGCCCTGCTTGCCGCCCGCGCCAAGCCCATAGAGGAAGGGCCGGCCTATATAGGTGCCCTTGGCGCCGAGTGCCACCGCCTTCAAAACGTCACCGCCCGAGCGGATGCCGCCATCCATGTGGATCTCGACCTTGTCGCCCACGGCATCGACGATGCGCGGCAGCATGGCGATGGAGGAATGGGCGCTGTCGAGTTGGCGGCCGCCATGGTTGGATACGATAATGGCATCAGCGCCGGTTTCAGCCGCCATGCGGGCGTCCTCGGGGTCCAGAATGCCCTTGATGATCAGCTTGCCGCCCCAGAGCTTCTTGACCCACTCTACGTCCTTCCAGGAGAGTTGCGGGTCGAACTGTTCCGCGGTCCAAGCGCCCAGCGAGGAGAGGTCGGAGACGTTCTTGGCGTGGCCATGGATGTTGCGGAAGGTCCGTCGCTGGGTGTGCAGCATGTCCCAGCACCAGCGGGGACGCATGGCCATCTGGAACAGGTGCTTCGGCGTCAGCTTCGGCGGCGCCGAGAGGCTGTTGCGCAGGTCCTTGTGGCGCTGGCCCAGGATCTGAAGGTCGGCGGTCAATATCAGCGCCGAGCAGTTCGCCGCGCGCGCCCGCTCGATCAGGTTGGCGATGAAATCCCGGTCCTTCATGACATAGAGCTGGAACCAGAACGGCTTCTTGGTGGCCGAGGCGACATCCTCGATCGAGCAGATGCTCATGGTCGAGAGTGCGAAGGGCACGCCGAATTCTTCCGCCGCCTGCGCTGCCAGCATCTCGCCATCGGCATGCTGCATGCCGGTGAGTCCGGTCGGAGACAAGGCAACGGGCATGGACACGGGCTGCCCGATCATGGTTGTTGTCAGCGAGCGATTGGTCATGTCGACCATGACGCGCTGCCGGAGCTTGATCTTGGCAAAATCGCTCTCGTTTGCCCTGTAGGTGGATTCGGAATAGGCGCCGCTATCGGCATAGTCGAAAAACAGCTTCGGCACGCGCCGCCTTGCCATGCGCTTGAGATCGGAAATTTCCAGTGCCTTGCCCATGATCCTGCCCCTTGGATGATCCTTTCCTTGGCAATATCACGGCTGGCAGAGGCATGTTAAGAGTGTGAACGACTAACAGGTAAAATTTTTTTACCTGTTAGTCGGATTGGAGTGGATCAGGCGAGGCCGTTTTTGACAATTTCGGCCTGCATCCAGTGGGTCTCGCTTTGCACATGATCCTGGCGAACATATTTGGCGAGAAGCCTTGGCATGTCGCTTTCATGGAACGCCTCGGCGCTGCGGACCACGAAGCCCTCCTGGGTCGCGAAGTTCATCCCTGCAATGATCTGCCGGATCGCGGTATTGGAAAATGCGCCGCGGTAAAGCAGGGGAACGCTGGTTATGCCAAGGTCTTCGAAGCGGTGCAGTGTGTCGTCCCAGGATTGAATTTCGTCTCCCACTATCCAAGCAAATCCCAAGAAATAGGAGGGCAGGGCGACGTATGCGATCGAGTGGCGCGCAAAGAGATATTCTCCCACAATGCGTTCGTCTTTCGCCAACATGGGCGATATGCCCGAGGCAAAGGCCTTCATCCAGTCGCGTGAGGGGTGGTAGCGCGCGTCCGGGCTGCGTGGATGACAGCCGCCTTGAAAGATCGTGGTGTTCTCGCCGTCCATCTTCTCGGTGATCACCACCTCTGTCAGGGAGTCGAGGGCTGCCGCGTCGTTCATGATCTTGTCATCGCTGGTGGCGCCTGGCGACATCGGCAAATGGAAGGTTCGACCGTATTTTTTCGACATACTGGCTCCCAAGCTGCGCGCTCTCTTTGCCATGGCTTCGTATCAGAAATGCTCGCCGGAGCGGAAGGGGCCGACGCGGATGCCGGCGGCGACGAGGTAGGCGGTGGACCATCCGATCAGGAGGAAGCCGTTGACGCCCTGCAGGGCCGATAGCATGCGCCAGTCCGGATCGGCGGTGATGTCGCCGAAGCCGACGGTGGCAAAGGTGGTCGTGGAAAAGTAGAGCGCGGTCGGGAAGTCTGCGACGACGCGGAGCAGGTCGTAGCAGGCGGCCCATAGCCAGACCTCGGCGGTGAGGACGGCAAAAATGCCGATGACAACGCTGTTCATGGCGATCACGCGGCTGCGATGGCCGTCGATGCGCAAAGCTCCCGTGATCCAGTTCATCGCATGGGTCACCGCCATCAGCCCGAAGGTGTGGATGACCACGGTGATGGAAATCATCAGCGTGCCGACTGCGAGGTTCAGCATCAGGTTCGTCATGGGGTCTCCCAATCGTGCGCCTGACCATTTTGGCGGGAGCATCCGGCTTGTCCATGATCCAGGACAAATCGCCCGGACACTCGCATCACGTCTCAGGCCAAGTGTTTCGCAAGTCCTTGCGCACGACGAATTTAAGGCCTGACCAGGTCTCGTCCACGGCGCAGACCTTCACGTCGACAAGGCCTGTTGGCAGGAAGATCTCCCGCAGCACATCCTCCGTGATGCTGGTCGGCACTTTCGATGCCCTTTTCGGCCAGGAAATCCAGATCATGCCGGCAGGCGCCACCAAGGCCAGGAGACGCGGCATCATGGTCTCGAGCGATCCGCGCCCCGTCTCGAAGACGTGGATATAGTCGAGGCGGGCGCCTGGCGTGCCGACCGGCCACTCCGTCAACACCTCGGCGAGCCCCTCGACGGCTTTCAGACCGGCGAGATGATCCGGCAGGCCGATGAACAAGACCCGCATTCCGGCCTTCAGGCCAAGTTTGCGGTCGAGCGGGGTGCCGGAATATCCGCTCATATCAGCCTCACATCGCCTGTGGTTTCATCGCCTTGCCGGCCACATAGGTCTCCACCACGGAGCGATCGTCGCCGAGCGTCTGAAGCAGGAAGAGTTCCTCGCCCAAGGTTTTCACCGTTTCCATGCGCAGTCGCATGGCGGGCGTTGCGGTAGCATCGAGCACGACCAGGTCGGCGTCCGTGCCCGGTTCCAGCGTGCCGATCCTGTCTGCAAGGGACAGGGCCTCGGCGTTGCCGAGTGTCATGTGATACCAACTTTCCAGCGGGTTCAGCCTCTCGCCCAGCAATTGCTGGATCTTGTAGGCCTCGTCCATGGTCTTCAGCATGGAATAGCTGGAACCGCCGCCGACATCGGTAGCAACGGCGATGCGAACAGGCTTTTCCCGGCGCTTGAAGGCCTTCAGCGGAAACAGGCCGGAGCCGAGGAAGAGGTTCGAGGTCGGGCAGTGAATGGCGATGCCGCCGGCTTCGCTGATTGCATCCAGTTCCCGGTCGCTGAGGTGGATCGCATGACCCAGCAGGGTTTTAGGCCCGAGCAGGCCATAATGGGCGTAGATGTCGGTATAGTCCTTGGCGTCGGGATAGAGCGAGCAGGTATAGCTGATCTCGTCCTGGTTTTCCGACAGGTGTGTCTGGATATGCAGGTCCGGGAATTCGCGGGCCAGCGCCTGGGCGGCCTCCATCTGCTGCGGCGTCGATGTGATGGCAAAGCGCGGCGTGATGGCCACGTGGTTGCGACCCGTGCCGTGCCACTGCTGGATCACGGCCCTTGTCTCGTCATAGCCGAGCGCGGCCGTATCCAGCAGGCCCTGGGGCGCGTTTCGGTCCATCATCACCTTGCCGGCGATCATGCGGGTGCCGCGCTTCAGGCTTTCGGCAAAGAAGGCGTCGGCTGAGGTCTTGTGCACCGAGCAATAGGCAACCGCCGTCGTCGTGCCGTTGCGCAGCAATTCATCGAAGAACAGGCCTGCGATGCGCTGCGCATGGTCGGTCTCGACAAAGCGGCATTCCTCCGGGAAGGTATAGGTGTTCAGCCATTCCAGGAGGTTGGCGGCATAGGAGGCGATCACCTGCATCTGCGGGAAATGCACGTGGCAATCGATCAGGCCGGGCAGGATGAGATACGGGCGGTGGTCGATCTCCGTGACATCGGCGGGGGCAGCCGCCTTGATCTCGGCATAGGAGCCGACGGCCCGGATGATCCCATCCTCGACCAGCAGCCCGCCGTCGTCTTCATAGAGATAGCTGCCCGTATCGGAGGCATTGTCCGGCGCGCGGCGAAAGCTCATCAGCCGCCCGCGGAGAAGCGTGGCGCTCATTGGCTCGTGCCTTTTTCGACAGAGCTTTCGAACCAGGCGACGAGCAGCGCGCGTTCCTGCGGGCTGACATCGGTGATATTGCCGGGCGGCATGGCGTGGCTGCGGCCGGCCTGGAGATAGATCTCCCGGGCATGGGCCGCGATTTCGGCATCGGTCTCCAGCTTCACGTTTTTCGGCGGGCGGACCACGCCCTCCCAGACCGGTTCTGCCGCATGGCACATGGAACAGCGCGACTGGATGACATCCCGTGCGGCGCCGAAATGCTCGTTCTGGGCAAAGCGCTGGTCGAAGGGTGCGACCGCCAGTTCACCCTCCGGCGCCGGCTTTTGCACTGTTGAGAGCCACATGATGACGATGAAGATCAGCAGCGTGACGATCCAGGTCCAGGTGGGCCTGCCCTTGCGGGCATGGGTGGTGTTGAACCAGTGGCGGATGGTGACGCCCATCAGGAAGACGAGTGCTGCGATGACCCAGTTGAACTCCGTGGCAAAGGCCAAGGGATAGTGGTTCGACAGCATGAAGAAGATGACGGGCAGCGTCAGGTAGTTGTTGTGGAGGGAGCGCTGCTTGGCGATCATGCCATATTTCGGATCGGGCGTGCGGCCAGCAATCAGGTCGGCGACGACGATCTTCTGGTTGGGAATGATGATGAAGAAGACATTCGCCGACATGATCGTGGCGGTGAAGGCGCCCAGGTGCAGGAAGGCGGCGCGGCCGGTGAAGATCTGGGTATAACCCCAGCCCATGAGGACAAGCACGATGTAGAGGAAGGCCATCAGGCCCCAGGTGTTCTTGCCGAGTGGCGACTTGCAAAGCAGGTCATAAAGAACCCAGCCCACGGCCAGCGAAGCAAGCGACAGGCCGATCGCCTGCCATTGGGTGAGATCCAGCACGTGGCGGTCGATGAGGAAGAGATCGGCGCCGCCGTAGTAGACGATACAGAGCAGAGCAAAGCCAGAGAGCCAGGTGGTATAGGCTTCCCACTTGAACCATGTCAGGTGCTCGGGCATCTGCGCCGGCGCCACGAGATATTTCTGGATATGGTAGAAGCCGCCGCCATGGACCTGCCACTCCTCGCCATAGGCGCCGACCGGCAGATGCGGGCGTTTGACCAGGCCGAGGTCGAGCGCGATGAAGTAGAATGACGAGCCGATCCAGGCCACGGCCGTGATCACATGCAGCCAGCGGACCGCAAAGGCCAGCCATTCCCAGGCGATGGCAAATTCATACATGGATGTCCCTTTCTTCCCCCCAACGCCGTACCTTGCAAAAACTTTGAACGGAAGGAAAGGGGACTTTGAGCCCATGCGGAAATTTGTGCGAGGCTTGTGTGCGCTGCAAAAGACCACCCCTCATTTCCTGCATTGGTGCTAATATGACGGTTCTGTTACATTTCGTCTGCAATGCCGCCGGAAGTGGTGGTCAGCGTCGAAACCGGCGGCTTTTTTCCCACTGGAGATCAGCCGATGCGCATTTTCCTCACAGGCGTTCTGGTTGCGTATGCGTCTTATGCTCATGCCCATGATGCTCACAGTGGTTGGCGCTACGAGGCCTTCTGCTGCAATGGCGACGATCATACTGGTGACTGCCAGATGATTCCCGCGGATAGTGTTAAGATCATTCAGGGCGGCTACCAGCTCTCGCTCGGGCCCGGCGACCACCGGCTGGTCACCAAGGATCATGTCTTCAGTTTCCCGCAAAGCAATGCGCGCCGTTCGCAGGACAGCGAGTATCACCTCTGCCTGTTTCCCGATGAAAACACCCCGCGCTGCTTCTACGCGCCGGATATGTCCTTCTGACACGTCGGCCGCCTTGATCAGGGCATGATGTCTTAGCCTGTATTTTGACGGTTCAGCGGTGGCAGCGTGTCGAGCAGCCATTGACGGAATGCCCTGATCTTCGGGGCGTTTCGCCGGGACTGAGGATAGACAAGCCAATAGGTGTTTTCGTCCGTCCAGCTCAAATCGAAGGGCTGGATCAGCCGGCCCGATGCCAGTTCGTCCTGGACAAAGAAGGGGCTGAGCATGGCCACGCCATGGCCCGACAGGGCCGTTGCCGCCTCCATATCCAGCGCGCCGCCCGCATCGAGCCGACGGGCCGTGTGGCTTGATGCATCGACGCCCGCCGCCTCGAACCATACGCGCCAGCGGTCGTCGTCGGTGATCCATGGCAGCTTCAGCAGGTCGGCAGGCTCGCGCACGCCGCCGATACTCTCTGCCAGGACAGGGCTCAGCATCGGCGTGTAGGCAAGCCGCAGGATCGGATGGCTTTCCAGTCCCGGCCAGGTCGGGCCGACGCCAATGCGGATGGCGACGTCTGCCGGCTCCCGGGCAAAGTCGGTCAGCTTCGTGCCGCGCAGCAGCCTCACAGCGATATGGGGATGCTTGAGCTGGAAGGCGCCGAGATGTCGCGCCAGCCAATGTGAAGCGAAGGTCGGCGTCGAATGCACCTCCAGCACCTCGTCGGCATTGCGCCGCGCCAACGCGACCGCCTCGCGCAGCAGTTCGAAGCCTTCCGTCGTCTTGGGCAGCATGCGCTCCCCGGTCTCCGTCAGCAAGATCTGGCGCGTCTGGCGCAGGAACAGCGGCTCGCCGATATTCTCTTCCAGCAGCTTCAACTGATAGCTCACCGCCGTCTGGGTCATGCCCAGCTCTTCACCGGCGCGGGTGAAGCTGCCATTGCGTGCCACGGCCTCGAACACCCGGAGCGCATTCAACGGGAACTGTTTCGCCAGCTTCATACATAAGCTCTCTTTATGGGTGCAGACGGATATTCCGTTGGAACGCCGCGGGGTTTGACGGCATTCTAGCCTCAAAGAATACGGCAGGAAACACCCAAATGAACCAGATATTAACCATTCCGGACGCCCCGCCGGTGCGGCGGGGACGGCTGCCGCAACATTTGCGGTCTTTATTGCAGGCGCTGATCTCGCGGCTCGGTTCAGCGCGTTTTGGCGGAGATGTATACGCCCCCAGCCTGCCGGATGACCTCAAGCGGGATGTCGGTTTGGAGGGAGACGGTCCACGGCGCGGCGGTGGCGCGCTCAGCGCGTCGTGGCCTGAAGGCAAAGAAGTTCGGCGGCTACGAGGGCTGCTATAACCTCGGGTCGCTTGTCCCGAAGCAGCGATCCGCCGATGGGCAGCACCAGCCTGTTGATCATCAAGGCGTCATGCCCCTCGCGCGCCAGCCAGTGGGCAAAGGTGGCGCGCTTGGTGGCCGAACCGATCATGCCGACATAGGCGAGATCGTCGCGCAGCAGCGCCCGCTCGGCGATCAGGAAATCCAGCGCGTGGTCATGGGTAAGGATGACAACCGCGCCGCCCGAGGCGATGCCTGCCACCTCCGCCTCTGGCATGGCGACGTGGCGAAAGCTGATGGTGTCGGGCAGCTGCGAGAGGTCGATCTCCCGGCTTTCGATCAGTGTGACCCTGAATGGCAGTGGAGACAGCGCCCTGGCCAGCGCCAGGCCCACATGCCCCCCGCCGAAAAGCACCACCTCGCGAAACCCCTCCCGTTCCCCGGCTTCGCGGCTCACAAGATGCTGGGCGAGATCAGCGTCGACGGTGGCAAAGCGCAGGACGGTGCGACCGCCGCAACACTGGCCAATCTCGGGACCGAGCGGGATGTCGAGTTCGTCGGCCAGCACCTCGCCCCGCAGCATGCCCCGTGCGTGGTCGATGGCCATGAACTCCAACTGCCCACCCCCGATCGTGCCCCAGATGGCCTCGTCAGCGACAATCATCACCGTCCCGGCGTCCCGCGGGGTGGAGCCCCGGGCGGCGGTGACTTCGACTGACACCGAGGTTGGGTGGGTGGCGAGGAATTGGGCTAGGGTGGTCATGACGGGATGCTCCCCACAACTCTTCGGTGCGGAGTACCCCCCTCTGTCCTGCCGGACATCTCCCCCTCAAGGGGGGAGATCGGATTGCCGCACCGCCTCTGCCACACATAGATGTCTTTCAAGCCGAAGCGAGGCTGCGCAGGAGACACGGTTTCAGGGTAGGCGAGCGCTATCGGCTGAGTCGATCTCCCCCCTTGGGGGGGAGATGTCCGCGTTTCGATGTAATCGAAAGAGGACAGAGGGGGGTATCCGGTCCTGAGCACGAGAGTATGGCAGGCGCCGTTCACGGATGTGACTCCCCAATCAACCGCAGTATATGCGTACAAACCTCATCCAGACGATGTAAAACGTCCTCATTGGTGATCCGCAAAACCGTCCAGCCTAGCTCTGTCAGTTTCCTATCCCGCAAGCCGTCCCGTTCTATCTGCTGGTCATGGCTATGGCTTTCGCCGTCAATCTCCACGACAAGCTGATGTTGCTGGCACGCGAAATCAACGATGTAGCCCGCAATCGGCATCTGCCGGCGGAAGCTAAGTCCCTGCAACCGATGCGCACGGACCGCATTCCAGAACCGCAATTCCGATTCGGGCAGCGCGTTGCGCATCCGCCTGGCATGTCCACGATTGCGTTCGGGCACCTCGAAATGCGGCATGAAGGCGCTCCCGGTTCAAACATCTCCCTTCAACCGCTCCACCGCCATCAGCACCCGTTCGGGCGTGGCCGGTGCGTCGAGCCTGGGGCAGATCTTGTAGTCGGCGACGGAGGCGACGGCCATGGAGAGGGCTTCCAGCACCGAGATCGCCAGCATGAAGGGTGGTTCGCCGACGGCCTTGGAGCGGCCGATGGTGGGTTCGGCATTGCTGGACCAGTCCACCAGGCGCGTGTTGAAGATCTTCGGCCGGTCTGACGCGAGCGGGATCTTGTAGGTGGAGGGCGCGTGCGTGCGCAGCCGGCCCTTGGTATCCCACCACAATTCTTCGGTGGTCAGCCAGCCCATGCCCTGGACGAAGCCGCCTTCGATCTGGCCGATATCGATGGCCGGGTTGAGCGAGCGGCCAACATCGTGGAGGATGTCGGTGCGGTCCATCAGATATTCGCCGGTCAGCGTGTCGATCGAGACTTCCGAGCAGGCCGCGCCATAGGCGTAATAGTAGAAGGGCGTGCCGCGGCCGGCGGCGCGATCCCAATGGATCTTCGGCGTCTTGTAGAAGCCAGCGGCCGAGAGCTGCACGCGGCCGAAATAGGCGTGGCGCACGAATTCCGGGAAGGGCATTTCGTCCGCCCCGATCCGTACCCGGTTCGGCAGGAATTCGATCTCTGAGGCTGGGACGCCGTAGCGTTCGGCGGCCCACGCCATCAGCCGCTCCTTGATCTGGCGGGCAGCATCGAAAGCGGCCATGCCGTTCAGGTCGGTGCCGGAGGAGGCGGCCGTTGCCGAGGTGTTCGGTACCTTGCCGGTCGTGGTGGCGGTGATCTTGACCTTCTCGACATCCACCTGGAAGCAATCGGCAATGACCTGCGCCACCTTGGTGTAGAGGCCCTGGCCCATTTCCGTGCCGCCATGGTTCAGGTGGATGGAGCCGTCCTGGTAGACATGGACCAGTGCACCGGCCTGGTTGAAGGCGGTCAGCGTGAAGGATATGCCGAACTTCACCGGCGTGAGCGCGATGCCCTTCTTGATCACCCGGCTATTGGCATTGAAATCGATGATGGCGCGGCGACGGGCTTGGTAGTCGCAGGAGCTTTCCAACTCCTCCACCACCCGGGCGATGATGTTGTCCTCCACCTGCTGGTGATAGGGGGTCACATCCCGGCCGGAGCCTTTTTCGCCGTAGAAATTGGCCTTGCGGATCTCAAGGGGATCCTTGCCCAAGGCATAGGCAATGTCTTCGATGATCCGTTCAGCACCCAGCATGCCCTGGGGACCGCCAAAGCCACGATAAGCTGTATTGGAAACCGTGTGGGTCTTCAGCGGCTGGGAGGTCAGCTTCACATGCGGGTAGAAATAGCTCGAATCCGCATGAAACAGGGCGCGGTCGGTGACCGGGCCGGACAGATCGGCCGAATAGCCGCAGCGGGCGGCGAAATTGGCCTTGACCGCATGAATACGGCCATCAGCCTCGTAGGCGACGTCGTAATCGACAACGAAATCATGGCGCTTGCCGGTCGCCACCATGTCCTCGTCCCGGTCGGGGCGGAATTTCACGGCGCGGTTCAGCTTCTTGGCGGCCAGTGCGGCCAGCGCCGCGAACTGATTGCCCTGGGTTTCCTTGCCGCCGAAGCCGCCGCCCATGCGCCGCACATTGACGGTGATGGCATGGCTTGGCGTGTTGAGCACATGGCCAACGATATGCTGCACTTCCGATGGGTGCTGGGTGGAGGACCAGACAGCCACGTCGTCGTCCTCGCCGGGAATGGCAAGCGCGATATGGCTTTCGAGATAAAAATGCTCTTGCCCGCCGATACGCATGCGACCCGTCAGCCGGTGCGCGGCCTTGTCGAGTTCCGACTCCGGCTCGCCGCGCTCCAACTTCATGCCGGAGGTGACCAGGGGCGCGCCGTTTTCCAGCGCGCCATCGACGTCGAGCCAGTGCGGCAGGTCGGCGTATTCTATCTTTGCCAGCCGGGCGGCCTTGCGCGCAATCTCGCGGGTCTCGGCGATCACGGCAAAGATCGGTTGGCCGTGGAACTGCATCTTTTTGTCGGCTAACAATGGCTCGTCGTGGTGACCGCCTGAGGAAACGTCATTGACGCCCGGAACATCCGCGCCTGTCAACACGCAGACCACGCCGGGATAGGCGCGGACGGCTGAGAGATCGATCGAGACGATATCGGCATGGGCGCGCTCCGAAAGACCGAGCGCGCCATGCAGCAGGCCCGCGGGCTCCGGCATGTCGTCGATATATTCGGCCGAGCCCGCCACATGCTTGTGCGCGGAATCATGCTTCAGCGAGGCATGCATGGGACCATTGATGTATTTGTAGAGTTCGTAGCTGGCCTTATCCATGGTTCACGCTCCGGGTGTCGTTTACCCCCCTCTGTCCTGCCGGCGTTCGGCACTGCAATCGATTCACTGGATCGATTGCTCGGCTTCGCCGACCGTGTCTCACCCCCCACAAGGGGGGAGATCGATCCGCGGATCGCGCTCGCTTCTCCCTCATTTGAAAGAGTTGTCGGTCATCTCGTTCGGTGAAGACATGAGACGCGATCCCGACCCCGAGGATATAGATTGAGCGGGCGCGCCCATCCGATCTCCCCCCTTGAGGGGGAGATGTCCGGCAGGACAGAGGGGGGTATGCCTGTGTGAGCGCTTGAATATCTACCACCATCATGCCTCCTCCAGCGCAAAACGCTTCAGTTCCTGCGGATTGCCGGATGTCTCCAGGAAGAACCGGGTGAGCAGGTTCTTGGCGGTGAGCGAGCGATACTCCGCCGTCGCGCGCCAGTCGGTGAGAGGGGTGAAATCCCGGTCGAAGGCGTCGCGGACCTCGGTTACGGTCGCCTCGGTCCAGGGCTTGCCATAGAGCGCTGCCTCGACTTCCCGGGCACGCTTGGGTGTCGCCGCCATACCGCCGAAGGCGATGTGGATGGTTTCGACACGGTTGTCCTGGTCGAGACCCAGCAGGAACGCGCCGCACAGGGCGGAAATATCCTCGTCCCGCCGTTTGGAGATCTTGTAGACCTGAAAATGCTGGCCGTCTTCTGGCCGCGGCACGAAGATGCTCTCGACGAATTCGCCTTCGCGGCGGTCCTGCTTGCCATAGGCAATGAAGTAGTCCTGCAAGGGCAGGGTGCGCGGCCCCTCGACGGAGCGCAGCGTCAGGCCGGCGCCAAGCGCGATCAGCGCCGGCGGCATGTCGCCGATGGGGGAGCCGTTGGCGATATTGCCGCCGATCGTGCCCATGTTGCGCACCTGCTGGCCGCCGATGCGGGTGATCAGGCGCCCCAAGGCCGGAATTTCCTGGCGAAGCACATCGAATGCGGCGGCATAGCTGACGCCCGCGCCGATCGTGATGCCGTCTTCCGTGACCGTGATGCGCTGCAATTCGCTGAGATGGTTGATGAACACGACCGGGTTCAACTCGCGCATCTGCTTCGTGACCCACAGGCCTACGTCTGTTGCGCCGGCGACGACGGTCGCGTTGGGTTCTTCGGCCAGCACATCCGCGAGTGCTGCAACGGTGCCCGGAATGATCAGCCGCTGCTCGCCCTTGGAGATGACGATCGTGTCGCCGCCCTGCATGGCAAACAGTTTTGCGGAGATCTCACCGCGTTCGCGCTCCAGCGGATCGAACAGGGCGGACGGCCTGATGGCGCCCACCTGTTCGGCGGCCTTAACGATAGGCTCATAGCCGGTGCAGCGACAGAGATTACCTTGAAGCGCGCGCTCGATTTTCGCGCGGCTGGGCCTCTCGCTGGTGAGCCAAAGCCCGTAGAGCGACATGACGAAACCCGGCGTGCAGAAGCCGCATTGCGAGCCGTGACAGTCCACCATCGCCTGTTGCACTGGATGCAGGCTGCCATCCTTGGCGGCCAGATGCTCGACGGTGACGATATGGGTGGCGTTCAGCGAGCCAAGGAAACGGATACAGGCGTTTACGGTCTCATAGGCCAGCTTGCCATCCACCAGACGCCCGACCAGCACCGTGCAGGCGCCGCAGTCTCCCTCGGCACAGCCTTCCTTGGTGCCGACAAGCCGGCGGCGCAGGCGCAGGAAGTCCAGCAGCGTTTCGGTCGGTCCGACATCCCCAAGCACGACGTCTTCGCCATTCAGGATGAAACGGATGCGGTCAGTCATCTCGGGCCTTCTTCTTGCTTTTGTGCGGCATGCCGCATCAGGTTCTTCTTCGGCTAAAGAGTTTATTGGGCCGTCCAACCGCCATCAACAGAGATATGCGTGCCGGTGATCTGCTTTGCCGCGTCGCTGGCCAGAAACAGCGCGATGGCTGCCACTTCGTCGATGGCCACGAATTCCTTGGTGGCCTGCAGCCGCAGCATCACGTCGGTCTTGACCTGTTCTTCCGAAATGCCGCGGGCCTTGGCCGTATCGGGTATCTGCTGCTCGACCAGCGGCGTCAGCACATAGCCCGGGCAGATCGCGTTCACCGTCACGCCGAATTCCGCCAGTTCCAGCGCCGCGGATTTCGTCAGGCCCATGATGCCATGCTTGGCCGCGACATAGGCCGCCTTGAAGGGCGAGGCGACCAGCGCATGGGCCGAGGCGACATTGATGATCCGGCCTGCCTTTTTGGCCTTCATCGCCGGGATTGCTGCCTTCATGGTATGAAAGGAACTGGTCAGATTGATGGCGATGATCCGGTCCCATTTGTCGGTCGGGAAATCTTCCACGGGCGAGACATGCTGGATGCCGGCATTGTTGACCAGCACGTCGACCATGCCGAATTCGCGCGCGGCGGTTGCCATAAGGTCAGCGATCTCGTCCGGCTTGGTCATGTCGGCGCCGTGATAGATTGACCGGCCGCCATGGCTCGACAATTCCTTGGTGATCGCCTCGATCTCGTCAAGCGGTCCGAAGCCGTTGATGACGACATTGGCGCCATCGGCGGCAAAGGCTTTCGCAATGCCGAGCCCGATGCCCGATGTGGAACCGGTGACGACGACTGTTCTTGGCATGATGCATCTCTCCCGCATGAAAGGCCGACGTTCTGCTGCGTCGCAATAGATAGCGCAGGTTATGCCCAAAGAAGCTGATGTGGCAATCGGCATTTTGGTGTCCGCCCTGTTGCCTTGAAGGCAACCCCGGAGGCTTGAAGCCAACGGTTGACACCTCAGGCAGACGCCTGATTTCCTTTTGACAAAGCTTTTCGGCTTGTATTGAACTTCAGCCTAACGAAAAGACACTGAACGCTTCGGGAGGATTTGCGATGGGTGGATATGTGCTGGCCATCGACCAGGGAACGACGTCGAGCCGGGCGATCGTGTTTGACGCCAAGATGCGCGTCGCTGGCTCCGGCCAGAAGGAGTTTCCGCAGATCTTCCCCAAATCCGGCTGGGTGGAGCATGATCCCGAGGCCATCTGGGAAAGCGTGGTCTGGTCGATCAAGGAAGCGCTGAAGAAGGCCGGTATCGAAGCATCGGAGCTGTCGGCCATCGGCATCACCAACCAGCGGGAAACCGTCGTGGTCTGGGAGCGCGAGAGCGGCAAGGCGATCCAGAATGCCATCGTCTGGCAGGACCGCCGCACGGCTTCCTATTGCGAGAAGCTGAAGCGCCAGAATCTCGAGCGCATCTTCACCAAGAAGACCGGCCTGTTGCTCGATCCCTATTTCTCCGGCACCAAGCTGTCCTGGATGCTGGCCAATGTGAAGGGGGCCCGCGCCCGCGCGGCCAAGGGTGAACTCTGCTTCGGCACCATCGACAGCTTCCTGATCTGGCGCCTGACCGGCGGCAAGAGCTTCGTGACCGACGCCACCAATGCCTCGCGCACGCTGCTGTTCAACATCTCGACGCAGGAATGGGATGACGAACTGCTGGAGATCTTGCGCGTGCCCGCAACCATGCTGCCGGAGGTCAAGGATTGCTCCGCTGATTTCGGCGTGACGGACGCGTCAGTGCTTGGCGCCGAAGTGCCGATCCTCGGTGTGGCCGGCGACCAGCAGGCAGCGACCATCGGCCAGGCCTGCTTCCAGCCCGGCATGCTGAAATCCACTTATGGTACCGGCTGCTTTGCGCTCCTCAATACCGGCGAGGACATGGTGCGGTCCAAGAACCGGCTGCTGACGACCATCGCCTACCGGCTGGATGGCAAGGTGACCTATGCGCTTGAGGGATCGATCTTCATTGCCGGCGCTGCCGTCCAATGGCTGCGTGATGGCTTGAAGGTTATCTCCAGTGCGTCGGAAACCGGGAAGCTGGCTGCATCGGCCGATCCCAACCAGGAGGTCTATATGGTGCCGGCCTTTACCGGGCTTGGCGCGCCCTGGTGGGATCCGGAAGCGCGGGGCGCCATCTATGGCCTGACCCGCAGCTCCGGCCCGGCGGAATTCGCCCGCGCGGCGCTCGAAGCCGTGTGCTACCAGACGCGCGACCTGCTCGATGCCATGCACAAGGACTGGAAGAACGACGGCGAGGACACGGTGCTACGCGTCGATGGCGGCATGGTTGCCTCGGACTGGACCATGCAGCGGCTCGCCGACCTGATCGATGCGCCTGTCGACCGGCCTGAGATTCTCGAGACCACCGCGCTTGGTGCCGCCTGGCTGGCGGGCAGCCGTGCCGGTGTGTGGCCCAACATGCAGGGCTTCGCCGATGCCTGGGCGCGCGACCGCCGCTTTGAGCCCGAGATGGACTACAAAACACGGGCCAACAAGATCAAGGGCTGGAAGGACGCAGTCCGCCGGACTTTGACGACCGGGTGATGCCGATTGGCGGTGTCGTCCCTATGGTGTAGTATTGCTGCGACATGGAGGGATGCCGATGACAGTCATGACCTCACGCGAGTTCAGCGAAGACGTGGAAAAAGCCAAGGATGCCGCCCTTGACGGCCCTGTTATCATCGTGGACCGGGGCCGGGAAGCCTATGTGTTGATGACGGCGGAGGAGTTTCGCCAGGGGCGGCATGTTGGGGGTCCGAGGCCATCTGGAGCGGCGTCTTCTGTGGCTGGAAGACGAAAGACAATTGCCGAGTTGCTCAGTTCCCCCGAGATCGCCGAGATTGAGTTCGACCTGCCGGAGCGCACAATGGACAATCAGCGCCCCCTTCCTGATTTCTCCGATGACACCTGATGTACCTGGTGGATACCAACGTCATTTCCGACATCAGGAAGGTCACGCGGGGGACCTGCGACCCTTCACGTCCCAAACCCGATGCAGCACATTGATGCGTGGATTGCCGCGACCGCGCTTGTGCATGACCTTGTTGTCGTGACCCGCAACATCAAGGATTTTCAGCAGAGCGGTGTGAAGTTGCTCAACCCCTGGGATTTCACGCGCCAATAGGAAACACACTGTTCCACTGTCACCGATAGGCTTTCCGGCCCTGGCGCATTATGTGTCTTCCTGACTGGAACACATCCCCGACAGGAAGCCACAATGGAACTTGGTCTTTACACATTCGCCGATATCGATCCTGCCTCCACCAACAAGGGGGCGGCGGGCGCGCAGCGTATGCGCGAGCTGATTGCCGAGATCGAATTGGCCGACCAGGTCGGGCTCGATGTCTTCGGGCTGGGCGAGCATCACCGCCCAGACTATATCGCCTCGTCGCCGGCGACGATCCTGGCGGCAGCGGCGGTCAAGACCAAGAATATCAGGCTCACCAGCGCCGTTTCGGTGTTGAGTTCTGATGATCCGGTGAGGGTGTTCCAGCAGTATTCCACGCTCGATCTTCTCTCCAACGGGCGGGCCGAGATCATGGCCGGGCGCGGGTCGTTCATCGAGAGTTTCCCGCTGTTTGGCTATGATCTCGATGACTATGACAAGCTGTTCGACGAGAAGCTGCAGCTGTTGATGGCCCTGCGGGACAATGAAAAAGTCACGTGGTCGGGCGAGACGCGGGCGGCCATTCCGGGTCTTCCCGTTTATCCGCGTCCGCTGCAGGATCCGCTGCCGCTGTGGATCGCCGTTGGCGGCACGCCGAATTCGGTGGCGCGGGCGGCCTATTTCGGGCTGCCGCTGGCACTTGCGATCATCGGTGGCGAGCCGCGCCGGTTCGCCCCGCTGTTCCAGCTTTATCGTGATACGGCTAAGAAGGTGGGCCGCGATCCGGCGACGCTGAAGACCTCCATCAATGTGCATGGTTTCGTCTCCGACACTACCGAAAAGGCCGCCGACATCTTCTACGGTCCGCAGGCCGAGGTGATGAACCGCATCGGCCGGGAGCGCGGCTGGGGGCCGACGAACCGCGGCCAGTTCGACGCCTCGCGCGGTCCGACCGGCGCCATCTTCCTTGGCGACCCGGAAACGCTGGCGGAAAAGATCGTGGCGCATCACCAGATCTTCAAGAATGATCGCTTCCTGATCCAGATGGCGATCGGTCTCGTGCCGCATCTGGAACTGATGCGCGCCATCGAGCTTTACGGTACGAAAGTCGCGCCCTTGGTCAGAAAGGCGTTGACGGCGGCCTGAAACGGGGCGAAAGCGGGCAAACACAAGAGATACGGCAATGCAGGACCCTGTCCACGGTTCGGCTTCAGCCTGATGGGACAGACATGGTCATTTCCAACGACGACGAACTGACGAAGCTGAAGGAGATCGGCCGGATCTGCGCTCGGGCGCTGGACCGCATGGCCGCCTCCCTTGAGCCCGGGATCACCACCCGCGAGCTCGACATGATCGGACGCAAGATGCTGGAAGATGCTGGCGCCCGCTCGGCACCCGAGCTTTGCTACCAGTTTCCCGGCGCGACCTGCATCAGCGTCAACGAAGAAGTGGCCCATGGCATCCCCGGCGATCGGGTGATCGGCGCGGGCGATCTCGTCAATATCGACGTATCGGCGGAGAAGGACGGTTTCTTCTCCGACATGGGTGCCTCATTCACCGTGCCGCCGGTCACGCCGAAGCTTGCAAAGCTCACTCGCGACGGCAAGCGGGCGCTGTGGGTGGGGCTGAACCAGGTGAAGGCCGGCCAGCCGCTGGCCGGCATCGGCAATGCCATCGGCGCCTTTGCCCGGAAAAACCGCTATACGCTGATCACCAATCTCGCCAGCCACGGTGTCGGACGATCCCTGCATGAGGAACCGACCGAGCTTTCGACCTGGCCTGATCCGGAAGAGGATCGCATCATGCAGGATGGTCTCGTCTTCACAATCGAGCCATTCCTGTCACTTGGCGGACATTTCGCCGAAGATGGTGACGACCCGTGGACGCTTTACAGCGAGCCGCGGGCGCCGACCGTGCAGTTCGAACATACCGTTGTCGCGACCCGCAACGGACCGCTGGTGCTGACGCTGGCCGATTGAGGCAAGTTCAGCTGGCCACCTGCTTATGCCGAGAAGCTGACGGCCACGCCGCGCTTCTTGAAATAGGACTGCATCATCTTGCGGCCCTGGCGGTTGGACTGGGCGAGCTTGGACGGCTCGAACACGGCCTCCTTCACGCCTTCCCGAGCCATGGCTGCCTTCAGCGCGGCGATATGGCGGTCAATCTCTTCGTTGTCGTTGTTGATCGACGCATAGATGTTGTCGATGGCCTGGGCCAGGGTGAGGTCGCTCATGGGGCACTCCTTGAAATTGTCTCCTTCCACTAGCGATTTTTGCCGCGGGGGCAAGCGGTCGATTGGCTGCTGTAGTCGATGACAACAGCGATCGTGGGTGCGGCGGCGCCATGATTGCCGGCCACTGAGCAGCGCGCATTCCGTTTTGTGAAGCCTGCCATCAGAATAACTTGTTTGCTGGGATCCTTTTGCAATGCGATAAGCCCCGGATGAATGCAAAGCCTGCCACTGATGTCAGACTGCTGCCTACGGCGATTGCAGGTGCCATCGCCATGGCGTCGGCCATGGGGTTTGGGCGCTTCTCATTTACGCCGATCCTGCCGGGCATGATGGATGGGTTGCCGCTGTCGTCTTCGGATGCAGGTCTGATCGCGGCGGGCAATTTCGCGGGCTATCTCGCCGGTGCAGTGCTCGGTGCTTATGGCTGGGCCACCGGGCGGGAGCGGCTTGTCGGGCTTGCGGCGCTGCTGGCCACGGCGCTCCTGCAATTGGCCATGGGGGTGACATCGACCGTCTGGCTGTTCATCGCCATCCGGTTTCTGGCCGGTGTCGCCAGTGCCTTTGCCATGATCTTCATCTCATCCATCGTGCTGGGTCATGCCAGCGCGCGCGGCCGGGCCGGGGATGATGCTCAGTCCACCCATTTTGGCGGCGTCGGGCTCGGCATAGCGCTGTCTGCGCTCGTGGTCGTCACGCTCGGTTCGATCCTGGGTCCTGGGGATTCGACCTGGCGGACGGAATGGTTTGCCGGCGGTCTGGTCAGTCTGGTCATGCTCGTGGTCGTATGGTGGCTTCTGCCCCCTTCGCCGCCTCGGTCCTCCCAGCCCACCCGGGAGCCGCCGCTCGAGTGGGGACGTCCGGTGGTGTTGACCACCTTGTCCTACGGCTTGTTCGGCTTCGGCTATGTCATCACTGCTACCTTTGTTGTGACCATGGCGCGCATGGGCAATGCCGGTCCCTGGGTCGAATTCCTCACCTGGTTCCTGGCGGGATTGGCCGCCTCCGTGTCGATCTTCGCCTGGCGGCCGCTGATGCTGCGGTTCGGTCTTCAGGGCGTCTTCGTGGCGGGTCTCCTGGTCGAGGCGGCCGGTGTGCTGGCCTCTGCGGTTCTGCCGCTGCCCTATGCGCCACTGGTGGGCGGTGTTTTGCTCGGCGCGACCTTCATGATGATCACCGCCTATGGCCTCAGGATCGGCCGGGCGCTGTCGCCGGCAAGCCCGCGGCGGGCACTGGCCTTCATGACAGCGGCTTTCGGGCTGGGGCAGATCCTCGGCCCGTTGGTGGCTGGCGCTCTTGCCGAGACCACCGGCAGCTTCGCGCTTCCCTCCGTGGTCGCGGCATTGGTTCTTCTTGCCGCTGTCGTGGTGTTTCTGCCCGTCTATCGGCGCATCCCTTGAAATCCCCTGATATTGCCGCGGCGCAGCAACTTGCCTGTGCGTAGACCATTACAATCCCGTAACAATCCCGCAGGGGCATTGCTGGCCACACAGTTCTGCCCTAGTTTCGCGTCAACACGGCCTGCGTCGAACACTCATCAGCATTTTGCTCGCGCAAATCTGATGGGGCGTCGACCCCCATAAAACAGGTTACCCTGCCAAGAAAGTTGACCCGGTGTTCCATTCTTTCTTCCCCCGACCCAAACTGTTCTTCATTTCAGCCTTCGTCTGGAGCGCCATCTGCATCCTTGTCTGGTATAGCGTCGGTCCTGAACTGGGGGCGGCTGTCGGCCTGCCACCGCTTGCCGAGGGCGAACAGCCGCCACTCGGTCTGGCCTTCTTCGTGTCGCCAGACAACATCTGGTTCTATCTTTACTTCACAATCTTCGTTCTGATCTTCGGTGGCGTCTGGAAGCTGCTCGACCGAAACCATCCCTGGTCGAATTGGTCGATCTGGGGCTCGGCCTTCATCATCTTCATCGCCTATTTTTCGGTGCAGATTTCCGTGGCGGTCAACAATTGGCGCGGGCCGTTCTTCGACCTGTTTCAGAATGCGCTGGCCAAGCAGCCGGGCATCACGGCAGATCAGTTCTACTCTCTCCAGCTTCGGTTTCTTGAGATCGGCCTGGTGTCCGTTGCGCTCAACGTCATCATCGCCTTCTTCACCAGCCACTACGTGTTTCGCTGGCGCACGGCGATGAACGACTTCTACCTGTCGAACTGGAGCAAGCTGCGCCATATCGAAGGTGCCTCGCAGCGTGTGCAGGAAGACACGATGCGCTTCGCCTCCATCGTCGAAAGCCTGGCCGTGGTGCTGATCAATTCGATCATGACGCTGGTGGTGTTCTTGCCGCTTCTGTTCCGGATGTCTGCGAATATTACAGAACTGCCAATCCTCGGCGCCATTCCGCACTCGCTGTTCTGGCTCGCTTTGCTCTGGTCGCTGTTCGGCACGGTGCTTCTCGCAGTCGTCGGCATCAAGCTGCCCGGCCTGCAGTTCCGCAACCAGCGCGTCGAGGCCGCCTTCCGTAAAGAACTGGTCTATGGCGAGGACAATGCCGATCGCGCCAAGCCGCTCACGATGGCGGAGTTGTTCAGCAATGTGCGGAAGAACTATTTCCGCATGTATTGGCACTACTGCTATTTCAACGTCGCTCGCTACACCTTCGGCCAGCTGGACGCACTCATCCTGACCTTCATGCTGATCCCCACGATCGTCGCCGCCAAGATCACCATGGGCATCTGGCAACAGATCGCCACCGCCTTCGGCCAGGTCAGCGACAGCTTGCAGTATCTCGTCAACTCCTGGTCGACGATCATCGAGCTCCTGTCGATCCGCAAGCGTCTGGTGGCCTTCGAAGCCGCCATTGATGATGAGCCGCTGCCGGAGATCGACCAGCGCTATCTTGAGCGCGAAGCCGCCGGTGGCGAGCTTGAGGCGGACCGCCCTTACTAAGGGTTGCGGCTGACCATCGATGGGCAGAAACAGATGCCGAGGACATGAAGCCTCGGCATTTTCTTTATTCGCTAGCCAGATAGCTTTTCGATGAGGTCAAAGACCCGAAGACTGCTGCTCCCGATCGTCGGGGCGCAGCCGGTTCAACGCCTCGGCATAGCTGACGCAGGCAACGTCGGGCTTGTGGCAGACCTCGTCCAGCAGGCGCTCCATCGCCCGCCAATAGGCGCCGCCGTTCATTTCCACGAAGTGAAAACCGAGTTGCAGCGGCACGCGGCTGCCGTCATACTCCCGGTCGAAGGCCTGGCGGAAGGCGTCGTAGCTGCGGGCTTCGAATTCCGCGCTGCGCGAGGGGTTTTCGACGGCGAGGGAATGGCGGACGAACAGGTTATAGTCCATGGCGATGATCGGGCGGTTCTTCGGCCCCTCAGGGATCAGCGGCAGGCCGAAGCTGGCGATCTTGCCGCTGGTATCGACCGGCGTGGGTCCGCGCACCACCTGGCTTGCGTCATAGGCCAACCCCTTGGCCCGCTGCGCCGTCGACAGCGCCTGGCTTTGCGAGAGATAGGGCGCGCGGAAACCGGAAATCCCGTTATCCACCAGGTCCGCCCAGCCTTGCGGCTCCTGGTCTGCCACGCCGTTTGCCGCCCAGGCACCCTTCAACACCCGGTCGAAGTTTTGGAACTCCTGCAGCCAGTCGGCGCTGGTCCAGTCCTTGCCGTCAAAATGGCCGCAACCGTGATTGGCGATTTCGTGGCCTTCCAGATGGGCCTGCCAGATGTGGTTGAGGCGGATGGCGGCGTCCTCGGCCGTGGGCGCAAATCCGACATTGGAACGACCCGTTTTGACACCCGGCCCCTTGTAGCTGTCGCGGGCGGCACGTTCGATCAGATGGGTGCAGGAGAGAAAATAGGTGAACCGGGCGCCCGTGCGCTTGGCTATCTCGCGGCTTCTTTCCCACAGCCGGTTGTCAGCGGCGCCATCAAAGGAGACGATCACGAGCTGTTTCGCGCGGTCGGCTGCCTCTCCTGCCTGCGGCTCCTCGGCAAGGCTCTGTGCCGCTGGTGCGAGATGAGCGAGGAGCGCAAACGGCAACACCGCGCGACGGGACAAAAAACAAGAACGCAACATGACTTTCCTTCAGATTCCGTCAGGACATGCCACCAAAATGCGGCGAAGCTTTGGAACCAGCTTCGCTTCCGTCTGGGGCAACAGATGGAAATCGGGAAGCCGCGACATCGGGAATGGTTCCCATAAGCGGTCGCTTGCTTTAATCCATCGTTAGCAATTCTCTTTCATGGGACCCACGACATGACCATCCTGATCATTGGGATCATTCTTTTTCTCGGCACGCATCTCCTGCGCGTGTTCGTTCCTGGCCTGCGTGACGCCATGGTGGCGCGGCTGGGGCTTGGCGGCTGGCGCGGCTTGCATTCGGTGCTGAGCCTCGTCACGCTTGCCATCCTGATCTATGGCTATTCGGTTGCCCCCGTCATCAATCTCTATTTTCCGCCCGTCTGGACGGCGCATCTGGCATTGACCCTGATGCTGCTGGCGATGATCTGTCTTGTGGCGGCCCTGATTCCGGCGGGCCATATCGCTACCAAGACCAAGCATCCCATGGTGTTGTCGGTGAAGATCTGGGCGCTGGCGCATCTGCTCGCCAATGGCGACCTGGCCTCGGTCATCCTGTTCGTGGCATTCCTGGCCTGGGGCGTGGTGCTCAGGATTTCGCTGAAGCGGCGCCAGCGCACGGGCGAGGTGACGCTCCGTCCCTTCGTTTCGGCGCGCTATGATATCGCCGCGATCGGCCTCGGCGTCATCGTCTGGTTGGCCTTCATCCTCAAGCTGCACGAACTTTTGATCGGCGTCGCACCGCTGCCGGCGATGAGCATGTAAGCCCTTCAAGGGACTGAAATCGCGAAATAGCGCGTGGACGGCAAAGGAGTCGATAGAACCGGTTCCATTTCAGCGCAAAAGGCTCTAGAAGGCCGCTCACGCAATTGCCGCAGACGGGCCGTCCGGGCCGGAGATGGACATGGTAGACGAAAACGACAGCTTTATCCGCGAAGTCAACGAAGAACTCAGGTCCGACCAGCTCAAGAGCGTGTGGAAGCGCTTTGGCCGCCTGGTGATTGCGCTGGCGGTTCTGGTCGTCGTGGGAACCGTGGCGCATCGCGGCTATGTCTACTGGCGTGAAGATTCGGCCTCTCAGTCCGGCGACCAGTTCCTGGCGGCGCTGAAGCTGTCTGACGAGGGCAAACAGGACGAGGCGATTGCCGCCCTTGCCCAGCTGGAAAAGGAAGGCCATGGCGCCTATCCGGTGCTCGCCCGGCTTCGCACCGCCACGGCCCAGGCCGAGAAGGGCGAGACGCAGGCTGCCATCGACGGCTTCACCGCCGTCGGCGCCGATACCAAGGTTCCCTCGGTGTTGCGCGACGTGGCGCGGATGCGGGCGGGATGGCTGCTGATCGACGCCGGTACCTATGAGCAGGTTTCCGCCCAGGTGGAAGTCCTGACCGTGCCGGCCTCCAGCCTGCGCCATTCGGCCCGCGAGGCGCTGGGTCTCGCCGCCTACAAGGCCGGCGATATGGCGAAGGCCCGCGGCTGGTTTACCCAGATCACCGAGGATGCCGAAGCGCCCCGCAATGTGACCAACCGCGCGCAGATGATGCTCGACAACATCGCCGCCACCGGCAAGGCGCCCTGAGCGCCCTGAACCAAGCGCGCAAAGACGCGCAGAACAAGAAAGCAGGAGCCTATGAGCTTCACCGTTGCCATAGTCGGACGCCCCAATGTGGGCAAATCGACGCTTTTCAACCGGCTTGTCGGCAAGAAGCTGGCGCTTGTCGATGACACGCCGGGCGTGACGCGCGACCGCCGTCCGGGCGAGGCGAAGCTCATCGACCTGCGCTTCACCATCATCGATACTGCCGGCCTCGAAGAGGCGGGTCCCGACACGCTGGAAGGCCGGATGCGCGCGCAGACGGAAGCGGCGATCGACGAGGCCGACCTGACGCTCTTCGTGGTCGATGCCAAATTCGGCCTGACGCCGCTCGACAAGACCTTTGGCGAATTGCTCCGCCGCAGCGGCAAGCCTGTCGTGCTCGTGGCCAACAAGTCCGAGGCGCGCGGCTCCGACGGCGGTTTCTACGATGCTTTCACCCTTGGCCTGGGCGAACCGGTGCCGATCTCCGCCGAACATGGTGGCGGCATGCTAGACCTGCGCGATGCGATCGTCGCGGCGATCGGCGAGGAGCGTGCCTTTCCGGAACCCGATGATGTCGCCGAGACGGATGTATCCGTCTCCTTCGACGGCGAGATGGAAGACGACGAGGCCGAGCCCGCCTATGACGAGACCAAGCCCCTGCGCGTGGCAATCGTCGGGCGACCCAATGCCGGCAAGTCGACGCTGATCAACCGCTTCCTTGGCGAAGACCGGCTGCTGACCGGCCCGGAGGCGGGGATTACCCGCGATTCCATCTCCGTCGAATGGGACTGGCGCGGTCGTACCATCAAGATGTTCGATACGGCTGGCATGCGCCGCAAGGCCAAGGTGACCGAGAAGCTGGAAAAGCTCTCTGTTGCCGATGGCTTGCGCGCCATCCGCTTCGCCGAAACCGTTGTTATCGTTTTCGATGCGACGATCCCGTTCGAGAAGCAGGACCTGCAGATCGTCGATCTCGTGCTGCGTGAAGGCCGCGCGGCGGTGCTCGCCTTCAACAAGTGGGATCTGGTCGAGGATGCCCAGGCCTTCCTCGCGGATCTCCGGGAAAAGACCGAGCGGCTTCTGCCCCAGGCGCGCGGCATCCGCGCCGTGCCGATTTCCGGCCAGACCGGCTACGGCCTGGACAAGCTTATGCAGTCGATCATCGATACGGATCGGGTCTGGAACAAGCGCATCTCGACCGCCCGTCTCAATCGCTGGCTCGATTCGGCGACGACACAGCATCCGCCACCGGCCGCATCTGGCCGTCGCGTGAAGCTCAAATATATGACGCAGGTCAAGGCCCGTCCTCCGGCCTTCATGATTTCCTGCACCCGTCCGGATGCTCTGCCGGAATCCTATATCCGCTATCTGACGAACGGCTTGCGCAGCGATTTCGACATGCCGGGCGTGCCGATCCGCATCCACTTCAAGGCGGGCGAAAACCCGTTTGAAGGACGCAAGCGCAACCGCTGAGTTCAGGTCTCAGTCTTCGGTTTGCGCCGCAGCCGATAGCGCAGGGAGCGGCGCTTTTCGGCGCGTGCCTCTACCACATTATTGAGGAACTGCTGGGTCGCGGCGCGCCAGGAATAGGTTTCAGCCAGCGTCCTTGCGGCTTGAGGCGAGGCATCAAGCGCCTGCAGGCAGGCCTGGCGCAGGTCTTCATGCAAGGCGCCGGCCTTGCCGTCCGCCGGCAAAATGTCGACCGGTCCCGTGACCGGAAACGCGGCGACCGGAACGCCTGATGCGAGCGCTTCCAGGATCGTGTTTCCGAATGTATCCGTCTTCGACGGGAAGACGAAGACATCGGCTTGCGCATAGGCGTTTGCCAGATCCTCGCCGAGCTTCAGGCCCGTAAAGTGCACATCCGGGTAGCGCGCCTGCAACTCGGCACGGTCGGGGCCATCGCCGACGACGACCTTGGATCCGGGAAGATCAAGGTCGAGGAAGGCGGGCAGGTTCTTCTCCACCGCCACGCGCCCGACTGTCATGAAGATCGGACGCGGAAGTCCGAAAGGCTTGTCTTCCTTCAGACGGGGCCGGAAGTGGCTGACATCGATCCCGCGGCTCCAGAGCCGGAGATTTTTCAGGCCGACAGCCTGGAGTTCCCGCCGCAGGCTTTCTGTTGCCACCATGCAGGTGCCACCGCGGTTGTGGAACCAGCGGACATAGGCATAGAGCCAGGACAGCGGCACCGGCATGCGGGCCGCGACATATTCGGGAAAGCGGGTGTGATAGGTGGTCGAGAAGGGCATGCCCTTCTTCAGGCACCAGCGGCGTGCCATCAGGCCGAGTGGACCTTCGGTCGCGATATGCACATAGTCCGGCTTCTGCTGTTCGATCATCCGCCCGACCTGCCAGGGCATGGCGAGCGAGAGGCGGATTTCCGGATAGGTCGGCATGGGGATGCTGGCAAAGGGGGCGGGCGTCACCATCGACACCTCCACGCCCATCGCCGCCAATTCCCGGTTGGTGTTCTCGATGGAGCGCACCACGCCGTTCACCTGGGGATGCCAGGCATCGGTAATGACGGTAAGCCGCTGAGCCCGGTGTGAGGCTCCCTGTGCCACATGCGCAGATTCCAGCGGGCGCAGCCGGCGACGCAGATCCGGAAACAGCCGCCGTACGCCTTCGTTCCTGGTTCGACAATCGAAGATGACCGCCACGCTATTCTTCCCGGCCCCATGAAGATGCCGGTCGAGTCTCACCGGCGCCTCCGGTCTTATGTGGTGGGTCTATGACAGCGTGATGTCAAACCGGGCAAAACCTCAGGAACCCGCCGCAGCAACGATCCGGGCGATGGTTTCGGGCGCGATGTTGATCCCCGACCGGCTGGCGGCGCGGGCGGCGTTGCCCTTGGCCTCGCCGGGGATGTGGAGCCCGTTGCTGGCGAGGCGGCGCAGATGCCGGTCCAGCCTTGGGGCAAAATCCTGGTCGAGCAAAGCGGGGGTGATGGCGATGACGATCATGCCGACGGCCGGTCGTGCCGATCCCTGCACCTGGCTTTCGACATCGGCCGACCAATTGGCCTTGCCGAGACCGGCGGCCATGACTTCGACCATCAAGGCGATATTGGCGCCACGATTGCCGCCAAAGGCCAGGAGAGCGCCTTTCAGCGCCTTGGCCGCATCTGTGGTCGGCTTGCCGTCGGCATCGACGGCCCATCCCGGCGGCAATGCCTCGCCGCGTTCGGCGGCGCGCCGCACCGAGACCGGGCTCGTGCGGCTGCTTGCCTGGTCGATCAGGAGTGGTGGCCCGCTGCCGCGCGGTGCTGCGAATGCAATGGGGTTTGCTCCGAAGACCGGCCCGCGGGCGCTGCCGGCCGTCATCAGCCCAGCGCCGTTGGCCGCGGCAAAGGCTGCAAATCCGGCCTTGGCCAGTCGAAGCGGATAATAGCCCAGTTCGCCGGCACTGAAGGCGCCGTGCAGCGACAGCAGCGCGATGCCAAAGGTGGCCGCGCGCGTCGTGAGTTCGTCGAAGGCGCGGTCGAAGCCCAGTTGCGCAATGCCGCCGCGTGCATCCACCTGCAGCAGGGCCGGTGCGGGGAAGCTGAGCTCGGGCTGCGCATAGCCGTTGAGGCGTCCTTCGCGCAGCGCCATCAGATAATCCGGCAAGTGGTCCAGCCCGACGGCCTTGTTGCCAGAGCCTTCTGCAGACAGAATGGCGCGAACAAGGGAATGACAGGTGTCGAGACTTGCGCCAGCCGAGAAGCATGCATCGAACACAAGCTTTTCGACTTCGTCCATTTCCATGCGCACGGTGGGATCGCTCATCCGATCACTCCGCTCATGCAGTCAGGGCAGATTGTGGAGAGGCGCATGGGCATGCCGGGTCAAGGACACAGAGCGCGTGTAGGACGGGCATTCCAAGGCATGCACAATTCCTCCGATGGCCGATGCTCGTTACCCGTCTGACTTTGTCAGATCAGGCTTGCTGAATGCGGCATCGCTATGACCATAGTCATCTATGTATAGCCGCGCTTTTGTGGACGTCAACGTCAACGTCAATCTGGCAACCGCCGCGGAACGCGCGTTTACTGACTTCAGCAACAAAGCTAAACAATGATTCTGATCTCAGAAGGAGTTGATGATGGCCAGCAAACGCCCCTCTCAGCCGCAAGCCAAGGCAACAAGCGGAGAATGGTGGCGCGGCGCCGTCATTTATCAAGTCTATCCACGATCATTTCAGGACACTGATGGCGACGGCATCGGCGATCTCAAGGGGATCACCGAGCGGCTGCCCTATATCGCCTCGCTGGGCGTCGATGCCATCTGGTTATCGCCGTTTTTCACATCGCCCATGGCCGACATGGGTTACGACGTTTCCGACTATTGCAATGTCGATCCGATGTTCGGCAGCCTTGCCGATTTCGACGAGATGCTCGCTGCCGCCCACAAGCTCGGCCTCAAGATCATCATCGACCAGGTGATTTCCCATACCTCCGACCAGCATCCCTGGTTCAAGGAATCCCGCTCGAGCCGCAACAATGACAAGGCGGACTGGTATGTCTGGGCTGCACCAAAGCCCGATGGCAACGCGCCTAACAACTGGCTCTCGGTGTTCGGCGGCCCCGCCTGGGAATGGGACGGGGTGCGCAAGCAGTATTACATGCACAACTTCCTGGCATCTCAGCCCGATCTCAACTTCCACAATCCGCAGGTTCAGGCTGCCTTGCTGGACAGCGTGAAGTTCTGGTTGGATCGCGGCGTGGACGGTTTCCGGCTCGATACCGTCAACTATTATTTTCACGACAAGGAGTTGCGGGACAATCCCCCGCAATTGCGGGACGACGATGCGCCGGGCCTCGACGCGCCCGACGTCAATCCCTACGGCATGCAGCATCACCTCTATGACAAGACCCAGCCGGAAAATATCGGCTTCCTCAAGCGGTTCCGGGCACTGCTCGACAGCTATGAGGGGCGCACGACCGTGGGCGAGGTCGGCGACGGAGCCCGGTCGCTGAAGACAACAGCGGAATATACCAGCGGCGGCGACAAGCTGCATATGTGCTATACTTTCGACCTGCTCGGTCCGCTGTTTACCCCCACCCATATCCGCAGCTGCGTCACGGCATTCCAGAAGATGGTTACCGATGGCTGGGTGTGCTGGGCATTTTCCAATCACGACGTGGTGCGTCATGTCAGCCGCTTCATCGAGGGGGAGGAGGAGCGCGAAGAGGTGGCAAAGCTCGCCGTGACCGTGCTTGCCACCCTCAGGGGATCGATCTGCCTCTATCAGGGCGAAGAACTGGGTCTGCCCGAGGCGGATCTCGCCTTCGAAGACCTGCGCGATCCCTATGGCATTCGCTTCTGGCCGGCCTTCAAGGGGCGAGACGGATGCCGCACGCCGATGGTGTGGAGCGAGGGCTTGGACCATGCCGGCTTTACCACCGGCAAACCCTGGCTGCCGGTCCAGCCTCTGCACCGCGCCTTGTCGGTGGACGGGCAGGAAGCAAGCGGGCAGTCGGTTCTTGCCCATTACCGCGCGGTGCTGGCCTTCCGCGCCGGCCATGCATGCCTGCGGGACGGCGACATGACCTTCATCGACACCAATGAGGATGTCCTGGCCTTCATCCGGCAGAAGGGGGAGGAAAGGCTGTTGTTCGTGTTCAATCTCCGGCGCGGTCCGCAATCCCTCGATCTGCCGACCCATCTCGTCGTCAAGGAACAGCTTGAGCTACCGGGCTGCAAGGGCGCGCTGGACGATGGTACGATCCGCCTTGAGGCTCTCGACGGGTTCTGCGGCAGGCTGTGAGACTATGACCACGGTGACTATGATCATGATGGCGCGCAAACCGCATGTCGACGGCTGGTGTCGGCTGCGGGCGCAGCTATGGCCAGAGACGTCGGAGGCTGACCACCGACGCGAAATCGGCGAGATGCTGCTGGCGCCCGATCGGCTCGCCGGCTTCGTGGCGCTCGCGCCGAACGGCTCTGTTGCGGGTTTCGCCGAGGCAAGCCTGCGCCATGACTATGTCAACGGCTGCGACACCTCGCCGGTCGCCTTCCTGGAAGGCATCTTCGTGGAAGAAGACTACCGGCGAAACGGCATCGCCCGCGACCTCGTGCATGCGGTGCAGGACTGGGGGAGGGCCCACGGCGTGACCGAACTCGCCTCCGATGCCGACATCATGAACGACGCCTCGATCACCATGCACGGCGCGCTGGGCTTTGAGGAAACGGAGCGTGTCGTCTATTTCCGGAAAGCCATATAGAGCGCGCGGGCTTCAGGCCTCGGCAAAGCGGTCCGGATCGGCGCGCAGGCGGCTGACGTCCTTCAGCGGCGGTGCGCCGAATTGGCGGCGGTATTCCCGGCTGAACTGCGAGGGGCTGTCGTAGCCCACGCGATGGCCTGCTGTGGCCGCGTCCATGGCCTGGGTCAGGATCAGCCGCCGCGCCTCCTGCAGCCGCAACTGCTTCTGATATTGCAGCGGGCTCATATTGGTGATGTCGCGGAAATGTTCGTGCAGGGATGAGGTGCTCATGCGCGCTTCCTCGGCAATGCGCTCGATGCTGAAGGGCTTGCGGTAGTTTTCCTTGATCCAGTTGATCGCGCGGTTGACGTTCTGCAGCCGGTTGTTAGGGGTAAGGATCTGGTGCAAGATGCCGGCCTGCTCGCCGCACAGAAGATGGTACAGGATCTCCCGCTCGATCAACGGCGCAAGGAATGGCACGTCGTCGGGGCGGTTCAACAGGCGTACCAGCCTGAGCGCCGCATCCAGCAGGTGATCGGGCGTTTCGCCGATCCCGAGCGCCTTGCAGGTCGGCTTGCGCTCTATCACACGGTTCATGCCGAGCACGAGATCACCAAGAGCGGCGAGGTCGAGATCCAGCTTCAGGCAGAGATAGGGCGTGTCCTGCGTTGCGCCGATGATCTGGCCGACGATCGGGACATCCACCGAGACGACCAAATGGCGGCCGGCACCGTAGTCGATGACCTGCTCGCACAGCATGACCTGCTTTTGCCCCTGGACCACGATGCACAAGGCCGGCTGGTGGACCGAATGGATCGGCTCCGTGGGCTGGGACATGCGCACCAGCGAAAGCCGCGGGATGGGTGTGGTGTGCACACCATCCTCGCCGGTGTGTTGTGCAATAAGGTCGATCAATTCCTGTTGGTGCGACATTGACGATCCCGGTAGTCTATTGAATTCAGGTGCTTGCATAGTGATCTACAGGTAAGCGGTACGGTTGGGAATTCAAGCGCTGGCACTTTCGGATTATTGTGCAATCCTGCCGGCCATCTGTTCTATCGGATTTTCGATCCGCCCCCCATATCTCCGCTGTCCGGCTTTTCCAGCCAATGATGAAAAACGGAGATTGGCGATGGCAAATTTACAAGCAGCTTTAGAGGCCCCGTTGCGGTGGCCGTTCAGGGCCGCCTCGGCATTGCGCAGGGGCGTGGCCAGCTATCAGCATCGCAGGCGCGTGGCGCTTGCCCGCAGGTATGGGCTCAATGGGTAGGGGCCTGATGGGGCTCATTCTGGAGGCGGGCACGACAGCCGCCGCCTTCGTGTTCGTGGCCGTATCGCTATTCGTACCGTCGGCCCTTTCGCCGACGCTCAGGATCGGCCGCAGCGAATTTCAGGATTTACAGGAGAAAAACGATATGACCAGCAATCACTATGTGGGACTTTGGGTGACGGGTGACGGCCATATTCGCCACGAATTGCTGCCCAACGGCCGCTATATCGAAGCGCGCGGCAACAAGGAACGTGCCTATCAGGGGCGCTATCAGGTGAAGGGCGATCACATCGACTATGTCGATGATACCGGCTTCACCGCCGACGGCGATTTCCGCCAGGGCATTCTCTACCACGCAGGCATGGTGCTCTACCGCGATTGATGCGGTAGCCGAATTCATCTCATGACGGGGCGCAGTGCAGGCTGCGCCCCGTCTGCTGTTTTCTAAAGTCCCTCATCGGGGATATTGAGAACATGGCCGCAGGCTTTGCAGTGTACGGCATCCGCATCATGCCGTTGCAGGCCGCATTGCGGGCAGGGGAAGGTGACCTTGTAGGGACGTACGACGGCCTGGGCGAGCCGCACGAACAGCGAGATGCCGATGATCATGGTCACGATGGAGGTCAGCTTTCCGAAATGACCGGGTAGCGTGATATCGCCGAAGCCTGTCGTCGTGACGGTCGCGACGGTAAAATACAGCGCGTCTATGAAACCCGCGCTGCCCTCCAGATGAGAAAAGAAGAAGGTGTAGACGAAGCCTGTCACCAGAAACAGGAACACCAGGAAATTGATGAAAGCGGTGACAACGTCGATCTGCTGCCGCAGCCCTAGCCGCCGCAACATCAGCGTGAAGATCGGCCGCTGTGCCAGGGCCCAGATGCGGGCCACCCGCAGGAAGGCGAAATTGAACAGGAATTGCGGAAAGAGCAGGGTGCAGAGTACGAACAGGTCGAGCCAGGTCATCGGCTTGCCGAGGAAGCGCCTGACGCTGGGCGCCACCACGGCCTGTGCCGCAAGCTCCGCCGCGATCCAGACCGCGATCAGATAATCGAGCACCAGATAGCTTGGACGATCGCGAATATAGGGGCCGGCCAGAAAGAAGGCGATGATGGCGAGATCCACCAGCATCAACGCCGCCTGAAACCTGATCGCCGCCGTGTCTCGTCCGGAATAGAGGCGCTGGAGCCGCTGTCGAAGGGTGGAAACGGTCATGGGATGGGTTCCGGTTGACGCTGGGCTGCCCCGCCATTGCTCAGCGGCATAGACACGGATTTAATGCCGTTCAATAGTGGTAGCGACATTGGGCGATCACCACCGTCTGCTCTTGGCCGGTGCCGACAACCTCATAGACAAGTCGATGTTCTTGATTGATTCGACGTGACCAGAAGCCTCTCAGTTTGCCTTTCAAAGGTTCAGGCTTGCCGATTCCCTCGAAGGGATGCCGCAATACGTCGCTAATAAGATCATTGATGCGCTCCAATGTCTTGCGATCGACCGATTGCCAGTAAAGATAATCCTCCCAACCGCTTGCGCTAAAGGCCAGTCGCATGATCAAGAGCCTAGCAGATCAGCGATATCCTTGACCTCAAATCGACCGTCGTTGATCTCGGCCTTGGCCTTCAACAATCGGGCCGCATTGGCGGGTGACGACAGAAGATGGATCGTCTCCATCATGCCCTCATATTCCTCCTTGCCGATCAACACGGCAGAGGGTTTGTCACGGCGGACGATCTCAATCGCGCTCGCATCCTCGTTGACCCTGTCAAGCAGTCCTGCGAGTTCGGCGCGGGCTTTGGAAAAGAATATGGTGTCCATGCGACCGATCTCCTACTTGTCCCTAATATGGTACAAGTTCCTGGTTTTGCCAACCCGTCACCCGATCAGCGCAAACTTGTCGACATCCACCATGCCCTTGTCCGAGATTTTCAGGTGCGGGATGACGGGAAGCGGCAGGAAGGCGACCTGGAGGAAGGGTTCCTGCAGGGTGGTGCCGAGGGCATAGGCGGCGTGGCGCAGCGTATGCAGCGTGTCGCGCACGCTTTCATACGGCTCAAGGCTCATCAGCCCGGCCACCGGCAGTGCTATCTCACCCGTCACCTTGCCATCTTCCACGACGACGAAGCCGCCCTTGATCTCGGAAAGCCTGTTGGCGGCCAGCGCCATGTCCTCCTCCGATACGCCCACCACGCAGATATTGTGGCTGTCATGGCCGACGGTCGAGGCGATGGCACCCTTCTTCAGGCCGAAACCCTGGACGAAGCCGTTGGCATGGTTGCCGTTCTTACCATGGCGCTCGATCACGGCGACCTTGATGATGTCGTGGGCGAGATCGACGGTGGACTGGTTGCCTTGGACCGGCAGACGGTAGCGACGGTGTTCCGTGATGATCTTGCCGGGCAGCACGCCGATCACAGGCGTTTCGCCTTCGGCCACCGGAACGGCAAAATCAGCCGCCTTCACCGTTCGTGCCCTGACGCTATCGAGGCCGACGGCCGCGACCGGCTTGCGGGTGGAAAACAGCTCCGGCGTCACCCGGCGCCCGGCGGCAAACACCATCTGCGCCTTGCAGTTTTCCAGGCTGTCGACCACCACGAGATCCGCCCGCCAACCCGGCGCCACCAGGCCGCGATCCCTCAGCCCAAAGGCGCGGGCGGCGGAGATGGATGCCGCGCGGTAGATGGCGATCGGTTCCACGCCCTCGGCAATCGCCGTGCGGATCATGTAGTCGAGATGGCCCTGTTCGGCGATATCAAGCGGGTTGCGGTCGTCGGTGCACAGCGCCAGGAAAGGCGAGAGCCGCTCGGTGATGATCGGCATCAGGGCATGCAGGTCCTTGGACACGGAGCCCTCGCGCACCAGGATATGCATGCCCTTGCGGATCTTCTCCATCGCCTCGGCGGCCGAGGTCGCCTCGTGTTCGGTGCGGATGCCAGCGGCGAGATAGCCGTTGAGATCATTGCCGAGCAGCAGCGGCGCATGACCATCGATGTGGCCGCCTTCAAAGGCTTCGAGCTTGGCCATGCAGACCGGATCCTTGTGGATCACGCCCGGGAAATTCATGAATTCGGCAAGGCCGATCACCTTGGGGTGGCTGCGGAACGGCAGCAGCCGTTCGATCGGCAGGTCGGCGCCCGATGTCTCCAGATGGGTTGCCGGCACGCAGGAGGAGAGCTGTACCCGGATATCCATGATCGTCTCCTCGGCCGAGTCGAGGAAGAACTGGATGCCCTCGGTGCCGAGCACATTGGCGATCTCATGGGGATCGCAGATCACGGTGGTCACGCCATAGGGGAGGACGCAGCGATCGAATTCATGCGGCGTCACCAGCGAGCTTTCAATATGCAGATGCGTATCGATGAAGCCCGGTACGACGATGCGTCCGGATATGTCGATTTCCGTCTTGCCCTGGTAGCTGCCACAGGTGCCGACGATGCGGTCGCCAGCGATGGCGATATCGGAGGCGACGAGTTCCCCGTTGACCAGGTCGAAGAAACTGCCGCCCTTCAGCACGATATCGGCGGGCTCGCGGCCCACGCCCTGGTCGATGCGGCTTTCCAATGTGCTCATCACGGTCTCCTTATCCTGCAGTGCGGCAAGCTTAGCGGGCGAGGCGGGGTAGGGGAAGCGTCTTCACCGCCCCTGCCATCTCCGGAACAAAAGCCGGCGGGCGCGCTTATCGAAGCGTGTCGAAAACGCGGGAGAAACACATGTCGTCCAAAACCTTCGAAGACCTGGCAAAAAGCATGAAGGACATCGATTTCTGCATGCTGTGCACGAACGGTGGCGGCGGGGTCATTTCCACCAGGCCCATGAGCAACAACCGGGATGTGGAGTACGACGGCGATTCCTACTTCTTCTCCTATGAAGAGACCCGCAAAGTAGAGGAGATCGCCGGTAATCCCTCAACGACCCTGACCTTCACCGCGCCGCCGAGCCTGTTTGGCAAGCCCGGTATCTTCATCGCGGTCCAGGGCGATGCGAGCGTGATCAAGGACCGGGCCGCGATGGAAAAGCACTGGGTCGCCGATCTCGACCGCTGGTTTCCCGAGGGGTTGGATACGCCAGGCATCGTGATGATCCGGGTTCGCGCCGCAGAAATCAGCTATTGGGATGGCGAGGAGAACGGCAGCTTCAGCCGCCCATTCTAACCCGAACTAGTCGAGAGACCTTACATTGCCGCCGCAGAAGATGGTTGCCACCGTCAGCCCGGCAAGGTCAGACTTGCGCGCCAGGATGCCGGCCAGTCCTGCGGCACCGGCTTCCTCCACCACCAGCCCGTAATGCTGCAGGCACAGCCTGCGGGCTGCGGTGATGGTCTCCTCGTCCACCTGCCAGACCTCGTCCACTGTCGTCTTCATGCTGTCGAGCGCATAGGGCACGCATTCGCGCACGGCGACGCCGTCGGCTGCTGTGATGGCCGTGGCGGTGGAGACGGGAGTGCCGGTCTCGAACGAGGTCTTCATGGCCGGCGCCGAGGCGGCGACCACTCCGATCACCCGGCAATTCGGCGCCTCGGACTTGATCCAGCTGCCGATGCCGGTCAGCAGCGCGCCATTGCCGAGCGGCACGACGATGGCGTCAAGGCTGAGCCCGCGGGTCGTCAGTTCTTCCGTGAGTTCCAATGCGATGGTGCCGGCCCCCTCGGCGATTTCCTTCAGCGCGCCGTCCTCGACAAAGGCATAGCCATGGGTCTCGGCAAAGGCGCGGCCGGCGCCCTTGGCGGCGTCGAAATCCGCGCCTTCCAGCCGCACCTCGGCACCCAGCCGGCGCATGGCCTCGATCTTTCCCGGATTGGCGGATGTTGCGGCATAGATGATCACCGGGCGTCCATGCTTGGCGCCGGCATAGGCCAGCCCCTGGCCGAAATTGCCGGCGGAGGCGGAGACGATTGGATCTGGGCTCGGTGGCTGGTTCATCAGCCACCAGTCGGTGCCGCGGCCCTTGAAGGAGCGGATCGGATTGAGCGTTTCGACCTTCGCAAGCAGGCGAAGCCCGAGCGTGTCATTGGCGGCCCGCTGTTCGACCAGGGGGCTTTGGGTGAAGATGCGGTCGATGCGGGTTGCAGCGGCGGCGATGGAATGGGCGGAGGGAAGAGCTTGTGTCATGGCGTGCATGATGCCTGTGATTTCCTGATTGAAAATCCCGAACTTTGGCTCAGGATGAGAGATAATCCCACCAGATAGAGAAAGTCGGGAATTTTGCCATGACCCTGGATAAATCCGATCGTGCCATCCTTCGGGAGATGCAGAAGGACGCGACGCTGACGCTGGCGGAGCTTGCCCATCGGGTGGGGCTGTCCCAGTCCGCGACCCAGCGGCGTCTGCAGAAGCTGCGGGAAGACAAGGTGATCCTGCGCGACATCTCTGTTGTTGACGGCCGCAAGCTCGGCCCGAGCGTCGCCATGCTGGTGGAGCTGGAATTGGAGCGCGACCGCCCGGAATTGCTGCCGCCGCTACTGCGCTGGATTGCCGACACGCCTGAGGTGCAGCAGGCCTGGTGTGTCACGGGGCGCGGGGATTACACGCTTGTCGTCGTCGCCGGCTCCGTAGAGCACTTCGATGCCTTTGCCGACCGCATGATGGAGCTTCACCCGAATATCCGCAAATTCACCACCAGCGTGGTGCTGAAGACGCTGAAGCAGACACTGGCGGTGCATTTGGAGTGAGGAAGGGGGCGGAGGTCGAGGTATCCTCTCCGAGGCCGCCGTCCGATGGCACCCCTTGTCGGCTTCGGTCGAGGAGCAACCTGCGGGCGAATCCTCTCGGCCGCGTGATGGGACTACCCCCCTCTGCCCTGCCGGGCATCTCCCCCTCAAGGGGGGAGATCGGCTGGCTGAGATCGCCTGTTCCCCCTTCAAGCAACCCGTGCAGCGATCGATTTTGGTGAGGCAGCGGCCGCGGGTCGATCTCCCCCCTTGAGGGGGAGATGCCCGGCAGGGCAGAGGGGGGGTACCATCCACAGCGTCTATTGGTGGGCACAGCGGGGCGAGGCTCCACTGCTATCAGAGGGCGGCATCCGCAATGCCTGGGGAGCCGCAAAGTGTGGAGGGAAGTACGAGCCACCCGCACCCCCACCCCTCACAAGATCGCCACCCGCGTCCCGAAAGGCGTGTATTCGTCAAAATTCTGGGTGCCGATGCGGTCGCTTTCGCCTGAGAGCGTCGGTTCGGGCTCCGGTGCCTCTGCCTCATCCGCGTCGCCATAGGGCGCGCCCCATTGGCGGGCCTGGGCGCTGTTGCCTTGCTCCTTGGCTTCGTCTTCGGCCTTGCGGCGGACGAGCTCTTCCTTTGCGGCCTGTTCCAGGTCATCAAGGGCGGCGTTGATTTCGGATTGGCGCGCGGCAATCCAGGCATTGTTGGCGTCGGAGCCGATGGAGAGCGTGCTGTCGACCTGGCTCGCCAGCGACGGTTCCGTTCGGGAGATGCGCTTTATCGGGTCGACCATGGATCGTTCCTCATGGGACCTGCCGTCCGACCCGATGCCGCAAACCTCATGCCGGCGCCATCACGTGTCAGGCTGTTTCGCTGTGCGGCAAACCTAGTGCTGACATCCGCACCTCAAATCCTGCCGCGCTCATGGCTTCAAAGATAGGGCGGAACCTCCGGTCCTGCAAGGCGGCCGGATCACGCCTGTTTATCCGCGCTGCCAAGATCAAACCGCGCGTCGACCGGCACGCCCATGGCGGTGGCCAGCGCATTGGTCTGGCTGGCGAGCGCGATGACCTGCAGCAGCTCGGCATGCATGGCCGGCGTCATGCCCTTGGCCTTGGCCGAGGCGGTGTGCGAATGGACGCAGTAACCGCAACCATTGGCAGTGGAGACCGCGATATAGATCAGCTCCTTCACCAGCGGGTCGAGCGCACCGGGCGCCATGACCGTCTGGATCCGGTCCCAGACCGCGCGCAGCTGGTCGGGATCATTGGCCAGCAGGCGCCAGAAATTGTTGACGTAATCGGTACCGCGCCGCTCGCGGATCTCGTTGAAGACGGCGAGCGCTTCCGCGCCCGCCTCCTCATCGCCAAGCAGGGGAAGAACGGCCATATCCGCGCCTCAGACCAAGGCCAGCACGCGGGCCGGGCCACCGGTGCCGCCGCGATGTTTTGGCGCGCCGACCACGACGGTGGCGCCTTTCACCGGCAGTTCCTCGAGATTGTTCATGCATTCTATGCCGTAGCGGCCGGCCGGCAGCCAGGAATTATGCACGGCGAAATCCGCCGAATTGCCGGGATCGAGCGAGAGCGTGTCGACGCCGATCGCCACCACGTCAAGCGTCTGCAGGAGGTCGGTGGCCGATTTCGCAAAGCCCGGAAAGGCGAATTTTCCGGCGCCATCGTTGCGGAAGGCGGCTTCTTTCACCTTTTTCGCCCAGCCGGAGCGCAGTGCGACCACGGCGCCTGCGGGAATGGCGCCATTGGCGCTGGTCCAGGCCTCGATATCGGCGGCCTCGACCATGGCATTGGCGTCTTCCTTTGCCCTGTTGGTGATGTCGACGATCACGAGCGGGGCGACCAGTTTCTGCGGCTCGATCTGGTCGACGCTGGTGCCATCGGCGCTGAAGTGGAAGGGCGCATCGATATGGGTGCCGGTATGCTCGAAGATCGTCAGCTTGTGCAGCTGGTAGCCGCTTTTGGCAAATTCCACCGCCCATTCATAGGTAATGCCGGGCGTCCCGTCGAAGGTCGGGAAGCTGCTGTCATAGGCATGGGTCAGGTCCACGACCTTGCTGGGTGCCGCCTGCGCCATCACGGGAGAGGTCAGCCCGCCCGCCACGACCGCAGCCCCCGCTGCAGCAACGCCGCCCGCCACGCCTCTAAACAGCGAGCGCCGCGAGAGCATGTTCTGTTTCACATTCTCGATCACACAATGATTGCACATTCCGTTCGCCCTCTCTCTTTATTGTTGTGAGAGCAGCAGTCTATCCCAGACTTCGGTCCGGGCAAGAGCAGGACGATGCGAGAGGAATGGCAAAGCGGAAATGTATTTTCCGGCCGCCTTTCGGCCCTCTAGGAGCAGGCGGCCTGAACGTCAGGTAACGGCAACCGGCAGGGCATGTCGCCCCGCCGGCTGCCTTGTCCGTGTGCCTTACTCGGCGGCGACCGTCTTGCCGGCGTCCCACTTGTACATGGAGAAGCTCTGCGAGGTCAGGTCGCCGGTTTCGCCATAGGTGAGCGTGCCGATGACGGTCTGGATGCCTTCGCCGGACTTCAGCGCGGTCGCGACGGCTTCGGCGTCATCGGTGCTGCCGGCTTTGGCGATGCCGGCAGCGATGACTTCGACGGCTGCATAGGCGTTCAGCGTGAATGCTTCGGCCGGAATGCCCTTGGCGGCCAGCGCATCAGCGGCAACCTTGCTTTCCGGGTTCTTCAGCGCGTCTGAGGCATTGGTGTAGAGCGTGCCATTGGCTGCGTCACCGCCGGTTGAGATGTATTCACTGTTGGACAGGCCGTCACCAGCGATCAGCTGCACCTTCATGCCGGCATCCTGCATCTGGCGCATCAGAAGGCCGGCTTCCGGGTGATAGCCGCCGAAATAGAGAACCTCGACACCCTCAGACTTGAGGCGGGTCACCACCGCGCTGAAATCCTTGTCGCCGGCGGTCAGGGCGTCGTTGAAGACTTCGGTGATGCCGGCAGCATTCAACGAGGCCTTGAAGGCATCGGCGAGACCCTTGCCATACTGGCCCTTGTCGTTGAGGATCGCGATCTTCTTGTCCTTGAACTTTTCAACGACATATTTCGCGGCGACTTCTGCCTGCTGGTCGTCGCGACCGCAGGTGCGGAACACGGTGGTGAGGCCGCGCGCGGTCAGCTCCGGCGAAGTGGCAGTCGGCGTTACCATCAGCGCGCCGTTTTCGGCAAAGACGGCGGAGGCCGGAACCGACACGCCCGAGGTGACCGGGCCGACGACGAAGCGGATGTCTTCGCTGATCAACTGGTTGGCGGCAGATACGCCCTGCTTGGGTTCGCCGGCATCGTCGGCCACCTTGAGCACCAGCTTTTCGCCGTTGATGCCGCCCTTCTTGTTGATTTCCTCGATGGCGGTCTCGGTGCCGTTCTTGATCTGGGCGCCGATGGCGGCGAGCGGGCCGGTGAGCGGCGCCATCATGCCGATGGTGATATCCGCATGGGCGGCAGGGGTCGATGCGATGAGCGCTGCAAAGGCGGCGCCGGCGAGAAGTTGAAACTTCATGTCGGTCTCCTTGGTCCCGGCATCCGATCTGCGTCGGTTTTGCTTGCCGTGGTGTGATAATGTTTCGTCCCAGTCGTGCCTGTTTTAGAGGCAAATGCACTGACAAGGAAGGGCGCGAAAGCAGTCTCCTTGACGCGCCTGGGTGTGCCGGCGCCTTCGACTGCCTATTCGGGCGGCAAAGGTGCTGATATCCGCCGGTTTCACGCTGCCCGGCGGAAGCAGAAATGTTTGCCGTCGCTGGTCCCCGATTGTGATCTGGCTGGGGGAGTGGAGGTGCAACGGCGGTAGAGTAGATGGGGTGGCTTGAGACAGCTTACTCAAAAGCGCGCGCGTACCCCCTCTGTCCTGCCGGACATCTCCCCCACAAGGGGGGAGATCGACTCGCGGCGCCGTCGCGATACCCGCAAACCATTCAAGCTATTGAAAAGGCAGGGGGTGCGGCATTCCGATCTCCCCCCCCCCCCCCCCCCCCTGGGGGGGGGGTTCCCGGCGGGAAAGGGGGGGGGCCCCCCCCACAAAGGGAAGCGTTTAGGAGCGTGGGACCATCTCCACCTCTCCCCCGTGTGTCAGAGCAGCATCTTAGCGTAGCTCAAGTGCTAGATTTTTCAGATCAGGGGATGATCTTTTTCCAGGTTTCTTCACCTCACCAACAAAATCTGAGGTTTAGCCTTCGGCTAAGCCCTCGATTTTGTAACCTCTCCCACAGCGGGGAGAGGTAGGACGTCTGTCCAGACCGGTTAGGTTGCTGACAGAACAGACCGGATAGGGTGTTTACATTCCGACATTGGCAGGAGGGTCTGCGATGTCCTGGAATGCAAGCAATGTGATGGATCAGCGGGTTTCGTTTATCAGTGACTGTCTTGCCGGCGAGATGTCGATGTCAAAGCTGTGCGTGCACTATGCGATCAGCCGTGTCACCGGCTACAAGTGGCTTGGCCGCTATCGTGAAGGCGGTGTGGCGGCTTTGGAGGATCGCTCCAGTGCGCCGCATGTGCATGGGCGTCAGACGGCGGATGTGATTGCCGAGGCGCTGATATCGCTGCGTGAGCGGCGACCGAACTGGGGGCCGAAGAAGCTCGTGGCCTTTCTTTCGAACCGACAGCCGGGTGTCGTCTGGCCGGCTGCGTCGACGGCCGGCGAGATCCTGAAGCGGGCGGGTCTGGTGAAGGGGCGCTCACGACGGCGGCGTGTTCCGGTGACAGGAATGTCGCCGACCGAGCCGCTCTATCCCAACCATGTCTGGTCGGCCGATCACAAGGGCTGGGTGGCAACCCCTTACGGGGCAAGGCTGGAACCGCTCACCGTGACCGATGGCTTCAGCCGCTATCTCGTGTCGCTGTCGGCAACGCAGACGACCAGCGCCAACGAAGCCCATCCGCTGTTTCGCCAGGCTTTCGAGGAGCATGGCCTGCCCGAAGTGATCCTCACCGACAATGGCAGCCCGTTTGCATCTGCTTCCGTCACCGGGCTCACGAGCCTCTCGGCCCACTGGACGAGGCTGGGCATTCGTCATGACCGCATCGCCCCCGGCAAGCCGCAGCAGAACGGCCGGCACGAGCGCTTTCACCTCACCCTGAAGGAGGCGATGATGCCGCCCGAGGAGAGCCGCGCCGCGCAGCAGGAGCGCTTCGATCGCTTCCGGCGCGACTACAACGAGGAGCGCCCGCACGAGGCGCTCGCCCAGAAACCGCCGGCCAGCCTCTACCGGGCGAGCCCGCGGGCTATGCCGCAGAAGATCCCCGAACCGGATTATCCCGACGGCGCCGTGGTCCGGCGAGTGCGCTCCAATGGCGAGATCAAATGGAAAGGCGGCTTCGTCTATATCTCCACCGCCATCATCGCCGACCGGATCGGCATCATCGAGATCGACGACGACGTGTTCGAGGTCCGCTTCTACGACCGACCGATCGGACGCATCGAGAGGAGCAAGGAAAAACTCCAACCCATTCCCAAACAAACAGAGAGAAAGGGCGATTCCAGTCAAAAACTGTAAACCACCTATCCGGTCTGTTTTGTAAATGACCTATCGGCTGGACACCATCTTCGCCTCTCCCCTTGTGGGAGAGGAAGAAAAATCAGCATCTTAGCGTAGCTCAAGTGCTAGATTTTTCAGGTGAGGGGATTTTATCCCTCGTCCTCAAATGTTCTTCATCAGCACCTTGCGCAGCTTGTCGAAGAGTTCGTCGATCTGGTCCTTGCTGATGATCAGCGGTGGCGAGAGCGCGATGATGTCGCCGGTCGTGCGGATCAGCAGGCCGTCTTCATAGGCCTTCAGGAAGGCGGAGAAGGCGCGCTTGGTCGGTTCGCCGGCGATAGGGTCGAGCTCGATGGCGCCGATCAGGCCGGTGTTGCGGATGTCGATGACATGGGGGCAGTCGCGCAGTGAATGCAACTGCTCTTCCCAATAGGGCGCGATGTCCAGGGCGCGGGTCAGCAGGCCCTCTTCCTTGTAGGTGTCGAGCGTGGCGAGTGCGGCGGCCGAGGCGATCGGGTTGCCCGAATAGGTGTAGCCGTGGAAAAACTCGATCATGTGCTCGGGGCCGCTCATGAAGGCGTCGTGGATTTCCGAGGTCACGAACACCGCACCCATCGGGATGACGCCATTGGTCAGGCCTTTGGCGGTGACGATCATGTCAGGCATCACGTCGTAGTACTGGGCGGCAAAGGGGGCGCCCAGGCGGCCATAGCCAGTGATGACCTCGTCGAAGATCAAGAGGATGCCGTGCTTGGTGCAGATCTCGCGCAGCTTGGCCAGGTAGCCCTTCGGCGGGATCAGCACGCCGGTGGAGCCTGCCACCGGCTCGACGATGACGGCCGCAACCGTCGAGGCGTCATGCAGGGTGACGATACGCTCCAGTTCAGCCGCCAGGTCGCCGCCATGTTCCGGCTGGCCCCTGGTGAAGGCGTTCTTGCCCGGCTGATGGGTATGCGGCATGTGGTCGACGCCGGTCAGCAGCGTGCCGAACATCTTGCGGTTGGCGACGATGCCACCGACCGAGATGCCGCCGAAATTGACGCCGTGATAGCCGCGCTCGCGACCGATGAGGCGGAAGCGGGAGCCGTTGCCCTTCACCCGGTGATAGGCCAGCGCCACCTTCAGCGCCGTTTCCACCGATTCCGAGCCGGAATTGGTGTAGAGCACGTGGTTCATGCCCTCGGGCGCGATGTCAACCAAGCGGTTGGCCAGTTCGAAGGCCTTGGGATGGCCGAGCTGGAAGGCCGGCGCATAGTCAAGCTCGCCCGCCTGTTCGCGGATCGCCTCGGTGATCTTCGGGCGACAATGGCCGGCATTGACGCACCACAGGCCCGCCGTGCCGTCCAGCACCTGGCGGCCGTCATGGGTGGTGTAATGCATATCCTGGGCGGCAACGAACATGCGCGGCGCCTGCTTGAACTGCCGGTTCGCGGTGAACGGCATCCAGAAGGCCCTGAGGTCGTTGGGCGTGTTTTGGCGGTTGGACATTGTTTTCTCCATGGCCCTGTCTCGGCCCTTGTCTTTTCGGGCGGCCATCTGCCCCCTGGCGGCTGGCATGCCGGAATCTTTACTGTCCGGTCAAATTATCAGGGCGCTAGGCAGCGTCAACTGCATTCGGGTGGCCGTCAGCTGCGTCGGTGCGCGGATCGCCCTTCGCAACTGCGGAAGGATCAGTTTAAGGCAAGGCAAGGCTGGCACTGTGCCGGCGGCTGGATAGTCGCGATCGTGCGATTGCGCTCAACCGGGCGCAACCTCGCGATCGACGGGGGTTCAAAGCTTGCGGGTATCTCTGTCTGCAATCGTCTGCAGGGTCCCGCCGAAAAGGGCAGTTTTCGATGCTTTCCGCCTGACCAGCGGCAGCCCATAACAGGCTTCAGTCCGGCAGCGGGCTGAAGCCTGAATTCTTTCAGGCATAGAGCTTAGGCCCAGCCGCCAAAGCACAAGGCCGGCAAATCGAGATGATCTGCCGGCCCTGCCAGTTTCAAAAAATTGGTTACGCTAACATTGTGCCGACAAGGCCGAAATGTCGTTTTATCCGTTCTGACTGTCAGGCCGCCGTCATGGCAGCGCTGTCATCAGGCGGCGGACTTGCTGGCAGTGGGCTGGCAATAAATGTCTTCCAGCGTCTGTAGAACCTTGATGACCTGTTCCGAGCTGCTGGAATAATAAATCGTCTGCGCGTCGCGGCGGGTTTTCACCAGCTTCTGTGCGCGCAATTTCGACAGATGCTGCGAGAGAGCGGATTGGCTGAGGCCCACCTGCGATGCGAGAACACCCACCGGCACCTCGCCTTCCACCAGGCTGCAAAGAATCATGAGGCGCTTGGGATTGGCCATTGCCGAGAGAAGGCCGGCAGCGATGTTCGACTGATCCGACAATAACTTCGTTTTCATGGTTGGCTTACTTTCCTAAATTCCGAGGCCATTGGCGGCCACAGTTTTGCAATTCGTGAAAACTTATTTCAGCAATTTACCAATGTCAGGACAATTGTATATGCCTAAAATTAAGGTATCGGGTATGCTGTTTTAGTAATCTCTTTAATGATCCCGGCTAGGTCCGTGAGGGTGTCGTCGAATTCGTGGCGCAGCAAATTATCTCCTGAAATCAAGTCGATACCGCCTGAATCGATGCCGCAGAGCTGCCACTTCCCGTGGTTTGCCTTGCCCGGTCCGCGCGCAATGCGATCGGCGATATCCGGAAAATCGATCACTAAATTTCGCAGTAGGCCAGCCTCGCCATCGACTATTTCTGGGAAGGATATCGGCGGCAGCCGGAAGTCCGCGGCCTCAAGCAGGAACGCCCGTCCAAAGCCGCCATTGAGACTCGCATGCTGCGGGATCATGCGGAAGAAGCGGAAATCGGGGAAATCCGCATAGAGTTTTGCCTTGGGATGGCGGGCAAGAAATCGTGACCGCAGCCGTCCATGATCGGCGCTGTCCCGGTCGACCGGTTCGGCAAGGCATTGCAGGGTCAGGCGCGGATGGGCCAGCGGATCACCCTTGCCGGGCTCCCCGGCCAGGATGGAGGCGCGCGGATCCTTGTCGAGCGCGCGGGTATGGGCGGAAAGGCGGGACACGAGGATCACGCCTGCGCCGTCAATGTCGGCTCCCATCAGCACGCGGCTGGCAAAGGGAAAGCTGGTCTCGGGATCGATCACCGCCAGCGCCACATGGCGGGCGCCGCGGTAGAGGGTGCGGGCCAGGCGGCGCGCATCCTCGTCGGTTTCGCGGATAACCGAGGATTTGTCGGCCATCTCCAGTGTCTCCCATCGGGCAGGTCAGGCGCGCGGCGGGATGACCGCCGCATCGCAGTTACCGGCGGCGATGGCGAGTCAGCCCCGCCACGACGTCCTGCGCCGAGATGGAGCCGATGACTGAGCCGTTGTCAACAACGCCGATATTGCCCGGCTGGCGCGAAAGCGCATCAAGGATTTCGATGAGCGGCGTTTCCGGCTTTGCGGTTCCCGTCACGCCGACCTGTGTGCCATCCGTCTCCACGCCGTCCCGCATCACGTCGCGGGCCGTCAGCATGTTGATCGGATTCATGTTCTGCACGAAATCCGCAACATATTGGTTGGTCGGGTTCTGGACGATCTCCTGCGGCGTGCCGCACTGGATGATCCGGCCGCCTTCCATAATGGCGATGCGGTTGCCGATGCGGAAGGCCTCGTCCAGGTCGTGGCTGACGAAGAGGATCGTCTTCTTCAGGCGCGCCTGGAATTCCAGCAACTCATCCTGCAATCGAGTGCGGATCAGCGGATCGAGCGCGGAGAAGGGCTCGTCCATCAACAGGATCGGCGCGCCGGTGGCAAAGGCACGGGCAAGGCCGACGCGCTGCTGCATGCCGCCCGAAAGTTCGCCCACGCGACGGTCCGCCCATTTGGCCAGATTCACCAGTTCGAGTTGCTGGGAGACTCTCTGCTTGCGCTCGGCATCCGGCACGCCGGCGAGTTCCAGACCGAAGCCGACATTTTCCGCTACCGTGCGCCAGGGCAGCAGCGCGAATTGCTGGAACACCATGGAGACGGTGTGCATGCGCAGGTCCCGCAGCGCCTTGGCGCTGGCCTTGTAGGGGTCGACGCTGCCGGTTGCGGTATTGACGCTGACATTGCCGCGCACGACCGGTGCGAGGCCGTTTACGGCCCGCAGCAGGGTCGACTTGCCGGAGCCAGAGAGGCCCATCAGCACCAGGATCTCGCCTTCCTTGACCGCCAGCGATGCACCGGCGACGCCGAGCACCAGGCCTGTCTCGGCGCTGATCTCATCGCGCGTTCTGCCCTGGTCGACCATGGCCAGCGCCTTGTCGGGGTGGTCACCGAAGATGATGTCGACATTTCCGAAGATGACTGCGTCGGTCATGCCCCGTCCTCCGCATTCTCAGTTCTAAACATCCGGTCGAGGATGATGGCGAGGATGACGATGCAAAGGCCCGCCTCGAAACCGCGGGCAATGTTGACGGTGTTGAGTGCGCGCACGACGGGCACGCCGAGGCCGCTGGCGCCGACAAGCGCGGCGATGACGACCATCGACAGCGACAGCATGATGGTCTGGGTGAGTCCGGCCATGATCTGCGGCATGGCGAAGGGAAGCTCGACCTTGCGCAGCACCTGGGTGGGGGTGGCGCCGAAGGCGACCGCAGCCTCCACCAGGGAGGGCGGTGTGGAGACGACGCCGAGCCGGGTCATGCGGATCGGCGCGGGAATGGCGAAGATGACGGTGGCGATGAGGCCGGGGACCATGCCGAGACCGAACAGGATGAGCGCCGGGATCAGGTAGACGAAGGTCGGAATGGTCTGCATCAGGTCGAGCGCGGGCCGCATGAAGGCATAGAACCAGGGACGGCGGGCGGCAGCAATGCCGAGAGGCACGCCGATGAGCATGCTCACGCCGGCCGATGCCAGCACCAAGGCGAGCGTCTCCGTCGTTTCCTTCCAGTAGCCCTGGTTATAGATCAGGAGCAGCCCAAGACAGGTGAAGAGTGCGGCCCCGACGGACCGGCGCAGCCACCAGGAAAGACCGGTGAACAGCGCGATCAGCACGAAGGCGTTCGGCCATTGCAGGACGAAAAGCAGCGCGTCGATGGAGATCGAAAGTATGGAAGACAGCCAGTCGAAAAACCAGTCGGCATTCGCCGTCAGCCAATCGACAAAGGATTTTGCCCATATGCCGATCTTCAGCTTGCCGCTGGAGTCGATGAGCCATTCGGGGAGGAAATTCACGTCCTGACACCTGCCTGATCAATAAAGGATATGGCGGAAATGAATGCGGGCCGGAGTGACCGGCCCGCTGGCATCAGACTACAGTCCGAGGGCTGCCTTGACAGCCTCGAGGCCCGGTTTCCCGTCCTTGGTGGTGACACCGGCAACCCAGGGCTCAACAGCCGCGCCATTGGCCTTCAGCCAGTCGGTTGCTGCCTTTTCCGGATCCTCGCCATCGTTGAGGATCTTGCCCATGATCTCGTTCTCCATGTCGAGCGAGAACTTCAGGTTGCTGATGAACTTGCCGGCATTGGGGCATTCGGCGACATAGCCGGCGCGGGTGTTGGTGTAGACGGTGGCGCCGCCGAAGTTCGGGCCGAAGGTGGAATCGCCGCCGGTGAGGTAGGTCAGCTTGAAGGTGGAGTTCATCGGGTGCGGCGCCCAGCCGAGGAAGACGACCGGCTTGCCATCCTTTTCAGCGCGGGCAACCTGCGCCAGCATGCCCTGCTCGGAGGATTCGACCACTTCGAGGCCGCCCATGCCCATCTCGTTCTTCTCGATCAGGGTCATGACGAGGCGGTTGCCGTCATTGCCCGGCTCGATGCCGTAGATCTTTCCATCAAGCGCATCCTTGTGCTTGCCGATGTCGGAAAAATCCTTGATGCCGAGTTCAGCACCCTTGGCATTGGTAGCGAGCGTGTACTTCGCGCCTTCCAGGTTCGCGCCGAGCGATTCGACGGTCTTGTCGTCGAGATAAGGCTTCACGTCCTTTTCCTGGGCCGGCATCCAGTTGCCGAGGAAGACGTCAATGTCCTTGTTCTTCAGGGACTGATAGGTCACCGGGACCGACAGGACCGTGACTTCCGGCTCGTAGCCGAGGGCCTTAAGAACGACGGAAGCGGTTGCCGTCGTGGCGGTGATGTCCGTCCAGCCGACATCGGAGAACCGCACCTTGGAGCAGCTTTCCGGTTCAGCGGCAGCGGCCGGCGTCAGGCCGAGCGCCATGATCGACACGGTAGCGGCGAGCGCAGTGCGATAGAGGTTGGATTTGGTCATGTGTATGCTCCCGGTTTTTTTGTAATGTTCCCAAGTCAACAGTTATTAAACCACATTTGCAAGCGTGCCCTGCGCGTTTGCGGCGAATGCACCTCCCTGTTTGCGACTCCTGCATTTTTATTTCGCGTCGCAGCACGGGGTGAAAACGGATCTGGCGGTCAGCGAATTGACAAACATCAAGATCGCGACGTTCTGCACGATGGCAGAGCCCGGGGCAGGGGATTACACTTCCAAGATGGCGGCCGGGGAGAAGCGGCCTGCCGATCAAAGGAAAGGTCCATGATGAAACTGAACTGTCTTATACTGGCTGTGTGCCTCGTCGTTCCGGCCGGGTCCGTGCTTGCCGAGGGCGATCCCGTCGCCGGAGCCAACACGTTCAAGCTCTGTGCCGCCTGTCACAACGCCACCGATGCCAAGAACAAGGTCGGCCCATCGCTGATGGGTGTCGTCGGCCGTCCGGTAGCCTCGGTGGAAGGCTTCAAATATTCCAAGGCGATGACCGAATTCGGCGCCGACGGCAAGGTCTGGACGGAAGAACTGCTTGCGCAGTACCTGCCAAAGCCGCGGGAACTGGTGAAGGGCACGACGATGTCGTTTGCCGGCGTCAAGAAGCCCGAAGACGTCGCCAACCTCATCGCCTATCTGAAGAACCCGCCGGCGAATTGAGTAAGGCTGCCTTGCATGTAGCCTCCTTTGAAGGGGGAGCGCGGACGGTTGGCCTGGCCGATCCGTCCGCGCGGCAACGCCTGCTTGCAACGTTCGATCCCGTCTCCATATAAATGCTGAGTTTTTTCCGCTTGACCCGGCGGCGACCGTTTTCACGTTGCGGTTTTCGTATAAGGTCGCGGTCGAAATGCCTCCCGGTCTGCCGGGGCTGCTTGACGACAATTGCAAAGGGAGATCACCGGCATGGCCACGCTTCAATCCTTCGACAGCGAAATCGAGAAGACCCGCGGCATCGTCAACGAGATGCGCGGCAAGATGGAACAGTCAGGCGCGGTGCTGGACCAGTTCGCCAAGGCCGACACCAAGCTGGGCGACGCCAATTTCGACATCGAAAATGCCCGCATCCAGGATGTCATCAAGCAGCAGAAGGTGATGGAGGCGAATATCGCCGACCTTATCATCGGGCTCGAGGATGCGACCAACGTGTTCGGCTCCGAATTCGAGAGCATGAAGAGCTATTCCGGCTATGAAAAATTCATCGGCATCTTCTCCAAGCAGAAGGCGCAGCGCATGCGCACCGAGCGTGTGCGCAACATGTCGCTGGCCGGCAACCTGCAGGAGCTCTTGGCCAAGTCCGACAGCATCGTCGGCATCCTGAAGGAGCAGCGCACGGTTCTCGACCAGCGCTACAAGAGCTCCGAACAGAGCCTCATCCAGGTCATCGAGCGCCGCAAGGGCACGGTGGCGAGCCTGGAAGCGACGCAGAAGCGCATTGAGGAATTGAACCCGATGCTGCTCGATATCGAGAACAAGATCGCGGCCTCCACCGACCAGACGGCCCGCACCGAGCTGGAGGGCGAGCGTTCCAGGCTCGCGACGGAATACAACCAGGCCCAGGCCAAGGAACAGGAGCTTCTGGCCGAGAGCCAGACGCTGGAGCGCTACACCTCGATGTTCCAGACCTTCGTCGACAGCCTGAACAACCAGATCGCGGCGCAGAACACGCTGATCAACAAGCTGACCATCGATACCGAGCAGCGCATCGTGCTCTACAAGGCGCTCGAGGACTCGTTGAAGACGGCCGCCCAGCAGGATGTCGCCCACAAGATCAACACGCTGGGCAGCCAGGTCGATACGGCCGCAGAGGAAACCATGGCCGGCATCGGCTCGGCCGCGCAGCGCCATATCGGCGACCTGCTGGAACTGCACGAGAAGAACATGCTCGCGACCCAGGACATCCAGCGCCGCAAGAAGCTCGCCGACGACGCCTTCGCCCGGCGTTTCCAGACGGTGCTGGAGAAGCACAATTCGGCCAATTACGTGAAGCCGTGAGTGGCGGTTGGCTATCTATGAGCCGTGTATCGGTGAGCAAGGTACCCCCCTCTGCCCTGCCGGGCATCTCCCCCTCAAGGGGGGAGATCGGCAAGGTGCCCCGCCCGCATTCCCTCGCCACGGTTGATGTTTTGCAAGACGTCGCCGCGGGTCGCTCTCCCCCCTTGAGGGGGAGATGTGCGGCAGCACAGAGGGGGGTATGGCCAATCTCCACTTCAGAGGTTGATGTTTGGCAAGACGCTGCCGCGATTCGATCTCCCCCCTTGAGGGGGAGATGCCCGGCAGGGCAGAGGGGGGTATGTCATCGCGCAACGTCAGACGGCGAGGTAGCCGAAACTTCATCGCTTTGTGGGATGCCTTCATGCTGAACGCCACCGAAGGGCCGGTGTCCCAATATTTCCGCTCCATTCAGGCGGCGCTGGGCGGGTTGGAGATCTATCTCTCCAATCCCGACGTCAAGCTTGGCGGCAGCATGGCGGCTGGCGGTATTCTGCTGCGCTATCTCGACCGGCTGAAGAACTCGTTTTCCTGCTGGCAGAACCGCATCGGATTTACGGAGCAGTTCCGCATCTCCCGCGCTGAAAGCGGTTTTCCTGTCTTCCAGAACGTGCTGGAACTGGAAAACGACCGCGGCAGCGCCGAAAAGCGGCTGGCCGCCATTCCCGATGGCGCGGCGATCCGCTCGGAGATGGCCGATTTCATCCTGCGTAACCGGGAGTTCCCGACCGCCTTGCAGACGCAGATGGCCGAGCGGCTTTACCTGGAGCAGATTGGAAAGGGCGAGATCTTCTCGCCACTGGTGCTGCCCGAAACCATCCATGTGAGCGTGAACGAGAAGTCCGGCCGTCCGCTATGCATCGTCACCTGGGCGGTGTTCGATGGCGCCAATACCCTGCCGATGGTCTATGTCGCCGGCATCGAGGACAGTTCTGATAACATGACGCGGCTCCTGGTCGGGCGCGACGGCAAGCTCAATCCTGAGGTCGAGATTCCCTTGCCGGTGGGCGGGCTGCTGAACCCGGAACTCGCCGCCGCCTTCGATGATTTTGTCGGCAAGAACGGGGCCTATTCCCTGACGCCGGCGACCATCGCCACCAATATGGACAAGGATTTCCCCACCCTGCATCCCAAGGTGTTGCGCCGCGTCGTGCTGGGACCATTCTATTCCGCCGGCATTACCGAGAACAACGCGCGTATCAACGAGATACTGTCGCGGGTCCGCAAGCCTGACAATGCCTGGCTCTTGACCTGGACGGTGCAGGAGGTGTTTTCCAAGGCCGAGCGGCCGGCGGTCAAAGGCTTTTTCTCATCGACACCGGCCATGCAGGAATTCCATATTGAGACCAATGATCTGGAAGCCGCGCGCATGGGCGTATCCGCCTATGAAAAGCATGCGCTGGTGCCGCACGATGCCTATCAGGCGCTTTATGCCTCCGGAGAGGCGGCCGCGATCTTCGGCAATTACAAGGTCCATGTGATCTCAGGAAACAACGTCGTCAGCGAGGTCTAAGCGATGAGCGGATTGAATGCCGGCCTGACCACCATCCACGAGGACGATATTGCCAAGCATCTGGCGGTGGCGCAGGGGCTGGTGACACGCGTTATCGTGCTCGATCCCGGCGATGGGGCCTCAGGGACCGCGCTTGCCGGAACCGGTCGCCGCTTCGTCTCGACGGTGTCGACCACGTCCGTCCGGCGCACGCGCGAGGTGGAGCTGGAAAAGACAATCCGTGCGGTGAAGCCCGGCGATCCGCTGCTGTCGCCGCAGGCGCATACGCTGCTCTATCGCGCGCGGCGGGGCGCGCAGGTGGCGCTTGCCATCGGCGAGGTCTTTGCCCGGCAGAGCGACCTGGAATCGCTGCAGGCGCGCAATCTGTCGGCGCCGCTGCAGGGGGCTGATGCCGAGCGCTTCAAGGCGCTGCTGTCGGCCTCCGCCTATGTCGCTGCCTTTTCCTTTTGCGCCTATATGCTGGCCATGTTGGCCGGCGAGAGCGAGCCGGTTGAGGATGGGCGGGAGCCGGATTACCTGTTCGATACGCCGCAGGATGCGCTGAAAAGCCTGGTCGCCGGTCTGGATGAGGCCTTGGCGGGTGCACCGGATGAACTCGCGCAGGTGGCCCGCGCCCGTGCCTTCCTTCGGGATGCCGTCGAAGGGCTGATCTCGCGCAAGGCCCGCTTTACCGGACTTGCAAGTTTCGAAAATGTGCATATCCGCATCGACCAGGACGATTTCTCGCTGGATGGTTTCGATGTTGCGCCCGGCGCCAAGCGCAAGCCGCTGGTCATGACCTTCAAGAAGCCGGAGGAGATCGTCGGCAACCATATCGCCAAGTATCAGGGCATGAAGCTGGCCAAGATGCTGATGGCCTATGATTTCGACCGGCAGATGAACCCCTTTGTCGAACTGGGTGGCTTTCTCTTCACCTTCATCGGCGATGGCATGCCGGGCACGGGCAAGACCATCCTGATCCAGATGATCGCCGGCCTGCTCAATGATTACTGCCAGGTCGCGGGCTATGCCTTCCACTATGAGAACTTCGGCGTCGACCAGATCTCGTCCTACCAGGGCAAGTCGGGGCAGAACTGCAAGCAGTTCGTAAACAATGTTACGAACCCGCGCGCGATCGGTTTCGGCACCATTGACGATGTCGACCAGGTGACGGCCAAGCGCTCCGACGACCGGGCCTCGGCCGGCCAGCATGAAGTGACTGCCGTGCTGATGGAGAGCTTCGCCGGCGCCTCCACCGTCGTGCGCGGCAATGCCACCTTCGGCATGTTCTCTAACTATCCCGAGAATGTCGATGACGCGCTGCGTCAACGGGCCGGTGCCCGCTGGCTCGTGGACGGGCCGCAGACCGAGGCCGATTACATCGACATCTTCGCGCTGCTCATCGGCAAGAACCACAAGATACCGCTCGGCGATCACCAGCTTTACGCCAACCAGGAGATCAAGCGGGCGGTGACGACCTCCTATGCCGAGCACTCCCGCCCGAAGGAAGACGGGCTGGTCGCCGTGTGGGATCGATATGAGAAGACAAGGGGCCCCATCAAGTCGCTCGCTGATGTCGGCGCCTATCTGCACGAGATCAAGCTCGCCGAGCCTAGGTTTACCGGCCGTGCCATCAAGAACATCACCGATGCCGTGAAGATGCGGGCGATGGATGTCGAGCTGCCGGACGACTGGTTCGCCACGCCAGGCGCCTTCCTGCACAGGAGCTACGACGAAAAGAAAGCGATGATCGAGGAGCTGCGCGGCCCCATCACCATGGAGATGATCCTGCAGGAGGTAAACCGCTACGCCGACAGCGAATTCCGCTACGCCGACAAATCTGATGATGCGGCCATCGCCGAGATCATCAGGCGCGAAAAGCAGCGGGAACGAGCGATTGGCGGGATCGAGGCGCTGAAAAGGGAGGGCAAGTGGTGAAGTCTGGATCGGTGTAACTGTTTGTATTCGCTGTCGGCGAATTTCTGTTGTCGAGATGCTTGGGGAGCTATAGACTGTGAAGCAGATCATCTACAGCAAGCAGGCAGCCCGGACCCTGGCACGGATTCCCGCCAATGACAGCCAACGTATTCTCAAGAAAGTTCGGCAATATGCTGCAGATCCGAATTCGCAGATCAACAATGTGAAAAAGCTTCAAGATCGGCCCGGCTATCGTCTACGCGTTGGTGACTGGAGAGTGATCTTCGACGAATATGACAACGTTCTGGATGTCGAAAAGATTGCCAGCCGTGGCAGCGTTTATTAGCGAGGCAGGGATATGGGAATTGCAACACGTTTCAAGACGCCTAACGGCGAGGACATGGTGGTTCTTTCGCAAGCCGACTACGACGCGCTGGTCGAGGCTGCTGAGATGCTAGAGGACGTCGCTGCCTACGATCTTTTCAAGGAGCGGCTCGCGCGGGGCGAGGAGGAGTTCATTCCCGGCGAATTCGTCCATCGAATGGTTGATGGGGAGAGCCCAGTCAGGGTCTGGCGCGAGTTTCGCGGTTTGTCCGCGAAGGATTTGGCCGCCGCTGCCGGCATCAGCCCCGCCTATCTGTCCGAAATAGAATCCCGCAAGAAGGAGGGCAGCGTTTCCGTTCTGAAGAAGATCGCGAAGGCGCTCAAGGTCGATATCGAAGACCTGATTGCCTGGGGCGGAGACGAGGCCGAAGCCGGCGCCGATGTCTAGCAGAAGCCTGATTGCATGAACCGCCTCCTCGAAGCCGAGCTCATCTATGGTCGTCTGCTGACGATCGCAGAGCCGCATCTCATTGCCCGCTACAACAAGGCGCTGACCGGTTTTGGCCTGAAGCCAACGGCGCTTGAGACATTCGATATCGACATGACCGGCTTCTCGCCCGAGATTGCCGCCGAGTTGAACGACTGGGACTATCTCGACCCGAATAGGGTGAACCGGCGTTTCATCATCATGACCCCGGAGCAGGAGAACCTGCCGGTGGTCCATACAAGCTTTTCCAATACCGCCGGGCTGATGCATGAATTCTTCGGCGCCAATGCTCGCGCCATCAATGCCGTCACCATCAAGGATGCGCTGTACGGCGAGATCGAGGACAGCGTCGCCACCGTCGAAAGCCTTGAGGATCTGCTGTCGATCAACGAGGTACGGTTCCGCGTCCTGTCCGCCGAAGACCTCCTGGGCAAGGCGGCCGAACTGCGGCAGTTGTCCGACCGGTTGCAGACGGACCCCGATGCCTGGCGGGATGATGCCATGCTGAACCGGATGGTGGAGCTTGCAAAGCTCACCGGTGATATCCGGCAGAACGTGCTGGTGCCCGACAAGCTCGTCTTCCGCCACGATGCCTTCTGGGCCAACCATTTCGGTGGTGTCTACATCTTCGTCGACGACAAGGCGACGACGGTCATCTGCGATCCGAAGGCGCCGGGCTTTCGGCGTTCGCGGCCCTGGCAGGTCAGCTATATCGGCCTCAACGATCCCGCCCGCATTTTCGATTTCCTGGCCAAGACCGGGCGGATCGAATTGCCGCGAGCAAGCTGGGTGGAGGCTTCGGGCCTTTATGCCCACCGCGCCGACATGGCCATCGCCGCGCTGATGGGGAAGGCAACGGATATTCCCGATCTGTCCAAGGCCGACAGCGTCTGGATCCAGACCTGGATGCATCGCAACAGTGCTGCGATCACGGCCGACGGAACCTATCCCTTCCTGCAGGAGATGCTGCGGCTGATCACCAGCCGGGGCAGCATCCGCCTTGAAGACATCGAGCCTGCGCGCCGCTTCCTTCTCATTCGCGCGCGGCCCGACCATCCCGACCAGTGGCTCACAAACCGGTTGATCGCGCAGTTCAATCCCACGGACTTCGTCTCCCGTTTTATTTTCGACAAGCAGGGCTTTTACGATGCCTATGAGGCTTTTTCGGAAAGCTACCGGGATTACGTTGTATCGCGGCTGACCAGCACTTATTTGCGTGACAAGAAGATTTTCCGTAAGCGGCTTTACGGCATAGGAGACGAAGACAATGCTTGACCCGATCATCGCTTTCTTCGAGCGGGTGTTTCGTGCCATCGGCCGAGGGCTGGGCATGGCCGTCGCCTGGCTGGTCTGGCCCTTCATGGCCGCCCATGGCTGGTATCAGCGGCGGAACTGGCTGATCAAGGCGCCGATCCTCGTTGTCTTGCTCGTCATTATCGGCTTTTACGGCCAGTTTTTCTGGCGCACGCAGTTCTGGTATCATTTCGATCCGGAATTCGTGCAGGCCTACAAGTTTTCCGAGCGCACAACGCCGGCGGGCCAGCCGGTTGCGGCCACGCCTGGCAAGTGCCAGCCGTCCGGCATTGTCTCGGTGGCCGCCGATCTGACGGATGCGAACGTCAACCAGAATATCTGGATTTCGTCGACGCTGATCTACAAGCTCGGGTTTTTCGGTCTCGACTGGGATCACACGCCGTTCTTCGACAACAAGGCCTCGTTCCAGCGCGGGGTGAACCAGGTGGTCCGCCGCGTCGGTGTGGAGCTTGCGGACAATTTGGGCCGCGTGCGTGGCACGTCCGGCATCAATAACGACCTGCAGGATGCGCGCGGCAAGATCCAGTATGACGAGTATACCTGGTATTTCGGGCTCAATCCCCTGGGCTTCAAGACGCCGACGCCGAGCTTCTATCGCTCCGCCATCACCGGCTGGCAGAAGTTCAACACGGACCTGGAAAACTGCAACGCGGTGTTCGATGCCCGCGCGGACAATCTGCTGCAACTGATCGACCGCACGGCAAACGACCTTGGAAACACCTCGGATATCCTCCGGCGCCGGTCGGAAGATTTCAACGCCGGATGGTTCGATACCCGTGCCGATGACCGCTACTGGTTCGCCTATGGCCAGCTCTATGGGCTCTATGCCGTGATGTCGGCGGCCAAGGCGGATTTCTCTGACGTCATCCGCGAGCGCAACCTCACATCGATCTGGGCGGAAATGGAGCGGCAATTGCAGGCTGCCTTGCGCATTCAGCCGGCGATCATTTCAAACGGCAGCGAGGATGGCTGGATCATGCCGACGCATCTGGCCACCATGGGCTTTTACATTCTCCGTGTACGCTCCAACTTGGTGGAACTGCGCGCCGTCCTCGACCGCTGATCATGACGTGACTTAGAGCTCCGCCATGGCCGCCGTGGCGGAGATTTGCACTGCTAATGGGGCTGGCTGCGCACAGCCTTTCCCGAACATGCCTTTGGTGAAAGCGGCTGTAGATTAGTTTTCGGTGGCCTGACTGCTAGCCGTCAACTCCGTGTCTTCGCAGAAGGCCGCGGTGCGCAGCCGCTCGAAGAATTCGTAGGTGACGCCGATGATCTCGCCCGACGTGCCTTCCTTCTCGCGGAACTTGCCGATGGTTCGCACGAATTTGTATTCGCCGCATGGCTTGATGACCCGGTAGATGTTGTGATGCATCTGTTTCTGGGTGCTGGTCTGCTCGAAGCTTTCCATCAGCATCGGCAGATCTTCCGGATGCAGGTGATCGCGAAATTCCACGAGATTGATCGGCCCTTCACGGTACTCCATGTCGAAGATGCCGTAGATGTCGCGCGTTCCGTAAAACAGACCTGTGTCCAGGTCGATACGCCACAGACCAAAGGGGCGGAAGGCGGAAACCAGTTGCACGATCTCGCGGTCGGAGATGCCGACGTCTCCTCCGTCGCCACGCGATGGCCGTTGAGTGTCGTCGAATCTGATGGGCACGCAAGCCTCTCCCATGGCTATGGCATGAAGTCGGGCTTTGCTAGTTTTACGTGAGCTATCAGTTGATTAGCTTAAGCCTTATCGCTTTAGCTACCAATTGCGTTCTGTTAACGCAATCCAATTTCTTAATGGCATTATTCATGTACGCGTTGACCGTGTGGTCCGACAGCGACAGGATCCGGCCGATCTCCACGGAGGTCTTGCCTTGGGATGTCCAGCGGAGAACCTCAAGTTCCCGGGCCGACAATGCATTGCCGGCGGTCTGGCCCGCGCGGCGCATGCGATCGAACACGTCGAAGGCGTGGATCGAAATCATGCCGAGTTCGTTCAGTTCCACCTGGCTCAGCATGTCGCGCTTGCCGTCGAAGCGTACAAAGAAACGGGTCGAATCCACCGAGTTCACCGGGAATATCGTGCCCATGTAGAGGCCGAATCGCATCAGTAGTTCATGCATTTCTTCCGGACAGGAGAAATCCACCGAAGGGCCGCTTTCGTGCAGAGACCAGCTTTGCGGCAGGATCGAATCCACCATGCGCGGCAGGATCGGGCAGTCGCGCAGGAAATGCCTGCGGTCGAATTCCTTCACGAATTGGGCCGGGATCGTGCTTTCCTGGACCAGAGGTGCCAGAAAAATGTCATTGGCCCCCGGTGCTGCTATGATTGACACGTGGTCGAACCGAAACTCCTGCGCGACCCGAATCATGGTCTGCATGAAGCGGGGGCGTGTTTCCGCAAGCGTGATTTCGCTGCTCAGGAGCGACTGGCGTTCTGCAATGACCATAGTTCTGGAAGTGACCAATGACGGTATGTTAACGTTAACAGATAAACAATGTTGACCAAAAGGGAAGCCATTTTCTGCCCTGCCTCATGTAATCCTGTGTACATGACAACAGGGGGCAACTTTGGCCACATTCTGGCCGCCGTTTCAAGCGGACTTTACCGGCAAGCCCTGCTTAAAGCCCGGATTGCCAACATTTCTTGCTGCTCAATGTGATCAAAGTCATAATCACATGGGAGAAATGCAAGCAACAAGAGAGGGCACGGCCATTGCACTCGCGGGCCAAGACTTGCGATGCTCGGTATACGTGCAAGATTCGACCTTGCCATTGTGAACAAGGTGTTTTCTTCAAAGCCTTCTGCTTGCGAGCTTCACATCACTGTTGATAGTCTCCTGATGTCTGCGACCGGATCGACAGATTTTGCGTGCTCGTGCCTCATCCCCGTTGTCGTTGCGGCATGGCACCGAAGCCACCGGCTTTGGCGGCTGTGTTCCGTATGGCGCTTCTACGGAGACAGACCGAGGCTGAAGGCGGGCGGCGGCGGAGATCGCGCTCGCTGAGGCCAATTTCGTTTCTTGGGTTTTGCTGAGTTCGCCACTTAAAGGAAACATCGCCGGGCGAGCCAAACCGCCGCCCGGTTCGGTTCGCAGGGGGGAAGCGCCGATGCATATGAAGGTGGTCAAATCCGATATCGAAATTGCCCGCGCCGCGCGCAAGAAGCCGATCGTTGAGATCGGCGCCAAGCTCGGCATCGATAGTGCCGATCTCGTGCCCTATGGCCATGACAAGGCCAAGATCGGCGCGGACTTCATTGCCCGGCAGCGCGGCCGACCCGATGGCAAGCTGATCCTGGTCACGGCCATTAACCCAACGCCGGCGGGCGAGGGCAAGACCACGACGACGGTCGGCCTTGGGGACGGGCTGAACCGGATCGGCAAACGCGCCATCGTCTGCATCCGCGAGGCGTCTCTTGGGCCATGCTTCGGCGTCAAAGGCGGGGCGGCTGGCGGCGGCCACGCGCAGGTGGTGCCGATGGAGGACATCAACCTGCATTTCACTGGCGATTTCCACGCCATCACCTCGGCACATAACCTGCTGGCAGCGCTGATCGACAACCACATCTACTGGGGCAACGAGCAGAACATCGATGTGAGGCGCGTCACCTGGCGACGGGTTATGGACATGAACGACCGGGCGCTGCGCGAGATCGTCTCGTCTCTCGGCGGTGTCGCCAATGGCTATCCGCGGGAGACAGGCTTCGACATCACGGTCGCATCCGAGGTCATGGCGATCCTGTGCCTGGCGCGCGACCTTGCGGATCTTGAATCCCGGTTGGGGTCGATCATCATCGGCTACCGGCGGGACAAGACCCCGGTCTTCGCCCGCGATCTCAAGGCCGACGGCGCCATGGCGGTGTTGCTGAAGGATGCCTTGCAGCCCAATCTGGTACAGACGCTGGAGAACAATCCGGCCTTCGTTCATGGCGGTCCCTTCGCCAATATCGCCCATGGCTGCAACTCCGTCATGGCGACCACACTTGCCCTGAAGCTCGGGGACTATGTCGTCACCGAAGCGGGCTTCGGCGCGGATCTCGGTGCCGAGAAATTTTTCGATATCAAGTGCCGCAAGGCCGGGCTGAAGCCCGATGCCGCCGTGATCGTCGCCACCGTCAGGGCGCTGAAGATGAATGGCGGCGTGGCGCGGGAGGATCTCGGCATCGAGAATGTCGAGGCCGTGCGGCGGGGTGCGGCCAATCTTGCCCGCCATATCGAGAACGTGAAGGGGTTTGGCGTGCCGGTGGTGGTCGCCATCAACCACTTTGTCTCCGACACATCCGACGAGATCGAAGCGGTGAAGGCCAGCGCCCGGGCCCTGGAGACCGACGCCGTGCTTTGCCGCCATTGGGCAGAAGGCTCTGCCGGCATCGAGGAACTGGCCCACAAGGTGGTTGACTTGGCGGAGCGGGGGACGTCGCAATTCCAGCCGCTCTATGCCGATGAGCTGCCGCTGTTCGACAAGATCGAGACGATCGCGCGGCGCATCTACAGGGCAGGGGAGGTGACGGCCGACAAGGCGGTGCGCGAGCAACTGGCGCAGTTCGAGGCGCAGGGCTATGGAACCCTGCCGGTCTGCATGGCCAAGACGCAATATTCCTTCTCCACCGATCCCAGCCTTAGGGGCGCGCCTGAGGGGCACAGCCTGCATGTTCGCGAGGTCAGGCTATCGGCCGGTGCCGGCTTCGTCGTGGCGATCACCGGCGAGATCATGACCATGCCGGGCTTGCCGCGTTCCCCTTCCTCGGAGCGTATATTCCTGAACGACCAAGGCTATATCGAAGGCCTGTTCTGAGGGATTGCCAGCTCTCCGACGCGACAAAATCCGCCCATAGCTGCCGGCGCCTGGTGCGCCCGGGCCTGTCATCCGTTTGCAACGCTCACGGCGGATTTTAATATGAACATTAAAATCATGTTTTATATGTTGACTCGAATTTTCATGTTTAATACATGGCATAAAGAAGGCGGACGGACCGCCCGCCCACATATTTGACGCAATCATCAACGGCCGAGTTTTCGTGTTCCGGGACAACCGGGGCGCGCCTGCGCGTGGCCGACGAAAGGACTTTGACATGGTCATCCGGCGTACCAGCCACCTTCTTCTTGCCTGCACCACTATGTCGCTGCTGCCTCTTGCTGTGCCTGCCATGGCACAAGATGCGGCTGGGACCACGCAATTGGAGACCATCGTGGTCAAGGGCAAGCGCGCGCCTGCCGGTGCCGTGGCCGACACGCCGCTGGCATCGCAGACCTCGGCCGAGGTGATTGCCAAGAAGGAGATCAAGAATCTCTCCGACCTCGCCAACACCACCGAACCCGGCCTTGACTTCATCAAGTCCCGTCCGGGCTCCACCGGTGGCCTCTATCTGCGCGGCCTGACCGGCCCGCGCGTCTCCACCCTGGTGGACGATATTCCGCTGCCCTTCATGCAGAGCAGCGCCCGCTCGGGCACGCAATCGCCAACGACAGGCATTTCAGGCCCGGCCAACAGCTTCGACTTCTCCTCGCTCGGTGCCGTGGACGTGCTGCGTGGTGCGGATTCGGCCCGCATCGGATCCGGCGCGCTGGCCGGTGCCGTGGTGGCCCGCACGCTGGAGCCCGAAGACCTGATCGCCGAGGGACGTGACTGGGGTGGCATCGCCAAATCAGGCTATGACAGCGAGGACAACAGCTTCGGCGGATCGCTGGCCGTGGCCAAGCGCGTCGAGAACACCTCTGTCCTGTTCCAGGGCGCCTACACCCGCGGCCATGAGACCGACAACCAGGGCACATCGGACATCATCGGCAGCAGCCGTACCGAGCCGAACCCGATGGACTATGTCCAGACGAACCTCTTGTTCAAGTTCCGCCATGAGCTGGAAGGCGGCCACACGATCGGCCTCACCGCCGAGCGTTTCGGCTATGAAAGCGATGCGGACCTGAAGACGCTGCAGTCCTCGACCTTCACCCCGGCAACCGCAGCCTCCACCTTCCGCGCCGGCAATTATTCCGGCTGGGACGATACGCGCCGCGAACGCGTATCGCTGGACTATAATTACGAGGCGCCCTCCAATGACGGCCTCATTGATGCGGCAAGCCTCAGGTTCTATTGGCAGCAACTGGTCAAGGATGCCGGCTCGGCGGGCCTTCGCAATAGCGGTGCCGCCTATGTCCGCGACAACGAGATGAGCGAGAATGATTTCGGCGTGATCGGCTCGACCCGCTCGGAGTTCGAGACCGGCACCTTCGGCCACCAGGTCAATATCAGCGGCAGCCTCACCCGGTTCAGCACCCATCAGTATATCAACGTGGTGCCGGCTGCGGCCACGGCGGCGTCGCAGTCCGACCAGCCTGACGTGGATGGCGTCAGCCTCGGCCTCACCATCGAGGACCGTATTTCCTTTGGCGACAGCGGCTTTGCCCTGACGCCCGGCGTGCGCTTCGATTGGCACGACTATCGCCCGCAGAACTCTGCCGCATTCACCAGCAACACCGGCTATCGCATCTTCGGCCTGCCGCCCGCGCATACCGACTCGCAGTTCTCGCCGAAACTGCTGGCCACCTATCAGCTGACGCCCGAGGTCGAGCTCTTCGCCCAGTGGTCGATGGCCTATCGTGCGCCGACGGTTGACGAACTCTATGGCAACTTCACCAATGCGGTCGGCGGATATGCCAGCATCGGCAATTCCAACCTGGAATCCGAAACCGGACATGGCTTCGAAGTCGGTGCCAACTGGGATGCCAACGACTTCACCGGCGGCGTGACCCTGTTCCACAACCGCTATCGCAACTTCATCGACACGGTGACCAAGCGTGGTGGTGCCGGCCAGCCGGCCAGCCTGTTCACCTATGAAAACCGGTCCAACGTCCAGATCTCCGGTATCGAGGTGAATGCCCGCAAGGAATTCGTCAACGGCTTCTTCCTGGAAGGCTCGCTCGCCTATGCCTATGGCGAATATGGCGATACCAACACGAAGCTGCGCAGCGTCGCTCCGTTCAAGGCCATCACCAGCATTGGCTATGAGCAAGAAACCTGGGGTGCCGAAGTGACCGGCATCTTCTCCGCCGCCATGCCGAGCGACAACAACGCCAATACCTTCGATGCACCCGGCTATGGCGTGTTCAACCTCGCGGGCTGGTGGGAGCCGGAACAGGTCAAGGGGTTGCGCGTCCAGGCCGGCGTCTACAACATCTTCGACAAGACCTACTGGAACGCCGTCGGCACGGAATCGGTCAACCCAAACAGCGTCTCCTCCGCCAACCAGCCGATGGCCTTCTACACGGAGCCTGGCCGCACCTTCAAGATCTCGCTCACCCAGCGGTTCTGAGGCGGGAGCTCAGACATTTGTCTTTTCGCTGAGGCGGCGGAGCAATCCGCCGCCTCAGGCTTTTTTCGAGGATTCGCCCCCGTCGCCGTCATCCTCGGGTCAAGCCCACTGCTGTCCGGTTTAAATTTGGTGGACATGGCGCACGGTGTTGATTCTACTTGTGTTCGAGCGTTTGGCGACGATCTCGGACACGAAAGGGGA
>NZ_FWXU01000001.1 GCF_900176345.1 Rhizobium sp. RU36D
GCCTTCGTCATGCCAAACCTCCGTTTGGCATAATGAGTCAGAATTCCTCTGATTTGGGAATCCCATCACGAGTCGGCGTCATTGCTCGTTGGTATAATTCCTTGATGTCGCACCGCGTCTTCTTGTGGACGGCCTTCGCCGCTTCCTTGTCCATCTCGGCGCCGAGATAGGTCGGCAGCTTCCGGGCAAGCGGGTTCCAGACCGTGCCGTTGAACCGTTCGATGATGCCCTTTGCCTGGGAATTGTAAGGCAGGGCGTGCATCTTGGTGATGGAAAGCCGGCCCATCAGGCCGTTTACATCGCCGTCGAAGGTCTTGTTTTTGTAACCGGGACCACGATCGGTGTAGAAAATCGCGGGGATGCTATAGTAGCAGCAGGAGTTGCGCAGAGCCTCCGTCACCGAGATGACGTTTTCCTTCAGCGCGATCGAGAAGCCGACACAACGGCGGGTCGCGACGTCGAGAATACTGGTGATCTCGGGTTTGAACGGCCGCTTGGTGACGGGATGTTCAACCTCCGCATCGAAGGTCTTGCCGTCTGCCGTATAGATCGTGGTCGGAAACAGGTTTTCCGTCGAGCGCTGGATATAGGCCATGCGGGACCGCAGCGTTAGCAGTCCTTCGCGGCCGACATTCTTCTCAATGTTATTGAGCTTGGTGCGAAGGGTGTGGCGCACGGCGTCAATTGTGAGGCCACAGAAGGCTTCTTCCTCGCCTTAACGCGCGCGAAACAACGCGTAGATTTCACCTACTGGTCTCGTACGGGCGTAAGAAGCAAGATCGCTACACTGTCAGAGCCGCTGGCAACGATAGGTATCCAAACATTCTCCATGACTTGAATTGGCGGCCTTATCGCCAACTCTCAGACTATTTAGAACGGGCGATCACGCGGCTTCGTCATCATCGCTGTCGTAACGTGCGGCGGCTTCCATTTCGGCAACGTCGTCAGTGAAATCGAGCACTATCTGAATGGGCAATTCAGTGGGGTTTTCATCGTTGAAGTGATCTACATCCTGCTTAACCTGGAAGCAGTCGTCCGCAATGGCCTTACGACGCTGACTAAAAGACTTTTCCATGAACGAGCGCGGTGCGTTGTCGATGTCTGCCCACAGGCTCAATTGAACGCCACCGACATTGGTTCGGACAGAGTGTTTAGCTCTGTACTTCCTGCCCTGAGCGTCGATCCGCTTCTCCTGCCGCAGGCTTTCGGCCAGCGCCTCACGGCAGAGCTTTACCACGTCGCGCGGTTGTGGGCGGTAGAGCCCCTGTTCGATTGCCCACGCAGCAACGTTGTCGAGCGATACCGGAGATGAATCCACCTCCTCGGTGTAGCGATCGAAAATCGCCTGCATTTGCTCAGAAAACTTTGCCATTCATCACCATCATTGAAATCTAGAGATGCGCTTCGGCAACATGGCCCCAGCCATCCGTTACCGCCGAATTCACCACGTAACGCCTCACCGGCACCTGATATTTGCGGAGGTAATCATACCTCTTCATCCGCTTCTGGAGCTGTCCGACCACAATCCCTGGGTGGACGCCCATCAGCGAGGCAAATCCGATCACGTCCCGTTCCGAGAAATACGGATGCTTCCGAGCATAAAAGGAATCCATCTTCTTTTTCGGAACACAGAAATCGGCAGCGGCCGTATTTGCAACGCGCTCTTCATCGCTGTCACTATTCTCATCAGACGAATTATCACCTGAGAGATGGTCCACCATACCAATTGAGCATTTTCCATGCCCTTCAAGGACATGTTCGATCTCGTGCCGCAGAACAAACCAGAAATTATCAAGACGATCATACAAAGTTGACATTCCTATCACTGGAGATTGGTCGTCGAGCCAAGTACACACGCCGTCGATCTTCGCGTTGGGCAGAGTCTCTACAACGACAAATCTTACGCCGCATTCCGCGAGCAAAGCCGGCACAGTTCCGACGGCTTCGGGATCTACCATTAAAGACCGGAGCTTTGGGAGCGCGTCACGAAGCTTGTCGGGCGAAAACGCACGCACGGGAATATTGCTCGCGAGCTGCCGAACCCGAAACACCCAAGCCAACTGATGAGGCGGAGTTTCGTCATAATGCGTTCTTTTGGCAGCAAAGGCGATCGCATTCGGCCCCTTATCGGTGGCGACTTCGAAAAATCGGTCCATCTGAAGTTGAAGCAATGAGGATTCACCATCCTGAATCCAACCTCGGCGGATCATGTCGCGTACAGGATACAGGGTTTGGAGTTCTGCCCTAGTTTTTACGGCCGGATCGGGTTCCTTCGCATTCTGTAAATCATACTGACCTTGGAGGTTCAGAAAGAACTGAGGAGATGCATCGAAGGCGTCGCCAAGCAGCCGCGCCATGTCAGGCGTGATAGCCCGCTTTCCTGACAGCAACGGATTCAACTGTTGTTCGGTCTGCCCGAGAATGAAAGCGAGATCGCGCTGCGACCAGCCACGAACCTCCAGTTCGAGTTTTATGAAGACTCCAGGTGGATCAATAGGGACGGCGTTAGTGCTGGCCATTATGCCGCACCCCTTGTTTGCTCTTCCATCGCCCTTACGATCACTGTCATAGCACTATTCTTTTCCTCAATCCGTAAGACCATCGCCCACTGAGGGGCCAAAACAACCAAATGCTCTGGAGAACCCGCCGCTCGCGCTCTTAGGCCAAGACTCCTCCAGTTCTGCATGGTGCGAACATCAGGGGCGGCTCGGATTATGCTCAACCGCTGCCGGGCAGATTGAATAACGGCAACCGGCAGCCTCGTGTCTGCTGCACGTTCCGTTTCAATCAGGGCTAACTGCTGGTCTGCGAACTCGATCTCCATTGGGCAGATCATAGCTGAGTCGCGCGATGTCGTCAACGCGACTTAACGCAAGGCGTTAAGTCGCTATTTCTGGGTTCCGCGTCCCGTAACCATCTTGGTCCTCTTCCTCGTGCCTTGCCGAGGAGGTGACCTACTGCGGTGACGCGGGAGAATTCGAACCACGCTTAACGGAGGGCTATAGCGTTGATATAGTTCTCGTCTTCACCCGGCGCGGCGCGCCAGTAGGTAAAAAATAACTTATTTTTGAAAATGCGGCCGATCGCTAACTGCGTCGATCTTGATCTGGCTCAAGCCTCCAACGCCTCGCTTGTGGTTTGATAGCCTTGAGCGTCGCACGCCAATCCGTGGCAGCAACCTGAAACATGTTCCGCCATGTGCGTGCCAGGCTCATACAGCTTGGGAGGAAATCATCATGTCTCGTACTCGTGTCTGCTACGTGCCTGTCGTCACCTATCCAGATGTGGTTCCTGACGATGCCGTGCTGGCGGCGATCGACTTTGCGCGTGCCCTGCCCTGCCGGCTGCATGTCACCGCCTTTTCCGTGGATGTTCCGCATATCGCCTCTCCGCTTGGAGATTTGCTGATCGACATACCCGACATGATCCGGACAGTGGAGGTCCGGAGCGCGCATGATTGCAGGCGCATCCAGGAACTGGTCGTCGGGCGCGTGGAAGGTTTGGTGGAAGCCGAATTCAGCATCCAGCCGCAATCCGGCTATCCGGGTTTTGCCGCTGCAAGGGAGGCGAGGTATTTCGATCTCTCCCTTTTGCCGTGGGCCAAGGGTGCCACGTCGGTGCAGCAGGTCGCGCAAACGGTCGTTTTTGAATCCGGTCGCCCGGCGATCATCGTCCCGCCCGGGGCCAAGAGCGAGCCGCTCAACCATGTCACAATTGCATGGGATGGCAGCCGGGTGGCCGCAAGGGCGCTGTCCGACGTGATGCCCTGGCTCAGCGACGAAACCAGATTGACGGTCCTCACCGTGGTGGATGAAAAGCCGTTGGACCGCAAGGATCTGGCCGGCACGCTGGTGACCCATCTGCAGAAGCAGGGGATAGATGCCGATTACCGAGAGTGCTCGCTGTCAGGCCGGACGATCTCCGGCGCCCTGCAGGAGACAGCAATCGAGGCGGGTGCAAACCTCCTCGTGATGGGCGGTTTTGGGCATTCCCGCGTTCGGGATTTCGTGCTGGGCGGCGCGACGCTTGGCGTGTTTGCAGATCTGCGCCTGCCGGTTCTGCTGTCCCATTGAGCGGAGAGCCGGCCGCTGGCTGCCCCTATCGCGGCTCCATGGAGAGATGCAGATAGGTGGGATCGAACTGGGCGATCTCGGTCAGTTTCTCCCAGTTCAGCACGGTTATGGTGCGGTCGGTCCAGGTGACGACATTGTCGCTTCTCAGTTTCTGCAAGGTTTTGTTGACATGCACGACCGAGAGACCCAGCGCATCGGCGACGACGGCTTGTGACAGCGGGAAGTAGAAGCTCTGGTCGGTGACCAACCGCACCACGCTGAGCCGCATGTAGAGTTCGCAGATGAGGTGGGCGAGATGCGCCTTTTTGCTGCGCCGACCCATAGCGACGATCCATTCCCGATGAATGGCCCCGTCGATGACGGTGGAGAGCCAGAGCAGGCGCGTCAGATGCGGCCGTGTCTCCGTGAGAGCCCTGATATCGGCATGATCGGCATAGGCGACCTGACAGGTTGAGAGCGCGACCACGCTGTGGTCCATGGTCTTCAATGGAAAGGCATGCAGGTCGACAAAATCACCGGCGACGTGAAGCGCCGTGATCTGTCGCTTGCCGTCCTCCAAGACCCGGTAGCGCGCCGCGAAACCGGATAGAATCAGGGTGCTGGAATTGGGCCGCTCGCCCTCCACGACCAGGTCTTCCTCCGTCGCAAACTTGCGCTGCCGCACGATGGCGGCCCGCAAGGCCTGTTCCTCGTCGGGTGAAATCACATCACGGGCGCCGAGATTTAGGAGAAGTGGTTCGATCAATTTTGAATGCCCTCACGCCGCTCAAGGACCCTGCATAGCATGCGACCATTGCGGGAACAAAAGCCCGTTGCGGGCGTCTAACAAGAAAATAGACATCCAAATGAGCCGATACTACTTCGATCTGCACAACGGCGAAGGCCCGACGACTGACGATGAGGGGCAAGAGATGCCCAGCCGCGAGGCTGTCGCCCGGGAAATAACACGCACGTTGCTGGACATCGCCAATGAAGAAATCACCGGCTCCGACCGGCTCGTCGTCACACTGACGGTGCGGGACGATCAGGACAGAACCATATCGGTGGCCAGCCTGATCTTCACCAACGAATGGATCAACGACCCGCAATAGGCGGGCCGTCAGGCACCGCTGCCGAGCCACGATGCCTTGAGGCGGGCGCCGATCTTTTCCCGCACCGCGGGCCTGGTTGCAAACAGCCGGGCCATCTCCAGGTAGTCGGATTTTGCCCGTGCGCGATGAAAGGCGGCGATAGCGGCCTCGCGGGTCAGGGACTGCAGCCTCTGCGCAAACGCTTCGTTCTCCGCCGGGGACAGCCGGTTCTCGATGCCCTGCCACAGCTCGGTCAACGCTGCCTTCAGCGGCTGGGTATCGGCGGTGCTGCGGGAATAGGGCGATGCCGCGCGGCTGATCTGCCCGACAGGCATGGCATAGACATAAAGCGGATCGTCCACGTAATAGGCCCGGCCGCCGCGGGAAAGGATGTCGAGGTTGAAGATCAGGTCTTCGCCCACCCGCACGTCCTCGCGATAGGCGATGCCGTGCTGGGTCAAGAAGCTGCGACGCAACAGCGGTTGCAGATAGCCGAAGTCATGGCGGTCGGCAGCGCTGGGCAGGATGAAATCGATGAGGTGCAAGGGGCGGTCGCTGAGGCCCTTGTAGATCGGCCCGGTAAAGGCCCGCGCTACCACGTCATAACCCATGATGTTGTCGGCAATGAAATCGGCTTCATGCGCATGGTCGAGCAGCTTGGCGAGACGCCCCGGCTGCCACACATCGTCGGCATCCAGCAGACCGATCCAGGTGCCCGAGGCGGCGCGAAAGCCGATATTGCGAGCCGCGGATGGACCGCCATTCTGCGCGCGCCGAAGCACCTTCACCCGCCCGTCCGTCGCATAGGTCTGCGCCACGAAATCGGCCGTCCCGTCTTTCGAGGCATCATCGACGACGATCACCTCGACGCTCACGCCCTGCTGATTCAGCGCGCTGTCGATCGCAGCCTTCACGCAGTCGCGCGTATTGAAGGTGGGAATGACGGCCGATACCGTCGGTTCTATGGTCATGCTCAAGCGGCCCGCCCATCATGCACGTGTTTCCGTAGATGCGACATTCCCTGTCCCCATCAACGGTATGATGAAAAACGAATGTGCGGCCTGCAAATTAACAAAAGTGTAACGGTTAGTCTCGAAAACTACTGCAAATGGTAAACTGGGCCAAAGCTGTGCAGTCGGCTATTCAGTCTCAGCACCGAAAATGCTCGTAGATCGTGTCACGAAAGCCCGTGGCCGATGCGGGCAGCCCCTATAGGCCAGGAGCCTGATTCGTGTCCTATCTCGTCAATAACATCAGGCGCTTTGCCCGCGAATTGGCGACCCACCCGCAGGAGATACCGAAAAGGATCGGCGGCGCGCTCAAGGTCAAGCTGGCAACGGGTACGCACGAACTGCTGGCCGCGACAGGCGCTGGAAAGGTGGTAGGCGCGCGCTATCGCGGTCGTGGCATCGCGCTGATGTTCCATGAGATCCACGAGGACGTGGAAGCGGGACTGCGCATGGGATGCAGCCCTGGCCAGTTGCGCCGTGCCCTGGCCGCGATGAGGGCGCAGCGGCGCGATTTCGTGACACCCGATGAGGCTCTCGCGCGCCTCGCGGATCCCGAGGCCAGGGATTTCGTCGTACTCACTTTTGATGACGCCTATCGCGACAACCGAATCCTGGCGCTGCCCATCCTGGAAGAGTTCGGCGCGCCGATGACCCTGTTTACCCCGACCGGCATGGTGACGCGGGAGATCTATGCCTGGTGGCTGGGGCTGCGCGCGCTCTTCCTCCAGAACGAGGCCGTGGATATCGAGGCCATGGGCCAGCGTTTGGTGTGCGGCGATGGGCCGAGCCGCAACGCAGCTTTGCGTCACGTCACAACCTGGATCGGCACCGATCTTGACCGGGCCGAGGCCCTGAAGGCGACATTCGCTCGTTATGGGCTGTCACTTCCACAACTGGTGGCCGAGGTTGCGATGGACGAGACGGAGTTGCGGGCCTTTGCCGCCCATCCGCTCGTCACCATCGGCGGCCACACGACCACCCACCGCTTTCTCTCCAGGCTGGACGACGACACCGCCCGGCGGGATATCGCCGACAACAAGGCCTGGCTCGAAAACCTGCTGCAGAAAACGGTACGCCATTTCGCCTACCCTTACGGATCGGCGGGCGCCTGCGGCGCGCGCGAAGCCGGCTTTGTGCGCGAGGCGGGCTTTGCCAGCGCATACTCCACTCGCACAGGCCATCTGTTTCCCGACCATCTGAAAACCCCATACCTGTTGCCGCGCGAGGATGCCGGGGCGCATCAGTCCGCGGCCCAGTTGAAAAACCGCCTGAGCGGTGTGAACCGCGCCCTCGCCACAGGTTTCGGCAACCCTATTGCCGGCCTCATCTGAACGCACCACGCAGCGACCATGATCGCGTTCGATTGCCGCATGGCGGGGCTGCCGCTTGCCCTTTTCGGTGGCACGCGGCAAAAGGGGACAAACACAAAGGCAGTCCGCGTGAGCGAAGAAACAATCACCCTTTATGAAGCTATTGGCGGCGATGCGACGGTGCGTGCCCTGGCGCATCGTTTCTACGAATTGATGGACACCCTGCCGGAGGCCGCGCGTTGCCGCGCCATTCACCCGGAAGACCTCTCCGGCAGCGAGGAGAAGCTCTACGAATATCTTTCCGGCTATCTCGGCGGCCCCTCGCTCTATATCGAGAAGCGCGGCCACCCGATGTTGCGCCGCCGGCATTTCGTCGCCGAGATCGGACCGGTGGAGCGGGACGAATGGCTGCTGTGCTTCAACAGGGCCATGGACGACACCATCGCCAATCCCAAGCTGCGCGAGATCATCCGCGATCCGGTTGAGAGGCTCGCCCTGCACATGCAAAACAAGGAATGAGCCCGACATGCGCGCTCTTGATCGCTTTCGCCGTCTCATTCTGTTGCTCGCCGGCCTGATCGGCACCTGCGGGGTGGCGTTCGCGGCACTCGCCACCCATATGGGCGGCGTCCTGCTCGGCCCCGCCTCTGCCATGTGCCTCGCCCATGCACCGGCCATGCTGGCGCTCTATGTCGGGCACACCGTCATCCGCACGGCCACGCCGGCCGGCCTGCTGATGGCGGCCGGCACGCTGTTCTTCGCCGGCGATCTCGCGCTGAAACAGTTTCTCGGCACGGGACTGTTTCCCATGGCCGCACCGAGCGGCGGCATCCTGATGATGCTGGGCTGGCTGACAGCCGGCGCCGGTGCGATGTTGCCGCCGCACCGGGATTGAGGACCGTCACTTCGGATTGGGTTGGCCCGCATCGACGGCAAATTCGCCTGCATGCTGATTGCACCAGTGCCGCGGACCAAGACCCTGGTCCGGACCCATCATGGAAAATCCGCCATCCACTGGCAGGTCGCAGCCATTGACCCACGACGCTTCGTCCGAGCATGCAAAGGCCACGACGTTCGCCACCTCTTCCATGCGTCCGACGCGGCCAAGCGGCGTGACGTCGGCGCCGGCCCGGTCCGCCAAGTCGCGATTGTTGGCGGTCATGCCCTCCATCGGCGGCGACCAGGTCCAGCCGGGCGAGACCGTGACGACCCGGATTCCCTGCGGCCCGAGCGCCACTGCCGCCAGGCGGGTGAAATGCATCAGCCCGGCCTTGCCGACGGAATAGGGACCGCGGAAACCGTTGCCGAACTTGCCGGCAACGCTGCCGATATTGACGACCACCCCACCCGGTTTCGGCAGATAGGCCACCGCCTTCTGCGTCAGGATGGCGGCGCCCACGACGTTGACATCCAGCGCCGCCAGCCAGTCGGCTCGTGCGGTCGCAATGCCATTGTCCAGGTAGGAACAGGCGCAGTTGACGATGCCGTCGAGGCGGCCGAAGACCGAAACGGTTTCCGCCAGCCGCGCATCGATCTCCTCATCCGAGCGGATATCGAGATGCCTGTAGGTCGCGCGCGCACCAAGTGTCTCGGCGACCGCCCTGCCCTTGTCATCTTCGATGCCGGTGATCATCACCGCCGCGCCGGCAGCATGAAGACCCCGTGCAATGTATTCGCCGATGCTGTGGGTCGCCCCCGTCACCAGAAACACCCTATTCCTCAGGTCTGCCATGTCCCATCTCCCGTTGCTATAATCAATTTGTCATAACATGATCGAATTTTGTTATAACAAAGTCAAGGCGACCTTTATCCTCCCGCATGGGGGAATCCTGCCCTTGCCGGCATGCGGAAAATCTGCGCACTTAGCGTCCATGGCATCAGGATTTCACAACGAAAATGTAGGCGCTTCATCGGCTTCTTCGTCCGAGACGGAGCTTGCCGCCGAGGGCGGACCGATCTACCGGCAATTGGCCGAAAGGCTGTCGCGCGACATTATCGAGGGCAAGCTGCGACCAGGAGAGCGGCTGCCGACGGAAGCAGAGTTTGGCGAACGCTACGGCGTAAGCCGCATCACAATCCGACAAGCGCTCGCGCTACTGGCAAATGAGGGCCTGGTGGAGCGCTTTCCCGGCAAGGGCTCTTTCGTCACCGAACGCTCCAAGGGCAAAGCCTGGGAAATGCGATCGATAAGCGATCTGGTGCAACTGGGAAACGAGGTACAGACCGAGATTATCAGCTGGGGTCTGGTCAAGCCCACGCTGGAGGCCGGGATTTTCCTAAAAACAAGCGAACCGGTCTATCGGTTGCGGGCCGTCAGATCCCAGGACGGACTGCCTGTTCTCTATGCAGAAAACTATCTTCAGCCGAGCCTGGGCATCAGGCTTTCTCGTGAAGATTTGCGGTCGCACACATTGGTCAACCTTTTGGTGAACCACCTCGCAATCGACGTTGGGCAGGCGAGCGAGGAAATCGAGGCCGGGCTTGCCGATGAGGCTCTGGCCAATCGCCTGGGCATTGAAGCCGGCAAGCCCGTTCTGATCCAGCACATCGATTTGTTCGACAAAGACGGCGCGCCTCTGCAGCGCGGCACCGGTTGGTGGCGCAGCGACCGCTTCACACGCAAATACGTCATGCGGCAACGCAGCTAGGATTTCTGCCATCGGAAACAAGACCTGCTGCGCTATCGGAGCGCAGCGGTGTCTCGGCATCTTGCGCGGACTGTATCAGACCTTACCGTTGCGCACGGCATTCTGCTGCCATCGGGGTGCTGGAAAGGCGACCACGTTGTCGGCGGCCGCATCGCCATGACCACGCAGACCATTGGCGAGATGCTGGCTGCGCGAAACCTTGCGCTCGTGCAGGCCGGGAAGTGCCACGATCTCGGCGCTGTCGCGCTCGCGTTCGGCCAGGTCCTGAAGGCGCTCCAGAAGCTCGGGGATAAGACCGTCGCCGTTCTGAGCCGCAAGCTTGTGCAGGCCGATCAGCATGCCGGTGTCGAACTCGCTCATGAATTCTCATTCCTTTCCGTCATTGTCTGAAGCGCCCGCTCCAGACTGGATTTGCTGCCATTGCGCAGCGGAATGAAGGTCTTGCCGAATTTCTTGCAGCCGCTCTTCACCCGCAGACACGCATCATGGCTGATACAGTCGATGGGGCAGAAGACGCAGTCGACCGAGGGCAGCACGGTATCGATGCGGGAGACCGCCTCTCTCAAACCCCCATCGTGGTGAATGAGTTCCGCGCCGAAATTGCTGGCGATCTGGCGAAGATGGGCCACCTGGCAGTCGCGTCCGCCAACATAGAGGAAGCTGCGCACATCGCGCCGGTCCTGCGCTGCCGGCGTCGCCTCTGCCGACAAGGGCTTCTGGTCGCCGCGCTTCTTCTTTTTCGCCATCTCAGTCCAACTCCCTTCGGTGACGCACGGATCGATTCCGGTCGCCTCAGGAGACGGACACTACAAAACATGAGTATTAAAGACAAGTATATACTTGAGGAAAATTGTCACCTTAAATTCGACCGGCAGCGGACATTGATCCGCCACCGGTCGAGAGTTCAGAAATCCATCAATAGGGAAGCCCGATATAGTTCTCCGCCATGGAGCGCTGCGCCGCCTCGGAGGAGGAGAGATAGGCGAGTTCCGCCTCCTGGATCTTCTGGCCAAACTCGCCCTCGTCGGGGAAGCGATGCATCAGCATGGTCATCGACCAGGAGAAGCGCTCGGCCTTCCAGATACGCGCCAGAGCCCGCGCCGAATAGGCGTCGATGCCGGCATCCGATTTGTCTGCATAGCATTCGCGCAACCCTTCGAACAAGTAAAACACGTCGGAGGCTGCGAGATTGAGGCCCTTGGCGCCGGTGGGCGGCACGATATGGCCGGCATCGCCGACCAGGAACAACCGGCCGAAACGCAGCGGCTCGGCCACGAAGGACCGCAACGGCGCGATCGATTTCTCGATCGAGGGGCCGGTGACCATGGCCTGCGCCACGTCATCGGGCAACCTGCGCCGCAACTCGTCCCAGAAGGCATCATCGGACCATTGCTCGACCTTATCGCTCAACGGCACCTGCACATAGTAGCGGCTGCGTGTCGGCGAGCGCTGCGAACAGAGCGCAAAGCCCCTGGCATGGTTGGCGTAGATGAGTTCGTGATGCACGGGCGGGACATCAGAGAGGATACCGAGCCAGCCGAAGGGATAAACCTTCTCATAGGTCTGAAGTCCTTTGTCCGCGACCGCCGCCCGGCTTGCACCGTGATAACCATCGCAGCCGGCAATATAATCGCAATCCACCCGATGGGTCACGCCATCGCGCTCATAGGTGACGTAGGGATTGGAGCCGTCGAAATCATGCGGTGTGACGTTCTGGGCGTTGTAGATGGTCCGCCCACCCGTCTCCACCCGATGATCCATCAGGTCGCGGGTCAGTTCGGTCTGGCCATAGACCATGACAGAAGTGCCCGTCAGTGCCTTCAGGTGAATGCGGTGGCGCCGACCGGAAAAGGACAAATCGAACCCGTCATGCACCAATCCCTGCTCATGCATGCGCTTTCCGGCACCGACCCGGTCTAGCAGCCCCACCATGCCGGCCTCCAGCACGCCGGCACGGATGCGACCGAGGATGTAATCCCGGTCGACGCGGTCGATTATGAGATTGTCGATGCCGGCATCGGTCAACAATTGACCGAGCAGCAAACCGGATGGACCGGAGCCGATGATGACGACTTGTGTGCGCATGAAACTCCTCCCTGAATTCTTGCGCAATGATAAGCCCCGCGCCCTTGCCGACAATGGAGTAATCGGGCAAGTTCTTGGACATTTCGAACATTGCAACCGGAGACGGCCATGTTGCGGCGCATCCCGACTTACGCGCTTTATGGAGAGCAGGCCGGTGAAATCTCCGAATTCTGGGGCCATTCGGAGACGATCGCCAGCAGAAGCAGCCTCAACGACTGGGAGATCAAGCCCCATCGGCACGATGCCTTGTTTCAGATTCTGCACCTGCGATCAGGTGAAGCCCAGGCGCTGATTGCGGGCCGTTGGCGCGATGTCCCCTCCCCCTCAGCCATCGTGGTTCCGGAAGGACACGAGCACGGCTTCCGCTTCAGCCACGATATCGACGGGGCGGTGATGACCGTGATGTCCAAGCGCCTTCCGGCCAGCCTGCCGGCCCAGGGCGGCTTTGCCGAATGGCTCGCGCGTCCGCGCACCGTCACGCTTGATCCCGACGCGGCCGACAGCGGCTATATCGGCCAGACGCTGGATCGGCTCGAGGCAGAACTCGGCCACGCCACCGGCGCGCAGGCGCCCCTGGTGGAGAACCTGCTGGCCACCGCCCTGCTGTTGATCTTCCGGCTGAGCGGCTCAGAGATCGCGACAGGTGGCGAAGGGCGCGATCACGCCCGACTTCAACAGTTGATGCGGCTGATCGACCTGAACTGCCGCAACCACGAACCGATCGACTTTTACGCGCGCCGACTGGGCATGTCGGCGACTCACCTGAACCGGCTGACACGACAGCTGACGGGGCGCCCGGTCACGCGACTGATCGCCGATCGGCTGGTCTCGGAGGCCAAGCGCGAGCTGGTGTTCACCACCCACGCGATCCAGCAGATCGCCAACCGGCTCGGCTTCGAGGATGCCGCCTATTTCAGCCGCTTCTTCGCCCACCATGCCGGCCTCTCGCCACGCGCCTATCGGGAGCGCGAACGGGCACGGATGACCCCTGCAGGTGTCGAGTAGCTGCCGAATAAAGCATCAGAAGAATCCCTGTTTTGCCGGCTTTTTGAGCAATTCTCGACACGCGGAATCCAAATATTTTACCGTTTGATAAATTTTTTTTCTGCGCTACCATGACCCTCAATCGCACCATAAAAAGAGGGAACTTCGATGCGACGACTGGAACCTGGCCTGAAGGCCGGACGGCTTGACGCTGCCGATTATGTAAAGAATTTCTCCGACCTGCATCCCCGCCTTGGTGATCACGAGGCGCTGGTGGCTTCCGATCGCTGTTACTTCTGTCATGACGCACCGTGCATGACGGCCTGTCCCACCTCGATCGACATTCCCATGTTCATCCGCCAGATCCAGACGGGCAATCCGCTGGGCTCGGCCAAGACGATCTTCGACCAGAATATCCTGGGTGGCATGTGCGCCCGCGTCTGTCCCACCGAACAGCTCTGCGAAGAAGCCTGCGTGCGCAACACCGCAGAAGAGCGCCCCGTCGAGATCGGCCGCCTGCAACGCTATGCCACCGACATCGCAATCGAGCAGGGCCGACAGTTCTACACCCCGGCCGCGGCCACGGGTAAGACGGTTGCCGTCGTCGGCGCTGGCCCGGCGGGCCTTTCGGCCGCCCATCGGCTGGCGCTACATGGCCACCGCGTCACCATCTTCGAAAATCGCGTGAAGGCCGGCGGTCTCAACGAATACGGCATCGCTGCCTACAAGACCCCCAATGACTTTGCCCAGAAGGAGGTCGACTACATCCTCTCGCTCGGCAATATCGATGTTCTCGACGGACAGATGCTCGGCCGTGATTTCACCATCGCCGAACTCCAGCAGAAATTCGACGCCGTCTTCATCGGAACGGGTCTCGGCAACGTCAATGCCTTGAACATTCCGGGCGCCCATACCAATGGCGTGATCGACGCTGTCGAATTCATCGCGCAGCTACGCCAGGCCGATTCCAAGGCGGACGTGCCCGTCGGCCGCGATGTCGTGGTGATCGGCGGTGGCATGACGGCCATTGATGCCGGCGTGCAAGCCAAGCTGCTCGGTGCGGAAAATGTCACGATCTGCTACCGGCGCGGCAAGGAACACATGAACGCCTCGGAATTCGAGCAGGATCTGGCGGCGTCCAAGGGCGTGCATATCCGCCACTGGCTGCAGCCGAAAGAAGTCGCGCACCATCACGGCCATTGCTCAGCCATCACATTCGAATACACCCATCTGGAAAACGGGTTGATGAAGGGCACGGGCCATACCACCGAGATCAAGGCGGACCAGATCCTGGTGGCCATCGGCCAGAAGCTCGACGGCTACGGCATCGAAGGCCTGAAGACCGAAGGCAGCAAGATCGCCGTGGATGCGGAAGGCCGCACCTCGGTACCAGGTGTCTGGGCCGGCGGCGACTGCGCCTTCGGCGGCCAGGATCTGACCGTGTCTGCCGTTGCCATGGGCCGCGACGCAGCCGAATCCATCAATCGCTCTCTCGCCATGTCCATGGCGGGCGTGACCGCAGTCGCCTGATGCAACGCTTCGAGAGGATGTAACCATGGCTGATCTTCGCAATAATTTCGTCGGCATCAAGTCACCGAACCCATTCTGGCTGGCCTCGGCGCCGCCGACAGACAAGGCCTACAATGTCGAGCGCGCCTTCAAGGCGGGCTGGGGCGGCGTGGTCTGGAAGACGCTCGGCGAGGAAGGCCCGCCGGTCGTCAACGTCAACGGGCCGCGCTATGGCGCAATCTGGGGCGCTGACCGCCGTCTCCTGGGCTTGAACAACATCGAACTGATCACCGACCGTCCCCTGCAGATCAACCTGCAGGAAATGAAGATGGTCAAGAAGAACTGGCCGGACCGGGCCCTGATCGCCTCGATCATGGTGCCCTGCGAGGAAAACGCCTGGAAGGCGATCCTGCCTCTGGTCGAAGAGACCGGCGCCGACGGCATTGAACTGAACTTCGGCTGTCCCCACGGCATGTCCGAACGTGGCATGGGCGCCGCGGTCGGGCAGGTGCCGGAATATATCGAAATGGTCGTGCGCTGGTGCAAGCAGTATTCGCGGATGCCGGTCATCACCAAGCTGACGCCCAATATCACCGACATCCGCAAGCCCGCCCGCGCTGCCAAGGCGGGTGGAACCGATGCCGTTTCGCTGATCAACACCATCAACTCCATCGTATCGGTCGATCTCGACAACTTCGCCCCCAACCCGACGGTCGGCGGCAAGGGCACCCATGGCGGCTATTGCGGCCCGGCCGTCAAGCCGATCGCGCTCAACATGGTGGCCGAGATCGCCCGCGATCCGGAAACCTCTGGCCTGCCGATCTCCGGCATCGGCGGCGTGACGACGTGGCGCGATGCGGCCGAATTCCTGGTGCTGGGCGCCGTCAATGTGCAGGTCTGCACAGCGGCCATGACCTACGGCTTCAAGATCGTGCAGGAAATGATTACGGGCCTCAACGACTGGATGGATGCCAAGGGTCATCGCACCCTGGACGACATCACCGGTCGCGCCGTGCCGAATGTCACCGACTGGCAGTATCTCAACCTCAACTACATCGCCAAGGCGCGCATCGACCAGGATGCCTGTATCAAGTGCGGCCGCTGTCACATCGCCTGCGAGGATACCTCGCACCAGGCAATCACCCAGTTCATCGATGGCGTCAGGAAGTTTGAGGTCATGGAAGACGAATGCGTCGGCTGCAATCTCTGCGTCAATGTCTGTCCCGTGGAGAACTGCATCACCATGGTCGGCCTTGAGCCCGGCGTTCTCGATCAGCGCACCGGCAAGCCCGTCGATCCGAACTACGCCAACTGGACGACCCACCCGAACAATCCGATGGCTCGCCAGGCTGCGGAGTAACCTCGCGCCTCCATTTCCTGAACTTGCAATGGCCCCGAAAGGGGCCATTCGTTTTGCTGATGTGTACTTGAGCCTCCGCAATACGGAACGCGGCCCTGCCCAACATCGCCTGTGTCTCGTTTTCAGCCACGGCAATACAACCATTCGGACATTCGATTCAGGGAATCTTCAGTGGTTCAGTGCATCAATCGCGGCTCATTGCGCGGATTTGGGTTGCCAAGGCAGGTTGTGCACAATCAGGATTGTGGGATAAATGGCTGGTTACGGGAAGAAGCAATTCAACTGGACTTCCGCACGCGCGACGGCGCAATTCTACATTCCAGCCGTGATCGTCGTCATAGCCGTCGCCCTTTCCATTCTCTATGCCGAGCAGCAGAAACGCCAGATCTACCGGGAAAACCTGACATCGCAGGTGTCAGAGCAACTGGGTCTGCTCCGGACGAAGCTGGAAGGCAATCTGAATCAGAATATTCAATTGCTGCAAGGCCTTGTAGCGGTTCTATCGACGGAAAAGAACCTCACCCAGGACCGGTTTGCCGAGCTCTCCAGCCGCGTCGCGGAAAACAGCCAGCAGCTTCGAAACATCGCCGCTGCGCCCGATATGGTCGTACAATTCGTCTATCCCTATGAACGCAACAAGCAGTTCATCGGCCGCAACCTGAACTCCACGCCTGAGCGCGCCGAGGCCATAAAGCGGGTGATGGACACCGGTCAACTGGCCGTCGTCGGTCCTGTTGCGCTTGCAAATGGCGGCCAGGGCCTGATCGTGCAGTATCCGATCATCCAGTCCAGCGAGGGTGAGACCAAGTTTTGGGGCCTGCTGAGCGGCGTCATCGACCTGGAAAAGCTCTATGCGGATAGCGGTCTCACCGCCAACCTGCCCATAGACATCTCCATTTCAAAGCCCGCAACGGAGACACGCCCCGCGCAGCCGATCTATGGCGACCTCCGGGCAACGGCAGATGATCCGATCCGCACCGACATCGAGCTGGCGCCCGAAACCTGGCGGATGGAAGCCGTACCGAAAGGCGGCTGGCATCAGTCCGCCCCCGACCTGTGGATCTTCCGGCTGCAAATGCTTGCCGTGGCGGTGATGATCATCGCGCCGGTCCTGTCCGTGGCGCGGTTGCTGCGCGAGCGTCAGGGCAATGTCGCCGTGCTTCGCCAGCGGGAAGACGAGTTGCGTGCGATCTCCCACCGGCTGGAGATCGCGCTGGAGGCATCGAAGATCGGCGTATGGGAAATGGACATCGCCAGCGGTCAGCTGATCTGGGACAACCGTATGAAACAGCTATACGGCATGGATCCCAAGCTGGATGAATGCGATTTCGAAACATGGCGCGCCTCGCTGCATCCCGAGGATGCGGAGGCCGCCATCCGTGACTTCGGTTACGCAATCAAGAACGGCACGGATTATTCGACCGATTTCCGCATCTGCTGGCCTTCAGGCGAAATCCGGCATATGCGGGCCTTCGGCACGATCTATCGCGACGCGCGCTTCCGCAAGAAAATCGTCGGGGTCAACTGGAACGTCACGAGCGACATCAAGCTTCAGCAGGCACTGCGCGATGCCAAGATCCAGGCGGAAATTCACAATCGCGAACTGGAGGAAGCCCGGCGCCACATGGAGTTCAACTCGCTCCATGACGCCCTGACGGGCCTGGCGAACCGGCGATATCTCGATCAGTATCTGGCTGACCTCAATGCGATGAAGGGCAAGTTCAGCATTCTGACGCTGCTGCATATCGACCTGGACCGCTTCAAGGATATCAACGATACCCTGGGTCATGGGGCTGGCGACGAAATCCTCAAACACACGGCCGACAAGCTGCGCGAAAACATTCGCAAGGGCGATTTCGCCGCGCGCATCGGCGGCGACGAATTCGTGGTCGTCTGCAAGGAAATGACCGACGAGGCCGGCGCTGCAGAACTTGCCCGAAGGCTGATCGAGGCGCTGAATACCCCGATCATCTACAATGGCCACGAATGCCGCGTAGGCGCATCAATCGGTATCGCCTCCCGGTCCCAGGCAAGCCAACCGGCAGAGCAATTGCTGGTGAATGCCGATATCGCGCTCTACGAAGCCAAGCGCCATGGCCGCAATCGTGTCGAATACTTTACCGACACCCTGAGATCGGCGACCGTCAACACCAAGCGTACGGCAGACGATATTCTTAGGTCGCTGGAACAGAATGATTTCGTTGCGTATTTCCAGCCCCAGTTTGATGCGAAGACACTGGAGATCAATGGCGTCGAGGCGCTGGCCCGCTGGCGGCATCCCGAAAAGGGGCTCGTTGGTCCGGACGCCTTCCTGAAAATCGCCGAAGGGTTGAATGTCGTCCAGCAGATCGATGCGGCCATGCTCGATCAGGCGCTGTTCCAGCTGGCGCGGTGGAATGCCAACGACCTTGCGATCCCACGCGTCTCCGTGAACATCTCAGCACAGCGACTATTCGACGACACACTGGAAAAACACCTGCGAGATCTGGCCATAAAGCCCGGCAGCCTGTCTTTCGAGCTTCTGGAATCGATCTCCTTCGACGACAAGGACGAAGCCGTCACGGCTGGCATAGAACGCATCAAGAGCTATGGCATCGATATCGAAATCGACGATTTCGGCACGGGCTATGCCTCGATCCTCAGCCTGCTGAAACTGTCCCCGCGTCGCCTCAAGATCGACCGCCAATTGACCATGCCGATCCTGAAATCCGAACCGCAGCGCCGGCTGATCACGTCCATCGTCGACATCGGTCGTTCGCTGGGGATCGAGATCGTTGCCGAGGGCGTAGAAACCATGGAGCACGCCGAGATCCTGCGGGACCTCGGTTGCCACACCCTTCAGGGCTATGCGCTGGCCAGACCGATGGCGGCGGAAGACTTCCTGGAGTTTGCCCTGCGCCATGACCCGCGCCAGAACGGCCAGACGACGATCAGTTCCCAAGCTCGTAGAGGGTCTGCCCGGCGCTGACGGCGAGAAAAGCCAGCACGGCCATATAGACGATCGTCAGCACCACCATCACGTAGCCACCTGCGACCACCGCGCCGTCGCGCTGCGAGATGCCGACAGACATGAGGAGAATGGCCACGCCGGGCAAGGTGTTCGAGAAGGGCACGAAGCCAAGCGGTGCCATCAACAGCAGACCGGCGCCGGTCAAGACGAAGCCGTTGAACCGGTTCATCAGGACGCTGCCAGTCAGGCCCAGCATCCGCGGACGCAGATAGCGATTGACCCGCGTGACAATGGCAAGGCCACGCTCAAGCACCGGCACGAGTTTGCGGCTTTCCAGCTTTCGGTCGGCAATGCGCGCCGGAAGCCAAGGCAGGCTGTTCATCATGATGGCAATACCGATCAGCACGATGCCCGCCCCGAACACGGTCGAGACGCCGGGAATGGAGACCGGAAACAGGAACGGCAGAGACAGCAGAGCGCATAGCAGAAGCAGGCCATTCTCGCCCATCTGCGTGAGAATCGTTCTCAAGGTCACGTGTTCGTTGTTGCCGATCGAGGCGATGACATCGGCAAGCACGGCACTGGTGCTCTTGTCACTATCGGTAAATTCGATCCCCATGCAAACGTCACTCCCGTGTTGGAAAGCCAGATGGAAAGGCCCGACCAAAAAATTTGGGGAACCTATAAAAGGCGCCGCGCTGACCTGCAAACATTCTCTTGGGATCGGCATCAGGGATCATCGGCGCTGAGCCGCGTCACATTGTCGGATACCAGCGAACGTGCTAAGGCCGGACGCATTCAGCCAGAGTTATGACGTGTGCTTATGTTTCCTGTTTTCGCACATGCCTTTGTCCCGCAATATCTCGGGACATGCTCTTGAGGCATCAGTGCGAGCATGATGAATTGAATAAGCCCACCACCCAGGTGACCAGACACAACAGCCACGCCAAGGGCACCGAGAAATTCCTCGCGCACCTCGCCATGCTGTTTTTTGCGATCTTCATCGCCGGATCCTATTCGATCGGCGCGCTCGCCACCCAGCATATGCAGCCGGCCCCGCTGCAGGCCCTGCGTTATGTCGTGAGCGTGATCCTGCTCGGCATCTTGTGCTTCGGCGTGCTGCGGATGCCCATGCGCATACCGGCGCAACCCTGGCGCTTCCTTGTGCTGGGCTTCCTGATGGGCGTCTACATGCTCACCCTGTTCATCGCCCTGCGCTTCACCAACCCCGTGGCGACAGGCGCGGTCTTCACCATCATGCCCTTGCTGAGCGCCGGTTTCGCCTGGCTTCTGCTGCGGCAATACACCCGGCCCGGCGTGCTGGCCGGCCTCATCCTTGCCGCCATCGGCGCGATCTGGGTGATCTTTCGCGGCGACCTGCAGGCCCTGCTCTCATTCGACATCGGCAAGGGTGAACTGATCTTTTTCGTCGGCGTGATCTGCCACGCCATCTATGTGCCGCTGATCCGCAAGTTCAACAGGCAGGAAAACCCGTTCCTCTTCACCTTCTGGGCCGCCGTCGGCACCATGTTTGTCTTGCTGGTGCCGGCCGCGCCGCAACTGCCCGCCATCGATTACCTGCACCTGCCCGCAATCATCTGGATCGCCATCGCTTATCTCTCGATCGTGGCGACCGGGCTGACCTTTCTGCTGTTGCAATATGGGTCGCTGAGGCTGCCAGCCTCGAAGGTCCTGGGCTACGGCTACCTCACCCCGACCTTCATTATCATCATCGAGGGCATGATCGGGCATGGCTGGGCAAGCGCGCCGGTCTTTCTCGGCGCGCTGGTGACCGCCGGCGGTCTTGCGATCATGGCTGTTCTGCCAGACTGATCAATCCGGCTGTCTTGGGCCGGCAATGATGCCGCGCACGAACAGCGCTTCGAGGAAAAGTGCGGCCTCTTCGAAACGCCGCTCGTCGTCCCTTTCCGGCCCCAGCACGGATCGCACCTGCACGTCGAAATCCGCATAATGCTGCGTCGTCGACCAGATGGCGAAGATCAGGTGATGCGGATCGCAGGGCAGGATCTTGCCCGCCCGCGCCCAGCTGCGGATCACCTCCGCCTTTTCATCCACCAGTTCCTTCAGCGGCCCCTTCAGCACGTCCTCGACATGGGGGGCGCCTTGCAACACCTCGTTGGCAAACAACCGGCTTTCGCGCGGAAAGTCGCGCGCCATTTCCAGCTTCCGGCGGATATAGGATTTGAACTCCGCCTGCGGGTCGCCATCCGCATTGAAGGCCTTCAGCGGTTCCAGCCAGGTTTCCAGCACCCGCTCGATCAGGGCCCGGTGCATTGCCTCCTTGGTGCGGAAGTAATAAAGCAGGTTCGGCTTCGACATGCCGGCCACCTCGGCGATCTGGTCGATGGTCGAGCCCCGGAAACCCCGCACCGAAAACACGTCGAGCGCGGCTTCGAGAATCTGCTCCTCCTTCGCCTCCTGGATGCGCGTGCGCCGCTGTGTTCTCGCTGCTCTCGGAATAGCCATTTTCGCCGTCTTGTTCCCTTCGGAAGAACGACGCCGGAACGCCCTTTTCCCGATCAAATTCAACGCCCAAAATTGCAGCATATGCCTGCTATTTTGTCGTGATTTTTCGTGTTTTTCGTCTTGAGTGCCGCCGCGGAAATAGTAATGTTTACCAATCGGTCAAATTATCTGCAAGTTCCCGAGGAAAGGCAACAATGCAGATAATGCCACGGCAAAGATAAACAAAAAGCCGGGCATGGCGACCAGGGAACAACGGGCATGCACCTTGCATGGCCCCTATGAGAGAAGTTGAGGTTTTTGGACATGGTGGCAGCACCCGGCGAGAACATGCGCGTAAACGGCGATCGCCTTTGGGATTCGCTCATGGAGATGGCGAAGATCGGCCCGGGCATCGCAGGCGGCAACAATCGCCAGACCCTGACGGACGAGGATGGCGAAGGCCGCCATCTCTTCCAGCGCTGGTGCGAGGCAGCCGGCATGACCATGGGCGTGGACAAGATGGGCACGATGTTTGCCACCCGCCCCGGCACCGACCCGGACGCCCTGCCCGTCTATGTCGGCTCGCACCTCGACACCCAGCCGACCGGCGGCAAATATGACGGCGTGCTCGGCGTGCTGGCCGCACTCGAAGTGGTGCGCTCGATGAACGACCTCGGCGTCAAGACCAAGCATCCGATCGTTGTCACCAACTGGGCCAATGAGGAAGGCGCTCGCTTCGCGCCGGCCATGCTGGCCTCCGGCGTGTTTGCCGGTGTGCACAGCCTGGACTATGCCTACGGCCGCAAGGATCCCGAGGGCAAGACCTATGGCGACGAGTTGAAGCGCATCGGCTGGCTGGGCGACGAAGAGGTCGGCGCCCGCAAGATGCATGCCTATTTCGAATACCACATCGAGCAGGGCCCGATCCTCGAAGCCGAGAACAAGCAGATCGGCGTCGTCACCCACTGTCAGGGCCTCTGGTGGCTGGAATTCACGCTTATTGGCCGCGAGGCTCATACCGGCTCGACGCCGATGAACCTGCGGGTGAATGCCGGGCTCGCCATGAGCCGCATCATGGAGATGGTGCAGGAGGTGGCCATGTCGGAACAGCCGGGCGCCGTCGGCGGCGTCGGCCAGGTGTTCTTCTCGCCCAACTCCCGCAACGTGCTGCCGGGCAAGGTGGTTTTCACCGTCGACATCCGCACGCCCTCCCAGGAAAAACTGGACCGCATGCGCGCCACGATCGAAGCGAAAGCCGCCGAGATCTGCGCCGCACTCGGTGTCGGCTGTTCGGTGGAAGCGGTCGGCCATTTCGACCCCGTGACCTTCGATCCGGTCCTGGTCGACAGGGTCCGCGATGCCGCCGAACGCCTGGGCTACAGCCACATGAACATCATCTCCGGCGCCGGCCACGATGCCTGCTGGGCCGCCAAGGTGGCGCCGTCCACCATGATCATGTGCCCCTGCGTCGGCGGTCTTTCGCACAATGAGGCGGAAGAGATTTCCAAGGACTGGGCCGCCGCCGGCTGCGACGTGCTGCTGCATGCCGTGCTGGAGACAGCGGAGATTGTGGGGTGACCAAGATCGCGGCGCCTGGCACGTCCACCACCGGGGGATCGAACGGCACCACGATAGACGTGGGGCCCAAGTCTGGTGGCTTGGCCAGGAAGCTTGGCCGCGGCGTACTGATTGCCGTTCAAGTCATCTATGCTGCACTGCTTGCCATGAATGTCTTGATTGCGACGTCGTCGGCAACGGGGATTTGGGAAGGCTTTGTGGCCCTTGTTCTGTGGTTGGTCTGCATACTCCTTGCGAGTTCCACATTGCTGATCCTTGCTGCACCACATCGAATAGCAAATCTCCGGATCAGACGGTTAGTCGCGGGAGTTTCGATTCTCTATCAGACACTTCTCTTGTTCGGAGTCGGCAGCTTTTTGATATCGTTGATGCTGAATTGGGACGCTGCGACCCAATTATACGGCGAAGACGTCACTACTCACGCACTCAAAGGCTTAGTTGAAGTCACGATTTTTGCCGCCCCCATCTTGATGAGCTTGATGCTCATCGTTCCTGTCGCCAGAAGCCGGGCAGAAACATGATCAGAAGTACCGAAGCCTGTATCACCTCCTCAAGGCTCTTCGGCGCAGCCTCAACTCGGCGCGTTTTTGATCTATGGATTATTCGCTTGTGGAACGCAGTCGTCCTTAGGGCGTGCGGCACAATGCTTGAAACCATTTTGGCCGTGGTTGAGGCAAAGGTCGCCAAGCGTTGCGCTGTATTGCCATCCTATCCGGCCCCGAGAGGTGGGAGATGAGCGAGCTTGTGGCATATTGGCAACCAGGACCATCGCACAGCCGTCTGGGTCTGTTCTCGCCCGCGGGGAGAAGGTCCCGGCAGTGTGGCGCAACACGTTGCGCCTGGTATGAAGGTGGCGCAAGCATGTCACAAGAGCTGAACGAAATCGCCAAAAGGCTCCCCGGCAAAACCGCACAAGCACTGCGGCTAAGGCAAGACGAAACGGATGCCGAATATCGTCTCTGGGGACACCTTCGAAACCGTGTGCTGAACGGCCATAAATTCAACCGTCAAATACCTCTTGGTCCGTACGTCGCGGACTTCCTTTGTCGCGAAAAACGCCTTGTTGTCGAAATCGACGGGTCGCAGCATGCCGATAGCCTGTCAGATAAGGTTAGGACAGGGTGGCTGAACGACAACGGCTATTCGGTCATTCGCTTCTGGAACGACGAGGTCTTGAAAGAACGCCGGGCGGTTCTGGAAACCATTCTTGCTGTGCTTGAAGGAAAGATCGTGGATCGCTGCGAGACGTTGCTATTCTATCCGTCAACGCGCCATGGAGACCTGTAGTGTCGATTTGGCTTCGCACCCCCTCATCCGGCTCTTCGAGCCACCTTCTCCCCGCTGGGGAGAAGAGGGAGATTGCCGCAACCTTTCGACCAAAACGCATAGCTGGTGGCCTTGGTCTCTTCTCCCCAGCGGGGAGAAGGTGCCGGCAGGCGGATGAGGGGGTCCCATATCCGCTGATTTTGCGCCACCAAACAAACACGCGCTCAGGATGCTCAGAACAAACAGGGGAACAACAATGACCACAGTCATCAAGAACGGCACCATCGTCACCGCAGACCTCACCTACAAGGCTGACGTCAAGATCGAGGGTGGCGTGATCGTGGAGATCGGGCCGGATCTCAAGGGCGATACAGTGCTGGATGCCACGGGATGCTATGTCATGCCTGGCGGTATCGACCCCCATGTGCATCTGGAAATGCCCTTCATGGGCACCTATTCGGCCGACAATTTCGAGAGCGGCACGCGCGCCGGGCTGTCGGGCGGCACCACCATGGTGGTGGATTTCTGTCTTCCTGCCCCGGACCAGTCGCTGCTCGAGGCGCTGACCATGTGGGACAACAAGACCAGCCAGGCCAACTCAGACTACTCCTTCCACATGGCGATCACCGGCTGGAACGAACGCGTCTTCGACGAGATGAAGACCATCGTCCAGGACAAGGGCATCAACACATTCAAGCATTTCATGGCCTACAAGGGCGCGCTGATGGTGAACGACGACGAGATGTTCGCCTCGTTCCAGCGCTGCGCCGAGCTTGGCGCCCTGCCGCTGGTCCATGCCGAAAACGGCGATGTCGTCGCCGCTATGACCGCCAAATTGATGGCAGAGGGCAATAACGGCCCCGAGGCCCATGCCTATTCCCGTCCGGCGGAAGTCGAGGGCGAGGCCACAAACCGCGCCATCATGCTGGCCGACATGGCCGGCGTGCCGCTCTATGTCGTGCACACCTCCTGCGAACAGGCGCATGAAGCGATCCGCCGCGCCCGGCAGAAGGGCATGCGCGTCTATGGCGAGCCGCTGATCCAGCATCTCACGCTCGATGAGAGCGAGTATTTCAACAAGGATTGGGACCATGCCGCCCGCCGGGTCATGAGCCCGCCCTTCCGCAACAAGCAGCACCAGGATTCGCTGTGGGCCGGCCTGCAGGCGGGCTCGCTCTCCTGCGTGGCGACAGACCACTGCGCCTTCACCACGGAGCAGAAGCGGTTCGGCGTCGGCAATTTCGCCAAGATCCCCAACGGCACCGGCGGCCTAGAAGACCGCCTGCCGATGCTGTGGACCTATGGTGTGGCGACGGGCCGGCTGACGATGAACGAATTCGTTGCCGTCACCTCCACCAACATTGCCAAGATCCTGAACATCTATCCGAAGAAGGGTGCAATCCTGGTTGGCGCGGATGCCGATATCGTGGTCTGGGATCCCAAGCGTTCGAAAACCATCTCGGCCGCCACACAGCAGTCGGCGATCGACTACAATGTCTTCGAAGGCAAGGAGGTCACCGGCCTGCCGCGTTTCACCCTGACTCGCGGCCTCGTCGCAATCGAGGAATCCACCGTAAAAACGCAGCAGGGCCACGGCCAGTTCGTCAAGCGAGAGCCCTATCAGGCCGTCAACAAGGCGCTGTCCACCTGGAAGGAACTGGTGGCCCCGCGCAAGGTCGAACGCACGGGCATCCCGGCAACGGGGGTGTGATGATGGTTGGACGTCGTTTCATCGGCCATGTGTCCGCCATACTGGCGGGTTCACTGGTCATTCTGGCCGGGACGGAAGGGCTCTACTTCGGCCCGATGGGCATTGTTGGCGGTGCGATGAAGTGGACGGGCGGTCTGCTGATCATGCTCATTCTGGCTCTGCTGACAGCACCGGTTGGCCTCCTTGCCAGATATTTCTCCGGCATGCTTCCGTTCGCACCCTTGCCGGTAGCCTGCATACTTGGCGCAATCATAGGCCTGGTTTTGATCCCGACCATCCAGCCGCTAGGCGGGACCGCTCCGGTGAACGAAAATCTTCTCGCCTATTCGCTTATCCATCTGCTTGCGGGAACGGCCGGAGGATTTGTCTGGTATCGCGCCGAATTCCGTTGTCGCCTGCTTGGCACAGGAGTGTGAATGCGTTCCGACCGGCTCGTACAGTGTAGGAGGGCTGCACATGCTGTTGGTGGTCACTGTGACATTCGGCATTACCCTGGCATCCGCATGGGGTGTGGTGTGGCTACTGGGCCGGTTTGTCAGCGCTCGCCTGGCTATTGGCGCGGCTTTGGCTCTGATGGCCTATCTGCTCTACACGGGCATCGACACAATGCTGGTCTGTTCAGCGGAAGCGACCTATGTCGCACCGCTACCTGGAAACAGCGGAGAGGGCAGCATGATCCACGCCTGTGATGGTCCCGGCGGCATGATCGCCTATTTTTACTCGGTTTTCCTGGTACCCACGGCTTTGGTGCTGCTCGGCGTTGTCACCTATCGTCATTGGATTTCAAAGGCAGAGCAGAAGGTACAGTCATGACGCGTTCTTCGCTCCGATGCGTTGACTGCAACTTCGCTCTTGTCTCTGTTGAGCCGCAGCCGCCGGAATCCTTAAGCCGGCAGCGGCATCTCCACCAGCGCGTCCAGTTCCGGCAACAGCACTACGCTTTCCTGCTCGTTCGGATCGGTTCGGGCGATGATGGCCGAGCAAGGCGTGTTCGACAGGTTCGCCGGCAGATGCGGCACGCCGGCCGGGATGTAGAACAGTTCGCCGGCGCGCACGACCACGTGGTTTTCCAGCCGGTCGCCATACCAGGTGTGGGCCTCGCCAGAGAGCATGTAAATCGCCGTTTCGTGGCTTTCGTGCAGATGCGCCTTGGCCTTGGCACCCGGCGGGATCGTCAGCAGATGCATGCAAATGCCCTTGGCGCCAACCGTCTCGGCGGCGATGCCTTGAAAATAGCTGAGCCCTTGCTTGCCGTCATAGGTAGTGCCCGGCTTGACGATGTGGCAGGTGGGTTTTGATGTCTCGTCCATGCGCGCATTCCTCCATTTTCATTGAGCAGGCCGCATGCCGGGATAGGCCCGGTGCGGCCGGTGATGTAACCATACCATGCAACAAGTCCCCGGCTTTTGCCAGAAATCCGATTGGTTCGAATTGAATGACCGCTTCCGATTTTTCCGTCGTCTCCGCCCGTGATCTCTGTCTCACCTTCGAGACGGGGGATGGTCCGGTCCATGCCCTCTCAAACGTCAATCTGGAGGTGAAGAAGGGCGATTTCGTCTCCTTCATCGGCCCGTCCGGCTGTGGCAAGACCACCTTTCTGCGCGTGATCGCCGATCTGGAAAAGCACACGTCAGGCACGATCACCGTCAATGGCATGACACCGGAGGCGGCCCGCAAGGAGCGCTCCTACGGCTATGTCTTCCAGGCGGCGGCGCTTTATCCCTGGCGGACGATCGAGAAGAACATCGCCCTGCCGCTGGAGATCATGGGCTATACCAAGGCCGAAACGCAAAAGCGCATCGAGCGCACGCTGGAGCTCGTCAACCTCTCCGGCTTCGGCAAGAAATATCCCTGGCAACTGTCAGGCGGCATGCAGCAGCGCGCCTCCATCGCCCGCGCGCTCGCCTTCGATGCCGACCTGCTGTTGATGGACGAACCCTTCGGCGCGCTGGACGAAATTGTCCGCGACCACCTGAACGAACAACTCCTGAAGCTCTGGGCGGCCACCAACAAGACCATCTGCTTCGTCACCCACTCGATCCCCGAGGCGGTCTATCTCTCCACCAAGATCGTCGTCATGAGCCCCCGGCCTGGCCGCGTCACCGACGTCATCGAATCGACGCTTCCCGCCGAGCGGCCGCTCGATATCCGCGAGACGCCGGAATTCCTGGAGATCGCCCACCGCGTGCGCGAGGGCCTGAGAGCGGGGCACAGCTATGAGGAGTAGGCCTTTTCCTGTGTTGGTGGCAAGTTCTACCCCCCTCTGCCCTGCCGGGCATCTCCCCCACAAGGGGGGAGATCGGCTAGAAGCGCCGACCTCCAGCATCAGCCAAGCAGTACCGGGCTACCGAATGGCGCGGGATCGCCGCAAGTCGATCTCCCCCCTTGTGGGGGAGATGTCCGGCAGGACAGAGGGGGGTATTTTGCCGTATCGGAGGTCCACCCCATGAGCCCCGCCTTCCTCCTTTGGCTGGGCGCCTCCATGGTGATCTACCTCGCCGCGGCCACGGCCACCCGCACCTATATCGCCAGCAGCAACATGGCCTATCTCATCCTGTCGCTGGCGCTTTATTGCGTCGGCAATCTGATGATGGTGCGGCTGATGCGCGAGGGCGGGCTGGGGCTTGCCATCTCCATCTCCGCCATTGCGCAACTTCTGTTCGTCAATGTCATTGCGGTCGCGGTCTTCGGCGAACGGCTGAGCACGCTGCAACTGGCGGGCGTCGGCCTCGGTGCGGTCGCGATGGTGCTGATGCTGTTTCCATCGCAGGCAAGGGTGTGACCATGGGCACGATCCGTCAAAAACTCCTTCCGGTCCTGACCATCCTCGCGATCATTGTCGCCCTCTGGTATGTCTTCACCATCATCATGAATGCGCCGTTCCAGCGCGACCAGGACAAGCGCGTCGGCGTGACCTCCACGACGATGGAACTCATCGCCAAGACCATGTGGCAGCCCAAGCCGCTTTTGCCCGCACCGCATCAGGTGGCGATCAATGTCTACGAAAACACCGTCAAGCGCAGCGTCACCAGCAAGCGCAGCCTGGTCTATCACGGCTGGGTCACGCTCTCGTCGACGCTATCAGGCTTTGCCATGGGCACGCTGCTCGGCATCGTGATTGCCGTCGGCATCGTCCATGTGAAGTCGCTGGAGCGCAGCCTGATGCCGTGGATCATCGCCTCGCAGACGGTGCCGATCCTCGCCATCGCGCCAATGGTCATCGTCGTGCTCGGTGCCGTCAATATCACGGGCCTCATACCCAAGGCGCTGATCTCGACCTATCTGTCCTTCTTCCCGGTGACGGTCGGCATGGTGAAGGGGCTGCGCTCGCCTGATGGCATGCATCTCGACCTCATGCGGACCTACAATGCCAGCCTCGGCCAAACCTTCTGGAAACTGCGCGTGCCAGCCTCCATTCCCTATCTTTTCACCTCGATGAAGGTGGCGGTCGCGGCAAGCCTGGTCGGCGCCATCGTCGCGGAACTGCCGACAGGCGCCGTGGCCGGCATCGGTTCCAAGCTGCTGGCCGGCTCCTATTACAGCGAGACGATCGACATCTGGGCAGCACTCGTTGCCGGTTCGGTGCTGGCAGCGCTGCTGGTAACACTCGTTGATGTCGCGGCGCGCATCACCACGCGCGCCATGGGCGGGAGGCCGGCATGACGCGGTTGATGAAAGACTGGCAGATCACGCTCGCCCTCCTGCTCCTGATCGGCGCCGCTGGACGACCCCTTACGACGCCGGAAGGCAGCGGCGCGTCCTCCCTGCCCGTATCGGCCTTCCTGCTGCTGACGGCCATTGCCGCCCTGTTCACGCCATACAAGATCAGCCCTGTGAGGAAGGCCGCCGCCCTGCTGGTCGGCTCGCACGGCGCGGCCTTCATGCTTCTGGACGTGCTGGCCGGCAATGAAGGGCGGATGGCAGCACCCTATTTCCTGCTCGTGGCGGCGTCCTGGCTGCTCGCCTGGGCCTGCGTCGCACGGCTCTCGGCGCTGCGACCAACGTCCCAGTCCATCCAGACGGGGCTGCGGCTGTTGATCCCCGCAATCTTCGGCGCCTGGGTGCTGATCCTGTGGGAGGTTATCACACGCGGCTTCGGCGTGCCCTTCGTGCTGCTGCCGCCGCCGTCCGCCATTGGCACGCGGCTGGTCGAATCCCTGCCGATCCTGGCCGCCGATGTGCAGCAGACCATCTTCAAGGCAGTGCTTTCAGGCTATATCATCGGCTGCAGCGCCGGCTTCCTGACGGCGATCCTGGCCGATCGTTTCGACTTCCTGCGCCGCGGCCTGCTGCCAATCGGCAACATGGTCTCGGCCCTGCCGATCATCGGGGTGGCGCCGATCATGGTGATGTGGTTCGGCTTCGACTGGCAGTCGAAAGCGGCGGTCGTGGTCATCATGACCTTCTTCCCCATGCTGGTGAACACGGTCGCAGGCCTTGCGGCATCGGGCGCGATGGAACGCGACCTGATGCGCACCTATGCCGCGGACTACGGGCAGACGCTGATCAAGCTGCGGCTACCCGCCGCCTTGCCCTTCATCTTCAATGCCTTGAAGATCAACTCGACACTGGCGCTGATCGGCGCCATCGTCGCGGAATTCTTCGGCACGCCGATCGTCGGAATGGGCTTTCGCATCTCCACCGAAATCGGACGCTTGAACGTCGACATGGTCTGGGCCGAGATTGCCGTTGCGGCGCTTGCCGGTTCGGTCTTCTATGGCATCATCGCCCTCATCGAACGGGCAGCGACTTTTTGGCATTCGTCTATCCGCACCGGATAGGCGCAAACTTGCGCTTCGTTTCCGGGAGCGCAGGATAACTTCAGAGGGAAAAGGAAAAGAACATGAAGAAACTGATGATTTCCTTGATGGCCGGCGCGATGTCTCTGGCAGCGGCCCAGGCCATGGCCGCCGACAAGGTGACGCTGCAGCTGAAATGGGTGGCCCAGGGCCAGTTCGGCGGCTATTTCGTCGCCAAGGACAAGGGCTTCTATGAAGCCGAAGGCCTCGACGTCGAAATCAAGCCCGGCGGTCCCGACATCGCCCCCGAGCAGGTGATTGCCGGCGGCGGCGCCGACGTCATCGTCGCCTGGATGGGTGGCGCATTGGTGGCCCGCGAAAAGGGCGTGCCGCTCGTCAACATCGCCCAGCCCTACCAGAAGGCCGGCATGCAGCTGGTCTGCCCCAAGGATGGCCCGATCAAGACCGAAGCCGATTTCAAGGGCCACACCCTTGGCGTCTGGTTCTACGGCAACGAATATCCGTTCTTCGCCTGGATGAACAAGCTGGGCCTGAAGACCGATGGCGGCCCCGATGGCGTGACCGTGCTCAAGCAGAGCTTCGACGTGCAGCCGCTCTTGCAGAAGCAGGCCGACTGTATCTCTGTCATGACCTATAACGAATACTGGCAGCTGATCGACGCCGGCTTCAAGCCGGAAGACCTGACAGTGTTCAACTACTCGGCCATGGGCAACGACCTTCTCGAAGACGGTCTTTACGCCCTGGAAGACAAGTTGAAGGATCCGGCTTTCAAGGAAAAGATGGTCAAGTTCGTCCGCGCCTCGATGAAGGGCTGGAAATACGCGCTTGAGAACCCCGATGAAGCAGCCGAAATCGTCATGGAGAACGGTGGCCAGGACGAAAACCACCAGAAGCGCATGATGGGCGAAGTCGCCAAGCTGATCGGCGATGGCTCTGGCGTCCTGAAGGAAGACGTCTATGCGCGCACCGCGAAGGCCTTGCTGGACCAGAAGATCATCAGCAAGGAGCCGTCGGGCGCCTGGACCCACGACATCACCGACGCGGCTGTGAAGTAACGCGCCATTCAGGCGGTATAGAAGGAGGATGTGGGGCCGAAAGGCCCCGCATTCATTTCGGCAGCCCCACAAAGATAAGTATACGCATACATCAATTTTCGCGATTTGATTTGTGTACGGCAGCGTTTTAATAGTTTTGTTGGCGAATCTTTGATATGCGACCTTGTATGGACGAAGGTCGTCACCAACTAGACAAATGGATGAGACCGGAACAGGTGGCGCTGCCGAAGGCGGAAATTTCGGCGGCACCAAGTCAAAGTGATGGCATGGGATACGGGCTGCTGTCGCGCTTGATCTAATCTTCATCAGTCTGCGTAATTGTGTAAGTTTGGAACCTCGGAAGGGACAGATGGCTCCGTATTCGATGAAAACCGCCCGCGCGCTTTTGGCGCTGACGACGGCGACAATGCCTTTCTCCGCCTTTGCACAGGAGACCGCGGCCGTCGCCGCCGCTCCGGCAGCTAACCTCCCGGCAATCGTCGTGACCAAGGCGGAAGCACGTCCGCTGGTGGACAGGGTCGTGGCCACAGGCTCGATCAAGCCGGTCGAAGAGATCTACGTTCAGCCGCTGGTAGACGGGTTGTCGATCCAGTCGCTCGCGGCCGATGTCGGTGACAAGGTCGAGGCAGACAGCGTCCTGGCAACCCTGTCGAACGATACGCTGCTGCTGCAGAAGAGCCAGTACGAGGCCAACAAGGCCCGTGCCGAGGCCGCACTGGCGCAATACAAGGCGCAACTGGCGGACGCCCGGATAACGTTCGATGAAGCTGACCGTCAGCGCACGCGCGCCGAACAGCTCGGCAAGAACGGCACCTTCTCCACCTCCCAGGTCGAGCAGGCCACCACCAATGCGCTGAGCGCGAAGGCCAAGCTCACCAGCACTGAACAGGCGATCAACATTGCCGAAGCCGACATCAAGGTCGTGGACACCCAGATCGCCGATGTCGACCTGAAGCTTGCCCGCACCGACGTGCGCACCAAGGTCGGCGGACTGGTCTCCGCCCGCAATGCCAAGGTCGGCGCCATCGCCAGCGGTTCCGGTACGCCGCTCTTCACGCTGATCCGCGACAATGCGCTGGAACTGGTGGCGGATGTCTCCGAGACCGATATCCTGAAGATCAAGATTGGCCAGGAAGCCCGCATTTCCGTTGCCGGCGGCGTGGAAAAGCTCACCGGCAAGGTCCGCCTGGTGTCTCCGACCGTCGATCCGACGACACGCCTCGGTGCCGTGCATATAGAATTGGATGACGATGACCGCGCGCGGGTCGGCATGTATGCCAGCGCCGAGGTCATCGTGGCCAAGGTCGACGGTGTTGCCCTGCCTCTCTCCGCCGTGACCACCGAAAAGAACGGCTCCACCGCGCGCCGCGTCGAAAACGATGTGGTCAAGCAGGTCAATATCAAGATCGGCATTCAGGACGGCGCCTATATCCAGGTCGTCGATGGCTTGAAGGCAGGCGAGGAAGTCGTCGCGAAGGCCGGCGCCTTCGTACGCGATGGCGATCGCATCAACCCCGTCCGCCAGGCGGACAGCGTCTCCAACTAAGGGCCGGCGTCATGAATTTTTCAGCCTGGGCAATCCGAAATCCGGTCGCGCCGCTGCTTGCCTTCTTCCTGTTGATGGTCGTCGGCACGCAGGCCTTCTTCGCGCTGCCGATCACGCGCTTCCCGAATATCGACGTTCCGCTCGTCTCCGTATCGGTGACGCAGAGCGGTGCATCTCCGGCCGAGCTGGAAATGCAGGTCACAAAGGAAATCGAAGACGCGGTGGCCAGCATCACCGGCGTCGACGAAATCTCGTCCACGGTTACCGATGGCCAGTCCAACACGGCCATCATGTTCCGCATGGAAGTGCCGACGGAACAGGCCGTTCAAGACGTCAAGGACGCAATCGACCGTATCCGCGGCGACCTGCCCGCCTCGGTCGATGAGCCGATCGTCTCGAAAGTCGATGTCGAAGGCAACGCGATCCAGACCTTCGCTGTCACCGCACCCGACATGTCGCTTGAGGAATTGTCCTGGTTCGTGGACGACACCGTCAAGCGCGCCCTGCAGGGCCAGGCCGGCATCGGCCGTATCGACCGTTACGGCGGAGCGGACCGTGAAATCCGTATCGAACTCAACCCGGAACGGCTGGACGCCTATGGCGTGACGGCTGCAGACGTGAACCGGCAGTTGCGCGGCACGAACTCGGACCTCGGCTCAGGCCGCGGCCAGGTGGCCGGCTCGGAACAGACGATCCGAACCCTTGGTGACGCCCGCAGCGTGGCCCAACTGACGGAAACCACGATCGCGCTTTCCGGCGGACGTTTCGTCAAGCTGGGCGATCTCGGCACCATTAAGGACACCTACGAGGAGCAGAAATCCTTCTCGCGCTACAATGGCGAACCGGTCGTCACCTTCGCCGTGTTCCGCGCAAAGGGCGCCAGCGAAGTGTCCGTTGCCGAGACAGTCGCCACGAGCCTCGACCAGGTCAGGGCAGACAATCCGAACGTCGAGATCAAGATGATCGACGATTCGGTCTACTTCACCTACGGCAACTACGAAGCGGCGATGCACACGCTGCTCGAAGGCGCGATCCTTGCCGTCATCGTGGTGTTCCTGTTCCTGCGCAACTGGCGCGCGACGCTGATTTCAGCGGTTGCCCTGCCCCTGTCCGCAATCCCGACCTTCTGGGTTATGGACATGATGGGCTTCTCGCTCAATCTTGTCAGCTTCCTCGCCCTAACGCTCGCGACCGGTATTCTGGTCGATGATGCCATCGTCGAGATCGAGAACATCGCCCGCCACATCAAGATGGGCAAGACGCCTTACCGGGCGGCCATCGAAGCGGCGGATGAAATCGGTCTGGCCGTCATCGCGACGACCTGCACCATCATCGCGGTCTTCGTTCCGGTGTCCTTCATGCCGGGCATTCCCGGCCAGTACTTCATCCAGTTCGGCCTGACGGTTGCCTTCTCGGTGTTCTTCTCGCTGATGGTGGCGCGCTTCATCACCCCGCTGATGGCCGCCTATCTGATGCGTGCCGAAGACGCGATGGACGACCATCACGACAACGACAGCTTGATGATGAAGGGCTATACATGGCTCATCAAGTCAACCACAGGTGAATGGGCACCTGCGTTCCTCGTAAATCTCGTCAACCGAGTGAAGCTTTATGCAGGAAATTCGGAAAATTACGCACTGAAAGGCATCCATTACTTCCTTGACAATGTTGGGTTCAGATGGATTGGGCGTTTTGTGACGCTGATAGCGGCGGTCTGCTTTCTGTATTACTCGGTCGAGGCATTGAGAAAGGTTCCCGGTAGCTTCCTGCCGCCAGAAGATGCCGGTCGTATCGTGCTGTCGATCGAGCTACCGCCGAACGCGTCTCTCGACGATACGGAAGAAAAGACAGATGCGATATACGCGGCTGTGCGCGATCTAGAGGGTGTACAAAGCGTCTTTGTGCTTGGCGGTGCGTCGCCCAAGGGTGACCTGGAACTGCGCCGCGCCAGCGTGACGCTGAACTTGATCAGGATTGAGCACTCTCTGCTGAAGACACTCGTGAATAAGGGCATTGGTAACCTGCCGCTGGTCGGAGAAAGTCTGAAGACTTTCCTGACGGAGGATATCAAGAACCTGCCTCTGGTCGGCCAATACGCGCCCAATATGAAAGTCGAGGGCCGTACAAAGCCTCAATGGGCAATCGAGCAGGAGGTATTTGCCAAGCTGCGTCCGATCCCGGATATCCGGGTGATTAAGCTCAACGACCGCGGCGAGCGCGACATCTCGTTCAACTTCCTCTCCAAGAACGAGGAAGACCTGAATGCGGCCGTCGGCATTCTCGAGGCCAAGCTGCGTCAGGTGCCGGAACTTGCCAATGTCAGCGCCGACGGCGCCCTGCCCCGTCCGGAACTGCAGATCCGTCCGCGCATGGATCAGGCAGCCCGTCTGGGCATCACGCCGCAGGCTATCTCCGAAACCGTTCGGGTGGCCACAATCGGCGACGTCGATTCCGCCCTGCCGAAGATTTCGCTCGATAGCCGTCTGATCCCGATCAGGGTTCAGGCATCGCTGGACCTTAGGGAAGATCTGGCTGCGATCCGTGCCCTGAAGATCCAGACAGCGTCCGGCAGCACTGTTCCGCTGTCGACCGTGGCCGACATCGACTATTCGGAAGGTGTCTCCTCGATCAAGCGCAACAACCGCAACCGCGTCGTATCGATCGGCTCCGACCTGCCCCAGGGCGTGGCACTCGATACCGCAACGGGTGCATTCCGCAAGGCCGTGGCAGACACGCAATTGCCGGCGAGTGTTCGGCTTGCGGAAAGCGGTGACGCCAAGGTCCAGGCCGAAATGCAGCAGAGCTTCGGCAATGCCATGCTGCTCGGTCTGCTCCTGGTGCTAATGGTGCTGATCCTGCTGTTCAAGGACGTGATCCAGCCGTTTACCATCCTGCTGTCGCTGCCCTTGGCGATCGGCGGCGTGGCGGCGGGGCTGATCCTGACCAACAATCCGCTATCGATGCCGGTCTTGATCGGTATCCTGATGTTGATGGGTATCGTCACCAAGAACGCCATCCTGCTGGTCGATTTCGCCATCGAAATGCGAAATCAGGGCATGGCGCGTGGCATGGCCATGGTCGAAGCCGGTCGCAAGCGCGCCCGTCCGATCATCATGACCTCGATCGCCATGTCGGCGGGCATGCTGCCGTCTGCTCTCGGCGTCGGTGAAGGCGGCTCGTTCCGTGCGCCGATGGCGATCGCGGTGATCGGCGGCATCATCGTCTCGACGGTGCTCAGCCTTGTCGTCGTTCCCGCCTTCTTCATCATCATGGACGACCTGTCGCGCCTACTCGGCTGGGTGTTCGGCCGCATGGTCGGCAAGAAGGAAGAGGAACTGCGCACGCTCAGCGGCGAAGAACTGACCGAGCTCTCGGTCCGCAACAACGAAACGCTGACGGAACTTCAGCAGCGTCTGGATGCGATCGAAAATCGCAACCAGGCACGGCGCGAAGGCCCCAAAATCGTCCCGCTGCCGCCGTTGGCTGCGGAGTGATCCGCAAAGCCTTCCATGCCTGAGATCAGAGCCCGGCCATCGTGCCGGGCTTTTTTTGGACTGGGCTTTTTTTGGACTGGGCTTCATTTCCCCGCGAAATATTTTCACCCGCCTTGTCGCCATTGATCGAAATCAAATCGGTGTCCGCCCATCGCGCTATTCTCAGTTTTACTGAGGATCGATATCGACAGCGTCTTGCTGACGGCATGGAGGCGCCCGAGCTATCGCGAGATCACGGCTAAGCGGCGCGTGGCACCCAACAGCCCTTGAACAGGCCATGACGAGGCCGGTTTCAGGTCGATGGCTGCGCACAGCCAAGCGAGCACGAACTCTGCCAATTCTCAGCGTCTGAACGTCGCCGCCAAAAGCGGCGATCATCCGGGGTCAAGGCCGTGAACAAGATTTTGAAGTTGAACACACGCGACAAGAACACTCTGCTGAAGACGCCGTTCATCTCCTCCCTGGGGCCATCAGCCCTTGCGGGCATGCTGGAGATCGCGACCGTGACCAATTACGAAGCGCGCGATCTCCTGTTTCGCGAGGCGGAGCCGGCGGAATACTTCTACTGTGTCCTCAACGGCTATGTCAGGCTCTATCGCCTCAACAAGGATGGACGCGAGGCCGATATCCGCATTTGCGGACCGGGCGACGTCTTCGCAGAATGTCTTCTGGCCGTTGGCGACCAGTATCGCTACAACAGCCAGGCTGCGGAAAACGCAACCGTCGCCCGCTTCGAACTCCAGAAGGTCCGCCAACTGGCCGAACAGGAAATGGACGTGGCCAAGGCCATTATCCAATGCCTGTCCAACTACCTGCAGAGCACGATGGACTGCATAGCCAATGACCGGCTGCAAACCGCGCCGCAGCGCGTGGCGCATTACCTCCTGGACAATTGTCCGGCTGAGGGCGGCTCGGCCTCCATTCGCCTGCCCTTCCAGAAGAGCTTGCTGGCCGGAAAGCTCGGCTTGGCTCCAGAGGCCCTGTCCCGTGCCTTCTCTTCACTGAAGCGCGCTGGCGTGACGGTGCGCGGCCGTGTCATCCAGATTTCAGACATCAGCGCCCTTCGGCAGATCTGACGTCCGCGATACCATCGTCCTGCACAGGACCCGTTGATCCCAAGGCTATCAGGCGTATCATCTGAGCAGTAGCCGGAGGGGGAGACGGGTATGACCGTTCTGCAGGCAGCGCTGTTCTTCGTATCCTTGGGCCTGGGGCTTTGGCTGGTGGCCTGGGGCGCTCTCTATCTCAGCCGCGGCAAGCGATTTGCCTCCCGTCGGCGCGGCACCACGTCTCCCTGGCAGATCATCATCTGCGGCGGGCTGATGATGGTCCTGGCCGGGTTCGTGGCGACCGGTAAGTTCTGAACCCGCCGCCAATCCCGCTGTCAGGCGAGGCCGCCCGTCGTCTTCAGGAACTCGACGATCTCGTCGACGCCCGCCCCACGCTTCATGTCGGAAAAGACGAAGGGTTGGGAAGCGCGCATGCGGTCGGCATCGCGACGCATTACGTCCAGATCGACACCGACATAGGGCGCCAGATCCTGCTTGTTGATGACAAGCAGGTCGGATTTGGTGATCCCTGGTCCACCCTTGCGCGGGATTTCCTCGCCCTGGCAGACGGAGATCACATAGATGGTGATATCGGCAAGATCAGGAGAAAAGGTCGCGGCGAGATTGTCGCCACCGGACTCGATGAACACCACATCGAGATCCGGGAAGCGCTTGTTCAAGTCGGCGATGGCCTGCAGGTTGATCGAGGCATCCTCGCGGATGGCCGTATGCGGACAGCCGCCGGTCTCCACGCCAACGACACGCTCGGAAGGAAGCGCCTGCATACGCACCAGCGCCTCGGCATCCTCCCGGGTGTAGATGTCGTTGGTAACGACCGCGACCGAATACCGGTCGCGCATCGCCTTGCAGAGCTTGTCGGTCAAGGCCGTCTTGCCGGAACCGACAGGGCCGCCGATACCGACACGAAGCGGACCGTTCTGGGCATTCATCACAGTCATATTTTCATCCTGACATTCAAGTTGCGCCGATATTCGAACGCCATGATCGGCAGGTCAACCCGCTCACGACCGAAACAGCCTAACGGGCTGTGTCTCATGGCGGATGGCGGAAATTTCAGCCAGGATGGTGGCGCTGCCGAGATCGTCCAGGGCCGAGCCGGAGGCCCGTTGGGCCGTTGCCGCTATCGCATGTTCAAGGCCCGATAGAAGTGCCACGCCCTGCCGCTGCCCCAGCACGGAGAGCCGGATACCGGCGGAAACCGCCTGTGATGCCAGCGCGTTGAGAAAGGCACCGATCGCTTTTTCAGGCGAAATGCCATGGGCACCGGCCACGGCGCCTACCGCAACCGCATACGGCGTCTCCTTCGGCAATGCCGACAGAACGGGATGCGGCCATGCCTGGGCCGCTTCCAGGAACGCACGGCCCATCCCCAGGATTTCCGCATGCCGCTCCGCCGAACCAGCCAAGGAGACGGCAAGCTCTACCAGGCCGGCAAGCTCCTGCGCGGTCGAGCATCGCATGGCCTCGGCCATCAACACCGCATCATTCCATCCGGTGCCGTTAAGAATGGTCGAGGCGATCCATTGCCTCAGGCCATCGGCGTTTTCGACGAGACCATCGGCAACGGCACGCTCCAGCCCACCCGAATAGGCAAAACCGCCGACGGGAAATGCCGGCGAGAGCCAAGTCATCAGTCGCAACAGGCTTTGGAGGTCCCCGGCCTGCTGCACCTCCTTCGCCAGGAATCGACCATCCGTCTCCGTCATGGCTTCCAGGCACCGTGATCATGGCCGTCATGCTCAGGGGCTGCGTGATTGCCGTGGCCATGGCCACCATGACTGTGATAGGCGCCGCGGACCGGCTGGAATGTCTCGGTGACCTCGTTTACCTCGGCACCCAGCCCCTGCAGCATGGAGCGGATCACCGGATCGCGATGGATCAAAATACGCGTCTGCTCGATTTGCGCTGGCAGATGCCGGTTGCCCAGATGCCAGGCAAGCTCGATCAGATGCTGCCCGTCGCGGGGAATGATCTCGAACAGCTTTTCCTCCGCAGCCCGAACCTCGATCAGACTGCCATCGTCGAGAACCAGCCGGTCCCCGTCCCAGAATTGAACGGCTTCCTTGAGATCGAGCATCACCATATCTCCGTTTTCGAGATGGAGCAGCTTGCGCCTGAGATGGCGAAGATCATGGGGAAGAACCACCGATGCCACCGGCGGATCGGACGGCTGGCCTGACGGAATGTAGGAGATGACGCGCTGCATGATGCTCTCTGGCGGTACGACGGATACTGAAGCGAGCATGCAAAATTCACTGCCGCACCGCAACAGGGAACTTCGATGCGATCGAGTCAGAGAAGCATTCGTCTCTCGGATCAGGCCGCGTCGGTGGCAGGAGATAGGTCCGTCGCCGGTCGGGTCTGCGACATCCGCTCCGGTATCTCGCGCTCATGCACCACCCTGTTTCGGCCGAGCGCCTTGGCGAGATAGAGCGCCCGGTCGGCTAAGGAATAGACCTCGTCTGCACCGCGCCCCGGACAAAATTCCGCAACGCCGGCCGAGATGGTGGTGCGCAGCGCCGCCCCGTTGACCGTCATGACCTGCTGTTCCACCACCTGCCGCAGGATCTCGACCTGCATCAGGCGATTGTCCGATGTACTGTTCTGAATGATCACGCCGAATTCCTCGCCGCCCAGCCGCGCGACTGTGTGCGGCGCCTGAAACACCGTTGTGATGGCGCGGGAAACCGTCTTGATCACCTCGTCTCCGGCGCTGTGGCCGTGGCTGTCGTTGATCATCTTGAACCGGTCGAGGTCGAAGATCGCAAGCGATGCGGACGTCCCCGCATTTTCCAAGGCTTCGGCAAAGGCGCGGCGATTGAGCAGACCGGACAGCGTGTCTGTGCGGCTCAGCCTGCGAAACTCGGCGCGCGATAGCGACAGGTCACGGATCACCTGCCCCATCACATAGGCCAGCGCGCCGGATATGGCGCCACCAAACAGCCAGGAAAACGCGACCGACAAGAGGATCGCCTCTGCGACCGGCATGCTGGTCAAGCCGATCCAGTAGAACATCGGCAGCGCCACGATATTCAATAGGAAGGCCAGGATGACCGCGCGAAACGTCATCTTCAGCGCGAAGGCATAGACGGCGCCGCGCGCGTGAAAACTGTCCAGGTCAACCTGCAGCATGATCCATTTTTTCAGGTACTTCACGTGCCGCTCCTTATTCTTGCAGCACCTACCGAATAGGCCGGTTTTGTTGGGCAATCCTGAATCGAATCGTTAGAATCCGAGGCAATCCGTAGGTTTGCCGTTAGAAAATAGTCGCAACTGCAGGATAAAATTTCAGGTTGTAAAACCCGTTAGCCGCCGCGCGGCAAAAACCTGTTGATCTTATCAAACCATTCCAACGGCTTTACCGGGCAAGAGCTTCCATTCGCAGAATCGACGAGAGACCGCACCAATGCGCCTGCACGCTTGCGTTGAAATTGTATACATCAAACCCAGGTCGGGAAAACCGTGGAGGCACTTGGCAAATGTTAACTTTTGCCGGGGTTGCGTGCGATCGAATCGAATCAATCCCCTTAACGCAAAAGAGGGACGCGGCGTCTGCCGCATCCCTCTTGAAGGTCTGGCTCTGCAAAAATCAGGCGGCGACCTTGGCCTTCAGCTTTTCCAGAATGTTCTGGGGCGAGGAAACGCCGTAGGGATCGCTGTCGCAATTGTCCGAATAGCCTTCTTCTTCGAACCACTGCTCGACCGCACCATCGTTGATGATGGCCGCGTAACGCCAGGAGCGCATGCCGAAGCCCAGATTGTCCTTGGCAACCAGCATGCCCATCTTGCGGGTAAATTCGCCGGAGCCATCCGGGATCAGCTTGACGTTGACGAGGTGCTGCGACTTGCCCCAGGCATTCATGACAAAGGCATCGTTGACCGAGATGCAGTAGATCTCGTCAATGCCCTCGGCCTGGAACTCGCCGAACAGCTTTTCGAAATCAGGCAGTTGATAGGTGGAGCAGGTCGGCGTGAAGGCGCCCGGCAGGGAGAACAGCACGACCCGCTTTCCCTGGAAGTAGTCGTCCGTAGTCATGTCCTGCCAGCGATAAGGATTGGGACCGCCGACGCTTTCGTCGCGGACGCGGGTGCGGAAGGTCACGAAGGGAAGCTTTTTGCCGATCAACATGGTTTGCCTCTTGAAGGAATAGGGGATTGCGCGGCGTTGGGAGCATGCCGGGCGATCCGGAAACGGATGCCGCAAGCTACCCAATTCCCTGGTGCAGTGCAGCACAAAACCATCCGGAAACGCCGGATGCATGACAGGCATGCAGCCGGTGCATGACCAACTGGGGATAACGGGCTTAATTGAAGAGGCGCAGCGAATAATTCAGGCTCTGCGGCAAGGGGTTCCACCAGCCGGTCCGCAGTCCGGCGGTGCGAAGGGCTCCGGCCGTCCAGGTGTTGCAGCCCACAAGGGCATTGAAGACCCCATGAGCCTCATAAAAACGGTCATGCAGGCCGTAGCCGGGACCTGCAACGACCACGGCGACACCGTTCTGCAGAACGAAGCTATCCTTCACATAGGCGATCAGGTCGCGAAACCTTGACTCGCCGATCTCGTAGGGCACGATATCAGGATGGTCAGCGGGGATCGCTGAGGCGACATCCACGCGAAGCACGGCCCGATCAACGGTCAGCGCCCGCAGTACGGGGACTGCCTTCAATTCCGACCAGGTGGGCGTGTTGAGATAGAATTCGCGGCCGCCCCAGCCAATCACCAGCCACTGGATGGCAGGGTCATCCACCGGAATTCCGTCAGCGGCCAGAAATGCGAAGTCCGCCCGCGTCACCTCATCGAGCGGAATGGCGATATCGGTGTGAATTGCCCCTGACAGGACAGCGATCGTGTAGCTGTAGTCGGACCTGGCATCCGCAGGCGCAAGGAAGGGCCTTGGCGTGAAGGTGCCGACGACAGCCGCAATCGCAGCGGCTGCGAGGATGCCGAGCATCCATCTAGCAAACCGCCTCACTTCAAATGCCATGCCCTAAGCCTCACCGTCAGAACAGGAAATAGCGCTGCGTCATCGGCAGCGAGGTCGCCGGCTCGCAGGTCAGGAGCTCCCCATCGGCCCGCACCTCATAGGTTTCCGGATCGACTTCGATATGCGGCGTCAGGCTGTTGTGGATCATCGATGCCTTGGAGATGCCGCCGCGGACATTGCGGACGGGCAAGAGCTTCTTCGCCACGCCGAGCCGCTGCGCAAGGCCGGCATCGAGCGAGGCCTGGCTGACGAAGGTGACCGAGGAGTTGGTCCTGAGCTTGCCATAGGCAGCGAACATCGGGCGGTAATGCATTGGCTGCGGCGTCGGGATCGAGGCATTCGGGTCGCCCATCGGGGCTGCCGCAATCGAGCCGCCGAGCAGCACCATCTCGGGCTTGACGCCGAAGAAAGCCGGGTTCCAAAGGACGAGGTCGGCGCGCTTGCCAACTTCGACCGAGCCGATCTCATGGGACAGGCCGTGGGCGATTGCCGGGTTGATCGTATATTTGGCGATGTAGCGGCGAACGCGGAAATTGTCGTTGTCGCCGGTTTCCTGCGCCAGGCGGCCGCGCTGGCGCTTCATCTTGTCCGCGGTCTGCCAGGTGCGGATCGCCACTTCGCCGACGCGGCCCATGGCCTGGCTGTCGGACGAGATGATCGAGAAGGCGCCGATATCATGCAGAATGTCTTCAGCCGCGATGGTTTCCTTGCGGATACGGCTTTCGGCGAAAGCAATGTCTTCCGGGATCGACGGCGACAGGTGATGGCAGACCATCAGCATATCCAGATGCTCGGCGATGGTATTGACGGTATAGGGACGGGTCGGATTGGTGGAAGATGGCAGCACGTTCGGCTGGCCGCAGATCTTGATGATATCGGGCGCGTGCCCGCCGCCTGCCCCTTCCGTGTGGAAGGCATGGATCGTGCGGCCCTTGATGGCGCCGATCGTATCCTCGACAAAGCCCGATTCGTTCAGCGTGTCGGTATGGATCATCACCTGCACGTCGAAGGCATCGGCGACCGAGAGGCAGTTGTCGATGGTCGCCGGCGTTGTGCCCCAATCCTCATGCAGTTTCAGCGAGGAAGCGCCCGCCAGCACCATTTCTTCCAGCGGCTTCGGCAGCGAGGCATTGCCCTTGCCCGCCAGCGCCAGGTTCATCGGGAAAGCATCGAAGCTCTCGATCATCCGCTCGATATGCCAAGCGCCGGTGCAGGTGGTGGCAAGCGTGCCATGCGCAGGGCCGGAGCCGCCGCCCAGCATGCAGGTCAGGCCGCTCATCAGCGCCTCCTCGATCTGCTGCGGGCAGATGAAGTGAATATGGGCATCCATGCCGCCGGCGGTCAGGATCTTGCCCTCGCCGGCAATCGCCTCGGTCGAGGGACCGACGATGATGGTGACGCCGGGCTGCGTATCCGGATTGCCGGCCTTGCCAATCGCGTGGATGCGGCCGTCCTTCAGACCGACATCCGCCTTGTAGATGCCGGTATGGTCGACGATCAGGGCATTGGTGATGACCGTGTCGACAGCACCCTCGCCCCGCGTCGCCTGGCTCTGGCCCATGCCGTCGCGGATCACCTTGCCGCCACCGAACTTCACCTCTTCGCCATAGATGGTGAAATCCTTCTCCACCTCGATGAACAGTTCGGTATCGGCCAGCCGTACCTTGTCGCCGGTGGTCGGCCCGAACATATTGGCATAGGCGGCGCGGGACATCTTGAAGGACATGGGCTAGGTTCCTTGGGAGAGGGCTAAAGGCTGATGTAGGCGGGTGATCTGGCCGGCGGCCACGTAAGCGTCGACAAGCCGCTTTTCGGCGGCGAAGGGATGGCCATCCCAGCCCTGGTGACCGAAACCGGCAATGGAAATGCTCGACCCGGCATAGACGGGGTTGTTCATGAGTTCAGCGATCACGATCAGACCGCTGCTCGGCACCACATAGTCACCGGGTTCATGCTCGGCCAGCGCCGCATCGACGGCCTCATGGATCGCGCGCGGCACGATATAGTGCTGCTTGCCACGGTCGGCCGCGAACGCACCGAGTTCGACGCTCATATCGTCGCAGAAATCGTCCAGTTCGGGATGGCTGACCTTGAGGAGCGGCCGCATCTCCGCGAATTTCTGCGGATCCCGAACGGACCAGATCGCACCGCAATCGGCAATCGGCTTGCTGCTGCGCCAGTCCTCGGATGCCAGCATGCGCCGTGCCGGCCGGCCGGTGCTGCAAACGGCAACGACGTCAGTGCGGCTGCCGCCCGGACCGAAGGAGCGGGATTCATTAAAGCGGATGACCAGATCGCCGGCATCGATGACCTCGGCCACCCCCTCCGGTATCTCGCCATTGCCGACCACCATGATCCTGCGCCCCATGAATTCCAAACTCAATTTCCCATGTCCGCGGCAAGCCGCTTCAATTCCTCGGTACGCTGCTTGGTCAGCGTCGCCAGACAGGAAGACACCATCAGCGGCTCCGCCGTTCCGCCGCGCATGCTGAAGCCCTCAAGCTCGCATTGCGCATCGCGATAGGTGATCCAGGCCCGCTGGGATGCGAGCAGAGCCTTCTCAGCGCCCTTGAGGTCGTCGCTGAGGTCACTGTCCCAAGCCGCCAGCGCCTTCTTGGTCAGCTTCCACTGTGCGTTCAGTTCGGCATCAGCCGCCTGGTAATCCTTGTCAGCGCAGAAATTCATGTCCTGCTGGGTCTGCGCATTGTCGCAATCCACATCCGGCTCGTCCTGGCTGTAAACAGGCCCATCCATCAGGAGGACGCAGCCGCACAGCAGAAACGACGACAGAAACGTCATGGAACGGCCCTTTCGATCGAAGAGAGACACGATCAAAGCTTTCCCATGACCTGCTGGCGGAAGCCGTAAACCTCGCGCTTGCCGCGCAGCGGAATCAGCGTCACCTCGCGCTTCTGGCCCGGCTCGAAGCGCACCGCGGTGCCCGCGGGGATATCGAGCCGCATGCCGCGCGCCTTGTCGCGGTCGAATATCAGCCCGCCATTGGTCTCGGCGAAGTGATAGTGGCTTCCCACCTGCACCGGCCGGTCGCCCGAATTCGCCACCTCGATCGTGATCGTCGGCAGACCGACATTGAGCTCGATGTCGCCTGACGCGGCAATGACTTCACCTGGGATCATGGCTGCTGGTCCTTCAATTTCTAGGCGGCGCGGAGTGGCGTGCAGCCCTCGGCCTTCACAATGCGTTTCGTCGAGGGCGGATTGTTTGCCAGTTTGGCCGCCGGGCGGATCGGCCGACGCACCAGCTCGCCACCGCAATTGGGGCAGATGCCGGCAAGCGTTCCGCTGGCGCAGTCCGCGCAATAGGTGCATTCGAAGCTGCAGATCATGGCATCGACGCTTTCAGGTGGCAGATCACGGTCGCAGCATTCGCAGTTTGGACGGAGCTCCAGCGCCATGATCTTAGTCCTCAGCGGATGGGTTCGTGCACGGTCACCAGCTTGGTGCCGTCAGGGAAAGTCGCTTCCACCTGCACGTCGTGGATCATTTCGGCGATCCCATCCATCACCTGGGCCCGGGTCACCACATGGGCGCCGGCCTCCATCAACTCGGCCACCGGGCGTCCGTCGCGGGCACCTTCGACAACGAAATCGGTGATCAAGGCAATCGCTTCCGGATAGTTGAGCTTGACGCCCCGTTCCAGTCGCCGGCGCGCCACGATGGCCGCCATGGCGATCAACAGTTTGTCCTTTTCCCTCGGCGTCAGATTCATGAGTGCTCCACTCGTCCTGTTCAGAGATTCCAGACTTTCGGCACAGACGCACCACCGCGCAAGACCGAAATGACCGGGATCAGTTTTTTTCTCAGTTCGAAGCCATCGGCCGCTGTCATGCGCACGATCAGCTTGTCGTTCCATTGGCTGGCGCCGGCCTGCGCCGCGCCTAAGGCAGTCCGCACCCTCGGCAGGTAAACCTCCGACAGCGGCCCGGCATAGATCAGCGTAGCAAAGGCGACCTGCCCGCCCAGCACAGGCGCAAGCGCCGTTAGGCCGGCGACATCCCCCTGCAGCCGCAGTTCTTCCGCATGAATAAGCCGCCCGGCGCGCCTGACGCGCCAACGGTCCCGCACCGTTCCCTGCAGCATGGCCTCGCCCATGGCCTTGCGGCCGAGCAGGACGGCCTCGACGCCGACGAATTCCGCGGTCTCGTCCAGATCGACCTCCAGGCGTCGGGTCAGCGAGGCATTGTCGAACAGGATGCTTTCCTGCGGCAGCCAATGCACGCGCGATCCGGCACCGGCGAGGATGCGGGTCGTGACCTCGGCCGTGCCAAAGGAGGCCTTGTAGATCTTCTCGCAGGCCTGGGTGGTGGCGGTGACGAAGGTGCCTGCCCCCGCGGTGACGGACCATTCCATGCGGTCGCCACCGGTCAGCCCGCCGGCGGTATTGATGATGACCGCCTCCATCTCTTCGGTGAAGGTCTTGGGCAGGCGGATCTTGGCCGCCCCTTCCTGGTAGAGTTCGGCAATGCGGCTGCGGCCATCCAGCGCCTTGGCAACGATCGCCCCGCGCCCCCACGCCCGCTGCTCCAGCCGTTTTGCCAATGCCGTCAAAACCAGATCTCCATGCCGGCCGGGATGTCGGCCGCCGCGATTTGCCGCATTCCTGTCTAGAACGCCAAGCCTTTGAGATAAAGCAATTTTCGTGCCTTGTGCGTTAGCGCATGCAGAAACGACGAAGGCTGGCCTTCGGGAAGGCGGGCTTGCGAACCGCGCTCCCCAGGCCAGCCTTCTTCTGCAGCATTCTGCCTCTTTTGAAGGCACCCCCAGCCCCCGCTGGGCCTGCAGGAACAGGATCTCAAACGGTCAGGTGACGGCGCGCCTCCGGCGTATCCAGGGTTTCGGCAGCCCCCTCATGCACGATCTCGCCGCGATCCATGATGTAGACATGGTCGGCAAGCTCGCGGCAGAAATCGAGATACTGCTCCACCAGCAGGATCGCCATGCCGGTGGAATCCCTGAGGTACTGGATCGCCCGGCCGATATCCTTGATGATCGACGGCTGGATACCCTCTGTCGGCTCGTCCAGCACCAGGATCTTCGGCCGCGTCACCATGGCCCGGCCGATCGCCAGCTGCTGCTGCTGGCCACCCGAAAGGTCGCCGCCGCGCCGGCCGAGCATGCTCTGCAGGATTGGGAAGAGGCTGAAGATATCGTCAGGAATGAAGCGGTCCTTGCGTGCCACGGGGGCAAACCCGGTCTCCAGGTTTTCCTTGACCGTCAGCAGCGGAAAGATCTCGCGGCCCTGGGGTACATAACCGATACCCTGCTTGGCGCGGTTGAACGGCGCCATCCCGTTGAGCTTCGTGCCGTTGAAGGAGATGCTGCCCGCCGAAACGGCATGCTGGCCGGTAACGGCCCTCAGCAGCGACGACTTGCCGACACCGTTTCGACCCAGAACGCAAGTGATCTTGCCCATCTCGGCCTTGATGGTGACCCCGCGCAACGCCTGCGCGGCGCCGTAGTGGAGATTGATGTTGTCGACTGTCAGCATGGTTCGTGCTCCCCGGAATGTTTGCGGGGTTTTGTACCCCCCTCTGCCCTGCCGGGCATCTCCCCCTCAAGGGGGGAGATCGGCGCTGGGCTGGCCGCTCTCCCACCAACTATCCTTGCGGGACGATGCCGCCCGCGAATCCCGAACCTTCGCCTGGATATTGGCAAGGCGGGTTGCCAATATCCGATCTCCCCCCTTGAGGGGGAGATGCCCGGCAGGGCAGAGGGGGGTATGCAGGGCACAACACTCATCCCTCACCGCCCCAGATAGTTCTCGATGACTTTCGGATCGTTCGACACGAAATCGATCGAGCCCTCGGCCAGCACCGAGCCTTCCGCCAGGCAGGTCACTTTCACGCCAAGGTCACGGATGAAGCCCATGTCGTGCTCGACCACCACCACCGAGCGGGTCTTGGCGATCTCGCGCAGCAGGATGGCGGTTTCGGCGGTTTCGGCGTCGGTCATGCCGGCGACCGGCTCGTCGACCAGCAAAAGCTTGGGTTCCTGCGCCAGCAGCATGCCGATCTCCAGCCACTGCTTCTGGCCATGGGAGAGATTGGCGGCCAGATCGTCCTTGCGCGCGGTCATGCGCACGATCTCCAGGATCTCCTCGATACGCGCCTTGTCTTCCGCCGTGAGGCGATAGAACAGCGTGCCGAAGACGCCGCGATCACGGTTGAGCGCCAGTTCCAGATTGTCCCAGACGGTATGGCTCTCAAACACCGTCGGCTTCTGGAACTTGCGGCCGATGCCGAGCTGGGCGATTTCCGCCTCGTCCATCTTCGTGAGGTCGATATCCCCCTGGAAGAAGACCTCGCCGGTATCCGGCCGTGTCTTGCCGGTGATGATGTCCATCATCGTCGTCTTGCCGGCGCCATTCGGGCCGATGATCGCCCGGAGTTCGCCGGGCTCGATGATCATCGACAAGGAATTCAGCGCCTTGAAGCCGTCGAAGGAAACGGAGACACCGTCGAGATAAAGCAGGCTGGTCGGTTTTTTCTCTTTCATGGCGATCACTCCGCTGCCTGTCCGGCCGGCACCCCGGCATTTGCCCCGCGCTCGCCGCGGGCTTGTTCGGCCGCATCGGCAGCCTTCTGCTCCTTGCGGGCGGCGTAACGCTGCTGGATCGTCCCGACGATGCCCTTCGGCAGGAACAGCGTCACGCCGATGAACAACCCGCCCAGGGCAAACAGCCAGAGCTCCGGAAACGCGCCGGTGAAATAGCTCTTGCCGGCATTGACCAATAGCGCGCCGATGATCGGGCCGATCAGCGTCCCGCGGCCGCCAACAGCAGTCCACACCACCACCTCGATCGAATTGGCCGGCGCGAATTCGCCGGGATTGATGATGCCCACCTGCGGCACGAACAAAGCACCGGCAATACCGGCCATCATGGCCGAGACGACGAAGGTGAAGAGCTTGATGTTTTCAACACGGTAGCCGAGGAAGCGGGTGCGGCTTTCCGCATCGCGCACGCCGACGAGCACCTTGCCGAACTTGGAGCGGGTGATGCCGGAGGCAATCAGCAGGCAGAGCGCCAGCATCAGCGCGGAGGCGGCAAACAGCACCGCCCGCGTTCCATCGGCCTGGACGTTGAAGCCGACGATTTCCTTGAAGTCCGTCAGGCCGTTATTGCCGCCAAAGCCCATGTCGTTGCGGAAGAAGGCCAGCAGCAGCGCATAGGTCATCGCCTGGGTGATAATCGAGAGGTACACGCCGTTGACGCGGGAGCGGAAGGCAAACCAGCCGAATACGAAAGCGAGCAGACCCGGCACGAACAGCACCATGACCATGGCAAAGGGGAACATGTCGAAGCCGTGCCAGAACCACGGCAGTTCCTTCCAGTTCAGGAACACCATGAAGTCGGGCAGGATGGGGTCGCCATAGACGCCGCGCGAACCGATCTGGCGCATCAGATACATGCCCATGGCATAGCCGCCGAGAGCGAAAAATGCGCCGTGGCCGAGGGAGAGGATGCCGCAATAACCCCAGACCAGGTCCAATGCAAGCGCCAGCAGCGCATAGCAGAGATACTTGCCCATCAGCGACACGGCATAGGTCGGGATATGCAGCGCGCTGTCGGGCGGCGTCAGCAGGTTGAGCGCCGGCACCAGGACCGCCACGCCCATGAGAATGGCGATGGCGACGAGGATCCTGCCTTCAAGCGCACGGAGAATAAAGGCCGTAATCATGCTTCGATCGCCCTTCCCTTGAGCGCGAAGAGCCCGCGCGGTCTTTTCTGGATAAACAGGATGATCAGCACCAGCACGAGGATCTTGCCGAGGACGGCGCCGACCGAGGGTTCAAGGAACTTGTTAAGGATGCCGAGCGACAGCGCGCCGACAAACGTGCCCCAGAGATTGCCGACACCGCCGAAGACCACCACCATGAAGCTGTCGATAATGTAGGACTGGCCGAGGTTCGGGGAGACGTTGTCGATCTGGCTCAGCGCCACGCCGGCGATACCGGCGATGCCCGATCCCAGCGCAAAGGTGAAGGCATCCACCCAGGGCGTGCGAATGCCCATGGACGACGCCATGCGACGGTTCTGGGTGACGGCGCGCATCTGCAGGCCAAAGGCCGATTTCTTCATCAAGACGAGCAAGGCAAAGAAAATCGACAGCGAGAACAGCACGATCCACAGGCGGTTCCAGGTGATCGTCAGCCCGCCGAGCGGAAAGGAGCCGGACATCCAGGAGGGATTGCCGACCTCCTGGTTGGTCGGTCCGAACATGGTCCGGATCGCCTGCTGCAGGATGAGCGAGATGCCCCAGGTGGCAAGCAGCGTCTCGAGCGGCCGGCCATAGAGGAAGCGGATGACGCCGCGCTCGATAACGAGACCGATGGCGCCCGTGACTAGGAAGGCGACCGGCAGTGCGATGGCAAGCGACCAGTCGAACAGTTCGGGATAGCTGGTGCGGATGACCTGCTGAACCACGAATGTCGAATAAGCGCCGATCATCACCATCTCGCCATGGGCCATGTTGATGATGCCCATGACGCCGAAGGTGATGGCAAGGCCGATGGCGGCCAGCAGCAAGACCGAGCCGAGCGAGACGCCGTACCAGACATTCTGGCCCATATCCCACAGCGCCTGCTCGTCCTCGATCTTGGCGACGGCGGCGTCGAGATCCGGCTTCAGGCTGGCATCGATGGTGGAGGAGACCGACATGAGGATGCCGATCGCCTCGCGGCCACCGAGCGAAGCGACGGTTTCGATGGCGGTGCGCTTTTCCTCGATCGAACGGTCGGAGGCCAGCAGCGACACCGCGCGCGCCTCCTCCATCCGGGCCTTGACCTGCGGGTCGGTTTCCTTGGCCAGCGCCGCCTCGACGAGATCGAGGTTTTCCGCGCTCGGCGACTGCAACACCTGTTGCGCCGCCTGGAGCCGAACGGCCTTGTCTGGGCTCAAAAGCGTCAGCCCCCCGAGCGCGGACCGGATCGCGCGGCGGAGGCTGTTATTGACCTTGATCTTGGTGAAAGCCGATTTCGGCGCATCGCCCAGCGCCTCGCCGGTCAACGGGTCGATGGCCGTCAGGTTCGCGCCGGCCGCCTTGGTGATGACGACGATATTGTCGGACTTGCGGACATAGAGTTCGCCCTCCGCAAAGGCTTCCAGCGCCGGCACCACGCGGGCATCGCCCGTGGCGGCGATCTGGCCGAGCAGCTCTTCAGCCTGCTTGAAATTCGCCTTGCCGAGACTGTTGATCAGGTCCTTCGGATCGCTCTGCGCGAAGGACGGCGCGGCGAAGGTCAGGATGACAAGAGTTAGAAATGCGCGGAGAATGTTTTTCAAGATCATAATGCAGTTCCCCTCACTCGCCTGTTTGCCGCTTGGGTCCCCTCACCTGCAATTTCTAGCACTTAGCAAGCTAAGATGCTGAAATTGCTTCCTCTCCCACAAAGGGGAGAGGTGCAGAGAGGCAAACTCGGCGCCCACCCTCTCCCCTTGTGGGAGAGGTTACAAAATCACGATCTTGGCAAAGCCAAGTCGTAGATTTTGTTGGTGAGGGGACCTCCTGATATCGGAGGTCCCCAATGTTTGAATGATCAGCTGCCCTTGCCGCCGCACTTGCCGGTGGCAACGTTGAAGTTGCCGCATTCCATCGGCTTGCGCCAATCGGAGATCAGGTCCTTGGAGTCCGGCAGGTAGTCGGACCACTCGTCACCGACGACCGAGGGGGTCTGCTGGACGATTTCGAACTGGCCGTCGGCCTGGATTTCGCCGATCAGGACGGGCTTGGTGATGTGGTGGTTCGGCATCACGGTGGAGTAGCCGCCCGAGAGGTTCGGAACTGCAACGCCGATGATCGAGTCGAGAACGGCGTCGGTCTCGGTGGTGCCGGCAGCTTCGACGGCCTTTACCCAGGCGTTGAAGCCGATATAGGCGGCTTCCATCGGGTCGTTGGTCACGCGCTTGTCGTTCTTGGTGTAGGCGTGCCAGGTCTTGATGAATTCGGCATTGACCTCGGCATCGACGGACTGGAAGTAGTTCCAGGCAGCGAGGTGGCCGACGAGCGGCGCGGTGTCGAGACCGGCAAGCTCTTCTTCACCGACCGAGAAGGCGACGACCGGAATGTCTTCGGCCTTGATGCCCTGGTTGCCGAGTTCCTTGTAGAAGGGAACGTTGGCGTCACCATTGATGGTGGAAACAACGGCGGTCTTCTTACCCGCAGAGCCGAACTTCTTGATATCGGACACGATCGTCTGCCAGTCGGAATGACCGAATGGCGTGTAGTTGATCATGATGTCCTCTTCCTTGACGCCCTTGGACATCAGGTAGGCCTTCAGGATCTTGTTGGTCGTCTGCGGATAGACGTAGTCGGTGCCGGCGAGAACCCAGCGTTCGACGCCTTCTTCATTGGCGAGGTAGTCGACGGCCGGGATGGCCTGCTGGTTCGGAGCAGCACCCGTGTAGAAGATGTTGCGCGAGGATTCTTCACCCTCGTACTGGACCGGGTAGAACAGGATCGAGTTCAGTTCTTCGAAGACAGGCAGAACCGACTTGCGCGAGGACGAGGTCCAGCAACCGAACACGGCAGCGACCTTGTCCTGGGAAATCAGCTGGCGAGCCTTTTCGGCGAACAGCGGCCAGTCGGAAGCCGGGTCGACAACGACGGCCTCAAGCTTCTTGCCGAGAACGCCGCCCTTCTTGTTCTGCTCTTCGACGAGCATCAGCATGGCGTCTTTCAGGGTCGTTTCCGAGATCGCCATCGTGCCAGACAGCGAGTGCAGAACGCCGATCTTGATGGTGTCGTCAGCGGCGAGCGCGCCGTGGAAGGCGGTCGTCGACAGCATGGCGCCAAGCAGGGCGCCGGTGAATTTTGCCTTGAGTTTCATTGGATTGAACCCCTCTCCTTGTTCCGCAACACCGGGTTAAAAAAGTCTTTAACCGTTGCTGAAAGGGACTATCCGACGCTGCAGTGCAAAACCGTATACGTCGTTTGACGTAGCCGATGGGGTAAAAAGGGGTGAAACTACCCCCGAGAAGCAGGCCGGGGGGCGAACTTGTCAAAGGTTAGCGGAGCGGCATATATGAATGACGAATTCGGAAGGACTTTGGATGGACAATCCGTCGCGACGCAGCGTTTTGAAGATGCAAACCGCTGCCGCACACCAGGCGCTGGATGACATGATCGGCGGCTTTGGCGATCTTGAAGCCTACAGGCACTATCTCGTCGGCATGGCGCGGTTCAGGCTGCCGCTGGAAAGCTGGCTTAAGCAACAGGATCCGGTGCCGGCCGAGCTTGGCGACTGGCAGCCGGAATATTACGGCGACGACATTCTTGCCGATCTGGATGATCTCGCCATCAGCCCTCCCGATGCCGCGAAACCCTTCGCCCCACCGGCGGGCGAAGGTCTGATCGGCCTGCTTTACGTGCTCGAAGGTTCAGCACTCGGGGCGCGGCTGCTGGCCAAGCGTTCGGAGAATATCGGCCTCTCTGCCAGCCACGGCGCGCGACATATTTTTCGTCAGGCAGGGAACCTTTCCAGCTGGCGCACGTTTTCGGACCGGATGGAACGAATGTGTGTATACGACGACCGGGCCTCATCGGCATGGGCAAATTTCACCTTCGCTTATGCCCGTAACGCCTTCGAGAGCCCCTTTTAATGTCCGCTCAGACTGTCGATCTTTCCAATTGCGACCGCGAACCCATCCATATCCCCGGCAGTATTCAGCCTCATGGCTGCCTATTGGCCTGCGACATGGAAATCAGCCGTGTCCTGCGCCATTCCGCCAACGCCTCTGGCATGCTTGGGCTGGATGACGCCCTCAATGGCCGAACGGTCCTGGAACTGCTCGGCGCGGATGTCACCCATGACCTGCGCAATGCCGTATCCGCCGCGCCGGAGGCGAGCCGCGCGGCGGTAATTGCGCATATGCAACTGCCCGACGGCGGCTATTTCGACATTGCCGTCCATCGGCAGAATGACGTCGCGATCCTTGAGTTCGAGCCATCGCTCCGCCGCACCCAGCCCCTGCAGCTCGCGCGGGAGATGATCGGTCGTGTCAAGGATATCGCCGACATCGACAAGTTGATTTCCACCTCATCCAAGCTGGTGCGCGCCGTGCTGGGCTATGACCGGGTGATGATCTACCGGTTCGAGCAGGACGGCTCCGGCAAGGTAATCAGCGAGGCGCGTCGGGGCGATCTGGAAAGCTTCCTCGGGCAATATTTTCCCGCCACCGACATCCCCCGCCAGGCGCGGGTGCTATATCTGCAGAACCCCTTGCGCATCATTTCCGATGCGAACGGAACGCGGGTGCCCCTGGTGCCGGAGCTTGACGATTCCGGCCAGCCCCTGGATCTTTCCTTCGCGCATCTGCGCAGCGTGTCGCCGATCCATTGCGAATATTTGCGCAACATGGGCGTCGGCGCCTCCATGTCGATCTCGATCATCGTCAATGGCACGCTCTGGGGTCTGATCGCCTGCCATCACTATTCGCCCAAGACGCTCAGCATGTCCGAGCGCATCGCCGCCGAAATGTTCGGCGAATTCTTCTCCCTGCATCTGCTGGCGCTCAAGCAGAAGCGCAAGCTCGACATCGCCAACGAGGCGCGCCGCTCGCTGGACCGGTTCCTGCAATCGGCCTCGAACATTGCCGATGTCGATGAGATGCTGGCCGCCGCACTTCCGGAATTCAGCACACTGTTTGCCTGCGATGGCGTGGGGCTCTGGATGAACGGCCGCTGGACATCGGTTGGATCAGCGCCTCCGGCCGGCGAGGAAGAACCGCTGGCCCGCTTCGTGGCAGACCTGACATCCGGCGGCATCTGGGCCACACACGCGCTGTCGCGCGCTTACCCGCCGGCGGAGCAGTATTTCGAGGAGGTCTCCGGCGTCCTCAGCATTCCCCTGTCGCAGATCCCGCGCGACTACCTGTTTTTCTTCCGCAAGGAGCGGCTGCAAACCCTGAACTGGGCGGGCAATCCGGAAAAATCCTATGAGACCGGACCGCTGGGCGACCGGTTGACGCCGCGCAAGAGCTTCGCGATCTGGAAGGAAACGGTCCAACGCCAGGCGGAACCCTGGCAGGATACCGATTACGAGATCGCCGAGGCCGTGCGTTCGGCAACGGTCGAGGTGGTGCTGCGCCACAACGAACTGATGCAGGAAGAGCGGAACAAGGCCGATATCCGCCAGCGCATGATGAACGAGGAACTGAACCACAGGGTGAAGAACATCCTGGCGGTGATCAAGTCCCTGGTTGCCACGCCGGCGCATAACGACCTGCCGATAGACGACTATATCGGCTCGCTGCGCGGACGCATCCACGCGCTGTCCCATGCCCATGACCAACTGACCCGCGGCGCCGGCGGCGGCCTGCTGGAAGACCTGATACAGGCCGAACTTCTGCCGTTTCGCGTTGGGGCCACAACGATCACCCTGGACGGTCCGCCCGTCACGCTTGATGCACGGGCCAATGCCGTCTCCGCCCTTGTCATTCACGAGCTGTGCACCAATGCCGCGAAATACGGCGCGCTGTCGCGTCCAGGCGGCCGACTCGTCGTGGAGTGGAGCCGGGAGGCCAATGATGACTGTCGATTGCGCTGGGAAGAGGTCGGCGGACCAGCAGTCAAGCCACCGCAGCGCAAGGGCTTTGGCACGGCTTTGATCGAGCGCAGCATACCCTACGATCTTGGCGGCAGCAGCCGTCTGGATTATCTTCCCGATGGTCTGCTTGCCGAATTTTACCTGCCCAGCCGCTTCCTGACCTGGGAAACCACGCCGGCAAAAGCATCAAAGATATCAACAGGACCTGAAACATCGATCGTGAAAAACCTTGATTCAAACGTCGCCGTTCTCCTGGTCGAGGACCAGGTGCTGATCGCCATGGATGCCGAGATGATGCTGGGCGATGCCGGCCTGTCGAACATTGTCACCGCCAGCTCTAGCACCGACGCCCTCAACCGGCTAAAAACCTTCACGCCCGATGTCGCGATCCTCGATATCAATCTCGGCCAGCATACCTCTGTTCCCGTCGCCGAGGAGCTGAGCCGCCGCAACATCCCCTTCGTCTTCGCGACAGGCTATGATGATCGTCTGGCCGTTCCCGAAGGCTTTGCGAGTGTGCCGGTGGTGCGCAAACCCTATGACAGCGCAGCCCTGGTCAAGGCCCTGTCCGACCGGCTCGGGTAATCGCGCGCGGCCGCCTGACGGACAGCATCACAAACAAAATCGCCGCGTTCGGAAGAACGCGGCGATTTTGTTTGCAGATAGATCTTCCTGCCCGGATCAGGCCAGCCAGCCCTGGACATAGGGCCATACTTCCAGCGCACCATGATAGATCATCGTGACGGTGACATAGACGATAACGCCAAGGCCGACATAAGCGATCCAGCGATGCTTGTGCAGCAGCCGTGCGACGAGATTGGCGGCCAGACCCATTAGCGCGATGGACAGAACCAGACCGATGATCAGGATCGACGTGTGTTCCTTTGCAGCGCCGGCCACAGCCAGAACGTTGTCGAGCGACATGGAAACATCGGCGATGACGATCTGCGTCGCCGCCTGCATGAAAGTCTTCTGCTTGACGTTGAATTCGACGTCATCCGTCTCGCCGGCCCCATGCGGCTCATGCGCGGCCGCGCGCAACTCGCTCCACATCTTCCAGCACACCCATGCCAGCAGGAGGCCGCCCAGCAATTGCAAGCCAACCAGACCGAGCAGATAGGCCGTGATCGTGGCGAAGCCGATACGCAGCACGGTCGCCGCGGCGATGCCGACCAGGATGGCCTTGTTGCGCTGATGCTCCGGCAAGCCGGCCGCGGCCAGACCGATGACGATCGCGTTGTCGCCTGCCAGGACCAGGTCGATCATGATAACCTGCAGGAGCGCAGCAAGGCCGGCGGCCGTAAAAACTTCCATCATGTTTTGGAATCCAATGCATGCGTGAGGCGACGAAGCTATCAACCGCTATAAAAGATAACGCGGCCATGACAAGCCTCCCATTCCCCCGGCTTAACAGTTTTTCGATATCTGCATGCAAACACGCAAGGCGACGTTTTGTTTCCGCGCATTCTCCGGTCGTGGCAGCAGCCATCGATCCACCCTTGCAAATCCCGCCATTCCCGTGAAAATGCCTATTCTGCAATCTCTCCGAAAAAGGCGCTAGAAAATAGGCATGGCAGCCCGCCAACGTATCATTCCGGTCAGGCGCGAATATAACCGCTGGGTGGCCAACCAGACGCTGGAAGACTATGCGCTGCGTTTCACCGCAAAGAGCGCGCGCAAGTTTTCGTCCAGCCGCATTTCCCAGACTGCGATCGGCGCGATCTCCTTCCTGGCGCTGGAGGCGATCGGCGGCACGATCACGCTGTCCTATGGCACGACAAATGCCTTCTTCGCCATCATTGCCGCCTCGATCCTGATGCTGGCGGTCGGCATTCCGATCAGCCGCTATGCCATTCGCCACGGGGTGGATATCGATCTCCTGACCCGCGGCGCCGGCTTCGGCTATATCGGCTCCACGGTGACATCGCTGATCTATGCTAGCTTCACCTTCATGCTGTTTGCCATCGAGGCATCGATCATGACGGGCGCGCTTGAACTGGCCTTCGGCATACCCCTGTGGATCGGCTACATCATCTCCGCCATCGTCGTGGTGCCGCTCGTCACCTATGGCGTGCAGATGATCTCCAAGTTCCAGTTGCTGACGCAGCCCTTCTGGATCGTTCTGAACATCCTGCCCTTTATCTTCATCGCCTATGCCGACTGGGAGAAGTTCGACCTGTGGCGCGCCTTTGCCGGGATCGGCCATTCCAATACCGGCCACGGCACCGCACCCTTCGATCTGCTGGAATTCGGCGCCGCCTCCGCGGTCATCCTGGCCCTGATGCCGCAGATCGGCGAACAGGTGGACTTCTTGCGCTTCCTGCCGCCCGAGGGTGGCAGCCGGCTACGCCATCGCATCGCCGTGTTCCTGGCCGGCGCCGGCTGGGTGGTCGTCGGCGTGCCGAAGCTGCTCGCCGGGTCCTTCCTAGCGGTTTTGGCGCTTTCGTCCGGCATGCCGGCCGGCGACGCGGCCGATCCGGCGCATATGTATCTCACCGCATTCGGCTACATGATCCCCAACGAAATGGCCGCCACCCTGCTGATGGTGGCCTTCGTCGTGGTCTCCCAGCTGAAGATCAACGTCATGAATGCCTATGCCGGGTCGCTGGCCTGGTCGAATTTCTTTTCCCGACTGACCCACAGCCATCCCGGCCGCGTCGTGTGGCTGATCTTCAACGTGGCGATTGCGCTTTTGTTGATGGAACTCGGAATCTACCGGCTGCTGGAAGAGACGCTGGGCATCTTCTCGATCATTGCCATGGCCTGGCTCTGCGCAATCTCCGCCGACCTCTTCATCAACAAGCCGCTGGGCCTGGCCCCGCCCGGCATCGAATTCAAGCGCGCCCATCTCTATGACATCAATCCCGTCGGCTGCGGCACTATGCTGCTCTCGGCCGGCATTGCGCTTGCGGCGCATTTTGGCCTGTTCGGCGCCCTGCTGGCATCGCTGTCGACCTATCTGACCCTGATTGCCTTGCTGATCTCGCCGCTGATCGCCTGGGCCACCAAGGGCAAATATTATCTGGCCCGCAAGCCGCGCGAGGGCTGGAAAAACCAGCTGGGCATCACCTGCTCGATCTGCGAGCATCCGTTCGAGCCCGAGGACATGGCCTGGTGCCCTGCCTATGCCGCGCCGATCTGCTCGCTCTGCTGCTCGCTCGACAGCCGCTGTCACGACATGTGCAAGCCGCACGCCAAGCTCAATGCCCAGGTGGCAAGCGTCGCCCGCAGCCTGCTTCCGACCCCGGTGATCGAGCGCCTATCCACCCGTCTCGGCCGCTACACCGTGACGACGCTGGTCGCCCTTTCCATTATCGGCGCGATCCTCGCCCTGATCGCCCATCAGGTGGGCCGCGCAGCCCCCGATACATCTGAGGTGGTCGATCGCACCGTATTGATCGTCTTCTTCGTGTTTGCCGTCATGGCCGGTGTCGCGAGCTGGTTTTATGTGCTGGCACATGACAGCCGCGTGGTCGCCGAGGAGGAATCCTCACGCCAGAACACCCTGCTTCTCAAGGAAATTGCCGCCCACAAGAAAACCGACGCCGCCCTGCAGACCGCCAAGGAAACGGCGGAGGCCGCCAACCGCGCCAAGAGCCGTTACGTGGTCGGCCTCTCCCATGAATTGCGCACGCCTCTGAACGCCGTGCTGGGCTACGCGCAATTGCTGGAACGGGACGAGACGATCCCGCAGCCGCGCCAATCCGCCATCCGCGTCATCAGGCGCTCGGCCGATCATCTCTCCGGCCTGATCGACGGGTTGCTCGATATATCCAAGATCGAGGCGGGTAAGCTGCAGGTCTATTCCAACGAGTTGCACCTGCCGGACTTTCTCGACCAGATCATCGATATGTTCGCGCCGCAGGCCGAAGCCAAGGGCCTGTCCTTCGTGCATGAGCGACCGCCTGCCCTCCCGCAATATGTCAAGGCGGATGAGAAAAGAGTGAGGCAGATCCTGGTCAACCTCCTGTCCAACGCCATCAAGTTCACCGACCAGGGGCTGGTCCGCTTCACCGTGACCTATCGCAGCCAGGTTGCCACCTTCACGGTGTCGGACACGGGGCGCGGCATTTCGGAGCGGGACCTCAAGCGCATCTACGAACCTTTCCAGCGCGGCGAAGCCGACAATGTGAGGCCCATGCCGGGGCTGGGCTTGGGTCTGACGATCACCCAGCTCCTGACCAATACGCTGGGCGGCGAAATCTCGGTCAGCAGCGAAAAGGACAAGGGCTCGACCTTCCGCGTGCGGTTGATGCTATCGACCGTCGACCGGCCGAACACCGCTCCCGCCGCCGAGCGACGCATCGTCTCCTATACCGGTCCGCGCCGCACCATCGTGGTCGTCGACGACAACGAGGATCATCGCGAACTGATGCGCGAAGTGCTCTCGCCACTGGACTTCGTGGTACTGACGGCCAATTCCGGGCCGGATTGCCTGACCCTGATCGAAGGGGTTCGCGCCGATCTCTTCCTCGTCGACATCTCCATGCCCGGTATGAACGGCTGGCAGCTTGCGGAAAAGTTGCGCGAGGCTGGGCAGGCAGCACCCATCCTGATGCTGTCGGCCAATATCGGCGACGGATCGGTCTCGTCCGGCAGCGACGCCCACAACGACGCCATCCCGAAGCCGGTGGATGTCAAACGGCTACGCGACAAACTGGCCATGCATCTGGGGCTCGACTGGGTCTATGCCGACGATGCAACGCCGGTGAAACCCAAGCTTCCACCCAGGATCGAAAGCCCAGGCCCAGACCATATCGAGGACCTGATCCGCCTGGGGGAAATCGGCTATATCAGGGGAATCGAATCCAAACTGGCGGATCTGGCCAAGCAGGAGTCCAACTTGCCCTTCACCGATGCGCTGCGGCAGCACGTGCAAGCGTTCGACATGGCCGGCTACATGAAGTTCCTCGCCAATTTCGCAACCGAGGAGGTCGACAGCCGTGGCTGAACCGCTGAGACCGCGTGATATCGTGCTCTTGGTCGATGACAGTCCGGAAGCCCTGGGCTTCCTGACGGATGCGCTCGAACAATCGGGATTCTCGGTGCTGATTGCGACCTCAGGCCAGGCAGCACTCGCCATCGTCGAGCGCATCAGCCCCGACCTCATCCTGCTGGATGCCGTCATGCCCGGCATGGACGGTTTCGAGACCTGCATGAAGCTGAAGGCGAGCCCATCGGTCGCCCAGGTTCCTGTGATCTTCATGACCGGCCTCACCGAAACCGAGCATGTCGTGCATGCGCTCGATTCCGGCGGCGTGGACTATCTGACCAAGCCGATCAACATCGATGAACTCCGGGCCCGCATCCGCGTGCATCTGTCGAATGCGCGATCCGCGCAGAGCGCGCGCGTGGCGCTCGATGCCGCCGGCCGGCACTTGCTGGCCGTCAAGGGCAGCGGCGCGGTTCACTGGTCCACGCCCCAGGCGACCCGCCTCGTCAATGCCGCCACCGGGCGCGACGACGGACTGGACATCGTCGCCGCCTCCATCGCCGAATGGATGGCCAACCGGGACAAGCCAGGCTTTGCCCGCGACACATCCTTCTCCTTCGCCCATGACGGAGAAGCCGCCCTGCATCTGGCCTTTCTCGGCGCCATCGGCGCCGACGAATACCTGTTTCGCCTGACGGCGGTGGGCCACAAGGCCGATGACGAGACCCTGCGCCAGGCCTTCGGGCTGACAACGCGCGAATCGGAAGTGCTCTTGTGGATCGCCAAGGGCAAGTCCAACCGCGATATCGGCGATATCCTGGGGCTGTCGGCGCGCACGGTGAACAAGCACCTGGAGCAGATCTACGTGAAGCTCGGCGTCGAAAACCGCGCCTCGGCAGCCGTCATGGCGGCGAATGCGCTGCGGGAGACGTGAACTTTCAATCCTATGGAAGAAGCTTGATCTCCAGGCGACTGCCAGTCGCTTCCGCGTAACGCTGCAACGTCGCCACCGACGGCGAAACGCCGCCGGCTTCCAGACGCGCAATGGCGGACTGCGTGGTGCCTATGCGGCGCGCCAATTCAGCTTGCGATAGCTTCGCCCTGGTACGCGCGAGCACAAGGGCTTCCAGAAGTTGGAACTCGATGTCAGCCTTCGCATATTCCTCACGGAATTCCGGATGCTCAATCAACCTCTGCTTCAGATCGGCAAGCTTGGTCATATCTCGATGTCCTTCATCCGTTTATGCGCGATTTCGAGCGCCATTCTCGGTGTTTTCTGGCTCTTCTTCACAAAAACATGAAGAATAACAATTCTCCGTCCCGTGACGGTAACATAAATGCCGCGAGCGATGCCTTCGCTTGACTTCGCTCTGAGCTCCCACAGTTTTCCTTCGAGATGCTTGACGTGAGGCTCCCTGAATTGCTCGAGCCCCACATTCTCAATGGCCTCCAATAGACGGATCAATCTTGCCTGCAACCCGGGTGGTAACCCCAGGATTTCAGCATCGACCACCGCGCCAAAGGTCTCAACGCTCCATGTCATTGGAGAAATATAGCGAATAAGAGATAATTTTGCAACCGCCTAACCCAATGCCCTCGCCCGCTCCCTAAGTACATATTTCTGGATCTTGCCCGTCGATGTCTTAGGCAACGGTCCGAAGACTACCGTCTTTGGCGCCTTGAAATGCGCCATATTGGCCCGGCAGAAGTCGATCAGTTCCCGCTCCGTCACCTCGGCGCCGGGCTTGAGGCCGATGAAGGCGCAGGGTGTTTCGCCCCATTTCTCATCGGGTCGCGCGACGATCGCCGCTTCCATGACGGCGGGGTGGCGATAGAGCACGCTTTCCACCTCGATGGACGAGATGTTCTCCCCGCCTGAGATGATGATGTCCTTGGAACGATCCTTGATCTCGATATAACCGTCGGGATGGCAAACCGCGAGGTCGCCGGAATGAAACCAGCCGCCGGAAAACGCCTTGGCCGTCGATGGCGGATTCTTCAGATAGCCGCGCATGACATTATTGCCGCGGAAGAAGATCTCGCCCATGGTCTCGCCATCCGCCGGCACCGGCTCCAGCGTCTCGGGGTCGGCGACCATCAAGCCGTCAAGCACGGAGTAGCGGACGCCTTGGCGGGCTTTCAGCCGGGATTTCTCGGTGATCTCCAACTCGTCCCATTCGCCATGCCAGGCGCAGACCACCGCCGGTCCATAGGTCTCGGTCAGGCCGTAGGTATGGGTGATGTCGAAGCCCAGCGCCTCCATGGCTTCGATGACGGCAGCCGGCGGCGCGGCACCGGCGGTCATCACACGCACCTTGTGATCGATGCCGGATTTCAGTTCGTTCGGCGCATGCGCCAGCATGTTGAGCACGATCGGCGCGCCGCAGAAATGGGTGACGCGCTCGCTGCGGATCAGGTCATAGACCGGCTCGACGCGGACAGCCCGCAGGCAGACATTGGTGCCAGCCGCCGCCGCGATGGTCCAGGGAAAGCACCAGCCATTGCAATGAAACATCGGCAGGGTCCAGAGATAGACCGGATGGTGGTTCATGCCCCAGGTCAGTATGTTGCCGATGGCATTCAGATAGGCACCCCTGTGGTGATAGACGACGCCCTTGGGATCGCCCGTCGTGCCTGAGGTATAGTTGAGGCTGATCGCATCCCATTCGTCCGCAGGACGCTCCCACCGGAAATCGGCATAGCCCTCTTGAAGCAAGCCGTCATAGGTCAGTTTTCCGATGCGCTTGCCGCCATGATAGCTGGGATCGAGGATATCGACCACCTCGATGCTGCGCCCAGTGCGCGCCAAGGCCTTTTCCACCACCCCGGAAAACTCGGGATCGACGATCACCATCCGCGCTTCGGCATGGTTGAGAATGAAGGCAATGGCCTCGGCATCCAGCCGCGTGTTGATGGTGTTGAGCACGGCGCCCACCATCGGCACGGCAAAATGCGCCTCAAACATCTCGGGTATATTGGCGGCGACGATGGAGACCGTATCGCCCTTGCCGATACCACGCGCCGCAAGCGCGCTGGCCAGCCGGCGCACCCGGTCATAGGTTTGTGCCCAATTGCGCCTGACGTTCCCGTAGATCACCGCCGGATGGGCAGGATAGACTGAAGCCGTGCGCTCCAGGAAGCTGAGCGGCGTCATCTGTGAAAAATTTGCCTGGCTCTTGTCGAGATCGCGTTCGTAGATGCCACCGGCCACGGCAAGAGGCTCGCCCTGCATCATAATTCCTCCCCTGAAATTCTCCTCGGACGCAGTATTGCGCAATCCGTGGCTTGGGCAACTGCAAAAGAGGTGAGATCGGGAAGAATGGCGTGAATAAGCAGGATGCCGATGCGAAGGCTCGAAACGCAAAGAGCCCGGCGCGATGGCCGGGCTCTCCGTTGTAACTTTGGCGAAAAGGATCAGCCCTGCGGGAAGTAGGAATACTTGCCGTCCGGACCCTTCTTCCATTCGTACATGATGTAGCCGGGGATCTTCGGGTCGCCCTTCGCGTCGAAGGACATCTCGCCGAGAACGGTCGGGAAGGAGCCCTTCTTCATGGCTTCTGCAACGGCTTCCGGCTCGTTCGAACCGGCGGCCTTGGCAGCTGCTGCGATCGTCTGCAGAGCAGCGTAGGAGTAGAGCGTGTAGGCTTCCGGGTTGAAGCCGGCTGCCTTGAACTTCTCGACGAGTTCCTTGTTGGCCGGGTTCAGCGTCGGGTCGGGGCCGAAGGTGTTCAGCGTACCGGCAACGGCGTCGCCAGCGATCGAGGCCAGTTCGTTCGAAACAATACCGTCACCGGAAACGAGCGTTGCCTTCAGGCCCTGGTCGGCAGCCTGGCGGATGATCAGACCGGCTTCGGTGTGAAGACCGCCCCAGTAGATGATCGAGACGCCGGCTTCCTTCATCTTGGCGATAAGCGCCGAGAAGTCCTTGTCGCCGGTGTTGACGCCTTCATACATGACCTCGGTCACGCCGGCTGCGTTCATCGCCTTCTTGGTTTCGTCGGCAAGGCCCTGGCCATAAGGGGTCTTGTCGTGAACGACGGCAATCTTGCCATCCTTGAACTTTTCAGCCAGGTACTTGCCGGCAACGCCACCCTGCTGGTCGTCACGACCGCAGGTGCGGAAGGTGTTCCACAGGCCGCGTTCCGTGAAGGTCGGGTTGGTTGCAGCCGGTGTGATCTGTAGGATGCCGTTTTCGGCATAGACTTCCGAGGCCGGGATGGAAACGCCGGAGTTGAAGTGGCCAACCACGAACTTGACGCCATCAGCAACGAACTTGTTCGCAACCGAGATGCCCTGCTTGGGGTCGGAGACGTCGTCGCCCAGAACGATCTTGATCTGTTCGCCGTTGATGCCACCGGCCGCATTGATGTCGGCTGCAGCCTGCTCAGCACCCTTCTGAAGCTGTGCGCCGAACGCGGCGTTCGGGCCGGTCAGCGGGCCGCCGACGCCGACAAGGATGTCAGCCCAGGCATTGCCGCTGAAGGCAACCATGGCGCTCAGCGCCACGGCTGAAAGAAGCGTCTTCTTCATCTTGATACTCCCAATTTTTGGGCGGGTCTATTGCATGAACCTGCATGATACCCACCATCATCATGCAGGAAAACTGTTCCACTCTGACGGTATTCCAGACGAGAAAAACCCGCCTGTCAATCTCTCTTCTTCCACGAGAAGGCTGAGGTTTTCTCGTATAGCCAATAGTATTTTTCGGTCATCTGCCCCGTGCGATGCATGCGGAACCCGATCGTTGCAAAGACCAGAAGCAGTACCACGTCGATGGCGTAGTAGAACGGGCTGATGAACGGTCCCGCAAACAGCGAGAAGTGCAGGAACCGCATGACGAAGCCCAGAAGCAGCGAATAGATCACCACGACAGGATATTCCTGCCAACTATCCGCCACCGCCTTGCCGGATCGCCAAGCGGTCCAGAAGCCGATGATAAGAACCAGGACGCGCAGCACATACCGCACGCCGCTATCTGTTTCGAAAAAAAGTCCCTGCATTTCAATAGCTCCCGAGGCGGCGCATCAGTGGCGCCCGCCTTCCAGATAGGCTGCGCGCACCTGCGGATCGGCCAGCAGTTCCTTGCCGGAACCGCTCATGGTCACCTTGCCGTTGACCATGACATAGGCCCTGTCGGAGAGCTTCAGCGCTGCGAACGCATTCTGTTCCACGAGGAAGACGGTTAGTCCCTCTTCCTGGTTCAACTTCTTGATCGCCTCGAAGATGCCCTTGACGATCAGTGGTGCGAGGCCGAGCGACGGCTCGTCCAGGAGAAGCAGCTTGGGACGCGCCATCAGCGCACGCCCGATCGACAGCATCTGCTGTTCACCGCCCGAAAGCGTGCCGCCGCGCTGGCTCTGCCGCTCCTTCAGGCGCGGGAACAGCGTGAAGATCTTCTCGACGTCCTCGTTGAAGTATTTGAGGTTGTCGAGCCCGGCCCCCATCTGCAGGTTTTCATAAACCGTCATGCGCGGGAAAATGCGCCGCCCCTCGGGCGACTGGGCGATACGGCGGCGGGCAATAAGATGCGTCGGCTGGCGGGTGATGTCCTCGCCATCGAAGATCACCTTGCCGTTGCGCGCCTGCGGGCTTCCGCAGATCGTCATCATCAGCGTTGACTTGCCGGCGCCGTTGGCCCCGATCAGGCTGACGATCTCACCCCTGTTGACCTCGACATCCACCCCGCCAAGGGCGCGGATATTGCCGTAATAGGTCTCAACGCCCTGGACTTGCAGCAATGCAGTGCCGGTCATCACTTGTCTCCTCCGGCAATCGCTTCCACGTCCGAAATCGCCTCTTCCAGTTCCTCGTCCTCGACACCCAGATAGGCTGCAATCACCTTCGGATCGTTCTTCACATGATCCGGCGTGCCATCCGAGATCTTCTGGCCGTACTCCAGCACCACCACGTGGTCCGAAATCTCCATGACGACGGACATGTCGTGCTCGATCAGCAGGATGGAGGTGCCGGTATCGGAGCGGATGCTCCGCAAGAGCGTATTGAGGGCGGCCGATTCCCGCGGGTTGAGACCGGCGGCCGGTTCATCAAGGCACAGAAGCTCGGGACCCGTGCACATCGCGCGGGCGATTTCCAGTCGCCGCTGGGCACCATAGGGCAGATCACCCGCCGGATCGTCAGCACGGTCGGTGAGGTCGGCCTTGTCGAGCCAATAGGCGGCCAGGTCGATGGAGGCCTTCTCCGCCCGCTTGTAGGCTGGCAGTCCGAGCAGGCCGAGAACGGTGTAGCCCGATGCCAGCATCAGCGCATTGTGCTGCGCCACCAGCAGATTTTCGAGCACCGTCAGGCCGGAAAACAGCCTGATATTCTGGAACGTACGGGCCACCTTGGCCTTCTTGGTAACCTCGAAGTCCTCAAGGCGCTCCAGAAGGAAGCTGTCGCCGCCTTTCTGGTTCAGCGTGATCATACCCATCGTCGGCTTGTAGAAGCCGGTGATGCAGTTGAACACGGTGGTCTTGCCGGCGCCGTTGGGACCGATCAGGGCCGTGATATCGCCACGCTTTGCCTCGAAGGAGAAGTCGTTGATGGCCATAAGGCCGCCGAACCTCATCGAGAGATGTTCGACCTTGAGAATTGTATCCGTCATCACAGTGTTTCCGGAGGTCATCAACCGTGACCCTCCTTGGTGAAGCTACCCGAGACAGCCTTGCGCTCCTTGAGGAAGGCCGTCGGCTCTCTGCTGCCAACAAAACCGCGCGGCTTGAACAGCATCACGATGATCATGGCGAGCCCGAACAGCAGCATTCGGTAGAGCTCGGGGGTAAAGTCCTCGCCAAACACATGCTTGAGGAATTCCATCTCGCGCAGCAGTTCGGTTCCGCCGACCATGACGATGGCTGCAACCGCGATGCCGGTGAGCGAGCCCATGCCGCCGAGAACGACAATGGCGAGAATGACAGCCGATTCGAGGAAGACGAAGCTTTCCGGCGAGACGAAGCCCTGGCGGGCGGCAAAGAACGACCCGGCGAAACCGCCGAACATCGCGCCGATGGCAAAGGCCGTAAGCTTGGTGGTGACCGTGTTGATCCCGAGCGAGCGGCAGGCGATCTCGTCTTCGCGAAGAGCCTCCCAGGCCCGGCCGATCGGCATGCCCCTAAGCTTGATCGTGACATAAGCCGTCAGCATGCAAAGTGCCAGGATCACATAGAACAGGAAGATCTTGTACCAGGCGGACGAGGTTGCAAGGCCCAAAGCCTTGGGAAAATACGTCGGCGACCCGACGTCGAAGCTCCAGATGCCGAACACAGAGGCCTTGGCGATGCCCGAAATGCCGAAGGTACCCTTCGTTACGTCAGTCCAGTTGATCAGCACCAGGCGGATGATCTCACCGAAAGCCAATGTGACAATGGCGAGATAGTCGCCGCGAAGGCGAAGGACCGGGAAACCAAGGATGATACCCCAGAAGGCGGCAAGAATGCCGGCCATCGGCAGCAGCAGCCAGAAGGACAGGCCTAGATAGCTGGAGAGCAAAGCATAGGAATATGCGCCGACAGCATAGAAAGCGACATAGCCGAGGTCGAGCAGGCCCGCGAGCCCGACGACAATATTCAGGCCCCAGGCCAGCATCACATAGATCAGGATCTGGATGCCGAAGTTGTCGACATATTTCAGCGATCCCTGCGGTCCGAACAGCATGACGGATACCGGCGGATAGAGCAGCAGCGCAACCAGGGCAATCTTCAGGAAGTGCTCGCGAAAGAAGCCCTTCTCCGCGGAAACGTCCGGGATGCCGCTCTTGGCCTTGGCCAGCCTGCGCCGGTCAAGATGCGGCCGAACCAGCGCCACCACCAAGAAGCGGCCGACGGCGGCAACGGCGACGAATACCGCCAGAAGACCCCAGCGTGTCCGCCACACCAGCGCGTTGTTGATATCCTGGTAGGTCTCGATACCGACGAACAGGATGAACATACCGAACGCAATCACGCCGGCAAACAAACCTTCCCTCAGGCCCCTGGCGATCGCGTTGGACGATCCGTTGCCCGCTTCATTTACGACTGTAGCCATGGGATCAAACCTTCTCGACTTCGGGGCGTCCGAGGATGCCGGTCGGCTTGAAGATCAGCACGAAGGCAAGCAGGCCGAAAGTGGCGACGTCTTTGTATGCGATCGAGAAGTAGGCCGACCACAAGGACTCGATGAGGCCGATCAGCAACCCGCCCAGCACAGCCCCCGGCAGGGAGCCGATGCCGCCGAGAACGGCTGCCGTGAATGCCTTGACACCCGGAATGAAGCCGTCATTGAACGAGGCCACCCCGTAATACATCAGATACATCGTGCCGGCGACGGCTGCGAGTGCCGCACCCATGATGAAGGTGATGGAAATCGTGCGGTCAACATCAACGCCCAGAAGCGCTGCCATCTTGCGGTCCTGCTCGGTGGCGCGCTGTGCGCGACCAAGCGGCGTCTTGTTGACGATATACCAGAAGATGGTGAGCAGCACGGCCGTGACTGCCACGATCACAAGCTGCTTCAGCGAGATCGTGATTGCACCGAAATGATAGACATCCGTGACCAGCGGCGGGATCGGCTTGTTGCGCGGACCCTGCGTGACCTGGATGAAGTTGGACAGCACGATCGACATGCCGATCGCGGTGATCAGCGGCGCCAGGCGGAACGAACCGCGCAGCGGACGATAGGCGACCCGCTCGATTGTCCAGTTCCAGAGACCGGTCAGCAACATGCCGACCAGCAGCATCACCAACAGCAATATTGCCACCGGGATACCCGCGAAGAAGGATGTCAGGATGAGGAAAACGATAAGGGCAGCGAAGCCGCCAAGCATGAAGATATCGCCATGGGCGAAATTGATCATGCCGATGATGCCGTAGACCATGGTGTAGCCGATTGCGACCAAGCCATAGATGGATCCAAGAGTCAGCCCGTTGATGAGCTGCTGGATGAAATACTCCATGTACTATCCCCTGGACGCGAACTTCGAGGCCGCGTCTCTTGTATGTTTACCCCCGAAGGGCGCCATAAACGCGATTCCATAGCGCTTTCAGTCAAAATGTGAAGCGCAAAAGGCAAGCACAGCGTAATTTTTTACCACTTGATAACAATTTGACGCGAAAGCGGCCTTCATCCCTAAATTTACGGCAGTTTATGCCTATTATTTAGGCAATTAGTACCGTTTCGGCGTGAAGTGTCCACCGCCTGTGTCATTTCAGGCGGTGGATATCACACGCGTCAGGAGCGCATTCGGGAGCCGTTTGCGTCAAACAGGGGTTGTGGTTGCAGGCGGGCGGGCAGCATCTCGCCCAGGAGTTCGATCTGCCAGCCATCGATCACGTCGGCGACCTCCTTGGGGACATAACCGATGGCGACGGACACGCCTGCCGCATGGGCAAAGCCGCCTGACGTCACCCAGCCCTTCACTTCGCCATTGAGGAAGATCGGCTCATCGCCGATAACATCGGCATCGCGCGCCTCCACCACGAATGTCTTCAGCCGCAGGGCCCCGCCGCTGGTCCGTTCGTCGCGCGCTGCCTGCTTGCCGATAAAATCGGCCGGTTTGTCGAGCGACACAAAACGGGAAAGACCGGCTTCGAGCGGTCCATAAAGCGGCCGATACTCGCGCGACCAGCTGCCGAAGCTCTTTTCCAGGCGCAGCGCATTCAGCGCCCTCAGCCCGAACAGCGATATGCCATATTCGGCGCCGGCTTCCATCAGCGCCTCGAACAGATACCGCTGATATTCCGGCCGCACCCAGATTTCATATCCGAGATCGCCGGTATAGCTGGCCCGCCCGACGATGGCGGGCGCCATGTCCAGATCCATCTCGCGGATGTCCATGAAGCGGAAGGCGGCATCCGAGATATCAAGATGCGTAAGCTTGGCGAGAACGTCGCGCGACCGGGGACCGGCGATGGCGAGACCGACCAGCCCGAGATTGAGCGCGTTGACGCTGACCGACCCGTCTTCGGGCAAATGGCTTTCGAACCACCGCATATGGTAGTCCTCGGCGATGCCGGAGCCGATGACCAGAAATTCCTCGTCATCGATATTGGCAACCGTGAAGTCGCCGATGAGCTTGCCGGCCTCGTTCAGCATTGGCGCCAGCACCATGCGGCCGGCGGGCGGAATGCGCGCCGCTAGCATCAGGTCCAGCCAATCCCGTGCGCCCTCCCCGGACACGGAATATTTGGCGAAGCCGGAGGTTTCCATCAGGCCGACGCTTTCGCGCACCGCCTTGGCTTCGCAACCGACAGCCTCGAAATCGGTCGAGCGGCGCCAGGAGAACTTGTCCTCGACACCGGCGGGCGCGAACCACAATGGCGTCTCCAGGCCGTAGGATGCGCCGAACACGGCGCCGGCGGCCTTGAGCTTGTCATAGATCGGCGTGGTGAGCAGAGGACGCGCCGCCGGCAGTTCCTCATTCGGATAGCGGATCGAGAAGCGGCGGGAATAGTTCTCGCGCACCTTGGCATTCGTATAAGCAAGCGTCGCATAGTCGCCATAGCGGCAGACATCCATGGCGAACACATCGAAGCCGGGATCGCCCTCGATGATCCACTGCGCCAGCGCCAGGCCAACGCCGCCGCCTTGGGAGAAGCCGGCCATGACCGCGCAAGCCGACCAGAAATTGGTCATGCCGCGCACCGGCCCGACCAGCGGATTGCCATCGGGCGAGAAGGTGAAGGGGCCGTTGATGATCTTGCGGATACCGGCATTGTTGAAGGCCGGGAAGTGCCGGAAGCCGACTTCCAGCTCCGAGGTGATGCGTTCCAGGTCTTCCGCCAGCAATTCGTGGCCGAAGGTCCAGGGCGTCTCGATCGGCGACCAGGGGCGGCAATCCTTTTCATAGGTGCCCATCAGCATGCCGTTGCGTTCCTGGCGGATATAGATCTCGCCATCGAAGTCGACGCAATGCATCAGCTCCTTGCCCGTGGTCTTGTTGAACTCGATGACCTCGGGCATGTCCTCGGTGATGAGATACATATGCTCCATGGCAAGCACGGGCAATTCCAACCCGACCATGCGGCCGACCTCGCGCGCCCAGAGACCGGCAGCATTGACGACGTGTTCCGCCTTGATCTCCCCCTTGTCGGTGATCACGCGCCAGGTGCCGTCCTCAAGCTGCACGAGGTCCTCGACCTTGGTGTGCAGATAGATTTCCGCCCCGTTCTTCTTGGCCGACTTCGCATACGCATGTGTCGTGCCATAGGGGTCGAGATGGCCTTCATGCGGATCGAAGACCGCACCGACGAACTGCTTGGGATCGAGCAGCGGCATCATCTCATAGGCTTCCCGCGCGGCGATCAGCGTCGCCTCGCCATTGGCATATTTGCCCTTGGCCAGCAGCGACTTCATCCAGTCGAAACGCTCAGGCGTTGCGGCCAGCATCAGGCCAGAGGTCATGTGCAGGCCGATATCCTGGCCAGAATACTCCTCGATCTCCTTGTAGAGTTCGACGGTGTATTTCTGCAGCTTGGCGACATTGGGATCGCCATTGATGGTGTGCATGCCACCGGCGGCATGCCAGGTGGAGCCCGAGGTCAGTTCCGACCGTTCGACCAGCACCACATCGGTCCAGCCGAACTTGGTGAGATGGTACAGCACCGAACACCCGACGACACCGCCGCCGATGACGACGACCCGCGCATGACTTTTCATGAAAACATTCCCCTTGGTGCTAGCGATAGTATTCCGAAGCTAGAGGGGCGCAGGAAAAACGAGAAGCCCATGGCTGCGACGAAGCATGTCGCGAAGGGACAAACAATTGTCCCCCATGCGGCGCAACGCCATGGATATGGGGAGAACTAGCTGAGCACCTTGAGCGCCTGGGCGAGATGCGACGCTTCGAAAGGCTTCTGGACGATCGGCGCGTCGCGGTAAGCGTCGATGAGACCGGCCGCGCCATATCCGCTGGCAAACATGAAGGGTATGCCCTTTGCCTTCAGCCGGTCCGCCACCGGAAACGACTGCTTGCCCGCGAGGTTGATGTCGAGGATCGCAAAATCTACGGACTGGCTATCCACGATATCAAGCGCCGCCTCCAATCGCATAGCAGGCCCCACGACCTGATGACCCAGATCGAGGATAAGATCCTCGATCAGCATGGCGACCAGCATTTCATCTTCAACGATCAGTATCCTGGCCATCTATGCTCCGCCCGCGATGGGCTTGTCGCTGATCGCCTCGACAGTCGTCTGAAGCGCGAAAACCACGCCGGATTGCGCGTAGGAGATATCGGCCACGCCCTTGAGTTCAAGCGGCAGAACCTGAAGGATTAGGCGCGAGCCGAAGCCTCTGCGTTCGGATGGCGCCACGGGAGGTCCATCCTGTTCCACCCACCGGAACGAGAACGAGCCATCAGCTCCGGTCGCCCAACTGACGTCGACCGTGCCGGCAGTATTGGACAAAGCGCCGTATTTGGTGGCGTTGGTGGCGAGTTCATGGATTGCCAAGGCCAGGGACATCGCCGCATGCGGCCCGACGCGCAACTGCGGCCCGCTGATCCGGATCGCTTCGCGGCCTGGGATGTAGAAGGCGTCGAGAGCACTCTCCACCATGCTGCGCAGGTCAGCCCCGTCCCAGTTTTCGCTTGTGAGAACGTTGTGCGCGCGGGAGAGAGCCATGATCCGCGAGGATATAGCCTTTGACGCCTCTTCCTTGGTCTGCGTGCCGCGCAGGGTCAGCGATACGATCGACTGGATCGAGGCCAGCGTGTTCTTGACCCGGTGATTGAGCTCGTTGATCAAAAGCCGCTGGTGGTTTTCCGCCCTCACCCGCTCGGTCACGTCAGAACCCTGGACGAAAATCTGCGTCACGGTGCCACGCTCGTCGCGGATTGGCTGGTAGACGAAATCAAGAAAGCGCTCTTCGAGGGGCGCACCTTCCGTCCGCATCAGCAACACGCGTTCCGATGTCCGCTTCACCGCTTCCCCGCAGCGCAAGACCTGATCCAGGAGTTCAATGAATCCCTGCTCGGCGATTTCCGGCAAGGCTTGTGCAACTGGCAGACCAACGACCTCCCGATTCCCGATCAGCTTGCGATATTCCGGATTAATGAGCTCAAAGCGATGATCCGCACCGCTCGTCATTGCCATGAAGGTCGGCGCCTGGGAAAACAGGTTCTGCAGTCGCTGGAACTCCTCGCGGTTGCGCCGCTCGGCCAGGACCCTTTCGGTCGTCTCCACAACGATCGCAATAACGCCTGCTGGCTTTCCGTTCTCGTCCAGGACCGGTGAGTAGTCCAGGTCCATCCAGACCTGCTCGGGATAGCCCTTGCGATGCAGCGTCAGTTCCTGGTCGCGATAGGCAAGCGTCCTTCCGGCAAGCCCCGTCCGCATGACATTATCGTTGAAATCGGCAACTTCGGCCCAGCCCTCGCGGACATTGGACCCCAATAGGGCAGGATGCCTATGGCCGGCAAACACCGAATAGGCGTCATTATAGATCATCACGCCATCTTCCCCCCACAGCATGACGATGGGGACAGGAGATTGCAGGATAAGGGATGTGGCGGTCCTCAGGCAACCAGACCATTGCTCCACCGGTCCAAGCGGCGTTGTCGACCAGTCGAATGACCGAATCAGTTGCGCGGCTTGCCCGCCATTGCCGAGAAAGCGGAACGGATCTTCGTCTTCAATATCAGTTCTCACCATGGAAATAAGACACGCCCCTAAACGCCCGCCGCACCAAGCCGAAATAGCCCGCTTGGGCAACGCTGCAACGATAGGTTTGTTCCAGACAAATCGCCGCCGAGCAACGAAATAATCCGCCGGCTAGGCTCTCGTCACGCAAAACCTGCCGTAAGGGCGTATTCGCGGCCCATTTCCATCACCTCATCGAACACAAAACCGGCATAGGACCGCATCACGATGATCTCGAAGCGATCATGATCGACACGGGACAGATTGACGGGCACGTGGCAAAACAAGGTGTTGGTGGATGAACCCAAGGCAAAGACATCCGGATGGACATCGACCGCCGTGCATTTTGCAAGGATAGCCCTGACTTTGGGACCGGACAGGCTCATCACGACCCGACCATTGCTCTGCTCGAGGAACGAGGCTCGCCCAGCACCAATCGCGGCGAGATCGCGAACCAGGCTCTCGGGCGCGATGGCCTCGGAGACGAGGAGCCATTCCGCCGGGCCGCACCGGCGAACGGAAACCTCTTCCATCTCGGCCAAAGCGCCCGCGACATGGCTTTCATGGCCGGCATGAGCAAGCACGGAGAAGATGACCGGACGGCGCAGCACGGACAGATGATGCGGATTGGCCGCAACGCCGAAGCCGGCGATATGATCTTCCAGCACATGACGACGGGTGAATGACGTGATCATCGGCCGTTCCTCACAGATACAGACGCTTGTTTTCAGGATCGAGGAAAACCGGGCTCACCACCTCGGCCATGACTTCGGATCCCCGCAAGCCATCCCAGACGACGACATGCTCTCCCATGCGCTCCCGGCCCGATTTCAGGAAGGCGAGCGCGATGGAATGGCCCAGCACAGGCGAATAGCAGGCTGACGATACCCAGCCCTGGTCATTGGCCATCGAGGGTTTGGCACCCTCCTTCAACAGATGAGCGCCCGCCTTGATCTCCTTGTCCTTCTCGATTGGCCGCAACCCGACCAGTTGTGGCCGGTCGGCGGCGGTCAGCCCGAACCGGCTGGACAGATGCTTGCCAATAAAATCGGGCTTCTGGCTGGAGAACATCTTGCCGAGCCCGAGATCGTCAGGCGTCGTGCGGCCGTCGATCTCGTTATGGGTGATGAAGCCCTTCTCGATGCGCAGCACGTTCAGCGCCTCGACACCATAGGCGCAAATGCCATGCGGCCGCCCGGCCTCCATCAGCGCGTCCGCCACCGCCTCGCCGTAACCTGCGGGAACCGCCAGTTCGAACGCCAGTTCGCCGGAGAAGGAGATGCGGAACACACGCGCCTTCAATCCGCCCTTCAACGTGACCTCGGCCACGCCGAGATAGGGAAGCGCGGCATCGGACAGGTCATCTTCAACGAGTTCCTGCAGAATCAGGCGGGCTTTCGGCCCGGCCAGCGACATCTGCGCCCACTCGTCGGACGAGGAGACGAACCGCACGTCGAGATTGGGCCACAGGGCCTGGGATGCGAATTCCAGATGCGTCATCACCTCGGCGGCGTAGGCCGTCGTTGTCGTGACGAAGAAATGGTTATCGGAGAGCCGGCTGGTGGTGCCGTCGTCATAGACGATGCCATCCTCGCGCAGCATCAGGCCATAGCGAGCCTTGCCGACCGGCAGCTTCAGGAAACCATTGGAATAGATGCGGTTGAGGAACTCCGCCGCATCAGGCCCGAACACCTCGATCTTGCCGAGGGTGGAGACATCGCAGAGGCCGGCATTTTCCCTGATGTTCAAGACCTCCCGGTCAACGCTGTCGCGCCAGGACTTCTCACCCTCGCGCGGGAACCAAGAGGAGCGATACCACAGGCCTGATTCGACGAAGACGGCACCGTTCCTCTTGGCCCAGCCATGAAGCGGCGATTGGCGAACAGGCCGCGAATGCTCGGCCCGGCTTGTGCCGGCCATGGCTCCGAAGGAGACAGGCGTATAGAAAGGCCGGAAGGTTGTGGTGCCGACCTCTGCGGGCGACACGCCGCGCATGCCGGCGATGATGCCGGCCATGTTGACATTGCCGAGCTTGCCCTGGTCGGTCGCCATGCCGCCGGTGGTATAGCGCTTGGCATGCTCGATGAAGCCGAAACCTTCCCGTTGCGCGAGCCCCAGATCCTTTACATGCACGTCGTTCTGGAAATCGACGAAGGCCTTGTCCTTGGCGCCTGCCACATACCAGAGCGGCGTAAAATCGGCGGCATAATCCCCCTCGACCTCAGGCAGGTCCATGTCTCCGACGAGCCGGCCCAGGCGATCGATGGCCGCATGGGCTTTCGCCGCACCGTCCCGCAGGCAATCCGCCAGGCTGGAAACACCCGCGGCGGAACCCGCCATTGCCAGACCCGGTCCGACATCCGGCGCCAGGAAGGCCTGCTTCTCATCGGACCATACAGGTTTGCCACCACGCTGGCAGGCGAGATGGATGACCGGGCTGAACCCGCCCGACATCACCAGGGCGTCGCAATCAAGCACCTCTTCATATCCGGAGCGCTCGACGATCAGACCGCTGATCCGCTGGCGCCCCCTGGTCTTCGTCACCGCGCCACCGCGGATCATGCGCACGCCGGAGGGTCCGACGTCTGTAGCACTCGCCCTGGTATCGATGACGGCGGCGATCTCCACGCCCGATGCGGCCAGATCCTGCGCCGTGCGATAGCCCGACCCGCCATTGGTAAAGACCGCCACCTTTTCGCCGACCGCCACGCCGTAGCGGTTGAGGTAGCTGCGCGCCGCCCCCGCCATCATGACGCCCGGCTTGTCATTGCCGCCGAAGACCAGCGGCCGCTCTTCCGAGCCGGTTGCCAAAATCGCCTGGCGGGCGACGATGCGCCAAAGCCGCTCGACCGGCAGGTCGCCGGAGGGCTGCGCCACATGCTTCTGCACCTTCTCGACAGCGCCGAAGACATTGTCGTCATACCAGCCGAACACAGTTGTGCGCGGCATGAGCGTGACATTATCGAAGCTCTTCAGCTCCTCGACAACAGACTGCGCAAACTCCGCCGCCGGCACGCCGCCAACGACAGTGCTTTCCGACAGCAAGGATCCGCCCAGGCGGAAACCCTCATCGGCGAGGATGACGCGCAATCCGGCCCGCGCGCCTGCCCTGGCGGCCATCAGCCCCGACGGTCCCGCACCGACAACCAGCAGGTCGCAATGCGCCCAGGCCTTCTCATAGCGATCCGGATCAGCCTCCATCACGGCACGGCCGAGGCCCGCCGCCTTGCGGATAAATGGCTCGTAAAGCTTCTCCCAGAACAGCGCCGGCCACATGAAGGTCTTGTAGTAGAAGCCCGCACCCAGGAAGGGCGACAGCAGGCTGTTGATCGACCCGATATCGAAGCTAAGCGAAGGCCAGCGATTTTGGCTGACGGCGGAAAGGCCGTTATACAGTTCAGCGACGGTCGCCCGCGTGTTCGGCTCGGTGCGTCCGCCCGTGCCGATCGTCACCAGGGCATTGGGCTCCGAGGCCCCTGCCGTCACGATGCCGCGCGGTCGGTGATACTTGAAGCTGCGACCGACCAGCATCCGGTCATTGGCCAGCAGCGCCGAGGCAAGGGTATCCCCTTCGAAGCCCTTGAAGTCCTGACCATCGAAGGTGAAATTCAGCGGACGGCCGCGATTAACGAGCCCGCCTTTGGCAAGACGAGACGCGGTCATGGGGCAACCTCCCGCGCATGGTCGGCTGCATCCACCACCCGGTAGACCTCATGGCTCGCGGCATTGTCGCGCTCCACGACAAGCCACCGCCGGCAGCCGGCGGAATGGTGCCAGTGTTCGATGACACGTCCCCTGGGATTGTCGCGCACATAGACATAATTGTACCAGGCATCGTCTCCCGCCGATGGCGCGGGTCGGATCGGGCTGGCATCACCGCGGATGGAGAATTCTTCCTTGGGACGGACCCCGCAATGGGGGCATGGGATGAGGCTGGCCATGGTCTGCTCTCAATGCAAATTCGGTTGCGGGCCCTTGCCGCCTTCGTCGATGGCAAAGCCACGGCGGAAGCGATCGAGCCTCAGGAAGCGTGCGACGTGATGCGGCTCGTTCTTGGCAATCAGATGGGCGAAACAGAAGCCGGAGGCCGGCGTCGCCTTGAAGCCGCCGTAACACCATCCGCAATTCAGGTAGAGATTGTCGATCGGCGTTCGGTCGATGATCGGCGATCCGTCCATCGACATGTCCATCACCCCGCCCCAGCTGCGCAATACGCGGACTCGAGACAGGCCGGGGATGAGCGACACCCCCTCCTCGATCGTATGCTCGACGGTCGCCAGATTGCCGCGCTGGGCATAGGAGGAATAATAGTCGATATCCGCGCCGAACACCAAGCCGCCCTTGTCGGACTGGGATATATAGAAGTGTCCGGCACCATAGGTGATAACATTGTCGATCACCGGCTTCAGCCCTTCGGAAACAAAGGCCTGCAACACATGGGTCTCGATCGGCAGTTCGAGGCCCGCCATCCGGCCGACCGTCGTGGTATTGCCGGCGGCCGCTAGCGCCAGCTTGTTGCAGCCGATGAACCCCCTCGTCGTCTCCACGCCGGTCACGCGGCCGCCTTCCTGGCGAATGCCGATCACCTCGCAATGCTGGATAAGGTCAACCCCACGGCTATCCGCCGCCCGGCCATAGCCCCAGGCAACCGCATCATGGCGCGCCGTTCCCGCCCGCTTCTGGTACAAGCCACCCATGATCGGAAAGCGGGCGTGATCGAAGTTGAGATACGGCATCATGCGCCGAACCTGCTCGCGGTCGAGCAATTGCGCATCGACACCATGCATCTTCATGGCATTGCCGCGACGCGCATAGGCATCGCGCTGGCCATCCGAATGGAATAGGTTGACGATGCCGCGCTGGCTGACCATGGCGTTGTAGTTCAGGTCCTTTTCCAGCCCTTCCCACAATTGCATGGACAGTTCATAGAACGGCTCATTGCCTTCCAGCAGATAATTGGAGCGGATGATCGTGGTGTTGCGCCCGACATTTCCGGAGCCGAGATAGCCTTTTTCCAGCACCGCGACATTGGTGATGCCGTGCTCCTTGGCCAGGTAATGGGCCGTGGCCAGGCCATGCCCGCCGCCGCCAACGATGATCACGTCATAATGTGGCTTCGGCTGCGGCTCCCGCCAAGCCGGCTTCCAGTTCCGGTTGCCGGCAAGTGCTTCCCTGAAAATCGAAAAAGCGGAATAGCGCATCGGGTCTTCCTGTTCGTGAAGAGGTCGCACATTCGCACATGCGGGATAAAGAGCAACTGCGAAAGAGACAAAAAATGAAACGTTGAAGACAACAATTTGCAGGCCAATTAGCATCAGTCGCGTGGCGAATCTGCCTCAGTTTCGCTGAGAATCCGGAGCAGAGTATGACGGCTCGCCCGCGGCTCTTTACATCAGGGATCAGAAAGGCGAGAGCAGAAAACGGTCGGCACCGGACGCCGAGATGCACATGGCACAGATGGAACAGATTCTCGCAATCTTCGAGGCCGCCGCATTGCAGGCAGGCAAGGCAATCATGGAGGTGCTGGCCGCCGGCGCCCATGTGCAGGAAAAACCTGATCTATCCCCCGTCACCGAGGCGGATACGCGGGCGGAACGCATCATTCTGGACAAGTTCGCCGCATCGCTGCCCGGCATTCCCGTCATAGCAGAGGAATCGGTGGCCGCCGGCCGGGTTCCCGATATTGCCGCAGGCACCTTCATTCTGGTCGATCCCCTTGATGGCACCCGCGAATTCGTGAGCGGCAACAGCGACTTCACCGTGAACATCGCACTGATCGAACAGGGAAGGCCCGTTGCCGGCGTGGTCTACGCACCGGCGCTCGGCATTGCCTATCTCGGCGCCTCCGGAAAGGCGGAAAAGCTGACTGTTGACCCCGATTTCACCGTGATCCATCGCCAGCCGATCACCACCCGCCTCTGTCCGATCAATCCCGTCGCGGTATCGAGCCGTTCGCACGGAACGCCGGAGACCAGCGCCTTTCTGGCCCAGCACGGCCTAGCGGATTGCGCCAGCGTCGGTTCGTCCCTGAAATTCGGATTGGTGGCCGAAGGCCGAGCCGATATCTACCCGCGCATGGGGCGCACCATGCAATGGGATACGGCTGCGGGTGATGCGGTGCTGCGCGCCGCGGGCGGCATGACCTTTGGGCCCGACGGGGAGCCACTGGTTTATGGCTTCAACGCCACTTTCAAGCACGACCCCTTCGCCAATCCGAACTTCATCGCCTGCGGCCGGCCCGATGAACACGAGGCCGCGCGAAGCTGTGCCAGTTTCCGGCGCTGAAGCCTGAGCGGGGAAGCGTAGCGGTAAACCTTAAGAGAAAACAAGTGGCGGCATCGCTCGCGATCCACGGCGACGCGATGTCACGGAAAATATCGGCGAGAAGAACGTGCTGCCCCGGCGCGTTCGCAGCAGGAGTTCCGCCGACATGTCCGACCTCACACCCAACCTTGCCCTGCCCTTCTTGCTTCCCGCCCAGGCACAAAAGCATGTGACCCATAACGAAGCCCTGCTCGGGCTCGATGCCGTCGTGCAACTGGTTCTGGCTGGCCAGGCATCCGCACCCCCAGCCGCCCCGCAGGAAGGTGATCGTTATTTTATTCTTGCGGGCGCATCCGGCGCATGGACGGGGAAGTCCGGAAAGATCGCCGCATGGTATTACGGCGCGTGGCAGTTCGTGACACCGCAAGCCGGCTGGCAGGCATTTGACCGCTCCAATTCATGCCTCAGCGTTTTCGATGGCACCGCCTGGATCCCGCACTGGCTGCCGCTGGACGGCGGACCGGCGTCGCTAGGGATCAACACCACATCCGACACCATCAACCGGCTGGCTGTCGCGGCACCTGCCACGCTGCTGACCCACGAAGGCCAGGGGCATCAACTCAAGATCAACAAGGCCAATGCTTTGGAGACAGCATCCCTGATGTTCCAGACCAACTGGCAGGGGCGCGCAGAAATGGGGCTCGCGGGTTCGGACGATTTCGCCATCAAGGTCAGCAGTGACGGCGATACCTGGACAACGGCTCTCTCGATCGGACCAGACGGGATCGCCCGCATGGAAAACCGGCCGGCGGTACGCGCTGCCCGCGCGACCGTCGATCATGCGCCGGCTTCCGGCACCTTGACCGGCTTCGACAGCCTCTTTGACATCAGGGGCGGCTTTGTGCTCGGAACCGCCCTTTCCTCGGGCCTTGGCCATCGGCTCGTCATTCCCGCGGATGGCACCTATCTCCTGTCCCTCAACCTCTGCGTCCTCACGTCGACGGGGCACACCGCGCGGCTGATCAGGAATGGTACGACGACGCTCGCGGCGATCGAGGGAATAGCAGGCTCGGGCCCGCTGACACAGCACGTCATGACGTCAGCCACACTGTCCGCCGGTGACTGGCTCGCCATAGGTCACGAGGGTACGGCCACTTTGCGCTTCGGACCTTTATGCACGGAGATTGTCGCGGCCATGATTTGACCCAGAAATGGTTTATAGATCGCCGCTGACATTGAATTCGGCAATTGTTAACTATGGATAGACACTCAGACTCATCGATGATCTATGCATCCACCGCAATGCAGCATCCCGCAACGCACATACCGCAGCGCAACTAAGCAATTTATTCATTGTTTCTTTGCATATCGGTGCTTTGATGGGTTAACCAAACGTTAAAAAGATTAATGACTTTCGGTGAGTCTTGTTCTAACTGTTAGCGAACAGAGTGAAGCAACAACTAACACATTCGAATGGATTGATATTTTGAGTATCCCCCAGATCCAAAATGATGCTGCTTCAGGCCCGTTCGAGTTGCGGCGGAAGCCGTCTTTTATTGATAGTTACGGCGCTGACAACGCAGTTACGACTGACAATCGCAGCCGGCGCGCCCATCTGGCCGCCAAGCGCGCGCTCGACATTATCGGCGCCGGTACCGCCTTGCTGGTGCTTCTGCCTCTTTTCTTGGCAGTCGCGCTGCTGATCCGGCTCGATAGCCCAGGTCCCATTCTGTTCACGCAGGTTCGTTGGGGCAAGGACTGCAAGAAGATCAAGGTGTTCAAGTTTCGCTCGATGCGTGCCGATCTCTGCGACGTGACGGGCGTGAAGCAGACGGTGAAGGGCGATCCGCGCATCACGCGGGTTGGCGCCGTATTGCGCCGCACCAATATCGACGAACTGCCGCAGTTGCTCAATGTACTGTTCGGCGACATGTCGCTGGTTGGTCCGCGTTGCCACGCTGTAGGCATGCAGGCGGCAGGCATGCTCTATGAAGATCTGGTGCCTGAATATCACCGCCGCCATCAGATGCGGCCTGGCATGACCGGCCTCGCTCAGGTGCGCGGCCTGCGTGGCCCGACGGATCGTCCGGGCAAGTCCCGGGCCCGCATTGCCTGCGATCTGCACTATGTCGAGAACTTCTCGTTCTGGCTGGATCTGCGGATCATCTTCGGCACCATCATCACCGAGCTGCGCAGCGGCAAGGGCTTCTGATAAAGTACGCTCGCGGGACGAACGGCGACAGCCTACGTACCGCATATTGCCTTACCGGCAAGCGTGGATTGCCTAGAGGCGTCCGATGGTCGGCAATTGCCTAGATCACAGCAGCCGGAAGCGACAGGCCCGTGCGATAGCCTGCATTCGATTGACGGAATCGAGCTTCCGCATCGCACTTTTCAAATAACTCACGACCGTATGGCTTGAGATGCTGAGGATGATCGCGATCTCCTCGCTGCTCTTGCCCGCAGCCGTCCAGCGCAGGCATTCCAGCTCGCGTGCCGACAGCCGTTCTTTCGGCCCCGCATGGTGACGCGTGCGGCGCGACTGAATATCCAGAAGCTCCAGGCTTCCCAGATACATCGACGCGATGCTTTCCCGCGACAGACCTTCGGCCTGTCCGGAGAAAACCACGACATATTGCCGGTGGTCGGCGTCATGCAGCGAAAATGCCAGATGGGAGAACAGACCGTAGCGATTGAAAGCCAAGGCCTGTTCGCGCTCATCGCGTCCGCCGCTCTCGCTCAGAAAGATCGGCGCGGCGGAAAAAGTGGGAACGATGCTTTCCTTGAGCCTTGAGATCAGCTTGCTGAACCCATAGGAATCGCTGGCAGAATAGATCGCCTGCAGGTCTGCGGGCCAATTGCCCATCACATAGTTTGCGGCAAATTCCGGCTGGTCGCCATGGGGAAAGCGCGTCAGCACGAAATGGCTCATGCCATTCTGCTCCGCCAGCGTCACGAACTGCCTTCCCAGCGCATTCAAGCCCTCGGATCGCGCGTCCGCGGAAGCAAAACGTCCGCTGTCTTCAGCCGCCCTCAGGCTCGCTGATCCACTGCTCCTGTACATCTGCATTCCTTTGTTCACGACACGATGGCGGCGTAATAGCCGATTGCGTTCTATCTTAAATGCAACAATAGCTGCATTCCGGGGAGCCGGCTTTGATCTTCGTCAAATTCTGGATGGATCGGCCTGTGCAATGAAATGCACAAGATCTCGCTATATGCTGCCGCGCAGTTACAGGAAAATTTAAACTAAAAATATGTCAGATTTTACATAACACCCATGCGCTGGGCGCAATCTATGCGGCAGTGGCCCGACGGCTGGCGTCAACCGGTGGCAAGCCGCTCAAATGATTAGAAAATTGTTACAACGCGCTTAGGCAAATCTTAAAGGTGGCCCGCTAGGATGCCTGCCTGTGGTCTTGAGTTTGTATAGAGAGTCCAATGACCGAACTGATACGTCCCCGAGTGAAATATGTCATCGGCCCCGATGGCAGCCCGCTGACGATTGCCGACCTGCCGCCTGCCAATACCCGTCGCTGGGTGATCAGAAGAAAGGCCGAAGTCGTTGCAGCGGTGCGTGGCGGGCTCTTGAGCCTGGAAGAGGCCTGCGAGCGCTACACGCTCACCGTCGAGGAGTTCCTGTCCTGGCAGGCCTCAATCAACGACCATGGCCTGCCCGGACTTCGCACGACGCGAATCCAGCAATACCGACATTAAGACATTAATTTTTTCTTATTTGAGCCACAGGCGATGTGCCGCACCGGGACAAGCTCCCCGTGCGGCATTCGTCGTTATGACCGCCTGGACTTCAGTGCGAGTATCGTTTCGTGGCAAGGCCGTGCAATACGCCTGCAATGACGGATGAAGCGGCGTAAAACCATAGACCGGGCTGCGTGAAGGCGGCTGCCAATCCGCTTGTCTTGGCCGCGAAGATCACCACCGCAACCAGCAGCACGTCCATCATCGACCAGCGCGAGAGATGTGGCAGCAACCGGCGTAGCAGTCCCTCCCCTTCCCCCCGGCGGCATCATCATCTCCGCCGCAATCCCGACGAGCTTGAAGATCGGAAAGACGATCGACAGCGAGGCGACAAGCACCGACAAAAGCGCGTTTCCACCCTGCCAGAGCGACAGGACGATATCGGTCAGCGCCGGCGTTTCACTGAAGAAATACAGTTTTTCGAACCGTACCAGCGGCATGGTGAGCCCCAGGGCGAGGAAGAACGGCGCCAGCATAAGCAGGCAGGCATGAAACCAGATCACTCTAAACTCCGGATTGTCGAACGGACCGTATACGCAAGGATGCTTGCTCCCCGCGGTCAGCACGCTACATCTGAACCAGGCAAATGAAATCAGAAAATTGACTGGAGGCATCCATGACCATCAAGCTCGAAGAAGGTGCATCGGGTGGACGTTACGTTCTTTCCGAAAACGGTGCGGAGGCGGTGATGACCTATTCCCGCGCCTCGGCCCAACTGATCATCGTGGATCACACTGAGGTGCCGGATGCGATGCGCGGAACCGGTGCCGGTTCGCGGCTGGCGGCGCATGCCATCAACGAAGCCCGCAATGGCGGCTGGAAGATCATACCGCTTTGCCCCTTCATGAAAAGCCAGGTCGACCGCCATCCGGAATGGCGCGACGTGGTGAAGTAGTCCACGTCAAGCAACGAAAAGACCGCGCTCCCTTGGGGAGCACGGTCTGGACTTGATATAACGCAGATTGGCCATCGCCCCTTGGGGTGACAGCGCATGACCAGTGGCAATCGCCAAAGCCTGGTTAACGGCAGCGATCAGGTTGGCACAGTTTAAGCGCCGTCTGGTTCAGGCTCTTGCCCGGACCTGGCCGTCACGCTCCTCCAAGGCTGCCGCCTTGGCGAACTCCGCCTCCACTTCCTCGAGCGACAACTCGGCCGCCTCCTGCTGAACCCTCAGTTCCCGAATGGAGACCTGGAGGTTGTCGGCACGCTGGCGCGCAGCCTTGGCGAAAGTCGGATAGGCAAAGTGGCTGGGGTCGGAGATACCGGACTTCTTCTCCTCGATGGCGATCTGGTTTTCGAGTTCCTTCGCCATCCTTTCGAATTCTGACATCATCAGTTGCAGCTGCTGCAACTGCCGACGCTTTTCAGTGACCTGAAACTCTTTCAGGCGCACTAGGCTCTCACGCGACTTCATACGCAATACTCCCGTGATGCGAGACAACCCGCCCATTCACATTTTCGGCTGCCCGCACGGCCGAAAAACGATTCGGCACGAAAAAAATCCGTCGGTGTTAACAAAAAGCTACACTTGGTAACCTTTCATTTACGGGCATCGTTAATGATAAGGACGATCGTTTAAGGGTCAGTAAATGCCATGACCGATTTGTCGGTCCGCCAAAATGAATGAGTCATATGAATCGCTTAGGGGTCTTTGTTGCCACTTTGATTCAGCTTTGGCGAATGCTGATAAAGATGAAAATTCAGGGGACTGGTGCCTTTGTTTAATAAATTCGATACACCTTGCCAGGGGCGATTAGAATTTGTTAACCATTTGGTGGCAGCCTTCAAATCAGGCAACGACTGGATCCGTATCGCGTAGGGGACCATCTCGACCTTTTGGCGGCGGTAAAGGGGAAAATTAATGCGGGTTCTACTCATCGAAGACGACAGCGCGACAGCGCAGAGCATTGAATTGATGCTCAAGTCCGAAAGTTTCAATGTATACACAACCGACCTGGGCGAAGAGGGCGTCGACCTGGGCAAGTTGTATGACTACGACATCATCCTTCTCGACTTGAACCTGCCGGACATGTCCGGTTACGAAGTGCTGCGCACCCTGCGCCTCTCCAAGGTCAAGACTCCGATCCTCATTCTCTCGGGCATGGCTGGCATCGAAGACAAGGTACGCGGCCTTGGTTTCGGCGCCGACGACTACATGACCAAGCCGTTCCACAAGGACGAACTGGTTGCCCGCATCCATGCCATCGTGCGTCGTTCGAAGGGCCATGCCCAGTCGATCATCGTCACGGGCGAACTGGTCGTGAACCTCGATGCCAAGACTGTCGAAGTCGGCGGCCAGCGCGTTCACCTGACCGGCAAGGAATACCAGATGCTCGAGCTTCTGTCGCTCCGCAAGGGCACGACGCTCACCAAGGAAATGTTCCTGAACCACCTCTATGGCGGCATGGACGAACCTGAACTGAAGATTATCGACGTCTTCATCTGCAAGCTGCGCAAGAAGCTCGCAAATGCCGCCGGCGGTGCGAACTATATCGAAACCGTGTGGGGCCGCGGCTATGTTCTTCGCGAGCCAGACGGCAGCGAGATGATGGAAACCGCCTGACACCAAGGCGTTTTACGTTCTATTTCCCCGATGCCACGCTTCGAGGCCTGCCCTACCAAGGGCAGGCTTTTTTGTTGTCCAGACCACCTGGACCAGCGCATGCAACCCTGTCGGTACGAACGGAAAGGCCGGCATCGTTTTCACGCGGCCGGCCGTGCAAGCAAAGAAGTGGTAGGGTTATCCGCCCTCAGGCGGCAATGGCCTTGTCGGCAAAGATCGTCGTCAGGATCTTGCGATCGAAGGGCTTCAGCAGAAAGTCGTTGGCACCGGCCCGCTTGCCGAGCATCATCACCTTGAGATCCGCCTCGATGACGCAGTAATAGATGCGCACGCTCTTGCCTTCTGGCAGAGCCCGGACATTGGCAATCAGGTCGAGCGCGCCATCCAGGCCCGCATCGACGATCATGATGTTCGGGAGTTCGTTCTGGCAGCGCTGCAGCGCCTCACGCGCCGTGCCTGCCTCCAGCACGAGAAAGCCGATTTCGGAGAGGATCTTCTTGCCGACCTTACGGACAATGTCTGAACCATCCGCAATCATCAAACGCTGCATGGCGAACTCCCTCACAATCGGCCGCGTGTCTATGGGCCTTTGGCAAAAGCTAAGCTCATTCACCTAAGGAATTATTACCAAAGCGCGGAGAAGTTCTTCTATCCGAGGACATCAGGAACCTTCCGCACCAGGCATCATCACTTCCAGGTAATCAGTCCCTTGGCGATTTTGGCGGTGAACACCGTTTCGGTTTCGTTGGTGTGATAGGCCAGTTCCATGCCGCATTCATCGGCCAGCAGCACCGTGTAGTAAGGCTGGATCGAATGCGCATCGACGGCTTCTTCCAGCTTGCCTTCGCAGATCTCGGCAAACTTCGCGGGAATGCGCATCATCTTGCCTTTGGCAACGATGGTGAAGCTCGCATCGGTCTCGGGATTCTCGAGCGTGACCTCGATCACGCCGCCGCGCGGAATGGCGCTGTAGGCAACCAGAAACAGGTTGAGCAGCAGCTTGACCCGGTTCTTGCCGATGATGGCCCGGGGGCCGTTCCAGATCACCTCAGTCTTCTTCTCCGCCTGGGCGAAGTCTTTGGCAGCCTTCTCGGCCTCGCCCGTATCGATGGAGGCGCCGACCGAGCCGGATGCGCCAAAGGCCAGGCGGGCGAATTTCAGCCGGACGGAGGCGTTCAGCGCGCTGGTGCGGATGAGCTCCATGGCATCGGCATCGGTGCCGCCCTCATCCAGCAGTTCCAGACCGTTGTTGATGGCGCCAACGGGCGAAATGACATCGTGGCAGACGCGGCTGCACAAGAGCGCTGCCAGATCGGGCCCGGCGAGAGTCAAGTTGGGATTCCTCGGCATCGTGTTCTCCTGAGCGTGATCGCGCGATCAGCAAAACGCGGCCGGCACCCTGCCCGGCCGAAGCTGATTCCTGCCAGTCATAATGACACCACATTTGGTAAACCGATTATTAATATCGGCAAGGCAATCTGGCCGAAGAGGTCTCCGGACCTGATTCCACGATTCACGACGGAGGAGCCCATGCGACCAGTCGGACAGAATATGACACTGCATCGCCGCCAGTTGGTTGGCATGATGACCCTGGGTCTTGTCCTCGCAGCCCTGCCAGCCAGGGCCGACAGCTCTCAATACAACTTCCAGGAAATTATCGACGCCGGGCATGGCTTTTTCGGTGAGACCTCTGGCGGGCTCGCGAAGGTGATGGAAAAGGCGTTCCAGAACTACGGCCTGCCCAATGGCTACATTCTCGGCCAGGAGGGCTCCGGCGCCTTTATCGCCGGCCTCACTTATGGCGAGGGCCAGCTCTACACCAAGAATGCCGGGCAGCACGATGTCTTCTGGCAAGGGCCCTCGCTCGGCATCGACTATGGCGGCAACGGCACGCGCGCGATGATGCTGGTCTACGATCTGCCGGACGTCGACAGCCTCTTTGCCCGCTTCGGCGGCGTCAGCGGCTCCGCCTATGTCGTGGCAGGCGTCGGCATGACCGTGTTGAAAAGCCGCAACGTCTTGCTGGTCCCGATACGCACAGGTCTCGGCGCCCGCCTGGGTGTCAATGTCGGCTACTTGAAGCTTACCCGTACCCCCACCTGGAACCCGTTTTGACGCTTGAGCACGGGAAGCAAGGCGCCCGACGGTGCCTTGCTTCGCTCCAAGCACCGCGCGGATCTTGACTTTCCTTCCATCGTTCTCATTTGCACTAGACCGAGTGAAATACCGGCTGGGACATGGCGACCACGAATTATTTCTGACAGGTGACGCGGGTCGCTTGTCCTTCGTAAATGGCCATGGTCTAACACCGAAAATTCGCTCCTCCTAAACTTCGGGAAATGGCGTCACCGTGATCGAATATGCCCTGCTATACGGACTGGGTTTCCTGTCTTCGGCCATGCTGGCTATGCTGGTGGCTCCGGCGATCCATAGTCGCATCGTCCGCTTCACCGAGAACCGCCTGAAGGCGACCATGCCGCTCAGCCCGCAGGAAATCCGGGCACAGCGGGACATGGCCCGCGCCTCCTATGCCGCGGAAAACGCCAAGACCGTGCAGGCCTTGGAAAAGGAGCGCCAGAAGACGACGGACCTGCAGCTGAAGCAGGAAGCCCTGGCCAAGGAGGCCAGCCGCCTTCTCGCCGAGAACCAGGATTACAACGTCCAGATCGAGGCGATGAATGTGGAAGCGGCCGACATGCGCTCGGAGCTTCGCCGTGCCGACCTGCATATCACCCAGCTCAAGGAAACCCTGCAGCGCGCCGAGGAAATCGCCGCGACCAAGGATGTCGAGCTGGAGCGGCTGTTGAAGCGGCTCGACAAGGTTGGCCTGGAGGTCGACAACCTGAAGATCGAAAGCTCGCGTCGCGAGACCGAGATCGAGAACCTGAAGATGCGCGTGCAGACGCTTCGTGACGAACGCGAAGACCTGCGCCGAGAGCAGGCCGCAGCGCTGAAGCGCGCGAAGGAAGCCGAGCAGCGCCTCACCCTTGAGGAACACCAGAAGCTGCGGCTTGATGACAAGCTGATGCGCGAAATGGCGGGCAAGGCCGACAAGGACGCGATCATCGATCGCCGGACGGCAGAAATCGCGCGACTGAAGGAACAGCTTAAAAACGCCAATGCCCAGTTGCGCCGCAAGGGTGGAGCCGTCAAGCGCGCCGGCAATGATGATCTCCATGACGATGATTTCGGCCGGTTAGAACCGCCTGAGGTTTCGACAGAGGAACTGGCCGATGAAATCCGGCATCAATATACGGCTCTGACCGAGCGATTGAACCGGGCCAAGTCTGCCGCCAATGACGATGCCCTGCGGGAGGAAATGTCGGAAATCGCAGCCAAGATGATCCTGCTCACCGCCCGTGAGGAGGGTCCGGGCTCTCCGATCCCCAAATTGCTGGCGAGCGCCGTGCCGAAGGCAAAGGGCGCAAAGCCGTCACTCGCCGACAGGGTCGCAGAAAAAAGCGCCGCCTTGGGCGACCGTCGCGGCTGACGCGCCAAGCCTATCCGATGCGGCCCTGCGCCAGGGCCGCGCCATAAAGCGCGATACCGGCTGCCGTTCCGACATTGAGGCTGTCCAGGCCCCGAGATTGGGCGATCCGCACCGACTTGTAGGCGCGCAGCACCTCGGCCGGCAGCCCCTCCCCTTCCGTGCCCATCACCAGCGCCATACGGTCGCTTCGCGGCAGGTCGCGCAACTCCGTGTCACCTGCCGGCGAAAGCGCCCAGATGGCGAAGCCTGCCTCGGCCAGTTGCGACAACAGCACCTGTGTCGAGCCACCGCGATGATAAGGCACGCTCAGGACGGAACCGACGGACACCCGGATGGCCTTGCGATAGAGCGGATCGCAGCAGGTCTCGTCCAGCAGCACCGCATCGACGGAAAACGCAGCGGCGTTGCGGAACATGGACCCGATATTGTCGTGGTTGGAAATGCCGCAGCCGACCAGCACCAGCGTCGGCGACCCAAGACCTGTCAGCAGATCGCCAAGGGCCGGTTGAGGTGCCCGGCGCCCCAGCGCCAGCACGCCGCGATGCAGGTGAAACCCAGCAATCTGGTCGATCACCTCGGCTTCGGCGACGTAAACCGGGACCTCGGCCGGAAACCGGTCCAGAATGTCAGACACGCCCTGAACCCGGTTCTTCAGCACGAGGATCTTTTCAGCCCGGGCGCTGCCTGCCGCATGGGCCGCAGCCAGCATACGCAGGACAACGGTCCCTTCGGCGACGAACCGCTCCTGCCGAAGCACAAGATCCCGCTCCCGAACGCCACGGAATTCCGCAATGCGCGGATCCTCGGCATCTTCGATGAGGACGAGTGACCGATCCGGCATGATCACTTAGACCTCAGTCACCGGCGACAGTAATGTCCGCGACGATGCGGCCCACAGTGAGATCGAACACCAGCGCCTTGCGCGCACCGTCAACGGTCGTGCCGTAGAACAGGATCTGGTTGCCGGAAAGATCGGTCGAGACGACGGTGAACCCTTTGGGCAACAGCGCCGCAGCCACGATCGGCTGATCGGCCGGTACTGCAAGACCCGGCGACGCCTCCTGGCGCACGGTTCCGCTCGGCTGCGTCACCTTGTAGACGATCGCCGCCAGCACAGCCATGAACATCACCAGCATGATACCGCCGGAGACAAGCTGCAGTTTCACCATCTTGCGGCGAACATTTTCCATGGCAGGATCAAGCGGCTTGTCTTCCTGGTCGTCTGGTTCAACATTGGACATGGGCAGTATTGGCTCCTGAAGTCCGCGTGATCAGATAATTTTCCCTGCCGCGAACCTATGTTCAGGGAAAACGGCCTGTTTGACCAAGCCTTCGATTGTGGAAGGCGCCAGTCTGTGCCAAGTGGCACCAAAGCCATAATGCCGCAACGCCGCCGACTATTTCGCGGGATGACAGAATGAACGACCCCTTTAAACAAGCCGACGCCCTAAGAAAAGCCCTCGTTGCCGATGATGATGCCGAAGGGCGCATGGATGCCTGGCTGACTGCCATGCTGGGCACGGATCTTTCCCGCAACCGGGTAAAGGCCTTGATCGAGCAGGGCGCCGTATCGGTGAACGGGATCGCCGTCACGGAACCCAAGCGCAAGATCCGCCCGGGCGACCAGGTGGAAATCGTGATGCCGGAGCCGGAAGATCCCGAACCCCAGGGCGAGGACATTCCGCTTGACGTGATCTACGAAGACAAGGATCTGATCGTCATCGCCAAGCCGCCGGGTCTCGTGGTGCATCCAGGCGCCGGCAACTGGACCGGCACGCTGGTCAATGCCCTGATCCATCATTGCGGCGACAGCCTCTCAGGCATTGGTGGCGTCAAGCGGCCAGGCATCGTCCACCGCCTGGACAAGGACACATCGGGCGTCATGGTCGTCGCCAAGAACGATATCGCCCACCGTCACCTCGCCGATCAGTTCGCCGACCACGGCCGCACCGGCCCGCTGGAGCGCGCCTACCAGGCCGTCGTCTGGGGCCGTCCGCGCACGCTGACAGGCACCATCGATGCCCCGCTAGGCCGTGCGGGCGACCGCACCAAGCGAACGGTGAAGCGCGAGGATACCGACGATGCCCGCGAGGCGATAACCCATTACGAGGTGTTGGAGCGCTTTGGCGAGCGGCCCGATGCAACGGCCCTGGCGGCGCTGGTGGAATGCCGGCTGGAGACGGGCCGCACCCATCAGATCCGCGTGCACATGGCCCATATCGGCCATCCGCTGATCGGCGACCAGGACTATGGCGCGGCCTTCAAGACCAAGGCCAATCTGCTGGCCGAACCAGCCAAGTCCATCGTCAACGGTTTTCATCGCCAGGCGCTGCATGCCTTCCTGCTGCAGTTCGAACACCCCACCACGGGCGAGACCATGCATTTCGAAGCGCCGATGCCGGACGACATGGCCGCGATTGTCGAAGCCTTGCGCGAAATGCCGGCACCGGAGGATCGGCGCAGCTAGCTTCCGGCAACGCCAATGCAACAAAAGCCGCGCGCCGGCGTTTATGGCGGCGGCGCAGGTGGGATCAACCATCCGCCGGGACAAGGAGCCCGCTGCGATGAGCGATCGAACCGGACTGTTGAACAAGAAGCGCCAGTTGCGCACCGACCGCCCTCTCTGGGCTGCCTCGCCGCACATATCGGTGGAGGCTTCTGCGACACCGGCGCACCGCGACTATGACGTGATCATTATCGGCAGCGGGATCAGCGGCGCCCTCATGGCGCAGGCCCTGGCCGATGGAAAACGACGCATCCTGGTGGTAGACCGGCGCGAGCCCGTGCGTGGCAGCACCATGGCGAGCACCGCCATGATCCAGCACGAAATCGACGTGCCGCTTCACCAACTCGGCAAGATGATCGGCGAGAAAAATGCAGCCGCCGTGTGGCGGCGATCCGCCCGCTCGGTCCGCGACCTTGGGCGGCTGGTGGAAGACCTCGGCATCGACTGCATGTTCGAGAAGCGCAACACGCTGCTCTTGGCAGGAGACGAATATGGCGCGCGCGCCTTGGCGGAGGAAGCGGACACGCGCAAGGCCGCCGGCCTTGAAGTGGACTATCTGAAGCCCGCCGAACTGCGCCAGCGCTTCGAACTCGATCGCACCGCGGCTCTCCTGTCGGACTGTTCGGCCTCGGCCAATCCCGCGCAACTGACGGCGGGCCTCCTCATCGCCGCGCGCACGCGGGGTGTCGAGATCGTGTCCGGTGTGACCATCACCGACTACCGGGAAACGCGCGACGGCGTGGTCCTCGCGACATCCGACGGCAGACTGTTGAGCGCCGGCGACGTCATCGCCTGCACCGGCTACGAATTCCTCACGGAAATGCAGCACCCGTCACACCAGATCGTCTCGACCTGGGCAATCGCCACCAAACCCAATGCTCCCCGCCCCGCATGGCTGAAGGATTTCCTCGTCTGGGAAGCGTCGGATCCCTATCTCTATTTCCGCTCCACCCCCGATGGCCGCATCATTGCCGGGGGTGAGGATGAGGCCGATCCCAAGGCGCATCTGGATAAAGACAAGGCCAAGCTGAAGTTCGAGCGCATCATCAAGAAGCTGGAGGTTTTGCTGGGTGTGGAGATCGGCAAGCCGGCCTATGGCTGGGCAGCGCCCTTCGGCACCACGGCCACGGGATTGCCGATCATCGACAAGGTGCCGGGATGCGATCATGTCCATTGCGTCATGGGCTTTGGCGGCAACGGGATCACGTTCTCCAAGATCGCCGCTGAACTGCTGGCGGCACGCCTGGCCGGAAAGTCCGATCCCGACGCAAATAGGTTCCTCTATCCCGCCTGATCACGCATCCGTCACCGCAATGTGTGATGCCAGTGATGAACCGTCGGGACTATAGACACGTTAAACAGTGAACACAGCGGACACCCGACACCGCTGCGGATCGGTCGTTTCCAACCTTGAAACGCTTTTCCGCCATACTTATCTGTCACATGGCTCCGTGTGGGATCTCGGGATCCATACGGATCAGGCTTGCCCATTCTGTCTCTCTGGGGAGCCGGTTTAGAGAAAGGGGTGCTTTATGGCCCGTAATTATTTGCCTACCATTGCCGGCGGAGAGGCCGGTCTCAATCGCTATCTCGATGAAATCCGCAAGTTTCCGATGCTGGAGCCGCAGGAAGAGTACATGCTAGCCAAGCGCTACGCCGAGCATGCGGATCGCGATGCCGCACACCGCCTCGTGACCAGCCACCTGCGCCTGGTCGCCAAGATCGCCATGGGCTATCGCGGCTATGGCCTGCCGATCGGCGAAGTCGTGTCGGAAGGCAATGTCGGCCTGATGCAGGCCGTCAAGAAGTTCGATCCGGAACGCGGCTTCCGTCTGGCCACCTATGCCATGTGGTGGATCAAGGCGTCGATTCAAGAGTATATCCTCCGCTCGTGGTCGCTCGTGAAGATGGGCACGACCGCCAACCAGAAGCGGCTGTTCTTCAACCTGCGCCGGCTGAAAGGCCGCATCCAGGCCATCGACGAAGGCGATCTGAAGCCGGAACAGGTGGCTGAGATCGCCACGAAGCTTAACGTGTCCGAGGAGGAGGTCATCTCGATGAACCGCCGCCTCACCGGCGACGCCTCGCTGAACGCACCCATTCGCGCGACGGAAGGCGAGTCGGGCCAGTGGCAGGATTGGCTCGTGGATGATCACGACAGCCAGGAAGACGTGCTGATCGAGCAAGACGAGTTGGAAACCCGCCGCCGCATGCTGTCGCGCGCGATGTCCGTGCTGAACGAACGCGAGAAGCGCATCTTTGAAGCCCGTCGTCTCGCAGACGAGCCGGTCACGCTGGAGGATCTCTCGGCCGAGTTCGACATCAGCCGCGAACGCGTGCGCCAAATCGAGGTTCGTGCCTTTGAAAAGGTTCAGGAAGCTGTGAAGAAGGACGCTCTGGAACGCGCCAAGGCCCTTCGCGTGGTCGAAGCCTGATCAAGACTGCTGCGGCAGAAACCAACCTCAACAAATGAAAAAGGCTCGCGAACCACCGGTTCGCGAGCCTTTTTTGTTTGAAGACTTGCTCAGTTCGCCGGAGCGGCTGGCGTCAGCGCCGACCATTCGCGAACCACCTGCTGGAACAGCGCGGTTCCATTGGAACCCTTGTCGAGCGTCAACAGGGCGCGGCGGCCATTGCGGTAGGTGATCGGAATATCGATCCAGCTGCGGTTGCTGATGAGATCCATGTTACGAGCGACCACATCCTGGAAATCATTGAGAGCAATCAGGAACGTATCGTCTGTGACCTTTGCGGCAACGCCGACCAGCGGATCGCCACGGTCCTGCTCGGTCCGCTTAAGCGACACGCGCTGCACCGCATCGATGGCGCCGCCCTCGAAATCGGCAGGCATGGAGAAGACGATCTCCACGAGATGGCTGGCCGGCAGCGAGCTGTCATTGTTGCGGCGGAAGGTGATGAGCGCGTTGAGCCCGCGTTCCGGGATCGACAGCTTGCCCTGGATTGCCGGATCAGGACGGCCATCCGCACCGCTTTCCCGCATGGCGGTCCATTCGATGCCACCTACGATCGCCGTTGGCGACACCTGGCCGAGCCGTTCCTCATAGAGGAATGCCTTCTCCTGCGATCCCACGGTCAAGGGCGCATTGGCGCCAGCCGGCGGTGCGGTATCAGTTGCAGCCGGCGGGGTTGTTGCCGACGGAGACGGCGTCGCGGCCGGATCACCACTCGATGCCACGGTCTGCTGTGCCACCGAACGGCCCTCGCCCGTGGCACCGTTTGCACCGGCGGCACCTTCGTCAATCTCGGTCCCGTCGGCCCTCAGCCTTTGGGTAAACTTCTGGACGGTTGCTACCCCCTCCTCCGGTGCACCGGTCACCGGCGCTGCAGCGGTGTCCGTCGCAGGCGTCGTCGGTTCAGACGAAGCAGGTGTGCTCTGCGGGGTCTCCGCAGCATTGTCGGTAGTCGCCGCATCCGGAGAGGACTGGGTCAGGCTGGCGAAGAAATCGTTGATCTCAGCCCGGTTCGCCCAGACGGCATAGCCGCCGCCGCCGAGCAGAATGACCACGGCCAAACCGAGGATCAGCGGAACGAAATTGCGGCGTGGCTTCGATTCCTTCCGGTACGCGGTCTGTGGGGCCGACGCCAGGAAATCGTCAATGTCCGCACCGTCGCCCTTTGCGCCAGCCGCAGGCATGGCTACCGGCGCAGCTGGTCCGCTGAGACTGCTGTCGAGCAGGTCATCAAAGCTTTCGTTTTTCGGCACGACGATTGGTGCCGGAGCCTGTTTCACCGCTGGCTTGGCAGCAGGCTGGGCCGCCGCCGCCGGTGCGGTCGCGCTCAGCGATGGCAGGCTTGCGAGTTCGTCATGCCAGTCCAACAGATCGATACCCGCCGCCGGCATGGCCGGAGGGGGAGTGGTCGTCTTTGCCGTATCGATCGACTTGACGGAATTCAGGAAGGCATCGAAATCGCTTTCCACCGAGGACGTTTCGCGCGGTGGAACGGCCGCGGGCGGCTCAGCCGGCCAGTCAAGCTCGGTGCCGAGATCGTGAGAGCCCTGAGCAGGTGTTCCCGAGGCCGGAAAGCTGGCCCAGGCATCGTAAGCAACTTCGGTTTCCGTTCGGCTCGGTTCGCGAGTCTCGATAGCAGGCGGTTCGTCCGGGAAAAGCGGCATCACGCGCGCTTCAGCGACAGGCGCGGGCACAGGCGCCGGCTCGTCAAAGAACGACACGGGCGCCGGCTTTTCCTCAACGGGCGCTACGACGGGTTCCTCGTAACGAAGGTCCGGCGCAGGAGCCGGGGCTACAACGGGCTCGACCGGTGCAGCCGCTGCGGGCGTAACTGCAACCGGCTCGTCCTTGCGCACGCCATAGGGCTCGGACATCCAGTCGTCAGCTGTGGCGAAGGCAGGCGATGGTCGCTCTGCCGGCGCTGGGAAATTCCGGTCGGCATAGGCCGGCTGTGGATCGATATCGGCCGACGGAAGGTTCTCCACCGGCGCGCTATAGTCGTCGGGAGCCGGCTCGTGGCGTCCATAATCGTAATCAGACGCGGCCGGTTCCGGTTCCGGCTCCTGATATGCAGGCTCCGACGCGGCGGCAACGGGCTCAGGCTCTTGGTGAACAGGTTCCGGCTCATAGGCGACCGGCTCTGCGACCTCGGGCAAGGCGACGGCATGCTCTGCTTCCACCTCGGTGATGGCAGCGGTGAGCTTGTCCATCTGACGGCGAATCATGTCCTCCGGGGGCCTCGGGGACATGTTCTCCAACTGCCGCAAGACTGCGCCCCGGGCCTTTTCATAGACCTTCGCGCGCATCTCGGGTGTATTGTTCGACAAGCCGTCGACGGCCCGCCGAATAACCGCAACAAAGTCAGCCATCAGTACTTTCTCTAGGTCGCCGGCCTCCCGCCGACTGACAAAACGTTAACAAATTCCAACTTTAGTCTTCAAACGGGTCAGTCACAAGTATGGTATCGTCGCGTTCGGGACTTGTGGACAGCAGCGCCACCGGCGCGCCGATCAGTTCTTCGACCTGACGGACATATTTGATCGCCTGCGCCGGCAAGTCAGCCCATTTGCGCGCACCGACGGTCGATTCCTTCCAGCCTTCAAGCGTGATGTAGATCGGCTCCACCCGTGCCTGCGCCGCCTGCGATGCCGGCAGATGCTCGATTTCCTTGCCGTCAAGCATGTAACCGACGCAAATCTTCAACTCGTCAAGGCCATCCAGGACATCGAGTTTCGTCAGCGCAATGCCGGTGATGCCGTTCGTGGCGACGGACTGGCGCACGAGTGCGGCATCAAACCAGCCGCAGCGGCGCTTACGGCCGGTTACCGTGCCGAATTCATGGCCGCGTTCGCCTAGGAACTGGCCGATTTCGTCCTTCAGCTCCGTCGGGAACGGTCCCTCACCGACGCGGGTGGTGTAGGCCTTGGTGATTCCAAGGATATAGCCGAGCGAACCGGGGCCCATGCCGGAGCCCGCAGACGCCTGGCCAGCGACCGTGTTGGACGAGGTCACGAAGGGATAGGTGCCGTGATCGATATCGAGCAGCGAGCCCTGCGCCCCTTCGAACAGGATGCGCGAGCCCTTGCGGCGCTCCTTGTCCAGCAGCTCCCACACGGTTTCGCGGAACGGCAACACCTTGTCGGCGACCGATGTCAACTCGTCCATGATCGTCTTGTGCTCGACTTCGGGAGCGCCAAATCCGCGACGAAGGGCGTTGTGATGGGTCAGGATGCGCTCGACCTTACCTTCCAGCGCTTCGAGATCGGCCAGATCCATGAAGCGAATCGCGCGCCGGCCGACCTTGTCCTCATAGGCCGGACCGATGCCGCGGCGGGTGGTGCCGATCTTGGTGCCACTGTTGGAGGCGGCATCTTCGCGCATTCCGTCCAGTTCGCGATGCAGGGAGAGAATCAGGGTCGCGTTGTCGGCGATGCGGAGGTTTTCCGGCGTGACCGTCACGCCCTGCGCCTTCAGCCGTTCGATTTCCGCCAGCAGCGCATGCGGGTCGACCACGACGCCATTACCGATGACCGCCATCTTGCCCGGACGCACGACGCCGGAGGGCAAAAGCGACAGTTTGTAGGAGATTCCGTCGATAACGAGGGTATGGCCGGCATTGTGGCCGCCCTGGTAGCGCACGACGATATCGGCCCTCTCGGACAGCCAGTCGACGATCTTGCCTTTGCCCTCGTCACCCCACTGGGAACCCACCACCACCACGTTGGTCATTTCAAAATCCTGTCTAACGCGCGTACCCGCGACCCATGCAAACCCGCGCATCTATACTGTTTTGTTTTGCGGAAAGCGACTCGTTAAGTCCGGTGACCCGGCTTTTTGCGTGACAAACGCAAAGGCCCGGCCTATCTCCTGCTACCTCCCTGCCAAATAGAGGCATTGGACCGCTTGCAGACTGGGTGAACGTCGTTGCCTGTAAAAGCCTATTCCTATCTTGTCATCACCACCTTGCTGTGGGGCGGAAACGCCGTCGTGGGCAAGATGGCGGTCGGTCATATCAGCCCGCTGACGCTTAACTTCGCCCGTTGGTTTGTCGCTGTCATCGTCATAACCGCCATTTCCGTACCGCAGATCCGCAAGGATTGGCCGGCCCTGAAACGCAGCTGGCCGCTACTCCTGGCGCTGGGCGCAATCGGCTATACTGGCTTCAACGCCTTTCTCTATTCGGCCCTCCAATACACCAGCGCGGTCAATGGCGCGATCGAGCAGGGCGGCATTCCCGTTCTGATTTTCATCATCAATTTCGTCTTTTTCCGGATCAAGGTGACGCCGGTTCAGATTGCCGGCTTCATGATCAGCTTTCTCGGCGTGGCGCTCACGGCATCCCATGGCGATCTTGCATCGCTGCTCACGCTGACGTTGAACTATGGCGACGCGCTGATGATGCTCGCCGTGCTCGCCTATTCCATCTATACCGTCGGGCTGCGCTGGCGGCCGCAGATCCACTGGAAAAGCATGATGGCCGCCTCGGCGCTCGGTGGTGCGATCGCCGGACTGCCGATGGTGTTCTGGGAGATATCGACCAGCAGCTTCATATTCCCTGACAATGTTGGCTGGGCCGCCATTGCCTTTACCGGACTGCTGCCGTCCCTCGTCTCGCAGATCCTGTATATCAAGGGCGTCGAGACGATCGGTGCAAATCGCGCCGGTCTGTTCGTCAACCTCGTACCGGTCTTCGGCACCCTGCTTTCGCTGTTGGTGCTACGCGAAAGCCTGCAGATGTTCCACGTCATCGCGCTGGTGCTGGTGCTCGGCGGGATCGCCATCGCCGAGCGCGGAAAGCCGCAAACCGCCTAAGCAAACGAAGAAACGGGCGCGATGCCGTGCCCGTTTCGTCGCCAGTTACATCGCATACCATGCCCGGGCACGATCGCCCTTCTGCGCTTCCAGCAAGTGCAGGTTGGAAGCCTTCCACGCCCGGATAGAGCCGGTGCGGCTGTCGAGCATCAGGTCGCCCTTGCTGGTCTTGACCACCAGCACGGCCCGGCCTTCACCAAAGCGGGTGCGAACAACGGCCACCTGCAGAGCACGCGGCGACCAGCCCATGGAGATCAGCTTTTCCCGCTTGGCAAGCGCGACATCCTCGCCATCACGCATCGTAACGCCGACCTTCCACACATCACCTGCGGCGGCCATGGTGCCTGCCGCCTCGTTGACCGAGCGGTTGACGCGGTTCAACTGGCTTTCGCGGTGCGAGGTCAGCACGACGGCGCGCGCGTCTTCGCGGCCATTGCAGAAAGAAGGCTTGCCGGCGCAGAAGCCGACATCGGCCGAAGGACCGGCAAACGGCTTCTTGGCGACGATATAGCTGACGGTCGGATTGCTGACCAGGTTGCGGGCCAGTCCGCCCGGACCTGCGGCAGCCGCAGGCGTAACCCATACAAGTACAGTGGCTGCAAAGACGGCAGCCGTCATGACGTTCTTCAACATGTCCTAGTCCCCGTTCTACGGCGGTGCGCATGCTGTTTTTTCTTGTGCATGCCAGCCGGTTCTCGCGGACGTCATTCCGCTACAGGGCTTCTTCATGACCGATCGCCATCAGCGCTCTGGTTGCCCTTGAAGGCGAAATTACACGGGAGTGTTTTCGAGCCGCTTAAGTCGATAGCGACAATTTTATCGAAACGCTCTTTTCTGGAACAGCGGGAGAAATCCTTGCCCCAGACTGGAACAGGCTGGCCTGGGCGAGATCCTCGCATCGCCCCCTAAAAGGCAGCATGCCGCACGCAAATTGATGCTTTTCCAAGACCGGATAATTTCCTAATCCCTGATGGACAACGAGGGAACAGGTATGGGCAAGCCGTTTTATTGGAACGAACTCAACGCGTCTGATTTTGCCGGCCTTGACCCGGAACGCGTGATTGCGATCCTGCCAATCGCCTCCACCGAGCAGCACGGCCCGCACCTTCCGATCGCCACCGACGTGGCCATCGCCAACGGCATGCTGGCGGAATTGCGGCTGCAGCGGCCCGACGATCTCGATTTCCTGGTGCTGCCAACCCAGGAAATCGGTAAGGCAAACGAGCATATCTACGGGCCCGGAACCCTCTCCTTCGGACCCGAGATCCTGATCCCCGCCTGGACCGCGATCGGCAGCAAGGTGGCCGAGGCCGGCATCCGCAAGATGGTCATCGTCAACTCCCACGGCGGCAACGTTGACATCATGAGCATCGTCGCCCGCGAATTGCGGGTGCGCCATGCCATGGCCGTGGTGTCCACGCAGTGGGGACGGTTCGGCCATCCCGAGGGCATGATTTCAGACCACGAAATGAAGTTCGGCATTCATGGCGGCGATGTCGAAACCTCGCTGATGCTGTACTTCCGGCCCGACCTCGTGCGGATGGACAAGGCGCAGAATTTCGTGTCGAAGGCCGAGGAGATGAAGGCGAATTCCCGCTTCCTCCAGCCACTCCCTCCTCATTCGCTGGCCTGGATTGCCCACGATCTCAACCCGGCAGGCGTGGTCGGCGATGCCTCGAACGGCACCGCGGAAAAAGGTGCGGCCATCTGCCGTCACCAGGTTGCCGGCTTCATCGAGATGCTGCGCGATCTCGTCGCCTATCCCCTCTCCAACCTCTACAAGCCCTGATCAGCAAGGTCCTGGGCGTCGGCCGGCGCATTCATGGGCAGGGCGGAGGCCGGCAGGTGACCCTTGGCCTGAAGCTCGTGGACCAGCGTCACCAGCTCCTGCATCAGGTATTCCGCAAACAGGCTGGTTGCGGCATCCAGCGTGGCGCGCGCCCGGGCAAAGAGCTTCATCGGCTGATGGCGCATATGGCCGTCGGCGATCGGCCGGAACACCAGTTCGCCGGCGCGGCATTCGGCACTGACGTCGAGCGGATTGAGCAGGCTGAGACCGATGCCGCGCTTCACCAACTGCTTGAGCATCAGTGAGGAATTGGTCTCCAGCACCGGTTCCACCGGGATCGGCAGGGGCGCGAGTGCCAGATTGATGACATTGCGCAGGCTGGTTCCCGGCTGTGCCAGAACAAGCGGCTCCTGGACCACACTCACCAGATCGATCGGTCCGCTCTCCTGCGCCAGGGCGTGCCAGGGTGGCAGGACGACGCCGATCGGAATGTCGAAATTCGCAAGCGTCCGAATGCCCGGCGTAGCGGGAATGTTGAAGCCAAGGCCGAGATCGACCTCCCCGGTCAGCACCGGATTGATCGTGGACGTATTGCCATCGTCGCGAAGCAGAATGCGCACTCGCGGATTTTTGGAGATGAACCCGGCCATTATGGCCGGCAGCGGCCCGGCGGCCAGGCCCGTGGTGGCGACGATCGAGACCTTGCCCGCCTGCGGCATCTTCAGGCCCCGGATCCGCGATTCCAGCCGCCCGTAATTCTTCAGCACCTCGCGGATATGCTCGACGCATAATTCGCCCGCAGCCGTCAGCCTGAGGCCGCGCGGCAAGCGCTCAAAGATCGGCGCCCCGAACTCCTCCTCAAGCGCGAGGATCTGGCGATTGACGGCCGACGAAGCGACGTTGAGGCGTGCAGCCGCCTTGCGGATCGAGCCGCAGCGGGCAATCTCGTCGATGTATTGCAGCTTTCTGGAGTGAAGCATCGAAATACTGTTGCCTATTATTTGCGCAATGCGCACAATGCACACACATTCTCATGACCGATGCCAAGAAGGCATCAATGCGCACGAATTTTGATGCTTTTCAAGACGCATGGCAACCGCTCAAATGCGATCAGACAAGAATGGCTCTCACGATGCCGACAGGTTTAACAGGGGAACAGACAAGCCATGCAAGACGCTTTCACGATCCGCTCCATGATCGCCGCTCTCGGCATCACTGCCGCCTTTTCCGCAACGCCTGCCCTCGCACTCGATGAAGTCAGCTACGGCACCAACTGGCTGGCCCAGGCGGAGCATGGCGGTTTCTACCAGGCCGTGGCCGATGGCACCTATGAGAAGTATGGCCTGAAGGTCACCATCATCCAGGGTGGCCCGCAAGCTGCAAACCGCGCCCTGTTGATCGCCGGCAAGGTCGACTTCTACATGGGTGGTCCGCTCGGTGAAATGGATGCCGTCAAGCAGGGCATCCCGCTGATCGACGTCGCCTCGATGTTCCAGAAGGATCCGCAGGTGATCCTGGCCCATCCCGGCCAGGGCATCGAGACCTTTGCCGATCTCGCCAAGCTCGAGTCGATCTATATGAGCAAGGACGGCTACGTCACCTATTTCGAGTGGATGAAGAAGAACTTCCCGGGCTTCACCGACGCGCAGTACAAGCCCTACACCTTCAACCCCGCCCCCTTCATTGCCGATCCGAAGTCCGCCCAGCAGGGCTACCTGACCTCGGAGCCGTACGAGATCAAGAAGCAGGCCGGCTTTGAGCCCAAGGTCTTCCTGCTGGCCGACAACGGCTACCAGCCCTATTCCACGATGATCACTACGACCACCACCATGGTGGAAAGCAAACCTGACCTGGTGCAGCGCTTCGTCGATGCCTCGATCGAAGGCTGGTACAACTATCTATACGGCGACAACAAGGCGGCCAACGACCTCATCAAGAAGGACAATCCGGAGATGACCGATGGCCAGATCGAATATTCGATCGCTAAGATGAAGGAATACGGGATCGTCGTTTCGGGCGATGCCGAAACCAAGGGCATCGGCTGCATCACCGACGAACGCTACAAGGAATTCCGCGATTCCATGGTTCAGATTGGCGTGGTCGAAGAAAGCCTCGACTACAAGAAGGCCTACACTACGCAGTTCGTCTGCAAGGGCGTCGGCATGGCGCTGAAGAAGTAAACGGCGAGTATTGAATACCCCCCTCTGCCCTGCCGGGCATCTCCCCCTCAAGGGGGGAGATTCAATCGTGGCCACCTCCAGCCCTTCAGCAGCGTGACACTGCTTGACCCTGGATTGCAGACGCCGGTTGTTTTATCCGATCTCCCCCTTGAGGGGGAGATGTCCGGCAGGACAGAGGGGGGTGAACCGCCAAGCGCTTAGCCAAGTGGGTGAGCGAAAAATACAGACACCTCGTCCCGAGTAGAGAATGACAAGTCCCGCATCCCCATTGCAGACCGCGCCAAACGACTTTCACAAGCGACCGCTCGTGGTGATGCAGTCGGTGTCGAAGATGTTTTCCAGCGGCACGGTCGCGCTGTCGGATATGTCGCTGACGGTGAACTCAGGCGAATTCGTCAGCCTGCTCGGCCCTTCAGGTTGCGGCAAATCCACGGCGCTGCGCATTATCGCCGGCTTGGGTGACGTCTCGGCCGGCTCCATCGACTGGCCAAGTTCGCGCATCAATTCCCGCGGCCTTCCCGAAGGCGACATCTCCTTCGTCTTCCAGGAGCCGACGCTGATGCCGTGGCAAACGGTGTTCGGCAATGTGCACCTGCCGCTGAAGCTGCGCGGCATTTCCAAATCCGCTGCCCGCGCCGAGATCATGGCGACACTTGCGACAGTTGGGCTTGCCGATTTTGCCGAGGCCTATCCGCGCGAACTTTCAGGCGGCATGAAGATGCGCGTCTCGATCGCCCGCGCGCTGGTGACAAAGCCCAAGCTGCTGCTGATGGACGAGCCCTTCGCCGCCCTTGACGAGATCACCCGACAGAAGCTCAATGACGATGTGCTGAGGCTTTGGAAGGAGACCGGCATCACCGTGATCTTCGTGACCCACTCGGTATTCGAGTCCGCCTATCTGTCCAACCGGATCGTCGTGATGAAGGCGCGGCCAGGCCGCGTGCATGCCGACTTCCCGCTGCACACCAGCCTCAGCCGCGATGCCCGCTACCGCACATCGGAGGAGTATCGTCAGGCCTGCGAAACCGTGTCGACCATGCTCTTGGAAGCGATGGGTGGGGAGGAGGAACACTGATGGCCGAGACCAAGCCTCCCATGCCCTTCGTGCCGGTGCCGCAAACCTTCCTGAGCCGTTACGGCGAAACCCTGCTGCGAATTTTCATTCCGATCGGCGTGGTGATCTGCCTGATCCTGTTCTGGCATCTTGGCGTTGTCCTGTCAGGCGTGCCGCAATACATCCTGCCCGGCCCGATCGCCGTGGCTACCTCCCTCTGGAACGATTGGGGCACGCTGTCGCCGGCCCTCGGGGTCACGACCCAGATCACCATGGCCGCGCTGGCGTTGGCGCTGATCGGCGGTGTCGGCATTGCCGTCATCCTGGTGCAATCGCGCTGGATCGAAACGGCCTTCTATCCGATCACCGTCATCCTGCAGGTCACGCCAATCGTCGCCATTGCGCCGCTGATCCTGATCTATGCCCCGACGACCCAGGTGGCGCTGCTGATCTGCGCGTTCCTCGTCGCCTTCTTCCCGATCCTGTCCAACATGGTACAGGGCCTGAAGAGCGTCGACCACAATCTGCTAAACCTGTTCGACCTCTACGGCGCCTCCCGCTGGCAGACGCTGCTCTATCTGAAGCTGCCGGCCTCCCTGCCCTATTTCATGACCGGGCTGAAGATCGGTGGCGGCCTGGCACTGATCGCAGCCGTGGTGGCGGAATTCTCGGCAGGCTCAGCCGGCCAGGGCTCCGGCCTCGCATTCCGCCTCCTGGAGGCGCAGTATCGCCTGAACATTCCCCGCCTGTTTGCCGCCCTGTTCCTGCTGGCCTGCCTCGGCGTGCTGATCTTCGCCATCACCTCGTTCATTGCCTGGCTGGCGCTGCATCGCTGGCACGAAAGCAGCCTCAAGAGAGAGAATTGATGTCCTTTTTGTCCCTTCCCCAAGACGACAGGTTTGTGCTGCGCGCTGCGACGCTGCCGGCGGTCGCTATCGTCGGCTTCGACGCTCCGGCCACGGAAGGTCTCGTCAAGGCTGACCTGGTGATTTCAGGCGGAAAGATCGAGGCGATCTTGCCAGCGGGACAGGCTGAAGCATCATTGCCGGGCGTCGATGTCAGAGACAGCATGGTCTGGCCGACCTTCGCCGACATGCACACCCATATCGACAAGGGGCACATCTGGGATCGCAGGCCGAATGTGTCGGGCGATTTCGAAGGCGCGCTCAACGCCGTCCGCACAGACCGCGAAGCGAAGTGGAGCGCGGCGGATGTGCGCGCCCGCATGGATTTCTCGCTCCGCTGTGCCTATGCTCATGGCACCAGCCTGTTGCGCACCCATCTCGACAGCCTCGCTCCGCAGCACCGGATCTCGTTCGAGGTGTTCTCCGAGATGCGCGACGCCTGGAAGGGCAAGGTTGAGATCCAGGCCGCCGCCCTCTTCCCGCTCGATGCCATTACCGACGAGGCCTATTTCAGCGATCTCGTCTCGGTGATCGTCGAGCACAAGGGCCTGCTTGGCGGCCTCACCCAGATGTGGCCCGATCTCGATGCCCGCCTCGATATCCTGTTCCGCACGGCCGCTGAAAACGGCCTCGACATCGATCTGCATGTGGACGAGACCCAGGCCCGCGAGGTGCTAACACTCAGGGCCATCGCGGAGGCAAAGATCCGCAACCGCTTCGATGGCGGCGTAACGGTGGGGCATTGCTGCTCGCTCGCCCGCCAGGAAGACGATGTGGCCAAGGCGACCATCGACGTGGTGGCGAAAGCCGGCCTGTCGGTCGTCTCGCTGCCCATGTGCAACATGTATCTGCAGGATCGGGTAGCCGGCCGCACCCCGCGCTATCGCGGCGTCACCCTGTTCAAGGAACTGGCGGCAGCGGGCGTCGCAACCGCCGTCTCCTCGGACAATACCCGCGACCCCTTCTATGCCTATGGCGACCTCGATCCGGTCGAGGTGTTGCGCGAGGCGGTTCGCATCATCCATCTCGACCACCCGCTGGATGAGGCCCCCTGCTTCGTCACGTCAACGCCGGCCGACATCCTTGGCCGGCCCGATCTGTGCCGCATCGCCGCTGGCGGCAGCGCCGATCTGGTGATCTTCAACGCCCGTCGCTGGAGCGAATTCCTGTCCCGTCCGCAGGCTGACCGCATTGTGATGCGGAATGGCAAGGGCATCGACCGCAGTCTGCCGGACTATCGTGAACTTGACCCGCTTTACGCCTGATGACGCGGGCAAAGACCCGAAGCATCGCGCGGTATGAAAGGAACTGACATGGCCGATTACGCCCTGATCAAGCAGGAACTCGAAGGCATCGCGGTCGAGGACAATCCGGCGTTGGTGCGCCAGAAGAGCCGGGATTTCTACTGGTATTCGCCTGTCCTCAAGGCCCAACTCGACCATGTCACCGCTGACCTAGTGGCAAGCCCGAAGTCCGAGGAAGAGGTCATCCGCATCCTCAAGGTGGCCTATGCCCATGGCGTGCCCGTCACCCCGCGCGGAGCCGGCACCGGAAACTACGGCCAGGCCATGCCGCTGTCAGGCGGCATCGTGCTGAACATGGCGCTGATGAATGCGGTGAAGGAGATCAAGCCGGGCCGCGTCGTCTGCGAACCCGGCATCATCATGGCGGAACTCGACCGGCAGACCCGGGCGCATTCCGGCCAGGAACTGCGCTTCCACCCCTCCACCGCCCAGACGGCAACCATCGGCGGCTTCATCGCCGGTGGTTCCGGCGGCGTCGGCTCCATCACCTGGGGCGGCTTGCGCGATCTTGGCAATATCCTGCGTCTGCGGGTCGTGACCATGGAGGCCGAGCCGCGCGTACTGGAGCTTTCCGCCTGGGACCTGCAGAAGGTTAGCCATGCCTATGGCACCAATGGTATCATCACCGAAGTCGAGATGCCGCTGGCTCCCGCCTATGACTGGATCGACGTCATCGTCGGCTATGACAGCTTCATGGAGGCCGTGAAATTTGCCGATGGACTGACCCATCGCAACGGCATCCTGCTGAAGGAGGTTGCACCGATCGCAGCACCCATCCCCTTCGACTATTTCACCCGCCACAAGCCGTGGCTGAAGCAGGGCCAGTCGGTCGTGGTGCTGATGGTCGCGCCGCACTCCCTGGAGCCTTTCCTTGCCTATGCGCAGATGATGAAGGGCGACATCCGGTTCCGGTCGGATACAGTGGAGAGCATGAAGGGCATTCCGCATGCCTATGAGCTTGCCTGGAACCACACGACGCTTCGCGCGCTGAAGCTCGACACGGGCTTCACCTATCTGCAGGTGCAGTATCCGGGGCCGGACCATGTGGAAAAGGTCCGCCAGATGGACGAGATGTTCCCCGGCGAGGTTTTCGGCCATCTGGAATTTATCAAGTTCAACGGCCAGATCCAGTGTGCCGGCCTGCCGCTGGTGCGCTACACGTCAGAGGAGCGGCTGAACGAGATCATCCGCCTGCACGAGGAAAACGGCTGCCCGATCTTCAATCCGCATCGCTACACCCTGGAGGAAGGCGGCATGAAGCAGACGGACATGGTGCAGTTAGACTTCAAGAAAGAGACAGATCCGAAGGGGCTGCTCAATCCCGGCAAGATGATTGCCTGGGAAAATCCCGATTTCGACTTCGCGTCGGGCAAGAACTACCTCTTCCCCGGCCTTCAATCCATGAGTGAAGCGTAAGGAAGAACCGCCAGAACAATAACACTATTCCGAAGGTACTCCCGATCCCGGCAATGCCGGGATCCATGGTCGGACAGAGCAAAACCGATCATGGCTGAACCTGGATCCGGCTGAGGCGGCGGACAAGGGTCAAGCTGGGACAAACGGCGCGGAAGGTCTCAAGCCTTGGACCGCCCGGCATGGTGCCGGCGGCAGATGATTTGGAGCTTTTCATGCGCGTGCTTGTGCTGCACTCCCATCCCCTCGACGAAAGCTATGGCCGGGCGCTCTATCGCCAGACCTGCGAGAGCCTGAAGGCCGCCGGCCATGAGGTGGATGGCTGCAATCTCTATGAAGAGGGGTTCAACCCCGTGCTGACGGCCCATGACCGGGCGATCTACCACACCTATCCCGACAATACCGAACTGGTGAAACCCTATGTCGACCGCCTCTTGGCGGCCGAGGGGCTGGTCATCGTCACGCCGGTGTGGAATTTCGGCTTTCCGGCCATGCTCAAGGGGTATTTCGACCGCGTCTGGCTTCCGGGTGTGTCATTCGCGCTGGAGGATGGCAAGCTGACGCCAACACTGCGCCATATCCGCAAGCTTGCTGCGGTCATGACCTATGGCGCGACCCCGATGCGCGCCTTCCTTGCCGGCAACCCGCCGAAGAAGATTGTCACGCGCGTTCTCCGCGCGCAGATCAAGATCGGCGCACCGGTGAAGTATCTCGCGCATTACGACATGAACAACTGCACGCCGGAAACGCGCGCCGCATTTCTGGCAAAGGTCAAATCCGAAATGGAGCGTTTTTGAGCGACGCGCGGATCACTCCGCCGGTGTCACGGGATGCTCTTCAACGGGCATCTCGCCGTTTTCCGGGATCGCCTTGACGCCGAAGATCGGCATATTGCCCAGCAGATGCACGGCGCCGAGCGCGACGAACACGGCAATAATCGCAGCCGCGACCCACATGACCCGCGAGCTTCGTTTGAGGGGAGAGTTGGCAGAGTCCTGTATAGCCATGTGCTGATCCTCCGTTGACGCTAAACAGATCGGGCGGCGTTAACCGTTGACCGCATCGGAAGTGCTGATTGCCCGGTCCTGACGGGCAGAGTCGGACGACATCAGGTCATCCAGGACACGTCGGTTCACCATGCTGGCGAGCGGCTCGCTTGACACCTTAGCTGAAGCAAACGCGTCAGACTGTGATTGCGCCAAGAGCGGCGCGGCATAGGAAGAACCTGTCACGATGACCGCACCGATCAGCGTTGCTCCCACGATGTCCCACAAGGTTTTCATCTCTGCACCCGTCGCCAACTGTTTCAGGTTCGGTCGATAAAGTCCTGAGCGATAAGAGTTTAGAGCCTTTCAGGGTCAACTAGAAGCGTTCTGCTGGCTCAAACGGAGTCGGATGGTCGACCGACCGGCGCGCGTCGTAGCCAGGCTCTACGGCCAAGCCGGTCGGTCGACCAGGCGGCCCGTTTCAGCCAGCCCGAAGGGCCGGGCATCTTTCCGCCAGGATCAGAGGCGATCGGCTCGGACGTACCCTGGGTATGCCCGTCGCCAATCGCCTCTGCCCTGACGAAAACCTGCTCCGGCAGAACGCTTCTAGTTAACCCTGAAAGGCTCTAGAGGCCCGGGTAAGGCGATCGCCTTCCCGGGCCTAAAGTTCACTTAGCGGACGACGCCGACCACGACATGGGTCTGGGGATCGACGATCACGCGCTGCTGGTTGACGATGGCATAGGCATAGGCGGGGTTTTCCGGCACCGGCGTCAGAACAACGGTGCGCGGCAGCGGGCGGCCAACAGCAACGGGCTCTTCGATGACGACGACATCGGCGGGAACCGGCTGCTTTTCCACATAGGTGACGACAGGGGCCGGCGGCGGATCAATCGCCGTGCCAGCAATTGCACCGACGGCACCCCCAACAACGGCACCGACAGGGCCGCCGACGATTGCGCCGGTCACGGCGCCACCGGCGGCACCGGTCACTGCACTATCCTGCGCCACGGCTGCAGTGGCCAGCGAGCCCATCAGGGCGGCGGAAATGATGATAAGGGTCTTCTTCATGATCTGTCCTTTCTCACTGCAATTTCAGTGGGACAGGAACTTGCGAAAGCGCCCTTTGTTCCGCGCCGACATTTCGGCGCGCATTTCAGATCACGGCAGCTTGGCCGCAGTCACTTCGACTTCAACGAGGAATTCCGGGCGGGTAAAGCCACCGACGATGATCAGCGTCGAGACGGGCTTAGGCTCAAGCGTATATCGGTCGCGCACCGCCATGTAGGGCGCGAAGTCCTCCCGCTTTGTTACGAAACCGGAAATGCGGATGACATCGGCAAAGGTCATTCCCGCCTCATCGAGGATCGCCCTGATGGCCTCGAAGCACAGTTCCGCCTGGGCGGTGACATCGGCTGGAATGCTGTCGTCAGGCGCGATGCCGAGTTGCCCCGAGGTCACCAGGAGACTGGCTCCGGGCGGGACCAGTAGGCCGTGATTATAGTGGCCGAATGGGCGCCGGACGCTCGTGGGATTGAAGACCTGTTTCACCGAATGCGCTCCCGTTCAGTCGCCTTGCCTGACCTTAGGCTTCATTCGCAAGCGACTATCGTGCAAACAAAAGGCCTTGCCGCTGCCACTATCGGACAGCGCCAAGGCCTCATGCAAGCGCGTTTAGCGGATTTCCCAAGCCGAGACCTAGAGATAGGCCCCAGCCATGGCGCGGATCGCCGCCACTTCCGTGTCCCGCAACTCGTGACCGCCAGGATGCCACGCCATCGTCAGATCGACCTTCTGCCGGATGAAATAGTCTTCAAGCCGCCGCGTCAACGGCGCCGGGCAGATCGGATCGCGCTCACCGGCGGTAATCAGCACCTTGCGACCGGCGAGATCGGCATTGTCCCTGGGCTCGAACGGGATCAGCGGATGCAGCAACATGGCGGCATCGAACAGCCCGTGCTCGAACATCACATTGGCAAGGATGTTCGCGCCATTGGAATAGCCGAAGCCGATGACGGTTGCGGCAGAAGCTTCCTCCGCCATCTGCCGGACAAAGACGGCCATCTTGTCGGTCGCCCGCGCAAGATCGGCCATGTCATAGACGCCTTCGCCGGTGCGCCGGAAATAGCGGGCCGCGCCGTGTTCGGAGACATCGCCACGCGGGGCAACAACCGTTGCCTCGGGCAGCAGCTTCGATGCGAAATCGAAGAACTGGTTCTCGTCGCCACCCGTGCCATGGAAAGCGAAGAGGATGGGCTTGCCCGGCGCACCCGGCCGGACAAGCTTGATGTAACCGTTGTCGCTCATCGCGTGACCTCGCTTAGGCAGCTTCGGTTTCGGCGTCGAGCGGCTGCAGGTGCTGTTCCAGGGCAGCCCTGAGATGAGCATGCTGGGTCGGCAGCTTCAGCGCTTCACCGAGATGAGCCGTATCCTCGTCACGGTCGAAACCGGGTTCGTTCGTGGCGATTTCGAACAGCACGCCGCCCGGCGTGCGGAAATAGATCGCCCAGAAGTAGTCGCGGTCGATGACCGGCGTGACGTGATAGCCGGTGTCCATCAGCGCCTTGCGCACTTCAAGCTGCTTTTCACGGTTTTCGACCGCAAAGGCCACGTGATGCACCGAGCCGGCGCCGGGACGAGCACGCGCGATATTCGGCATGATCTCCAGTTCGATCACATCAGCACCATTGCCGCCGGGAACGGCGAAACGCTTGACGCCATCGGCCTGGTCCACCTGCTCATAGCCCATGTACTTCAGGAGTTCGCTGGTCGCGCCGTCATCGTTCAGCCGCATGGCGACCGAATGGAAGCCGCGAATGGCGTGATCCTGGTCGATGCCGGCATGAAGCCAGGGAGTGCGCGGGTCGTTGGCAGCCTCGACAAGGGCGAAGCCGTCGCCATTCGGGCCAGCGAAATGCAGGCGCTTCTCACCAAACAGCTCTTCATCCTTCAGGCCCTGCACGCCCAGCTTGGCAAAACGATCCTGCCAGAAGCCGAGAGCGCCCTTCGGCACGGAGAACAAGGTGGTGCCGACTTCGCCGGTACCGGCGCGACCGCCGGCCATCTGCGGGAACGGGAAGTAGGTCATGACCGAACCGGGCGTGCCGACTTCGTCGCCATAGTAGAGGTGGTAGACGTCGGGTGCGTCGAAGTTGACCGTCTTCTTAACGCGGCGCAGGCCGAGCGTGTTGGTGAAAAACTGGTTGTTGGTACGTGCGTCGTCAGCCATCGAGGTGACGTGATGCAGGCCCTTGATCTGGTTGAGCATGACAAATCCTTTCTGTCCCCTTTGACGTTTCCGGGACAATCTTCATGGCCCATAATTGGCGCTTTCTGCGCGCCATAACAGCCCAGCCGACAGAGACGGATTGTTCTTGCTTTGTGAACGATTACCGGAAAGCGTTCACCCCTGCATCGGATCTTGCGGCAATTGCCAGTCGACCGGTTCGACGCCCCTGGATTCCAGGAAAGCATTGGTCTTGGAGAAGGGCTTGCTGCCAAAGAAGCCGTTATGCGCCGATAGCGGCGAGGGATGCGGCGACTTAAGCACAAGATGGCGTTGCTGGTCGACAAAGGCGGCCTTCTTCTGGGCATAAGAGCCCCAGAGGATGAAGACCACGCTGTCGCATTCCTCGTTGACGACCCTGATCACCGCATCGGTAAACCGCTCCCAGCCGCGGCCTTGATGCGCCGCTGCCTTGCCCTCTTCCACCGTCAGCACGCTGTTGAGCAGCAGCACGCCCTGCCGGGCCCAATGCTCCAAAAATCCATGCTGCGGCGGTTTGATGCCGAGATCGCTTTCCATTTCCTTGTAGATGTTGACGAGCGACGGCGGGATGCGCACGCCGGGCTGCACGCTGAAGCACAGGCCATGGGCTTGGCCTGCGCCGTGATAGGGATCCTGGCCCAGGATGACCACCTTGACCTCGTCGAGCGGGGTCAGATCCAGCGCGCGGAAATATTGCGAACCCTTGGGAAAGACATGCTTACCCTGGGCCTTTTCCTCCTGCAGGAAGGCCTTGAGTTCCCGCATGTATTCGCTCTCGAATTCGGGAGCCAGCGGCTCCTTCCAGCTTTCCTCGAGCTTCACATCACCTGCCGCCATGGCATCATTCCCCTCGTTATTGCCGGTTTAGAGATAGCGCCCGCGCCGCTGCAAAACCTCGATCTTGTAGCCGTCAGGATCGGTCAGGAAGAAGAACCGGGCGAGCGGCGCGCCGCCATGGGCCATGTCGATGATCTTGCCGGGCGCCATCATGGCCTCCGTCAGGCGCGCATGCTCGGCATCGAGGTCATCGACCGACACCGCCAGATGCCCGTAACCATCGCCCAGCGCATAGGGTTCCGTCCGCCCCTTGTTGATCGTCAGCTCCAGCTCGAAGCCGGTCTCGGCATTGCTCATGTAGATCAGCGTGAAGCTGTCGAACTCGACGCGATCCGCCACCGCAAGACCAAAGGCACGGGCGTAGAAGTCGACAGAACGGGCCTCGTCGAGCACCCGGATCATGGAATGGATCATCTTGGCCATTGCGGTACTCCTCGTATTTCCAAATCAACCATCAGCGCGTCAGGCCAAGGCCTCGACGGCTTTAACCACATCGTCCTCAATGTCGAGACCTGTCTCATAGGCCTGCCGCCGGAGGCTCTGGCCGCGACGGCCGGGAATACGCACACCCTCCTGCGCCGACAATTCCCCCGCCAGGCCCTTCAGCCTCTCGACCGTATGCTCACCGGTCGCGTCAGGATCAATGGCGATGATGGTCTGGCCAAGCCCCACGGGCGGCCCCTTGTCATCGAACAACGAAGAGGATTCATAGGCATAATTGGCATCGATAAGGCCTGCGGACAGGATCTCCACCATCAGCGCCAGTGCCGCACCCTTGGCGTCCCCCATCGGTGCCATGGTGCCGGCAAGGCCACGATGGGCATCGGTGGTGGAGTTGCCATCGACATCGAAGGCCCAGTCGGCCGGGATCGGTTCATTCTTCTGCGTCGCCGCCATGATCTTGCCGCGCGCGACCTTGGAGAGGGCCAGATCGATGACGATCGGATCCTCACCGGCAATGGGAACGGCAAAGGCAATCGGGTTGGTGCCATAGAGCGGCTTGCGCCCGCCCCAGGGCGCCATCGACGCCGGCGCATTGGCAAACATCAGGGCCACCAGCCCCTGCTCTGCAAAACGCTCGACCGTCAGCGCCATCACCCCCGCATGGTGGGAGCGATAAAGACCGGCAAGCGCAATGCCCTGGCGGCGCGCCATGTCCGGCAATTTCTCGACAGCAAGATCAAGCGCCGGATAAGCAAAACCGTTGGCAGCGTCGATCCGCAGCACGCCGGGCCGAGTAGCACTGGCAATCGGCGTTGCCTTGCCATCCACCTTGCCAGCGACGGCCTGCGCGGCATAGGCCGGTACGCGCCGCAGGCCATGCCCACTTTGCCCGGCTGCCTCCGCCGCCACGAGGGCGCGGGCCACTGGAACCGCGTTTTCGCTGGTTACACCGCTTGCGCTGAGCGCTCGCAGCACCAGTGCCTCGGCTTCCGCGACCATCAGTTTCATGCGATTTCCGTTCGATTCTGTGCCTGAAAGAGGCGCTTTGCGTTGCCTTGCCCCACGATCGGGTGCCACTCTTGAATAGCCAAGGCCAACGAAAGTGCAAGGGCGCGGCGATGTCGGTTACCGGTCATGCGGCTTGTCCGGTCAGACCATACAGGCCGGCCGCCACCCTTGGCATCGGACGAAGAACGGCTAAAACAGTGCTTGGCATTGTCAGGAGGAGACACCATGACCGAGACCCCGGAGCCCTGCTACGACGTCGCCCATCTGGGCCATGTCGAAGTTCTCACCAACAAGTTTGACGAGAGCCTTGATTTCTTCACCCGCGTCTATGGGCTGAAGGAAAGCGGGCGGGACGAAAACTCCGCCTATCTGCGGGCCTGGGACGACTATGAATTCCACACGCTGAAGCTCACGCGCTCCGATACGACAGGCGTCGGCCACATCGGCTATCGTGTCTCTTCACCACAGGCGCTGGAACGACGCGTCAAGGCGATCGAGGCGAGCCGCTTCAAAGTGATAGGCTGGGTGGACGGCGACATGGGCCACGGCAAGGCGTTCCGCTTCGAGGATCCCTTCGGACACGTGTTCGAACTCTACTGGGATACCAATCGCTACGTTCCGCCGGCAGAAGACAAGCCGGCCCTGAAAAACATGTCGAGCCGGTTCCACGCCCAGGGTGCAAGCCCGCGCCGCCTCGACCACCTGAACCTCCTTTCATCCGATGTGACCGAATTCCGCGACTTCATGGTGACCTGCCTCGGCAGCCGCGTGACGGAACAGATCCAGTTGGACAATGGCCGGCTCGGCGGCTGCTGGTTCACCGTCAACAACAAGACCTACGACCTCGCCTGCACAGAAGAGCATGGCGGCGGCAGCGGCCGCTTCCATCACGTCACCTATGCCACCGACCAGCGCGAGGACATCCTGCGCGCCGCCGATATCTTCCTGGAAAACGGCGTCCATATCGAAACCGGCCCGCACAAACACGCGATCCAGGGCACCTTCTTCCTCTATGTCTGGGAGCCCGCGGGCAATCGCGTCGAGCTTGCCAATGCCGGTGCAAGGCTGATCCTGGCACCGGACTGGCAAACCGTGACCTGGACCGAAACCGAGCGCAAGAAGGGCCAGGCCTGGGGTCTCAAGACCATCGAGACCTTCCACACCCACGGCACGCCACCGGTGAAGAAATAGGCGGCTTGCCTGTTGGGGCTACCCCCTCTGCCCTGCCGGGCATCTCCCCCTCAAAGGGGGAGATCGGATGGAGCCGCTGCGCCAATTCCATTGCGACGCAAGTGAGCAGGTGGGGATCGCGCCGCTTGCGGATCTCCCCCCTTGAGGGGGAGATGCCCGGCAGGGCAGAGGGGGGTACCCCGCAATGCAACCGAGCCACCCATTTCCAAGGCTCCCGCTATAGCTGATTGATTGACAGGCCCACGGACCGCCGCTACCGATTAGCACCGGAAGGATCATCATGGCACGCAAGGCAGGCAATCAGGGACGGTTTGACGACGCTGCCCGCGCGGGCTGGCTCTATTACGTGGCCGGGCGTACCCAGGACGAGATTGCCTCCATCATGGGGATTTCCCGCCAGAGCGCCCAGCGGCTCGTCTCGCTGGCGGTGGCGGAAAAGCTGATCAAGGTTCGTCTAGACCACCCCATCGCCACCTGCCTCGAGCTTGCCGATGCCGTGCAGCAGAAGTTCAACCTGCGGCAGGTCGAGGTGGTGCCCTCCGATCCCGGTTCCGATTCGGCCACGTCGGGTATCGCCGAAGCAGGTGCCGCCGAAATCGAGCGGTGGCTGAAGCAGACCGATCCCCTGATCATGGCGATCGGGACTGGCCGCACGCTGCGCGCCGCTGTCGATCAGCTGCTGCCGATGGAATGTCCCCAGCACCGGATCGTGTCGCTGACGGGAAATGTCAGCCCCGACGGCTCGGCGGCCTATTACAACGTCATCTTCTCCATGGCCGACGCCATCAAGGCCCGGCATTTCCCCATGCCGCTGCCCGTTCTCGTATCCTCGCGCGAGGAGCGGGAACTGCTGCACAGCCAGGCACTGGTCCATCCAACGGTGGAACTGGGCGCCAAGGCCGACGTCACCTTTGTCGGTATCGGCGATCTCGGCCTGAATGCACCGCTGCTGGTCGACGGCTTCCTGCAGACGGCGGAGATGGAGAGCCTGATGGCCGAGGGCGCCGTCGGCGAAATCTGCGGCTGGATCTTCGATGCCAATGGAAAGCTGCTGGAAAACTCCGTCAACGACCGGGTTGCCAGCATTGCGCTGCCCTCGCGGGAAAACAGCTGTGTCATCGGCATGGCCAAGGGCAAGCGCAAGCATGCCGCCATTCGCGGGGCCGTGTTGGGCGGGCATGTCAACGCCCTCATTACCGACGAAGATGCGGCACGCTACCTGCTTCGCGGCTGATCCCCATTAAATTTTTCCTTTTCGGCACAATCGCTTAACTGCGTCTTTCGGCGCTGCAGCATGGATTCTGCATTGACTTTCTGCGCCGATGAATCGAGTAATTGCCCATGAGCAAAGCGAATGCTCATTTCTCTTCTGGGAGGAAGATATGACATTGAAGACGATTCTGCTGGGCGCATGCTCGGCTCTGGCATTGGCTGGCATGGCTTCTGCCGAAACCCTCACCATCGCAACGGTCAACAACGGCGACATGGTCCGCATGCAGGGCCTGACGAGCGAGTTCACCGCGAAAAACCCCGACATCACGGTCGAATGGGTCACGCTCGAAGAAAACGTCCTGCGTGAACGCGTCACCACTGACGTTGCCACCAAGAGCGGCCAGTACGACATTATGACGATCGGCACCTATGAAGTGCCGATCTGGGCCAAGCAGGGCTGGCTGCTGCCGCTCGACAATCTCGGCGCCGATTACGATGTCGACGACCTCCTGCCGGCCATCCGTTCGGGCCTGACCGGCGAAGACGGCAAGCTCTATGCGGCGCCCTTCTACGGCGAAAGCTCGATGGTCATGTACCGCAAGGACCTGATCGAAAAGGCCGGGCTGAAGATGCCCGACGCACCGACCTGGGACTTCATCGCTGATGCGGCCCGCAAGATGACCGACCGCGCCGCCGGCATCAACGGCATCTGCCTGCGCGGCAAGGCCGGCTGGGGTGAGAACATCGCCTTCCTGACGGCAACGGCCAATGCTTTCGGTGCTCGTTGGTTCGATGAGAACTGGAAGCCGCAGTTCGACCAGCCCGAATGGAAGAATGCGCTCGACTTCTACGTCAAGCTGATGAACGACGCCGGCCCGCAGGGCGCCTCGTCCAACGGCTTCAACGAGAATCTGGCGCTGTTCCAGCAGGGCAAGTGCGGCATGTGGATCGATGCCACGGTTGCGGCCTCCTTCGTCACCAATCCGAAGGATTCGACCGTTGCCGACAAGGTGGGCTTCGCGCTCGCTCCGGATACCGGCCTCGGCAAGCGTGGCAACTGGCTTTGGGCCTGGAACCTCGCGATCCCGGCTGGCTCGCAGAAGGCTGAAGCAGCCGAGAAGTTCATCTCCTGGGCAACCAGCAAGGCCTATCTCGAGCTCGTCGCCTCCAAGGAAGGCTGGGCAAACGTTCCTCCGGGCACCCGCACCTCGCTCTATGAGAATGCGGAATACCAGAAGGCAGCGCCCTTCGCCAAGATGACGCTCGACTCGATCAACGCTGCCGATCCGAAGAACCCGACCGTCAAGCCGGTGCCTTATGTCGGCGTCCAGTTCGTGGCGATCCCGGAATTCCAGGGTCTCGGCACGACCGTGGGCCAGCTGTTCTCGGCAGCACTTGCCGGGCAGATGTCGGTTGACGACGCACTCGCCCAGGCACAGCAGGTCTCGACCCGCGAAATGACCCGCGGCGGCTACATCAAGTAAGTTTCCCACCCAGGGGAAAGACGCTGCCCGGATCGCAAGCCGGGCAGCCATGTCAATGGCGCCGCGCCCCAGCCTGCCGTTTGGGCGCGGATGTCTCTGGGCAAAACCAAGAACGAGCTGACACGCTAGGAGGCCATGACGGCCGCGACGTCAGCCATGAGGGTGGGTGCAGCTATGGCAACGCAAAACACGAAGACGCTGGCGCGTCTGATGATGGCGCCCTCCGTGGGCCTTCTCCTGATCTGGATGATCGTTCCCCTGGCGATGACGCTGTGGTTCTCGTTCCAGAACTATAATCTGCTGAACCCTGCCAATGTCAGCTTCGGCGGCCTGTTCAATTACCAGTATTTCTATACGGATCCTGCCTTCTTCCAGTCCATCTGGAACACGCTGCTGATCGTTGGCGGCGTGCTTTTTATCACCGTGATCGGCGGCATCGCCATCGCGCTTCTGCTCGACCAGCCGATGTTCGGCCAGGGCATCGTGCGCATCATGATCATCTCGCCCTTCTTCGTCATGCCGCCGGTGGCGGCACTCGTCTGGAAGAACATGATCATGCATCCCGGCTATGGCGTGCTGGCAGACATCAACCGAGCGCTCGGTTTCCAGCCGGTGGACTGGTTCGCGCAGTATCCGCTGTTTTCGATCATCATCATCGTTGCCTGGCAGTGGCTGCCATTCGCGACGCTTATCCTGCTCACCGCCCTGCAATCCCTTGATGGGGAGCAGAAGGAAGCGGCCGAGATGGATGGCGCCGGCTTCATCAGCCAGTTCATCTACCTGACGCTGCCCCACCTCGCCCGCGCGATCACCGTCGTCATCCTGATCCAGACCATCTTCCTGCTCGGGGTCTATGCCGAAATCCTGGTCACGACCAATGGCGGCCCGGGCTACGCCTCCACCAACCTCGCCTTCCTGATCTATCGCACGGCGCTGCTCGGCTATGACGTAGGCGGTGCATCGGCAGGCGGCATCATCGCAGTCATCCTCGCCAACGTGGTCGCCTTCTTCCTGATGCGCGCCGTCGGCAAGAACCTTGATCGCTGAGGAGAAGACATATGGCTCGCGCAGTCTCGACAAAACGCAAGATCGCCTTCTCGCTCGCCGCTTGGATCGTGGCATTGGTGATCTTCTTCCCGATCCTCTACACGCTCATCACCTCGGTGAAGACCGAGACCGAGGCGATCCAGGGCTTTGACCTCATCCCGTCGTTCACGCTGGAAAACTACGTGACGGTGCAGACGGAGCGCGACTACTTCAAGCCCTTCATGAACTCCGTGGTGATCTCGGTCGGCTCCACCATCCTGGCGCTGATCGTCGCGATCCCCTCGGCCTGGGCCATGGCGTTCTCGCCAACGAAAAGGACCAAGGACATCCTGATGTGGATGCTCTCCACCAAGATGATGCCGGCGGTCGCCGTTCTCGTGCCGATCTATCTCTTGTTCCGCGATTTCGGCCTGCTCGACACCCGCATCGGCCTGACCATCATGCTGATGCTCATCAACCTGCCGATCGTCGTCTGGATGCTCTACACCTATTTCCGCGAGATCCCCGGCGAGATCCTGGAGGCCGCGCGCATGGACGGCGCCTCCCTGTTGAACGAGATCATCTATGTGCTGACGCCGATGGCGGTTCCCGGCATCGCCTCGACCATGCTCTTGAACATCATCCTGGCCTGGAACGAGGCCTTCTGGACCATCCGCCTGACGACCACGAACGCGGCACCGCTGACGGCCTTCATCGCCTCCTTCTCAAGCCCGCAGGGTCTGTTCTGGGCCAAGCTCTCGGCAGCCTCGACGCTCGCCATCGCGCCCATCCTGATCATGGGCTGGTTCAGCCAGAAGCAACTCGTGCGCGGCCTGACATTCGGCGCGGTGAAATAAGACAAGTCGGCAATCCGACACGGCCTGATGGCCACGGGGAGAACACATATGGGTAACATCGTACTCAACAAGGTCACCAAATCCTTCGGGGCAACCACGGTCATCCCCGGCATCGACCTCGACATCAAGGAAGGCGAATTCGTCGTCTTTGTCGGCCCCTCCGGCTGCGGCAAGTCCACCCTGCTGCGCCTCATCGCCGGCCTTGAAGACACAACGACCGGCAAGATCATCATCGATGGCCGCGATGTGACGGACGAAGCGCCCGCCAAGCGTGGCCTCGCCATGGTGTTCCAGTCCTACGCGCTCTATCCGCATATGAGCGTGCGCAACAACATCGCCTTCCCCCTGAAGATGGCCAAGCTCGACCAGGCGACCATCGACAAAAAGGTGACGGACGCCGCCCGCGTATTGAACCTCACCAACTATCTCGACCGGCGCCCCGGCCAGCTCTCGGGCGGCCAGCGCCAGCGCGTAGCGATCGGCCGCGCCATCGTGCGCGAACCCTCGGCCTTCCTGTTCGACGAACCGCTGTCCAACCTCGACGCCTCGCTGCGCGGCACGATGCGGCTGGAGATCAGCGAACTGCACTACCAGCTAAAAACCACGATGATCTACGTCACCCATGACCAAGTCGAAGCCATGACCATGGCCGACAAGATCGTGGTGCTGAATGCAGGCCATATCGAACAGGTCGGCTCGCCGCTCGACCTCTACAACAAGCCCGACAACATCTTCGTTGCCGGCTTCATCGGCTCGCCGCGCATGAACTTCGCGACGGGAGAAATCGCCTCCGGCTTCAATGCCCACACGATCGGTTTCAGACCGGAACATATCCGGCTGTCGAAGGAGAGCGGCACATGGTCCGGTGTCGTCGGTGTGGCCGAGCATCTGGGATCCGATACCTTCCTGCACGTCAAGGTCGACAAGATCGGCATGGTGACCGTGCGCACCAGCGGCGACGTGCCCGTCTCCCATGGCGATACCGTATTCCTGACCCCCGACCCCGCACGCATGCACCGCTTCAACGACAAGGGGCTGGCGATATGACTGGCAGGCTCCAGGGAAAATCGGCGCTGATCACGGGTTCGGCCCGCGGCATCGGCCGCGCCTTCGCCGAGGCCTATGTCCGCGAGGGCGCAACAGTCGCGATAGCCGATATCGATTTCGCCCGCGCCAGCCGCACGGCGAGCGAAATCGGCGAGGCCGCCTATGCCGTGAAGCTTGATGTTACCGACCAGGCCTCCATCGACGCCGCCATCAGGGCAGTTGAGGACAAGAACGGCGGCCTCGATATCCTAATCAACAACGCTGCTCTCTTTGATCTCGCACCAATCGTCGAGATCACCCGCGAGAGCTATGACCGTCTCTTCTCGATCAACGTCGCTGGCTCGCTGTTCATACTGCAGGCCGCCGCCAAGTCCATGATCGCGCGCGGCAAGGGCGGCAAGATCATCAACATGGCAAGCCAGGCCGGCCGGCGCGGCGAAGCTCTGGTGGCCGTCTACTGCGCGACCAAGGCCGCCATCATCTCGATTACCCAATCCGCCGGGCTCGACCTCATCAAGCACGGCATCAATGTCAACGCGATCGCCCCCGGCGTCGTCGATGGCGAACATTGGGACCATGTCGACGCGCTATTCGCAAAGCATGAAAACCGGGCGCTGGGCGAGAAGAAGAAGCTGGTTGGTGAATCCGTTCCGTTCGGCCGCATGGGGCGCGCCGAGGATCTGACCGGCATGGCGATCTTCCTCGCCTCACCGGACGCCGACTACATCGTCGCCCAGACATACAATGTCGACGGCGGCAACTGGATGAGCTGAGGCCATCCGATCTTTCAATGCCTCTCGATTTCGAGGATACCGACATGACCTGCAAACTCTCGCTCGCAACCCTTGAACAGGCCGCACAGACGGCCGCCGTACCGGCCTATGCCCGCGAGCGGCTGAAGGCGGGCATCCTGCATTTCGGCGTCGGCAATTTCCACCGCGCCCACCAGGCCATCTACCTTCACGAGCTGTTCAACCGGGGCAAGGACCTAGATTGGGCCATTCTTGGCGCCGGTGTGATGGCATCCGACCAGAAGATGAAGGAAAAGCTGGCGGCGCAGGATTTCCTGACGACGGTTGTCGAGCAGGACAACAATGTCAGCAAGGCGACCGTAACAGGGCCGATGGTCGGTATCCTCACCGCGCCGGATTTCGACCAGATCATAGCCGCCATGGCGGACCCGGCGATCAGAATCGTTTCGATGACGATCACCGAAGGCGGCTATTTCATCGACCCGGCAACCGGCCATTTCGACCCCACCCACCCGGCGATCGTCGCCGACAGCCAGAACCCGGCCAGCCCTAAGACCGTGTTCGGGTTGATCATCGCAGGCCTCAAGGCGCGCCGCGATGCCGGCATCGCGCCGTTCACCGTGATGTGCTGCGACAACATTCCCGGCAACGGCGAGGTGACGGAAGCGACGGTGACGGGGCTGGCCAAGCTGTCCGACCCTGATTTCGCCCATTGGATCCACGAGAATGTTGCCTTCCCCAATTCCATGGTGGATCGCATCACACCGGCCACCGGCGACCGCGAGGTTACCATGACCCGGGAAGTCTACGGGATCGAAGACAACTGGCCCGTCTTCTGCGAGGAATTCAAGCAATGGGTGATGGAGGACAAGTTCCCGCTTGGCCGCCCGGCGCTGGAAGAGGTAGGCGTAACCTTCGTACCCGATGTTGCCCCCTATGAGCTGATGAAACTGCGCATCCTCAATGGCGGCCACGCGGCGATCGCCTATCCGGCGGCGCTGATGGACATCCACTTCGTGCACGAGGCGATGGAAAACCCGCTGATCCGCGCGTTTCTCGCCAAGCTGACCCATGACGAGATCATCCCGGTGGTGCCGCCGGTGCCGAACACCAGCCTTCAGGACTATGCCGCGCTGATCGAAAGCCGCTTCTCCAATCCCAAGATCGGCGACACCATTCCACGGCTGGCTCAGGACGGTTCCAACCGCCAACCGAAATTCATCCTTCCGTCCACGGCAGACCGCCTGGCCAAGGGGCTCGACATCAAGGGCCTGGCGCTGGTTTCCGCGCTCTGGTGCCGCTATTTCGAGGGCAAGTCCGACAGTAGACAGGACATCGTGTTCAACGATGCCAGCGCCGAGCGCCTGCAGGCAACGGCGCTTGCCTCCCGCACCGACCCGAACATCTTCCTCGGCCTCTCCGATATCTTTGGCAAAGTCGGGGAAAGCCAGTTTTTCCGCAAGCGATTCGCAGAGGCTCTTGCTAGCTTGCGCGAGGTCGGCACCGCGCAAACCCTGCAGCGGTATCTCGACGGCACGCTTGGGGGATAGGAAGACCGCATGACCGAGACGGCACGCCAGCTGATCATTTTCGATTGCGATGGCGTGCTCGTGGACAGCGAGCCGATCTCGATCGAGGTTCTGGTCGATGCCTTGAGCGCGGCCGGCATGCCGATCGACAGCGAGATGGTGCATCGCCGCTTCCTGGGCCGCAGCCTCGGTGCCGTTATCTCGACCGCCCGGGACGAATACGGCCTCGACATCAACGAGGCCTTTCTCTCAGCGATGCGGGCCAGCCTCTATGATCGTTTCCGCGCTGAACTGGAGCCCATGGCAGGGATATCAGAGGCTGTCAGAGGCCTCGCCCAGGAGAATTTCGACTGGTGCGTCGCCTCCTCCAGCCAGAAGGAGCGCATCGAGCTGTCGCTGACGGTGACGGGCCTGATCGATTGCTTTCCCAACATCTTTTCCGCCACCATGGTGGAACGCGGCAAGCCGGCGCCGGATCTCTTTCTGTTTGCGGCGCGCCAGATGGGCTACGAGCCCTCGCGCTGCATCGTCATCGAAGACAGCCCCGCCGGGGTTGAAGCGGCAAAGGCCGCCGGCATGACGGTGTTTGCCTTCACCGGCGGTGGCCATGCCAAGGGCACGCATTATCATCAGGCCCTGCTGGCCCTTGAACCCGATCAGACGTTTGACGCCATGGCCGATTTGCTCCACCTTGTGGCAAAAACAGGCGACAGGGACGGAAACCAGCCATAATGCGCGACCACGTAATTGCGGTGGATGTCGGAACGGGCAGTGCGCGCGCCGGCGTCTTCGACCAAGCGGGCGCCCTTTTGGCCCGGTGCGAACGGCCGATCCTGCTCTATCGCCCGCGTGACGACAGAGGCGAGCATGATTCGGAAGAAATCTGGGCCGCAAGCTGCGGCGCGGTGCGGGATGCGCTGGCAGAAAGCGGCATAGACGCAGCACGCATCGCCGCCATGGCCTTCGACGCCACCTGTTCCCTCGTCTTGCGCGGCGCCGATGGCACCCAACTGCCCCTGACTCAGACCGCAAGCCATCGCTTCGATACCATCGCCTGGCTCGACCACCGGGCAACGGCAGAAGCCGATGAATGCAGCCGCACCGGCCACAAGGCAGTGCTGCATTCCGGCGAGGTGATGTCTCCGGAGATGGAAATCCCCAAGCTGATGTGGCTGAAGCGGCACCGGCCGGACCTCTGGCAGCGCGCCGGCCTGTTTCTCGACCTTGCCGATTTCCTCACCTGGAAGGCGACCGGCTCCCCCGCCCGCTCCCGATGCACGCTGACCGCCAAATGGACCTACATGGCGCAGTCCGACAACGGCTGGCAGCGGGATTTTCTGGCCATGGTCGGTCTTGAAGATCTGACCGAGCGTGGTGGATTGCCGGATGAAACGGTCCCGATCGGTGCCGCTGTCGGCACGCTGTCGGCGGAGGCTGCAGCCGCCTTTGGACTTGACGAAGGCATTCCGGTCGCCGCGGGCATGGTGGATGCCTATGCCGGCGCACTGGGCGTGCTTGGCTCGTCCGGCGGCAATGACGACAGCCTTGATGGCCAGGTCGCCATCATCGGCGGCACGTCGAGCTGCATCATCGCCTTTGCCAGAGAGCCGCGTTTTGGCCGCAGCCTCTGGGGTCCCTATTACGAATCCGTCTTTCCGGAGCACTGGCTGGTGGAGGCCGGGCAATCGGCCACCGGCGGCTTGCTCAACCACCTGCTGCAGATCCACAGCGCCACAGCGGACTCGAGCGTCCCGCGCCACCAGCAGGTGATCGCCCGCATCCTGGAACTCAAGGCGGAGGAAGGGCCTGACTTCGCCGATGGCATCAATATCCTGCCGGACTTCCACGGCAACCGCTCTCCGTTTGCCGATCCGCACATGACAGGCGTCATTTCGGGCCTGACGCTGGACACCTCCTTCGATGGCCTCTGCCGGCTCTATTGGCGCGCCTGCGTAGCGATCGCGCTTGGGCTGAAGCAGATCCTCGATACCATGGGCCAGAGCGGCTATGCCCATGAGCGCATCACGCTGACAGGCGGCCATGTGAAGAACCCATTGCTGACCCAGCTCTATGCCGACGTGACCGGCTGCCCGATCGTGCTGCCCGACGTCGCCGACGCGGTTCTGCTCGGAACGGCCATCAACGCGGCCACATCGGCGGGTTGGCATCCCACGCTGTTTGCATCAGGCACCGCCATGCGCCGCGGCGGCAAGGTGATTGCGCCGGATACCTCCGCTGCCAGCCGCTACGAACGGGACTACAAACGCTTCCTTGCCATGCAACGGCATCGGGCGGAACTGAGTGAGATGTAAGCTTAGTGCCGCTGCGGGCTTGTTGAATGAATAGCCCTCATCCATGTGGGGGCCAGCACAAATGTGTTAAGGCGGTCGTATGAAAACAAGGGCATTTCAGCGTCCGCTTCTTATTGCGCTTGGCTTTGGCGTACTCGTTGGTGTGATCGTTGCGTCCATGGTGACCATGATTGTAATGCGCAACGGAACGCATGCCGCATATTGTCCCGCATCAAGTGCAGTGTGGATCATTCCGTGTGTCCCGACTGCGACTTCTATCTTGATGTTTGGTTGGGTAGTGTTGCTCTTCAGTCTGCCAATTTCCATGATCCTGTTCCTCATTTTCAGGATCAAGCGTTAGCCCCAACGCCCAAACACAGGGAGAGGTGCGCCGAGCAAAGCAACGGCATCGGGCGGAGCTGAGCGGGATGTAGCCGCAAGGCGTGTACTGGCACCGATGGCGATGCACTTATGGTCACCCCCCTCTGCCCTGCCGGGCATCTCCCCCACAAGGAGGGAGATCGGCTTGGCGATGTCGTCCGCTCCCTATCAAAGCAAACCGTGCGCCGATAGCTCTTGGCGAGGCATTCGCCGCGAGTCGATCTCCCTCCTTGTGGGGGAGATGTCCGGCAGGACAGAGGGGGGTAAGCCGCAAACGCTATCGTATCGTATGCCGGGATCGAAAAACGATTGCTCACCCCCAAAGCCCAGCCTCTGGCGCGAACATCGTCGACCCCTCATAGCGGATCGGCACCTCCCGATCCCCCGCCAGGAGCAGCGGCCCGTCGAGGTCGACAAATCCTGCCCCCTGCCCCACCAGGAAGGCCGGGGCCATGGCGAGCGACGTGCCGAGCATGCAGCCGACCATGATGTCGAACCCCGCCACGACGGCAGCGTCACGCATGACGAGTGCCTCGGTCAGGCCGCCCGTCTTGTCGAGCTTGATATTGACGGCATCATATTTGCCGGCGAGCTTTGTAAGCGAGGCGGTGTCGTGGCAGCTTTCATCCGCGCAGATTGGCAAAGGTCGCGCGATGCCCAGAAGCGCACTGTCATCGGCCGCCGGCAGCGGCTGCTCGACCAGGGCCACGCCAAGCCGCGACAGAACGGGCGCAAGCTCCAGATATTGCGACACCGTCCAGCCCTCATTGGCATCGACGATGATGCGGCTCTCCGGCGCGCCCTGGCGCACTGCCTCGATCCGCTCCAGATCGCCCTCGCCACCCAGCTTGACCTTCAACAGCGGCCGCGTCGCATTCTTGGCCGCTGCCGCCCGCATGCTCTCGGGCGTTCCCAAAGACAGGGTAAAGGCCGTTTGCAGGGGTTGCGGTGCCACAAGCCCGGCGAGTTGCCAGGCCGGCTTGCCCACCCGCTTGGCCTCCAGATCCCAGAAGGCACAGTCCAGCGCGTTGCGGGCGGCGCCCGGCGGAAGCAGGCCTTGCAGGGCGAAGCGGTCGAGACCATCGGCCAGCGCGCCACGCACCGAAAGGATCGTCGCAATCACGCCCTCGACGGTCTCGCCATAGCGGGCATAGGGCACGCACTCGCCACGCCCCCGATGAACGCCATCCGACAGCGTGACCGTGACCACGCGGATCTCGGTGCGGGAGCCCCTTGATATGGTGAAGGCACCATCGACGGGAAACCGTTCTTCAACTGCCTCGAGCGTCACTCTGGACCCCATGTCAGACCTCATTGCACACCATGCCGAATCACTGCCTCTTGCCTGAAGGGGCAATCCTTTCTATATCCGTCAACAATAGCGGCGAAATCGCGTTTTCGCCTGCCCGCAAGCGGCTCCGTCCCGGTCCAGTGCACCGGGAGACTGCGCCGAGCAACCCTTTTATTTGCCGAGACGCCCGTGAATACGCTCGATTTTGACAAGAAGCCGGAAGATACCCGCGTCGTCGTCGCCATGTCCGGTGGCGTCGATTCCTCCGTCGTGGCCGGCCTGCTGAAACGCGAGGGCTACGACGTCATCGGCATCACGCTGCAGCTTTATGATCACGGCGCCGCGGTGCACCGGGCCGGTTCCTGCTGCGCCGGCCAGGACATCGACGACGCGCGCCGCGTCTGCGAAACCCTTGGCATTCCCCATTACGTGCTGGACTATGAACAGCGCTTCCGCGACACGGTCATTAACCCGTTCATGGACAGCTATGTCGCTGGCGAAACACCGATCCCCTGCGTGGCCTGCAACCAGACGGTCAAGTTTGCCGATCTCCTGGCGACGGCACGAGAGCTCGGTGCGGATGCCCTGGCCACAGGCCACTATATCCGCTCGAAATCCGTGCCGCTGACCAATGACCCAGATCACCGCGCCCTGTTCCGTCCCATCGACAGCGAGCGCGACCAGAGCTACTTCCTGTTCGCCACCACGCAGGAACAGATCGACTACCTGCGCTTTCCCTTGGGCGGCATGTCAAAGGCGGAAACCCGCAAGCTTGCCGAGGACATGGGCCTCGTCGTCGCCAAGAAGGCCGATAGCCAGGACATCTGTTTCGTGCCCCAGGGCAAGTATGCCGATATCATCACCAAGCTGAAGCCGAATGCGGCATTGGCCGGCGACATCGTGCATCTGGACGGCCGCGTGCTGGGCCAGCATGACGGCATCCTGCACTACACCATCGGCCAGCGCAAAGGCCTCGGCGTTGCCACCGGTGAACCGCTCTATGTGGTCTATCTCGACGCCCGCTCGCGCCGCGTCGTCGTCGGCCCGCGTGAGGCGCTGGAAACCCACCGCGTTTATCTGCGCGACATCAACTGGCTCGGCGACCGGACGCTGGCGGAAGAAGCGGCCGACGGTTTCGCCTGCTTCGCCAAGGTGCGCTCGACCCGCCCGCCGACGCCTGCCGTGCTGCACAGCGATGCCAACGGCACCTATGTCGAGCTCGAACAAGGCGAAGCCGGCGTTGCACCCGGACAGGCCTGCGTCATCTATTCCGCCCCCGGCCCCGACGCCCGCGTCTATGGCGGCGGATTCATCGAACGCTCGGAACGATCCGGCGCCGCCGAGGCAAGCCTGAAGGCTCTGCTGGCCGACACGGTCGCGGCATGACACGGCACTGAAAGCGCTGGCGATTTTTCCCGCGGCAAAGACGATGACAGTGCTTGACAGGGTGCGCGGCAGCACCTTATAAGCCGGCCAACCTAATCGACGGGGCGGCTTTCAGTCTCTCCGGACCCCTGTGGCGGGGTAGCTCAGTTGGTGAGAGCGCAGGATTCATAACCCTGAGGTCGGCAGTTCAATTCTGCCTCCCGCTACCATTTTTCTCTTGTAGATGCTGGATTTTTAAGCGCTGCTAAGTGCGATTGCGCGCCTGTCAGTCGCGCAGTTCGGGGCCTGTTTCCAACATATAAATCAGCTCATCCTTAGAGCGAAACCCTGCCTTGAAGAGTTGAACGATCGAGGCGGCAAAATCGTCGGCCTCGGCGGTTTTCGCGTCGAAGCCCCGGGTTTTGCGCAATTCATCGAAGACGCTCTGCAGCACCTGCAGGTCTTCCGGCAGGATGGCGCCGTCATCGTCAAAAAATCGCGCTGGCATTCAGCATGGTCCCCCTGCGAATCGCACCAGTGCATTGTCCGCATCACGTGATAGGTTTGTATGCGAACAACCCTATCAGTCAATTGCCGTCTACGCTGGCACCAACATCATAGCCTACAACACGTCGTCGGGGTTGCGGCCGGGCAACGCCCTGCCAATCGGCAGCGTCCAGCCGTAGTGAAGGGCACCGCCCCGCACGATGAAGGCCGCGAGCACGCCGAGCGTCGACGCCGCCCAGAGCGGCAATGCCAGCCAGGAGGCAGCCACGAAGACGAAGGAGCCGACCAGCGCGGCGGTGACATAGATCTCCGGCCGCAGCAGGACGGACGGCTCATTCGCCAGCAGATCGCGCAGCACGCCGCCAAAGGTGGCGGTCAGGGCGCCGGTGACCAGCGCCACCGTCATGGAGCCGCTTGCGGCCAATCCCTTGGCCGCCCCCATCACGCAATAGGCAGACAGCCCGACCGCATCGAGCCAGACGAGCACACGGTAGCGCGACTGGAACAGATGGGCGGTGAAGAACAGGAGGACGGCCACTGCCGCGCAGACGATCAGCGGCGCCGGGTTCAGCACCCAGAAGACAGGCGTGGCGCCCAGGATCACGTCGCGCAGCGTGCCGCCGCCAATGCCTGTGGCCGATGCCAGGAAGACATGGCCGATGATGTCAAGCTGCTTGCGGGAGGCAGACAAGGCGCCGGTCGCCGCAAACACCGCAATACCGGCATAGTTCAAGATCTCCAGGATCGGCATAGTCTTTCCTCCCAATCCGACCCGGCGCGTCACACGGCAGCGACAGCGCAGGCCACGGGCGAACCATCGGCTTTCTGTCCCGCAAGCACAATCAGGCACTGCTGTTTTGCACAGTTGGTCCAGATCGCCGGGAGCCTGATTTTTTTAGGTACAAGCATACCTTTTATTAAATTTTTAACATTAGGCTCGCCGGAAAGAGAGGTCTGGCGATGCGTAGCGTTTTTGTCGTTATCCTTCTGGCGTCGACTTTGGCTGGCTGTGCCACGCCACCGAGCCACACGCGCAATGCTTGCGCCATATTCGATCAGCGGGATAGCTTCTTCAACAATTGGCGCAGCGCGACCGAGCATGCCTCGCGCCAATATGGCGTGCCGGTGCCGATCATCCTGGCGACGATCTATACCGAATCCGGCTTCCGTCATAATGCGCGCCCACCGCGCACCAAGCTTTTCGGCTTCATACCCTGGAAACGGCAATCGACGGCCTATGGCTACTCCCAGGCTCTGGACGGAACCTGGGACCGCTATCAGCGCGAGACCGGACGCGGCGGCGCGCGGCGCACCAATTATGCCGATGCCGTACAGTTCATCGGCTGGTATCACCGCGACAGCCATGAAAAAGCGGGCATTCCGCTCAACGACCCCTACAATCTTTACCTTGCCTATCACTCCGGCGTGGAAGGCTATAAGCGCGGGTCATGGCGCAGCCGCCCGGAGGCGACGCGCGGCGCCAAACGCTTCACCGACATCACCTACACCTATGCCCGTCAGTTGCAGAGCTGCGACTGAACTCCCCCTGTTCTCATGCCATGCAAAAAGGCGGCCGGTTGCCCGACCGCCTTTCTTTTTGTCTCAATCAGATCGCTTAGTTAGCGCCCTGGATGGCCGAGATCAGCCACTCGCCACGGCCCTTGCGGGTGAATGTCCAAAGCTCAACCGATTCCGACGGCTTGTCCGGGTCGCCTTCGACCACTTGGCCGCTCGCACGGTCGCGCATGACGTCGATCGCCTCGTAACGCATCGCCACCGTCGCATAATCCACAGGGCCTTCGCGCCAGGTTTCTGCAACGTCGCCCTGGACGAGATGCACATCGCGCACCTCGTTCTTCAGGCCCTTTGTGGCGTTCTCGCTCAATTCCTCGGCCAGATAGGACATCGCCTCCGGCGTCGTGATCTTGCGAAGCGCCGCGTAGTCTTCAGCAGCGTAAGCCGCCTGCAACTGCTTCAGCATTGCTTCGAAACGGTCGAGGTCGACATTGGAAATGCCGATTTCATCCGGGTTCTTCGGCCGTGCCGGGGCAGCGGCAGCGCCACCCATGCGCGGCATCTGGAACGGAGCCTGGCCGGCACCACCCGACATGTCCTGGCGGGCGGAATAGCTGGCACCGGGGGCAGCCGGCTGCTGGCGACGGGCGAACATGCGCATCAGGAAGCCGATAAGCAGGGCGATCAGGATGCCCTGGAAGATCAGGCCCAGGAAGCCGAAGCCGCCGCCGAAACCGGTACCAAGCAGCATGCCGAACAGGCCGCCCATCAACAGGCCACCCATGAGGCCGCCACCAAGACCGCCGAAGATGCCGTTACGGGCCGGTGTCGTCGCATTCGGTGCAGCGGCCGGACGGGTCGCCTGGCTCTGTGGCGTCATCGTGCGTTCGATCGGCGCGGCCGGAGCCGGGGCCGTGCGCGTGGCAGGTGCGGAGTCAAATGTCCGCGTACCGCGGCTGCCGAAACCGCTGCCGGCGCGCCGGGCTTCGGCGAAATCGACAGCGGACATCATGACCACCATGCCAATCGCCAGAGTTGCAAATAACTTACCGTAGCTGCGCATCGATCCATCCCATTTTTAAGAACGCCGAGCAAACCCGGCAGATTTTATTTACATATGAGGACTGCGGCCCCGGATTGAAAGGGCCGGCTGCTCGTTTTTCATCGGGGGCTGAAGTTCGGTTAAGGCTTGCTTGCTCACGCTCCAAGCCAGAACTTGATGCCGTATCCCACAATCGTCACCGTCCCGACGCCGGCGGCCCATAGACCCACGAACCACAAGAGCCTGGATCCCCACGAACGATTGTCGTCCATCAGTGATAGCCCTCCTCCGGATTGACCTTTCCGCGGAACACCCAATAGGCATAGCCCGTATAGATCAGGATGATCGGCACCAGGACCACAGCGCCGACGAGCAGGAAGGCCAGGCTTTCATCCGGCGCCGCCGCTTCCCAGATGGTGAGCGATGTCGGCACGATATAGGGATAGAAGCTGATCCCGATGCCGGCATAGCCAAGGACGAACAGCCCGAGCGATGCCAGGAAAGGCTGCGTATCGCGCTCATTGCGCAGGCCCGTGAAGAGCAGATAGAGGCAGCCCAGCACCAGAAGCGGCACGATGATCGAGAAGATCATGGTAGGGTAACCGAACCAGCGGGCAAGGTAGAGCGGCTCGAGAAACGGCGTCCAGAGGCTGAACACACCCATGGCCGCAATGGTCGCAATGGCAAGCCGCAGCGACAGGACCCTCGCCTTCTCGGCCAGCTCGCCTGCGGTTTTCATGACCAGCCATGTGGCGCCGAGCAGAGCATAGCCGATGACCAGCGCCAGACCGGTCGCCAGCGAGAACGGGGTGAGCCAATCCCACCAGCCGCCGGCATAGGCGCGATCGACCACGGGAATGCCCTGCACCAGCGCGCCAAGTGCCACGCCTTGGGCGAAGGCCGCCAGCATGGAGCCACCGGCAAAGGCCCAGTTCCACAGATACTCGGCCCGCTTGGTGCGCCAACGATATTCGAAAGCGACCCCCCGGAAGATGAGCCCCAACAGCATAGCGATGATAGGGGCGTAGAGCGCCGGAAGGATGGTGGCATAGGCCAGCGGGAAAACGGCCATCAGCCCGCCGCCGCCGAGCACCAGCCAGGTCTCATTGCCGTCCCACACCGGCGCGACCGAGTTCATCATCACATCCCGGTCGTGCTTATGGGGAAAGAACGGGAAGAGAATGCCGACACCGAGATCGAAACCATCAAGGATGACATAGGCAAGCACGGCAAAGGCGATGATGCCCGCCCAGATGAAAGCGAGATCAATGACCATGATGGCCTCCCTGATGCGACGTGCCATGAGTCTGGGCGGCCGGCGTGATGCCGGCGGTGCGGATCGGCCCCTCGTCGAGATCCGGCATCGGATCCCGCGGCAGGCGGGCCATCAGGCGGAGAATGTAGAAGGTACCGGCACCGAAAACGATGAAATAGACGATGACGAAGGCGATCAACGACGCCGCAACCGCAGGCGCCGCGATTGGCGACAGGGACTCCGACGTCAGCATATGGCCATAGACGGTGTAGGGCTGACGACCGACCTCCGTCGTCACCCAGCCCGCCAGCACGGCGATGAAGCCCGAGGGTCCCATAACCACCGCCGCGCGATGCAGCCAGGCATTTTCCCGCAGGGTACCACGATACCGACACCACAGGCTCCACAATCCGAGCCCCAGCATGGCGAAACCGATCGCCACCATGATGCGGAATGACCAGAAGACGATGGCCACGGGCGGTTCGCGATCATCCGGGATCGTATCGAGGCCGGCCAGAGGCGCGTTCAGGTCGTGCTTCAGGATCAGACTCGATAGTTTCGGGATCTCGATGGCGTAATCGACACGCTTTTCCTCCTGGTTCGGGATGCCGAACAAGATAAGCGGCGCCCCATCGGGATGGCTGTCGAAATGGCCTTCCATGGCCATGACCTTGGCCGGCTGGTGCTCCAGCGTGTTGAGGCCATGGAAATCGCCGGCAATGATCTGGATCGGCGCAACGATGGCCGCCATCCACATCGCCATGGAGAACATCTTGCCCGCCCGGCGCGGCGCGGTATGACGCAGCAGATGCCAGGCACCAACCGCGCCGACCACGAAGGCGGTCGTAAGATAGGCGGCAATGACCATATGTGTGAGGCGATAGGGGAAGGACGGGTTAAAGACGATTGCCCACCAGTCCACCGGTATGAACTGCCCGACATCGTTCATCGCAAAACCATCAGGCGTCTGCATCCAGGAATTGACCGCCAGGATCCAGGTGGCCGAGATCAGCGTGCCGAGCGCCACCATGCCCGTTGCAAGAAAATGCAGTCCTGGCCCTACCCGGTTCATGCCGAACAGCATGACACCGAGGAAGCCCGCCTCCAGGAAGAAGGCCGTCAGCACCTCATAGCCCATCAGCGGACCGATAACGGGTCCGGCCTTCAGCGAAAAGACACTCCAATTCGTCCCGAACTGATAAGCCATCACGATGCCCGACACGACGCCCATGCCGAAGGCGACGGCAAAGATCGTCTTCCAGAAATTGAACAGCTCGAGATAGACCTTGTCCTTCTTCCATAGCCACAGCCCTTCGAGCACGAAGAGGTAGCTCGCCAGTCCGATGGAAAAGGCGGGAAAGATGATGTGGAAGGATACTGTGAAGGCAAACTGTATGCGGGCCAGAATTTCTGCGTCGAAATTGTCAAACATCGCACTACCCCTGACGAAACCGAACTCCAGAGCACGCGGCAATCTTCAGGATGCCCACCGTACCCAGGCCGTTTGTTTCCATGCCTGTCAATCTAGAAAACTCAGGCGCTACTTTAGCAACATAGGCTCTAGAACTGATAAACAGCAAATAGGCCAATAGGGCTGGGGATCAATGCGACACGCAGTCCATGCCATGCGTCAGGACCGCGCACTGCAGCAGCTCGTCGGGAGCCCCAACCCGCAAATGCAAAAAGCCCGACGCCGAGAGTTGCGCGTCGGGCTTGAAAACTAACGATTAGGCTGTCGGGAACCGTCGCTCGGACAAAGGTTAAGCTTTCCGCTTGCGGCTCCCCCCCCTCTGGCCTGCCGGCCATCTCCCCCTCAAGGGGGGAGATCGAACTGCGCCGATCTGTCCGTGAAAAAACGGGCCAGCATCTTGCGAGGGTGACGTCAGCGGCTCCAGCCGATCTCCCCCCTTGAGGGGGAGATGCCTGGCAAGGCAGAGGGGGGTTCCGACAATGCCACGATGCTGTTTATTGACCGTCAGTCGATGTTGAACGTAAGCGGCTTGGCCTGCTTGATCGCCGGATTGGCGGTCAGCTTATCCAAAACGGCCTGGTCGATCGGACCGTCGACATAAAGCAGAGCGATGGCATCGCCACCCTGCTTGTCGCGACCCAGCTGGAAGTTGGCAATGTTGACGCCGGCGTCGCCGAGCGTGGTGCCCATGAAGCCGATCATTCCGGGGACGTCGGTATTGGTGATGTAGACCATGTGCTGGCCGACATCGGCGTCCATGTTGATGCCCTTGATCTGGATGAAGCGCGGCTTGCCATCCGAGAACACGGTGCCGGCAACCGAGCGCGTCTGGCGGTCGGTGGTGACGGTCAGCTTGATATAGCCGTCATAGACGCCGGTCTTGTCGCGCTTGACCTCGGAGACGATCACGCCCTTCTCCTTCACCATAACAGGTGCGGAGACCATGTTGACATCGGCAACCTGCGGACGGATCAGGCCGGCCAGCAGCGCGGAGGTCAGCGCCTTTGTGTTCATCGTCGCGGTGACGCCGTCGAACAGGATCTCGATTTCCTTGATCGGGCCTTCCGTGACTTGGCCGACAAAGGCGCCGAGAACATCGGCGAGCCTGATGAACGGCTTCAGGATCGGTGCTTCCTCGGCGGTGATCGAGGGCATGTTGATGGCGTTGGAAACCGCACCCTTGATCAGATAGTCCGACATCTGCTCGGCCACCTGCAGCGCAACATTCTCCTGGGCTTCCGTTGTGGAGGCGCCGAGATGCGGGGTGCAGACCACATTCGGCAGGCCGAAGAGCGGGCTTTCGGTGGCCGGCTCAACCTCGAACACGTCGAAACCAGCGCCGGCGACATGACCCGACTTGATCGCGTCAGCCAAAGCGGCCTCGTCCACAAGGCCGCCACGGGCGCAGTTGATGATGCGCACGCCGGGCTTGGTCTTGGCGATGTTTTCGCGGCTCAGAATGCCGCGCGTCTTGTCGGTCATCGGCACATGCAGGGTGATGAAGTCGGCCTGGGCCAGCAGGTCATCCAGCTCCACCTTGGTCACGCCCATTTCCTGGGCGCGTTCGGCCGAGAGGAAGGGGTCGTAAGCCAGCACGCGCATGCCGAGGCCGATGGCCTTCTTGCAGACGATGCCGCCGATATTGCCGGCGCCAATGACGCCGAGCGTCTTGCCGGTGATTTCGACGCCCATGAACTTGGACTTTTCCCACTTGCCGGCTTGGGTCGAGGCATCGGCCTGCGGCAGCTGGCGGGCGACGGCAAACATCAGCGCGATGGCATGTTCCGCCGTCGTGATGGAGTTGCCGAACGGCGTGTTCATGACGATGATACCGCGGCGCGATGCGGCCGGAATATCGACATTGTCGACGCCGATGCCCGCACGGCCGATGACCTTGAGGTTCGTGGCAGCGGCAATCAGCTTTTCCGTCGCCTTGGTGGCGGAGCGGATGGCCAGGCCATCGTAGTTGCCGATGATCTCGGCGAGCTTTTCCTTGTCCTTGCCGAGCTTCGGCTGGAAATCGACTTCAACGCCGCGATCGCGAAAGATCTGGACGGCGGTTTCCGACAATTCGTCGGATACGAGAACGCGAGGTGCCATGACGAGGCCTCCTTCAAAGAGTTCGTTTCATTGGGAATGATGAGAATTCAAAATGGCTCCGCCGTCAGCCGACGGAGCCGGAAAAATCAGGCCGCAGCCTTGGAAAGCGACGCCTTCTGCGTCTCAAAAGCCCAGGCGAGCCAGGGCATCAGCGCTTCCATGTCCGATGTCTCGATGGTCGCACCGGCCCAGATGCGCAGGCCCGAGGGAGCATCGCGATAGGCGCCGATATCGAAGGCAACGCCTTCCTTTTCGAGAAGGCTGACCAGGCCCTTGGCAAAGGCCGCCTGGCCATCGGCATCGAGCGCCAGCACATCCTTGTCCACGATGGTCAGGCACACCGATGTATTCGAGCGGGTTTCCTCGACCTTGGCGAGATTGGCAAGCCAATCCGTCTTGGCGGCAAAGTCGAAGATGACCTTGGCATTGGCATCGGCGCGGGCGATCAGGGCTTCCAGACCACCCAGCGACTTGGCCCATTGCAGGGCGTCGATATAGTCTTCGACGCAGAGCATGGAGGGCGTGTTGATCGTCTCGCCGACAAAAATTCCCTCGATCAGCTTGCCGCCCGAAGTGAGACGGAAGATCTTCGGCAGCGGCCAGGCCGGGACATATGTCTGCAGGCGTTCGACGGCGCGGGGGCTGAGGATCAGCATGCCATGGCCGCCCTCGCCGCCCAGAACCTTCTGCCAGGAGAAGGTGACGACGTCGAGCTTGGAGAAGTCCATGTCCTGGGCAAATGCCGCCGAGGTGGCGTCGCAGATCGTCAGGCCCTTGCGGTCGGCCGGAATGAAGTCGGCGTTCGGAACGCGAACGCCAGAGGTCGTGCCGTTCCAGGTAAAGACCACGTCGCGGTCGAAATCGACGGCGGAAAGGTCGGGAAGTTCGCCATAGGCGGCGTTGAACTTGCGCACATCGGCCAGCTTCAACTGCTTGACCACGTCGGTCACCCAGCCGGCACCGAAGCTTTCCCAGGACAGCATGTCGACGCCACGTTCGCCAAGCAGCGACCACATCGCCATTTCAACGGCGCCGGTATCGGATGCGGGAACGATGCCGATACGGTAATCGGCAGGCACGCCCAGAATTTCGCGGGTGAGGTCGATGGCCTGCTTGAGCTTGGCTTTGCCAACCTTGGCACGATGCGAACGACCGAGCGGCGCATCGGAAAGCGCTTCAAGCGACCAACCGGGGCGCTTCGAGCAAGGGCCAGAAGAAAAATGAGTGTTGTTCGGACGCAGGTCCGGTTTCGCGGCGTTTGCCATATGGCTATCCTTCCAGATAGATGGCTCCTCGTTGGGGAGGAGTGTCCCGCCGCTGGAGATACGCCTGTCGGGGACTCTCGTCAAGCGGGCTGATGTCGCAACGAGAAAATATTTTGACGCCTTGATGGCAGGACCGGAAACGCAAAAAGACCGCCCGCGACGTGCGGACGGCCTTCGATCAAGGAAACCGGAATTCTTACTTGTAGACGATCGGCTGCGGCGGGGGCTCGTAGGCCACCGGCTGGGCGCAATCGGTGAACACATAGCGTGCACCCAGGCGCAGCTCGTGCGAATCGATGCCCTTGTCGTAGCCCGGGCCACCGTTCAGCTTGTAGCCGAACATGTCGCCACCTTCGATATGGCGGAAGCGGTAGCCGGCATCGGCCTTGATGTTGCAGGTGACGTCGATGGTCGCACCGGCCATCAACTGATAGGCGAAGCGCCAGCTGCCCTTGCCGTCATGCGTGACCGTCGGGTCGCAGCCAATGCCGTTGTTGGCGCAGGAGGTGTTCTTCAGGTCCTTCCACTTCACATTGGCGCCACCGATACCGGCACCGACGTAAGGCGTGAAATAGCCATAGGTCCCCAGATCGACATAGGCGTTGGCCATCAGCGTGTAGGCGGTCATCGATGTCAGGTCTTTCGAGGTGCAGGCGGTAGAAACGCCGCAGCCACCCTTGGTCGAGCCGTTGAAGTCGCTCTTGAACAGGTAGTCGAAGGTCAAGTCCGTACGCAGGTAGTTATTGACCTGATAACCGACACCAGCGCCGAGGCTGAAGCTATCCTTCAGAGAAGCGGTCGCAAAGTCGGCCTTGGAGCCGTTCGAACCCTGGAAGAAGTTTGCGCCGCGCAGCTTGTTGAAGGAGTAGCCGAGGTCTCCGCGCAGATACCAGCCTGTCGATTCCGCCACGGCGACCTCAGGGGCGTCAATAACAGGCGGCATGGGCTCGGGTTGATAGACATCGGCGGACAGAGCGGCCGTGCCCGAAAGCAGGACCGCCGACAGGCTGAGGATAAGCGTCTTCATGGCTTCTGAAACTCCAAAATCCCGGTTGATCTCTTCGGCCACGAGGTGCCGTTCTTCCGTTCCGGTGATGGATAATGAAGCACAAAGGTTAATCCACGCTTAACCACGTCAGTTTACCATCAAAGGTAGCGATGGATTCACCATATTCATGGGCTTGCAATATTTCAGGCGCGACAGCCACCGCCGCGTTCGCCAGCGGCTGGTCCTGAATATCTGCTATCTCCGGAAGGTAGCGGTGATCGTGCGGGGGCGGTTCTCGCCATCGATGATGAGCATGACCTGCAGCTCTCCCCGGTCGTAAACCACGGCGATCTTCATCGGTTTCGCCCGACCACCGTTGCGCCAGACGCCATCCCCCTCGACCGAAGACACACCGGCTGCTGAAGGCTTGCGGGCAGCGGTGACTGTCGCAGACCAGTCATTGTTCGCCACCACTTTCAGCCTGGATCCGTTCCGGTCAATCCGAATCGAGCATTTCCGACATTCCCCGGCATTGGACGACACCTGCCTCCAGGTCCCCTCATACACGTCGAGGCGATCCGCCCTCGCGGACGGTACAATCGAAACGGCGAAAACGATGATCGCGACGAAACACTTAAGCGCTGATCGAAAACCCATGCAGTACCCCCAAGCATCGACTTGGCGGCAATTTAGGATTGCACGGCTTTCATCGCGGTAACTTTTATCCGTTGGATTTTAATCTCTGCAGCCACGGCATCTGACGTGTTGGTGTCAGCTCGCCAAACGTTGATGGTTTGCCATGGAGGCTTGCGGCGCGGCCAGCAGGAACTTGCCCAGGCGCCGATCCATCTCCACCGCCTCGGCCGCCAGCATGCGGATTGCTGCGGTGGTCTGCTCGACCATGGCAGCATTCTGCTGTGTCATGGCGTCGAGGCCGGAGACGGCGCCGCTGATTTCCTGCAGCCGCCCGCCCTCTTCTCTCGTCGAAGCCATGATATCGCCGATCTGCCGGTCGATGTCGCTGACCCGATTGCCGATACCATCCAGCGCCTTCCCTGCCCTTTCGACCAGCGACACGCCGTGGGCCACCTCGGAGGTCGAGCGATCCAGAAGCTCGGAGATTTCCTTGGCCGCAGTGGAGGACCGTTGGGCAAGTTCGCGCACCTCCTGCGCCACCACGGCAAAGCCCTTGCCGCTTTCGCCGGCGCGCGCCGCCTCGACGCCGGCATTCAATGCCAGAAGATTGGTTTGGAAGGCGATCTCGTCGATCACCCCGATGATCTGGTTGATCTTCTGCGAGGAATTCTGGATGGCCTCCATGGCGGCAATGGTATCGCGCATGATGTCACCCGAGCGCTCCGCATCCGTGCGGGTCTCGCTAGCCATGCGCGCCGCATGCTCCGCCTTGGCGGTCTGCGTCTTGACGGCTCCGGAAATGGCGTGGATCGCGCTCGCTGTTTGCGTGATCGCCGTGGCCTGGCGCTGCGTGCGATCGGCCAGTTGGTCGGAATCGGTGCGCATCTGCTCTGCCCCGTTGCGCACGGCAACGGAATTGCCGCCGATCGCGGTGAGCGTATCGCTCAATGTTGCCAAAGCCTTGTTGAAATTCTGGCGCAGCGGCTCCAACTCGTCGGTGAACCGCATGCTGATCTGATAGGAAAGCTCGCCGGCCGCCAGGCGTTGCAAGCCCTCGTCCAGCATGCCGACCACGGCCTGCAGCGTGCGCGCCTCGGCGTCTCGATCGGCAAGCCGCTGCCTGCGTTCATGCTCGGCCTGCTGGCGTGCGTCCTCGTTGGCTGCCTCCAACTGCCGCTGCTCGACAAGTGCCGCCCGGAAGCGCTCCAAGGACCGCGCCAGCGTGCCGATCTCATCGCGTCGGTCCTGGCCGATGACGGTTTCATCAAGCTTGCCGTTGGCCACATCGGTCGTCAGGGTCGCAAGCCTGGCAAGCGGCGCAAACAGCCGCCGCGCCAGAAGCCAGGTCGCCACCACCATCAGGACCAGCACCAGCACGCCGGACGATAGCAGAACCGTCGCAATCGACACGGAGCCGGCCTGCAACTCGCTGGTGAGAACGCTCTCGACCACCGCAAAATTCTTTCCGTCGAACTCGACGGGACGAACATAGGCCAGCGCCGGCCCATCGGTTCTCGTGAAGTCGAGCGTCTCCATCTTGCCGCCGGAAAACACGGAAGACGGCACGGCGAAGGCCGCCGCATCCAGATCCCTCAAGGCACCTGTGGAGGTCAGGCCCACGCCTTTGCCGTCAGCGGACAGAAAGGCGGATTGTTGGCTGCTGGCGGCGGTGATGCCCTTGGCGAGCATGCTGCTGATAGCACTTTCGCGCAGTTGGAACAGGAAGACGCCCTTGAAACTGCCAAGCTTGACCACCGGCACAGCAAAATAAATGTCGGGCGCGTTCGGATCGCTACCGACACGCAGACCGGAGAAGCTGGCGGACACGACATCGTCAGTCGCCTTGGCCGCGATGGCGACGCTGTCGGCAAAGGCACGGCCAAGCCCCGTCGCGGCCCAGCTTGCGTCGGTGATATTCTCCGCGAAGGTCGCATCCTTCTTGTAGGAGTAGATGATATTGCCCTCGACATCGGCGATCAGCAGGTCGCGAAACTGGGTGTCCGCCAGAAAGCCTGCGACATCCGTCTGGGTCTTCTCATGGGTGGAGTAGTAGAAACCGCTCGGGCCCTCGGGCTTCAGAAGCTTTTCACGCTCGGCGGCGGGAAACGGATTGTTGCTGACGAAGACATCGCGGAGTTCCTTGCGCGCATCGCCTGACGTCTTGATGATCGTTTTCCAACCGCTCTTAAGCCCGGTCATGGACTGCTGCAGGCTTTCGATCTTGGCAATCGACACCGCCTGGTTCTCGAACTGGTTCAACTGCTCCCGCAGCATGTCGCCCCGGAAGGTCAGCGTGGTTTCCATGGAGCGCTGAACCTGCGCCTCGAAGACCTCGCTGCTGCTCCAATAGGCCACCACGTTCATCAGAACGATCGACAGGGCTGTCAGCAGCAGGAAGAAGGAAACTACCTTCGACGACAAGGAATTGAACCAGTTGGGCATGGCGACGTCCCGCATTCGCGTCGGCGATCCCTCGGAGATGCACGACTATGTCTCAGCTCATGCTTGCGGCCCGCCGCGACTCCCTGCCGCCAGACCGCTTCACATGTGCGTGAGCTTTCGCGAACTTGCTTAAGCCATGGTAAACAATGCTCCGGCAATCGCTAAAATAGCCTAGGGCAGTTGCGTCTTGACGTCTGGAATTGACGGATGTCAGGCGGCCCGCTGCATCAACTGGCCGAGACCGGCGAAGTATTCCACCGACCGCAACCGCGCCTGCAGGTCATGGATAGGCATCGAGATGATCAGCTCGTCGGCGCCGGTGGTCCCGAGGAAATCCGCAAGCTTGCCGGCAACCGTCGCTTTGGACCCGACGACGGCGTAACGCAAGGTGTGCTCGACACCAGCGCGTTCCATCTCGCTCCAGATGCCATCCATGCTGTCCACGGGGCGTGGAAACTGGCTGCGGACATTCCGCCGCAAGTTGATGAACTGCTGCTGCGCCGACGTAAACAGCCGCCGTGCTTCTTCATCCGTATCGGCGGCCACGCCCATCACCCCCACCATGACATGGGGCCGGTCGAGCTGCGGCGATGGCTGGAAGCGCTGCCGGTAAATGGCAATGGCATCCATCAGCGAATCAGGCGCGAAATGCGAGGCAAAGGCATAAGGAAGCCCCAGCGCCGCGGCCAGATGCGCGCTGTAGAGGCTTGAGCCGAGGAGCCAGATCGGCACCTCGCTGCCGACGCCCGGAACAGCACGAAGCCCATGGCCATCGTCATCGGGCCCCATCAGGCGCTGCAATTCGATGATGTCTTGCGGAAAGCTTTCAGCCCCCGCTTCGATATTGCGACGCAGGGCGCGCGCGGTGCGCATATCGGTGCCCGGTGCGCGCCCGAGCCCGAGATCAACCCGGCCAGGAAACAATGCTTCAAGCGTGCCGAACTGCTCGGCAATGACGAATGGCGCGTGGTTGGGCAGCATGACGCCACCCGAGCCGATGCGGATCCGTTTCGTCGCCTGCCCCACATGCGCGATGACGATAGAGGTCGCGGCGCTCGCGATCCCCGGCATGCCGTGATGCTCCGCGAGCCAGAAACGGTGGTAGCCATTCGCTTCCGCCGCCTGCGCCATCTGCCGCGATGCCTCCAGGGCCTGGCTCACGGTCTGGCCTTCTGCAACGGGGGAAAGATCGAGAATGGAAAAGGGAATCATCTTCAGGCCCTCATTGCCGCTGCGACGTCGACTGCGATTGATAAACGAATTTGTTTCTTATGTAGTGATGCCCAAACGCATTACCAGAAAACAGGCTTTGGTTTTCGATCCAGAATGTTTTTGTTTTGTTCACATTTTGCTGGCTAAACCTTGCCTGAAAGAAGTAGGCTTGGCCATGCAGAACACAGTACGAATCATCGGTATCGACCCGGGCCTCAGGCGCACGGGATGGGGCGTGATCGAAACGCTCGGCAATTCCCTGCGTTTCGTTGCCTCGGGAACAGTCCAGTCCGACGGAGACATGGATCTCGCATCGCGCCTGTGCCAGTTGCATGACGGCCTGGCCGAGGTCGTGCACAGCTACCAGCCACACGAAGCCGCCGTCGAGCAGACCTTCGTCAACAAGGACGCGGTGGCGACATTGAAGCTTGGCCAGGCGCGTGGCATTGCGATGCTGGTGCCCGCCCGGGCGGGGCTGCCCGTCTCCGAATATGCGCCGAATGCGGTGAAGAAATCCGTGATCGGCGTCGGCCACGGGGAAAAGCAGCAGATCCACATGATGCTGAAGATCCTGATGCCGAAGGCGGAGTTCAAGGGCAATGACGCCGCCGACGCGCTGGCCATCGCCATCTGCCACGCACACAATCGCGGCGGCGACCGCATGCGGCGAGCCCTTGCCGGCTGAGGCTGGCTCTCGCGCTGCAGACTTTCAGACCATGCCTGTCGTTCCACTTCCACCCACATTCTGACGGACCTTCTCCATGATCGGCAAGCTCAAAGGCACAATCGACGAAATCGGCGACGATCACGTTTTGGTGGACGTGCACGGCGTCTGCTACGTCGCCTTCTGCTCGTCGCGCACCTTGTCACGCATCGGCTCCCCTGGCGAAGCGGTGGTGCTGTTCATCGAAACCTATGTGCGTGAGGACCAGTTGAAGCTGTTCGGCTTCATGAGTGCGCTGGAGCGTGAATGGTTCAACCTGCTGCAAAGCGTGCAGGGTGTTGGTGCAAAAGTTGCGCTGGCGGTTCTTTCGACGCTGACCCCGGGTGAACTGGCCAATGCCATCGCACTTCAGGACAAGGCCTCGGTGTCGCGCGCACCGGGCGTCGGCCCAAAAGTGGCGGTGCGCATCGTAACGGAACTGAAGAACAAGGCGCCGGCCTTTGCCGGTGAAGCGGCTGCCAATATCGGGCTCAAGCAGGAACTCAGCGAAGGCGTCGCCTCTGCCCCAGTGGCGGATGCGGTGTCTGCCCTCACCAATCTCGGCTACTCCCGCGACCAGGCCGCCAATGCCATCGCCGCAGCTTTGAAAAACGGCGGCGAAGGTGCCGACAGCGCCAAACTCATCCGGCTTGGATTGAAGGAGCTGTCGCGTTGATCTCCTTGATTTCTGCAGTCCTCCTTACTAATGTCCCGAAGTAAGGAGATTTCGCGATGAACGTCTTTTACGGCACCATGACATCAAAGGGCCAGACCACGGTTCCTGCGGAAATTAGGGAATTGCTGAAGCTGAAGCCGGGAGATCGGATCCGCTATGTCGTGCAGGACGGCAACATCAGTCTGAAAGCGAAGAACAAACGGCTGAGCGATCTGGCAGGCATACTGCATAGGCCGGGCATGACGCCTATGAGCTTTCAAGACATGGATGACGCAATCGGCGAAGCAGTCTCCGAGCATGTGATGCAACGCGAATGATCGGGATCGACACCAATATTCTCTTACGGCTGATATGCCAGGATGATGCGGAACAGTCCGAGTTGGTGACCAGATGGGCAGAGAGCCTGACAGCGGAGGAGCCGGGCCTCATCAACAGCGCTGTTCTGCTGGAGCTCATCTGGACCGCACGGCGGCGCCTCAAAATGTCACGGTCAGAACTCAAGCTGATCCTGTCAGGCCTGCTTGAGTCCGAAAACCTAGTCATGGAAGACGAGAGCCTGATCGAACTGGCGCTCGATGAGATGGATCGCTCGACGGAGGAGTTCGCAGATATCTTTATCGCTCTCAAGAACCGAGAGCTAGGATGCCGGACCACCATGACCTTGGACAAAATAGCGGCGGGGCGCATACCCGGCATGGAACTTCTCGCATGAGCGCACAAAATCCGATCCTCACCCCCGAGAAGAAAGGCGAAGACGTCGATGCGACGCTGCGCCCGCAATCGCTCGACGATTTCACCGGCCAGGCGGAGGCCCGCGCCAATCTCAAGATCTTCATCGAGGCGGCGAAGAACCGCGGGGAAGCGCTGGACCACGTGCTGTTCGTCGGGCCGCCCGGTCTCGGCAAGACGACTCTCGCCCAGATCATGGCGAAGGAACTCGGCGTAAACTTCCGCTCCACCTCAGGCCCTGTCATCGCCAAGGCGGGCGATCTCGCCGCCCTGCTCACCAATCTGGAAGAGCGTGACGTCCTGTTCATCGACGAAATCCACCGGCTCAATCCGGCGGTAGAGGAAATCCTCTATCCTGCTATGGAGGACTTCCAGTTGGACCTGATCATCGGGGAAGGCCCCGCCGCCCGTTCGGTCAAGATCGACCTGTCGAAATTCACGCTCGTGGCGGCCACGACCCGACTTGGGCTGCTCACCACGCCCTTGCGCGACCGTTTCGGCATTCCCGTGCGTCTCTCCTTCTATACCGTGGAGGAACTGGAACTGATCGTGCGCCGCGGCGCCCGGCTGATGGGATTGCCGATGACCGATGACGGCGCCCGCGAGATCGCCCGGCGCGCCCGCGGCACGCCGCGCATTGCCGGACGGCTTCTGCGCCGGGTCCGCGACTTTGCCGAAGTGGCGAAGGCAGAGGCCGTGACGCGCGAAATCGCCGACGAGGCCCTGACCCGACTGCTGGTGGACAATATGGGCCTTGATCAGTTGGACAAGCGCTACCTCAACATGATCGCGGTGAATTTCGGCGGCGGCCCAGTGGGTATCGAAACCATCGCCGCTGGTCTCTCCGAGCCGCGCGATGCGATCGAGGATATCATCGAGCCCTATATGATTCAGCAGGGCTTCATCCAGCGAACGCCGCGCGGCCGCGTTTTGACCGCAAACGCGTGGAAGCATTTGGGCATGCAGCCACCCAAGGACCTGGAGGCGGCACAGTTCCGTCTCAGCCTTGAGGATGAATGAATGATATCTCGGCGGGGCCTGCTGAAACTGCTGGGAACGGGGTTCCTCGCCCTTTCAGCCACCGCCGCCTACCCCTTCGTCGAGGTTTTCGGCCGGCCTGGCATCCGGCAATACGCGTTTTCGCCGCGCGGCTGGACGCCTGGACTGAAGCTGAAGGTAGCGGTGCTGGCCGATCTCCACGCCTGCGAGCCGTGGATGACTGTCAGCCGGATCGACAGCATCTGCCGTCAGACTATGGATCTCGAACCGGATATCATTCTCCTGCTGGGGGACTATGTCTCCAGCATGAACCTGGTGACCGGGCAGGTGCATTCCTCTGAGTGGTCGAAATCCCTCAGCGCACTCAAGGCGCCGCTGGGCGTGCATGCCATCCTGGGCAACCACGATTATTGGGATGACCTGACCTTTCAGCGTGACCAGGCCGCCGCGCCCTATGTTGTCAAAGCGCTGCGCAATGCCGGCATCTCAACCCATGTCAACGACGCCGTCAGGCTTGAGAAAGACGGAAATGGGTTCTGGCTCGCGGGGCTGGGGGATCAGTTGGCGCTGCTCCCCGGCAGGGCCCACGGACGCAAGCGCATGCAAGGCATTGATGACCTCGATGCAACCCTCGCCAAGATCACCGATGATGCGCCCGTCATCATGATGGCGCATGAGCCGGATATCTTTCCCTCCATGAGCCCACGGGTCAGTCTGACCCTGAGTGGTCACACCCATGGCGGCCAGCTCAACTTCTTCGGCTGGCGTCCATTCCCGGCGTCACGGGGATCGGCGGTTTATCCGGCCGGCTATTTCAACGAGGATGGTCGCGAACTCATCGTCTCGCGCGGGCTCGGGTGCTCCGTCCTGCCGCTGCGCATCGGCAGCTATCCCGAAATCCTGCTGCTCGAACTGGGATAGGCCATGCCGCAAGACAACCGCATCCGGCTGAAGCTTAAGGGCCGCCGCATCTTCCAGATGCGCGTTGCCGGCCTTGCCTTGCGGGATAACCATGTCCTCGTGCATCGCGCCACCCATGAGCGGATCTGGACCTTCCCCGGCGGACGGGCTGAAGTCGGCGAGACGTCGGCAACGACGCTCGCAAGGGAGATGCAGGAGGAACTCGGCGTAAAGGCGGAGGTCGGCCGGCTTTTGTGGAGCGTTGAAAACTTCTTCCGCTATGAAGGGCGGGACTGGCACGAACTGGGCTTCTACTACCTGATGGACCTGCCCGGGAGCTTTCCGTTTCACCCCGGCGAGATCGTCCATCGCAACACCGATGGCAAGAACGCGTTGGAGTTCAAATGGGTGCCGGCGACACGCACCGCATTGACCGCGCTCGACATTCCGCCCTATTTCATCGCCGACGAAATCGAGAACCTGCCGCAGGCGCCGCGCCATCTGGTGTGGGATGATGGAGACCTGGACGCCAAATGACCGCCACTGCCGAGCGCCACATGATCCGCATAGACCGCAAGCCGCAGCTTTTCAGCTTCCGGGTGGCGGGACTGATTTTTCACGAAGGTCACGTCCTGGTGCAGCAAATCCCCGGTGAGGATTACTGGGCCATGCCCGGCGGTCGCGCCGAGATCGGCGAGACGAGTGCCCGGACCATCGTCCGCGAAATGCAGGAGGAACTGGGTTGCGAGGTTGAGGTGAAGCGACTGCTCTGGACGGTGGAGAACTTCTACGCCGACGGGGACTACCGATACCACGAACTCGGCTTCTACTACCTGCTGACGCTGTCAGAGGACTTTCCGTTCCACCCGCAAGATATTGTCCACACGGTTGTCGATGGCCCAACCACTGTGCAGTTCCGCTGGCTGCCGGCAACACAGGCCGCTTTCGAGGAGGCAAGGGTCTTTCCCTTGTTGCTGCGCGAGCGCATCGAAAATCTTCCTGCGAGCCACGAGCACGTGGTTTCGATTGAAGAAGGCTATGCACCGTGAGCGAAATCCTGGACCCCGCACGGTCGTTCCGAAAGCTGGCCCGCAACAACAGGCTTGCCAACACAAGGCTGCATGCCACCTGTGCAAAGCTTCTTCCTGGCGAGTTCGAGGCGAAACGAACGAGCTTCTTTCCCTCGATACGCGCCACGCTCAATCACATCCTCACCGTCGACTGGTTTTATGTCGATGCGCTGGAGGGCGGGGACCTGGGCTTGAAGGCGTTCGAACGAGACGAGCCCTTTGCCGACTTGCCTCATCTTGCGGAAGCCCAGGCGGCGGTCGACATCCGGCTTTTGTCCCTGTGTGAAAATCTCAGGGCGGATCAACTGGCAGATCTTGTCCGGGTTCACAGGGGTGAACGCGTCCAGGTCGATCGCCGCGACGATCTGCTGAACCACCTCTTCCAGCACCAGACCCATCACCGTGGCCACGTGCACGCCATGCTGTCGGGCACCTCGGTTGCCCCTCCTCAACTCGACGAGTTCATCGTCGCGGACGACGCAGCCGCCCGAGCCGCAGAAATGAAGTCCCTTGGGTGGGGCGAACCACGCGTGATGTCTTGAGCTCCTTGCGCAGCGCGCTGCGCACCAAAAGGCGCACGGTCTTTTCCAGCAGAGGACGCCCGCCCGGCCCCCAGCCGAGCGAAAGTATGCCTGAGGTGTCCATCACAGCGACGGAACTACGGTCTGCGGCCTCGGGCAGTGGATGGGTGCTGGCGGTTTCCGACTGCACGATCGACAATATCTCCCTGTTGTCGGTCACCACATCAGAGACATTGAAACTCCGGCCCGCTATCGACTGCGGATGGCGCACCAGCAACAAGCCGACTGCCTTGCCGACATCGCGTCCGTGTACCTCCGTGCCCGCACGGGATGGGACGGGGCGTCCGGCCAGATAATCGGAAATCAGGGCATCCCACTTGTTGGGCCGCAGATGACCATAGACCCCGGTCAGTCGCAGGCTGGCCCCCAGAAACCCCTCATCCGTCATCTCGGCAAGGGCGCGCTCCGTCTCCAGCTTGATTTCGCCGTAGAGCGTGGTGGGCGCCAGCACGGCGTCTTCCCTGAGCTTGGTGCCGTCAGGCAGGCCATCATAGACGGCCCGGCTGGACAGGAACACACAGCGCCTGACGCCGGTCTTGCGGGCGGCCGCAAACATCGAGAGCGTGCCATCAAGGTTGCGTCTCCGGAAGGCCTGGGGATCGTCCCCCTCGCCGCCACGATATTTGCCGCTGACATGATCGAACGCGGCATGCACATAGGCATCCATGCCGCTGAAGGCGTGGGAGTGATCGTGATCGGGATCAAGCCGCAAGGGAACGAAGCCCACCGTCTGCGAAAAGAAGCGGGCTGGCGGACAGGTGCGGCCGCCCACGGTGACCGAATAGCCGGACGCCAGCAATTCCTCGACGATGTAGCGTCCGACAAGGCCTGTTCCGCCGGACACGAGAACCCTCATGCCGCTCGATCTCGCGCCGGATTGGCAAGCGATTCGATGTCAGGAATGTCGCGGCCCTGATAAAAAGCATGCCAAAGGTCGATCAGCGGTTTCAACTGCTGTGCCTTCGGATGATCCCCCTCCCAGGGCTTCTCATATTGATAGTGCAACACCCCGACGCTCCTCCAGTCCCATAGCTCAGGCAGGTTGAACCACACATACTGCAGCATATTCATGGTCACCGGCAAGCCATGCCAGTCGGGAAAGAACTGTTCGAGGAACGTCTGGTCCGTTCGCCGCCAGAATGCATCCGGCCGGTCGAGGCGTTTCAGCATGCTGTCGAAGGTGGCAAGCGAGGGTCGAGCGACGAAGACGCCGGAATTCAGGCGGTGGAAATCGGCCAGGCTTTCATAGACATTGGGCGCTGCAGAGAACTCCGGATAGTCGAACAGCTTGTCGATGTTGCGAAGCACGATGGCATCGGCATCAATGAAAACGCAGGCGCGATATTCCATCAATTGCCATAGACGCAGCTTGCAGAAATTATCGAGCGGGGAATGAAAGCTCGGCTTGCGCCCCTTGGTAAAGGGTGCGGCACCATGCAGGCTGCCCCGGGAATGCCGCTGGTTGAACCCGTCGGACAGCGGCAGGTGATCGACCTCGACGAGACGACAGCCAAGCGTCTCCAGCCCTGAAAGGGCAGCAACGTCGACGCCACCGGTATGCAGCACGACGATATCGGCATTCGTGCCGGTCCGGCGTAACGAACGTGCCAGCGCCGTGGCGCCCATGACGTAATCGCTATTGGTCACCAGCGTCACATAGGCTTCGCGGGAGGCCGGCGTGGTTGCTGAGCGGATCCCGCGCAATATTTCACTGCCGATCATCATGAGACGGACTTCAACTTCCTTCCTTCCGGATCGCGATTAACGGTTTTCGCGATATCGCGGGTCCATGCGGAGACCGCAGGCACGCGGCTGCGATCGACACGATAGGCGAATTTTTTCGCGACATCGACAATTTCCGCAAGCAGGCCATCGGCCAATGTCGTGGGTTTCAACCCGAGGCCCAGGAACTTGTCATTCTTCACGATCAGTTCGTTTTCAGCCGCCTCCTTGCGCGGATTGGGCAGCCAGGCGATCTCGGCCCCGGTCATGCGGGCCACCATCGCGGCAAGATCCCGCACCCGATGCGTCTCGGTCATCTGGTTGAAGATCTCGACGCGGGCATTGCGAGCGGGCGGATTGTTCAGCGCGATCTCGATGCAGCGAACCGAATCCTGGATATGGATGAAGGCGCGGGTCTGGCCACCAGTGCCATGGACCGTCAGCGGATAGCCGATCGCAGCCTGGATCAGGAAGCGATTGAGCACCGTGCCGTAGTCGCCGTCATAGTCGAACCGGTTGACCAGTTGCGGATGGCGGCGCGTCTGTTCGGTATGGGTGCCCCAGACGATGCCCTGGTGCAGATCCGTAATCCTGAGACCGTCATTTTTGGCATAGAACTGGAACAGCAGTTGATCCAGGCACTTGGTCATGTGGTAAATCGAGCCGGGATTGGCGGGATAGAGAATTTCCTGCGAAACCGTGCGGCCATCCGGCGTCTCGATACCGACAGGCAGATAGCCTTCCGGTATGGCGGCGCCGACCGAGGAATAGCCATAGACGCCCATCGTCCCCAGATGCACGAGATGCGCGTCGAGCCCCAGCTCCACCATCGCGTTCAACAAATTATGCGTGGCGCTCACATTGTTGTTGACGGTGTAGTTCTTGTGGCGGTCGCTCTTCATCGAATAGGGCGCGGCACGCTGTTCGGCGAAATGAATGATGGCATCTGGGCGGTTCGCGGCCAGCCAGTTCTTCAGCAGTTCGTAGTCCTTGCCGAGATCAATCAGGTGAAAATGGATGCGCCGCCCGGTCTCCGCGTGCCAGATGCGCGTGCGCTCCTGGATACTGTCCATCGGCGTCAGGGACTGCACGCCAAGCTCGGTGTCGATCCAGCGTCGGGAAAGATTGTCGAGGATATGGACTTCATGGCCCGCATCGGACAAATGCAGCGATGTTGGCCAGCCAATGAAGCCGTCGCCTCCCATAACCGCAATTTTCATGGAATCGTCTCCTTTGCCGGTTAGCAGAAGACTTTTTGATACTGCCCCTTTGTGACAGAACTACAAGCGGTGCCAGCGGCGGCGGTTGCAGCGGCGCAGTGCATCAGAAGGAATAAACGCATGGAAACCCAAGTCTTTTCGATCGCCGGCAGCCTGGAAGGCGAAGGCCATGTTCTGCATCAGCGGGTCTATTACGAAGATACTGATTTCTCCGGGCTGGTCTATCACGCGCGCTATCTGCACTTCCTGGAGCGCGGGCGCACCGACTACCTGCGTTGTCTCGGCGTCGAACAGAGCGCCCTGATCGGCATAGACGAGGAAGGTCTGGTCTTCGTCGTGCACCGCATGGAACTCGACTTCCGTTCCCCTGCCCGCATGGATGACGTGCTTCGGATTGAGACAGTCACGGAAAAGGCAGGCGGTGCCAAGATGGTGCTGCGCCAGCAGATCCTGCGCGGCGAGACACAGCTGATCGCCGCGAAGGTGGTGATCGCCGTCGTCAACCGAAATGGCCGTCCCCGCCGGCTGCCTGAGGGTCTGGCACAAAAGTTCCTTGGCTGACCGACACGGGCCTGCCGCCTATTGGTAAAGGGCCGGCGGGTTTTGCTAAGGCTCTTTTAACGATAATGATGTCTTACTGGCGCAGGTTTGATATTGTGCGCCGCACGCCTTCCTTTGACCAAATTTCACGGCAAAAAGGCGGGTAGGCACCTTGAAGCGAATGGGCTTTCGTCTTCAACCACCAGCCAATATCGAAAATACGCTTTGATCCGCCCGGTCCAGTGCCGGGCGTTTGGATTTCGGGGACGATGGAACGATGGAACAAGTAGGTTTGGCCGCGGCGCATACCGATGTGAGCCTGTGGGCGCTGTTCATGCAGGCCGGCTTGATCGTTAAGCTTGTCATGCTGGGTCTGGTCGGGGCCTCGATATGGACCTGGGCGATCATGATCGACAAGTATCTGAGCTATTCCAGGGCCAAGCGGCAGTTTGATCAGTTCGAACAGGTCTTCTGGTCCGGGCAGTCCCTGGAAGAGCTGTACCGCTCGCTGGCGGAGCGCACCAATACCGGCCTCGCCGCGATTTTCGTTGCCGCCATGCGGGAATGGAAGAAGAGCTTCGAGCGCGGCGCCCGTTCGCCGATCGGCCTGCAGATGCGTATCGACCGGGCGATGGACGTGACCCTTGCCCGGGAATCCGAGCAGTTGGAAGCGCGGCTGAGCTCGCTGGCAACCATTGGCTCGGCCGGTCCCTTTGTCGGTCTGTTCGGCACGGTCGTGGGCATCATGACCTCGTTCCAGGCAATCGCCGGCTCCAAGTCGACCAACCTGGCGGTCGTCGCACCCGGTATCGCCGAGGCGCTGCTGGCAACCGCCATCGGCCTGGTCGCGGCTATCCCCGCGGTCATCGCCTACAACAAGTTCTCGGGCGAGGCCGGCAAGCTTGCCGCCCGCATGGAAGGCTTTGCGGATGAATTCTCCGCCATCCTTTCGCGCCAGATTGATGAAAAGCTGCAACCGCGACAGGCCGCGCAATAATTTCGCGGCCAGCGACGGAAGAGTGACCGGAGTAAACGATGGGAATGTCAGCGGGAGCCCAGGGCGGTGGTGGCGGACGGCGTCGCGGTTCGCGACGCGGCGGTGGCCGGCGCGCGCCTGTCAGCGAAATCAACGTGACGCCGCTGGTCGACGTCATGCTCGTTCTCTTGATCATCTTCATGGTGGCTGCACCAATGATGACGGTCGGCGTGCCGATCGACCTGCCGGAAACCCAGGCCAAGGCGATGAACTCGGATACGCAGCCGATCACCATCTCCGTCAATCCCGCGGGTGAGATATACCTGCAGGAAACGGCGATCCTGATCGATGACGTCGTGCCGAAGCTCGAGGCCATTGCCACCACGGGCTACAACGAACGCATCTATGTGCGCGGCGACACGGCTGCCGCCTATGGCACCGTCATGAAGGTCATGGCGCGCATTTCCGCCGCCGGTTTCAAGAATATCGGCCTCGTGACGCTGCAAGAACAGGACCAGTGATCGACAAAGATGAAGACAAGTCTTGTCACATCGTCGGTTTTACATGGACTGGTGCTCGCCTGGGCGCTGGTTTCCATCGGCACGCCTGCCCAGCTTGAGGTAGCCGATGTCGAGGCGCTGCCCGTGGATCTCGTTCCCATCGAGGAAATCACCCAGATCCAGCAGGGCGACAAGACGGCAACCGCCCGGGAAAAGGCAGCCCCCGTTCCGACGAAGCGTCCGGATCCGGTGGAAAATGCCGAAAACACCGGTGACAACGATGTCGACCTGAAGGCACCGCCGACACCGGCGAAAAAGCCGAATACCGAAGTGGCGGCCGCGCCTGAGAAGGTCGACAAGGTCCTGCCCGTCAAGAGCGACGAGACCAACGACATCAAAGAAGTCGCCAAGGAAGAAACCGTCACGGCTCCGGCCACGGAGGTTGCGGCCAAGGCCGAGCCGCCGCGTGAGGTAACACCGGCACCGAAGCCCGAGGCCGCGCCGGCAGAACAGGCACCGGCGGAGACGGCGGAAGAGATTCCGCTGCCGCAGAGCGTGCCGCTGCCGGCCGCGCGCCCGAAGCCGGAGCCGCCAAAGCCAGCCGAACAAACCGCCGAGGCGAAGCCCGCCGAAGCCCAGTCGCAGACCGCCAAGACCCCCGACCGCAAGGTCGATGAGAAGAAGCAGGAAACCGCCAAGGCGAAATCCACCAAGGAAAGCGATTTCAACGCCGACGAGGTGGCCGCCCTTCTCAACAAGCAGGAAGCGGCTGGCGGCGGCGCCAAGCGCTCTTCCGACGAGGCAGCACTTGGCGGCAAGAAGACGACATCGGGCTCCAAGCTCAGCCAGAGCGAGATGGACGCCCTGCGCGGCGTCATTCAGAACAACTGGTCGTTCATCCCCGGTCTAGCGGGTATGGACGGCATGGTGATCCAGGCGCGCTTCAAGCTCGACGAGTCAGGCAACCTGGTCGGCGAGCCGGAAGTAACCGCCAAGGGCGGCGAGCCCTCCACCCAGCAGGTCATGATCAGCAGCGCCCGCCGCGCCATTCTGCGATCTGCTCCGTTCACGAACCTACCTCGTGACAAATACGATGCATGGTCGGAGGTCATCGTGAACTTCGACCCCACTGAGATGATGTAAAAGCTAAAAGGCTTGAACAGATGACAAAGACCTCCTTCATCCGCTTTCTCGTCGCCGTATGCGGCCTGGTGGCCGCATATGCGGCTCCGGCCCATGCGGTGGTCGAGATCAACATCAACAAGGGCAATGTCGAGCCGCTGCCGATCGCGATCACGGATTTCGTGGCCAGCGGCGATATCGGCGCCAAGATTTCGGCTGTTGTCGAAGCCGACCTGAAGCGCTCCGGCCTGTTTGCGCCCGTGGCACGCAGCGCCTTTATCGAAAAGATCGCAAACCCGGACCAGGCCCCGCGCTTTGAAGACTGGAAGGTCATCAACGCCCAGGCGCTGGTGATCGGCCGCGTCACGCAGGAAGGCGATGGCCGTCTGCGCGCCGAATTCCGCCTGTGGGACACCTTTGCCGGCCAGCAGATGACCGGCCAGCAGTTCTACACGCAGCCGGAAAACTGGCGGCGCGTGGCCCATATCATTGCCGACGCCATCTATGAGCGCATAACAGGCGAAAAGGGCTATTTCGATACCCGCGTAGTGTTCGTCTCCGAAAGCGGCTCTAAGATCGATCGCAAGCGCCAGCTCGCCATCATGGACCAGGACGGCGCCAACATGCGCATGCTGACCAATTCCAACAGCATCGTCCTGACGCCGCGCTTCTCGCCGAGCCGGCAGGAAATCACCTATATGTCCTTCGAGGGCAACCAGCCCCGCGTCTACCTGCTCCAGTTGGAGACCGGACAGCGCGAAGTGGTGGGCAACTTCCCCGGCATGACCTTCTCCCCCCGCTTCTCGCCCGATGGCCAGCGCGTCATCATGAGCCTGCAGCAGGATGGCAACGCCAATATCTACACCATGGACCTGCGGTCGCGCACCACCACGCGCCTCACCAACACTGCCGCCATCGACACCTCGCCGTCTTATGCTCCTGACGGTACCCGGATCGTGTTTGAAAGCGACCGTGGCGGACGCCAGCAGCTCTATGTTATGGGTGCAGATGGCTCCGGACAGAAGCGTATCTCCTTCGGTGACGGCTCCTATTCCACGCCGGTCTGGTCACCGCGCGGCGACCTGATTGCCTTCACCAAGCAGTCCGGCGGCAAGTTCTCCATCGGCGTGATGAAGCCGGACGGTTCGGGCGAGCGTATTCTGACCACCGGTTTCCACAACGAAGGCCCGACCTGGGCGCCGAATGGTCGCGTGCTGATGTTCTTCCGTCAGAATGCCGGTGCCGGAGGCCCGCAGCTCTACTCGATCGATCTGACCGGATATAACGAGCAATTGATCCGCACCCCGACCTTTGCATCGGACCCGGCATGGTCTCCTTTGCTCGAATAGGGCAAAACCGCCTCTTTCTTGCCGCAAACGGCGGGGATTGAGAATCTCTGTGGTTCGGTTCACCAAAAGTTAACCATAGATCTTCGATCCCGGTTAACCGCATATGGTTAAAGTCCGGCAACCCTAATGAAGTCGTACCAAGGAGATCGGCAATGAGCCGTACCCACGTTCCGGCGAAAAGCCGCATGCAGCAGTTCGCCAGCAACCCCGCCGTCCTGGCCGTCGCCCTGACACTGGCGCTGGCCGGCTGCGCCAACAAGAAGAACCTGCCCAACAGCGCCTCCGACCTGGGCCTCAACGGCTCGAACGCAACGCCTGGCTCGACCCAGGACTTTACCGTCAATGTCGGCGATCGCATCTTCTTCGACACCGACAGCTCGTCGATCCGCGCCGACGCACAGCAGACGCTCGACCGTCAGGCTCAGTGGTTGCAGCGTTATCCGAACTACGCGATCACGGTCGAAGGCCATGCCGACGAGCGCGGCACGCGCGAATACAACCTGGCGCTCGGTGCCCGCCGCGCCGCCACCACGCGCGACTACCTGATCTCGCGCGGTGTTCCGGCCCAGCGGCTGAAGACGATCTCCTACGGCAAGGAACGCCCCGTCGCAGTGTGCGACGACATTTCCTGCTGGTCGCAGAACCGCCGCGCCGTCACGGTGCTCGGTGGCGCCGGTCTCTGATCGACAACGCATCACGAAGCTTTGAAAGGCGGCCCGCTCTGGGCCGCCTTTTCGCTTTTTTGTCCATACTTTGGCCGAACTTCCATTGCTTTTTGTCAGCAATTGGAAAACTGTCCTTGTCGCCCTTCCGGGCGCAACCCCAATTCAAAAAATCAGGAAAGAGGACATGAAGAAACTTGTCATGGCCGCGCTTCTTGCGACGGCCGCCCTGGCCGGGCCGCCGGCGAGCGCAGGCGCAATGCAGCTGCTGCCCCCGCCCTTGGCGGTGGAACAGCGCCAGCAGGCGCCCGCCGCACCCGCAGCCCCGCCAGTGCAACTGGCGCAGGCCGGCGATCCGGCTATGCGCGTGCTGCAGCTCGAGGAGGAAATCCGCGCGCTCAATGGCCGTATCGAGGAAATGAGCTTCCAGCTGCTGCAAATGCAGGAGCAGATCCGCAAGAGCCAGGAAGACAACGAGTTCCGCTTCCAGGAGCTGGAAAAATCCGGCACCCGGAAGAGCGGTTCGCTGGAGCCTTCGTCGCAACCGGCACCGGTTCAGACGCAGGATTCCGTCGCGCAGATCATCACCGCCGATCCTCCCGCCGCTGCTGGTCCGGGCGCCCCGGAACAGCAGCTCGGCTCCATCGAGCTCGACGCATCCGGCATGCCGAAGACGGCAACCATCAACGACCCATCGAAGGATGGGTCGGCACTGCCAGGCGTGACCTCCGGCGTCTCCTTGCCGGCACCCACTGCGGCGACCCCTCCGGTCTCGGCTACGGCCGACCCCGCCTCCCCGCAGATTGCATCGCTGAACAGCGAAGCCGATGTCTACCAGTCGGCCTATGGTCATGTTCTCTCCGGCGACTATGCGATTGCCGAAGCCGAGTTCCGCGACTTCGTACAGCGCTACCCGCAAAGCAAGAAGATTGCCGACGCCAATTTCTGGCTGGGTGAAGCCCAATTCTCCCAGGGCAATTACAACGAGGCGGCCAAGACCTTCCTCAACGGACACCAGGCCTACAGCTCCTCGGCGAAGGCGCCGGAAATGCTGCTGAAGCTCGGCATGTCGCTGGCCGCGCTCGACAACAAGGATACCGCCTGCGCCACGATGCGCGAGGTTTCCAAGCGCTACCCCAAGGCCTCCCGCGCCGTGATACAGAAGACTTCCAGCGAGATGAAGCGCCTGAGCTGCTGAGCCCGATCGGCCGATAGCTCATGACCGACACTGACATTTCTCCCACTGCTGCCGTTGACCATTTCCTGTCTTCGCTGAAACGCCCGGTCCGCCTGCTCGTCGCTATTTCGGGCGGCAGCGATTCCACCGGCCTGCTGCTTGCCCTCGCCAAGGCAATCCGGACCAGAGCCGACAGTGACATCTCCCTCTGCGCTGCAACTGTAGACCACGCCCTTCGCGCCGCATCGGCCGGCGAAGCGCTCGAGGTCGCAGCCCTTTGCGCCCGTCATTCCATTCCGCATGTGATCCGCCGCTGGGAGGATGACAAACCTCTATCGGGAGTGGCCGCTGCTGCGAGGCTGGCGCGATATCGCCTGCTTGCAGATGCGGCCGCCGAACTTCACGCGGATGCCATCGTCACCGCCCATACCCGCGACGACCAGGAGGAAACCATCGCCATGCGCAGCGCCCGCAACGGCGACGAGGATGCGCTCGGCCTGGCAGGCATGGCGCCGGCCACGCTTTACGGCGGCAAGACCTGGATTCTGCGGCCGTTCCTGGCATGCCGTCGCGAAGCCATCAGATCATTCATCCGGCAGGAAGGCGAAGGCTGGATCGACGATCCCAGCAACATCGATCCACATTATGAGCGAGTAAGAACGCGGTTTTCGCTCGCATCCATTCCGCCCAAACCGGATCTCACAGCAAAGGCCGCTGAGCGGCGGTGCAACCTCTCATCAGCCGCCGCCGAGTTGCTGGCAAGCCATGGCACCATCCACGCCAATGCCGTCGCACAATTGGACCACGAGGCGCTGCTCGGGCGTAACGAGGTCCTGCGCTACATGCTTGGGGGCCTTCTTGCCGTGATTGGCGGCGTCAGCCACCGACCGGGCACGGCGGTCATGGACAAGGTCATGGCCTTCACGGCTAAAGGCTTCGGCCGCATGACCGCATCCCGATGCCTGCTGCAGCGACGGCGCGAAGGCCTGTTCATCATGCGCGAACACCGCGCCATTTTGCCGCTGGTGCTGCGGCCCGGCGAGGCCGGCATCTGGGACGGACGGTTTTTTGCAAGGAATGGGGGATCGGTTTCAGCGACGATCGAAACCGGCATTGAAGCGGAGACGCAGATCGCAGCATACCCCCTTCCCTCCTCGATATCGCGGCACATGGCCCATATCCTGCCGCGAAACGCGCCGGAAGATGTGCAAATCACTGCGGTTGCGCCGCATTTCGATCAGTTCCTGCCGGAATATGATCTGGCCTTTGCCAATGCCGTTGCGAAGCTGATGGCACGACCGCCCTATCCGCCGCCGCCACGCGCATCTTGTTAACGGAAAACACCACGAAACTGACGGTTTGCCTTGGCAAGGCCGTAGTGGGAACCTATGTTACCTGACAAAGCTGTAGCCGCATCGGTGGCTGCCTATATTTCCGGGGAGTTCAATGAACCCAAATTTCCGAAATTTCGCGCTGTGGGCGATCATCGCCCTGCTGTTGATCGCGTTGTTCAGCATGTTCCAGACGACGCCTTCGCAGACGAGCTCGCGCGAGATCCCGTATTCGCAGTTTATCCGCGAGGTGGACTCCGGCCGCGTCCGTGACGTGACGGTGACGGGCAATCGCGTCCTGGGTACCTATGTCGAGAACGGCACTGCCTTCCAGACCTATGCACCCGTCATCGACGAGACGCTGCTGGAACGGCTGCAGTCCAAGAACGTCATGATCGTCGGTCGCCCGGAAACGGACGGCTCCTCGGGCTTCCTGAGCTATCTCGGCACGCTGTTGCCGATGCTGCTGATCCTCGGCGTCTGGCTGTTTTTCATGCGCCAGATGCAGGGCGGTTCGCGCGGCGCCATGGGCTTCGGCAAGTCCAAGGCCAAGCTGCTGACCGAAGCGCATGGCCGCGTCACCTTTGAAGACGTCGCGGGTGTCGACGAGGCAAAGCAGGACCTGGAAGAAATCGTGGAATTCCTGCGCGATCCGCAGAAGTTCCAGCGCCTCGGCGGCAAGATCCCGCGCGGCGTTCTGCTGGTCGGCCCTCCGGGTACTGGTAAGACGCTGCTCGCCCGCTCCGTTGCCGGCGAAGCCAACGTGCCCTTCTTCACCATCTCCGGTTCCGACTTCGTTGAGATGTTCGTCGGCGTTGGCGCAAGCCGCGTCCGCGACATGTTCGAACAGGCCAAGAAGAATGCGCCTTGCATCATCTTCATCGACGAAATCGATGCCGTCGGCCGTCATCGTGGCGCCGGTCTCGGCGGTGGCAATGACGAGCGCGAACAGACCTTGAACCAGCTGCTGGTCGAGATGGACGGCTTCGAGGCGAACGAGGGCATCATCCTGATCGCCGCGACCAACCGTCCTGACGTTCTCGATCCCGCACTGCTGCGTCCGGGCCGCTTCGACCGCCAGGTCGTCGTTCCGAATCCTGACATTGTCGGCCGCGAACGCATCCTGAAGGTGCATATCCGCAACGTGCCGCTGGCCCCGAATGTTGATCTGAAGGTTCTTGCCCGCGGTACGCCCGGCTTCTCCGGTGCCGACCTCATGAACCTCGTCAACGAAGCTGCCCTCATGGCCGCCCGCCGCAACAAGCGCGTCGTGACCATGCAGGAATTCGAGGACGCCAAGGACAAGATCATGATGGGCGCGGAGCGTCGCTCGTCCGCCATGACCGAAGCCGAGAAGAAGCTGACCGCCTATCACGAAGCCGGCCATGCAATCACTGCGCTGAAGGTTGCCGTAGCTGACCCGCTGCACAAGGCGACGATCATTCCGCGCGGCCGCGCGCTTGGCATGGTCATGCAGTTGCCGGAAGGCGACCGCTACTCCATGAGCTACAAGTGGATGGTCTCGCGTCTGGTCATCATGATGGGTGGTCGCGTCGCGGAAGAACTGACCTTCGGCAAGGAGAACATCACCTCGGGTGCTGCCTCCGATATCGAGCAGGCCACCAAGCTTGCCCGTGCCATGGTCACCCAGTGGGGCTTCTCCGATGTGCTCGGTCACGTCGCCTATGGCGAAAACCAGCAGGAAGTGTTCCTCGGCCATTCCGTTTCGCAATCGAAGAACGTGTCGGAATCGACCGCTCAGAAGATCGACAACGAAGTGCGTCGTCTGATCGATGAAGCCTATACCGAAGCAACCCGGATCCTGACGGACAACCACGATGGTTTCGTCGCGATTGCCGAAGGCCTGCTGGAATACGAAACGCTGAGCGGCGACGAGATCAAGGCGATCCTGCGCGGCGAAAAGCCGGCCCGCGACCTGGGCGATGACGGCCCGCCGAACCGCGGTTCCGCCGTTCCAAGCGCCGGCACCAAGAAGGACGCGCCCAAGGGTGGCGAGCCGGAAGGTGGCCTGGAACCCCAGCCACACTAAGCTGCCATAGCACTTGAATTTGGGGGCCGCTCGTTAACCAACGGGCGGCTTTCTTACGTTTTGGTAACGGGATATGTTATATTTTGACCGTATTTTACGTGCTGTAGCCGCAAATTTGTGCGATAGCAGCGACGAATTTTGCTGGATGCGGGCGCAGACCTCCCTGTAGCGGACGGATAAAAGCAGCCTCGCGACCGCCTAACATCAGGAGAGCGAATGACGCGTCGGTATTTCGGAACGGATGGTATCCGTGGTCAGTCCAATGTCTTCCCGATGACGCCAGACCTTGCCATGCGGGTCGGCATAGCCGTAGGCACGATCTTCCGGCGTGGAGACCACAGGCATCGCGTGGTCATTGGCAAGGATACGCGCCTCTCCGGTTACATGCTGGAAAATGCCCTGGTGGCCGGCTTTACCGCCGCTGGTCTGGACGTCTTTCTGCTGGGACCCATTCCGACGCCGGCCGTGGCCATGCTGACGCGCTCATTGCGCGCGGATATCGGCGTGATGATCTCCGCGTCGCACAATCCCTTCGCGGACAACGGCATCAAGCTCTTCGGACCTGATGGATACAAGCTTTCGGATGCCATCGAACTGCAGATCGAAGAACTGCTTGACCAGGACATCTATAAGCAGCTCGCGCCCGCCGAAGAGATCGGCCGCGCCAAGCGCGTCGAGGGCGATATCTATCGCTACATCGAATTCGTGAAGCGCACATTGCCGCGGGATGTTACCCTGAACGGCCTGCGCGTTGCCATCGACTGTGCCAATGGTGCCGCCTACAAAGTTGCGCCGCTCGCCCTCTGGGAGCTGGGTGCCGATGTCGTCTCCATCGGCGTTGAGCCTAATGGTACCAATATCAACCTGGAATGCGGCTCCACGCATCCGGCAGCGTTGCAGAAGAAGGTGCATGAGGTGCGCGCCGACATCGGCATCGCGCTGGATGGCGACGCTGATCGCGTCATAATCGTCGACGAGAACGGCGCCATCATCGACGGCGACCAGCTAATGGCCGTCATTGCGGAAAGCTGGGCTGCGGACCAGACCCTGAAGGGCGACGGTATCGTTGCGACCGTGATGTCCAATCTCGGCCTCGAACGTTTCCTCGCGGACAAGGGCCTCAACCTGGCCCGCACCAAGGTCGGCGACCGCTATGTCGTCGAACACATGCGCCAGCACAATTACAATGTGGGTGGCGAACAGTCAGGCCATATCGTGCTGTCGGACTTCGGAACGACAGGCGATGGCCTGGTAGCTGCGCTACAAGTGCTCTCTCGCGTCAAGCGAACCGGCAAGCCGGTCAGCGAAATCTGCAAACGCTTCGAGCCAGTGCCGCAATTGCTGCGCAATGTGCGTTTCTCCGGCGGCAAGCCGCTCGAGGATGCGGCCGTCAAGCAGGCGATTGCCGATGCCGAAAGCGAATTGGCCAAGCATGGTCGCCTGGTGATCCGCCCATCGGGCACCGAGCCGCTGATCCGCGTCATGGCAGAAGGCGATGATCGCGGCCAGATCGAGCGTATTGTGAATGACCTCATCGGCGTCATCGCCAACGTCCGCAGCGCTGCGGCCTGACGGACGTTTACCCTGCGGCGATCCTCAAGGCGAACTGAACAGCAGCCTTGAGGATGGCAACCGCGCCGCCGAACTTAGTTCAGCGACTGCCATTCGTTGCGGACTTCATCCGCATTCTTCGCCAGATGCACGTGGCTTTCGATGCGCTCCACCCAGGCGAGCGGGATGAGGTGGTGCTTGCCGTCGGGCGAATCCGTCTTGGTCAGCTTGATGCGGCTGGCACCGTCCATGTGATCGACGGTGCCGACCTGGGCGCCATCGGCGGCCATGACGGGCATATGTTCGCGAATCTGTTCTGCAGAGATCATCGGATATCCTCCTTTGCGGGGTGAGTTCGTGCCACCTTTGAACGCGCGACGCTACACAACCGTTCCTCCGAAAATCGCAGTCGCGATGCTGCCAGTGACGTCTTTTTCTCGCATCGCCCCACTCTGATCATGATTGCCTGCCAATCCTGAAAATGCCGTTCGGCACCTGTTACTTCTTGAACATAATCCCCCCGCCGCGCGTGGGGGTGAGTGACCAACGCCCTGGCGAAAAGCCTGGGCGGGGATGGGTGCTGCGCGACTTGCTGTCACCGAAGGCGTGACGGCAGCATCGTTCGGAAGAGGATAGAGGGTTGCACGAATTCTACGCAGTGACGCTGATTGCCACGGCCCTCGTTCTTCTGGCTGCCTTTTCGAGCATGATCGCCTTTCGGTTCGGCGCGCCGCTGCTGCTGCTGTTCCTGTTGATCGGGCTCGGCGCCGGCGTCGACGGCCTGGGCATCGATTTCTCGAACTTCCCGCTGGCCTATATCGTCGGCTCGCTTGCGCTGGCCGTCATCCTGTTTGATTCCGGATACGGCACCTCGCTGCAGTCCTTCAGGATGTCCGCCGCTCCGTCCCTGACGCTCGCCACGGTCGGGGTGCTGCTCACCACGCTGCTGTTCGGCCTGATGGCGAGCCTGATCCTTGGCCTCACCTATTTAGAAGGCATGCTGCTCGGCGCGATCCTCGCCTCGACCGATGCGGCGGCCGTGTTCTTCCTGCTGCGCATTGGCGGCATCAATATTCGCGACCAGGTGCGATCCACGCTGGAGGTGGAATCAGGCACCAACGACCCCATGGCGATTTTCCTGACCATTGCCCTTGTCGAAGTTATCTCAGCCGGACAAGGCTATGCCGGCCTCAATCTCGATCTTCTCCTGTTGTTCGTGGAGCAAATGGGCCTAGGCCTGCTCTTCGGTTTGATGGGTGGCGCCCTGATTGTCCTGGTTCTAAGGCGTATGCGGATAGAGCCGGGCCTGGCACCAATCTTCATGCTGGCGCTGGCGCTGCTGGTCTTCGCCTTCACCGGTATCGTCGGCGGCAGTGGATTCCTCGCTGTCTATGTCGCCGGCATCTATGCCGGTTCGCGCAAGCTGCCGGCGGGCTCGGCCATCCGCCGGTTCCAGGATGGCATGACCTGGCTTGCCCAGATCATCATGTTCCTGCTGCTGGGGCTGCTCGCCACCCCCTCGCAATTCCCGGAGATCCTCTTGCCCGCAATCCTGCTCGGCCTGTTCCTGGTGTTCATCGCCAGGCCAATTGCGGTCTGGCTCTGCCTTCTGCCCTTCAGCTTTACGCAGCGGGAAACCGGCTTCATCGCCTGGGTCGGGCTGCGCGGCGCCGTCTCCATCCTGCTCGGCATCCTGCCAATCCTCGGAAATCTCGAAAACAGCCACATCTATTTCAACACGGCCTTCATCGTCGTCATGATCTCCCTGATCGTCCAGGGTTGGACCATCAAGTCCATGGCTAGCCGGCTCGGGCTAATCGTGCCGCCACGCATCGGCGCGATCGATAAGGTGGAACTAGACCTGCCCGGTGCCGCCAACCACGAATTGCTGGCCTACCGTGTCGTTGCCGGAAGCCCCATCCTGTCGGGCGAGCGCATCCCGCGCTGGGCCATGCCATCCCTGGTCATCCGCGATGGCAAATCGATGCGCTACCAATATGCCGGGCGCCTGCGGGAAAATGATCAGGTCTACCTCTTCATCGCTCCCGGATACTCCCCCCTGCTCGACCGGCTATTTGCCGGCCGCGCCGCGGTGACCAAGGATGATAGCGAATTTTTCGGCATGTTCACGATCCAACCGCAACGTCCTGCCGAGGATCTGGATGCGGCCTATGGTCCCGGCCTGATTTCGGAAAGCGAACGTGGCAAGACGGTGGCCGAACTGATGGAGTCCCGGCTTGGCGGGCGGGCCGAATATGCCGACCGGGTGCGGCTGGGCAAGCTGATCCTGATCGTGCGCGATACCGACGAAACCGGCAGGATCTCCGCCGTCGGTATCTCGATGGAGGTCATGGAACCGGTAACGAAAGTGCCGATCTTCCTCAATATCAGAGAGATGGCGCATGCGCTGCGTGATGCGATCCGCCGTATCAGGGCCCGCCGAAGGGCCGCGGCTTCATCCTAAAATACCGCCGCCCTCGCCTTGCATCAAAGGTCAGGCGTAGTAATGTCCGCGCGAACAGCTGAAGCTCCCTTCAACATTTCGAACCGACGGATGGAACCATGCCGGCTTTCAAGACAATCGACGACATCTCCGACATCGCGGGCAAGCGCGTCCTCGTTCGCGTGGACCTCAACGTACCCGTGACGGACGGCAAGGTCAGCGATACCACGCGCATCGAGCGCGTTGCCCCGACTATCAAGGAACTGTCGCACAAGGGTGCAAAGGTCATCCTGCTCGCGCATTTTGGCCGGCCCAAGGGCGAGCCGGTGGCGGACCAATCGCTGTCGCTGATCGCGCCGGCCGTCGAGGAAGTCCTCGACCAGAATGTGACTTTTGCCACGGATTGCATCGGCTCTGCCGCGGCAGATGCCATCGCCAAGATGCAGAACGGCGATATCCTCCTGCTGGAAAACACCCGTTTCCACAAAGGCGAGGAAAAGAACACGCCCGAATTCACGGCGGAACTGGCCAAGAACGGCGACATCTATGTCAATGACGCCTTCTCGGCAGCCCACCGCGCCCATGCCTCGACCGAGGGCCTCGCCCATCTCCTGCCTTCCTACGCCGGCCGCACCATGCAGGCAGAGCTGGAAGCACTGGAAAAGGGCCTCGGAAATCCCGTCCGTCCGGTCGTTGCCATCGTCGGTGGCGCAAAGGTCTCGACCAAGATCGACCTCCTGTCCAACCTCGTGAAGAAGGTGGACGCGCTGGTCATCGGCGGCGGCATGGCCAACACCTTCATCGCCGCCCAGGGCATTGATGTCGGCAAGTCGCTGTGCGAGCATGACCTTGCCGAGACCGCGCGCTCCATCATGGAAACCGCCAAGGCCTCGGGTTGCGCCATCGTGCTGCCGGTCGATGGCGTGGTAGCCCGCGAGTTTAAGGCTGGCGCCGCCAATGAGACCGTCGACATCCAGTCGATCCCGTCAGATGCCATGGTGCTCGATGTCGGCGCTAAGTCCATCGAAGCCGTCAACGACTGGATCAGCAAGGCCTCGACACTGGTCTGGAACGGCCCGCTCGGCGCATTCGAGATCGAGCCCTTCGACACCGCAACCGTGGCGGCGGCAAAGCATGCCGCAGCCCGCACGGTCGAGGGCAAGCTGACCTCGGTGGCCGGCGGCGGTGACACGGTATCCGCCTTGAATCATGCCGGCGTTGCCGATGACTTCTCCTATGTCTCGACGGCCGGCGGTGCTTTCCTGGAATGGATGGAAGGCAAGGAACTGCCGGGCGTGGCCGTGCTGGCCAAGAGCGCCTGAGCTATCCTCTAGGGCCGGCCACGTGCCGGCCCTCACACATTAACTGTCTTTAAAATATTTAACAGATTTCAAACGATTGAAATGATTTCAATCGTTTCAAGTACTTAAGGGAACGTTTCCCTAGAATTAAACTTCTGTTATCGCCCCATGGTAGCCCTTTGGAGACGTTGAAACGCCGCAAACTTTTGTGGCTTTCAATGCGGGCGCTGAACAATTCGACAGGCCGATTGTTCATCAAATCAGGGATCAATGAGCGCGTAACGCGCCATTTTAGCGATAGGAGTGAGACATGGTGAACGCGAAGATGTTGGACAAGATCAGATCGGCGCCGGGATTCATTGCGGCGCTGGATCAGAGCGGTGGTTCAACACCCGGAGCGTTGCGTCTCTATGGCATCTCCGAGTCGGACTACAATGGCGATGACGAGATGTTCCAGCTGGTGCATGCCATGCGCGTGCGCATCATGAGCGCGCCTGCCTTTTCCGGCGACAAGGTGATCGGCGCGATCCTGTTCGAGCGCACCATGGATGGCGACGTGGAGGGCGAGCCTGTTCCCTCCTATCTCTGGGAAAAGCGCGGCGTTGTACCCTTCTTGAAGGTCGACAAGGGCCTGATGGCAGAAGAAAACGGCGTGCAGCTGATGAAGGCTATGCCGGATCTCGATCCCCTGCTCATTCGCGGCCGCGAAAAGGGCATTTTCGGCACCAAGATGCGCTCGGTCATCGCCAATGCCGACAAGGCCGGCATCGCCGCCGTGGTCAAGCAACAGTTCGAAGTGGCCCGCCAGATCATCGGCCAGGGCCTGATGCCGATCGTCGAGCCGGAAGTCTCCATCAAGAGCCCGACCAAGCAGGAAGCAGAAGCCATCCTGCGCGATGAGATCGTCAACCAGCTCGACAAGCTGCCGTCTGGCGAAACCGTGATGCTGAAGCTGACGATCCCGACGGTGGCCGACTTCTATGCGCCCCTGGTTGACCACAAGTCCGTGGTGCGCGTCGTGGCGCTCTCCGGCGGCTACTCGACCGTCGATGCCTGCGAAAAGCTGAGCCACAACCGCGGCATGATCGCAAGCTTCTCCCGTGCCTTGGCAGAAAACCTGCGCGTCAGCATGACCGATGCCGAATTCAATGCCAGCCTGTCGGACACGATCGACCAGATCTACGGCGCAAGCGTCAACAAGCACTGAGCGAACGGCCTCGGCGGCATCTCAACTGCGAATATCCTGAGCACGATCCCAAGTCCCGCCATCGCGGGGCTTGATCTTTATGCGCCTCGTGCGTGCATGGCCGACACTACGGACGGATCAGCAGCGTCACGGACCAGATCACGAACGCGATGATCGCGATTTTCCAGAAGTCGCTGCGCTTGTAGAAGCCGGGAACGCCGAACGGCTTGATCACCTGCACCAGCATGGCCAGCATCAGAAACCCGGCAACGGCCTTTCCTAGCATCGGAACACGTCCTTCTCCGGATGTTAACCCCGCCCGTCATAAGCTGGTCAAGATTACGAGCCACGAAACCGGCATTACCGGATAAACCCTAGGACTCGCCGGCGCAATATTTCGTTTCGCCGCGCGTCGCAATCCATGCCGTCCTTGCCAGCCACGAATGAAGTCAAGATCATGAGACGAAACCTCCTGCCAGTCCTGGCGCTCCTGTCCGGCACGCTCTTCCTGTTTTTGGGAAATGGCTTGCACGGCCTGCTCCTACCAGTCAGAGGCTCGGCAGAAGGCTATTCCAACGAGGTTCTCGGCCTTCTCGGCACGACCTGGGCCACTGGCTTCGTCATGGGTTGCTTCTTTGCCCCGAAGCTCGTGATGCGGATCGGCCATGTCAGGGCTTTTTCTGGCTTCGTCTCTGTGATCGCCATCATCTCGCTGTCCACCGGCATCATCGTCGACCAGTACTGGTGGGTCGCCGTACGCGTCCTGACGGGCTTCTGCACCGCCGGCACATCCATGATTGTGGAAAGCTGGCTGAATGAACGCGCCACCAACGAAAGTCGCGGCACGATCTTCTCCTTCTATATCTCCATCACCCTGATGGGCGTCGTGGCCGGACAGATGCTGCTGCCGGTTGCCGACAGCATGACCACCATCCCCTTCATGCTCTGTGGCATCTTCTATTGCCTCGCGATGCTGCCGACCACCCTTTCGACCGCAGCCTCCCCGCAGCCGCTGAAATCGGTGAAGCTGGATTTGAAAAGTCTCTACCGAAACTCGCCGGTATCCTGCGTCGGCATATTGCTCATCGGCATCGCCAATGGCGCGTACGGCACGCTCGGAGCGGTGTTCGGCGCCCGCGCGGGCATGAGCGGTGGAACAATCGCGGTCATGCTGAGCCTCACCATCTTTGCCGGGGCCATAATGCAGTTCCCCGCAGGCCGGTTCTCGGATGCCATCGACAGGCGCTACGTGCTTGCCGCCCTGTCCTCCATAGCCGCGCTCGCCGCCGTTCTGCTGGTGGTGTTGCAGCCAGAGGCCACGCCCCTGGTCATCGCCCTCGTCGTGCTCTACGGCGCCGCGGCCAATGCGCTCTATCCAATCGCGGTTGCCCATGCCAATGACTTTGCCACCGCCGACGATTTCGTCAAAGTGTCGGGTGGACTGCTGCTTCTCTTCGGTATCGGCACGATTATAGGCCCGACCGTTGGCGGACCTGTGATGACGGCGCTCGGACCTCACGCACTATTTGCAGTGACCGCACTGGCCCATATCGCGCTGACGGCATACGCTCTGCGGCGCACCAGGATCCGGGCGGCCATACCGGCGGGTCACCGCGGCAATGTACCAAGCATTCCCGTGGCAGGATCGCCCGTCAGCACGCCGGAAAGCCTGAGGCTTGATCCCCGGGCGGCGCCGCTTCGCGGCCAACCCGGCGAAAACGAAACGCCAGACAGCACCACGTAAAGGATCGTCCCATGAGCTTTTTCGACGAAGACAAGCCCAAGAAGCCAGCGACTCACGAACTGGGTAGCGACCTCACATTCCTCTCCGCCGATGAACTCCAGGCGCGAATCACTTTGCTAAAATACGAGATCGAACGTCTTCAGGCAGAGGTGGAGCGCAAAAATTCCGGTCGCCAGGCCGCGGAAAACATGTTCCGCTCGAAAATGTGAACAGCGAAATATGGCGATGTATATCCGCCGGCGTTCCAAAAATGTTCTTTTGTGAAACGAATAACGACTGATTTTTTCTGTTTCATTAACCAGCTATTAAGCTACTGAGAGGATTATAAAAGTATCCAGAGCTTCTGGATTCAGGCAGTTTCACCGCACGGCGAATAGGTCTGATTTTTCTCCCTGTTTTACCTTGAGAGCCGCTTTTGCGGCTCTTTTTTTGTTTTTAAGGGTCTATTGAGCAAAACTGTGGGAATTAACCCTTCTTTAAGAATCGGCTTGCGGTTTCGGTATATTGGTAGCATCGTGCAAGCATAAAGATTGACGGCGCGGCTCCTCTCTGGAACCTTCACGCCGCAACTTCGTTCAAGTCATGCGTAATACAGGGAAACGAAACGATGTCGGAAGTGGGATTGAACACAATCAGTTTTGCCGGCCGCGCCGCCGCCTCCGCGCAGTTCAAGGCAACCTATGCCGAGGGGATGGGTCTGGTTGAAGAAACCGCGGCTTATCTCGATGGCCCCGGTCGTGCCGCCGCCAAGGTCCTGCCGCGCATGGCGTCCGTGCTCTACGCGGCCGAGTCGATGCGCCTCACCACCCGGTTGATGCAGATGGCATCGTGGCTGCTGCTGCAGCGGGCCGTCAACAACGGCGAAATGAGCCGCGACCAGGTTCTCTCTGAAAAGAGCAAGGTCCGTCTCGACGGCTTCAACGTCGACCGCGGCGCCCCCGGCTGGAACGATCTGCCGGAAGCCTTCCGCGACCTCGTCGAACGTTCGCTGCGCCTGCAGAACCGTATCGCCCTGCTGGATCGCGAAATCTATCGGCCGAACGATGCCGCCATCGTTCCCGACAATGAAAACAGCGTGCAGGCGCAGTTGAACCTGCTGCGGACCGCTTTCAGCACCAATTAACAGCTTGCCACCCTACGCATGACAAAACCGGCCGGCGCCATCGCGCCGCCGGTTTTTTTGACGCCTCGTTCTGAAATATTCCCTCCCAGCGAGCGCATCGGCCATTTACAATTTTAGAGATTAAACAGATCCTGTCTTCACCGAGAGGGGGAGGACATGATGAGCAGGTTCATTTTATCCATTGACGGCGGCGGTATCCGCGGCATCATTCCAGCGACAATCCTGGCTGTGCTGGAAGGCAAGCTTCAAGCGCGCGGGAAGACCTTGCCGCTGCATCGTTATTTTCACCTGATCGCCGGCACATCCACCGGAGCCATCATTGCCGCTGGCTTGACTTGCCCACAGCCAAGGCATCCGAAGGAGCCTGCAGCGGATGCAAAGACGCTGGTGGAACTCTACCGTCGCCGAGGCAAGGAAATCTTCGACCAAAGCGTGTTTCGCAAGCTTGCCAACATAGGCGGCTTGCTGGATGAGCACTACGATGCAGCAGCGCTGGAAAAGATCCTGATCGAAATGCTGGGCAAGACCACCGAAATCCGCGACGCGCTGACCAAGGTGCTGATCACCGGCTATGACATCCATGCGCGCCGCGCCGTTTTCCTCACCAATGCCGACCCGGAAAATGAACGTTTTTACTTCTGGCAAGCGGTGCGCGGGTCCTCGGCCGCCCCGACCTATTTCGAGCCGGCGCTGGTCGATAACCTCGCCGCCCGCAACCGCGGAGAAACCCCGACATTCCCGATGATCGATGGCGGCGTTTTCGCCAATGATCCCGCGATGGCGGCTTATGTCGAAGGTGACAAGATGGGATGGCGCGACAATGGCGACACCATCATCCTGCTTTCTCTCGGCACTGGGTCTGCCAGCCGCAAGATCCCGTACCAGCAGGCCAAGAATTGGGGCGCTGGCGGCTGGATCAACCCCGGCAACGACACGCCCCTCATCTCCGTTTTCATGCAGGGCCAGGCCAGCACGGCATCCTATCAGTTGAACAAACTTCTGAACCGCGATCCTCCGGCCTTTTCCGATGGCGCCACTGTTGTCACGACGGAAAATCGCAGCAAGCTCAAATACTTCAGGCTCGACGCCCCGCTCGCCGGCGTCAACGACGCGCTGGATGACACCAGCGAGGGCAACATCGCCGGGCTGATCGAGTTCGGCAAGACGCTGGCGGCGAAGCATGACCTCGCGCTGGAAGAGATGGCGGATCGTCTGACCGCCATCTGATCCGCATAAAAAAGCCCCGGATCACTCGATCCAGGGCTTCAGCAATGCGAGGCTGATGTTGTTACATCGGCCTTATTTTATGTCTGACTTCGCCGCTCAGATGAGCTTGCCAAGCGCGACCGAGGTGTCGGCCATGCGGTTGGAGAAGCCCCACTCGTTGTCGTACCAGGTCAGGATGCGCACGAAATCGCCTTCGAGGACCTTGGTCTGGTCGAGGGCGAAGATCGACGAATGGCTGTCGTGGTTGAAGTCGCGGCTGACGAGCGGCTCATCGGTGTAGCCCAGAATGCCCTTGAGCGCGCCGTTCGAAGCAGCCTTGATCGCTTCGTTGACTTCGGCGACCGTGGTGTTCTTCTTGGCGACGAACTTGAAGTCGACAACCGAAACGTTCGGCGTGGGAACGCGGATCGAGGTGCCGTCCAGCTTGCCCTTGAGGTGCGGCAGCACGAGGCCAACGGCCTTGGCAGCGCCCGTGGAGGTCGGGATCATCGACAACGCAGCAGCACGGGCGCGGTAGAGGTCCTTGTGCATGGTGTCGAGCGTCGGCTGGTCACCCGTGTAGGAGTGGATCGTGGTCATGAAGCCATGATCGATGCCGATCGCATCGTCCAGAACCTTGACCACCGGCACCAGGCAATTGGTGGTGCAGGAGGCGTTGGAGATGACCAGGTGGTCCTTGGTCAGCTTGTCGTGGTTGACGCCGAAGACGACGGTCAGGTCAGCGCCATCAGCCGGAGCCGAGACGATGACGCGCTTGGCGCCGGCGGTCAGGTGTGCAGCGGCCTTGTCGCGTGCGGTGAAGATGCCGGTGCATTCCAGCGCGATATCGACACCAAGCTCACCATGCGGCAGCGTTGCCGGGTCCTTGATGGCCGTGACCTTGATCGGCTTGCCACCGGCGACGGTGATCGTGTCGCCATCGACCTTCACATCGGCAGGGAACTTGCCGTGGATCGAATCGTAACGCAGCAGGTGGGCATTGGTCTCGACCGGGCCGAGGTCGTTGATGGCGACAACCTCGATATCGGTGCGGCCGGACTCGACGATGGCGCGCAAGACGTTGCGGCCGATACGGCCGAAGCCGTTGATGGCAACTTTCACAGTCATGGAAGAACTCCCGCTTGAAAAACTGTTTGTAAGACTACCGGGCCGATGGGCGTTTTGAAACGCCCATGCGGCAATTTGACTTTAGCCGAGCTTGGCCTCGGCGGCCGCAACGACTGCTTCCGCCGTGATGCCGAAATGCTTGTAGAGCTCCTTGGCCGGCGCGGATGCACCGAAGGACTTCATGCCGATAAAGGCGCCATCCGAGCCGATGAAGCTGTCCCAGCCCTGGCGAATGCCGGCTTCGACGGCGATCTTCACCGGCGCCTTGCCGATGATCGCGGTCTGGTAGTCGGCGGACTGCTCGAAGAACAGTTCGAAGCAGGGAACGGAAACGACGCGGGCAGAAATGCCCTTGGCAGCGAGCGTCGCCTGCGCCTTGACCGCAATCTCGACTTCCGAACCCGAGGCAAAGATCGAGACCTTCGCATCGCTGGCAGAGATCAGCTCATAGGCACCATGGGCGCACAGGTTCTTCTCTTCGTATTCGGTTCGTGCCGGCTGCAGGTTCTGACGGGTCAGCGCCAGGCCGGAGGGGCGATGCTTTTCCTTCAGCGCCAACTGCCAGCACTCCGCGGTCTCGGTCTCGTCAGCCGGACGGAACAACAGCAGATTGGGAATGGCACGCAGGGCGGCGAAATGCTCGACCGGCTGGTGGGTCGGTCCATCCTCGCCAACGCCGATGGAATCATGGGTCCAGACGTGAACGACGCGAATGCCCATCAGCGCCGCCAGACGCACTGACGGACGGCAATAATCCGAGAAGATCAGGAAGCCGCCGGAATAGGGAATCAGGCCGCCATGCAGCGCGATGCCGTTCATGGCGGCAGCGGTTGCATGCTCGCGAATGCCGTAATGCAGGTAGCGACCGGAGAAATCGGTCGGCGTGATCGACTTCATCTGGCTGGTCTTGGTATTGTTCGACGGCGTCAGGTCAGCCGAGCCGCCCAGCATTTCCGGCAACAGGCCGTTGATGACTTCAAGCGCATCTTCCGATGCCTTGCGGGTCGCAACAGTCGAGTTGTTTGCCGCAATCTTCTTCTTGAAATTGTCGATTGCCGTGTCGAAACCGCCCGGCAGGTCGCCGGCAAAACGACGGTTGAACTCGGCGCGCTTCTCGGCGTCTGCCGCCGTGAGCCGTGCTTCCCATTCCTTGCGAGCCTTGGTCGAGCGAAGGCCGGCCAGACGCCAGGTGTCGAGCACATCGGCCGGCACGGTGAAGGCTTCGGCCTCCCAGTTCAGCGACTTGCGTGCCGCGGCGATTTCATCGGCACCGAGAGGCGACCCATGGACCTTGTGAGTGCCCTGCTTGTTAGGCGCGCCGAAACCGATGATGGTCTTGCAGGCGATGAATGTCGGACGGTCGGACTTCTGCGCCTGCTCGATCGCGGCAGCGATGGCCGCCTGGTCGTGACCATCGACCTCGATGGTATTCCAGTTGGCAGCCTTCAGGCGGGCGATCTGGTCGGTCGAGTCGGACAGCGAGACGGCACCGTCGATGGTGATCTTGTTATCGTCCCAGAAGACGATCAGCTTGTTAAGCTTCAGGTGGCCCGCCATGGCGATGGCTTCCTGGCTGATGCCTTCCATCAGGCAGCCGTCGCCAACCAGCACATAGGTAAAGTGGTCCTGCAACTCCTTGCCGAATTCCTGTGCGAGCTTGCGCTCAGCGATCGCCATGCCAACGGCATTGGCAATGCCCTGGCCCAGCGGACCGGTCGTGGTTTCAATGCCCGAGGCGTGGCCATACTCCGGATGGCCGGCGGTCTTGGCGTGGAGCTGGCGGAATTGCTTGAGGTCCTCCGCCGTCATGTCTTCGTAGCCGGTCAGATAGAGCAGCGCATAGAGCAGCATCGAGCCGTGGCCGGCCGACAGAACGAAGCGATCGCGGTCCGGCCAGAGCGGGTTCTTGGGATCAAACTTCAGGTAGCGGCTGAACAGAACGGTGGCGATGTCGGCGGCGCCCATCGGCAGGCCGGGGTGACCGGAATTGGCCTTTTCCACGGCGTCCATGGCAAGGAAACGGATCGCATTTGCCATCCGGGTATGTTTTTCGGGAGAAATCATAGCTGTTCCGCTCGTTCCGGGTCACAAGGGACGGTCGCTTATCGCGGCGGACCGTCTTAAGGCCGGTGATCCATAGCAGGTGGATCGCGCAAGTCAATAAATCCGCCCGGGCTTGGCACAAAGCTGGGCAGCTTTCGGTTTCCCTGCCCATTTTGCATGCACCGGCGGGGATCTTGAGGATATCGACAAACGCCCGGACCGTCCACAATTAGGCACGCTGCCGCACCCGTCGTTTTGTTGACGTGCGGCGATTTCGCTTAGTACTGTCGCGCTTTGACATTAAGAGCATGCCGTATCGATTCGATGACCTTTTTTGGCAAGTCAGGACCTATTGATGGCTAGGGAAAACAAGGTTGATGCCGCGCTCGGCGCCTTGCGCAAGGCCATCGACGGGCTGGAAAACGCCATCGACATGCGGATTGAGTTGCAGCGGGAAAACCGCGACGTCGAGGGCGAGGTGCGGCGCGTGCATGCCGACAGGGCACGCCTGGCACAGGAACTCGACCAGTCGGAATTTCGCGCCAATCGTCTCGAGGAGGTCAATCGTGAAGTGTCCCGTCGCCTGGTCACCGCCATGGAAACCATAAGGGCCGTCCTCGACCGCTAGACAGATCGCATGCTCCCGGCGCTCCCTCCAACAGCGCCAGCCTCGAGAAATACACTGCTGCTGCATAATTTCGCCGCATGGCGATGGCGTCTAGGGTAGAACGCGCAGTACACGAACATTCGGGATGGCCTATGGCTCAGGTTACGGTAACGATCGATGGCAAGGCCTACCGCATGGCCTGTGACGAGGGCCAGGAAGACCACCTGGTGGAACTCGCCACGCAATTCGATCGATATGTGAGCCACCTGAAACGTCAGTTCGGCGAGATCGGCGACCTTCGCATCACCGTGATGGCGGGCATCATGGTGATGGACGAAATGGCCGAGATGAACCGCCGCATCCAGGCGCTGGAGGCGGAGGTGGGCGAACTGCGCCAGGGCAGCCATGGCATTCTGGCAGCCGCCGCCCAGCAGGAAGACGCGGTGACGGATGCGCTGGGTGAACTGGCCGAGCGGCTGAACGCCATATCGCGCAAGCTGAACGGTCGCCCGGCGCCGGCCACGGCGGAAAACTAGCAAACAAACCGCCCGCCCACTGGCGCGGGGCACCAAAGCACCTTATATCTTAGATGCGGTCTGCGCCTCTCGACAGGAACCACAATCCCTGGGGCCATACTCGATCCAAAGGGAGCTGTCCCTGACCAGGCCCGTGGGCTTGGTCATATGGCGCCCACCTACGTTTGTAGGCACCCAGGATCGTAAATCTCCATCGGTTGCCGTGGATCGCACCTCTTTCCGGAACGTAGCCGATGTACCAGCCGCCGCATTTTCGCGAAACCCGCCTTGATGTGATGCAGGCGCTGATCCGGTCCCATCCCCTGGGCTTGCTGATATCGGCAGGCCATGGCGGGCTCCAGGCCAATCCCATCCCCTTCGAGATCGACGCGACCCGCGGGGAGATGGGTGTGCTGAAGGCCCATCTCTCCAAGGCCAATCCGCAATGGCGGGCGCTGGCCGAGGGCGCGGAGACCCTGGTCGTGTTCCAGGGCGCCCAGAGCTATATCACGCCCTCCTGGTACGAAACGAAGCGGGAGACCGGCAAGGTCGTGCCCACCTGGAATTACGCCATCGTGCAGGCGCGCGGCACCCCGCGTGTCATTGATGACGAGGCCTGGCTCCACACCCAAATTCGCGCCCTGACCGATCGGCACGAGGGCGAGCGATCGACGCCTTGGGCGGTCGACGACGCACCGGCTGACTTTCTCAAAGCCCAGGTCAAAGGCATTGTCGGCCTGGAGATCGAGATTTCGGCGATCGAAGGCAAGTGGAAGGTCAGTCAGAACCGCCCGGAGGCGGATCGGGCCGGCGTCGCCGAAGGGCTTGCCGGCGAAGCATCACCGTCGGCGGCGGACATGCGCGCCCTGGTTCGCGTCTATGGCGGGCTGGAATAGAGCATGTCGCGCAAAAGTGTGCCGCGGTTTTGCGATAACGACATGCTCAAAAAACAAAGGGCTAAAGCGTGGAAAGCGAATCTGAAAGATCGCGACACGCTTTAGGACAGCCTTTCAGATCGCCAGCCCAAGCTCCTTCTCCCGCTCGATATAGAGACGCTGCTTGTCGGTGGCGTAGTCGCGCACGATCGGCACCGCATCGCGCTTGCGCGACAGCTGCAGGTGGAACACCATCTGGCTGCCGGCACGGAAGGTTATCTCGCAGCTGATCAGGTAAAACTCCCACATCCGCGCAAACCGCTCGTCATACATGGCGACGACCTTGTCCCGATTGGCCTGAAAACGCCGCTCCCAATGGGCGAGCGTGGTGGCGTAATGCAGGCGCAGGACCTCGATATCCGTCACCCATAGACTGTTCTGCTCGGTGACGGCCAGCACCTCCGACAGCGCCGGCGAATAGCCGCCCGGGAAGATATATTTCCGGATCCAGGGGCTGGTCATGCCGGGCGGGCTCATATGCCCTATGGAATGGATGAGAGCCACGCCGTCATCGGGCATCAGCGCATTGAGCTGCTTGAAGAACTCGTCATAGTGCTGGACGCCGACATGTTCGAACATGCCGACCGAGACGATGCGGTCGAATTTTTCCGTAACGTCGCGGTAGTCCTTGAGCTCAAAGCGAACCCGATTGGAAAGACCGGCCTCCGCCGCGCGCTTGGTGGCCAGCGCATGCTGCTCGGTGGACAGCGTCACGCCAACCACCTCGACATTTTCCAGTTGCGCCAGATAGAGAGCCAGGTCGCCCCAGCCGCAGCCGATATCCAACACCTTCATGCCGGGCTTCAGGTCGAGCTTGGCGGCCAAGAGCCTCAGCTTGTTGCGCTGCGCCTGCTCCAGCGTCTCGTTTTCATCGCGGAAATAGGCGCAGGAATAAAGCATGTTGTCGTCGAGGAAGAGCCGGTAGAACTCATTGCCCAGATCGTAGTGGTGGGCGACGTTCTGTTTCGACTCGTCCTTCTTGTTGGACTGCAGCCGTTTGCGGAACTTCATCTTGATGGCGCGCAGCACCTTCTGGATCGGATATTTACCGAGGGACAGGCGGTTGACCGAGAAAAGCATCAGGAAGTCGCGCAGGTCAGAACCTTCCTCGAAGCGCATGGTGCCGTCCATATAGGCCTCGCCGGCGACGGTCTCGGCCTTGAAAACAAGCGAATTGTAGAGCTTGGGATCGGTGAGCCGCATGGTGACGACAGGGCCACCCGGCGCACCGCCGAACACATGCCGCTTGCCCTCGGCATCGATGACCGTCAACTGGCCCTTCTTGATGAAGGATTTCAGCATATGGGAAAGCAGAAACATGCGCACCTCGCCTCGGGGACCGATCATCTTGTGCGGCATGCTAGCGATATTTGCCTCGCTCTCAATCCCCTAAGCAGCCCTCCCGACAAAGCACGCAAAAAAGGCTGCCGGCAATCAAGCCAGGCAGCCTTTCGATTTGCGGGAGATCGGCTCAGAACTCTTCCCAGTTTTCGGCGGATTTCTGCGTGGCGGGCGCACCACCCGAAAATGCCTTGGCCAGGGAATTCACCATGCTGCGCGCAGGCGACGGCACCGGTTTAGAGGCCTTTGCCTCCGAGATCCGTGGCTTGGTGGCAGGGCTGCGCACGGGCGTCGGCTGATAGCTCTGGGCTGCGGAGCGCTGATGTGCGAAGCCCGTATCGTCCAGGCTGAACTGACTGATGAGGCCAGCGAGAGACGACGCGCTTTCGGCAAGCCGATGCGTGACGGCCGTCGTCTCTTCCACCATGGCGGCGTTCTTCTGGGTGAACTGGTCCATCCTGTTCACCGATCCATTGATCTCCTGCAGACCCGTGGACTGCTCCCGCGCGGAGGTCGCGATGGAGGCGATATGATCGGTGATGCGGGCGACCTGGTCGGAGATCGTGCCAAGCGCCTGGCCCGTGGCCTGCACGAGGCGCACGCCATCGGCAACCTCCTCGCCCGACTTGGTGATTAGCGCCTTGATATCCTTGGCCGCATTGGCCGACCGCTGGGCCAGTTCACGGACCTCCTGCGCGACGACCGCGAAGCCCTTGCCGGCCTCACCCGCGCGGGCAGCCTCGACGCCGGCATTCAGCGCCAAGAGGTTCGTCTGGAACGCGATCTCATCGATCACATTGATGATTTTGGAAATCTCGTTCGAGGCGCCTTCGATGCGCCCCATGGCGTCCACGGCGTCGGAGACGACCTTGCTGGAGGCCTCCGTGCTCTTGCGCGTCTTGCTGGCCATGTCGGATGCCTCATCGGCGCGGCTGGACGCACTGCGCACGATCGAGGTGATCTCTTCGAGCGCAGCGGAGGTTTCCTCCAGCGAGGCGGCCTGCTGCTCGGTGCGTTTCGACAGGTCGGATGCAGCAGAGCGCATCTCCGAAGCACTCGCCTCGACCGACATGGTTTCATTGCGGAGATGCGCCAGAGTCGAACTCAGTTTTTCTACGGAATTGTTGAAGTCGATCCGCAGCCTGTCCAGTCCATCGGCAAAGGGCCGGTCCAACCGGATCCGCAGATCGCCTTCGCTCAGGCGATGCAAGGCGTCGCCGAGAGTGTCGACAGCAAATTGCGTTTGCCGAGTCTCGTCCGCCTTCGCCGCTTCGCGCGCCTGCCGTTCCTGTTCGCTCAGGGACCGATTGGCGGCAGCGTCCCGCTCCATCTCGGCCTTCGCCAGGGCGTTTTCGCGGAAGATGTCGAGAGCACGGGCCAATGCGCCGACCTCGTTGCGAAGATCGCGATGCGGCACATCGATATCCAGGCGCCCCTCCGACAAGGAAGCCGCCACGCCGGTCAGCCGCGGCACCGGCCCCATGATCTTGCGGGCGACGAAGATCATCAATCCAACCGCGCCGACCATCACCACGGCAGCCGAAATGCCGATGGTCCAGGCCATCTGGGTGGCGATCACATTGATATCCGCAGTGCGGACACCGGCATAGACCATGCCGATCACGCTGCCGGCCGGCGAGAAGATCGGCTGGTAGATCGTGTAGTAAGGCGTTCCGAGAATGACCGCCTCGCCGCGATAGGTCTGGCCCTTGGTGACGACAGGATACACGGCACCGGTCTGGCCGAGCTGCGTTCCAACCGCGCGGTTGCCGTCAGGCTTGACGATATTGGTGGTGCGGCGCCAGAAATCCTTGTTCGAGTCATCCCAACCGAAGATGGTCGCGGTCTGGCCGGTCATCCGGCCGATGGAATCGATCATGGTATGGGACGTGAATTCCCGCGGCACCTCGTTCATCACGATGCGCTCGACATTCCCATCCTTGGCCCAGGTGATCGCGGTTCCCGGCACATCGCGCTCGATGATCGTGGCGGCGATCCGAAGGCTCGTGTTCTGATCCTCAAGCGCCTGGCTGGCAATCCGTTTTGAAATGCTGCCCGATATGGCCCACGCCACAACTGACAGGGCGATCAGTAGGATCACCGCCGTCGTTGCGGTCACGGTCCCCACCAGACCAAATCTTGAGAACAACTTCACCGTCCACTCCATTTGATGACTTATGTCAATTTAGATTAAACTCACGAAGTTAACGGGCCGTTGCAAGAAACCACCTTTCCCCAGCGTGCCAAAGCGCTTACGGGAGCTCTTTTTAGTTGTTGTTGCGGTTCCGATGCCTTTAAATGTCGCTCAAAGGTTAAAATGACGGCAGCAGTAATGAATTCGAAAAAAATGAAGGCGGACATCCGCAAGCAATGCCTGGCACGGCGAGATGCGATCCATGTCGAGCAGCGGCTGGAAAAGAGCCTGGCGATATCGACCTATGCGGGCCAGGCGCTGACCTTCTCGCCGGGAACGATCCTCTCCGGCTTTTTCCCAATTCGCTCCGAACCCGATATCCGACCGCTAATGTCTAATATGAAGGCCCACGGCGCGCGTCTTTGCCTGCCTGTCGTCATGGACAAGGAAACCATCGTTTTCCGGGAACTGGTTCTGGGCGCGGAACTGGTCAATACCGGCTTCGGTACGCGTGGCCCTGGACCGGATGCGACCGAACTCGACCCGGAAATCATGCTGGTTCCGCTCGCCGCCTTCGACGACAAGGGCAATCGCATCGGCTATGGTGCGGGCCATTATGACAGGGCAATCGCGCGTCTGCGTCGAAAGAGCCGTCCGCCGCGATTGATCGGCATTGCCTTTGACTGCCAGGAAGTGCCACAAGTGCCCTTCGAGCCCCATGACGTTGCCCTGGATGCCATCGTGACGGAGAGCGGCTTGCGGCAATTCAGGTAGCGACAGGACAAGGCATGCGACTGCTGTTTTTGGGTGACATGGTGGGCAAGACCGGACGGACGGCGGTTTGGGAAAAACTTCCCGGACTGATATCGGATCTGAAGCTCGACTTCGTCATCGTCAACGGCGAGAACGCGGCCGGCGGCTTCGGCATCACCGAGGATATCTATCTCGAAACCATCAATGCCGGCGCCGACGTGGTCACCACCGGCAACCATGTCTGGGACCAGAAGGAGGCTGTTTCCTTCTGCCAGCGCCACGAACAATTCCTCCGACCCGCCAATTATCCCGCCGGCACGCCCGGCCGCGGCTCGGGGCTCTACTATGCCCGCAACGGCGCCCGCGTGCTGGTGGCCAACATCATGGGCCGGGTCTTCATGCATCCGGAACTCGACGACCCCTTCAAGTCAGCAGAAGCGATCCTAGCCGCCTGCCCGCTGAAGGAACAGGCCGACGCCATCATCTTCGACTTCCATGCCGAGGCCACCAGCGAGAAACAGTGCTTCGGACATTTCGTCGATGGCCGCGCGAGCTTCGTCGTTGGTACCCATACCCATGTGCCGACCGCCGATGCCCAGATCCTCAATGGCGGAACTGCCTATATGTCGGACGCCGGCATGTGCGGCGACTATGATTCCTCGCTCGGCATGGAGAAGGAAGAGCCGCTCAACCGCTTCATTTCCAAGATGCCGAAGGGCCGCTTCGAGGCCGCCCATGGCCCCGCCACCATCTGCGGCGTCGGCGTCGAGATCTCCGATAGCACCGGGCTTGCCGAAAAGATCGCACCGCTCAGGCTCGGTCCACGGCTGGCGGAAACGATCCCCGATTTCTGGAGATAGGGCTTTTTTCTACCCGCTTGAGATAACGCAATTGTGAGTCCGGATTGCATCGCCGCGGGTGGAAGACCACGCCGTCCTGCGGCATGATCTCCCGGACTTGACGGTGCGGGAGCGGCATGATGCTGCAGAGACTAGCCTATGGTTTCCTGGGTTCAATGATCCTCGCTGGCCTTGCGCAGGCGCAGGAGGCCCGCCCGCCCGTCAGTCAATGCCAGCTCGTGGCTGAAGCGCTGCCATCGGTACAGTTTGCCCGATTGGACACCCCTGAGCTTCCGGTTCACAAAGCTGCGCTGGCGGAAGATGTGACCATCACCTTTCTCGGCCATTCGACCTTCCAGATAACCACCCCGAGCGGGGTCGAGATCGCGACGGATTATAATGGCTGGCTGCGATCGGCGCGGCTGCCTGACGTTGTGACCATGAACAAGGCGCATTCCAGCCACTATACCCTGACCCCTGATCCGGGCATCGCCAATGTTCTGCATGGTTGGAGCGATGTGCCGGGCGAAGGGGCCAAGCATAATATCCTCGTCGGCGATACCTATATCCGCAATGTGGTGAGCGATATCAGAAGCTGGGGCGGCGAGGTCGAGCCGAATGCCAATTCCATCTTCATCTTCGAGGTGGCAGGCCTCTGCATCGGCCATCTCGGCCATCTGCATTACGAGCTGAACGAAACGCAATATGCGGAAATCGGCCGGCTTGATGTGGTGATGGTGCCTGTCGATGGCGGGCTGACCATGGGTGCGCAGAGCATGAGCCAGGTCATCCAGCGCCTGCGCTCTGCGCTGATCCTGCCGATGCACCGCCGCGGACCGCCGGTCGATAGCTTCATCGCCATGTTTGACGAACGCTACGACTGGTCCATGTCGGAACATTCCAGCGTGACGGTATCGATGCGCAACCTGCCGAAGAAGCCGCTCATCCTGGTTCTAAAAGGTGTCTAGGGCGCCGAAGCAACAGCCACGACGCCCATGAAAAACTGACTGATGTTAGTCGATTACTGCTTAGCGAGTGTAGGCGTGAACGCCAGATGCTGATGAACGCCAACGTCAGGCATCTTTTCGTCGCTCATATTGGCCTTGGCGATTTCCCAGCCGAAGCGCAGGGAATTGCCCGTCGAAGCCCAGATCTCGCCATCGTCAACGCGCAGCGCAAGCATGGTCAGCGTCGGGTCCGACTTGCCGCCATGATACCATGCCGCAACGATCGAGCTCCAATATTCATCGATCTTGGCCGGGTCGCGGGTTTCCGTAATCGTGCCGCTCAGGCAGGCATGGTAATCGTGGTTCTTGCCGACGACGCAGAAATGCGCCCGGGAGCCAGGGCGGATGCGCTGAACCAGGTCAGCATCGGTCTTGGAGTAGAACCAGATGGTGTTCGTCTCACGGTCCACGAAGGGCGCCATCGGCTGCATATGCATGTGTTCGCCCTGAAGGCCAAGCATACCGGCATGGATTTCGTCGATCTCGTCCCAAAGCTGAATAACCGGGGTTTCGCGGGCTTCCGTCAGGCTGACCATCACCATCTCCTTATGTTCGTGTCGTCAGGAGCTTGGTGAACGACGGCCTCTGCGAATTGTTCCGCCAGCACCGGGAGCAGTCGCGGGGGTCAGTCCCGAAGCCATACCTGCAAAAGCTGCCCCTGCCCTTGAACCTCAGGCGCTTCGCACATATAAGGCTGCATTCCACAAAATAGACGTGATCAGGGGTGCCATGGCTGGCCATTCACAGTTCAAAAACATCATGCACCGCAAGGGCAAGCAGGACGGTATCCGTTCGAAGATGTTCTCCAAGCTTGCGCGCGAAATCACCGTCGCGGCGAAATCGGGCTTGCCCGACCCAACCATGAACGCCGCCCTTCGCCTGGCCGTGCAGAACGCCAAGGCGCAGTCGATGCCGAAAGACAATATCGACCGCGCGATCAAGAAGGCATCCGGTGCAGACGCCGAAAGCTATGATGCGATCCGCTATGAAGGCTACGGCCCCGGTGGCGTCGCGATCATTGTCGAGGCACTGACCGACAACCGTAACCGCACGGCGTCGAGCGTTCGCTCCACCTTCACCAAGGCCGGCGGCGCGTTGGGTGAAACCGGCTCGGTCTCCTTCTCCTTCGACCATGTCGGTGAAATCACCTACAAGGCCTCGGTCGGCGACGCCGACAAGGTGATGGAAGCGGCCATCGAAGCCGGCGCGGAAGACGTCGTCAGCGATTACGACGGCCACACCATCTATTGCAGCTTCGAAGACATGAACGAAGTTTCCAAGGCGCTGGAAGCGGTGCTCGGAGAAGCCGACTCGGTTAAAGCGATCTGGAAGCCGCAGAACACCGTTCCGGTGGACGAGGAAAAGGCTCAGTCGCTGATGAAGCTGATCGACACGCTGGAAGACGATGACGACGTGCAGAACGTCTACTCGAACTTCGAAGTGTCGGACGAGGTCATGGCCAAGCTGTCGGCGTAACCAGTCTGGCTCAACGATTGACAAGCCCGGTCGTGCCAAACGACCGGGTTTTTCTATGCCGGCAATCGAGCCGCACAGGTCATCCAAACGACAAAAAGCCCGGACAAGCCGGGCTTTCGAAGAACACAATCAAAAATTCGATTAGAGGCCGAGGCCGCCGAAGCGCTTGTTGAACTTCGACAGGCGACCGCCGCGGTCCATCAGCTGCTGGTTGCCGCCGGTCCATGCCGGATGCGACTTCGGGTCGATTTCGAGGTTCATGACAGCGCCTTCCGAACCCCAGGTCGAGCGGGTTTCATATTCGGTGCCGTCGGTCATGACCACCTTAATCAGGTGGTAGTCGGGATGAATCTTGTCCTTCATAGCGGTCTTCCTGCTTGGCCGGCGGGTCCATCTGTCGCAATTGCGTCAGCGGAGCGTATTGAAATAAATGAAGCCGCAAACCAGTCCGGCTACGGCTTCCCAATTCGATGCCGTGCCTATACATGAAGGGCGCGAAGATAACAAGTGCCTTGGCAGGAACCGCTGGTGCAGCGGTGGAGAATGCAATCGTGACCGAAATCCCCGATCAACAGGCCCGCAAGACCCGCTCGCTCAGGCCGCTTTCAGGCCTTCTTCCCTATCTCGCCCGGTACAAGGGCATGGCGGCAGCGGCCCTGTTTTTCCTGTCGCTTGCCGCTGCGACGACGCTTGCCTTGCCCTTAGCCGTCCGTCGCATGCTCGATCACGGCTTCAACGCCGCCGACAGCGGTTTCATCAACAACTATTTCGCGATGATGATCATCATGGCGGTGGTGTTGGCGCTCGCCAGCGCCTTTCGCTATTACTTCGTCATCACCATCGGCGAGCGCATCGTCGCCGATGTCAGGCGCGACGTTTTCGCCCATGTTACCCGGCTCTCGCCGGACTTTTTCGACGTCAACCAATCCGGCGAAATCGTCTCCCGGCTGACGGCCGATACCACGCAGATCAAATCCGCGGTCGGCGCGACAGCCTCGCTGGCACTGCGCAACACGATCCTCTGTCTCGGCGCGATGGCCATGATGATCTATACCAGCCCGCGGCTTTCGGTGCTGGTGCTGGCAGCCATCCCGGTCATCGTCTTTCCCCTGGTGGCCTTTGGCCGCTCGGTGCGCAAGCGCTCCCGCGAGGCCCAGGACAAGCTGGCCGCCGCTTCGGCCTATGCCGGCGAAACCATCGCCGCCGTCCGCACCGTCCAGGCCTTCAATGGCGAACAGGCGGCAACGGACCGCTACGCATCCGCCGTCGAATTTGCCTATGATGCCGCCCGCGCGGCCGTGCGGACACGGGCCGTCCTCACCGGCGTCGCCATCACGCTCATCTTCGGCAGCATCGTCGCGATCCTGTGGTATGGCGCGCAGGGCGTCCTGTCAGGCACGTTGAGTGCCGGAACACTCGGACAGTTCCTCATTTATTCGGTGATCGCAGCCGGCTCGATGGGCTCGCTGAGCGAAGTCTGGAGCGAATTGTCCCAGGCCGGCGGCGCAGCGGAACGCCTGACGGAACTGCTGCAGCAGGATCCAACCATCAAGGCGCCAACCTCGCCGCAAAGCCTGCCGAAGCCTGCCCGGGGTCGGGTCGAATTCAACGACCTGCGATTCGCATACCCTTCCCATATCTCGCGCGTGGCGCTGAACGGCCTGACATTCACGGTGGAACCCGGCGAAACCGTTGCCATCGTCGGCCCATCAGGGGCTGGCAAAAGCACGGTCTTCGCCCTGCTGCTTCGCTACTACGACCCGACCTCCGGCAGCATCAACCTGGATGGCCTCGACATCCGCACGGTATCGCCGCACGACCTGCGCAGCCGGCTGGCAATCGTCCCGCAGGACGTCACCATCTTCGCCGCCTCCATTCACGACAACATCGCCTTCGGAACGCCGGGTGCGACCCGCGAACAGGTTCGCGCCGCAGCCCAGGCCGCCCAGGCCGACGAGTTCATCGCGCGGCTGGAGCATGGCTACGACACTGACGTCGGCGAGCGCGGGGTGACGCTGTCAGGCGGCCAGCGCCAGCGCATCGCCATTGCCCGTGCCATCCTGCGCGATGCCCCGGTGCTGTTGCTCGACGAGGCGACCTCCGCGCTGGATGCCGAAAGCGAAACGCTGGTGCAGAAGGCGCTCGACGGCCTGATGCAGAACCGCACCACGATCGTGATCGCCCACCGCCTGGCCACAGTGCTGAAGGCAGATCGAATCCTTGTCATGGATGAGGGTCGAATCGCCGAGATGGGTACGCATCAAAGCCTCATCCAGCAGGATGGGCTCTATGCCAAGCTCGCGCGCCTGCAGTTTGAAAGCGGCGCAAGGGATTTCCTGGCGGTCAAGTAAGACCCGTCAGGCTCAGCCGCCGACCGAGCGGCCCGCAACGCGCCCGGAGAACAGGCAGCCGCCCAGAAACGTGCCTTCCAGCGCGTTGTAGCCATGCATGCCGCCACCGCCGAAGCCGGCCGCCTCCCCGGCAGCGTAAAGGCCTGATACCGGTTGGCCCTCCGCATCCAGCACCCGGCCGGAGAGGTCGGTGTGGATGCCACCAAGGGTCTTGCGGGTCAGGATATGCAGCCTCACCCCGATCAGCGGTCCCGCGGCAGGATCCAGAAGGCGATGCGGTTTGGCGGTGCGCATCAGCTTGTCGCCGAGATAGCCGCGCGCGCCGCGGATGGCCGTCACCTGCGCGTCCTTGCTGAACTTGTTGTCGATCTCCCGGTCCCTCGCCTCGATCTGACGGCGCAGATGATGCAGGCTGAGCCGATGCTCGCCGCTGATCTCGTTCATGCCCTGGACCAGGTCTTCCAGCGTATCCCGGACGACGAAGTCCTCGCCCTTGTCCATGAAGGCCTGGACCGGGCCGGGCGGGTTCTTGCCGAGCCGCTTGAGCAGAAGCGGAATGTCCTTGTTGGTCAGGTCGGGATTCTGCTCAGACCCCGACAGTGCAAATTCCTTCTTGATGATGGCCTTGTTGAGGATGAACCAGCTATAATCATGGCCGCGCGAGCAGATCGCCTTCAAGGTCGCCAGGGTGTCGAAACCCGGCATGGCAGGCGCCTCGAAGCGGTTGCCATCGGCATCGCACCAGAAGGAGGAAGGCCCCGGCAGGATGCGGATGCCATGGCCGGGCCAGATCGGATCCCAGTTCTTCAGGCCTTCGGTATAGTGCCACATACGGTCTTCATTGATGAGGCTTCCGCCCGCCAATCGCGTGACCTCCAGCATGCGCCCATCGACATGCTGCGGCACGCCGTAAACCATGGTCTTTGGCGGCGCGCCCAGGCGCTGCACCGGCCACTGCTTGCGCACCAGATCGTGGTTGCCGCCAATGCCGCCGGAGGCGACGATGGTCGCGGCGGAACGGATGGCGAAGCTGCCGACAGCCTCGCGGGAACTCGCCTGCCCGCGGGCGACCGAATCGGCTTTGAGCACCGTGCCCTCCGCGCCGGTCACGACACCATTGGTAACGACAAGACGATCGACCTGATGGCGAAACAGCAGGGTAAGCTTGCCGTCCTGCTCCAACTGTCGCGCCTTGGCGACAAACGGCGCGAGGACACCGGGTCCCGTGCCCCAGGTGACATGAAAGCGCGGCACCGAATTTCCATGGCCATGGGCGAGGCTCCCTCCCCGCTCCGCCCAGCCGACAACCGGAAACCAGCGCATACCCATGGCATGCAGCCAGCGGCGCTTCTCGCCACCGGCAAAATCGAGATAGCTTTCGGCCCATTGGCGCGGCCAGTGGTCCTCGGGGCGATCAAAGGCAGCAGAACCCAGCCAGTCCTGCCGCGCCAGGTCCATGCTGTCGCGAATGCCAAGGCGGCGCTGCTCCGGACTATCGATGAAAAACAATCCGCCCAGCGACCAGAAGGCCTGGCCGCCGAAATTCTGCTCTCCCTCCTGGTCGAGAATACAGACTTTCAGGCCGCGAGCGGCAGCCTCCGTCGCGGCAACCAGACCGGCAAGGCCCGCGCCGATCACCATCACGTCGTAGTCCATGCACCCACCTCCCGGACAATCTCCTTGGGGGTGAACTTACGCGCACGTAAACGTCAGTGCAATATCAGGGATGTTAGCGCTCGGTCAGTTTCAGCTCGATGCGACGGTTTTGTGATCGGGCTTCTGGGGTGTCCCCTTCGGCGATCGGCTGGAACTCGCCAAAGCCTGCAGCGACAAGCCGATCGGCAGGCACGCCCTTGGAAATCAGGAACTTGACGACCGAAATCGCGCGGGCCGACGACAATTCCCAGTTATCCGCGTAGCGGCCGGCACCGGACAACGCCACGTTGTCGGTGTGACCATCGACGCGCAGGACCCAGTTGATCTCGGCGGGAATTTCCTTGGCAAGATCGAGGATGGCATTTGCGAGCTTTTCCATCTCCACCTGCCCCGCCGGGTTCAACTCGTTACCCCCTGAGGGAAACAGCACTTCGGACTGGAAGACGAAGCGGTCACCGACAATGCGGATATTCTCCCGATCCGACAGGATTTCGCGCAGGCGCCCGAAGAAGTCAGAGCGGTAGCGATTGAGTTCCTGGACACGCTGGGCCAGGGCGACATTAAGACGCCGCCCGAGATCGGCAATCTTGGTCTGCGAGGCCTGGTCCTTGGCCTCGGATACCTGCAGCGCTTCTTCCACCGCCGCGATCTGCGCACGAAGAGCGGCGATCTGCTGGTTCAGAAGGTCGATCTGGCTCATCGCCCGGGTGCTGACCTGCATTTCATTGTCCAGACGAGCCGTCAGTTCGCCGATGCGCGCGGTTGCCGCCGCGGATGTGCCGGTGCCGGCGGCCAGCAATTGCTGCAGCCGAGAGCGCTCGGTTTCCGACGACGCAAGCGACGACTGCAAGGTCGCCAGCGTATCCTCCAGATCCTGCTTGCCGCTTTTCTCCAGCGCCAGGAGCTGGGTGAGTTCGGCAATCTGGCTGTTCAACCGGTTCAGAACCTCGTCCTTGCCGGAAATTTCCCGGCTTAGGATGAACTGCGCCAGCACGAAGACCGTGAGCAGGAACATGATGGCAAGCAGCAGCGTCGACAATGCGTCGACGAAACCGGGCCAGTAATCGATGTGGCGCTGAGCGCGACGATTTCGCCCGAGAGCCATGCGTTACTTGCTCCCGCCAATCTTCTCGTTAAGTCGGTCCAGCGTCTTGCGCATGGCACGCGCATCCTCCTGCTGGGCCTCGATCCAGTCGCGCAGCATCTGTTGCTCGTTGCGCATGTTCTTCACCAGACCCTGGATGCCCTCGGCCAATCCTGCCATGGCATTGACCGACCGGTCATTGCCGCCGGCCGGTTGCTGCTCGGCAATCTTGCCGAGCTTTTCAATCAGCTCGCGGATTTCCTCCGAGGACACACCGCCCGACGCATCCGAAGCGACAACAGCGCCGGAAATGCCGTCGGAGCCCAGGTCGGTCACGGACGAGAGCCAGTTTTCAAGCTCGGTATAAAACCTGTTCTGTGCGCGGCCCGCTTGCAGATCGAGGAAACCGAGAATGAGCGAGCCGGAAAGACCGAGCAGCGAAGACGAAAACGCCGTGCCCATGCCTTGCAACGGGCCGGACAGGCCATTCTTCAGCGCCTGCAGCACGTCGCCGCTGTCGCCCGAGGCCGGGTCGAGAGACTGGATCACGGAACTGATCGAGGCGATCGTTCCGAGCAGACCCCAGAAGGTGCCGAGCAGGCCGAGAAAGACCAGAAGCCCGATCAGGTAGCGCGAGGTATCCCGCGACTCGTCAAGACGCGTGGCGATCGAATCGAGGATAGACCGAAGCGTCGTCGTGGAGATGGTAACGGAGGAACTGCGATTGCCGATCAGTGCGCGCATCGGCGCCAGCAGCTTGGGATCACGCCCGACCTTGTCGGCACTGCCGGCAGCCCGGAAAGAATTGAACCAGCGCACCTCAGGCCGCAGCGCCAGCACGTGGTTGAACACCAGGATGATGCCGACGGCCAGGACGCCGAGAATCAGACCATTGAGCCCGGGATTGGTGACGAAGGCCGCATGGGCCTGCCGGTAGAGGATTGCCGTGATGAACCCGACGATCACCAGGAACAGCAGCATGGTGGAGAAATATGGCATCGGGCTCGAAAGCTTGCGGCCATTTTCGCCGCTGCCGATTTCGGCGCCCTCCAAATCCTCCAGCTTCACTTTCGCCATGTTGCCCTCAGCCTCCGGGAATGTTGCCGCCGGAGGCTAGTAGAAAATTGAGACGAATTGAAGGGAAAAGCCGTGTTGCCCCAAAACCTTCCGGGGAAAGCTTATCAGGCTTTCGGAACCGGCCGGTTGACGACTTCAACCAGCGCCTTCTGGATATACTCGTTGCCCGCAACCACCGAGCGGCTTTCGAAAATGTCCTGACCGCCCTTCATGTCGCTGGAAAAGCCACCCGCTTCGCGAATCAGCAACAGGCCGGCAGCCACGTCCCAGGGCGCAAGATCGGTTTCCCAGAAGCCATCCATTCGACCGGCAGCCACATAGGCGAGATCGAGCGAGGCGGCGCCCAGACGGCGCAGGCCCGCCGTTTCGCCCATCACATGGCGCAGTTCCACCAGGAACTTGCCGTGATGACCGCGACCGAGATGCGGAACCCCGCAGCCGATCACGCAATCGGACAGGACCTTTCGAGCCGCGACCCGCAGGCGGCGGTCGTTGAGGAAGGCTCCGCCGCCGCGCTCGGCCGTGTAGAGTTCATCCGTTGCCGGGTTGAACACGACACCGGCGACGATCTCGCCATTGCGCTCCAGCGCGATCGAAACGGCAAACTGCGGAATGCCGTGCAGGAAGTTCGTGGTGCCATCAAGCGGATCGACGATCCAGCGATGTGCGCCATCGGTCCCGGTGATCTCCTCGCTTTCCTCGCCGAGGAAACCATAGGTGGGGCGCGCCTTCAGCAACTCGTCCTTGACGATCTTTTCAGCCTTTAGGTCCGCCTGGGAGACGAAATCGCTCGGCCCCTTCACCGAGACCTGCAGGTTCTGCACTTCGCCGAAATCACGTGACAGCGACTTGCCCGCCTTGAGCGCGGCCTGGACCATGACATTGAGAAGAGCTGAACGAGCCATGTGGTGTTTCCTGATGGGCGTATGGCGCCCGAATTTTTAGCGAAAGTGGCCGGGACGCAGGATTTTAAGGTCGCGGCATGGGGTTGGCGGGTTCAAGACCACAAAAACGGCCGCAATTCAAGGGCTGCAGGCATAATCGGCCATAGGCGCGGACGGCCAAGCGTCAATCATGGTGAACGAGCATGCGCCGGCAAAGTCGCTTATGCCGGGTCGACGGATCAAGCCAGGGCCTCAGCTGCGGCGAAACTTGTTGGCCGCGTCGATCGCCTGTTTCTGCTGCTCGTCATTTATGCCCAGATAGAAGTCCTCAAGTGCGGGATCCTTGAGGCCGGCGCGGCGCGACAGCACATACCACTTGGCCGCCTGGATCGGATCCGGCTTGGTGCCCAAGGCATTGACATAGAGATGGGCCAACCGGTTCTGCGCGACCACATTGCCTCTGTTGGCGGCGACATTCAGCCAGTTGAACCCGCCGTCATAGTCCTTCTCGCCGGCGATGCCATTGACCAGCCAGATCCCCATGTCGAGCTGCGCCGTGTCGAAGCCCGCTTTGGCGGCACGCTCCAGCCAGTAGCGGGCCTTTGCCTTCTTTTCCGGTTCGATGTCGTTCAGGGTCTTGTAGATCTGCGCAACGGCATATTGCGAGTCGGCAATGCCCTGTTCGGCGGACTTCTCGTAATAAGGCAGCGCCAGCTTGAGGCCCTTTTCGCTGGGATTGTCGGCAACCAGCGTCTGCGCCCAATTGAACTGCGCCGACCCATCGCCCGCATCGGCGGCCTTCTTCATGAACTCGTCGGCCTTGGCCTTGTCACGCGTCACGTCCTTGCCGTCCATCAGCAGCAGGGCGTATTTGAACATGGCAGGCGGATCGCCGCCCTCGGCTGCCTTTCCATACCAGAAGGCCGCCGCCTTCGCGTCGCGCTTGACGCCGAGCCCGCGGGAGATCAGCTCCGCCACCAGGGTCTGGGCCGCAGCGTCTCCCAGTTGCGCGCGCGGCAAGGCCTTGGAGAGTGCAGTGACATAGAGGCCCTGCTGGTAGGCGCCGTAAACTTCATCCACCTTGCCGGTGAAGGCCTTTTCCGGCGGAAGCGGCGGGAGCGGCATGCCCATGCGCTGAAGCAGCGTAATACCCTGAGACGGATTGGCCCCTTTGTCTTCTTCGCCGGGGATTTCCACGATGCCGGGGGTCGGCACCCGATCCCCACTTGCCGCCCGCCCCGTCCGCTGCAGCGTCAGAGCCTCGGCCTCTGTCGGTGCGGCCGGCGGCGCCTTTGGCTGCTCCATGTCCTGCGCCCATGCGATGGATCCCTCCGCGGAAAGCAGAAGGACAGCGGCGATCAGAAAACGGAGGCGAGTGAGCGTCATAATTGGCTTCAATCGTCAAACCGTGGCGCTTTTTCGTCAAGCAGCGCATTTATCTCGGCAACGATGGCAGGTGCTCGCTCCGGCTCGGCAAACACCGCCTTGGACATGGCCACGAATTCGGCTCCGCTTTCCGCTACAACGAGTGCGCCGGCAGGATCCGTGCCGCCCATCACGATGCAGGGAATCGCGACCATGGAGGCCCACCATTCTCCGAGCGCAACGTTCTTTGAATGCGGCTCCGGCTTGATGTCGCCATCAAGCTTGCCGAAGAAGATGTAGTCGGGATTGACCTCCCCCATCTCCAGCGCCGTATGCCGTTCCATGGCATTGCCGCCGCCCACGATCATCTTCGGCACATGCGCCTCGACGGCCTCGGCCAGCGCATCCACCTTGCCGGTGATATGCAGGCCATCGGCCTTGACGCGGCCGGCAACGCGGCTGTTATCCACGACAAGAGCCGCCGCCCCTGACGCCTGGATGACCGGCACCAGGGATTCGGCCAGCTTCTGGAAGGCGGTATCGTCAAGACCATATTGCGGGATGATCACAGAGGCGACGTCGCCACCCCGCAGGGCATCGCCCAAGATCTTCGCGGCATCTTCGTCAGGCGCGAAATCCGGGACGATAAGGACCAGGCGGCAACGATCTTCGGGAGCGGTCATGTCAGCGTTTCCATTCGGCGCGAGGCAGGCCCGCTTGCCAAAGGCCCGGGCGTTTTCTATGCATTGCAATCCGATAGACCGGTCCGACAAAAGGATCAACCACTCCCGATGATCCCCGATATTGAGTTTTTCTATGCTGCCATACCGGCAGTCATACTCGTCGGCCTGTCCAAGGGTGGCCTCGGAGGCGCATTTTCGCTGCTCGGCGTGCCGCTTCTCGCCATGGTGGTCCCGCCTGTCCAGGCGGCGGCGATCTTTCTGCCGATCCTCCTTGTCATGGACTGCGTGGCTCTATGGGCCTGGCGGCACTATGGCGACCGGCGAACCCTGATCATTCTTCTGCCCGGCGCCGTGATTGGCACCGCAATCGGATGGGCAACCTCGGCTTACGTTTCCGCCGACGATATGCGCATCGTGCTGGGCCTGGTCACGGGCGCTTTTGTGCTGCGCTACGTGGTGGAAACCTACGGCCCGAAGCGCCATGTGGAGGTACCACCAGCACCGCACAGGCCCTTTTTCGGGAGCATAATGGGCCTTTTCGCCGGCTATGGCAGCTTCGTTGCCCATGCCGGCGGCCCACCATTCCAGATCTATGCCCTGCCGCTCAAGCTCGACCCCCGTGTCTACACCGGCTCCAGCACGCGCTTCTTTGCCATCCTCAACGCCATCAAGGTGGTGCCGTATTTCGCGCTGGGCGAACTGGACGCACGAAACGTCACCCTTGCCGGATTCCTGCTGCCGGTCGCGCTGGTATCGACCATGGCCGGCGCCTATGTGGTGAAGCGCATGAAGCCCTCGGTCTTCTATCCGCTGATGTATGCCATGGCATTTATCGCCGCGGCGAAACTGTTGTGGGACGGCTTCGGCTTTAGTGGCTAAACCGACTGTATTGCAGGCGAAATAGCTACGCTGCGACGCACAAATTTACTTGCTGCCTCACAGCATTTGACGTAACTTCAAGCCCATGTCGCACATGGACCCCTTCGCAGCTATCGCAGACCCGAACCGGCGTCACCTGCTGGAGGAATTGCGGCGTGCCCCGAGGACGGTCAACGACCTTGCCAAGGGCCTCCCGATCAGCCGCCCGGCGGTGTCCCAGCACCTCAAGGCGCTGCTGGACAGCAACCTCGTCAGCGTGACGGCCGAAGGCACCAAGCGCATCTATGCAGTCAACACCCAGGGCTTTGACCGCATGAACCTCTGGCTGGACCAGTTCTGGTCCTGAGAGGACCATCAATCCCCTACCCCATACCCCAAATAAAAACCCCGAAAACCGCTTTGGTTTCCGGGGTACAAACTGGCGTTACAGTCTGGGGTCGAGGATCTTCTCTCACCCTGCCACTGGCGGTCAAAGCTGCGGCAAGGCCGCGAGCAATCCGCCGACGAAAGACTAGTGGCGGGTCGAAGACCTCAGGCGCTCCATCTCATCTTTGATACGCAACTTGAGACGCTTGATTTCACTGATTTCACGGTCGTCTACCGAGGGGGACGCGAGAGCCGAATGGAGCTTCTCCTCAAGAGCGCCATGCTTCTTTTCGAGCGATGCAAGATGAGCCTGTATGGTCATTTGTCACTTTCCTTCCTCTTGCCTACCTCCAGCAATCCACCGCTGGAGTTTCAGGCATTGCGAAAGTAATGTGACACGAGATTTGTGGTTTGTCGAAGGCGAAAAGGGGGAATTCTCGGCCCAATTTCGCCAAGAAGGATAACTTCCCGTTACCGGTATTTGATGATAGGAGCTTGCGCGAATCTTCCACGCGACCGACAACGGACGTGGCAGCGAAAATGGGGATGAAACATGCCGGATCAGGATCAAGCGGATGCAAGACTCACTCTGGCGCGCCTGCGCCAGGAGCATGAGGACTATGACGCTGCGATAAATGCCATGGTCCAGACCGGATGCGACGCGCTGCGCATCCAGCGCATGAAAAAGAAGAAGCTCGCCATCAAGGACAAGCTGAGCAAGCTTGAGGACCAGATCATTCCCGACATCATCGCGTAACGGCAGGAAGGCACAGGAATGAACGACACGCGTCCGCCCGTCGCCATCATCATGGGAAGCCAGTCAGACTGGGAAACCATGAAAAACGCCGCCGACACACTCGACATCCTCGGCATCGACTACGAGGCACGAATCGTTTCGGCACACCGGACGCCGGACCGCATGGTTGCCTTCGCCAAGTCCGCTCGCGACGAAGGCTTCAAGGTCATCATCGCCGGCGCAGGCGGAGCGGCCCATCTGCCCGGCATGACAGCAGCCTTCACCTCGCTTCCCGTTTTCGGCGTCCCGGTGCAATCCAAGACCATGTCCGGCCAGGACAGCCTGCTGTCGATCGTGCAGATGCCCGCCGGCATTCCCGTCGGCACGCTGGCCATCGGCCGCGCCGGCGCCGTCAACGCCGCGCTTCTCGCCGCCTCCGTGCTTTCGATCAGCGACGATGATCTGGCCGAACGGCTGGACGAGTATCGCGAGCGCCAGACCGCAAGCGTTGCAGAGTACCCCCTGGACGAAACTCCATGAGCACCAAAACCATCGGCATCATCGGCGGCGGCCAGCTGGGGCGCATGCTCGCCATGGCCGCGGCCAGGCTGAGCTACAAGACCCTGATCCTGGAGCCGCAGGCCGACTGCCCGGCCGCCCAGGTCGCCAATGGCCAGATCGTCGCGGCCTATGACGATCCAACAGCCCTGGCGGAGCTCGCTGCCCGCTCAGACGTCGTGACATACGAATTCGAAAATGTCCCGGTGCACGCGGCGGAAACCATCGCCCGCTCCGTGCCGGTCTATCCGCCGCCGAAAGCGCTGGAGGCGGCCCAGGATCGCCTGGTGGAAAAGCGCTTCCTCAATGACTGCGGCATCAAGACCGCCGATTTTCGTGCCGTCGACAGCCAGAAGGACCTGGAACTGGCGCTTGGCGAATTCGGCGGCAAAGGCGTCTTGAAGACCCGGCGCCTCGGCTATGATGGCAAGGGCCAGCGCGTCTATCGCGGCAGCCAAGACAACACGGACGGCGGTTTCGCCGCCCTTGGCTCGGTGCCGCTGATTCTCGAGAGCTTCGTCTCCTTCGCACGCGAAATCTCCGTGATCGCCGCCCGCGGCATCGACGGGACGATCGCCTGCTACGATCCGGCCGAGAACGTCCACCGGGACGGCATCCTTCATACCTCTACCCTCCCGGCCGCGATCTCGGCCGAGACAGCGACAGCAGCCATCGAGGCTGCGAGCAAGCTGCTGGATGGACTCGGCTATGTCGGTGTTGTCGGCATGGAGTTCTTTGTTCTTCCCGATGGCAGCCTGGTGGCCAACGAGATTGCCCCCCGGGTTCACAATTCAGGTCACTGGACCGAAGCGGCCTGCGTGATCTCGCAATTCGAGCAGCATATCCGCGCCGTAGCGGGACTTCCCCTAGGCGATCCGATTCGCCATTCGGACTGCGTGATGACCAACCTGATCGGCGATGACATCCTGCAACTCGACACATGGCTGGCGCGTCCGCAGACCCTGGTCCATCTCTATGGCAAGGCCGAAGCGCGCCCCGGCCGCAAGATGGGCCATGTGACCGAGCTTGTGCAATCGAACTGAAAATGCGGTAAAATCCACTCTGCCTGGGCGAAAACAGGCAGAGGTGGTTGACATACGGGGCTAGGACGGGCTATTGGCCTGCAACCCTGAAAGAGCGCGCCACGCGGCGCGCTTTTGATTGTTAAGAACATTCCCGGGCGACGAACACTCGCCGGCAAACTGCGGATCAGAACAATGAAGATCAAGAACTCGCTGAAAGCGCTCAAGGCCCGCCATCGCGACAACCGTTTGGTTCGCCGCAAGGGTCGCGTCTACATCATCAACAAGGCAAACCCGCGCTTCAAGGCCCGCCAGGGCTGATCTTGAGGGCCTGACATCAGGCCCTTGAAGCGCATGCACGATAAGGCAAGCCTCAGGGCGTTTCTCGTGCGGATGATGCCAGAAAATTGAATTTGAATTGGAGCGCGTGCGAGCTACATTAGCTGCATGCGCTTTATTTGTTTTCGCCGATTCGCCGCTGGTGCCGTGGGCGCCACCATGATCCTGCCAACGGTGGCTCTTGCCGCCGAGCCAGCCGTCGAGGTTCGCCAATCGACCGATCCGATCCATGCGGCGGTAGCGACCGACAACAGCATCGACAAGCTGCTCTCCGATCTCAAGCGTGAGCGCAAGCCTGAGGGCGCCAACACCATCGCAAACCGGGTGATGGCCCGTTGGAGCGATTCCGGTAGCGCCACAGTCAATCTGCTGCTGAAATGGGCCGAAGACGCGGCCAAGGAAAAGAAGAACGCCGCGGCACTCGATTTTCTCGATCAGGCGATCGTACTAGCCCCTGATTCCGTGGCTGCCTGGAACCGTCGCGCCACCCTGCACTACACGATGGGCCAGTATCGCAAATCGATGGCTGACATTAACCACGTGCTGAAGCTGGAGCCGCGGCATTTCGGTGCCCTAGCGGGCATGGCGGCGATCCTGAGCGAATCGGGACGCGACGCCATGGCGCTTGCCGCCTGGGAGCGCTATCTCGATATCTATCCGGCAGACCGGCAGGCCCAGGACGTGGTGTCGAAGCTGTCGGAAAAGCTCGCAGGCAGCCGGACCTGAGCCTTGGCCGTCAGGTCGTCACGGAGTCGTCCAATCCTCCCCCTATGGTCTCGCCTGATGCTGATTAGTTTGTTCGTGGTTCTGGTTCTTGGCACGGGACTGGCACTGTTCTCTGCGTGGAAAAGCCGCGAGATCGAGGCCACCTATCCCAATCTCGGCAAGCGTTATGACATCGGTGGAATACAGATGAATGCGCTTCACCTGCCGGCCGGCCCACAGGCCGATCTGCCGCCTGTTGTCTTCATCCATGGCGCCAGCGGTAACCTCAGGGATCAGGTCTTCGCCTTCCGGCAGGCGCTGGAGGGGCGCGGCGAGTTGCTGTTCGTCGACCGCCCGGGACACGGCTATTCCGATCGCGGCGGCCCGGAAAACGACCGTCCCGATGGCCAGGCGCATGCGATTGCCCGGTTGATGGACAAGCTCGGGATCAAGAGTGCGATCATTGTGGGGCATTCCTTCGGCGGAGCCATCGCCTCCAGCTTTGCCGTGCTGCATCCGGAAAAGACGGCCGGACTGGTTCTTTTGGCGGCTGCGACGCATCCATGGCCCGGAGGCGTGGACTGGTACTATCATGTGGCAAAGCTGCCTGTCGTCGGTCCGCTCTTCTGCCGCATCGTGGTGATGCCGGTTGGCCTCGGCGCGATCCCTGTTGCTACGAAGAAGGTGTTTTCGCCCAATTCCCCGCCCCTCACCTATGTCAGGGATACCGGCCCCGAACTGGTGCTTCGGCCGGCCGCCTTCCGCGCCAATGCTACGGACGTTGCCGGACTGAATGACTATGTTGCCACCATGTCCGCCCGCTACCGGGAGATTACGACACCTACGGTCATCGTCAGCGGCGATACCGATGCCATCGTCGCCGAGGAGATCCATTCAAAGGGGCTTGCCCGCGATATCCCCGGCTCGGAATTGCTGTGGGTCCACGGGTTGGGTCACAAGCCGGACTATATCGCCAATGATCTCGTCGTGGCCGCGCTGGAGAAGATATCCGGACAGCCCAGGGACCTGCAGGCCATGGCCCGCGACCTGGAGCGGCAGCTAGAGCCTTTCAGGGCTAAATAGAAGCGTTCTGCTGGCTCAAACGGAGTCGGATGGTCGACCGACCGGCGCGCGTCGTAGCCGGGCTCTACGGCCAAGCCGGTCGGTCGACCAGGCGGCCCGTTTCAGCCAGCCCGAAGGGCCGGGCATCTTTCCGCCAGGATCAGAGGCGATCGGCTAGGACGTACCCAGGGTATGCCCGTCGCCAATCGCCTCTGCCCTGACGAAAACCTGCTCCGGCAGAACGCTTCTAATTAACCCTGAAAGGCTCTAGCAACGCAGATGAAGACCGCCCGTTGAGAGCCGCGCTCGCAGGCAGGCCCGGGCAAGCTTCCCATGGCAGGGTGGCAGTAAGCGCCAACTGCCGGGAAGCTCGCCATGCAGGTCAACCTGTCCTCGTCATCCATGTTTGCCCTGAGCCGCCTTTTGGGGGAACGCCTTCAGTCGGCCACGCAAAGCCAGGATCCGAGTGCTGCGGACGCGACGAGCAGCCTGAAACAGGCATTCCTTGCCATGAACGAGGTGCTGGAAGAAGGCGCGGAAGAGCAGAAGGCGCGCGCACGCCAGAAGCTTGAGGATGCGAAGGCCCAGTTGGAGTTCCTGCGTCGCTGGCATTTTGACCCGGCCGTCGTCACCCAACAGGCAGCGGCGCTCGGGCAGACGGTCAATGCGGCTGCCAGGGAATTCATGGACGCTCTGGGTATCGACGCCACCGGTGACGCGACCACGGTAGCGACAGCCGACAACAGCGATACGCAAACGCAGCAGGACACCGACGAGCCGGAGGCTGGATCGAACATCGCCGCGCGTGCCTATCAGGAGACCATGGACGATGATCAGGGAAAGATCAGCAGCCAGGATCAGAAGACGCTTGAGGAATTCAAGGCGATTGCCCAGGAATTGAAGCGCCTGCTGGAGGAAGCCAAGCGCAAGCTGAGCGAGCAGTCATCGGCTGACAAGGGATCCGTAGCGGAGAGCCAGACTGCTATAGACGGCCTTGGCAAGACCATCGCCAGCCTTGAGCAAACCCTCAGCGCCTCAGTGGTGGTCGCACCTCAGATCAGCCTCACGCTGTAACAGCAGCCGACCGATACTGTTTGTTGGACGAAAAGGCGCGGACCAGCCGCGCCTTTTGTCATTCTGTTGATCAGATGCCGCTCTGGCCGTCTGCGCCGATATAGGCGATGCGCAGCATGTTGGTGGCGCCAGGTGTTCCCAAGGGAACGCCGGCCGAAATGATGATCCGGTCGCCGGGCTTGCCGAACTCTTCGGTCACGACGATGCGGCAGGCGCGATTGACCATGTCGTCCAGGTCAGTCGGCTCCTCGGATACGACGCAATGCAGCCCCCAGACCACCGAGAGACGACGCGCCGTCTGGATGACCGGAGACAGGGCGATAACAGGCACTTCAGGACGCTCGCGGGAGGCGCGCAGGCCGGTATTGCCCGACGACGTGTAGCAGACGATGGCCTGCAATCGCAGGGTCTCGGCAATCTGGCGGGCGGCGAGCGAAATGGCATCGGCGCCCGTTGCTTCCGGCTGGGCCCGCTGCGCATAGATGATGCCGGGGTAATGCGGCTCACGCTCCACGGTCGATGCAATCGACGCCATGGTGGCGACGGCCTCCACTGGATACTGGCCCGAGGCCGATTCGGCCGACAGCATGATCGCATCGGCGCCTTCGAACACCGCGGTCGCGACGTCGGAAACTTCCGCACGGGTCGGCACCGGCGCCGAAATCATCGATTCCAGCATCTGGGTGGCGACGACCACGGGCTTGCCCTCGCGGCGACAGGCGCGGATCAACTGCTTCTGGATACCGGGAACGCGCTCCAGCGGCATTTCGACGCCGAGGTCACCGCGGGCCACCATCAAGGCGTCCGACAGGGCGATGATCTCGTCGATCCGTTCGATTGCCTGCGGCTTCTCGATCTTCGACATCAGGCCAACCCGGCCCTTGGCGATCTTGCGCACCTCGGCCAGGTCTTCCGGACGCTGGATGAAAGACAGCGCGACCCAGTCAACGTCATTCGTTGCCAGCACGGCATCGAGGTCGGCGCGGTCCTTGTCGGTCAGTACGCCAGTCGCGAGGATCGTATCCGGCAGGCTCACGCCTTTGCGGTCGGAAATCTTGGTACCGGAAACGACCTTGGTGACGATGCTCTTGCCATCGCATTTCACCGCTTCCAGATGCAGCTTGCCGTCATCGATCAGCAGCCGGTCGCCAGCGCGTACCGATTCCAGGATTTCCGGATGCGGCAGGAACACACGGTTCTTGTCGCCGGGCACATCCTTGTTGTCGAGCGTGAAGGTCTGGCCGGGGGTCAGTTCCACCGTGGTTTCGGCGAACTTGCCGACGCGCAGCTTCGGACCCTGCAAGTCGGCGAGGATGCCGATCGGCCGGCCGCAGGCCGCTTCCACGGACCGGATCTTGGCAATCAGTCCCCGCATCACATCATGGCTTGCATGGCTCATATTGATGCGGAACAGGTCGGCACCGGCTTCATGCAGCTTGCGGATCATCGCCTCGTCGGAGGAAGCCGGCCCCAGCGTTGCGAGTATCTTTACTTTGCGATTGCGCTTCATCAGTTCTGGCTTTCCTGCATTCCCGGCGTGTCTGAGAGCTGGACCATCCAGCTGCCCTGGCGACCCGTGTCGTATTCCTTGAATCCCATCTGCTGGTAACCGCGGGCGAAGCAGTCCTCCACGCCGACGATCTTGAATTCGTTTTCGGCCACGCACATGTTGATGTCGCCGGTCCAGCGGCCGCCGCGCGCCGCGTCCTCGGCATAGAGATAATAGTAGCGCGACTGCAACTCGCCTTCGATCAGCGTGGCGCAGGTCGTGGCAGGAACCTGCCACCACCCCTCGGTGATCCAGCCTTCCGCCGCGCGGTAGCCGATGGCCACGCCGACGAGGTTCTGGGTGCCGTTGCAGACCCTGAACTCGGCGCGGGCAGCATCCGCGCCCATGAAGGAACCTAGAAACAGGGCAGCGCCCGCGATCGCGAGACGAAAGCTGACTGAACTGAGGACGAAACTTGATGGATTGCGATTCGGCACGGTTTCCGACGGAACTCCATGGTTATTCGTTGACTGCCTTCTTGCGACGATGCCGCGGGAAAGTCAACGCAGGTCTAATCGATTATAATTCCTACGGAACTCTCAAGCCTGATCTTGACACAAACCATACCGCGGCGAAAGCTTGCGCCACCATTCTCCCCATGCAATCAAGTCCGGCACTTCCAGGCTGATACGGGCGAAGCGATGCAAGATTTTCATTCCCACGAGATCATAGCAGGACATTATGACAGGGGCCTTGTGCTTCTGGCCGATCATGCGATGAACCGTTTGCCGCCGGCCTATGGCGACCTGGGGCTTCCCCCGGATGCCTTCACGCGCCACATCGCCTATGACATTGGCATCGAAGGGCTGACGCGCTCGCTTGCCCGGATGCTGGGCGTCCCGGCCGTGCTGAGCTGCTTCTCACGTCTGCTCATCGATCCCAACCGGGGAGAGGACGACCCGACGCTGATCATGCGGATTTCCGACGGCGCGATCATTCCGGGCAATCACCCGATCACGGCGGAAGAATGGAACCATCGGCTGAACACCTATCATCGTCCCTATCATCGCGCGGTGGCCGAGACGATCGCAATGACAGCGCATGAAAGCGGCAAGGCCCCGCTGGTGCTGTCGCTGCATTCCTACACGCCGGCCTGGAAAGGCGTGCCGCGGCCCTGGCATGCAGCCGTTCTCTGGGACACCGACCACCGGGCGGTGACACCGCTGCTGCAGGGCTTGCGCGCTTCCGGCGATCTGGTGATTGGCGACAACGAACCCTATGACGGCGCCTTGCGAGGCGATACCATGTATCGTCACTGCATGACCGCCGGCATTCCACACGCCTTGCTGGAAGTTCGCCAGGACCTGATCGGCGATCCCGACGGTATCGCCGAATGGGCGGAGCGGCTGGCGCCGATCTTCACGAAGATGAACGCCGATCCCGCCCTGCACGAATACGAGATCTTTGCCTCGCGCACCGGGCCTTACCAGCCCTGACGAAAGGAACGTGACCATGACTGAACTTACCAAGGAACAGCAGACCGAATTCGAGGCGGCCGCCTTCAGAAGGCTTGTCGCGCATCTGCGGGAGCGCAGCGATGTCCAGAACATCGACCTGATGAACCTGGCCGGCTTCTGCCGAAACTGCCTATCGAACTGGTACCGGGATGCGGCGAATGAGGCCGGCGTGGAGGTCAGCAAGGACGCCTCCCGCGAGCATGTCTATGGCATGCCCTACGAAGACTGGAAGAAGCTGCACCAGGCCGAAGCCTCCGATGCTCAAAAAGCCGCATTCGAAATCAACAAACCGGCGCACTGACAAGAACGAGGGACTTGACGCGACCAGCGCTTCACGGCAGGTCACAGCCCCAAGATCGAATTGAACGAAAAACTGACAGGAGCCACTGCATGTCTGATGCCCACGGCGTCGCCCGCGACCAACTTCGCGCCTTTGTCGAACGGATCGAACGGCTGGAAGAAGAAAAGAAGACCATCGCCGACGACATCAAGGATGTCTATGGCGAAGCCAAGGCCATGGGATTCGACACCAAGATCCTCAAGAAGGTCGTTGCCCTGCGCAAGAAGGACGAGCAGGAGCGGATAGAAGAGGACCTGATCCTCGACACCTACCTGCACGCCCTCGGCATGATCGACAGCCCGCCGGAAGGCGCCTGAGCCGCAGCTCAACGATACGACAGAGACGAAAAAACCCGGCATCGCCGGGTTTTTTTATGGGTCAATTTCATCCGCCTCAGGGCTTGGCCGGCTGGCCGAAGCGACCGGGATCGACCTGCGGGGGCGGATTGCTCTTGAAGCCGACTGCGTAGACACCGCCGGCATCGGTCGCAAAGGACCGCGCACCCAGACGCGGAGCCTTGGCAGCCTTCGGCGCGGCGTCCGAACGCTCGCGGTTCAGCGCCCAGGTCGAGAGCATGTTGGTGGTCAGCACGGGAGCACCGATGACGGCGCGATGCGCGGTCTCGGCATCCGTCTTGCTGGGACGCTTGCCCTTTTCCGGCATACCGGTTTCGATGCCCTTGTCGGCTTCCTTCGGCGCGTCAAACGCATCGCCAAAATCGACGGGCCGCATGACAGGCTTCGGAGCCGAGAGCATGGCAACCTGCGAATGAGGCGGCGTGTTCGCCGTCACGACAGGCTTTTGCGGCGGGGTCGGCACGGCGGCAACCGTGGTGGTCGCCGGAGCAGGCGCGACGTTGCTTGCCATCGGTGCGGCCGGCTGGGGTGCAGCGGCCGGGACCGGCACGGCAGCAACCTGGGTCGCAGCAGCATCGGCAGCGCCGCTCTGCTCAAGCGCTTCGGCAGCCTCAGGCGACAAAATGGCCTGTTCTACCTCGTCAGTTTCGGCTTCCATGTCCGCATCCGCAGCCGCCAGCAGGGCCTCCGCCACGGCCGGACGCGCCACAGGCACGGGCACATGCAGTTCGCTGCCATCGCCCGTCAGGGCCGATACGGGACCAACGGAAGCCGTCAGTATTTCCTTCTCCGCATCGCCGCGCATGTTGCGCGCGCCAAGCAAGGTCGGGACCGGGGCATTGACGGCCTGGAGATCGGTAAATCCTTCCGGTGCGGCGTTCGGAGCACCCGACGCCACCTGCGTCAAGGCATCCTCGGCAGCGCTACGCGCCGGCGAATAGAGCGCGACCGCAAGGCTCGTATCCGGGGTCGCACGGACAGACGGACGGGCGAGCGGGACCGGCGCGTTCTCGGCAACCGCCACCATTTCCGCCGGCGGCGTTGTCGCGCCAAATACGGGCTGGCGCTGGATCGGAGCTGCAGCGGTCAAGATCTGCTGTTGCTGCGGCGCGGGCTGCTGCCTTGGCGGCGGTTCTGCCACCGGAGCCGACGGCGCGACTTGCGGCCGTTCGGCCGGCACGCCGATATCTTCTTCTTCGTCCTCGTCACCACCGCCAAACAGCATGGCCAGCAGGTTTTTGGGACGACTGGGCGCCGACTTGCCGTCAGCCATCATGATCGGACCACCAGAGGCCAGGCGGCGCTTATATTCCGCCATTGCCTGCTGATATCCCGGCAAGGGCTTGCCGTCGGAGGGCAGATGCACGGTCTTGCCATCGGGAAACAGGCGAACCAGTTCCTGGCGTGTCATGCGAGGCCAGGCGCGAACGCTGGCGACGTCGAGATGCACGAAGGGCGAACCGGAACGGGGATAATAGCCGACACCGCCGGCCTGCAGCTTTATCGCGATCTCGCGGATGCGCGCGAGCGGAACACCGGGGATGTAGAAGTCCATCGCCGTGCCCTGCATATGCTGGCTTTCCTTGGCGACGCCCTTGGAGCGCGACCGCAGCATGGCATTGGTCGCAGGCGAGCGATAGCCGGAGACCGCCGTGATATAACCGGATGCGCCGGCGCGGCGATAGACCTCCCAGACCAGGTCGAACAGGCGCGGATCCATCTTGGTGGGCTCGTTGCGACGCCAGTCGCGCAGAATCATGTTGAGCTGCCGCAGCCCCTGCGGGTCATATTTGCCATTACGCTTGAAGGTGATGGAGGCTTTTTCGCCGGTATGGACGAAATGGATCTTGAGCGTGCGGGTCTCGGCGGAAGCGCGGGAGGCCGAACCAAAAAGAAACGGCATGCTGGCAAGAACTAGGAGAAGCATCGCACACGCCACTCTTGCGGTACGAAGCACAGACGCTGACCATGGGCCTCGCCTTTTGCCACCAAAAGGCGCTGTCATCACATGCGGTTTATGCAAATCAATCCCCGTCCGAAAGATAACGTCCCACGCGTCACCCCAGATGCATTTCAAATGCGGTAACACCATGGCAATTGTGCCACAGATGTCGCACGAACTCTTACATAGTGAATGGATAACTAACAAGAGATTTACAAAGGGTAAGCGGACATCTTTACCCCAGGGTTAACATCTCTCGCTTGCCCCACGCTGTCACGCTGCGCGCTGCTCGGGGTTTTCAGGATCGATGCCGTAATCCTTGAGTTTACGGTAGAGGGTGGAGCGTCCAATGCCCAATTTTCGGGCCACCTGGCTCATCTGGCCGCGATAGAATTTCAGCGCAAACCGGATCAGTTCTTCCTCGATATCGGCGATCGTCCGGACATTGCCAGACTTGTCGGTGCTGATGATGAAGTTGTCCGGAAGCGTGTTCGCGCCACCGCCTCGGTAAGCCTGGTCTGCCATACGGTCTCCCTCCGCATCGGGCAGACCCGCGGCCAGCAGCGCTGAGCTTTCGTACAGCCCCGCAATCGCCTCGTTGGCGCCGGCCATGTCGGCATAGGGGTTGCGGCGATCCGAAGCGCCCTGGAGCTGTGCCGAGATCTGTGGGAAATCGTGCTCGGCCAGTTCATGACCTTCCGACAGAACGACGGCGCGGAAGATTGCCGTTTCGAGTTGCCGGGTATTGCCCGGCCAGTCATAGGACGTCAGCAAGGCAAGCGCGCCGCTGCCGAATACGAGCGGCCTCGCAAGACGCTGCTCGGCCGAGAATCGCTCGGCAAAGGCCCGCGCCAGATAGGGAATGTCTTCCTTGCGGCGACGCAGCGCCGGGATGATGATCGGGAACACGTTCAGCCGATAATACAAATCCTCGCGGAAGCGGCCTGCCTTGACCTCCTCGATCAGATCCTTGTTGGTGGCGGAGATCAACCGGACATTGACCTTCTGCCGCCGGATCGAACCAACCGTGGCGATTTCGCCGTCTTGCACTGCGTCAAGAAGACGCTCCTGCACATCGAGCGGCAAGGCGCCAACCTCTCGCAGAAACAGCGTTCCGCCATCAGCTTCCTGGTACTTGCCGGGCACCGCCTGGTCGCCAAAAATAATGGCTTCAAGCTCATCGACAGGCAGTGCCGCGCAATTGACCGATACGAATGGCCGGCCGGAGCGGTCGCTGCCGGCATGGATGGCGCGGGCGATCATTTCCTTGCCGACACCGGTTTCCCCCTCGAGGATGACCGGAATGGTGGAATGGGCCGCACGGCGGGCGAGCTCGACCACCCGCACCATGGCGGGGCTGGTGCAGACAATATCGTCGAAGGTGATCGTGCGGGATCTGGCGCGCCGCATCGGCCTGGGGTTGGATAGCGTCTGATCGAGCCGCAACACGGCACCAAGTGCCGTTGCGATCCGCTCGACCGAGACAGGCTTGACCACGAAATCGAAGGCGCCCGCCCGCAGGGCCTCCACCGCATGCTCGATATTGCCTTCGCCGGTCTGGACGATGACGGGAATGGCGAGCTTCATGTCCGACAGCGCGGCGAGGAAGCCCGGACCCGTCATGTCGGCCATGGACAGATCCAGCAGGATTGCCCTGATATCGTCCCGATGGGCCGCGATGCGGGAGAGAGCGATATTGCCGCTTTCAGCGAGGTGAACGATGTGTCCGTGACTGGCGATCGCATCCTTCAACAGACGGCGCTGCACTGGATCACCATCGACGACGAGAATATGCGCGGTCAATTTAGGCTCCCGGGTATCATTATGACGCACGAAGCTCCTCATGAACTTCAATCCGGGACACTGTCAGAAAGGCTTGAATGCAGGGTTTTAAGATTTGCTCGCATTTTAACAGAGTATGAAGATTGAACATTCTGATCGCGCAGCAAGACCGCCCGCGCTTGCCGGGACTGATATCACTGACTACATCTGACCCAGCAAATGCGGGACCTACGGAAGGAAGAGACCATGCGCCACGCCATCGTGCCAGAACGGAACCACGCGGCTGAACCCGCACAGGCGGCATCAGCGAAACCGGAATTGGGCGAGCTTCCGCGCTGGCGGCTGGAAGATCTCTACCCTGCCCAGGCTTCCGCCGAGTTCCAGGCAGATATGAAACGTGCCGACGCCGACAGCCTTGCCTTCGAGGCGAAATGGAAGGGCAAGCTGGCGCAGGCCGCGACCGAAAATGGCGACAAGGGGCTTGGCGGCGCGCTGGCCGAATACGAGGCGCTTGACGATCTGCTGGGCCGCATCTCGTCTTATGCGGGGCTCACCTATTATTCCGATATGACGGATGCGAAGAACGGCAAGTTCTTCGGCGACGTGCAGGCAAAACTCACCGATCTCTCGGCCCACCTGTTGTTCTTTCCGCTGGAACTGAACCGGCTTGACGATGCCGTTGTCGACGCCGCCGTGGCGCGCGATCCGGCAACCGCGCACTACCAGCCCTGGCTGGTCGACCTGCGCAAGGACAAGCCGCACCAGCTCGAGGACAAGCTGGAACAACTGTTTCTGGAAAAGTCGATGACGGGGGCGGCGGCCTTCAACCGGCTGTTTGACGAAACGCTGGCCAGCCTCCGCTTTTCAGTCAATGGCGCAGAGCAGCCGCTCGAACCCACGCTGAACATGCTGCAGGATGCGGATCCTGACATTCGCAAGGCCGCCGCAGCGGCCCTGACCAAGACCTTCTCGGAAAACCTGCGCATCTTCACGCTGGTGACCAATACGCTCGCCAAGGACAAGGACATTTCCGATCGCTGGCGCGGCTTCGAGGATATCGCCGACAGCCGCAACCTCTCAAACCGCGTCGAGCGGCCGGTCGTGGATGCGCTGGCGAGCGCCGTCAAGAATGCCTATCCCCGTCTCTCCCATCGCTATTACAAGATGAAGGCGAAGTGGCTCGGCATGGAGCAGATGAATTACTGGGACCGCAACGCGCCGCTGCCCGAAACATCCAACCGCCTGATTCCATGGAACGAGGCGCAAGACACGGTGCTGGCGGCCTATCGCGGCTTCGCGCCTGAGATGGCCGATATTGCAGGACGCTTCTTCAACGAGGGATGGATCGATGCGCCGGCGCGGCCCGGCAAGGCGCCGGGTGCCTTCGCCCATCCGACCGTGCCGTCGGCGCATCCCTATGTGCTCGTCAACTATCTCGGCAAGCCGCGCGATGTCATGACGCTCGCCCATGAACTGGGCCACGGCGTGCATCAGGTTCTGGCGGCAACCCAAGGACCGCTGATGTGCCAGACGCCGCTGACGCTTGCCGAAACGGCTTCCGTGTTTGGCGAAATGCTGACCTTCCGCGCTTTGCTCGACGGAGCCAGGGACAAGCGCGAGCGCAAGGCCATGCTCGCCCAGAAGGTCGAGGACATGATCAACACGGTCGTGCGCCAGATTGCCTTCTACGATTTCGAGCGCAAGCTGCATACCGCGCGCAAGGAGGGCGAACTGACGGCCGAAGCCATCGGCGAATTGTGGCTGTCCGTGCAGTCGGAGAGCCTAGGGCCCGCCATTCGCATATCCGAGGGCTATTCGAACTGGTGGACCTATATCCCACACTTCATCCATTCGCCGTTCTACGTCTATGCCTATGCCTTCGGCGATTGCCTCGTGAACTCGCTCTACGCAGTCTACCAGAATGCCGAAGACGGCTTCCAACAGAAGTATTTCGAGCTTCTGAAGGCCGGCGGCACCAAGCACCATTCCGAACTGCTCGCGCCTTTCGGCCTGGACGCCACCGATCCCGCCTTCTGGGACAAGGGCCTGTCGATGATCGAGGGCCTGATCGACGAGTTGGAGGCCCTGGAGGCCTGACATCGGGATAACTGGACCGACACCCTGGTACAGCCTGTGAAGCCACTCTTCACAGGCTGTTTTTGGTTGGTTTGCTGTGCTGGGCGTTGAACCTCGCTCCGAGCGCAGCCGTGCGGATGGTCGCGATCCGTACCCTGTGCAGGATTATGTTTTTCTTCACATCTTTGATTAAAAATTGCGGCAAATTCGTCATCTCCCATTTTCCAAAACAAAGTTTCCGGACGCCCATGAAGAGCTCCAGCATCAGGTTCATCTCTGTTCTTGTGGCGGCCGCCCTGTTTGCCGCAATCGGATTGTGGAACGAGGTCAACACCTGGAACCGGCTGCTGACGAGCTCCAACAACCGGCTCGTGGAAACGGCCCGTGTGATCGGACTGCACACCGATGACGTGCTTGCCCTCGCCGAACAGCCTCTGGCGGACCTGACCCTCAAGGCCCAGGCAGCGACCGGCTACACCTCTGCGAGGCGCCATGTGCTGGATGAGATGGTCAGATGGAAGCAAACATCCCAGGTCGTCAGAAGCATCGATTATGTGGGACCGGACGGCCGCTTGCTGGGATCAACCCAAGCCTCAAGCACCGTGGGGTCCGATCGCTCCTCCTGGGAAAACCTGCGCTTCCACCGCCAGAATGCTTCTGAGGAAACCTATATCGGCACTGCCATCAGGGATGGCAGCGACGATGAATGGTTCCTGCCGATCTCCCGCCGGATCTCAGCGGCCGATGGCAGTTTCGCCGGCGTGATGATTGCCACAGTCGATCTTGACCGCTTCTTCCGCTTCATCGAAAGCTTCAATCCAGGCGGAGACAGCGCCTATTTCCTGATGCGTGGGGATGGCCAGGTGCTCATGCGCTATCCGCTCCGCCCGCAGGGCATGAAGGCCGGTCTCGCCGATATCGATTTCTTTGCCAGCCAGGCCAAGAGCGGAACAGAGGGCAACCATCAATATGACGCCCCCGGCGGCCGCGGGCCGCGGATGAGCGGCTACGTGTCGAGCGAGCAGACGGGTGTGACGGCGATTGCGACGCGCTCGCGCTCGGCCCTGTTTCACAGCTTGCTCGTGCGGTCGAAATACCCATGGATGACCATGATCGCCGCCTACATCCTCGGCCTTGCCATCACCTTCCGCTGGCTTCGGCAGATCCGCCTGCGGGAGATCGGCGACCAGAAGATTGCCGCCCGCGAAGCCGAATTCCGGTTGATCGCGGACGCCTCCCGGGATGTCATCGAGAAGATCACGATTGATGGCAGACGGGACTATGTCTCGACGGCCGCAACCCGGATCTTCGAGCAGGCACCAGAAGCCCTTGTCGGCACGAATGTGCTTGATGTTGCCGATCAACAGGCAAGGGACGATTGGCAGGCGGCGTTGGACCGGCTGAAAGCCGGATCGTCTAGCGAATCCATCCTGATGACGCGGACGCGGTCGGACGGCTCGAAAATGTGGCTGGAAAGCGTGCTCTCACGCGTCAACGGAGAGACGAACGACAGCCCCTGCAGCATCGTCGTCGTGACCCGCGATGCCACCCGTCAGCAACTGGCGAAGCAGGAGTTGGATGCCCTGGCAATCACGGATGAACTGACCGGCCTGTTCAACAAGCGCCACTTCAACCAGCAGCTTGGCCAGATGGTGATGCGAAATGCGCCGATGTCGCTGCTGTTGTTCGACCTCGATCGGTTCAAGCTGTTCAACGACACCTATGGCCATCTGGCCGGGGACGGCTGCCTGCGCGACGTGGCGCGCGCCATTCGCGAAACGCTTCAAGGTACCGACGCCGTTGCGGCGCGCTACGGCGGCGAAGAGCTGGCCGTCCTGCTGCCCGGATATGACGAGCCGATGGGCCTGCAGGTCGCGGAAAACCTGCGGCTGCGGATCAGGTCGCTTCAGATCGCCCATGTGAACAACCAGCCACACGGTGTGGTCACCGCCAGCCTCGGCCTGGCCGCGCTGGACCCGAAACATCCCATGTCAGCAGAGGCCCTGATTTCAGCAGCGGACGAAGCCTTGTATCGGGCGAAGAACATGGGCCGCAATCAGGTGGTATCGGCAACGGCAGATCTGGCCAGGCCGCTCGCCGCCGCGAGCGCCTAGAGGGTAATCCATAGTCCAGACATTGCGGGTGAGCCGGCGGCATTCTGCGCCATTGCCGCAGCCTTGCGGCTGTGCAAAACAGGCTGCCATGCAGCAGACCGACATCACCACTGAGCCATACGTCCTTTTCCGAGATGATCGCGAGGATAGCTGTCTCGTCTTCGACCAGCCGCACGAGATCATCCGATGCGATGATCCCGAGGATTTCCCCGCCGCTTTAACGAGGCTGGAGGATGTGCGCCGCTCGGGCAAGTGGCTGGCTGGTTTCATGTCCTATGAGGCAGGCTACCTGTTCGAGGACAAGCTGAAACCGCTATTGCCGGCCAAGCGCCGCATGCCGCTTTTGTGTTTCGGGGCATTCGATGCGCCTGATGGCAACGACCATCCACTGTCACGCCCGGTGACATCAGGCAGCAATGAAGAGTTCCTGACCGACCCCAAAGCCGCATGGAACCTTGAGCAATACCGCGCGCGTTTCGACCGACTGCACCAGCATCTTGCGCTCGGCGACTGCTACCAGGCAAACCTGACGATGCCCTTTGAGGCCACGTGGAAAGGCGATGCCCGAGCCGGTTTCTGGTCGCTCATCGAACGACAGCCGGTGCGCTACGGCGCCCTGATCGAGCTTGGCCATCCCCCGATCGTGTCGCGGTCGCCGGAACTGTTCTTCCGGGTGGATGAGGACGGCTTCATCGAGACCCATCCGATGAAGGGCACCGCCCCGCGCGGCGCGACGGCTGACGAAGACGACGCGATCAAGGCGGCCATGCTGGCCGACGAAAAGACGCTGGCGGAAAACCGCATGATCGTCGATCTCCTGCGCAATGATATCTCCCGCATCACCGAAGTCGGCACACTGCACACGCCGAAGCTGTTCGAGATCGAGACCTATCCGACCGTGCACCAGATGGTGAGCCATGTCCGGGCCAAGCTGCTGCCGGATGTCATCATCGGTGACATCTTCGCCGCGCTCTTCCCCTGCGGCTCGATTACGGGCGCGCCGAAGATGCGGGCCATGGAGATCCTGCGCGATCTGGAAGAAGAGGCCCGAGACATCTATTGTGGCGCGATCGGCTATGTCGATCCCGCTGGGCCCATGCGATTTTCGGTGGCAATCCGCACTGCCACACTTTTCGCGCAAGGTTCGGCTGTATTCAATGCAGGCGGCGGAATCGTTTTTGATTCGACTGCCGACGCCGAATATGACGAATGCCTTTTGAAAGCGCGCTTTGCGGTGGGGGATCAATGGATTTCTCGTTGATAGAAACGATGCGTTGGGAGCCGGCGACAGGGTTTCTCCGGCTGGACCAGCATATGCGCCGCCTGTCCCGCTCGGCGGATGCGCTCGGCTTTCGCCAGCCCATGGGCGCACCGGAAGCCCTCAAAGAGGCCGCCAAAGGCGACGAGCCGCTGCGGGTGCGCCTGGTTATGAACTTCCGTGGACGTGTTGAAGTGACCGCGACACCGTTTCAACCGGTGGCCAAGGATGCCGTCTGGCGGGTCCAGGTCGCGCAAAAGACGCGGCTGAAATCCGAGGACACGCTCTACCGCCACAAGACGACGCGCCGCGAGCCCTATGAGGCCGCACGCGCGGAATTTCCGGCCGACAGCGTCGACGAAGTGTTGCTGCTCAATGAGCGCGGCGAACTCTGCGAAGGCACCTTCACCAACATCTTCATCGAGGGGCCTGACGGTATGCTGCTGACCCCGCCCCTGTCGAGCGGCCTGCTGCCGGGCATCCTGCGCGCCGACCTGATCCGCGAACGCCGCGCCCGCAACGAGGTGCTTAAGCCGAGGGACCTCGCCAACCGCGCGCTGTTCGTCGGCAATTCCCTGCGCGGCCTGATCCGCGCCGAACTCGTTCCGGAATATGCGTGATGGGATGGGGCGCGGCGTATGAGCCCGCCAATGCGGTCAACAAGGAAATGGATCAGCGCACATCGCCTGGTTTTCCGCCAAGGAACCTGACGCTAAGGCTTTGAATCGCCTCGCGCAGGGGCCTTGAACACGTCAGGTTCAGGAGGCGGCAACTCGTTCTCGGTACCCCAGCTTTTCAACCAGCGCGTCATCGCTTCATGAGATATGAAGCGCCCTTCATCGGCCGACAGCAACGCTTCTTCAACGCTATCGAACTCCCAATTCAGCCGCTCGACATAATTCGCCGCGGCCTCCTCAACCAAGGTGGAAACGTCCTGACCAAGGTTTTCAGACAAGCGGCATAAGTCTTCTGCGAGAGTCCCTGTTATCGTCACCGAAACAGTCTTGCTGGACACGCCAATCTCCCAAAACGCGAGTTGCCAGAACGTTACCAAATCGGCACTCTCCCGACAATGACCAACCCCACCTACACCCCTTACGACGGCAGCGCCCGTCCCTTCACAATCGGTCTTTCGCCACTCGACCCAAACCGCTGGATCGAGCCCGATGCCGATCTGTCCCGCTATCTCGATGAAAAGTCCCAGCTTGAACCGGACCACTTCGCCGACATCTTTCGCGCAGCATCCGATACGGCGGAAGCTCAGCAGGAGGTGCTGGGCATGCTGGTTGAGCATCTGACGCGGCAGCATCCGGACCTCTACCTCCGCAAGGGTGACATCATCCAGGTCGCCGGCCGCACCATCGACCTGAAGAATCCAAGCCGCCCGCCCCTGCTGATCGCGGGCTCGCTGATCCAGGATGATCTGGTTCTGATGCGCCGGCGCGAGCGGGGCTGGTCGATTGCGGCGGCCCATCTCGCCTTCCCGTCCTCCTGGTCGCTTGCGGAGAAATTCGACAGGCCGATGGATGAGGTGCATGCTGATGTTCCGGGATTTGCGGGCGGCACGCGCAATGCTGCCCTCATCAACCGCATCTTCGACAATCTCCTGGTGGAGCAACCGGTCAAGCGGCTGAACTGGTCAATCAACTGGACCTATGCGCTCTATCATCCCCGCCCGTCCAAGATGCCGGTGGACCCTGCCTCTACCGGCATAGCGGCGGCCAATTCGTTCATCCGGGTGGAGCGTCAGACGCTGCGGCGGTTGCCTATCTCCGGCGACATCCTCTTCACCATCCGCATCTATCTCGATCCCATGGCGACGCTGACGCGCCATGAGGAGCACCGACCCCTTGCGCTCGCCATGGCCGAGCAGTTGGAAGCCCTGAGCCCAGACCAAGTCGCTTACAAGGGACTTGCCGAGAAGCGCGATGCGCTGGTGGCCTATTTACGCGCGAAGTGACGGCAAAATAGCGCCAAACCCGCGCCACGCCTCCAGATCGATACTTTATTATGTCAACATTTTATGCTCTAGAGCCGTCCGAAGATGGGGCGTCGCTGATGCCCCCGCAACAATTCAAGTCGTGCGGATAGCAACCGCCGCTCTCAAGGAGACCTCGATGACCACTCCAGACTATCCGGTATATGGCGAGATCACCGGCCCGATCGTCATGATCGGCTTCGGCTCCATCGGCCGTGGAACGTTGCCCCTGATCGAACGCCACTTCAAGTTCGACAAGAGCCGGATGGTGGTCATCGATCCGCGCGAGGAGCCCTCCGACATGGAGATCCTCAAGAAACATGGCGTGCGCCACATCAAGGAATACGTCACCAAGGAAAACTACAAGAAGCTGCTGAAGCCGCTGCTGACCGAAGGCAAGGGCCAGGGCTTCTGCGTCAACCTCTCGGTCGATACCGGCTCGCTTGACCTGATGAAGCTGTGCCGCAAGCTTGACGTGCTTTACATCGACACCGTCGTCGAGCCCTGGCTCGGCTTCTACTTCGACAAGAACCTGAAGAATTCGGACCGCACCAATTATGCGCTGCGCGAAACCGTTCGTCAGGAAAAGGAAAAGAACCCGGGCGGCGCAACGGCCGTCTCCACCTGCGGCGCCAATCCGGGCATGGTCTCGTGGTTCGTCAAGCAGGCCTTGGTCAATCTGGCCAAGGATACCGGCCTGAAGTTCGAAGAGCCGGATCAGCACGACCGCGAAGGCTGGGCCAAGCTGATGAAGAAGTTGGGCGTCAAGGGCGTGCACATCGCCGAGCGCGACACGCAGCTGACAAAGCAGCCGAAGCCGCTCAACGTGTTCTGGAACACCTGGTCGGTCGAGGGCTTCATCTCCGAAGGCCTGCAGCCGGCCGAACTCGGCTGGGGCACCCATGAGAAGTGGATGCCGAAGAACGCCAAGAAGCACAAGAAGGGCTGCAAGGCAGCAATTTACCTGGAGCAGCCGGGTGCCAATACCCGCGTGCGCACCTGGTGCCCGACGCCCGGCCCGCAATACGGCTTCCTGGTCACCCACAACGAGTCCATCTCGATCGCCGACTACTTCACGGTGCGCGACAAGGATGGGGAAGTGACCTTCCGCCCGACCTGCCACTACGCCTACCATCCGGCAAATGATGCCGTGTTGTCGCTGCACGAGATGTTCGGCAATGGCGGCAATTCCCAGCCGGTGCACCATGTTCTGGACGAGCATGAGTTGGTCGAGGGCGTGGACGAACTCGGCGTGCTGCTCTATGGCCACGAAAAGAACGCCTACTGGTATGGCTCGCGTCTGTCGCTGGAAGAAACCCGCCGCATCGCGCCTTATCAGAACGCCACCGGCCTGCAGGTGACCTCTGCTGTGCTGGCCGGCATGGTCTGGGCCATCGAGAACCCCAAGGCCGGCATCGTCGAAGCTGACGAAATCGACTACAAGCGCTGCCTGGAAGTACAGTCGCCCTATCTCGGACCGGTCGAGGGCCATTACACCGACTGGACGCCGCTGACCGGCCGCCCGGGCCTGTTCCCGGAAGACATCGACACCTCAGATCCCTGGCAGTTCAAGAACGTTCTCGTTCGCTGATTCGCCCACAATTCGATCGTCAGACGCCCGCCGCACCGTTCGGCGGGCGTTTTTCTTGACGCAAGCCAGACGGCTCAGCGCAATCTTGGGAAAAACCAGAAGGTTCATGGCGATAGCCTTGCTTTCGACAAGCGATGGCGGCATGGTTCGCCCATCCAGTCGATGCCGGCCCGGCGCCGCTTTCAGCATTTGATGCGGGAGAGACCATGAAAACCAAGACCATTCTCACCATCAGCCTCGGCGCCAGCCTGCTTGCGGGATGCTACTCTTCCGGCCCTCGCCCCCTGCCGCCGGTGTCGCAGCCCCAGATCCCCACCGTTGACGGCGCCTGGGTTGATCCCAACGGCATTGTTTCGACCTTCCAGGCCGGCAGCTTCTCGACCCGCACGACGGATACCAACCAGTTGCTGGCACAGGGAACCTATACCAACATCTCCGACAAGCTGGTCGAGATCAACATGACCTCCCTGGTGCGCAACACACAATCCCGCGTCAATTGCGCCGTCGTGACGCCGAACCAGCTGAACTGCACGTCGGATAGCGGCGCACAGTTCACACTTGCCCGCCGTATCTGATTGAGAATGCGGTCATGCGCTCCTGCTTGGCAAGAGCGCTGCCGCCGTCCACGGAACCACCAGTTTTTTACACTTGCAGTTCGTCCCCCTTGGTGAAAACATCCCGGGGTGCGCGTCTGCGTCATACGATTGATAGGAACGCGATGCAGGCTTGCGCCGCGCGTCCGGCAAAACAGGAGAAAAGCGATGTTAAGACACCTGCGGTTTGGCTTCTTGAGCGCGTCTGTGCTCGCTCTGTCGGCGGGCGCCGCCTTTGCCGATTTCGAGCTGAACATCCTGCATATCAACGACCTGCACTCGCGCATCGAAGCGATCAACAAGAGCGACTCCACCTGCTCGGCTGAAGAGGCCGGCAAGAACGAGTGCTTCGGCGGCATTGCCCGCGTGAAGACCGCCATCGACACGCGGCGCGCCGAACTGCAAGGCAAGAACGTGCTGGTGCTCGATGCCGGTGACCAGTTCCAGGGCTCGCTGTTCTACACCACATACAAGAGCGCCCCGATTGCCGACTTCATGAACGGCATCGGCTTTGACGCCATGGCCATCGGCAACCATGAATTCGATGACGGCCCGGAAGAACTGGCGAAGTTCATCGACGCACTGAAGTTCCCGATGATCTCCGGCAACACGCTTGCCAGCCTGAGCTCGCCGGTTGCCGACAAGTTCAAGCCCTATATCATCAAGGAATTCGGCACCGAGAAGGTTGCCATCGTATCGGTTCTCGCCACGGACACCGACGAAACATCCTCCCCCGGCAACACCATCCTCTTCGCCGACGAAATTTCCTACCTCAAGGATGCGGTGAAGGAGATCGAGGCTACGGGCGTCAACAAGATCGTGCTTCTCTCCCATGTCGGCTACCCCAAGGACAAGGAGATCGCCGGTGCAGTCGACGGGATTGATGTGATCGTAGGCGGCCACAGCCATACCTATCTTTCCAGCACCGACGACAAGGCGTCCGGTCCCTACCCGACCATCGTGAAGGCGCCCAACGGCAAGGACGTTCCGATTGTCCAGGCCTATGCCTACTCGAAATATCTCGGCGACCTGAAGGTGGTGTTTGACGATGCTGGCGTCGTGAAGTCCGCTGAAGGCGCGCCCAAACTGCTCGACGCCTCCGTGACACCGGATGCCGGTTTCGTTGCCAAGGTTGCCGAACTCGGCGCGCCGATCGAGGAAATCAAGAAGAAGGAAATCGGCGAAACGGCCGAAGCCATCGACGGCGACCGCAAGACCTGCCGTGCCAAGGAATGCACCATGGGCAACCTCGTTGCCGACGCCATGGTCGACCGCGTCAAGGACCAGGGCGTGACCATCGCAATCCAGAATGGCGGCGGCCTACGTGCATCGATCGATGCCGGCGTGGTCACCATGGGTGAAGTCATCACCGTCCTGCCGTTCCAGAACACGCTCGCCACCTTCCAGCTGAAGGGCAGCGATATCGTCGCGGCACTGGAAAACGGCGTCAGCCAGGTGGATGATGGCGCCGGCCGCTTCCCGCAGGTTTCCGGCTTGAAATACACCTTTGACCGCTCCAAGCCGGCCGGCAGCCGCGTATCCGGCGTCGAGGTCAAGGATGGCGACAGCTTCAAGCCGATCGACCCGGCGAAGGTCTATGGCGTCGCCACCAACAACTATATGCGCGGCGGTGGTGACGGCTACAAGATCTTCTCGACCGGCGGCACCAAGGCCTATGACTACGGTCCGGGCCTCGAAAACGTCGTCGCCGATTACATCGCCAAGAACGGTGCCTACAAGCCCTATCTCGATGGTCGCATTACCGATGCCACCCCGGCTGGCTATGTTCCGCCGGCAAAGCCCGCTGCACCTGCGGCTGCCCCCGCAGCAGCTCCGGCCGCAGCCCCTGCAGCAGCAGCGCCCGCTGCAGCCGCACCCGCCGCTTCTGCACCGGCACCGGCAGCCACCGCAGACCCCGTGGTCAAGACGCCGGAACTGCCGGCAGCTTCGGCTTCGCTCACCACCACCGCTCCGGTGGTTGATACGGTCAAGAAATATATCGTTGAGAAGGGTGACAATCTCTGGAAGATTGCTGTTGCCACCTATGGCGACGGCCAGCTCTGGACGAAGATTGCCGAAAAGAACGCGTTGAAGAACCCCAACGTGATCGGAATTGGCGCTGAACTCGAGCTACCGGCCAAGTAAGGACGATTTGTCCCGGTTCATCGGTGGCGGCCTGGGCTTTTCCAGGCCGCCTTTTGTTTTTATGACATTGATCTGGAGCTTGCAGCACCACGTATTGTGCGCAGCACAAGTGAAATCAGGAAATATTCATGACAGCGGCGTCCTCGCATTTGCCATCCGATCATCCACCCGTCCGCTTCGGCAAGGTCGGCGTGCTTCTCGTCAACCTTGGCACCCCCGACGGCACGGACTACTGGTCGATGCGGCGCTATCTCGCCGAATTCCTGTCAGATCGCCGCGTCATCGAATGGTCGCCGCTTTACTGGTATCCGATCCTTTACGGCATCGTCCTGAACAAGCGGCCGCAGAAGGTCGGCAAGGCCTATGAGGAAATCTGGAACAAGGACCTGAACGAGAGCTATCTCAGAACCTATACCCGCAACCAGGGTGAGCTTCTGGGCAAGGCCCTCACCGATCTGCCGAATGTGAAGGTCGATTGGGCCATGCGCTACGGCAATCCGTCGATCGCCTCGAAGATGCAGGAACTGCAGAAGGACGGTTGCGAGAAGATTTTGGTCTTCCCGCTCTATCCGCAATATGCGGCCGCAACGACCGCGACCGTCAACGACGAAGCCTTCAAGGCACTCCTGAAAATGCGCTGGCAGCCGGCGCTGCGCACGGTGCCCCAGTATAGCGACGATGCCGTGTATATCGACGCGCTGGCCAACTCCATCACCAGCCACCTGGCGACGCTGGACTGGGAGCCGGAAGTGGTTCTCACCTCGTTCCACGGCATCCCCATGTCGTATTTCAAGCAGGGCGACCCCTATCACTGCCAGTGCATGAAGACGGCCCGGCTCCTGCGGGAGCGGCTGGGCTGGACCAAGGAAAAGCTGCGGGTAACCTTCCAGTCACGCTTCGGACCGGAGGAATGGCTTCAGCCCTACACGGACAAGACAGTCGAAAAGCTGGCGCAGGATGGCGTCAAGCGCATCGCAGTCATCAATCCGGGCTTTGTGTCGGACTGCCTGGAGACATTGGAAGAAATCGCGGGAGAGGCCGGCGAACTCTTCCACCACAATGGCGGTGAAAAATTCACCCACATTCCGTGCCTAAATGACACGCCCGACGGCATGCGGGTGCTGGAGCACATCGTCAGGCGAGAGCTGCAGGGCTGGATTTGATCAACGCCCAGGGGTGGACAGCCTGTCCCTTGCCCAGACGCCGACGGCCATGATGCCGTCGGCGCGAAACAACCGAAAATGGAAGTCACGTTTTTCGGCCGAAAGGTTGCCCGCGGCCGAACCCTGGCTAAATACGCGCCAGAGGCCAAAAATAGCGCATTTTTGACGAATGTCTAAAATTAACATCTAATATAACTAATTTCAGGGTTGTAGTCTTCACACAAGACTGACGTATACTTAACAACTTAAACCACTGATTTTGTATATGTTTCAGAACGACACATTGATAGCGATTTTCGTATATTAATAATAAATTAAATACTCATTGGTATATTTCATACATAAAGGAGTATATCATGTTCAAGTTCAAAATGGTCGCCGCTTCTGCCGCATTTGCTCTGCCGCTCGCCCTGGGACAGGCCCAGGCACAGACCCCGGAGCCGGACATCAAGCAACTCGTCACGCCACAAGTCCTGGAAGAGATGTACAAGATCGTCTCTTCGGACATCGTACGCATTTCCGTGAACGCGCAGAACGACAAACTGCACACCCTGCCCCAGGCCGAAATCGATACGCTCGACAAGCAGTGGGTCGCAGAGCGCAAGAGCGACGACAAGCCGCTGATCGCCGCAACCCTGTCCAACCCCCTGTCGGTCTACCTCGCTCGCGTCCAGGGCAAGTCGCTCGGCCTCTATGCTGAAATCTTCATCATGGACCAGAACGGCCTGAATGTCGGCCAGAGTTCGGTCACCAGCGACTTCTGGCAGGGCGACGAAGACAAGTTCCAGAAGACGTTCATGGCGCAGGACAAGGGCCTGTTCATCGATGCCGCCGAATGGGACGACGAAGCCAAGATCTGGCGCGGCCAGGTCAGCTTCCCGCTTTTTGAAGGCCCCGACAACAAGAAGATCGGTGCAGTCACTGTAGAATTGAATCTGACCGAACTGGAACGCCGCGCCGGTGCGGGCTCTTAACGCATAAACAAGACTTCGGCGGCATCATCGGCATGAAAATCAAATCTCGAATCATGCCGACGATGCTTCGCCGCAATAAGATGACATGGGGCCGGAAATGCTGAAGAATACATCCGTCAGCGCCAAGGGTTTTGCCGCATTCGGCATCTTGGCCGTTATTGCAATCGGCGCATCGGGGCTGATCTACTGGCGAGCGGGTACCGCCAATACACTTGTGGAGCACGACCTGAAACTGGTCCAGATGTTGGACGAGACAGACAAACTGCAAAGCAAGATGACGTCGACGACGCTCGCCTTCAAGAACTTCCTCCTGACAGGCAATCGCGACTTCGCGAAGTCGTATGAGACGCTGAACGGAGAACTCAGCAACCAGGTCAAGGTGGTCGAGGGCATCTACACACAGAACGCGCCCCAGCACTTGCAGCCTTTGAAAGACGCGACATCCATCCTCACGCAATGGCGCACTGACGTGATCGACCGCCAGATGACGCTGATGCGAGATCCGATGACCGTGGAAACGGCCCGCGCCATCGAGACAACAGGCGAAGGCACCAAGCTGGTCGATGCCTTCGAAGACAAGATCGAAGGCATTGCCAAGCAGATCCAAAGCGAGTCCGATGCGACGCTGGCGGAAGAACGTGGCGCCCTCGGCGCGGTTCAATCGATCACCTTGCTTGTATCCGCCCTGATCGCCGTCGCCGCCTTGCTGATGGGCTACCTGAACTACACCCTCGTCTCCCGCCCGCTTGGCCGATTGGCCAAGGCCACCGCGCGCCTTGCCAGCGGCGATCTTGATGTCGCGATCGAAAAGGGCGGCAAGGACGAGATCGGCAAGATGGCAGAGAGCATGCAGGTCTTCCGCGAGGCGGCCATCGCCAACCATCGCCTGCAGGCAGAGGCCGAAGAGGCCCGTCGCCAGGCCGAAGCCGACCGCATTGCAAACCAGGAGCGCGCCGAAGCGGAAGCCGCCGAGCGCCTGCGGATTGCGACGTCCGGTCTTGCAGCCGGTCTGAAGCGTCTGGCCGCCGGTGAACTGGACTTCCAGCTTAACGAACCTTTCGCCTCGGATTTCGAGGCCCTGCGGGCCGACTTCAACCAGTCCATCCGCCAGTTGAACCAGACCTTGTCGGCGATCACCAACAGCGTCGCCACCATGGAAACCGGGACGCAGGAAATCGCTTCTGGCACCGACCATCTCTCCAAGCGCACCGAGCAGCAGGCTGCGGCGCTGGAAGAGACAGCGGCTGCCGTGGAGCAGATCACCGCCAATGTGATGAACTCGACGAAGCGCACCGAGGAAGCCCGCGCGGTTGCCGCCCAGGCCAACACCTCCGCCAACCAGTCTTCGGATGTGGTCGGCCGGGCCGAAGAGGCCATGCGCAAGATCGAGGAGAGCTCCAGCCAGATCTCCAACATCATCGGCGTCATCGACGAGATCGCCTTCCAGACAAACCTTCTGGCACTCAATGCCGGTGTCGAGGCGGCGCGTGCTGGTGAAGCCGGCAAGGGCTTTGCGGTCGTCGCCCAGGAAGTTCGCGAACTGGCGCAGCGCTCTGCAAATGCCGCCAAGGAAATCAAGGCGCTGATCCACAACTCCACGACCGAAGTCTCCAGCGGCGTGGACCTGGTGCGCAAGGCCAGCGAGGCTCTCCGCACCATCGGTGGCTTCATCACCGAGATGAACACCCATATGGACGCTATCGCCATCTCGGCGAAGGAACAGTCCACCGGGCTTTCCGAGGTGAACCAGGCGGTCAACGCCATGGACCAGACGACGCAGCAGAACGCCGCGATGGTGGAAGAATCCAACGCCGCCTCGGCAGCGCTCGCCAGCGAGGCCGCCAAGCTCCGCGAACTGATCTCGCACTTCACGATCGACGGCAGTGCGACCATGCAGGCGAACAGCCTGCGCAACACGGCACGCACCATGGCCCAGCCGGCCCGGTCCGCGGCACGCCCCGCAGCACCGATGCGCGCGGCGGCCCCGGCACCCCGCAGCCACGGCAATGCCGCGGTGGCCAAGGACAATTGGGAAGAGTTCTAAGCCGCGCCCAACTCCTGCAACTGACGAATGAAGCGCCACGCAAGCCCCTTGCGTGGCGCTTCCCCGTTTGGGGTAGGTCACAGTCCAGCCATGCAAGTTGTTGGCGGAAATTCGATTTTCCTGTCGATCCCGACCCGTTCGATGCTACATCTTGATGCAGAGGAGGCCGTGCCTCCGCCGGTTCAGCCCAAGCCGAACCGCGAGCAAAAGGGAGACATCGATGCTACTGGAAGCAGCCGATTACGTGGTCATAGGCCTGGTATTGCTGGTCGTCCTGGTCCTTTATGCCGGTATCAAGACCGTGCCGCAGGGGTATCGCTACACCATCGAGCGTTTCGGCCGCTATACGCGGACACTGGAGCCCGGACTGAATTTCATCATCCCCTTCTTTGAACGGATCGGGGCGCGGATGAATGTCATGGAGCAGGTGCTCGACGTTCCAACCCAGGAGGTCATCACCAAGGACAATGCCAGCGTCTCCGCCGATGCCGTCGCCTTCTATCAGGTTCTGAATGCCGCGCAGGCCGCCTATCAGGTGGCCAATCTGGAAAACGCGATCCTGAACCTGACCATGACCAATATCCGCTCTGTCATGGGTTCCATGGATCTCGACGAGCTTCTCTCCAACCGCGAAGTGATCAACGACCGGCTGCTGCGGGTGGTGGACGATGCCGTCGGTCCCTGGGGCATCAAGGTGACCCGCGTCGAGATCAAGGACATCCAGCCCCCGACCGATCTCGTGGACGCCATGGGGCGGCAGATGAAGGCCGAGCGCGAGAAGCGCGCACAGGTGCTGGAAGCGGAAGGATTCCGCAACGCGCAGATCCTGCGGGCCGAAGGCGCCAAGCAATCCGCCATTCTGGAAGCCGAGGGGCAGCGCGAAGCCGCCTATCGCGAAGCCGAGGCGCGCGAGCGCCTGGCGGAAGCAGAGGCGAAGGCCACGAAAATGGTCTCCGAGGCGATCGCCGCCGGCGATATCAATGCGATCAACTACTTCGTTGCCCAGAAATACACCGAGGCGATGGCCTCGATCGGCACGGCCCCCAATTCCAAGATCGTGCTGATGCCGATGGAGGCCTCATCGCTAATCGGCTCGCTGGGCGGTATCGGCGCTATTGCTCGCGAGGTGTTCGGCGATGGCGCGCAGACGCCGCCCCCGCCCCCTCGCCACCGTCCGCCCGCACCTCCCCGCTCTACACCGACGGGCAATCCCTTCATCCAGCCACCCCGCCCGGAGGAATAGCCGATGCTGGCACGCATGGTGACGGAACTCGGTCCCTGGGTGTGGTGGATCCTGGGGCTCGTGCTGCTGGCAGCGGAATTGGCCCTGCCCGGCGTGTTCCTGGTCTGGATCGGCATCGCAGCACTCGCTACCGGCATCCTGTCGCTCGCCTTGTGGGAGGCATCCTATTGGACATGGCAGTTGCAGGTGTTGGTGTTTGCCGCGCTCGCGATCGTCGCCACCTTTCTCGGCAGACGCTACCTCGCCGGCACCAACAACAATGCATCAGACGAACCGCTGTTGAACCAGCGCACCGCCAGCCTTGTCGGCCGCACCGCGACCCTGCAGGAACCGATCGTCAACGGTCGGGGCCGGATCCGGCTCGACGACACATTCTGGCCGGTGAAGGGCGCTGATCTGCCGGTCGGCACCAAAGTGGAGATCGTGGAAGCGGGTGCCGGAGCCCCTCTTTCGGTACGACAGGTGCCGTGACGGATAGCGTCAGGCCACGCCAATCCGCAGGAAATCGTGGAAATGCACGATGCCAACAGGATGGTGCGCATCGTCTACCACGATCAAAGCGCCGATGCCGAGCTTGTTGATCATCGCCGCACCCGTGGTCGCCAGGGCCGAACCCTCGATCACCTTGGGATTGCGGGTCATGATGTCATCGACATTGAGGACGGAGAGATCGCGCGCCAGATTGCGGGCCATATCGCCCTCGGTGACGATGCCGCAAAGGCGTCCGTCACCATCGACCACGCCGACGCAGCCGAACCGCTTGCTGGACAAGACTTTGACCGCATCGGGCATCGACGTGCCCAGGGACACCAGCGGCACCCGATCGCCGGTATGCATGATGTCCTGCACATGGGTGAGGCTCGCGCCCAGCTTTCCGCCGGGATGGAAGGTGCGGAAGTCGTTCGCTGTAAAGCCACGCGCCTCAAGTAGGGCAACCGTCAGCACATCGCCCATGGCAAGCTGCAGCAGGGCAGACGTGGTGGGCGCCAGCCCATGCGGACAGGCCTCCTGTACGTCAGGCAGCAGCAAAACGATATCGGATGCGCGGGCGAGCGCCGATTGCGGACCTGCGGTCAAGGCGATCAGCGGAATGGAGAAGCGCCGGGTGAAATCCACGATCCCCTTGAGCTCTGCCGCTTCGCCGCTCTTGGAAATGGCCAGCACCACGTCGTCGCGCGTGACCATGCCCAGATCGCCGTGATTGGCCTCAACAGGGTGGACAAAAAACGAAGGCGTGCCGGTAGACGCGAAAGACGCGGCGATCTTCGCGCCGATATGGCCGCTCTTGCCCACGCCCGTGACGATCACCCGCCCGGCAATGCCGCCGATCATCGCCACCGCCGCACAGAAGGGACCAGCCAGCGGACCCGCAAGCGCCTCTTCCAGCGCCGCGACGCCGCTTTTCTCGGTGCTCAACGTCCGCAAGGCCGATTCGATCGCGCCCGTCTCAACCAGATTCATCGCTCTCTTGATCATGCGCTGGCTTTAGCGCTTTTGCCTTGGTCTGTCCAGAAAGACGCCACGGCCGCCTTGTGGCAGCATGCCGCGCTCTTGTGCGGCCACACACCTGCCGTCGTCAACCAAACCTTAACCACATCCCTTTACGTTTGGGTAAGCATTTCAGCGTGAAGCGGAACGGACAGCATGGACACCAGGAAGACAGGGATTGCGCCAGCAACGGCCCGACAGCGGCAGCGCGCGTTGTCGCTCGGTCTCTGCGTGGCTGCCCTGTCGCTCCTCTCCTCGACAGCGTCAGCCCAATCGACATCGACGACATCCACAACGAAGCCCCGCACCACCACTTTGCTGCCAACGCAGAGCACAACGAACTCGGCACCGGCCTCGGGCCTGCGTGGCGCTCGCGCGACCACCAGCGGCACGACTGACACCACCGCGGGGACGACGGCAACGACGACCTCCACCGATGCGTCCGAAACTGATGACGCGGCCGCAACAACGGACCCCACCGCGACCGGCAGCCTGCGCCCGGGGGAGGAGCCGCTGGCTCCAGGCGAACTCGACGATACCTCCGATCTCAGGCGTACCAATCTACGCGGCACACCGCTTGACGAGCGCCTGCCGCGTCGCGCCGAGGAAACCGAGACGCCAGGCATCCCCCTCGGCACATTCACGCTGCGTCCCTCGCTGTCGCAGTCGCTGGCAACAGAACAAACACGCAGCGGCGCCACGCGCGAGCGTCGCACCTATACGGAAACGGGTCTGAAAGGCGTGCTGTCCTCAGATTGGTCGCGGCATCAGCTCATCGTAACAGGCGAAGGCAAATGGCAGAGGAACCTGAGCGGCGACAGCGCGACGAAGCCCAGTGCCAGCATCAAGGGCGACCTGCGGCTTGATCTCTCGCGCGACATGATCGCCAGGATTACCGCCGGATACGACTTCAGCCGCGAGGACACCGACGATCCGAATGCCATCTCCGGCGCCAAGCAGCAGTCCGGAATTCACCGCTTTTCCGGCGGCCTGGCGCTAGAGCGGGATCTCGGCATCCTGCGCGGCACGGTCGCTGTCGATGCGGAACGATATCAATATTCGGACGTTCAGTTGACCAACGGCAACGTCCTGTCGCTGAAGGATCGCGACCGGATCTCCGGCACGCTGCGTGGCCGCGTCGGCTATGAAATCTCGCCGGCCCTCATTCCCTTCGTGGAAGCGTCCATCGGCCGCGTCGAATATGACCGCGGGCTTGATACCGCCGGCTATGCCCGCTCCGGTGACATTTATGGCGCCAAGGGCGGCGTGGCCGTCGATCTCGGCGACAAGCTGAAGGGTGAGCTAGGCCTCGGCTACAAGCGGCAGATTTTCGAAGACGGACGGCTGGCCGATCTGGAAGCGGTAGCCGCCGAAGGCACGTTGGCCTGGTCTCCCCAGCGCGGAACCGATATCAGCCTGGGTCTCGCCACGACGCTGGAACCGTCGACCACCGCGGGCGAGAACGGCTACATATCCCGCGCGCTCACGGCCGCCCTGTCGCATCAGCTGCGCACCGACCTGGTTGCGCGCCTGACCGGCTCGACGAAGTGGAACGATTATTCGGGGGCTTCCGCCGCCAATGACAGCACGACCTACGCCACGGGCGCTGGACTGTCTTACGGCCTGAATCGCTATATCGATCTGACCGCAGATCTCGGCTACGAATATACGAGCCGCAAGACGGGGTCCGACACGCAGGTGCTGCGTGCCGGTATCGGTATCACCACCAAACGCTGAAATTACTTCAGCGCGGCGATCATGGCCTTGAGCTGGGCCTCAACCGTCGGCCGGATATCTTCGCGCTCCAGCGCATAGGCGACGTTTGCGAGGATGAAGCCATCCTTGGCACCCGTGTCATAGGTCACGCCGCGGAACGGATAGGCGGTGAAGTCCTGCTGCTTCAGGAGCTTCAGCATGCTGTCCGTCAGCTGGATTTCGTTGCCGGCGCCCCGCTCCTGGGTTTCCAGAAGGTTGAAGATCTCCGGCTGCAGGATGTAGCGACCATTGATGAAATAGTTGGACGGCTGCGTGCCCTTGGCCGGCTTTTCCACCATGGCCGTGATGCGGAAGCCTTCGCCGATCTTGTCGCCGGGGGCAACGATGCCATAGCGATGGGCGAGTTCCGGCGCGCATTCCTCGACGGCGATGATATTGCCGCCCGCCTGGTTATACAGCTCGACCATGCCCTTCAGGCAGCCGCCACCACCGGACATGATCATGTCAGGCAGGAGAACTGCAAAGGGTTCATTGCCGACGATATCACGCGCGCACCAGACCGCATGGCCAAGTCCGAGCGGCTCCTGCTGGCGCGTGAAGCTGGCGGTGCCCGCCTTCGGCAGGATGCCCGCCAAAAGCGTGAGTTCCGCATTCTTATTGCGGCTCTTCAAGGTCTGTTCCAGCTCATACTGGATATCGAAATAGTCTTCGATGACACCCTTGCCACGACCGGTCACGAACACGAAGTGCTCGATGCCCGCTTCCGCGGCCTCGTCCACCACGTATTGGATCACCGGCTTGTCGACCACGGTGAGCATTTCCTTCGGCACGGCCTTGGTGGCCGGCAAGAAGCGGGTGCCAAGGCCCGCCACGGGAAATACGGCTTTACGAAGCTTTTTATTCTCAGTCACACATGCCTCCGGCGCCAAAACGAAAAAATCATTTATTCGTCGATTGAGCGAATTAGTATATAAATACTACTGTTTTGCAAACGGACCACGCTGCGCCGCAACACATCAACACAATGCGAACAAGCATGGTAAAGAATTTGTTGACCAAATCCGCGTAAACTGAGTGAGCACCCTCGTCGTATTGAAGACGAGTGCCTGTAGGTATGAACAGACGGATATGACAGCCAATGATCAAGCACCATGCATGGACCACCCGAGCCGCGGCTCTTTTCCTGACGGTCGCTCTGTTTCCGCTGGATGCCTATGCTGATGCCGGTTTTCAGAAGTGGATTCGCGGCTTCTACGCCACGGCGGCCAAAAGCGGTATTACCGAACAGACCTACAACGCAGCCTTCAAGGGCGTGACCACGCCGGACGCGGAAGTCTTGCGAAAGGCCAATTACCAGCCGGAATTCAAATCGCAGGTCTGGGACTATCTGGACAGCCGGGTGAACCCCTACACGGTCAAGATCGGCCGCGAAATGCTGGCCCGCCATGGCCGCACGCTGGCCGCGATCGAAAGACATTTCGGCGTCGACAAGCATATCCTGCTGGCGATCTGGTCGATGGAATCCAATTACGGCGCGGTTCTGGAAAAGGATGATCGCCTGCATCACGTGCCGACGGCGCTGGCGACCCTTGCCTATGGCGACCCCAAGCGCGCCAAATATGCCCGCACGCAGTTGATTGCCGCCCTGAAGATCCTCCAGAACGGCGATGTCAGCGCCAAGGGCCTGACCGGCTCCTGGGCCGGCGCCATGGGCCATACGCAGTTCATCCCGTCCAGCTATCTGCTGTATGCCTTCGACGCCGATGGCAACGGCCACAAGGATATCTGGAGCTCCATTCCGGACGCACTCGCGACCTCGGCCAACCTGCTGGCGAAAAATGGCTGGCAGACGGGCAAGACCTGGGGCTTTGAGGCCGTCGTACCTGCGGGCGGCAGCAAATATGCCGGCAAGACCATGACGCTGGCCGAATGGCAGAAGCTCGGCTTCAAGCGACCCAACGGCAAGGGTTTTCAGCGGCCGAACGAGCGGGCCGAACTGAAGATGATGGGTGGACCCAACGGTCCCGGCTTCCTGATGACCAAGAACTTCTTCGTCGTCAAGCGCTATAACGCCGCCGACACCTATGCCCTGGGAGTCGGTCTGCTGGCCGACGAGATCGCTGGCTATGGCGGCATGATGCAATCCTGGCCGCGTCCCAATGGAACGCTTGATATCAAGCAGAAATTCGAGCTGCAGCAGCGCATGAGCGCCCTTGGCTACTACAAGGGCGAAATCGACGGCAATTTCGGTTCTGGCTCGAAATCCGCGATCCAGGCGATCCAGCAACGCCTGGGCATGCCGGTCGACGGCAATCCCAGTGTCGACTTGCTGAACGCGCTTCGCAATTGACAAAGGACCGACCTGCCGCCACATCTAGCACATGTCCCCGAAATCACTCGCCGGTTTCGAGATAGGGACATGTGCAAGAAACTGGCGATCGAACCTCACCAGTTTGCGCCATCAGGTTCCATGAATTCAGTCTTGAGGCGGCAGGGATGCCCGGCATGCGCATAAGTCAGAACAGGCTATCTCGGATCGTTCTGGCGATGACCTTGGCGTTTGCCGTGGCCGTGCCCGACAACAGCGCCTTTGCCCAGGAGCGGCAGGAACGCCGCACCTTGCTGCAATTGCTGTTCGGAACTCCAAAACGTGTGGAAGAGCCCCCGCCGCAAAAGCGCACGCCCCGCCGGCGCAAGCCGAGCGCGGAGAGCGTGACGACCATCAATACTCTGACCAACGCCCCGGCCGGCCCGGTGGAGAAGGTCGAGAACGCCCGCAAGGTCCTGGTGATCGGCGATTTTTTTGCCGACGGCATTGCCGATGGTTTGAAAGAGGCATTTGAACAGTCTCCGGGCGTCATTGTCGAAGGTCGCAGCAACGGGTCGTCCGGCCTGGTGCGAGCGGATTACTACGACTGGCAGGCGCAGTTTCCGCTGCTGCTGGATGAGCTGAAACCGGCGGTGGCTATCGTCCAGTTGGGCGCTAATGACCGGCAACAGATGACGGTGGCCGGTGAGAAGGTGGAATTCCGCAGCGAGCCATGGCTGAGGGAATACGAGAACCGCATCATAGCCTTGACCCGGATTGCAGCCGAACGCCGCATTCCGCTGCTCTGGGTCGGCATTCCGCCGTTCCAATCGCCAAAATTGAGCTCTGATGCCATCACCCTCAACGGCATATTCCGCGCCAATGTTGAAAAGGCTGGCGGCGAGTTCATCGATATCTGGGAAGGCTTCGTCGATCAGGACGGACGCTTCGTCGTCACCGGCTCCGATATCAAGGGGCAGCAGGTGCGCCTGCGTGGCTCCGACGGCATCAACATGACGGCGGCCGGCAAGCGCAAGATGGCCTTCTATATCGAGAAATCCGCGCGACGGCATCTAGGAGAAATGGCCAGCCCCGATCTGGTGCGCCTTGATGCCAGCAACCTGCCGGCATTGGTCAGCCTGCCGCCTTCGGAAATGAAGATCATCACCAGCACGCCACCGATCGACGTATCCGATCCGAACCTTGATGGCGGCGGCGCTCTGCTCGGCGGCGCGCCGCTGACCACGATCTCCGCCATTCCCACGGCGCGGGACATGCTGGTCCAGAAGGGTGAGTCTGGCACCGCACCGCCCGGTCGCATTGACGACTATCGCGTGCTGCGAACCGGCACCACGCCATAAACTCTCACACGAAAAAAGAGAGCGGCAGTCCGTCAACGAACTGCCGCTCTCTTTTTGTCGATACTTGGCTCGCCGCGTTACCGCGGCAGGAGGCTCGTTCCCATCAGCGCTTCGTCGATGGCGCGGGCGGCCTGACGGCCTTCGCGAATAGCCCAGACTACCAGCGACTGACCACGGCGGACATCGCCTGCCGTCCAGAGCTTGTCCACCGATGTCTTGTAGGTCTTGTCGTCGGCGACGACATTGGTCGAGCCGCGGCGGTCGGTGTTCAGCGTCAGCTTGCCGTCGAGTTCCTTCAGCACGCTATCCCGGAAGGGACCGGAGAAGCCGATCGCGATGAAGGCGAGATCGGCCTTGATGATGAATTCCGTGCCAGCGATCGGCTTGCGGCGATCATCCACCTGGCAGCACTTGACGCCTGTCAGCACGCCCTCTTCGCCAACAAACTCGAGAGTTCCAACCTGGAACTCACGAACCGCGCCTTCCGCCTGGCTGGAGGAGGTGCGCATCTTGGTGGCCCAGAAAGGCCAGATCGCCAGCTTGTCCTCGGTCTCAGGCGGACGCGGACGAATATCGAGCTGGGTCACCTTGACCGCGCCCTGGCGGAAAGCCGTGCCGACGCAGTCTGACGCGGTATCGCCACCGCCGACGACGACAATGTGCTTGCCGCCGGCCAGGATCGGATCGGACGGCCAGCCGACGCTGTCGATGTTCTCGCGGCCAACGCGACGGTTCTGCTGCACCAGATAGGGCATGGCATCATGAACGCCGTGCAGGTCGACACCGGGAATGCCAGCCTCGCGCGGCGTTTCAGAGCCGCCGCAATAGAGCACGGCATCATGCTCCGAAAGCAACGTTTCTACCGCGATATCGACACCGACATTGACGCCGCAATAGAAGGTGACGCCTTCGCCCTTCATCTGCTCGACGCGACGATCGATGAAGTTCTTCTCCATCTTGAAGTCCGGGATGCCATAGCGCAGCAAGCCGCCGGGCTTGGTCTCGCGCTCATAGACATGCACGTCATGGCCAGCACGCCCGAGCTGCTGGGCAGCCGCCATGCCGGCGGGACCGGAACCGATGATCGCGACCTTCTTGCCGGTATGCACGGTGGCCGGCTGCGGCACGATGAAGCCGAGTTCATAGGCTTTGTCGGCAATCGCCTGTTCGACCGTCTTGATCGCAACCGGCGTGTCCTCGAGGTTCAGCGTGCAGGCCTCTTCGCAGGGAGCCGGACAGACGCGACCGGTGAATTCCGGGAAGTTGTTGGTCGAATGCAGGTTGCGGATCGCCTCTTCCCACTTGTTGTTGTAGACGAGGTCGTTCCAGTCCGGGATCTGGTTATGCACCGGGCAACCCGTCGGACCGTGGCAATAGGGAATGCCGCAATCCATGCAGCGCGCCGCCTGCTTGGTCACCTCGGCATCCGACATCGGGATAGTGAATTCGCGGAAATGGCGAATGCGGTCGGAGGCCGGCTGGTACTTGGCCACCTGCCGATCGATTTCCATGAAACCTGTAACCTTGCCCATGTCTTACCCTTTCAAAACGGCAGGCCCAAAGGCCTCCAATACCAGTAGGCGAGGCCGATAATCGCCCCCAGCACGATGAACTCCACTCGAACCGAGCGGCTGACCAGGTCGACAGCAACAGGAACTGCCGTTCCCAGCGTCATGGACACGGGGACAGGCATTTCGTCCATCATGCCTGATCTCCACCGCTATGTAGCCAGTTCTCGATCTTCAGTCCCGGAACCCGGGAGAACTCTCTTTCATTGTCCGTCACAAGCACCGCGTCCTGGGCAAGCGCATGAGCCGCAATCAGCATATCCATGTCACCGATCGGCTGCCCACTCCTGCTCAGACTGTTTCTGAGAGAGGCGTAGTGCACATCGGCCGGTGCTTCCCATGGCAGGACCTCGAATTGGGCCAACACTGTTTCAATCAAACGTGTCAGACGTTCGGAGCCCTTCTTAGCTGCGCCGTATCTCAGTTCGGCCGCCACGATCAGGCTGGTTCTCAACTCGCCATCCTTAAGCGCTGCCACTCTTCTCGCAGTCTGACCCTCCGGATTTCGAATGAATTCAGAAATGGCGTTAGTGTCGAATAAGTAACTCATTTGGGAAGATCCAGATCAATTTCCCTAACTGGCAAATCCTCGATCTGCAGAAAATCCCGATCAAGTGGTTCCGCCTGCCTGAGCCAATCGATCAATCCGCCCGGCGAAAGCCTCTGCCTCGCGGGCTGAATGGTTATGACACCATCGACCTCTTGACGGATAACAACTTCATCACCCGTGAGATCGAAGTCGCTCGGTATCCGAACAGCCCGGCTTCTCCCGTTCATGAATATCTTCGCTTTTCGCTCCTTTGGCATAGAAAACATCACCACCTCCATCTCGTGATATGACACTGTCATATCACGAGACACCCGACAGCAAAACTACTCCGCAGCAACACCCATGCGCATTCGCTCCATCTCCTCAAGGGCACGGCGGTATTCCACCGGCATGACTTTCCGGAACTTCGGCCGATACTCGGCCCACTGTTCCAGGATCGCCTTGGCACGGGTCGAGCCGGTGTAGTGGAGGTGGTTGGAGATCAGCTGGTAGAGCCGCTCCTCATCATGCCTGGTCATGTCGCCGGACACGTCGACACGACCTTTGTGCATGAGATCGCCGCCGTGGTGATGCAGCTTCTCCAGCATGTCATCTTCTTCCGGCACCGGCTCCAGCTCGACCATGGCCATGTTGCAGCGCTTGGCGAAATCGCCGCTTTCATCCAGCACATAGGCCACGCCGCCCGACATGCCGGCTGCGAAGTTGCGGCCGGTTTCACCCAGAACCACGACGATGCCACCGGTCATGTATTCGCAGCCATGGTCGCCCACGCCCTCGACGACGGCCACCGCACCGGAATTGCGCACGGCGAAACGTTCGCCGGCCACGCCGCGGAAGTAGCATTCGCCCGAGATGGCGCCGTAGAGCACGGTATTGCCGACGATGATCGAATTTTCCGCAAGGATGCGCGCGTTTTCCGGCGGGCGCACGATGATGCGTCCACCCGACAGGCCCTTACCGACATAGTCATTGCCGTCACCCACGAGATCGAAGGTGATGCCGCGGGCCAGGAACGCACCGAAGGACTGGCCGGCCGTGCCGTTCAGCGTCACGTGGATCGTATCGTCCTTCAGGCCCTTGTGGCCGAAGCGCTTGGCCAAGGCACCTGATAGCATGGCACCTGCCGACCGATCGACGTTCTTGATGTCGACATCGAACACCACGGGCTGGCGGTTTTCCAGCGCCGGCATGGCCTTCTCGATCAGCTTGCGATCGAGGATATCGTCGATCGGGTGCTTCTGCCTAGATGTCCAGTAGGTCTCTTCCTTGGGCGCTTCGACCTTGTGGAAGATGCGGGAGAAATCGAGACCCCTGGCCTTCCAGTGGGCCAGCATGTCGTCCTTTTCCAAGAGTTCCGAAGCGCCGATGATCTCATCCAGCTTGGCAACGCCGAGCGAAGCGAGGATCTCGCGCACTTCTTCGGCCACGAAGAAGAAGTAGTTGATGACGTGCTCGGGCGTACCCTTGAAGCGCTTGCGCAGAACCGGGTCCTGGGTGGCAACGCCAACCGGGCAGGTGTTCAGGTGGCACTTGCGCATCATGATGCAGCCCGCTGCAATCAATGGCGCCGTGGCAAAGCCGAATTCGTCGGCACCCAGCAGCGCGCCGATGATCACGTCCCGGCCGGTCTTCAACCCGCCGTCAACCTGCAGCGCGATGCGCGAACGAAGACCGTTCAGCACCAGCGTCTGCTGGGTTTCGGCGAGACCGATTTCCCAGGGGCTGCCGGCATGCTTGAGCGAGGTCAGCGGCGATGCACCGGTGCCGCCATCGAAGCCGGCAATGGTGATATGGTCGGCGCGCGCCTTGGCGACGCCGGCGGCAACCGTGCCAACGCCGACTTCCGACACCAGCTTGACCGACACGTCGGCTTCCGGGTTGACGTTCTTCAGGTCGTAGATCAGCTGCGCCAGATCTTCGATCGAGTAGATGTCATGATGCGGCGGCGGCGAGATCAGGCCGACGCCCGGCGTGGAGTGCCGGGTCTTGGCAACCGTGGCATCCACCTTGTGGCCGGGCAACTGGCCGCCCTCGCCGGGCTTGGCACCCTGCGCCACCTTGATCTGCAGCATGTCGGCATTGACGAGGTATTCCGTCGTAACGCCAAAGCGGCCTGACGCGATCTGCTTGATCGCCGAGCGCTCGGGATTGGAAGAGCCATCCGGAAGCGGCATGTAGCGATCGCTTTCCTCGCCGCCCTCGCCGGTGTTCGACTTGCCGCCGATCCGGTTCATGGCGATGGCCAGCGTTGTGTGGGCCTCGCGGCTGATCGAGCCGAAGGACATGGCACCCGTCGAGAAGCGCTTGACCAGATCGACCGCCGGTTCGACCTCATCAATCGATATCGGCTTGCGGCCGAGTGCTTCCGCCGACTTGATCTTGAACAGGCCGCGGATGGTGTTGAGCCGCAGCGAACTATCATTCACCATCTCGGCAAATTCGCGGTAGCGGTCCTGGCTGTTGCCACGCACCGCATGCTGCAGGGCCGCAATCGAATCCGGGCTCCAGGCATGGTTTTCGCCGCGCATGCGGTAGGCATATTCACCACCGATATCGAGCGTGGTCGAAAGCACCGGATCCTTGCCGAAGGCGGCATGATGACGGCGCACCGTTTCCTCTGCAATCTCGGCAATGCCGACACCTTCGATCGTGGTGGCGGTGCCGAAGAAATACTTCGCCACCAGCTCGGACGACAGGCCGACCGCGTCGAAGATTTGCGCACCGCAATAGGACTGGTAGGTGGAAATGCCCATCTTGGACATCACCTTCAGGATGCCCTTTCCGACCGCCTTGATGTAGCGATAGACGACTTCGTCCTCGGTGACTTCCTTGGGGAATTCGCCATGCTTGTGCATGTCGAGCAGCGTGTCGAAGGCGAGATAGGGGTTGATCGCCTCCGCACCGAAGCCGGCGAGACAGCAGAAATGATGGATCTCGCGCGGTTCGCCGGATTCGACGACGAGGCCGACCGAGGTGCGCAAGCCCTTGCGGATGAGGTGGTGATGGACAGCCGCCGTCGCCAGCAGCGCGGGAATGGCAATGCGATCCGGTCCGATCTGACGGTCGGACAGCACGATGATGTTGTAGCCGCCCTTGACCGCCGCCTCGGCACGCTCGCACAGCCGCTCCAGCATCTCAGGCATGCCTTCGGCGCCGCGCTCCACGTCATAGGTGAAGTCGAGCGTCTTGGTGTCGAAGCGGTCCTCGGTGTGGCCGATCGAGCGGATCTTTTCCAGGTCGCCATTGGTCAGGATCGGCTGGCGAACCTCAAGGCGCTTGGCGCGGGCGGCACCCTCATGGTCGAGGATGTTTGGCCGCGGGCCGATGAACGACACCAGGCTCATGACCAGTTCTTCGCGGATCGGGTCGATCGGCGGGTTTGTCACCTGCGCGAAGTTCTGCTTGAAATAGGTATAGAGCAGCTTGGACTTGGTGGACATGGCCGAAATCGGCGTGTCGGTGCCCATCGAGCCCACAGCTTCCTGACCGGTCGTCGCCATCGGCGACATCAGCAGCTTGGTGTCCTCGCTGGTATAGCCGAAGGCCTGCTGGCGATCGAGCAGCGAGACGTCGCGACGCAGCGCGCGGGGCTCCACCGGCTTCAGGTCTTCGAGGATCAACTGGGTACGGTCCAGCCACTCGCGATAGGGATGTGTGCCGGCCAGTTGCGACTTCACTTCCTCGTCGGAAATGATGCGCCCTTCCTGCATGTCGATCAGCAGCATCTTGCCGGGCTGCAACCGCCACTTCTTGATGATCCGCTCTTCCGGCACCGGCAGCGTGCCGGCTTCGGACGCAAGGATCACGCGGTCGTCGTCGGTCACGAGATAGCGCGCCGGACGCAGGCCGTTGCGATCGAGCGTCGCGCCGATCTGCTTGCCATCGGTGAAACACACGGCGGCCGGACCATCCCACGGCTCCATCAAGGCCGCATGATACTCGTAAAACGCCTTACGTTCCGGGCTCATCGACTGGTTGCCGGCCCAGGCTTCCGGGATCAGCATCATGACGGCCTGCGCCAGCGGGTAACCGCCGCGCATCAGGAATTCCAGCGCGTTGTCGAAGCAGGCGGTATCCGACTGGCCTTCATAGGAGATCGGCCAGAGCTTGGTGATATCGGAGCCGAACAGCGGCGAGGAAACAGATGCCTGACGCGCCGCCATCCAGTTGACGTTGCCGCGCAGCGTGTTGATTTCGCCGTTATGGGCGACCATGCGATAGGGATGCGCCAGCTTCCACGACGGGAAGGTGTTGGTCGAAAACCGCTGATGCACGAGGGCAACCGCGGATTCGAAACGCGGATCGCTCAAGTCCTTATAATAGGCGCCGACCTGGTAGGCCAGGAACATGCCCTTGTAGACGATCGTGGAGGAAGACAGCGATACCGGATAGAAGCCGGTTTCCTGGCCGCCGAACTGGTCATAGATCCGGTTGGAAATGACCTTGCGCAGCAGGAACAGCCGACGCTCGAACTGCTCCTGGGTCGCGGCATCGCGGCCAGCGCCGATGAACACCTGAATATGACGCGGCTCCGTGGCCGCGATGTCAGGCGCCTTGGATAGCGAGGCATTATCAACAGGCACATCACGATAGCCGATGAGGTGCTGCCCCTCGTCATGACAGACTTCCGAAATGACCTGCTTGAAATGGGCGATATGCTCTTCATCCTGCGGGAAGAAGAAGTGACCCACGGCATATTCGCCCGCCTTCGGCAGGGTGATGCCCTGCTTGGCCATTTCCTCGCGGAAGAACTGGTCGGGGATCTGAACCAGGATGCCGGCACCATCGCCCATCAGCGGATCGGCGCCGACAGCGCCGCGATGGGTCAGGTTCTCCAAGATGAACAGGCCGTCCTTGACGATCTGGTGCGACTTCTGCCCTTTCATATGGGCGATGAAGCCGACGCCGCAGGCATCGTGTTCGTTGGTGGGATCATAGAGACCCTGGCGCGCAGGAAGCGTGCGGGCTGCGACCGGAGCGGCTTTCGCCGGCGCTTCCACAAGCGCGCCAGACCGATCGAATGCTTCAGATGCCGTCAATTCCGTCATCGTCTTCCCTCCAGTAAATTGCCTTGGGCAGGCAGTTTCCGTGACATACGGCCGGCAGGTCGAAACCATGCCGGAAACTCAGGCTGCTATCCCGCGATGTCGCGATGACATCGCCACCATGGTTTTTCGGGAATGGGTCAGCAGCAAATGCATATTTCAATGCCTGCCTTCGACTGCCCATCTGACTTGGAACACGACTATAGCGCGGAAATCCGGCTGCGTAATAGCTCCAATCCAGAAAAACTTGGCTCTCAGGATCGAATTTTAGGTCAACTTAGCTGACCTATTTTCGGATTTTCTATGCCAGAAAGATTCCGTTTAAGCAAGGTCGCATGGAAAATAATTAAGGATGCTGGAGAAGGAAGATTACGGCCATACGTCAGATGGCGTAAGAAAATTTCGCCAATCGGGATTTGACTTGTCGTCTCTTGCGTCCTGACGGCATGCGACCGCCTTTGACGCATGCGCCAATTGATCCCGCTTTAAATATCCCTAATCTCGACCGCAGCTCTAAGGGACCAATCGGATTAGAAAAAATGTTCTTCGCATCGGACAATTGGGCAGGAGCCCATCCCTCCATCGCCGAAAGCCTGTCGCGGGAAGCCGCCGGCTATGCGGCCGCCTATGGCAATAGCGACCTGGACAAACGCATCGAGGCCAAATTCAACGAGATCTTCGAGCGTGAAGTTGCTGTGTTCTTCGTTGGAACGGGTACGGCGGCCAATTCGCTGGCACTCGCCAGCGTCGCCCGCGCCGGCGGTGTCACCTTCTGTCATTTCGATGCCCATGTGAATTGCGATGAGGGCGGCGCGCCGGAATTTCTGACAGGCGCCAGCCGTCTCTACCCTGTTGAGGGCAGTGACGGAAAAATGGATGCGGCGGCCTTGGCAGCGCATGTCGCGCGCTTCGATGTGCCGTCCGTGCATCAGGGACGGCCGATGGCGATCACCATCACCCAGGCGACCGAGGCCGGCACCATCTATAGCCTCGATGAGATTTCCGCGATCGGCGAGATCGCCCGCGCAAAGGGGCTGCCGCTGCACATGGATGGCGCCCGTTTCGCCAACGCGCTTGTCGCCTTGGACTGCACGCCGGCCGACATGACATGGAAGCGCGGCATCGACATTCTCTCCTTCGGTGGCACCAAGAACGGCTGCTGGTGCGCCGAGGCGATCGTATTCTTCAAGCCCGAGATGGCGGAGGAAGTGCCCTATATCCGCAAGCGCTCCGCCCAGCTCTTCTCCAAGACCCGCTTCGTCTCGGCCCAGTTGGGGGCTTATTTCGAGGACGACCTGTGGCTCGCCCTCGCCCGCAACGCCAACAGCATGGCCGACAGGCTGCGGCAGGGACTAGCCCGCTCCAATGTCGCCCGCCAGGCATGGCCGACGATGGCGAACGAGGTCTTTGCCGTTGTAAGCGCCGATGCCGCCAAACGCGCCGCCGACGCCGGCGCCAAGTTCTACGACTGGCCAGTGCCGCGCGAAATGCCAAAGCTGCTGGGTCCCGGCCAAAGGCTGCTACGCCTCGTCACCAGCTTCTCGACGACCTTGGCAGAAGTCGATGATTTCCTCGCCCTGATCGCCTGACCCGCACAAACGAAAACGGCCTCCCGCAGGGGAGGCCGTCCGAACCGGATAGAGAGATCCGGATCAGTTGACGTGGGCCTCGATAGCCTTCGGCGCATTGACCGGCTCGGCGGCAATCGCGATGCGGCGCGGCTTCATGGCCTCGGGAATGTTGCGCAGCAGGTCGATGTGCAACAGGCCGTTTTTCAGGGAAGCGGCCTGAACCTCGACGTGATCGGCAAGCTGGAAGCGGCGCTCGAAGGCGCGCTTGGCAATGCCGCGATAGAGGAACTCGGTCTGCTCTGCCTGCTCGTCCTCGGCCTTCTCACCCTTGACGGTCAGCACATGCGCATGGGCCTCGATCGAGAGTTCGCGCTCATCGAAACCGGCCACGGCCATGGTGATGCGATAGGTGTTTTCGCCGGTGCGCTCGATATTGTAGGGCGGATAGGCCTGTGCCTGGTCAGGCTGACCAAGGCTGTCGAGCATGGTGAAAAGCCGGTCAAAGCCGACGGTGGAACGGTAAAGGGGGGAAAAATCGACGTGACGCATGGTGTCCTCCTGTGAAGCGACGGTTTGCGGTTTCAGACTTGCGACATCCCGTTGAGGCAATGGCGCAATTCTCTTGGCGGACCCTGTCTGGCGCCCGCAGCAACAAGATGGGAACTGGCATTTTTGAATTCAAGGGGCTTCCGGCACCGCCTTGAGGACCTGCAAGCGCCAGCCGTCTTCAGTGGTTTTCCTTTGACGTTGCAGAGGCTTCCGCCTATCCCGATATCAGGAACGGACCACGAGTCCGGCTGATGATTCTCAAGTAGAGACCATGGACGCCATTCTTCACGACACACCGGGAAATCCCGTTCCCGGCAATCACATCACTGGCTTCTTCAAGGGTCATCGCGGCGTCAACCTGCGCTATGCCATCTTTCGCTCCGAAGCCTCGATGGCCAAAGGCACGGTCATCATCCTCCAAGGGCGCAACGAGAGCATCGAGAAGTATTTCGAGACCATCCGGCATATCACCGCGCGTGGTCTATGGGTCGCCACCTTCGACCTGCGCGGGCAGGGAAATTCCGACCGGCAACTACCGGACGCGCGACGCGGCCATGTGCGCCGATTTTCCGACTACGAGCGCGACCTCGATATCTTCTTGGAAGAGGTCGTTCTGCCGGATGCCAGGCTACCGTTCTTCATCCTCGCCCATTCCACCGGCGCACTCATCGCGCTCTCGGCAGCGCCGCGGCTGATCAGCCGAATTGACCGGATGGTGCTGTTGGCGCCCTTCGTAGCACTTGGCGGCCAGAAATTCTCAGGCGGCGCCATCAGGCACCTCACCCGCGCGCTAAGCTGGCTTGGGCTCGGAAGCCGCTGCCTCTCGAAGGACATGTCCGCGCGACCTTTCGAGGACAATCCCCTGACATCCGATCCGGAGCGGTTCCAGCGCAACCGCCAGATCCTGGAGGCGCATCCGGAATTGGGCCTCGGCCCGCCCACCGCGCGCTGGCTCTACGAGACGCTGACCACGATCAGGCGGGTGACACAGCCAGCGCATCTCTACGCCATCACCATTCCGACCGTGCTTCTGGCGCCGGCCCGGGACATGGTCGTGCCCTATAGCGCGCAGGAAAACCTCTCCCGCTACTTCCGCGCGGCGCAGTTCATCCCCGTCGCCGGCGCACGCCACGAACTGCTGCAGGAACGGGACAAATACCGGGCCCAGGCGCTTGCCGCCTTTGACGCCTTCATACCCGGAGGCGACGACGCGTAACTGATAGCATCAGGCGCGGGACAAGATCTCCAGCGCCTGCGCATGGACAGCCGCACTACCGGCCGCCACGATGGAGCCGCCGTTCTCGGGGCGCTCGCCCTTCCACGTGGTGATCACGCCGCCCGCCTGCTCGATGATTGGGATCAGCGCGCCAACATCGTAAGGCTTCAGCGCGCTTTCCACGACGAGATCGACATGACCGGCGGCCAGCAGGGCATAGGCATAACAATCGATACCATAGCGGAATAGCCGCACCCGGTTCTGGATCTCCATGTAGCACGCCAATTCCGAGGCATTGAACAGATGCGTTGACGTGGTGAAGAGCGTTGCATTCTCCAGGGAGCCGCAATCCCGCGTCCGGATCTGCCGCTCACCATCCGGCCCCCTGTAGGAGGCCGTCTTGCCATCGGCAAAATAGCGCTCGCCGGTGAAGGGCTGGTCCATCATGCCCATCAGCGCACGGCCGGCCTTCTGGAAACCGATCAGAGTGCCCCAAACAGGCACACCCGAAATGAAGGCCCGCGTGCCATCGATTGGATCGATGACCCAGACATGCTCGCGGTCAATACCGACATTTCCCTCTTCTTCACCGAGGATGCCATGGTCCGGAAACTGCTGCTGAATGAGCGCCCGGATCGCAACTTCCGCAGCACGGTCGCCTTCCGTCACGGGATCGAAACCACCAGCGTCCTTGTTGACAACATCGACGCCCACGCGAAACCGCGGAAGGGTTTCCGCCTTGGCCGCATCGGCCAGCCGGTCGAAGAATTGACGGTCGGGAAGCATGGATTTCGCCTCGTTCTGGATGATGCATCTCCTTAGCCGAGTTTGCCCGAATTGCAAATCCCGCATGCCGGAGACCAAAATTCATGCAACTTTGTGACCTGCATAAAAATCAACCATTAACGACTTGACAATTGTGCGTCGCAGCAATAGCCTCTTCCTTACAGTCTTCTGACTGTAAATACCCTCCTTGGGTGTTTCCTCCCTAGACTTAGCCGCGCCACTGGCGCGGTTCTTTTTTGGAGGCGATGTCGGGATAGTGAGATAGCCGCCGAGCGGCAAAGGCCTATTCGGCCGCCAAGGCCATGTCGTCGGTGAACCGATCGACGAAACGGGCCATGTTGTCCATGAACACGGAAATGGCGCCTGCCAGCACATGGAAGTCCGGACGCTTCTGAAGCGTTGCCTCGTCCACGTAGAGCGCTCTGTTAACCTCGACCTGCAGGGCATGCAGCCCGCGCGCCGGACGTCCGTAATGTTCGGTGATGAAACCACCGGCATAGGGCTTGTTGCGAACCGCGGTAAAGCCCAGTTCCTCCAGGAAACTGATCGCGGCATTTGTCAGGTCGGCCGAAGCGCTGGTCCCGTAACGGTCGCCGATGATGAAATCAGGCTTGATGCCGCTGCCCGAGAGCCGGATATTTCCCGGCATGGAATGGCAGTCGATCAATACCCCGAAGCCAAAAATCGCATGCGTGCGCGCAATCAGCTTTCGCAGCCGGGCGTGATAAGGCTTGTACACATTCTCGATACGCTCAAGCCCCTCCCCGACATTCAACCGGCCGGCATAGATCTCCATATTCTCGGCCACGATGCGTGGGATGGTTCCCAGGCCGCCGGCGACACGCACGGAATGGCTGTTGGCAAACGAGGGTAATGGCCCGCTGAACATGCGCGGATCGAGCTCATAGGGCTCGCGGTTTACGTCGATGTAAGCACGGGGGAAATGCGCAACCAGCAGAGGCGCGCCAAGCGACGGCGCAGCACCGAACAATTCATCGACGTAGTGATCTTCCGACCTGCGGATCGACTTCCCGTCCAGCCGGGAGGCCGCCAGGAACGACAGGGGATATCGTCTGCCGCTATGCGGAGAATTGTACACGAAGGGAATGGACTGCGTATCCGGTTCGCGCACTTCGAACAGTTCGGATTCTGATGTTTCCCCGTCCATCGAGTCTCTTTTTTACCAAGTCACAAACTTGTTGCGAAGCGCATGTTGCCAGTTGGGGCCCTGGAAGTCCATACTGGCAAAAATGGCAACAGCAACCCATATTACGGTTATTCACCGTATGTTTACTCGCAAATGAGTACACTCGGGCGCTGCAAAGCCTCCTTTCAAATGGATGAGTAACGGTTCGTACATGATTCAGAAAATTCTGCTCGCGGAAGACGACAACGATATGCGTCGCTTCCTGGTCAAGGCTTTGGAGAAGGCAGGGTACAAGGTCTCTTCGTTCGACAATGGCGCAAGCGCCTATGACCGGCTTCGCGAAGAGCCTTTTTCGCTCCTTCTGACGGATATCGTGATGCCGGAGATGGACGGCATCGAACTGGCGCGCCGCGCCACCGAACTCGATCCGGACCTGAAGGTCATGTTCATCACCGGTTTTGCCGCCGTTGCGCTGAACGCTGATTCGAAGGCGCCGAAGGATGCAAAGGTGCTTTCCAAGCCTTTCCACCTTCGCGACCTCGTCGACGAAGTCAACAAACTCCTTGCAGCATAAGGGCTTTCCGAGGAGCTGTAAAAAACTCTTCACAAAGACCAGAAAGCCTATTGACGCGAGCAAGGGTTTTGTGGTCTTAAGCCGCCATCGGATGGGCGTGTAGCTCAGCGGGAGAGCACTACGTTGACATCGTAGGGGTCACAAGTTCGATCCTTGTCACGCCCACCATCCCTATTAAGACAAAGGCTTAGCGAGAAATCGCTGAGCCTTTTCCTTTTTGGTCTCTGCCTATCTCCGCCTGAGGATCGCGATGAACGCAAAGCCGCCGACGAGACCCGTCACCACGCCGATCGGCATGTCCTCAGGTGCCATGACCACGCGCGCAACGATGTCTGCAAGAATGAGCGCCACAGCGCCGAAAAAGGCGGATAGCGGAATGACCCTGACATTGTCGCTGCCAGCGATCAGCCGCACGAAATGCGGCACCATCAAGCCGACAAAACCGATGGCGCCGGAAAAGGCCACCATGACGCCCGTGAGAAGCGCCGTGACCAGAAAGAGCTGATTGCGGAAGAGTGTCACCGAAACGCCGAGCGTGGCCGCCGTTTCGTCCCCCATGGCCAGCGCATTGACCTCCCGCGCCCTGAGCAACAGCCATCCAAGGCACAAGGCCAGTGCTGCCGCCGGATAGATAAGATGCTGCCACTGCGCCAGCCCCAGCCCGCCCAGCATCCAGAATACCACCGTGTGCACAGCGCGCGGATCTCCCAGGAAGATCATGAGATTGGCGAGTGCGGTGGCGACAAAGGCAATGGCGACCCCCGACAGCACCAGGCGATCGGCGGAGGCGCCAGTCATGCGCGTCACCCCGACAACGGCGAAGGTGGCGACGAGCGCACCAATGAAGGCGAAAAGCGGCACGGTCACCAGACCGAATATCAGCCCCGTATGCAGCAAGGCGATAATGGCACCGAGCGCGCCGCCGGAGGACACACCGAGCAGATGCGGATCGGCCAGCGGATTGCGGGTAACCGCCTGCAGCACAGCCCCCACCACGGCAAGACCGGCGCCGACCAGGGCGGCCAGGATGACCCGTGGAAAGCGCACATCCCAGACGATGCTTTCTCGGCCCGCCGACCAGTCGACAGCAACCAGGCCAGGAGACATCTTGTTGGCGATGATGGACCAGACCGTCGTGAAAGGCACAGAGGCCGATCCAAACGAAACCCCTGCTGTAACGCAGGCCAGAAGCGTGAGGCCCGCCAGAAGCAGGATTGGAAACAACCTGAGGGCGGTCATGGCATACTCATTTTCATGACAAAAAAGAACCGGGCGCAACTCCGCCCGGCACAACAATCCGCGCAATCAATCACATGTTGCGGGGATGGAACGCATCCGCCAGACGGCCGATCGCATCGACATTGCGCGGACCGGGCGTCGCCTCGACATAATCAAGCACCACGAAACGGTCGTTCTTCACCGCATCAATGTTCTTGAAGGCGGGGTTGTTCTTCATGAAGGCGATCTTCTGCTCAGCGGTCACCTCGCCGTAATTGACGATCACCACGACCTCCGGATTGCGCTCGATCACCGGCTCCCAGGAGACTTCGGTCCAGCTCTTCTCGACATCGTCCATAACGTTTGCGCCGCCCGCAGCCTCGATCATGGCCGTCGGGATGCCGAAGCGTCCCGAGGTGAACGGCTTTTCCTCGCCGGAGTCATAGACGAACACCCGCGTCGGGCGCTCGATGCCGCCGAGCTTGCGCACGGTTTCATCCAGCTTTGCCTTGTATCCGGACACCAGGGCCTCAGCGCGCGCCTCGATGCCAAAAATCCGGCCAAGGTTGAGGAGATCCACGAACATGTCATCCATGGTCGGCTTGGCCTTGGCCATGATGTGAATGCAGGATTCGGTCAGTTCATAGACCTTGATCTTGAAGGGTTCCAGCGTCTGCGGCGTCACCTCCCCGCCCACCTTCATGCCGTAGTTCCAACCGGCGAAGTAGAAGTCCGCATCCGCGTTCAGCAGGACTTCCTTGGTGGGGTATTTGGGCGACAATTCCGGCAGTTCCTTCACGCCCTCGCGCAGCTTTTCGTCCAGCGTCTTCCATCCGGATACGCCGGTATAGCCGGCCATATGGTCCTGCAGCCCCAGGGCCAGCATCATCTCGGTGAGGTTGACGTCATTGGAGATTGCCCGCGTCGGCGCCTTGTCGAAGGTGACCTCCCGGTCGCAGCTCTTGACGGTCACCGGATAGGCCTGCGCCTGAGCGGAAACGGCAAGCGAGAGCAGGAGAGAGGCTGCGGAAGCCACAAGTACGGAGGTTTTCATGAATGGACCTTTTTGCTTCATGACGTTGCAAGGGAAAAAGAAAAGCGCGATGCGCTCAGGCCGGGCACGGGATGGCAGATGGCATCGACACCGAAGGTGGTGGAAACCGCCTGGGAGGTCAGCACGTGATCGGGCCGCCCGAACGCCACCATGCGACCCGCCTGCATCAATGCCACATGGGTTGCGAACTCGCCGGCCAGATTGATGTCGTGCAAGGTGGTCACGACCGTCAGGCTCAAGCCTTTCAGGAGATCTAGAATCTCGAGTTGATGGCGAATGTCGAGATGGTTGGTCGGCTCGTCCAGGATGACGATCTCCGGCTCCTGGCTCAAAGCCCGGGCCACGAGCACACGCTGCTTTTCCCCACCGGACAGGGTGGAGAATTGCCTGCTGGCCAGATGCGTGAGGTCCAGGTGCTCCAGCGAATGCGCCACCTTCGCGCGGTCCACATCCGACCAGCCACCAAGGCCGGTCCGACGCGGAATACGCCCCATCATCACCACATCGCGGACGCTGAACGGGAAATCGGCCGGCATTTCCTGGAGCACAACGCCGATCCGCCGGGCACTATCCCGGGGGGACATGCGGCCGAGGTCTTCGCCACCCACCATCACCCGCCCTTCGACGGGCGCAACGCCCCGATACAGGCAGCGTAGCAACGAGGTCTTGCCGGCGCCATTCGGACCGACGATCGCCAGCCGCTCGCCGGCCGTAATCGAAAAATTGACGTCGCGTACCAATAACAGGTCCGGTCTCGGACCCCAACCAAGATTGGATGCCGAGAGACTTGCGCCAGTCGCCGAGCAGCTCATAACTGACCTCCCCGGCACAAACGCGAGCGGCAGGTCAAAGGCGCTAAATGTCGAATGGGATGTCTTGCCATGTCGGCCCTCCCGAGGCATTGCCGGGACACCACATGGCAAAGATAAGAGGCGACGCGCAGGCGCGGCCCTCACGCCAGATTTTATCCATCGGAACACCCCGTCCGTTGCGGTTTATCAACTTTGATGGCAGGTCTCCTGGCTCGCGGGTCGATGCGCATTGGCCCCTTCCCGGCTCATGCCAGTGGGATATTGCCGATGCACTCTCCGCTTACAGTTGCGGGGGCAGCCACGGTTTAGGCCCCGATTGGGTCGTCCGCACCGTGTTCCCTTTTCAGCCGCGCCGGACTTCCGTCCAGGCAGCACCATCGCCACAACATCTGACACACTTCACAGCACCTGACAACCGGATCACGAAGCGACCACCCCCTTGGGAGCGGACGTTTCATTTCACTCAATCGATAATGTAATGTTATTTAGTTACATATCCGACGTCAAGGGCTTATCTTGATGACCGACACGAATGCTCAGGCAGAGCGTCGCGGCTCGATCTTTGTGAGATGATCGCCGAAATAGACGATGACATAGCCGCCCGACGATTCGGCTTCCAAGGCCCAGCGCTCGAGTTCCTCTAGGTAGGGCGAACTACCCCAGATCGCCTGGTGATCAGGGTCCACCAGAACAGTGATCTGCGGCCCCTGGTCATAGACCATCATATGGGAGATCTCCGGCGCCCAGATCTCGCTCATACCGGCATCCGTGATGTAACGGCAGAAGAAGTCACGGCAGAGCCCCGGCCGAGTATCGTAGATGCGACACCCGCGACCCGGCTCGCAATGCCCGCACCAGTCATTGGCAGGCTTTGAAAATTCTTCGATCTCCGGCAGCCGGCAACAAAGGGTGCAGCTTCCACAGGCTCGCCCCGGCACGGTTTGGATCAAGGCGGACATGGAAACGCTCCGGAATATGGGCCGCCGGACGCAGCCAGCGAAACCCTTGATCTCACGACTATTCGATGACCGGCAACATGTCGAGGAAGCGTTGAGGTGCCGCATCCGTCAGGCGCTCCTGCTCCATGGCCCGCTGCGAACAGGCCACCACCAGCTCCCAGCAGATTTCCGCATCGGCGAGTTCGCTGACGCTGATTCGCCCGCCAAATGCGGCAGCAACCGTCTCCGGAACAAGGGCAACACCCAGCCCATGCGCCACCAGTTCCATCAGGCTGTCGAGATCGCTGACCTCGAAGGCGGTTCGCCGCTCGATTCGACCCGCGTCGAAGGCATTGTCGATGAGGGATCGGGTGCCGCGATCATATTCGAAATCGACAAAGGCATGGACGGCAAGGTCCCGCATGGAGACCGATTTGCGCCCGGCCAGCGGATGCTCCAGCCCGGTCACGACCACAAGCGCCTCGCAGGCGATCATGCGCGTCATGATATCCGAGGGCATGTCGCCCATCGGCAGGAAGGCGATATCCAGCAATCCGTTGCGCAGCTTGTCGATGAGATGGGCGGAGCCGGCCTGGCACAGCCGCACCTCGATCATGGGATGGCGCTTGTGATAGCGCGCCAGAAGCGCCGGCAGGTCGAGAAAGGCCGGCAGACCTTGCACAGTGCCGATCGCGAGCTTGCCGCGCTCCGCACCCTGGACCGCCGCCACGCTATCGCGCGCTTCCCGCGCTGCATCCAGCACGATCGCCGCCTTTTCCAGCAGCACCCGCCCCGCCGCCGTCAACCTGACCTGGCGGGTCGTGCGGATGAAGAGCTTCGCCTGCAACTCTTCTTCCAAGCCCTTGATCGCGCTCGAAAGAGCCGACTGAACGATATTGAGCTGGCGTGCAGCCACCGTGAAGTGCTCGGCCTTCGCGGCCGCCACGAAATACTGCAGCTGCCTCAGTTCCACGCTCGACCTCAATTATTCTGTCCTTCAGATGAATTCGATCTATATCTTCCGTTTGACAGATGAAAGCCCCGTCACCATTGTCCGCTGACGATTTGGCAGCGCCAGCGTCGTGCGTGGAGTGATGGCGCCGCAGATACGGCTAAAAATCCTGCAAGGAGGAGGAAACATGCATCCGCAAAGCGAATTGGCACCGATACCCAGGATTGGCTACGGAACCTGGAACAGGTCCAGCGAGGAGGCCTATCAGGGATCACTTTGGGCGCTGGAGGCAGGTTACCGCCATATCGACACCGCGCAGGGCTACGAAAACGAACAGGATGTCGGTCGGGCGATCCGCGATAGCGGACTTGATCCACGCGAGGTCTTCCTCACGACCAAGGTGAAACCTGGGAACTTCGCCCCGGGCCGGATCATGCCCTCCGTACGGGAAAGCCTCGACAAGCTCGGCATGGACAAGGTCGACCTGCTCTTGCTGCATTGGCCGGCGATCAAAAACCAGTTTGCGCTGGAAGACTATATTAGTCAGTTCGCCGAGGTTTATGACGCCGGCCTTGCCGACCGCATCGGCGTATCAAACTTCACCATACCGCTGCTCACCAGGACGATCGAACTGCTGGGCGACAGGCCGCTCGCCACCAACCAGGTGGAGTGCCATGTCTATATGCAGAACCGCCCGATCGTCGATCACTGCCGGTCGATCGGCCTGTCGATAACAGCCTATTCACCCTTGGCTCGCGGCCGCGTGGCGGATGATGCGCTGCTCCGTGACATCGGCAAGGCCCATGATGCGGGCCCGGATCAGGTGGCACTGGCCTTCCTGCTCCACGAAGGCCACATCGTCATCCCCTCCTCTGCCCGCAAGGAGCGCATCGTGACAAACCTGAAGGCCGGCGAGATCAGGCTTAGCGACGACGAGATCGCCCGCATCCGCACGCTGGAGAAAGGCATGCGGCTGGTCAACGGCGACTGGTGCCCCGTCTGGGATACCTGATCCTGGCGACAACAACAGAAGACATAAAGGATACCACCATGACCCAGACGATCGCATCCATTCCGGATCTCCAAGGCAAGGCCGTGCTGATCACCGGCGCCTCGACAGGAATAGGCGCCGCCCTGGCACGCGCCTTTGCCGATCAGGGTTGCTCCGTCGGATTGCATTACAATTCCAGCGTCGAGGCCGCGGAGAAGCTGGGCGAGGAAATCCGCGCCGCCGGCGGCAAGGTGACCCTGGTGCGCGCGGATGCCACCAGCGCCTCGGCGATGGCCGGCGCCGTTGAAGAAACCGCGGCCGCTTTCGGTCGGCTGGATGGGTTGATCAACAATGCCGGCGGCATGGTCGCACGCCTTGATTATGCTGACATGACCGAGGAGCATTACGACGCGGTCATGGATCTCAACGCCCGCTCCGTGCTGCTAGCCTGCAAGGCCGCTCTTCCGCATTTGAAACGCCAGGGCGGCGGCTTCATCATCAACACCACCTCGATCGCCGCGCGCAACGGCGCCAGCGGTGGCGCCGGCCTCTACGGCTCTTCCAAGGCCTTCATTTCCAATGTCACCCGCGGCATGGCCAAGGAGTTCATCGCCCACAATATCAGGGCAAATGCGGTGGCTCCGGGCATCGTGCTGACGCCGTTCCACGAGCGCTATTCCAGCGAGGCGCAGATGCAGGCAGCCCTCAGAACCATTCCGCAGGGACGGTTCGGCACCGTTGAGGACTGCATCGGCACCTATCTCTTCCTCGCTTCCGAACGCCTCTCGCCCTACATCATCGGCCAGACAATCGAGGTCAATGGCGGCCAGTTGATGCCGTGAGGGCCGAGCCCAACAACTCCATGAAAGGACATAACCATGAGCAAACGCATCGTCTTCACCGGCGGCAGCGGCAAGGCCGGCCGTCATGTCGTGCCCTATCTGCTGGACCGCGGCCACAAGGTCTTGAACCTCGACCTCGTACCGCTTGCGGATTCCAGGGTGAACACGCTCCTCACTGACGTCACCAACAGCGGCGAAGTCTTCAATGCGCTGTCCATGCATTTCGGATTCGACGGCTATGAAACCGGCAAGGGACCGGCACCGGTCGATGCCGTCGTGCATTTCGCCGCCGTCCCGCGCGTGCTGATGCGCCCCGACAACACCACCTTCGCCGCCAATGTGACATCGACCTACAATGTCATCGAGGCTGCCGTGAAGCTCGGCATCCGCAAGGTGATCATTGCCTCAAGCGAGACGACCTATGGCGTCTGCTTTGCCGAGGGCGACAAGGACTATCACAGCTTTCCGCTGGAAGAAGACTACGACATCGATCCCATGGACAGCTACGGCCTGTCCAAGCTGGTCAACGAAAAAACGGCGCGTGCCTTCGCCATGCGCAGCGGCATCGATATCTATGCCCTGCGCATCGGCAATGTCATCGAACCCCATGAATACGAGCGATTCCCGGGCTTCTTTGCCGACCCGCCGTCGCGCAAGCGCAATGCCTGGAGCTATATCGACGCCCGCGATCTTGGCCAGATCGTTGATCTCTGCGTGGCCAAGGACGGTCTCGGCTTCCAGGTCTTCAATGCCGTGAACGACACCATCACGGCCCACGAGCCGACCCAGGAATTCCTGGCCAAATGGGCTCCGAACACGCCCCTCACCCGGCCGATGCAGGGCAACGAGGCGCCGCTGTCGAATCGTAAGATCCGCGAGGTCCTCGGCTTCAAGGAAGAGCACGACTGGCGCAAATACGTGCCGGCCGAAGGCTGAACCACCCGTCGAAACGCAAGAAGCCGCCCAAGGGCGGCTTCTTCAAATCATATGGAGCCGGTGTCGATCAATAATCGACCGACGGACGGGGATTGCGCAGCGACTTCTCGGAAATGTCGATTATCGGCTTTGCAACGCCTTCGGTGGATGCACGCGGCATCGGCACCGAACCGCTCAGTGATGAGGCTGACGGCGAACCATAGTCCATGGTCGAGGAGACCGAACCCGGCGCGGTGGACGTCGTCGTCGTTGCCCGCTCGCCGCGATCCATGCGGTCGTTGCGCTGGAATTCGAGCTGGCCCGTCAGGATCGCGATCTCGGTGCGAAGCTGCTGGATCTCGGCCTTGGCCACCTCGGCGCTCGTCCGCAGCTGGCGGATTTCTTCCTGGTCGGCGTAGCCGCGCTGGTCGAAGTCCTGCTTCATCGCCTCGGCGTCGCGTTCCTTCTTCATGCGCATGTTTTCGGAGTCGCGCAGGCGCATGGTCAGTTCGCTGACCTGCATCTGCAGTTCCCGGCGCTGGGCCTCGCCATCGGCGCTGGTGGAACGGGCTGTGTTGAGCTCCTGGCCAAGACGATCTGCACGCAGCGCCACGGTGGAAAGCTCCGCCTTGGTCTGCTTCAGTTCCGCACGCACGGCCTGCAATTCGTCTTCCGCCAGCTTGCTGCGGCCGCGGGCCGTCACAAGCAGCTTTTCGACAAGCTCGACCTTGGAATTGATCGCCTCGTTCTTGGTCTGCAACTGCGACATCTCGATCGAGGTGGCAGTCTGCTGGTTATCCAGCTCGTTCTGCAGCCGCTTCAGCTTTTCCTCGGCGAAGGACAGCTCCTGCTTCAGGCCCATGACTTCACTTGCCAGGGTCCGTGCCTGGTTTTCGTGATGGGACAGAGAATTCTTTAGCTGCTTCTTTTCTTCGTTCAGCCGGGCGATCTCGCGAGACTGGGCCTCGGCCTCACGACGCGCGGTTTCAGTAAAGACCTGATGCGAGGTCTTCTCGTTCTCGTAACGCTCGCGCATCGATGCGTATTCGCGGTTACGCTGATCGAGGTCCTGGTGTGCCCGCTTCAGCAGCGCTGCGGTCTCGTCATACTGGTCGATGCGTTCGTCGAGTTCGCGACCAACATCCCGCAGGCGAGCCTGGATGACCTGCAGGTCCTGGGCATTGGCATCGAACATCGCCTGAAGCTTGATCAGCTTCTCGCGCGCATCTTCGCTTTCACCACGCAGGTGGAAGTTTTCCGCCTTCAATTCCTTGTTTTCAGCGGCAATGCGCAGGCTCTCGCTATCAAGCTTGCGCCGGACGCCGCTTTCATATTCCAGCAGCGAGGCGATGCGCGCACGCTCCGCCCGAAGCGTGGTCAACTCGTTGAGTGCCTCCCCATGGGCGCCCAACAAGGACGAGACGCGATCCTGAAGATAGCCAAGACCGGAAATGAGGTCTTCGGACGAGAGATGGCTCTCCTCGATGACCGAACCGAACTGCTGGCTCTCGTTCAAATCGCTACGCATCTGCGGCGCTCGCGGCATGCCGCTGTTTCCGCTCCTCACCTGTTCATCTGTACGACGGAAAAAGCTCATGACCATCTAGGCCCCCACACCGGCTTTACACGTTTAATCTGCTGCTACGGATCTGCACATTACAACTGCACTCGCCGAAACCCCGAACACCTTTAAGTGCATGCGGTGCAGGATGGATTCCCGCATCAGGTTCGTCAAAGCAAAGTTTCGTCGCAAAGAGGGCATTCCACAATAACCAACAGATTTTTTTCACATCAGCTCATAGATGGCATTGACGATGGCAACAGCCGCAACGGAGCCACGGCAAAAGCGAGTGCCAAAAGGACTTTCACCACCTAGATACGCGGTTTTTGCATATCTAGGCGGTTGCGACATGCGACTGGGAGCGAATCGAGCGCTGACGGCCTCGCCACCAGAAGACCGTTCCCAATGGCACGGCACTACGCGTTGCAGCCCGTCTCCGACATCATTCGGCAGCCCCCAGGACCAGGGTAATCGGCGACAGTCCCTCTACCTCGCCACTGATGCGGTCGCCTGCCACCACGGGGCCCACACCGGCAGGCGTTCCCGTATAGATCAGGTCGCCTGGCACGAGATGATAGTATTGCGAGAGGTGGCTGATGAGCTCCGCAACGGACCAGACCATGTCGGACAAGTGCGCGTCCTGCTTCACCACATCGCCGACCTTCAGCGAGATCCGCTGCGGACCGACGGTCCCGAAGACCGCCTTTGGCGTGATCTCACCGATGACGGCCGAATTCTCGAACGCCTTGCCCAGAGACCAGGGGCGCTGCTTGGCCTTGGCTGCGTTCTGCAGATCCCGGCGGGTCATATCGAGGCCCGCGGCATAGCCGTAGACAATGCTACCGGCATCCTCGGTAGAGATACGAAAGGCCGGCGCGCCGATGGCGACCACGAATTCCATCTCGTAATGAAGATTGCTCGTTCCCGGGGGATAGGGGATTTCGCTGCCGCTCGGCACGATGGCGGAGGCCGGCTTGGTGAAATAAAACGGCGCCTCGCGATCCACTTCATGGCCCATCTCGGCGGCGTGGTCGGCATAGTTGCGCCCGACGCAGAAGATGCGATGGACCGGGAAAGCCGCGGCTTCGCCCTTGACTGGCACCAGCGGCGTCGCGGGAACCTCGAATAATGCCTTGGTCGTGCTCAATGTCTTGCTCCTCTTCGCGTCCGTGTCGTGTTCTCTAATCGGACGGCGGGACCATAGACGAGGAATTCTCGCAAGTCGCGCGTGCCCTCGCGGGTTCACGGCCGCACATGCTCTTCCAGCGCCTCTTTTTTCTTGGCTCGATTGCCGCTAGTGATGACGACACGACAAACGAAGGGGGAGGTTCGGTATGTTGGAAATCTACGAAATGCCCGGACACCTGATTCGCAGGCTGAACCAGGTCTCGGTCTCACTCTTCATGGAAGAGACGTCCAAGAAGGGCTTCGACCTCACCCCCGTGCAATATGCAGCGCTGAGCGCGATTGACACCCGGCCCGGGCTGGACCAGGCCACCCTCGCCAACCATATCGCCTATGATCGCGTGACCATCGGCGGTGTCGTCGACCGCCTGGTGCAGAAAGACCTGGTGAGGCGGGAAACCAATGCCAAAGATCGCCGCGCCCGCGAACTTTACCTGACCGACAAGGGCAAGCAGACCCTCAAGGATATCAGGCCGATCGTCTGGCACATGCAGACACTGCTGCTGGAAGGTCTTGATGAGAAAGAGCGGGAGGTGTTCGTGGCGCTCTTGCGCAAGGCGGCCGACGCCGGGAACGAGATGAGCCGCGCACCCCTTAGGCTCTAGCGCCACTGCCCCGAAAGCGACCACCGTTCGCTATATCAAACAGTCACATCAATGGCTTAGTGTGCCCGGCCTGAGAGGCGACTGTGGGCGGCGGCCGATCGGCCACCTGCCTCCCGATGGCACGCCTTTGTCCCGTTAAGACTGCCGATTAGCCGAATTTTCATACTTCAAGGCTTAAAGGGAGCGTAAGAGCGACCGACACCGCGCGGAAATACTTCAACCAGCTCTGGCTTGCCTGCTTTAGACGTAGATGTTTATTTGGAACGTCATGTCTCGATGCAAATGGATTTCAGAAGACGAGGGAGCCCGGCGCGAGCGCTGCGGTATCCGTTCACGCGAAGCCAAGTTAACCGAAAGGGCATAACTGATGACGAACAAGATCGTACCCGTGATTTTGGCGGGCGGTAAGGGAACGAGATTGTGGCCGCTCTCACGTGCCACGGCAGCCAAGCAGTTCATCCGTTTCATCGGCGACCAGACACTCTTCCAGATGACCCTGGAGCGGGTGGGAGACCCCGCCCTGTATGAGCCGCCCGTTGTCGTGACCAATGAGGAATTCCGCTTCCTGGTCGCCGAACAGGCGCGCGAACAGTCAATGCCCTTGTCGATGATCGTGCTGGAGCCGTCTGCCCGCAACACCGCAGCGGCGGTCGCGGCCGCAGCTGCCATCGTCTCCAAGCAGTATGGCGATGATGCCGTGATGTTCGTCCTCCCATCCGACCACAGCATAACAGTGGACGACGCCTACAAGACCTGCGTCCGGATCGCGGCCGATGCGGCCCGCACCGGAAAGCTGGTGACCTTCGGCATTAGCCCGACCGAGCCAGCCACCGGCTATGGCTATATCGAGCTCGGCGATGCCCTGCCCGGCGGTGCACACAAGGTCAATCGCTTCGTCGAAAAGCCGAAGGCCGAGGCCGCCCAGAAGATGGTCGATGCCGGCAATTACTACTGGAACTCCGGCATGTTCCTGTTTACTGCAGGCCGCATTGCCGCTGAAATGACCACGCACGCCCCCGAGGTCGTGGCAGCAGCCACAAACGCGGTTGCCAAGGCGCAGAAGGATCTGGACTTCACGCGCCTCGACGCGCAGGCCTTCGCCGAGAGCCCCAGCATCTCCATCGACTACGCCGTGATGGAAAAGACCGCCAATGCAGCCGTCGTTCCGGCCGCCATCAACTGGTCCGACCTCGGCAGCTGGGATGCCATCTGGAAGACCGGCAGTTCGGATGACAACGGCAATGTGGTCTCGGGCAATGCCACGCTGATTGGCACCAAGAATTCTCTCGTGATGTCCCGTTTCAGCCACCTGGCGGTCCAGGGCATGGAAAATGTCGCCGTCATCGCCAGCGAAGATGCCGTCTATGTCGGCAAGCTGGAGAACAGCCAGCAGGTCGGCGATCTGGTCAAGCACCTGGCCAGCTCCAAGAAGACGGAATACCTGACGGAAACCCACCCGACTTCGTTGCGCCCGTGGGGCGGCTATACATCGGTGCTGAATGGCGAGCGGTTCCAGGTGAAGCGCCTGTTCGTGCAGCCCGGCAAGAAGCTCTCGCTGCAGAAGCACCACCACCGTTCCGAGCACTGGATCGTCGTGAAGGGCGCTGCCGAAGTGACCATCGACGACAGCATCACCATGCTGCACGAAAACCAGTCGATCTACATCCCGCAGGGCGCGGTGCATCGCCTGCATAACCCCGGCAAGATCCTGCTCGAACTCATCGAAATCCAGACCGGCTCCTATCTCGGCGAAGACGATATCATCCGTCTCGTCGACGAGTTCGGACGAAGCTGAGCCGAACGGCACTCCCGCAGTATTACTTAGTACCGCCCCCGTGCATTCCCATGCGCGGGGGTCCGCATTTCAGCGCATTGGCGCGGGCTCATAAACTCCAGCCGCCCATCGACGCGCCCCCAGAGCCCCTCCGGGTAAAACGACCCACCTATGCTTAGGGAATGCCGACACCCCAGCGCCGGTTTGTATATCGTCAGTTCGTTCTTGCTTTATCTGCGTGCATTGCACAAGATCGCGGCAGCGTCCAAAAAAGCATAAGGTTCGGGCATTCCGGCCAAGGGGTGACATGTCGATCAAAGCCAGCATCTATCATCTGACCCATTATCGCTATGACAAGCCCGTCAGGCTCGGACCCCAGATCATAAGGCTGAAGCCGGCGGCCCATTCACGAACCAAGGTTCTCAGCCATTCGCTGAAAGTCACGCCCTCCAACCACTTCGTGAACCTGCAGCAAGACCCCTACGGCAACTACCAGGCCCGCTTCGTTTTTCCGGATCCCGTCACGGAGTTCAAGATCGAGGTCGACCTGATCGCCGACATGACGGTCTACAACCCCTTCGACTTCTTCGTCGAGGAGGAGGCCACCACCTGGCCATTCCAATATCCCGCCGACCTTCGCGACGACCTGGCCATCTATATGAAGCCTGAGCCGACCGGCCCGGCTCTCGAAGCTTTCATGGCATCCGTCGACAATTCGAAGGACCAGAAGACCGTCGACATGGTGGTCGAGCTGAACGCCCGGCTGCAGCGCGAGATCGGCTATATCATCCGGCTGGAACCCGGCGTGCAGACGCCGGAGGACACGCTGACGCTCGCCAAGGGCTCCTGCCGCGATACCAGCTGGCTTCTGGTGCAGGTGCTGCGGCATCTGGGTTTCGCCGCGCGCTTCGTGTCCGGCTATCTGATCCAGCTGACCCCGGATCTCAAGGCGCTGGACGGCCCCTCCGGCACGGAGGTGGATTTCACCGACCTGCATGCCTGGTGCGAGGTCTATCTGCCCGGCGCCGGTTGGGTCGGCCTCGACCCGACCTCGGGCCTTCTGACGGGCGAAAGCCATATCCCGCTCGCCGCCACGCCGCATTATCGCAACGCCGCGCCGATCACCGGTGGTTTTTTCGGCCATGCCAATACGGAATTCGACTTCGCGATGAAGGTGAACCGGGTTGCCGAGCACCCGCGCATCACCAAGCCCTTTTCCGAGGAATCCTGGCAGGCGCTTGATGCGCTGGGCCACAAGGTGGACGGCATTTTGCAGGCGGAAGACGTGCGCCTGACCATGGGGGGTGAACCGACCTTCGTATCCATCGACGACTTCCAGTCGGGCGAGTGGAATACCGATGCCGTTGGCCCGACCAAGCGGGCCAAGGCCGATGTGCTGATCCGCCGCCTGCGCGAGCGCTTCGCCCCCGGTGGCTTCCTGCATTACGGCCAGGGCAAGTGGTATCCCGGCGAAAGCCTGCCGCGCTGGACCTTCTCGCTCTATTGGCGCAAGGACGGCATTCCGATCTGGTCCAATCCGGACCTGATTGCCGTCGAGGCGCGCGATCACAAGGTCACTCATGAGGATGCAGCCCAGTTGCTCCAGGCCATCGCCGTCGAACTCGACATTCCCACTGAGAACGTGGCGCCCGCCTACGAGGATCCAGCGGAATGGATCGTCAAGGAGGCCAATCTTCCTGAAAATGTCGATCCATCCAATTCGAAGCTCAAGGATCCGGAAGAGCGCAACCGCATCGCCAAGGTGTTTTCAGCAGGCCTGACCGAGCCGGCGGGCTATGTGCTGCCGGTGCAGGCCTGGCAGGCGCGGGTCTCGGGCCGCACCTGGGTCAGCGAGAAGTGGCGCACCCGGCGCGGCCGCCTCTACCTCGTTCCGGGAGACAGCCCCGTCGGCTTCCGCCTGCCGCTGAACTCGCTGCCCTATATCTCGCCGTCCTGGTACCCCTATATCAATCCGACCGACACCACCGTGGCAAAACCGCCGCTGCCTGATTTCTCCGCGGAGAAAGGTCGTGTCATGCCGGAACATTCGCTGCGGCGCGACATCGCGCAGCAGCAGCAGATGGGTCAGTCCTACGAGGAGATCGGCGGCAGGGTCCGCACCGCCATTTCGGTGGAAGTGCGCGATGGCAGGCTTTGCGTCTTCATGCCGCCGACCGCTGCCCTGGAAGACTATCTCGACCTCGTCGCGTCTGCCGAGCGTGCCGCAGCCGCCATCGGCCTGCCCGTTCATATCGAGGGATATGCGCCGCCCCATGACGAGCGCATCAATGTCATCCGCGTCGCGCCTGATCCTGGTGTCATCGAGGTGAACATCCATCCGGCCTCCAATTGGAGCGACTGCGTCGCGACAACGGAGGCGATCTACGAAGAGGCACGGCAGTCGCGGCTGGGTGCCGACAAGTTCATGATCGACGGACGCCACACCGGCACCGGCGGTGGCAACCATGTCGTCGTCGGCGGCGCCAACACGAATGACAGCCCGTTCCTGCGGCGTCCGGACCTGTTGAAGAGCATTGTTCTGCACTGGCAGCGGCACCCCTCGCTCTCCTACCTGTTCGCCGGCCTGTTCATCGGCCCGACAAGCCAGGCGCCGCGCATCGATGAAGCACGCCATGACAGCCTGTACGAACTGGAAATCGCGCTGGCTCAGGTGCCGATGCCGGGTCAGGGCGTCCCTCCCCTGCCATGGCTGGTCGACCGGCTGTTCCGCAACCTGCTGATCGACGTAACCGGCAATACCCATCGCTCGGAAATCTGCATCGACAAGCTGTTTTCGCCCGATGGACCGACCGGTCGGCTTGGCCTTATCGAGTTCCGCGGCTTCGAAATGCCGCCGAACGCCCGCATGAGTCTTGCCCAGCAATTGCTGGTGCGCGCCCTGATCGCCCGGTTCTGGCAGAACCCGGTCGGCGGACGCTTTGTCCGCTGGGGCACGGCGCTGCACGATCGCTTCATGTTACCGCATTTCGTCTGGCAGGATTTCCTGGAGGTGCTGGCGGACTTGCGCGACCATGGCTTCGACTTCCGTCCGGAATGGTTCGCCGCCCAACTTGAATTCCGATTCCCCTTCTTCGGCGAGGTGGAATATGGCGGCGCGAAGCTGGAACTGCGCCAGGCGCTGGAGCCCTGGCACGTGATGGGCGAACAAGGCGCCATTGGCGGCACCGTGCGCTATGTCGATTCCTCTGTCGAGCGACTGCAGGTGCGCCTCGAAACCGGCAATCCTGAGCGTTACAAGGTTGCCTGCAACGGCCGTGCGGTGCCCCTCGCTTCCACCGGCGAGAACGGCGTTGCGGTCGGCGGCGTGCGCTACAAGGCCTGGCAGCCGGCATCGGGCCTGCATCCGGTCCTGCCCGTCAACACTCCGCTTACTTTCGACATTTATGATACATGGTCAAACCGCTCCATCGGAGGCTGCATCTATCATGTCGCCCATCCCGGAGGTCGCAACTATGATACTTTCCCTGTGAACGGGAACGAAGCCGAGGCCCGTCGCCTTGCACGTTTCGAACCATGGGGGCACACTGCGGGAATCTATTCGCTCTGGCCAGAACAGGCCTCGGCGGAATTTCCCCATACGCTGGATTTGCGGCGGCCGCAGGGTATGTAAATGTCGATTAAAACAGCAGCGGAAAAAACCGCCGCGAGAGCAAAACCGGAAACACCGAAAGCCTTGGGTTATCAGGCGATGAAAGGTGTGGCCGACGAAATGCTCGACACCAACGGCATGATCAGGCCTGTCTGGCAAAAATTCGTCAACGGCCTGTCTGACCTGTCGGAGCACCAACTGCATGAACGCTTCGCCCGGGCGGAACGCTATCTGCGCGATGCCGGCGTGTTTTACCGCGCCTATGGCGCTTCCGACAATTCAGAACGCGCCTGGCCGCTGTCGCATATTCCCGTCCTGATCGACGACAAGGAATGGGCCGAGCTTTCGGCAGGGCTGGTGCAGCGGGCAAACCTGCTGGAAGCGATCGTTTCGGACATCTACAGCGACAACCGGCTGGTGCAGGAAGGCTATCTTCCCCCGGCCCTCATCGCCTCCAATCCGGAGTTCCTGCGGCCACTGGTGGGCGTGAAGCCTGCCGGCGGCCATTACCTGCATTTCTGTTCCTTCGAGATCGGCCGCGGCCCTGACGGCAACTGGTGGGTGCTGGCCGATCGCACGCAGGCCCCTTCCGGCGCCGGTTTTGCGCTGGAGAACCGGGTGGCGACCACCCGCGCCTTCTCCGATATCTATGCCGATATGCATGTGCATCGCCTCGCCTCGTTCTTCGGGGCTTTTCGCGATGCGCTTCAGGGCAGCAAGCAGAACAATGACGACCGCATCGGCGTCCTGACGCCGGGCCCGGCCAACGAGACCTATTTCGAACACGCCTATATCGCCCGTTATCTCGGCTTCATGCTGCTGGAAGGCGAAGACCTTGCCGTGCACAAGGGCCGGGTCATGGTGCGGACGGTCGCCGGCCTGAAGCCCGTCAGCGTCTTGTGGCGGCGCCTCGATGCCAATTACACCGATCCTCTGGAACTGAACCAGCATTCCCATCTGGGCACGCCGGGCATGGTACAGGCCCTGCGCGAAGGCGCGGTCACCTTCGTCAATGCCCTGGGCTCGGGCATTCTGGAAACCCGCGCGCTGCTTGCCTTCATGCCGACGGTCTGTCGCCATCTCCTAGGAGAAGACCTGGCGCTGCCCTCGATCGCCACCTGGTGGTGCGGCCAGAAGGCGGAACGCGAGCATGTCGCTCGCAATATTGGTAAGATGGTCATCGGCCCCGCCTATTCGCGCATGCCGTTCTTTGACGACAACAGCCAGTCGGTCCTCGGCTCGTCACTGCGCTCGAATGCCAAGACCTCGATTGCGGAATGGCTGGAGACCGACGGCGCCAAGCTCGTCGGCCAGGAAGTCGTGACGCTGTCCACGACACCCGCCTTCGTCGATGGCAAACTGGTGCCGCGGCCGATGAGCTTGCGTGTCTTTGCCGCGCGGACCAAGGATGGCTGGCAGATCATGCCGGGCGGCTTTGCCCGCATCGGCTCCGGCGACGACGTGGCGGCGATTGCCATGCAGTCCGGTGGCAGCGCCGCCGATGTCTGGATCGTTTCCGACAAGCCCGTCCCGGTCACCACCCTGCTGCCGCCCGAGGAAAGCTTCGAGCGCAACATGCCGGGCAGCCTGCCGAGCCGGGCGGCCGACAACCTGTTCTGGCTGGGGCGCTATATCGAGCGGGCCGAAGGCGCATTGCGCATCCTGCGCGCCTGGCATTCCCGATATGCCGAGACCGCCAACCGCAAGATGCCGCTGCTCGCCGATGTCAGCAGCTACCTCGCTGCGCTCGATATCGACATGGAGAGCGACCGCGGCGTGCCGGACAGCCTGCTGCGCAACATCGACAGCGCCGTCTATTCCGCCAGCAACATTCGCGACCGGTTCTCGCCCGATGGCTGGCTGGCTCTGAAGGACCTGTCCAAGACGGCACGCCGGTTCCACGACAACGTCAAGCCCGGCGACGACGCCTCCCATGCCATGACCATCCTGCTGCGCAAGCTCGCGGGCTTTGCCGGTCTCGTGCATGAAAACATGTATCGCTTCACCGGATGGCGCTTCCTGTCGATCGGTCGCTATCTGGAGCGCGGCCTGCACATGACGCGCCTGCTCGGGCACATGTCCGGCAACGAGGCACCCGACGGTGCGCTCGACATGCTGCTGGAGATCGGCGACAACGTCATGACCCATCGACGCCGCTACAACGTCAACACCGCCCGCCTGACCGTGACCGATCTGCTCGCGCTCGACCCGCTCAACCCGCGCTCGATCCTGTTCCAGTTGAACGAGATCCGCACGGAGGTCGAACAACTGCCAAACGCCTTCGTCAACGGCCAGATGTCGCCGTTCTACCGGGAAGCCATGCGGCTGCATTCGGGACTGGCGGTGATGACGCCGGAAGCCATGTCGGTCGAGGTCTACAAGAAGCTGGAAACAGAGATGGAGAAGCTCTCCGACCTCCTCTCCCAGACCTATCTGGGATAACCGATGATCTACGATCTCTCCCTGCACATGGGCTATGTCTACGACACACCGGCCTCCGGCGCGCATCACATCCTGCGGCTGATGCCGCTGTCGCTTCCCGATCGCCAGCGGCTTGTCGCCGGTGCCCTGAAGATCGAGCCGCAGCCGGAGGAAACCTCGAGTTTCACGGATTTTTTCGAGCATCCGGCGACCCATATCCACCTGCGCTCCCATCACGAGCGGCTGGATATCCGCATGCAGGCCCGCGTGATGATGCAGAGCCAGCCCATCGCAGTGGATTTCTCGCCGCTTCTGGAGCAGCTGCCTGACGACCTCGAAGACTACTGGACACTGGACGCGGCCTCGCCCCATCATTTCCTCGGCTCAAGCCCGCGCACCGGCATCGAGCCTGACATAGCCGCCTATGCCCGCAAGGGCCTGAAGCCCGGCATGACGGTGCGCCAGATTGCAGAAACGATCTGCAGGCGTATTCACACTGACTTCAAATACGATCCCGACGCCACGACCGTGGACACGACGCCTAGGGAAGCCTTCCTGCTGAAGCGCGGCGTCTGCCAGGATTTCTCCCACATCATGATCATTGCCCTGCGCAGTCTCGGCATTCCCGCCGGCTATGTCAGTGGCTTCCTGCGGACCATCCCACCACCGGGCAAGGAACGCCTTGAAGGGGCCGATGCCATGCATGCCTGGGTGCGGGTCTGGTGCGGCAAGATCATGGGCTGGATCGAACTCGACCCGACCAACAACATCCCCGCTGGTACCGATCATGTCGTCGTCGCCTATGGCCGCGACTACTCCGATGTAGCCCCCGTGATCGGTGTGCTGAAAAGCTACGGCAGCCACACCATCATCCAGGCCGTCGACGTAATCCCGGTCAAATGACCATGAAAACGGCCTGAAGTCCGGGTTTTCCGCGCTATTCACTAAAATTGTAGCACGCGGCTTAAGCTGAAACAGACACTTCCTCGATAGGCTGTCGGCATCGAATTCCAATTTCGGGATGGATGCAATGACTGGCAGCCACAGAAAATACAATCTGTTGACGCGGCTCATGAAGAGCGACGGCGGCAACTTCGGCATCATGACGGCGATCCTCTTGCCGGTAACCCTGGCAACCGCCGGCGTCGCGATCGACCTGACCCGCATGGTCGAGGTCAGGTCCGAATTGCAGAACGCAGCCGATTCCGCGGCACTGGCCGCAGCCTCCGCCATGTCGGAAAAGAGCCTGACCAAGGACGAGGCCATCAAGCTTGCGCAGGAATATCTCGCTGCGCAAATGGTCAATCAGGCCCAAGGCGGCGGCGGGGACGAGGCGGTTTCCGACAGCATGAAGGACGAGCTGGAAAAGGCGACGGTCGTCACGGCAACCGAGACGGCGAACGGCCCCACCGGCAAGATCTACGACATCAAGGTGACGGCCACCTACAATGTCGCCATGAACGGCATGACGCGCCTTCTGGGCTTCAACTCCATGCCGGTGTCTGTGACCAGTTCCACCAAGAGCGCCACAGAAAGCAAGAATGCGCTTTCCATGTATCTGGTGCTGGATCGGTCCGGCTCCATGGCTTGGGTGACCGAATCCCTGAACACGAGCAAAACCCGTTGCAACAACTATACCGAAGCCGCTTGGCCGGATGTCGCCTTCCGGAGGCCTTGCTATATAAGCAAGATCGAGACGCTGAAGACCGCGGTGCAGAACCTGGCAGACGTGCTGGAGGAAGCAGATCCGGACCACATGTATGCCCGCACCGGGGCAGTTTCGTATAACTCCTCTATGCAGACCCCCAGCAGCTTTACCTGGGGAACAGCGTCGACGGTTGCCTATGTCGATGCGCTTCCGGCGGATGGCGGCACGGATTCCGCCGCCGCTATGGCCGAGGCCTTTGCGCGGGTCAGCGCCGCCACTGAAACGACGGCGCATAAGAACAAGAATGGCCAGGTTCCAAGCCGCTACATCGTCTTCATGACCGACGGCGACAACAACTATAGCAGCGCCGACGTGGCCACCAAGAAGACCTGCGATGACGCCAAGAAGGCCGGCATCGAAATCTATACGGTGGCATTCATGGCGCCGAGCCGAGGCAAGACACTGCTGAAGGACTGCGCCTCGTCCGACGACCACTACTCCGAGGCCGAATCGGCGGCGGAACTGGTGGCCGAGTTCAAGGCGATCGGGGAAAAGGCCTCCGCCGCCATGACCCGCCTGACAAACTGAGCAACCGGCAAGACGCTGCAAGCGGCATCTTCATCCCTTGAACCCCGCACCTGAGCCCCAGGTGCGGGGTTTTTGCCACTATCTTAGCCCTGGTGAAAAAGAGAGTTTTTTCAGCACATTACTGTGTCCTTGAGCAAATGTGGCGGAAATTTGCCTTTGCTCCATTCCCTTGTTGCAAGTGTTTCGTATCGATGCATAAACTGCATCAAATTGAGTGCGTCGCGGTGTCGCAAGCAGCACCCGGCGTCCCCGAAACAACGAGCGAAGCGGTGGCACGAAACATGATCGACACAGTCAGCAAGGCCGATATTCCCCTGCCAAAACCCCGCGCCTTCGAGCCGGAGGTGCTGGCCGCAGAAATCATCGAGAAGCTGACCTATGCCATCGGCAAGGACACAAAGGTTGCAAAGCCGCATGACTGGCTGACAGCAACGATCCTCGTGGTGCGCGAACGCGTGATCGACAAGTGGATGGAAGCCACACGCGCCGCCTATGTGGCCAATGCCAAGCGGGTCTACTATCTCTCGCTCGAATTCCTGATCGGCCGCCTGATGCGGGACGCCATGTCCAACCTGCAGATGATGGACGAGATCAAGGAAGCCCTGGCGTCTCTCGGCGTCGATATCAACGTCATTGCCGGCCTGGAACCGGATGCGGCACTCGGAAATGGTGGCCTCGGCCGCCTCGCGGCCTGCTTCATGGAGAGCATGGCCACCGTCAACATTCCCGCCTATGGCTATGGCATCCGCTATGTCCACGGCCTGTTCCGCCAGCAGATGGCGGAAGGTTGGCAGGTGGAGCTGCCGGAAAACTGGCTCGCCCACGGAAATCCCTGGGAATTCGAGCGCCGTGAAAGCTCCTACGAAATCGGCTTCGGCGGCGGGGTCGAAACCGTCAACAACAGCTCGGGCGAGGACGTGCGCTTCGTCTGGAAGCCAAGCGAGCGGGTGATCGCGACCGCCTTCGATACGCCCGTGGTCGGCTGGCGGGCGGAGCGCGTCAACACGCTGCGCCTCTGGTCGGCCCAGCCGATCGACCCGATCCTTCTCGACGCCTTCAATGCCGGCGATCACATCGGCGCCTTGCGCGAAAGCAACAAGGCCGAAACCCTGACCCGCGTGCTCTATCCAGCCGACGCCACATCGGCCGGCCAGGAACTGCGCCTGCGCCAGGAGTATTTCTTCTGTTCGGCATCGCTGCAGGACATCCTGCGCCGCCATGTCCAGCATGGCAATTCGCTCGATACGCTTCCGGACAAGGTGGCGATCCAGTTGAACGACACCCACCCTGCCGTGTCGGTCTGCGAATTGATGCGCCTGCTCTGCGATATCCACGGCATGGATTTCGATGCCGCATGGGATATCACCTGGCGCACCTTCTCCTACACCAACCACACACTGCTGCCGGAAGCGCTGGAAAGCTGGCCGGTGCCACTGTTCGAGCGCCTGCTGCCGCGCCACATGCAGCTCGTCTATGCGATCAACGCCAAGATCCTGATCGAGGCCCGCCGCCAGAAGGGCATGAACGACCAGGAGATCAGCAAGATCTCGCTGATCGACGAGAGCGGCGACCGCCGCGTGCGCATGGGCAATCTCGCCTTCATCGGCTCCCACTCGGTCAACGGCGTCTCCGCCCTGCATACCGAGCTGATGAAGGAAACGGTGTTTGCCGACCTGCACAAGCTCTATCCGACCCGGATCAACAACAAGACCAATGGCATCACGCCCCGCCGCTGGCTGATGCAGTGCAATCCGAAGCTGACGGCGCTGATCCGCGAAGCCATCGGCGATGCGTTCCTCGATGACGCCGAGAAGCTGACCGCGCTCGACGCCTTCGCCGATGACAAGGCCTTCCAGGAAAAGTTCGCGGCAGTGAAACGCGCCAACAAGGAGCAACTCGCCAACCTCGTTGCAAGCCGCATGGGCATCCGCCTTGATCCCTCCGCGATGTTCGACATCCAGATCAAGCGCATCCACGAATACAAGCGCCAGCTGCTGAACATCATCGAGACGGTGGCGCTCTATGACCAGATGCGCTCGCATCCCGAGCGCGACTGGGCGCCGCGCGTCAAGCTCTTCGCCGGCAAGGCGGCGCCGAGCTATCACAACGCCAAGCTGATCATCAAGCTGGCCAACGACGTGGCCCGCGTGATCAACAACGACCCGTCGGTACGCGGCCTGCTGAAGGTGGTCTTCGTGCCGAACTACAATGTGACGCTGGCGGAAACGATGGTTCCCGCAGCCGACCTCTCCGAACAAATTTCCACCGCCGGCATGGAAGCCTCGGGAACCGGCAACATGAAGTTCGCGTTGAACGGTGCCTTGACGATTGGCACGCTAGACGGCGCCAATGTCGAGATGCGCGACCATGTGGGAGAAGACAACATCGTGATCTTCGGGATGACGGCAGCGGAAGTGGGCAAGTTGAGAGCCGAAGGCCACAATCCCCGCGCTGTGATTGAGCGGTCGCGCGAGCTGTCGCAGGCGCTGTCGGCCATCGCGACAGGTGTCTTCTCGCCGGATGATCGCGGCCGTTTCGGCGGACTCGTCGATGGCCTCTACAATCATGACTGGTTCATGGTCGCAGCCGATTTCGACGCCTATGCCAAGGCGCAGCGCCAGGTCGATGGCATCTGGGCCAATCCGACGGACTGGTTCGGCAAGACCATCAGAAACACCGCCCGCATGGGCTGGTTCTCGTCAGACCGTACCATTCGCCAATACACCAACGACATCTGGAGAGCCTGATGACCAAACCACCGAAACCGGTCGGTGAGGAGCGGCAGCCCGAGCATCCCTCGGCTGCCGAAATCGAGGCGGTGGTTGCAGGTCAGCATTCCGATCCCTTTGCGATCCTGGGCGTTCATAAAACGGCCAAGGGCTATGTTGCCCGCTGCTTCATTCCCGGCGCGGAAAAGGTTGCGGTCCACTCCCTCGACGGCAAACCACTGGGGGAGATGACATGCCTTCATCCCGCCGGGTTCTTTGTCGGCGAGATTGCGGTGTCGTCCATCCGCCCGGTGCGTTATCGCGCTGAGCGCGGCGATGCCGAATGGACGGTCACGGACACCTATTCCTTCGGTCCGGTGCTCGGCCCCATGGACGATTATTTCGTCCGGGAAGGATCGCATCTCAGGCTGTTCGACAAGATGGGGGCGCATCCGCTGCGTCATGAAGGGGCCGACGGATTTCATTTTGCCGTATGGGCGCCCAATGCTCGTCGTGTCTCCGTCGTTGGCGACTTTAACGAGTGGGATGGGCGCAGACACGTGATGCGGCTGCGCCAGGACACCGGCATCTGGGAGATATTCGCGCCCGACATTCGCGCGGGCGCCACCTACAAGTTCGAGATCGTCGGACCCCATGGCGAAGTGCTGCCTTTGAAGGCGGATCCCTATGCCCGCCGTGCGGAATTGCGGCCGAAAACCGCTTCGGTCGCGGCGCCCGAACTGATCCAGGATTGGGAAGACGAGGCCCATCGGGCGCATTGGGCGAGCGTCGACCAGCGCCGGCAGCCGATCAGCATCTACGAAGTTCACGCCAGTTCTTGGCAGCGCCGAGACGATGGCTCCATGCTCACATGGGACGAAATCGCAGCACGCCTGATCCCCTACTGCGTCGATATGGGCTTCACCCACATCGAGTTCCTGCCGATCACCGAGCATCCCTATGATCCGTCCTGGGGCTACCAGACCACAGGCCTTTACGCGCCGACGGCCCGTTTTGGGGAGCCGGAGGGCTTTGCACGCTTCGTCAACGGCTGCCACAAGGTCGGCATCGGGGTCATCCTTGACTGGGTGCCAGCGCATTTTCCGACCGACGAACACGGTTTGCGCTGGTTCGACGGCACCGCCCTCTACGAGCACGCCGATCCCCGCCAGGGTTTCCATCCCGACTGGAACACGGCCATCTACAATTTCGGCCGCGACGAGGTCGTGTCATACCTGGTCAACAACGCGCTGTACTGGTCGGAAAAATTCCACCTGGATGGCCTGCGCGTCGATGCCGTGGCCTCGATGCTCTATCTCGACTATTCGCGCAAGGAAGGCGAGTGGATCCCGAACGAATATGGCGGCCGGGAAAATCTGGAAGCCGTGCGCTTCCTGCAGAAGCTCAACAAGATCGTCTATGGCAACCATCCCGGCGTGATGACAATCGCCGAGGAATCCACCTCTTGGCCCAAGGTGTCGCATCCGGTGCATGAAGGCGGGCTCGGCTTCGGCTTCAAGTGGAACATGGGTTTCATGCACGACACGCTGAGCTATTTCAGCCGCGATCCCGTGCACCGCCGGTTCCACCACCAGGAAATAACCTTCGGCCTGCTCTATGCCTTCTCGGAAAACTTCGTGCTGCCGCTGTCCCATGACGAGGTGGTTCACGGCAAGGGCTCGCTTATCGCCAAGATGCCCGGTGACGACTGGCAGAAATTTGCCAATCTGCGGGCCTATTACGGCATGATGTGGGGCTATCCGGGCAAGAAGCTGCTGTTCATGGGCCAGGAATTTGCCCAGTGGAGCGAGTGGAGCGAAAGCCGCCAGTTGGACTGGAACCTGCTGCAGTATCCGCTGCACGAGGGCATGCGACGCCTGGTCCGCGACCTGAACCTGACCTATCGCAGCAAGCCATCGCTGCATGGACGCGATTGCGAGGGCGAAGGCTTCGAATGGCTGATTGCCGACGATCAGGATAATTCTGTCTTCGCCTTCCTGCGAAAGACACCGGGCGAGAAGCCGGTCGCCGTGATCAGCAATCTGACGCCGGTCTATCACGAACACTATGCCGTGCCGCTGCCGACCGAAGGCCGGTGGCGCGAGATATTGAATACCGATGCCGAGATCTATGGCGGCAGCGGAAAGGGGAATGGCGGTCGGGTCACGGCAACAAAAAAGGCAGACGGGAGTATCCGCGCGGACCTTACTCTGCCACCGTTGGCAACGATCATGCTGGAGCAGGAAAACTAGTCGGGAGGAAGATCAACAATGGAAAAACGCATCCAGCCACTCGCGCGCGACGCAATGGCCTATGTTCTGGCGGGCGGTCGGGGAAGCCGCCTGAAGGAACTGACGGATCGCCGCGCCAAGCCTGCGGTCTATTTCGGCGGCAAGGCGCGCATCATCGATTTCGCGCTATCCAATGCGCTGAATTCCGGCATCCGCCGCATTGGCGTGGCCACGCAATACAAGGCGCATTCCCTGATCCGCCACCTGCAGCACGGCTGGAACTTTTTCCGTCCCGAGCGCAACGAGAGTTTCGACGTCCTGCCGGCAAGCCAGCGCGTTTCCGAAACCCAGTGGTATGAGGGCACCGCCGACGCGGTCTACCAGAACATCGACATCATCGAGTCCTATGGTCCGGAATACATGGTCATCCTGGCGGGCGACCACATCTATAAAATGGACTACGAATTGATGCTGCAGCAGCACGTCGATTCTGGTGCCGATGTCACCATCGGCTGCCTGGAAGTGCCGCGCATGGATGCGGTCGCCTTCGGCGTCATGCATGTGAACGAGAAGGACGAGATCATTGCCTTCGTCGAAAAGCCGGCCGACCCGCCGGGCATTCCCGGCGACGAAGACAAGGCGCTTGCCTCCATGGGCATCTATGTCTTCCAGACCAAGTTCCTGATGGAGATGCTGAAGCGCGACGCGGCCGATCCGAATTCCAGCCGCGACTTCGGCAAGGACATCATTCCGCATATCGTCGCGAATGGCAAAGCCGTGGCCCATCGTTTCGCGCAATCCTGCGTTCGCTCCGATTTCGAGCGCACCCCCTACTGGCGCGATGTCGGGACCATCGATGCCTACTGGCAGGCCAATATCGACCTGACGGACATCGTCCCGGAACTCGACATCTACGACAAGACCTGGCCGATCTGGACCTATTCCGAGATCACCCCGCCGGCAAAATTTGTTCACGACGACGAGGGTCGGCGCGGCTCGGCCATTTCCTCGCTTGTTTCAGGCGACTGCATCATCTCCGGTTCGGCCCTCTACAAGAGCCTGCTGTTCACCGGTGTGCGGGCCAATTCCTACTCTCGACTGGAGGGTGCGGTGATCCTACCCAAGGTCTGGATCGGCCGACATGCGAGGCTCACCAATGTCGTGATCGATAGCGGCGTCACCATCCCCGAAGGCCTCGTGGTCGGCGAGGATCCGGAGATTGACGCCAAGCGCTTCCGCCGCAGCGAGGGCGGAATTTGCCTGATCACCCAGGCCATGATCGACAAGCTGGACCTGTAAGTCAGATGAAGGTTCTCTCGGTAGCATCGGAAATGTATCCGTTGGTGAAAACCGGCGGATTGGCGGATGTCGTTGGCGCGCTTCCGCTGTCGCTGCGCCTGCACGGCGTGGAAACCAGAACCCTGCTGCCAGGATATCCTGCGGTCATGAAGGCGATCCGCGATACGGTCGTCGCCGCAACCCTGCCGGACCTGCTGGGCGTCGAGGCAAGGATACTTGCTGTCCAGCATGAGGGTCTCGATCTCTTGGTGCTGGATGCGCCGGCCTATTTCGACCGTCCCGGCGGCCCCTATATCGATACCGGTGGCAAGGATCACCCCGACAACTGGAAGCGCTTCGCGGCGCTCTCCAAGGCAGGGGCGGAAATTGCGGCAGGCGCCTTGCGTGGCTGGCGCCCCGATCTGGTGCATGTGCACGACTGGCAGAGCGCCCTGACCCCGATCTACATGCGCTATGCCGAAACGCCGGAACTGCCGAGCCTGATCACGATCCACAACATCGCCTTCCAGGGGCAGTTTCCCGCGACCATCTTTCCCGAACTCGGGCTGCCGCAGCATGCCTATTGGGAAGCGCTCGAGTATTACGGCACCATCAGCTACCTGAAGGCAGGCCTGACAGTGTCCCACGCCTTGAGCACGGTCAGCCCCTCCTATGCCGAGGAAATCCTGACGCCGGAATTCGGCATGGGACTGGAAGGCGTCATCGCCAGCCGCGCCGCCGACCTCTACGGCATCGTCAACGGCATCGACGCCGTGGCCTGGAACCCCGCCGGCGACGGCCTGATTGCCTCTGACTTCAATGGTGCCAACCTGAAAAAGCGTGCCGCCAACAAGGTGGCGCTGACACGGCATTTCGGACTGGATGAGGATGACGGACCGCTGTTCTCCATCGTCTCGCGCCTCACCTGGCAAAAGGGCATCGACCTTCTGGCAGAGGTCGTGGACGAGTTGGTGGCGCAAGGCGGTCGGCTTGCCGTGCTGGGCACCGGCGACCCGGAACTGGAAACGGCCTTGCTGGACGCCGCGTCCCGCCACCGCGGCCGCGTCGCCATGACCGTGGCCTATAACGAACCCCTGTCACATCTGATGCAGGCCGGCAGCGACGCTCTGATCGTGCCGTCGCGCTTCGAACCCTGCGGCCTTACCCAGCTTTATGCCCTGCGCTATGGCTGCATTCCGATCGTGGCCCGCACCGGGGGCCTCAACGACACCATCATCGACGCGAACGAGGCGGCCATTGCCGCCAAGGCCGCGACCGGCATCCAGTTCTCCCCCGTGACTGCGGATGGTCTGCGCCAGGCGCTGCGGCGCGCCTTCCGGCTCTACCGGGACGAGAAGACCTGGAGCCAGATGCAGAAGCAAGGCATGAAATCCGACGTCTCCTGGGGCAGGAGTGCGGAACGCTACGTCTCTCTTTATGAACGCCTAGTCTCGAAAGGCCAGTAACATGATCGTCACGATCGCCACCAAACCCTATGATGACCAGAAGCCGGGCACATCTGGCCTGCGCAAGAAGGTCCCGGTGTTCCAGCAGAAGGACTATGCGGAAAACTTCATCCAGTCGATCTTTGACAGTCTGGAAGGGTTTGCCGGCAAGACGCTGGTCATCGGTGGCGATGGCCGCTTCTACAATCGCGAAGTCATTCAGACCGCCATCCGCATGGCAGCCGCCAACGGTTTTGGCCGCGTGCTGGTGGGCAAGGGCGGCATCCTCTCGACGCCGGCAGCCTCGCATGTGATCCGCAAATACGAAGCCTTTGGCGGGATCGTGCTCTCGGCCAGCCACAATCCCGGCGGCCCGACGGAAGACTTTGGCATCAAGTACAATATCGGCAATGGTGGCCCGGCGCCGGAGAAGATCACCGACGCCATCTTTGCCCGGACGAAGAGCATCGACAGCTACAAGACAGTCGAAACGCCGGATCTCGACCTCGACAGCATCGGCCGCCAGGAGGTTGCCGGCATGGTCGTCGAGGTGATCGATCCCGTCAGCGACTATGCCGACCTGATGGAAGAACTATTCGATTTCGCCGCCATTCGCGACCTGATCAAGTCGGGCTTCCGCGTCGTCATGGATTCCATGAGTGCCGTCACAGGCCCCTATGCGGTTGAGATCCTCGAAAAGCGGCTCGGCGCGCCCGCAGGTTCGGTGCGCAATGCCGAACCCCTCCCGGATTTCGGCCACCACCATCCCGACCCGAACCTCGTTCACGCCAAGGAACTTTATGACGACGTCATGAGCCCCGGCGGCCCCGATTTTGGCGCGGCCTCCGATGGCGATGGTGACCGCAACATGGTGGTTGGCAAGGGGATGTTCGTCACGCCCTCCGACAGCCTGGCCGTGATTGCCGCCAACGCCACCTGCGCACCCGGCTATGCCAAGGGCATCGCCGGCATCGCCCGTTCCATGCCGACAAGTGCGGCCTCGGACCGCGTGGCGGAAAAGCTCGGCATCGGCATGTACGAGACACCAACCGGCTGGAAATTCTTCGGCAACCTCATGGATGCCGGCAAGGTCACCGTCTGCGGCGAAGAAAGCTTCGGCACCGGCTCAAGCCATGTGCGCGAAAAAGATGGCCTCTGGGCGGTGCTGTTCTGGCTGAACATCATTGCCGCACGCAAGGAAAGCGTGAAGGACATCGTCGTCAAGCACTGGGCCGAATACGGCCGCAACTACTATTCCCGCCATGATTACGAAGGTATCGACACCGAAAAGGCGAACGGCCTGATCGTGGCGCTGCGCGACAAGCTTGCCAGCCTGCCCGGCACAAAAATCGGCAGCCTCGTGGTCAACGCCGCCGACGATTTTGCCTATACCGATCCGGTCGACCACTCCGTCTCAAAGAATCAGGGCGTCCGTGTCCTGTTCGAAGGCGGCAGCCGTGTGGTCTTCCGCCTTTCCGGAACGGGCACGTCAGGCGCCACGCTGCGCGTCTATGTCGAGCGCTATGAGCCCGATCCGAGCCGCCACGATATCGAGACCCAGACGGCCCTGGCCGACCTGATCGCCGCCGCCGAAACGCTGGCAGAGATCAAGTCCCGCACCGGCATGGACGAGCCGACCGTCATCACGTGAGTGCCATCGGAAGTTTAGGTCGGGAGAGAAGCGCGGCTTGAACGCCGCGCTTCTTGGCATTTACCGGGTGTCGACAAATAGCGCTATAGTTGAAGTTTCGCTCGCTCAGCCCGCTGAGTTACGGCAAAATGCGACATCGAACGGATTCGCGAACCTCGGTGAAGGAGCCCCATGAGCCAGATGAAGCTTGGAGCGACCCTTACCAAGACTGGCGCCGATTTCGCCGTCTGGTCCCACCATGCCGAGACCGTTGAACTCTGCCTCTTCGATGCAGGTGGGCAGGAATACCAACGTGTTGCGATGGCGCGGGATGCTGACGGCGTGCATTCGGCATCTCTTGCCGGCATACGGCAGGGCACACGCTATGGCTACCGTACCCACGGTCGCTATGCCCCGGATGAGGGTCTCTGGTTTGACCCTGCCAAGCTCCTGGTCGACCCCTATGCAAGGGAACTGGACCGTCCATTCGTCCATGATCAGCGACTGACTCTATTTGGCGAGGAAACCGCCGACCTCGTTCCGAAGGCTCTGGTCGTTAGCGACATCAAGGCCAAGGTGATGATGCCCTTCTTTCAGCCGGGCGCCTTCATCTATGAGGTGGCGGTCAAGCCGTTCACCATGCTGCATCCTGATGTGCCGGAGGAGAAGCGCGGCACGGTTGCGGCACTTGCCCATCCCTCCGTCCTCACCCATCTCAAGACGCTGGGCGTGGATGCTATCGAGCTGATGCCGATCACCGCCTGGATCGACGAGCGCCATCTGCCGCCGCTGGGGCTGAGCAACAGCTGGGGCTATAACCCGATCGCGCTAATGGCGCTTGATCCGCTCCTTGTGCCCGGCGGCGTGGCGGAACTGCGCGACACCGTGGCTGCCCTGCACGCCGAAGGCATCGGCGTCATCCTGGATCTGGTGTTCAACCACAGCGGCGAAAGCGATCGCCATGGCACCACGCTCTCCATGCGCGGCCTCGACAATCTGGGCTACTACAGGCATGTGCCGGGCGAGCGAGGAAACCTCGTCAACGACACCGGCTGCGGCAATACGCTGGCCTGCGATCATCCGCGCATGCGCCAGTTGATCATCGACAGCCTGCGCCATTTCGTTCTGGCAGCCGGCGTCGATGGCTTCCGTTTCGACCTCGCGCCGATTCTCGGCCGTACCCAGGATGGCTTCGATCCCGCATCGGAAACGCTGGCGGCAATCTTGAAGGATGAGGTGCTCGAAGATCGCATCATGATTGCAGAGCCCTGGGACATCGGCCCTGGCGGCTATCAGCTCGGGAACTTCCCGGCCCCCTTCCTGGAATGGAACGACCGGGCACGCGACACGATCCGCCGCTTCTGGCGCGGAGATAGCCATATGACCGGCGCGCTGGCCACCGCGCTCGCCGGCTCGTCGGACATGTTTGCCCGCCACGGCCTGCGCTCAACGCGCACGGTCAATTTCGTTGCCGCCCATGATGGCTTCACGCTGATGGACCTCGTGTCCTACAGCCACAAGCACAACGAGCGGAACGGCGAAGACAATCGCGACGGCCATAACGAGAACTACTCCTGGAACAACGGCGCGGAAGGCGAGACCGCGGACAAGGCGATCAAGCGGCAGCGGATCGCCGATGTCTCGGCCCTTCTCTCCACCCTGTTTGCCACCCGCGGCGCGATCATGCTGACGGCCGGCGACGAGGGCGGCCGCAGCCAGCAGGGCAACAACAACGCCTATTGCCAGGACAATGAGATCACCTGGCTCGACTGGAGCCGGATGAATGCGGATCTGGTCCAGCTGACGTCGGATCTGGCCGCCATGCGCAAGCGCTTCTCCGTATTCTCTGAGACCGGCTTCTTCACCGGCGATGACGGCGACGTCGAGTGGGTGTCGGGCAGCGGTGATCCCATGACCGTGCCGGAATGGGAGGCGCCGGATGGCAGGCTGTTCGCCATGATCCTGAAAACGAAAGACGGCGAGACCGGACGCCCCGCAAGACTGGCCATCCTGTTCAACCGCGGCCGGGAGGCGCACGAGTTCACCCTGCCACTGAGGGCCGGTATCAAGTGGCACCGGCTGTCATCCGACCGCGCGATCAAGTCGCTCAGCCTAAAGCCACGCTCGGTGGCCTTTTTGGTCGGTTCCTGATTGCGCCGCAAGACAACGATCCAATTGAAAAATTTCATGGAGGCGCCATATCCATGGCGTATTCGCTACCGCGCACTCGGCGTATAAGTTGCGGGAAAAACACAGAATTCAGCGAGGGCGGATGCCGGTCGAGATTTCACTAGCAGAGGTTCAGGGGCTTGTCGGCCAACGTGTCGGCCTCTCGGACTGGATTACCGTCGACCAGACCATGATCGACGCTTTTGCCGGCGCCACCAACGACCACCAGTTCATTCACACCGACCCCGTGCGCGCCGCCGCCGAAACCCCCTTCGGCGGCACCATCGCCCATGGCTTCCTGACGCTCTCGCTGCTTTCGGCGATGAACTACAATTGTCTGCCGATCATCCGCGAACAGACTATGGGCATCAATTACGGCTTCGACAAGCTGCGCTTCCTGTCGCCAGTTCGCTGCGGCAAGCGCGTGCGCGGCCATTTCTCCCTATCCGAAGCCCGCTTCCGCGGCGCCGGCATGATGATGACGAGCTACGATGTCGAGGTCGAGATCGAGGAAGAAAAGAAGCCTGCCCTGACCGCCACCTGGATCACCATCATCCAGTTCGACCCAAAGGATCGGCCTGAGGGGGTGTGAGCGCCGCTGGCCGATAGATGGGAAGCAGATTTTGGCTGAAGAGCGTCCATCCTACTGCTCGTCGCGGTAAAGCGCCTCATAATCCCGCCGTCCGAAGAAGACATTCGTAACCAGGACAATGCCGTTTTCGACCTTGTAAGCGATGACAGCGCTACGCTCGAACGGGACGATGCGAAGACCCGGCAACAAGTCATAGCGTGGACGGCCTGCATTGGGTGCGTGTGCTATGCTTTCACAACGCCGACGTATCCGGCCAACATACCCTCGAGCCACGGCGGGAGATTGGCTCACTGTCAATATGAAGTAGAAGATATCTTGCAGATCACGCAAGGACTCGGGCCGGAAACGAACCTCAGCCCGTTGCACGACCACCAACCCGCATCGCTTCGTCCATCAAAGCGTCGAGAGCGTCATCGACCTCAGTGATCGTAAGGTCGGGCCGTGGATCCTGCAGCGAAGCGGTTATGCGTTGGCGGATTGATTGAAGCCGGTTCTCGCTCGCGTTATCGCCCTGCCAGACCCGAACAGCTGCCGCAATCGCCTCATTGGCCGAGGGAAAGTTTCCCACCGCCATGACATCGCGCAGTGCATTCATCGTCTCCGAACTGACGGGAACGCTGATCGTATCGTCGACTATGTCCCTGCTGCTCATCGCTGACCTCGCACTACGTCGCTCCAATGTAGCACGAATGTCAGCAGGCGCGAAGCCTTGGCCTGCTGAAGCCAACACGCGGCAGAAACGGTCGGCTGGGGCCGACCACTCTCTTCTCAGAGCGCTGCGTCCTCAGCGCCTTCGCTCAGCATCCCGAACGCGTAATCCGCGAACGAGCGCCAGCATTCGACCCGGAATGTATCCGCGTCCACCCGGTGCAGCACCATTTCGATCTTGCCGAACACCGTGCGGGCGGCGGAGCCGACCGGGAAGCCGGTGAGCGAGAGGTCCAGCGGGCAAGCGGCGTTGATGGTGGCCGCTGCGCCGGGGCCGGAAACCATGATGCCGATATTGCGGTGGGAGACGTCGGTTGCGGCATGGACCACGCCTGAGCCGGCGCAAAGCGCCATCAGGTCCGCGCCCGTCTGGTCGATGACCAGCCATTCGTCGGGCCCGAGCCACAGTGCCATGCGCTCGCCTTGGCTTGCGGAAGTCTTCGGACGAACCGGAAGCTGCAGGCCGAGGGCGGTGGACAGGGCCGCCACTTCCGCTGCACCAGACCGGAGCGAGATGCGGCTTGCCGGCAGACAAGGCGTGATGCGCACCACGCCATTGCCACCCTTCAGCCCTGCAAGGACCGGTTTGCGCTGTGCTGTCGCGATATCAGCCATGGATCCGGCCCCCTTCCTTGTCAAAGAACACCATGTCGGTCACTTCGACCGCGATGGTCTTGTCGGCCATCGGCACGTAAAGCGTCTGGCCCATGCGTGCCTGACCTCCGGCGACCAGCGCCATGGCGATCGAGCGTCCGCAGTTTTCTGACCAGTAGGACGAGGTCACATGGCCCAGCATGGTCATCGGCTTCGGCTGGTTCGGGTCGGCGACGATCTGCGCGCCTTCTTCCAGCACGGTATGCGGATCCTTGGTTTTCAGGCCCACCAGCTGCTTGCGGCCCTCGCGGACAAGGTCCGGTCGCTTCAGGCCGCGAATGCCGACGAAATCCGTCTTCTTCTTGGAGACGGCCCAGGCAAGACCGGCGTCATAGGGCGTCACCGTGCCGTCCGTATCCTGGCCGACGATGATATAGCCCTTTTCAGCACGCAGCACGTGCATGGTCTCCGTGCCGTAGAGGCAGGCCCCCATCTCCGACGCCCGCGCCCAGACAGCTTCCAGAACCGACTGGCCGTAGTCCGCCGGCACGTTGATTTCGAAGCCGAGTTCACCGGTAAAGGACATGCGGAACAGCCGCGTCGGCACGCCGCAGAACTTGCCTTCCGCAACGCTCATATGCGGGAAGGCCTCGTTTGAGATATCGATACCATCGACGAACGGCGCGATGATATCGCGCGCCTTCGGTCCCTGCACCGCGATCACAGCCCATTGCTCGGTGGTGGAGGTCAGCCATACCTTGAGATGCGGGAACTCCGTCTGCAGATAGTCTTCCATGTGATGCAGCACACGCGGCGCACCGCCGGTCGTGGTGGTCACATGGAAGCGATCTTCTGCCAGCCGTCCGACGACGCCGTCGTCATAGATGAAACCGTCTTCGCGGGTCATGATACCGTAGCGGCATTTGCCCGGCTTCAGGGTTTCCCAGCCATTGGTATAGAGCAGGTTGAGGAAGGCTGCGGCATCGGGGCCGACCACCTCGATCTTGCCGAGCGTCGAGGCATCGAACAGGCCGGCGACCTCGCGAACGGTCTTGCATTCGCGGTTGACGGCCTTATGCATGTCTTCGCCGGGGCGCGGATAGTACCAGGCGCGCTTCCAGTTGCCGACATCCTCGAAATCGGCACCGTTGGCGACGGCAAAGCCATGCATCGGCGTCTTGCGGGCCGGGTCGAACAGGTCGCCGCGCGAATGGTTGATCAGCGTACCATAGGTAACGGGCGTATAGGGCGCGCGGAAGGTGGTGAGACCCACCTGCGGGATTTCCTTGCCCAGCATTTCCGCTGCGATGGCGAGGCCATGCATATTGGACAGCTTGCCCTGGTCGGAGGCCATGCCATTGGTGGTGAAGCGCTTGATATGCTCCACCGAATGCATGCCCTCGCGCACGGCAAGGCGGATATCCTTGGCGCAGACATCGTGCTGGAAGTCGATGAAGGCCTTGACACTGGCCTCACGCCCCGCCCCCTCGGCCGCACCGAGCATGCCTCCGGTCCAGGCAAAGGCATTGGCACCGCCTAGACCTTCACCGGGCGCACCGCCAGCCGCAACCGCGCCAGCCGAGGCGGCTTCCGCCAGAAGCGCCTGGAGGTCGTCGGTGCCATTGCAGGCGCCGATGCACATGCTGTCCTGAGCATAGACATCCGGCAGGAAGCGCTCATTGGCGGCATCATATTTCAGCTTGCCGCGCGACTGCGAGAACAGGTGAACCGACGGCGTCCAGCCGGCCGAGACCAGCAGCGCGTCGATATCGAAGCGGGTCTTGCCGCCACCGCCATTGCGCTCGACGGTCATGGAGCGCACGCGCAGGCGGCCCGACGTATCCATCACGGAATGCCCTGTCAGAACCTGGATGCCGGCCGCACGCGCCGCAGCCAGCACCGCCTCGCCCGGCTGGGTGCGGCAATCGACGATCGCCACGATCTTGACGCCAGCCTTGTGCAGGTCGATCGCCGCTTCATAGGCGCTGTCATGCGCCGTATAGACACCGACCTTGGCGCCGACGGCAACGCCGAAGTGATTGAGGTAGGTACGGCCTGCCGAAGCCAGCATGATGCCGGGGCGGTCGTTGTTGGCAAACACCATCGGCCGTTCGATTGCGCCCGTCGCGATGATCACCTTCTTCGCCCTGACCTGCCACAGCCGCTCGCGCGGCTGGCGCTTGTCGGGCTTGGCGACATGGTCGGTGACGCGTTCGACAAGCGCCACGAAATTGTGGTTGTAGTATCCGAAGGCCGTTGTGCGCGTCAGCAGCGTCACATTGTCCATGGCCGACAACCTGGCCGCGGTCGCCTGCGCCCAGTCATAGCCATTGACGCTGCCGATCACGGCACCCGTATCGAAATGCAAGGCACCGCCCGCCTCCGGCTGCTCGTCGCAGATCACGACCTTGGCGCCGGCTTCGGCCGCAGCCAAAGCGGCGGCGAGACCAGCAGCACCTGCACCGACCACCAGCACGTCGCAATGGGCGTAACGGTTGGCATAATGGTCCGGATCCGCCTCCTCAGGCGCAACACCGAGGCCTGCTGCCCGGCGGATGAAGGGCTCGTAGACCTTGTGCCAGAAGGATTTCGGCCACATGAAGGTCTTGTAGTAGAACCCGGCGGCAAAGAAGGGCGACAGCACATCATTGATGGCGCTGACGTCGAAGGAGAGAGACGGCCAGCGGTTCTGCGTCTGCACGCGCATGCCGTCGAACACTTCCTGCACCGTGGCGCGCACATTCGGCTGGCGACGAGCGGCATCGCGGGAAATGTCGAGCAACGCATTCGGCTCTTCCGGACCCGCGGTCAGGATGCCGCGCGGGCGGTGATACTTGAACGAGCGACCGACGAGATGAATGCCGTTGGCCAGTAGCGCCGAGGCGACGGTATCGCCTTCGATCGCGGTCAGGCTGCGACCATCGACGGTGAAGCGTGCGGTCCTTGCGGGGGTCAGCCGGCCCTTGCCGGCAATGCGATTGGCGCCGCTCATTTCGACGCTTCCTTCCGTTCACGGGCGGCCAGCACGACAGCCATATCGGGCTGCGGCTCTCCTGCCTTGTAGGTCATGTAGATCTTGTCGCTGACGGTATCGCGGGCGGCATTGAAGAAACGTCCGCACCCATGGATATGGCGCCAGCGCTCGAACAGCATCCCTTTCGGGTTCTCGCGAAGGAAGAAGTATTCCGCGAAGTCCTCGTCCGAGATCTCGGCAATGTTGGTTGGCCGCGCAATATGCGCCTCGCCAGCCGCACGGAATTCGAGTTCCGAGCGCTCTTCCTCGCAATAGGGGCATCTGATCAGTAGCATCGTCTCAAATCCTTCCGTCAGTGCGCCACGGCAGCCGCAGCCGCCTCGTCAATCAGTCGACCGGTGCGGAAGCGGTCCAGCGTCAGCCCCGCCGCGAGCCGGTGCGGCTCGCCCTTGGCAATCAGATGCGCGAACAGATTGGCCGATCCCGGCGTTGCCTTGAAGCCGCCGGTGCCCCAACCGCAGTTCACGAACAGGTTCTTGACCGGCGTCACGCTCTGGATCGGCGAACGGTCGGGCGTGTTGTCGGTGATCCCGCCCCACTGGCGCATCATCTTGACCCGGCGGAAGATCGGGAACAGCTCGCAGATGGCATCCAGAGTATGGGTGATGATCTGCAACCCACCGGTCTGGGAATAGGAATTGTACTGGTCGGTGCCGGCGCCGATGACCAACTCGCCCTTGTCGGACTGCGAGATATAGGCATGGACGGTGTTGGACATGACCACGCAAGGAAAGATCGGCTTCAGCGGCTCCGAAACCAGCGCCTGCAGCGGCACGGAATGCAGCGGAAGTCGCACATCCGCCATGCCCAGCACGACCGAGGAGTGGCCGGCAGCCGACACGCCGATCTTCTTGGCGCCGATGAAGCCGCGCGAGGTTTCGACGCCGATAACCGCTCCGTCAGGACCGCGGCGAATGCCCGTCACCTCGGTGTTCTGGATCACATGCACGCCGCGATCGGAGGCCGCACGGGCATAGCCCCAGGCAACAGCATCATGACGCGCCGTGCCGCCACGCCGCTGCAGGGCCGCACCATTGATCGGGTAACGCGCGGTCTTGGAGATATCGAGCGGCGGGCAATAGGCCTTGGCCTGCTCCGGCGTCAGCCACTCGTTGTCGATACCATAGAGCCGGTTGGCATTCACGTGGCGCTTGAACGACTGGATGTCGTGGACGTTGTGCGACAGCATCATCACGCCGCGCGGGGAATACATCACGTTGTAATTGAGGTCCTGGGACAGGCCCTCCCAGAGCTTCAGGGAGTGCTCGTAGATGTCCATGCTCTCTTCATAGAGATAGTTGGACCGGATGATCGTGGTGTTGCGGCCGGTATTGCCGCCACCCAGCCAGCCGCGCTCGATCACCGCGACATTGGTAATGCCGTGCTCCTTGGCTAGATAGTATGCGGCACCTAGTCCATGACCGCCGGCGCCGATGATGATGACGTCATAGGATGCCCGCGGCTCTGGCGAAGTCCATTGGGCGTCCCAGCCTTTGTGTCCGCGCAATGCCTCGCGCGCCACGGCAAAAACCGAATATTTGCGCATTCGCCTCTTCGCTCCTGTCGGTCCGGCAAAACTCCGGATAATCCTTGGCTATGGTGTTACACGTCGCAGATCAATAGACGACAGGTCGGCTCTTTTGCGACGCCGCGACATGTCGCTTTCGACACCGTCGCAAATATTTCGATTGTCCGCTAAATTTGTCGGACCATGGGCACACACCGGCTGGACTTCAAGGGGGCAATCTGCTAATTGCCCACGCTAATCGCCGGGCGCTGGCCCTTCGAAACCATATCGTATTTCCGCCGATGGCACACATCTGCTGAAATCAACCGCAACCAAAGGAACGGGATAGACGTGCAGGTACTTGTCCGCGACAACAACGTTGATCAGGCGCTCCGCGCCCTCAAGAAGAAGATGCAGCGCGAAGGCATCTTCCGTGAAATGAAAATGCGTGACTACTATGAAAAGCCGTCGCAGAAGCGCGCTCGCGAAAAGGCCGAAGCCGTTCGCCGCGTTCGCAAGCTGGCCCGCAAGCGCATGCAGCGCGAAGGCCTGATTGCCGCTCCGAAGGCACCTGCACGGGCTGCTCGCTAAGCGGCCCCTATTTTGTCGTTTTCCGATGTTCTATGAGCGGGGGCGATCGATTCGCCGCCGCTTTTTCACATTTTGATCGGCATTCGGCCATGTAGAGGCCCCTGCCCCCACGGAAAGCTTGCAAGCAGCAATGATTGAACTGTTTCCGCCCGTCCTTGCCAAGTCGCAAACCGTCAGAGCCCGACATAGCCGTCATATGCGCCCGGCCCTTGCCTTGGCCGCACTGCTGGCATTATCAGCCTGCGCGACCGTCGAGACGGACGACATGATCCGCATCGACAGGGCTCAGGGGTCGGAAGAGAACATTGCCTCGCTCTCGTCCGTCATTGCCGCCAATCCGCAGGATCCGGAAGGCTACAATGTGCGCGGCTCGGCCTATGGCAGGGCCGGCGAGTTCCGCAAGGCGCTTGACGACTTCAACCGCGCAATCCAGCTCAATCCACGCTTCTACCAGGCCTATGCCAACCGCGGTCTGGTCTATCGCAACATGGGACAGCCGGTCGAAGCCGCAAACGACTACAACACGGCGCTCAAGCTCAATCCGAATTACGACGTGGCCTATATCGGCCGTGGTAACATCTACCGCCAGGCAGGCCGCATCAACGAGGCGTTTGGCGATTTCAACCGTGCAATCGAACTCGACACCACGGACGGGCGTGCCTATCACAATCGCGGGCTGATCTATCAGGTGCGCGGACAGCACGACAAGGCGATCGAAGACTTTTCGAAGGCCATCTCGCTGTCGCCCTCGTCGCCCGAGCCTCATAACGGCCGCGGCCTGTCCTATGTCGCGCTCAACAATGATGAAAACGCCTTTGCCGATTTCAACCACGCCATTGAACTCGATGGCAAGGTGGCGGAATCCTGGGCCAATCAGGCCCTGATCTACGAGCGTCGCGGCGACAAGGCCAAGGCCGCAAAGTCTTACGCCCATGCTCTCGGGCTTGATCCGAAGTACCAGCCCGCACGAGACGGTCTCGCCCGGACACGCACCGGCGCCTGAGACACTCAGACCCGGCACCAATTTGCAAAAGCGTCCGCTTCATCAAAAGCGGGCGCTTTCTACCTTTTGCGCGTCAGACCTATCGCCGGTGAGCGCGGTGCGCGATCCCCAGCAGGGCCGCTGCGGCAAAGCCACCGGCGATGATGGCAATCGGCTCCCCAAGCGCTATGCCGATCATGCCCATGGCGACTGCCGCACTCGCATCCATAACGGCGTTGTGCGCCAGGCGTGCCGTGTCATCGCGTGAAACGGTGTAGAGCGCGCCGCAAAGCGCAGCTATGCCTGCGGAGAGCCAGAGCAGCGGCAGACTCGCCATGCTGGCCGCGAATGCTGACAACATCACCACGATCGCCAAGCCGACGGTAAGCAGAACACGTGGCGTGGAGCGACGGGCGAAAGATTGAAGGCGGGGTGTAACAACGCGCGGCATCGCCATCAGTGCAAAGCCGCCAAAAGCCAGTGCCGAAAAGCCGGCGGCCAGGAGCAGCGCGACGAATGCGGCATGATCTGTGGCCGCCACCGCCATATTCCCGTTCGACCTGGCGAATGCTGCGGCGACGATCCAGAGACACCCGCCTGCACCCGCGGCTCGTGCCGCTGCAAAACCCGTGTTTGTGGTTTCAGCGGAAGCCTGCCTTGCCATCCATCCGCCGGCGCTGCCGCCAAAGGAGAGACCCAGTATGAGCAACACCACGCCGCCAAAGTCCGGCGGAGCCATGATGAGGGCCACGACGGCGCTTAACCCCACAAGGCCGATGACAAGGCTGAATGCCGGCCCAGTATCCCCAAGCCTGCGAAGACCTCCGATCTTCACGGCCACAAAGACGAACGAAATGAGCCAGGCAAGGAATGCGGCGCTAGCGATCATCAGCCGCTCCCGGGCGCCCTGCCAAATGACGCTTCGCGACCAAGACACCAGCGACTATGCAGAAGCCGAGCAGAGCCAGGCTGACAAGCCCGAATGCGCCGGCCGCACTGCCATCGGAAACGCGAACCACGGCAAAGGCACCAACCACCAGGATGCCAGGAAGAAGCGCCAGTATCACCCAGAGATTTTTCAGAAGAGAGAAGCGGAGGCCGATGACTGCGAACCAACCGGCAAGGCCGGCCATCGCAAACAAGCCAATCCGCATCAGGTAGGAGATCTCGCTCAAGTCCATGGACATAGGCTTCGAGGTCCCTGTTGACCATTCCCACATGAAAAAGGGGCCGGATCGACATCCAGCCCCCTGATGCAACGCATGACGCGAAACCCTTGAAGGGTCGATCAGCGCATGAAGAAGACGCCGACGATGCTCAGGACGATGAACAGGAAGGTGCCACCGATCGCACCGGCCGTTGTGAAGAAGCCGGCAGCCATAGCGATCATCAGGGCGATCAAAATGACCGTGCCGTATTTCGTGCCGGCGATGAAAGCATCATAGGTCTTTTCGTGCTCGCGATAATCCATCGGCGCACCCGTTTCGACCGGACCGGTGTGGTGTTCGCTCATCCTTGTCTCCCATTGGCAGGCCGGACGCCGCTGGGTCTGGCGGCACACGGCACGATCTCAAATCTGTGGTCGGCGCATGCTGCACCGTTTCAGCTTAAGGAATTACACAAACCGCCGTTCAAGCGCAATCCGGCAGGTGGCGATCCTGATGTCGCAGGCACGTTTTTCAGGCAACCTTGCTCTGCCCGCTCCGTGACCTCAAGGCTTGCGCCCTGTCGCTGAGCACCGAAATCCGGTCGGTGGAAACAGGCGTCGAGAAAACATAACCCTGGATCAGGTCGGCGCAGCGATACTCGCGAATCCGCTCAAGTTGCGCCTCTGTCTCCACGCCCTCCAGCACGATTTCCAGGTCAAGCTGCCGCGACAGCGTCACGATGCCCCGCAGCAGCTTGAAGCGCCGGGCATCCGTCGTGATATCGCGAACGAAGGAGCGGTCGATCTTGACGATATCCACCGGCAACCGATCGAGATAGCTCAGGCTGGAGAAGCCCGTCCCGAAATCGTCGATGGCAATGCTCACGCCCAGCGCGCGCAGATCGCCCAGCAGCAGGCTGACGGTCGAGAGCTCCTCGATAAGGCTGCTTTCGGTGACTTCCAGATGCAGCCGGGACGGCGACAGGCCGCTGTCTGCCAGCGCGGCCTCAACCGTCCTGACGATATCGCAATTGCGCAAATCATGTTCGGAGAGATTGACCGAAACGCTGATATGCTCGGGCCAGTCAACGCAATCCCGGCAGGCCCGATCGATCATGAAGCGGGTGATATCGGAGACGATTCCCATTTCCTCGGCAATCTCGATGAAGATATTGGGCGCAATTGGTCCCTTCTCCGGATGGGTCCATCGTGCCAATGCCTCGCAGCAGGAGAGTTGCGACCCATCAGGCACATACATGGGCTGATAGAGAGCGCTGAGACGCCAGTTTTCAACTGCGTCGCGCAAATCCACCTTCAATCGCTGGCGCTCGAGATAGCGCGCATCCATTTCCTCGGCAAAAAGCGCGAGCGTGCCCTTGCCCCGTGACTTTGAATCGTAGAGCGCAAGGTCTGCCTTGATCTGCCAGTCTTCGACACACAATTGCCCGGCCGGCAGAATCACGCCGCCGGCATTCATCGTGATCCGGAATGTCGTGCCGTCGACGTCGTAACTGCCGGCTGCCTTTGCATGAACATCCCGCATGGCCTCGTCAACGCGTCCGTCCCGGGGCGCAAAGAGGAATACAAAGCGATCACCCAGGAGATGGGCTAGCAGCACGTCGTTGCCGGCGAGCGTTGACAGCCGATCGGCCACGGCCGCCAGCAGCCGATCACCTGTCGCATGCCCCTTCATGTCGTTCACATGCTTGAAATCGTTGATATCCAGCAGCAGGATGCCGGTCTCGGCTTCCGGCGGCAGGACGCCCGCCCTCTCCTTGACCAGATCGGCAAAATAGCTCCGATTAGGCAGGCCGGTGAGGCTATCATAGCGCACCATGTGCAGGATCTTGCGCTCGCTATGAATGCGGCCGGTGACATCCTCGAAGATCAGGACTACGCCACCGCCGGCCTGATGGCTTGCCGAGAATTCCAGCACCAGGTCTTCGGAAAAATGCAGCACCGCGCGCGCCACCGAACCGCCGACCAACTGGCGCAACTGCTTCTGGATCAGGTCCGGCATGCTTCCATCGGCGATGGCATGGCGCACACCGAACTTGAGCACCACATCCAGATCGCAATTCTTCAGTCGATAATGCTCGCCCAGTTGCAGCAATTCGCAGGCCTTGCGATTGATGACCTGGATGCGATTGTAGCGATCCAGCATCAGCAGCCCATGGGTCATGTTGTTGAGGGCGGTGTCGAAACTGTCGGCGATGAGCGACACGGCCCGCGACGCATGCACGTTGCGCGACAGGACATCGCGAATGCCGGCCGCCATGCGCAGGGTGGCAAGCACCAGCCCCATTAGCAGCAGCGAGAGGATGATCATAGCCGGATCGCCGACAACGAGGCTAGCGATGACTATGGGCAGGCTGAGCGACAGGCTTTGCAGAATGACAGCCTTGCGCGAACCATAGTTGCGGCCGACGACCGACACGACTGTCACCATGGCGACGGAGATACAGACAAGCTCCGCAAAGGATCCATGCGACGTGGCAACGGCATAACCCGCTGCAAGCCCCAGAATGCAGGTGGAGGAGATGGCGCCCGAGAGATACCAGCGCTCCCATCGTGCAAGCGTCGCCGGCGTCAAAAGTGAGCAATCCGCCCGGTCGAACCAGGCGAGCGTGGCGGTCCGGTAGAGCCCGACGATCATGAAGGCGGCAGCAAGGCAAAGATAGACCGGCAACCCGCTCTGCCACCAGACCAGCAACAGGCACCCGGTCTGCAGACCAAGGCTCACGAACAGTGTCCGTCGATTGCCGAACAACGACCTGACGAGGGACAGATATACCTCTGTCGTCACTGCTCCCGGAGCACGCGTTGCCATCTCATGCCTCCTCTTTTGCCAGGAGACTAACTTCAAACGATTAAAGGAGCCTTGTGATCATTGAGCCTACTTGCCGCACAGTCGTTAAGCATTGGCTAACCATGGCATTCCCAAGCCGTCCAATACGCCTTTGGTCTTATACCAAAGCGCTAAAGTGCGCTGTTGCGCGCCGTCAGCGCTTGCTCTATGCACGAAGACACGTCCAGGGGAGAAAAAAATGCACCTTTTGTTAACGCTTAGCAGGGTGATCGACGCGATCACCGGCGCTATCGGGCGGTGGGTATCTTGGCTGTTGCTCGCCGCCGTAGTGATCAGCGCCGGAAACGCGATTATCCGCAAAGCCTTTGATATCTCATCGAATGCCTGGCTTGAGCTCCAATGGTATCTGTACGGCGTCGTGTTCATGCTCGCCGCCGCCTACACACTCCAGAAGAATGACCACATCCGCATCGACATCGTCTCCTCGTCCTGGTCGAAGCGGACCCGGGACTGGATCGACCTCATCCTGCATATCATCTTCCTGACGCCTTTTGCCTTCCTCTTGACCTATCTCTCCTGGTCCTGGTTCTGGCGGTCGTATTTCAGTGGAGAAATCTCCTCCAGCGCCGGTGGCCTGCCGATCTGGCCCGCCAAGGGCGCCGTGCTCGCAGGCTTTATCCTGCTGAGCGCCCAGGCAATTTCTGAAATCATCAAGCGCGCCGCCGTTCTGACTGGCCATCTCGAGGATCCTGTGCCAGTCGGCGAACAGGATGGCGACGAAGTAGCGGGGCGATAACAATGATTGACCTTATTGCCCACAACCTCGCGCCGATCATGTTCGTGACGGTTATGTCCCTGTTGATCCTGGGATATCCCGTGGCCTTCACCTTGGCGGCCGGCGGCCTCATCTTCTTCGTCATCGGCGTCGAGCTATCGCACATCTCCCCCGAGATCACGCTGTTCTGGCCGCTGCTGCAAAGCCATCCCGACCGTATCTACGGCAGCAGCATCATGTCGAACGAGACACTGCTTGCTATCCCGTTCTTTACATTCATGGGATTGATCCTCGAGCGATCCGGCATGGCCGAGGATCTGCTCGACACGATCGGCCAGTTGTTCGGCCCGATCCGTGGCGGCCTGGCCTATGCGGTCATTTTCGTCGGTGCGCTGCTTGGAGCAACCACCGGCGTCGTGGCTGCATCCGTCATCGCCATGGGTCTGATCTCGCTGCCGATCATGCTGCGCTACGGCTACAACCGTCCTCTGGTCGCAGGCACCATTGCCGCGTCGGGTACGCTTGCCCAGATCGTGCCGCCTTCGCTGGTCCTGATCGTCATGGCGGACCAGCTCGGCCGCTCCGTCGGCGACATGTATGTCGGCGCGCTATATCCGGCGATCCTGATCGTTCTCTCTTACTGCGCCTATGTCTTTATCGTCTCCCTGATCAAGCCTGAATGGGCGCCTGCCCTGCCAAAGGAAGCCCGCACACTAGGCGGCGGCGTCTGGTCGCTTCTGGCCATGCTGGTGCTGGGAACCGCACTTTACTTCCTCGGCCAGCACGTGCTGTTTACCGGCATCGAAAGCCCCGAATGGCAGGAAGTCTCGGCGCTCAGCTTCTCCGTCGGCGTGCTCTACGCGATTGCGCTTGCAAACCGGCAGTTCTCTCTCAACTGGATTTCGCGCCTGACGCAGCAGGTCATCATCGTGATGATACCGCCGCTTGCCCTGATCTTCCTGGTTCTGGGAACGATCTTCCTCGGCATTGCCACGCCGACCGAGGGCGGCGCCATGGGCGCTGCCGGTGCTCTGCTGATGGCTTTGGCGAAGCGTCGGCTTGACATGACAACCCTTCGCAGTGCCCTGGATGCAACGACGAAGCTCTCGGCCTTCGTCATGATGATCCTGATCGGCTCCCGTGTCTTCGGCCTGACCTTTTACGGCATCAACGGCAATGTCTGGGTCGAGGATCTGATGTTGGCACTTCCAGGCGGCGAATATGGCTTCCTGATCGTCGTCACCATCATCATCTTCATCCTCGGCTGCTTCCTCGATTTCTTCGAGATCGCCTTCATCATGGTGCCGCTCTTGGCACCAGTTGCCGATGCGCTCGGCATCGACCTGGTCTGGTTCGGCGTTATCCTCGGCATCAACCTGCAGACCTCGTTCCTGACGCCACCCTTTGGTTTCTCGCTGTTCTATCTGCGGTCGGTTGCGCCGTCCGGCAGGTGGAAGGACAAGGTCACCGGGCGGACGATGGAAGGCATGAAGACCGCCGACATCTATCGCGGCGTCTTCCCTTACATCGTGATCCAGTTCGTCATGATCATGGTCGTCATTGCCTTCCCGCAACTGGTAATGCGCTACAAGGGCGATGCGCCTACCGTAGACCCGAACACCATCAATATCCAGATACCCGGATTTGGTGGACAGGGCGGCGGCATGAGCCTGCCTCCACTCGGCCAGGGAACCGGCGGCAATCAGGCGCCAAACCTCGGGCTGCCGCCGCTTGGCGCCCCGGGTCAGGCACCAGCCTTCGGCCTACCGCCGATCAACACCGAAGGCGGCCTTCCGGGCGCGGCACCTGCCGCTCCGGCAGCACCGGCTCCTGCACCAGCTATTGACCTAAGCCAGCCACCGGTCATTCGCTGATCGATCGAAATCGAAATCAAAGGCGGCGCCCACTGACGCCGCCTTTTTTCATGCCCGGACCAGCATTCAAAACGTCATCACGTCATGCGGTTATGGTTAACCGGAGATAAACGAATAGGGGCCTAAGAGGGAACGAAATCAATTCGGCGTCGTTTCCGCTGGAAAGGGAGGCCTACAATGTTTACACTGCTCAACGCCGTCCGTTCCAACCCCATCGACACGCCAGATACGGGCACCTTTGCGGACGGCGCCTTCCAGATGTCTCGAATCGAACTTCATTCAATGGCCAAGCAGGAGCGGACGTCGAACGCCCATGCGCGCGATTATGGTGGTGACCGCACGGTGCGCCCCGCACTCATCGGCTATGCCTGATAGCGGGCCTCACCGGAAAGATGTCCACCCAACAAAAAACCCAGGCTTTTCAGCCTGGGTTTCTGTTTTAAGAGGCGGCTGTAAGCTCAGAGCTTGCCGGCGCGCTGCTGGATCATCATGAAGGTATCGAAGGTGTATTCGCCGAGCTGTGCCCAGAGATAGGCGTCCTTCTTGAAGGCCAACTGATCTTCGTAGGTCTTCTTGAAATAGGGGCTCTGTGCCGACAGCTCCGCATAGATGCCGATGGCGGCATTGTAGCAGGCTTCCATGATTTCCTGGCTGAACGGACGCAGCACCGTGCCTTCGGCGACAAGCTGCTTCAGCGAAGCCGGGTTCTTGGCATCGTACTTCGCCATCATGTTAGTGTTGGCATAGGCGCAGGCATCCGTGAGGATCGCCTGGTAATGCTTCGGCAGGTTGTTGTACTTCTCCAGGTTGAAGAAGCCGTGCACAACAGGACCGCCTTCCCAGAAGCCCGGATAGTAGTAGTACTTGGCGACCTTGTGGAAGCCGAGCTTGGAATCGTCATATGGACCGACGAATTCGGCAGCGTCGATGGTGCCCTTTTCCAGCGCCGGATAGATATCGCCGCCGGCGAGCTGCTGCGGAACGACGCCGACCTTTTCCAGAACCTTGCCAGCCAGGCCGGCAATACGCATCTTCAGACCCTTGAGGTCGTCGACGGTGTTGATTTCCTTGCGGAACCAGCCGCCCATCTGCACGCCGGTATTGCCGGCCGGCAGACCGTAAAGGCCCTGGGTCGCGAAGAACTCGTTCATCAGCTTGTTGCCGTTGCCCTGGTTGAACCAGGCGTTCGACATGCGGGCGTTGAGACCGAAAGGAAGCGCCGTGCCGATGGCAAAGGTCGGCTCTTTGCCCCAGAAATAGTAGGAGGTGGTGTGCGCGGCTTCGACCGTGCCGGCGGCAACGGCGTCAACCGCCTGCAGACCGGGAACGATTTCGCCAGCGGCAAAAACCTGAATGGCGAAGTTACCATCGGTGGCTGCAGATACGCGCTCGGCGATATCAGTTGCGCCGCCGTAAATGGTGTCCAGCGACTTCGGGAACGACGACGTCAGGCGCCAGGTGATCTTGGGGTTTTCCTGCGCAATGGCTGGAGCGGCCAGAACGGTAGCGGCAGCAGCGCCTGCACCCGTCACGCCCGCCTTCTTGATAAATGAACGACGATCCATGTAGTACCTCCCATCATGGTTTGCTCTGCGCGCGGAAAACCAGCGCCCTCCCCGGCAGCAATGGGGCGAGATAATCATGTTGCCCAAAGCGTTTCAAGCGCTTTGGCACTATTCTTTCGGCTTATTTGAAATGCCTGCAAACACACGAGATTTTGCCTTCGGGATTGCACAAAACTTATGCGAATCCTGCCACTGACCTTGTATCGGCCAGCCCGCACAACAGGCCCGCAATGGATTGACGAAAAGCCATTGCCAAGCGACAAAGCAGGCAGCAAATCATGCCCGCCGGAGATACCATGAAGCCGATCATCGCCATTCCCGCCGATATCCGGGTTTTTGACGGCACCACATGGCATGCCGCGCAGAACCAGTATGTCAGCGCAGCCTTGAAGGTTGCCGATGTCATGAGCTTCATCGTGCCGGCCTTCGAGCACGGCAACGACCCCGAGGCGATCCTCGACCGGGTCGACGGGCTGCTGGTCTCCGGCTCCGCCACCAATGTGCATCCCTCGCTCTACGGCGCCGAGGCCAGGGAAAGCGATGGCCCCTTCGACCCCGCCCGCGACGCGACCACCCTGCCCCTTATCCGGGCGGCCCTGGAACGCGGCATACCGATGCTGGCCATCTGCCGTGGCATTCAGGAGCTCAACGTCGCGCTGGGCGGGACCCTGGAAAGCGAAATACAGGAAAAGCCCGGCGTCTGGGACCATCGCAAGCCGGCCGATGTCGAGCGCGATGTCGCCTTTTCGATCCGCCAGAGCGTCAAGGTCAAGGAAGGGTCCTGCATCGCAGCCGTAGTCGGCGCGGGCGAGATCATGGTGAACTCCCTGCATCGGCAGGCGATTTCCAAGGCTGCACCACGCCTGCAGATCGAAGCCGTGGCCGATGACGGCACGATCGAAGCGGTATCGGTGATCGATGCCAAGGGCTTTGCCGTCGGCGTCCAGTGGCATCCGGAATACTGGGCCGAGACGGACAGGCCCTCGCGCGCCTTGTTCGAGGCCTTTGGCACAGCCGTCAGGGACTACGCCGCAGCCAAGCAGTTGGCCCGGTAAATCTTCACACTCAGACTGGCGTCAGGGCAATTGCAGCCAGGTGATATCGACGCCGCTGGGCTCGATCGTCGCATAGTCGAAACCGCGTGCTGTTCCCATCGTCAGCACGGCCGTGCCGCGCTCATCCGTTAAGGTCACCGAGCCGTCGCCGTTCTCGATCCAGCTTCGCGCCGCCGCGAGACCCGGCCAGACGGCCTCACAATCTGCTTCGGCTGAGAAATCGGTCCCTCGTCCGAGGGCTGACTTGCCGCGTTCCACGAGGCAAACGGTGTCCGTATCCAGGTTCGAGACGGTAAACCGCGTGATCGCGTCATCCGCCAACTGGTCCGTGGGCTGTGCCGACGGCACGGATGCCGAGGTGATCGGATCGATATCGGGCATGGCAGGGCTCGACTTGGTGCCGTCCCACGCCAGCAAGGCTATTGCGGCGCCAAGAGCCGCGAACATGCTGACCGCACCAACAGTTGCATAAGATTTCATCGGCCTCTCTCCTGCCGCGAAACTGCGAATGTCAGGAGAGCTTGCGCCTCAAAGCTTGCCGAAAGCTGAACAAATAGCCAGTTTTACAGACTATATTAGCAAATTATGCACCAACAACTGGCGTTTCCGGAACCGGCGTCAGCACCTGGCGACGGTCAAACCAGCCGATGATGTTGTCCGCCACGAGATCTGCCATCGCATTTCGGGTCGGCACGGAGGCCGAGGCCACATGCGGCAGGAGCGAAGTATTGGGCGCATCAAGCAGGGATTGCGGAACCGTCGGCTCGTCCTGGAAGACATCCAGGCCAGCGGCCGCAATCGTGCCCTCGTTGAGCGCCGCAACCAGCGCCTCCTCATCGACACTCCAGCCGCGGCCGACATTGATGAGCACCCCATTCGGGCCAAGGGCCTTGAGGATCTTGGCGTCGATGGCCTTGAAGGTCTCGGGCGTCTTGGGCACGATGCAGATCAGCGTATCGACGGCTTCAGCCAGTGCCTCGAGCGAGTCATGATGCGCATAGTCGATACCGCTGCGCGGGCTGCGCGTGTGGTAGCTGATCTTGACCTTGAACGGCTCCAACCGCTTGGCGATCTCCAGCCCAATCCGCCCCAGGCCATAGAGGCCGACATGACGGCCACGCAAGGAAAGCGGCGTCAAGCGATAAGGGCCTTCACTTACCCACCGGCCATCACGCAGATATCGCTCGGCGGTGTAGAACTCGCGCAGCGTATTCAGCAGAAGGGCGATGGTGGTATCGGCGACCTCATCGTTCAGCACATCGGGCGTATTGGTGACGATGATGCCGCGTCGGGCAGCCGCGCCGGCATCCACGCCGTCGTAACCCACACCGAAGTTGGCGATGATCTCCAGCGCCGGCAGACGCTCCATCCAGGCTTCGCTGACGGAACCGGAAACCGCGATCCCGCGCACCCGCGCAGCATCCTCGGCGGAGAGGTCGGGATATTCACCAACCGGCACGTTCAAGATCTCAAAACGGTCCTGAAGACGCTCCAATACGCGCGGATGAATGCGTCCGGGGACAAGGATGGTCGCCCTGGTGTCGGTCATGTAGAATTCCTCAGCGATTAATGGGGCCCGTCGACTGGCGGATGCGCATCTCCGGCTTGATCAGATGCATGCCGTCGGGTTCGTGACTGCCGGCCAGTTTATCAAGAAGGGCTCGTGCTGCAAGACGGCCAACCTCCGCCTGCCCGTTCCAGACGGTGGTCAAGGCTGGGGTGGCGATCGAGGCTTCCTCCAGGTCGTCATAGCCGGTGACGGAAATGTCCCGCCCGACGATCAGGCCGGCACGCGCCACCCCGTTCATAAGGCCGATCGCGACCAGGTCATTCCAGCAGACGGCGGCCGTCGGCTTTTGCGGCAGCGACAGGAAATGCACTGCCGCCTCGAAGCCGCCCTGCTTGGAGCGCGGGCCGGGAATGCGCAGATTGGGATCGACCTCGATGCCGGCCTTGCGCAGGGCATTGACATAGCCCTGGTAGCGGTCGCGTCCGGTCGAGGTCTGGTCCGTGCCGCCGATAAAGGCAATCACGCGATGGCCAAGGCCGATCAGGTGGTTGGTGGCGAGCGAAATGCCGTAGCTGTCATCACCGCGATAGATCGGCAGTTCCACGCCCTCCATTGAGCGTGCGACCAGGATGGCCGGCATGCCATTGTCTTCCGCCAGCATCACATCTTCCGCCGGTGTGCCAATGGCCGGCGACAGGATGACACCATCACCACCCAGTTGCAGCAGCGTCTCGATAAAGGTCCGCTGCTTGTCGACGGAATCATAATGGTTGGAGAGGATGAAGGTATGGCGGCTGCGATCGAGCTCGCTTTCGATCGCCTTGAGAATTTCGCCGTAGAACGGGTTCATGATGTCATGCACCACGACACCGATGATCCCGGATCTCGAGGTTCTGAGGCTGGCGGCGCGGCGGTTATAGATATAGCCGAGCGCCCTCGCCTGCTCCTTAATCCGCTCTCGCGTATCAGCCGCAACGAGCGGGCTGTCGCGCAATGCCAATGAGATTGTCGCAGTGGAAAGCCCGAGCGACTCTGCAATTGTGGAAAGCTTGATTTTCTGCGCCACGTGTCCCCCTCGCACACGACCGCCGACATCCTCAGCCTTGTTCCATACTGAATACAGTCGATTAAAAGTTTTAATTAAACAATTTAACGCGGCTTTGCAACCTCCCGACGGCAGCAACCCGTTATCCGGCACTTACGGCTCCAGGTTTTCCGCCTGGAGATTTTCCTCGATGACGGACAGAAGCTTTACCAATTGCCGCACATCCTTGCCGGAAAGGCCGCGCGTCGCCTGCTGCTCGCAGCGTTCATTGGCGGCATGGATCGTATCGAGGCTGGTGCGACCCGCATCTGTCAGGAACACCTTGGTCAGCCGCCCATCCCCGCCATCGCCCCGGCGTTCGACGAAGCCCTGCGCCTCCATGCGGCCGATGGTGCGCGTCATCGTCGGCGCCTTGACGCCGAGCTTGGCGGCCAGCAATCCGGGGGTCAGCCCATCCTCCTCCGCCAGCGCCTGGATCACGCCGTCCTGCCCGGCATAGAGCCCGCTTTCGGCAAGGCTGTGCGACATGGCGGTCCTGAGCGAACGAGCGGCCTGAATGATGGCCGGGCCAAGCTCTCGCAGCGCCGCCTCGTTTGCGTCCTTCTTCTTGCCAGCCTTGTTTTTCTTGTCGCCTTTGTCTTTTTTCGACATTGTCCCCCCAAGACCCGGCCGCCCGGCGGCTTGGACGCCTGATGGTCGGCATCGCCGCCTGATCCTTAAACAATCTTTGAAAGAAGTGCCAGATGGCCCTGCCACGACCGCGATTTGAGGACAACGACCCGGCCCTCGGGCCGAGACACCGGCGGAACTGGATTGCTGTCCTTCCGATGGGCGCGCATGAGCAGCACGGCCCGCACCTGCCCTTTGATACCGACACATTGATCGCAAAGGGCGTGGTCGATCGCCTCATCGATCGACTGCCGGCGCCCTTGCCCGTGACATTTCTGCCCGTCGAGCCCGTCGGCTATTCCGTCGAACATCTCGATGTCGCCGGCACAAAATCGCTCGGCTTCGACGAGGCGATCAACCGGTGGCTTGATATTGCCAAGAGCCTGCATGACATGGGCATTGGCAAGCTCGTGATGCTGAACGCCCACGGCGGCAACTCGCCCTTGATGACCATCGTCGCGACCGAGGCGCGGGTGCGGTTCAACATGCTCGCGGTCGCCACCAGTTGGACCCGCTTCGGCCTGCCTGACGGCATCATCTCGCCAGAGGCCAAGGCGATCGATATCCATGGCGGCCTGATCGAAACCTCCGTGATGCTGGCGCTCGATCCCGACAGGGTCGATAGGTCCAGCGCAAGAGACTTCCCTTCGCGCCAGACCGAATTTGCGCACCGCTTCAAACATCTCCGAGCCTATGGCCCCCATGCTTTCGGATGGAAGATGTCCGACCTCAATCCTGACGGCGTCGCCGGAAACGCGGCCGCGGCAACGGCAGAGGCAGGAGAGCGCCTCCTGGATCATGCAGTCTCAGGACTGCTGGAATTGCTGGCGGATGTGGCGGCGTTTGATCTGTCGGACACTTGGGAGTAGGCCCTGCGTCCTTGTGGATAGCTACATGATCAACTAAATTGAGCTACACACGGAGCAATGGCGATGACCCTGAACATCAGAAATGAGCAGGCTGATACGCTTGCAAGGCAATTGGCCGAGATTGATCGATCCACGATTACCGAAGCGGTCATTTCCGCATTGCGGGAAACCATTGCAAAACGCTTGCAGCAGGAACGTCCCCGGGACACCGCCGCGAGAATCCTTGCCAACCGCGGCCTTGCCTTCAAAAAGGCGCGCGCGCCTGTGCCACAGGAAGCCTATCACGATCTCGACCACGACTTGGGCGCGTGATCGATGTTTGTCGATGCCTGTGCGATCGTTTCGATGATGACAGGGGAAGACAGTGCTGACGCGTATGAAACGGCACTGCTCACCGCCGCGTCACCCTTTACCTCAGCAATGGCAGCCTGGGAGGCAATCATCGTGCTGTCGCGGCCGGACCAACTGGATTGCACCTTCAGCGAGGCTGAAGGTGCCGTCGTCGAATGGCTGGAAGCACGCGGCATAGACCTGCGAGAGGCGGAGAACCCTCGGCAAATCCTGCGGCATGCCATTGCGGTTGCCGAGCGCCATGGCATTGGTCGCCGCCATCTCAGCAACTTCGATTGCTTTCACTATGCCTATGCCAAGGTTCTGGCGCAGCCTCTGTTGACGACCGATCAACTGTTGAAGCAGACGGACGTTGCAACGCTTCCATGATAGCCATCCCCGCCTGATTTCGCGGCCCCTAACAAAATCTTTGAACTGACGCGCGGCACAGCCTATATGGGGTAACACCATAACATGGCGGTATCCGCCGCATTCCCTAGACAGAGGTTTTCATGACCGAAGCTGCAGCGAAACCCATTCCCGTGACCGTGCTGACCGGCTATCTCGGCGCAGGCAAGACCACGCTTCTCAACCGCATTCTGTCCGACAATCACGGCAAGCGCTATGCGGTCATCGTCAACGAGTTCGGCGAGATCGGCATCGACAACGACCTCATCGTCGAGTCGGACGAAGAGATCTACGAAATGAACAACGGCTGCGTCTGCTGCACCGTGCGCGGAGACCTGATCCGCGTTGTGGAAGGCCTGATGCGTCGCCCCGGCCGTTTCGACGGCATCATCGTCGAGACCACGGGCCTTGCCGACCCTGTGCCGGTGGCGCAGACATTCTTCATGGATGACGATGTGCGCTCCAAGACCGAGCTCGATGCCGTCGTGGCCCTCGTCGATGCCAAGCATCTGCCGCTGCGGCTGAAGGACAGCCGCGAAGCCGAGGACCAGATCGCCTTTGCCGATGTGGTGGTCATCAACAAGACCGACCTCGTGTCCCATGAAGAACTGCATCGGGTGGAAGATGTCGTTCGCGCCATCAACCCCTCGGCGCGCATCTACACCACGACCCGCTCCGGCGTTGATCTGGCGAAGGTGTTGAACCAGGGCGCGTTCAACCTGGAGCGCGCGCTGGAAAACGATCCGCACTTCCTGACCCATGGCGACGACCATGTCTGCGGCCCCGATTGCGACCACGACCACGGGCACGATCATCATCACCACCACCATGATCATGACCACCATCACCACGATCACGACCATGATCACGGGCACCATCACCATGATCACGCGCCGTCGCCGATCCATGATGTGACGGTGACCTCCGTGTCGCTGCGCGGCGGCGAGATGAACCCGGACCGCTTCTTCCCCTGGATCCAGAAGGTCACGCAGACCGATGGCCCGAACATCCTGCGTTTGAAGGGCATCATCGCCTTCAAGGGCGACGAAGAGCGCTATGTCGTACAGGGCGTGCATATGATCGTCGAAGGCGATCACCAGCGTCCGTGGAAGGAAGGCGAGAAGCATGAAAGCCGCCTGGTTTTCATCGGCCGCAACCTGGATCGCGAAAAGCTGGAAAAGAGCTTCCACGCCTGCGAAGCGGCTGCCTGAGGTCTGTCCTCAGGCCATTCCCTGATCCCGACTTGCAGTTAAGAAAGACTATCTGATGCCATCAGTTGCTCCGCTCGATCTCGAAGGCCACGTCATTGCCGCGGCCTTTCTGGGCGATATTCCCGTGTTCGCCACGGCGGCCGGGACCATCCATCGCCTTGACGGAGGGGAGAAGGTGACGGAAGCGCATCAGGGCCTGCTGACCTGCATCAAGGACCCGGCGACCCAAACGCTGCTGACAGGCGGTGAGGACGGCAAGGTCCTGAGGATTGCCCATGACGGCTCAGTCACCGAATTGGCCTCGGTGCCGCGCAAGTGGATTTCCGTCGTCGCTTGCGGCCCGCAGGGCGCCGTTGCCTATGCCTATGGGAAATCCGCCTTCGTTCGCTTGGGCGATGGCTCCGTGAAGGAATTCACCGAGGAGCGAACCATCGAAGGGCTGGATTTCGCCCCGAAGGGCCTGCGGATCGCGGCTGCGCGCTATAACGGCGTCACCCTGCATTGGGTCGGCACGGCAGGTGCTCCTGTCGATCTGGAGTGGAAAGGCGCCCATAACGGCGTCACCTTCTCTCCGGACGGCCGCTTCATCGTGACCACAATGCAGGAAAACGCACTGCATGGCTGGAAGCTGGATGGCAAGGCCAGCGGCGACACCCGGCATATGCGCATGACCGGCTATCCCGCGAAAGTGAAGTCGATGTCCTGGTCCAACAAGGGCAAGTGGCTGGCATCGTCAGGCGCACCGGCCGCGATCGTCTGGCCCTTTGCCGGCAAGGACGGCCCCATGGGCAAGGCGCCGCTGGAACTCGGCACTCGCGCCAATATCCTCGTCACCCATGTCGCCTTCCATCCTGTCGAGGAGGTGCTGGCGATCGGTTTCATCGACGGGATGATCCTTGCCGTACGTCTGGCGGATGGCAAGGAAGCCTTGCTGCGCCGTCCAGGTAAGGGCGCGATTACCTCGATGGGCTGGAGCGCGACGGGCAAACTGGTCGCCTATGCCTCCGACGCAGGCGACTGCGGTGTGATTGATATCTCCGCCTGAGGCACCAATGCCGACCCAATAGCGTATGCGGTCGGCCCTTCCGTCATTTTCAGTTCAAGTTACGTTATACTTAATATATCGGTAAGCCTTAAGCCTTAGGGTAAACGATGTTCCAGTCGGTCCGCGCTTCAATCTCGTAAAGCGTCAAACGCCGACCACTGGAACGCAGCATTCTTTTCGAGGGTCTTACACCAGACAAAGGCATTGGCAGCATTATGCTGCCGGTATTACATGCCCGCGTCGATTTTTTGAGCGCGCTACTGTGATGCATTTGAAAATCTCGCATATCGTGACAGCCTCTGGTCTCGCCCTGGCATTGGGATTGTTGGCAACCGTGGGCCTGGGCATGCAGACCCTGCAAACACTCAAGATCAACGGGCCGATCTACAAGCAGATCGTGGATGGCAAGGATCTCATCGCCGACATCCTGCCGCCGCCGCTCTACCTGATCGAGACCTATGCGCTGGCAAACGAGTCAGCACTTCATCCTGACACGGCGGAGGCGAACGCCGCGCGCATCAGCGCCCTGCATGGCCTTTACGCCGAGCGCTATCAGTATTGGAAAAACTCGACCCTCACCGATGATCTCAGCAAAAAGCTCTATGCTGACGTGCTGGTGAAAGGCGATGAATTCTGGAAACATATGGATGCCGCCTATCTGCCAGCCCTAACGGCCGGCGACGGCGACGCTGTAAAAGCGGCCCTGCCGGGCCTCAGAGAGCGATTCCATACGCATGAGACCGCGGTCAATGAACTGGTCGAAATGTCGAATGCCTATCTCAAGAGCCGCGAGGAATTTGCCGCCACTGAGAGCGCAAGCCGCGAGAGGATTGCCCTCGTCGGCGGCGCGGTCTTGATCCTGATGGCGCTGGGGGCGGTGGTCTTTGTCCGCTTCCGCGCGCTTGGCCCGCTGAACAGGATCGCAGGCTTCATGACGGAGATGGCGGAAGGCGATCTGGAGCGTCAGGTCCCTTATGCCACCCGCCCGGACGAAGTGGGCGAAATCGCCCGCGCCGTCGAAGTGTTTCGCATAGCGGGCCTCGAAAAGCGCCAGTTGGAGGGTGAGACGGAAGCCTCGCGCGCCATGACGGACCACGAGCGCGCCGTGCGCGAGGCACAGGCCCGCGTGGATGCAGAGGCCTTGCAGCGGGTCGTGGATACGCTGGGCGCCGGCCTCAACCGACTGGCCGACAGCAATATGCGCATGACGATCGAGGAGCCATTCGATCCGCGCTTCGAGCCTCTCAGGCACGATTTCAACATCTCGATCACCACCTTCCAGCAAACCCTGGAAGCGGTCATGACCGAGATCAAAACGCTCCACGAAAACGGCATGGAGATGCGCGAGGCGTCCGACAACCTGGCCAAGCGCACCGAGCAGCAAGCCGCATCCCTGGAAGAAACAGCCGCAGCGCTGGAAGAAGTGACCGCCACCGTACGTTCGTCCAGCGAGCGGACCCAAGACACCCACAAGCTGGTCATCGAAGCCAAAACCTGCGCCGACGCCTCCGGGGATGTTGTCCGCAATGCGGTCAGCGCCATGCAGCGCATCGAAAAATCCTCCGCGGAAATCGGCAAGATCATTGGCGCGATCGACGAAATCGCGTTCCAGACCAATCTTCTGGCCTTGAACGCCGGCGTCGAGGCCGCCCGTGCGGGCGATGCCGGAAAGGGGTTCGCGGTCGTCGCCCAGGAAGTCCGCGCGCTCGCCCAGCGCTCCGCCGACGCGGCAAGCGAGATCAAGAAGCTCATCGGCAATTCGGAAGCCGAGGTCAGTTCCGGCGTGCGCCTCGTCGGCGAAACCGGCACCGTGCTGAACCAGATCGGCGACTATGTCGCGCGCATCGATAGCAACATCGAAGCGATCGCTACGGCGGCCCGCGAGCAGTCGGTCGGCTTGCAGCAGATCAGCGCCGCGGTGCACGAGATCGACCTCATGACGCAGCAGAATGCCGCGATGGTGGAGGAGACGACAGCCGTAAGCCATGCCCTGGCTGAGGGTGCGGCACATCTGACATCTCTGGTCAGCCGCTTCAAGCTCAATCAGAGCGAAACTGCGGTTAGGTCGAAGCGAGTCGCTTCACATCGGCGAAGCGCAGCGTGACATCGACAATGACATCCTGGCTCATGGTCTGGAAATTTTCCCTGACATTCGTCTTGGAGGCCAGCCTTGCGACAGCTTTCCCTTATAAAGAGAAGCGCTCAACACCCATAAACGCGAGGATCCTGGCGTGAACATCAATGCGAATACCAGCGCCAATGCATTTCTGGAAATCATCGCCTTTCGGCTGAATGATCAATCCTTTTGCGTCAAGACGCGTTCGATCCGGGAAATCCGCGGATGGGCGCCTGTCACGCCAATCCCCCATGCGCCCTATGAAGTACTCGGGGTGATCAACCTGCGTGGAACGGTGATCCCGATCATCGATCTTGCCGTGAAGCTCGGCATGCCGGGCACAGAGGCGTCCGAACGCAGCGCCATCATCGTCACTGATGTCAACAAGATGACCCTTGGTCTGCTTGTCGAAGGCGTATCCGATATACTGACGGTTCCCGCGGAAAGCCTGCAGCCCGTTCCGCAAAGCGCCGGCCAGGCCGCCACCTTCGCAGAGGGCATCCTGGCGCATCAAGGCACCATGATCTGCTTCCTGAACCTGGAAGAGCTGTTTGCCGCAAGCCTCAGCTATGCGGGTGGTGGCGGCGGCGGTGCAGCCGCCGGCGGCTGGCAGGAATTCTGATCCGGACACGTTCTCAGAGTGCTGCGGCGAGCAGGATCGCGCCGAGCACGATAATGAGGATTGCCCCGCCAATCTCGATGACGCTGCCGGTGACCCTGGCAGCCGTCGTACCAGGTCCCGACAGCCGCAAGGCCAGGGACTTTGCCGAAACGGCAACACCAGCGAGAACGGAGACGGTGATGGCCGTCCCCAGCGCCATGGCGAGAACCGACAGGATGCCGCCGAGATAAAGACCGTTCAGCAGTGAGAACGTCATCACGAGCAATGCGCCGGAACATGGTCTTAGACCAACGGCAAGCACGGCCGTCCATGCCTCCCGCCAGCTGAAATGCTCTGCCCGGACCAGACCGGGATCCGGCAGATGGGTCATGCCGCATTCCGCACAAACGCCGCCGGCGGAAATCCCCAAATGGCTGTGGTCGAGCGCCTTCGCCTTAAAGCGCAGGCCTCTGGCACTTTGGCGAACAAGCGGCGCTGATGGTATCGAAGCAAGCTGCGGACTATCAAACAGGGATGACGTTGCGCCGCCGGATGAAACGTGCGCGGGCATCATATGCCGTGCCTTACGGATCAGCAGCCACACGCCAAACGCGATAATCAAGCCGTAGCTGGCAATCTCCATGGCGCCGGTCGCATCGCTGAGCGAGATGGTGCTGCCGCGCAGGACGAGATAGGCAAACCCGACAAGGCCGATGGCCACCGCCCCCTGCAACAGCGCGGATATGAAGGAAATCGCGATGCCCCGCCGAAGCTCGACCTCATTGGCCAGCAAGTAGGAGGAAATGACCGCCTTGCCATGGCCCGGACCCGCGGCATGGAAAACGCCATAAGCAAAGGACAGGCCGATAAGGCCACCGAGCGCACCCGGATCCTCGCGCATGGCCTTCAAGGCCGTCGTCAGGGCGCGGTAGAATTCCTGCTGATGCTGGTTGACCCAGGCAAGGAAGCCGGCGAACGGACCTGACGCCTGGAAGGCCGGTTCCGCCGTACCCACGCCAAGCGGCGATGCCGCATGAGCGGCGCTGCATCCCATGACAACCGATAGCGCCAAAACGGCCGCGGCCAAGGCCAGCCCGCCAATGCGCCGCTCGATCAGCATGTCACTTCAAGCCGTGTCGCAAACAGCTTTCCCATATCTGTCCCGGCAGGATCGTTGAAGAAGGCTTCCGTTAGGTTGGCCTGGTTCTGGGCGATGACCTCATCAGGATTAGGCCGAACCACCGCATGCTTGCAGCCCGCGAACCCCTCGCCCTCCGTCAGCATGTCCTCGTCCTTGGCGAAGTCGATGGCGGTGTAGAGCGTCGGATCGTAGACGCCGAAGCCAAGCTTGCCCTTGAGCGGCAGCTTGTCCTTGGTGGTGATGGTAAAGAACACCAGAAGCTGGTTGTCCTTGAAGTCCACATGGAAGGCCCCGGGCTTGGCGACATCAACCGGCTTGCCATCATGCGTGATGAAGGTGAAATAGGTGTAGTCCGCCAGGGATTCATGGATCGTGTGGGCGATCTCGGTCAGTTCCTTGTCGTCGAGCTTCAGGTCGGTGTTGGCGTCGAAATCCATCAGCACGCTGGAGGAAAAGATGTCGTCGAACCTCCATACGTTCCGCAACTCCTGGAGATTGCCGTCAGCCCCGCTGATCACCTCCAGCCGCGCCTCCGCAAACACATGCGGATGCGCCACGGCAACAGCCGGCGAAAGCAGTGCGGATGCCAGGACCAGAGAGCGCACACATTTCATGGAGAAAGTCCTTCACGATTCGCCGCCATTCTATCCCGATCCATTGAGGCCGAAATGGGACAATCTGTCCTCAGTCGTTCTTGCGGAACCAGGCCGTCAGGTAGTCGACAAAGGCCCGCACCTTGGCCGGCAGATAACGGCGATGCGGATAGACTGCATAGATCCCGCGATCGCGGGGCAGGAAGTCGTCGAACAGGGAGATCAGTTCTCCCGATTCGATATACGGCCGCACGATGAAGTCCGGCACCATGGCGACGCCAAGCCCGGCACGGGCCGCCCGCACCGTGGCCTGCGGGCTGTTCACTTCAATTGGCCCGCTGACCGCGACCGAGATCGTGCTACCATCCGTATCCATGAAGCGCACGCTGTTGTGAGAGCGTGAATTGGTGTCGATGATGAACGGAACGCGGGAGAGTTCCTGCGGGTGGATGAAGGGTCCATATTTCAGCACGAAGGAAGGCGCGGCACAGGCATAGATGCGGAAGTCCGACAGCTTGCGGGCAATGAGGCCGGAATCATCGAGCTTGGTGACACGGATCGCCAGGTCGAAGCCTTCTTCGATCATGTCGACGAATCGGTCGTCTGCCACGATTTCCAGCGTCAGATCGGGATTCGCTGTGGCGAAATCGATGAGTGATTGGCCGACTTCGGCATCGACAAAGGTTCGAGGCACCGTGATCCGCAGCTTGCCCTTGAGATCCGCATTGTTCTCGCGCACCAGGTCCGCAAGATTGTCGATCTCCTTCAGGATGTCGGCTGCCGTCCTGTAATAGGTGTGTCCGGCCTCCGTCAGGGAGAACTGCCGCGTCGTGCGGTTCAGCAATAGCGCCCCAAGCTCATCTTCCAGTTCACGCACATACTTCGACAAAAGAGCCTTGGAACGCCCGGTTTTCCGGGCCGCGGCGGAAAATCCCTCCGCCTCCACCACGTCAATGAAGGCCCTGATCCGGGTAAGGGTATCCATGCTGCGCTCCCTGTGCTTCGTTCCAATAATCTGAACAATTGGCCAAATTCGTTCAATGAATTTTTTGAAGTCGGGCGGCAAAAAACGCTTGATTATGACGTCGATTGTTCTTATCTCCGTGGCTGCCCAAAGTCGCACGTGCCTGTGGGTGTCCGCCGACCCTCGAACTGGGATTTATCCCTAAGGTGAGGTCATCGGTAAGGTACCTGGAACTAACCCCTCCAGTCGCTATTCCGGCCAACCGGGAAATGCGAGGACATCTTGAAGCAACGACGGTGCGGGCCTTTCTGGTTCTCTGCCGGCTTTCCATCAGCCGGGGTACTGAAGAGGCACACCATCATTGCCGGAAGTGCGGTAGGGTCCCCCTCCAATCCATGGCAGACAAAGCCGAACCGATTGCCTTGGCAGGCGTTGGTTCACCAACTGTGCATCAGGCGCGTGTTGAGGTTCCGGGGTCTCCACCGGCTGGTTCCTTGATCGCACGTCTGTAGCCCTTTGTCCTCCGGGAGATTTCCGGAGCTTTGGAACTATAGGGGAATTCGACCATGACCACTGCCCGTATCCTCGACTTCATCAAGACCCGTCGTCCCGAAGGTCCGTGCCTGGTGGTGGACCTGGACGTTGTGCGCGACAACTACGGCGCCTTCCGCCATGCCCTGCCCGACAGCGCGATCTACTACGCCGTGAAGGCTAACCCGGCTCCGGAAATCCTGTCGCTGCTCGCCTCGCTGGGCTCGAACTTCGACTGCGCTTCGGTTGCGGAAATCCAGATGGCGCTCGACGCCGGTGCGACGCCTGCCCGCATCTCCTTCGGCAACACCATCAAGAAGGAACGCGACATCGCGCGCGCCCATGCGCTCGGCATCAACCTCTTCGCCGTGGATAGCCACGAAGAAGTGGAAAAGATCGCCCGTGCCGCTCCCGGTGCCCGTGTGTTCTGCCGCGTCCTGACCGATGGCGAAGGCGCCGAATGGCCGCTCAGCCGCAAGTTCGGCTGTGTGCCGCAGATGGCCGTCGACGTACTTGTCTATGCCCACCAGCTGGGCCTGGAAAGCTTCGGCGTGTCCTTCCATGTCGGCTCGCAGATGACCAAGGTCGACGCCTGGGATGCGGCTCTGGCCGATGCCAAGCGCGTCTTCGGCTCGCTTGCCAAGCAGGGCATCGTGCTCAAGATGGTCAACATGGGTGGTGGTTTCCCGACCAAGTACCTGCGCGACATCCCGTCCGCAGAAGCCTACGGTCAGGCAATCAATGCGTCGCTGAAGAAGCACTTCGGCAACAACATCCCGCAGACCATCATCGAGCCCGGCCGCGGCATGGTCGGCAATGCCGGTGTCATCAAGGCGGAAGTCGTGCTGATCTCGAAGAAGTCGGACAACGACGCCCATCGCTGGGTGTTCCTCGACATCGGCAAGTTCGGCGGCCTCGCCGAAACCATGGACGAGGCGATCCGCTACCCGATCCGCACCATTCATGACGCCGACGAGATGGAAGTCTGCGTGATCGCCGGCCCGACCTGCGATTCCGCTGACGTGCTCTACGAGAAGAACATGTATCCGCTGCCGCTGTCCCTGACGATCGGCGACGAGGTTCTGATCGAAGGCACGGGCGCCTACACCACGACCTACTCGGCGGTTGCCTTCAACGGCTTCGATCCGCTGAAGGCCTACGTGATCTAAGCACCGTCTGACGACCGCGCCGGAGAACCGGCGCGGCGAAAACAAACAATTATTGGAAACACTTCTTGGTACGGGAGGCCAACATGGCCGCTGTTCTTGATTCCGTGCGCGCGTTTTTCGCAGCAGCACCTGCCTTTGTCATCGACCACGAAACGCCGGCCGACGTCGTTGCGCGCGAAACCCTGCTCGACCGCGCCATGGGCGCCGACCGACGCACGAAGTCCTCGGAAAAGATCCGCTACGGCCGCGTTCCGGCCGAAGGGCTGGCGCTCGTTGCCCGCGATCGCGCAGGTCATGTGATCGGCACGATCAGGCTGTGGAACATTGAGGCTGGCGTCACCCGTGACGGCCATGCCATCGACGCGCTGCTTCTCGGACCTTTGGCTGTGGATGGCGCACATGAGGGCAAGGGCATCGGCTCGGCTCTCATGCGGGCTGCCCTTCTGGAAGCCCGTAAGCGCGGACATGGCGCAGTCCTGCTCGTCGGCGATGCCAGCTACTACGAGCGTTTTGGCTTCTCCGCCTCCAAGGCACAGCATCTCGTGATGCCCGGCCCCTTCGCCCGCGATCGTTTCCTGGGGCTGGAACTGAAAGCCGGCTGGCTTGAAGGCGCTGCCGGCATGATCGTGGCAACAGGTCGCAAACTGAGCCAGCCGCGATCAATTCGCGCCGCCTGAGCCTTATTCAAGGCCCATCAACACGACATTAAGCTTCTTCCCGGAAACGGGTTGAAGCTTTTCCTATTTGCTGCAAAACACGCGTTTGTGAGGCCATTCGTGTCATTTTTGCCGCATTGCTGGCTAGTGTTTTATTGCCTGGCAAAAAATCGCCTCAGGCCCCGGAACAAAACGTAGGTGTTTTGCTTTGGGCAGCAGCGACGCAGTGGTCGCGTCGATGGGAATGTCCGTGGGGCGTTCCTTGCTAACAGGGGAGTACATTCCATGATTAAGAAAATCCTGCTCGGTACCGTGGCGATCTTCGCAACCTCGTCCGTAGCATTCGCTGCTGACGCAGTGTTTGAACCCATTCCGGAAGCACCGGCAGCCGTGGTATCGGCACCTGCCTTCTCCTGGGCCGGTGGATACGCGGGTGCGTTCGGTGGCTACGGCTGGGGCGACGCCGATTTCTATAACGGTACAGGCGCCGCCTCGGACGATTTCGACGGCGCACGGTTCGGTGGCTTTGTTGGTTATAACTGGGAAGTCAGCTCCGGCTTCGTTGCAGGTCTGGAAGCAGACCTGAACTATGACTGGAACGAAAACAGCTATCCGGGCGGCACGATCGACACCGGCCTGAACGGCGGCGTACGCGCCCGCGTTGGTGCGACCTTCGACCGCGCCCTGTTCTACGTTGCCGGCGGCTGGACGGCCACCGACTTCAACGTTGAAGGCGGCGGCGTGAACATCAACGAAACGCTGCATGGCTGGACCGTCGGCACCGGCGTTGATTACGCCCTCACCGACCGCATCTTTACGCGTCTCGAATATCGCTACAACGATTACGGCGAGCGAAACATCCAGGGCGTCAACACCGACTTCAACCAGCACGTCATCGGCGTCGGCCTCGGTGTGAAGTTCTAAGCGGCTTTGGCATATCGATAAAGAGAAATAGCCGGCCTTGTGCAAAGGTCGGCTATTTGCACAAGGCGCAGGAAAGACGCTCAATATCGAACTGAGTTAATGACGTTGACCGAGCGGTCATGTCTGGAAGCGTCCGCAGTTGCAGCAACGTGCCGGAAAGACCAGTCGGCGGCGATGCATTCGAACGTCTCGTCTTTCAAATAGAAGAGGAAATGGCGATAGCCTTCGCCAGCATCGGCAAGCTCATGCCAGTCATCAGGCATATCCCGCAAGCTGTCGCGGCCCGTAATTTCGTAGAACTCACCCCATCTCGGCGCAATCTTGCTATAGCGGCACTGGCCTAGGTACCAGCCTTCGTCATTCGGACTACCAAGGCGCCAACGGCTGCACCCAACGAATGTGAGGCAACCGGCTTCATCATCTCCAGCAACAATTCCTGCCCCCAGTGTCATCAGGAAGTGGAGTTCTATCGTAGAGCCACAAAGCGCGACATGGGGATGCGGCGCGCCATTATTCGCGTTCCATCCAGCATTAAGCTGCCTGAAATTGATACCGCGGTCGCCGCTGCGATCTCCTGTGACCCATGACCTGATGAATGAAGGCAACATTTGAGGTCTCCCAGCCCCTCATACTCCAATCCTCATTCCACCTTCCGATGCTGGCGCTGATAGCGCGCCCGCAGCCAGAAGACGGCAAAGAAGGAGAGGATGATAGCGCCGCCGGCGACGGCTGCGAGAGCCGGGGAATAGTCACCGATCCACAGCACCACCTTGGGCAGGATCAGCAGGGCAACCGTGGCACCCACGAGGATCAGCGCCGCTGCGATAGCGGAATTGCGGGTGCTGCCATTCATGCTGCGGTCTCCCCTGCGAGCTCGGCGCGGATATCGTCCATGCGCCGCAATTGATGGCCGCTTTCATCGAAATTTCCCGGCGACAGCCACGTCTCGAAGGCCGCCTTAACGACGGGCCATTCCGAATCGATGATGGAAAACCAGGCGGTGTCGCGATTGCCACCCTTGGACACCATGTGCTGGCGGAACACACCTTCGAAGGTGAAACCGTAGCGACGGGCGGCCGTCTTGCTCGCGGCATTGTCGTTGTGGCATTTCCATTCGTAACGGCGATATCCGAGATCGTCGAAGACGTGACGTGCCATGAGGTAATGGACCTCCGTGGCGATCGGTGTGCGGCTCATGGCCGAACCATGGGCCACCCCGCCGACCTCCACCACGCCATTGGCCGGATCAGCGCGCATATAGCTCGCCATGCCCAGCACCTCGCCGGATGCCTTGCTGCGGAACACATGCACGAGCCAACCGCCCTGCACGGCATCCAGCCAGGCCCCGAAGGCCGCGACATCGGCAAATTCCGGGCAGGCAAAGTATTTGAGCAAGGGATTGATGCCGAGTCCACCCAGCGCATCCCATAGCGGCTGGAGGTGGCTGGCCTTGTCATAGGGCTCGATGATGACGAAACGCCCTGACAGCGTCACCGGCTGAGGCGCCGGGCAGCCCTTGAATGTGGATAAATCGCGCATGCGTGCCTCGCTTCTTTTGCAAGAGGAGTAGGCCAGCCGCCCCGCAAAGGCAACTGGCCCTCGACATGCCGCGCGGTAGTGACAGACTAACGCATTCGGGCGAGGCCGGTCAGACCTTGGCGGAAGCAACCGTAGCTTCGATGTGGTCGACCAGGGCATCAGCAAGGCCGAGACGACCGGCCAGCAGGTCGAGATAGCCGCGCTCTGCCCGGTTGTCCGGCTCGATGGCGAGACGGGACGCAGTGTAGATTTCGACCTTCTGCTCTTCCGTCCGGGCTGCCGCCACCAAGGCATCGATATCGGTGGGATTGGCCAGTTCGCGCTCGATGAAGTCTTCGGCTTCGGAACCAAGGCCCGACAGCTTGATCTTGTCCATGATCAGCGCGCGCTCGCTGTTATCGATATGGCCATCGGCCTTGGCTGCGGCGATCATCGCCCGCACCAGCGCCAGCGCGAAGTCATTGGTGACTGTCGAAGCCTGGGGGCTGAATGGCGAATCGGTCGGCGGCGGCAGGAGCTCCGGCAGCGCGGGGATGCTGGTATTGGCCGGATCCTTGCCAGCCTGGTAATTCTTGTAGGCGGTGTAGCCCAGGCCGGCTATGGCAGCGAGCCCACCGATGGTCAGCGCATTGCCGGCCAGGTTGCGGCCGGTCTTGGTGCCCAGCAGCACGGCCGCCAGGCCAGCCGTCTTCAAGGGATTGTTCTTCGCGATGTCGCCGAATTGGCCCGCCCGGTCGCGCACGCTTCCGGACATGCCGGGCACTTGCGATCCGAGGAACTGGTCAAGCAGCTTTTTGGCGTCAAACATAAATCTCTCCTGATGGTCGATCACATCAAGGAGATAGGAAGTCCGCCGCGGAAATACAAAAACATGACGAAAATTTCATGTTTCAGGCCGCTTTTGCAGTGTCCCGGTCAGTGGCCGGGACACTGCCTAGCAGACAAATTTACGCCTTGAGCGCGGCGGCCTCTGCGGCAAGCTTGGTGATGCCAGCCCAGTCGCCGGCAGCAACCAGTTCCTTCGGCGCCACCCAGGACCCGCCGACGCAGATGACGTTGGGCAGGGACAGGTAATCCCTGGCATTCTTGAGAGAAATGCCGCCTGTGGGGCAGAACATCGTGCCGGCCAGCGGGGAGGACAGTGCCTTCAGGTAGGCGGCACCACCGGCCTGCTCTGCCGGGAAGAACTTCAACACCTGGAAGCCCTCTTCGCGCAGGGCCATGACCTCGCTTGCGGTTGCCGCGCCGGGCAACAGCGGAATATCGGAATTGCGCACCGTCTTGAGCAGTTCATGCGTGGTGCCAGGGCTGACGATGAACTGCGAACCCGCTTCGACGGCGGCGGCGAAATGCCCGGAGTTGAGAATGGTGCCGGCTCCGACCACAGCCCCCTCCACCTCGGCGGCAACCAGGCGCACGGCTTCGAGCGCCGCGTCGGTGCGCATGGTGATCTCGATCGCCTTCAATCCGCCGGCGACCAGAGCCCGTGCCAGCGGCACGGCCGTCTTGGCATCGTCGATGATCAGAACCGGCACCACCGGCTGCAGCTTCAGGACGGACAGAAGTTTTTCGGTTTTCGTGCTCATGGCCAGCACCTTTCTAAACGATTGAATTAGAGCAAGGAGTAGCGCGCGACGCCGGCATTGTCGAGACGGCAAGCCGCATCACGGCGCTCAAACTCAAGCGGTAAAAACGCGGTTTGAATGGACGACTTCATCGGCTAGTCTTGCCGCGCCGGAAATGGACATAGCGGAGCCCTATGGCAAAAGAGATCGAAAGAAAGTTCCTGGTGGCGAATGACGATTGGAGGGCCGTCGTCAAGAAATCCATCAGCATCCGCCAGGCCTATATCGCATCCATGGATGACAGGTCGGTCAGAATCCGCATTCGCGACGGAGACTCGGCGCGGCTGACCATCAAGATCGGCACGAACATGCTGGTGCGGGACGAGTTCGAATACGCCATTCCGGTCGCGGATGCCGAGGAAATGATGACACTGGCGATAGGCCGCGTCATCGAAAAGACCCGCCATCACGTGGAGTTCGGCGGCTTCCTCTGGGAAGTCGATGTGTTTTCCGGCGCCCATCTCGGGATTGTCATTGCCGAGGTGGAACTGCAGGATCAAAGCGATTCCCCTGCCTTGCCGGCTTGGCTTGGGCGCGAGGTGACCGGCGAGCGCCGCTATTCGAACCAATGGCTGGCCATCGAAGACCTCCCGACAGGAGCCCTGGATGGCCTATCGAATTGATGCATCCGCTTCCTTCGATCGGGAGGTGAAGACGGTCGCGGCAGAGCAGCTGTCCCGCGCGATAGCCGCTCTCGAAACCCAGCCAGATGGCTTGCATGAAGCAATCCACGAGGCCCGCAAGAAACTGAAGCGCGTGCGCGGCCTTTACCGGCTTGTAGCCCGCGACAGGAAGGAATTCCGGCAAACGGAGAATGCCCGGTTGCGCGATGCTGCCCGCTCGCTGTCCGCCGTGCGCGACGCCACGGCGTTGATCGAGACCGTGGCCTATCTGGAGCGCCACACCGAATCGCCTGATGAGATCGCTGCCCTGCAACAGACGCTGGCGGCACTGACCGAACGGCGCGATGCCATCGCTGCGGCAGAAACTGGACTGGCAGACAAGGCAAATGCCGCCATCGAGGCCTGTCGGATCGCCACCGCCGCCGTTGAAGCCGAAACTTTCCCAACGAGCCCACGCAAAGTGGCCAAGGCGCTGTCAAAGGCCTGGAAGAATGCATCGCTCAAGACGCGGCATGTCCTTGAGGCCTGCCATACAGATGCCCATGCAGAACGCTTCCACGATCTTCGCAAGGCAGCCCAGCTCTATTGGATGCACCTCTCCCTGCTGCGCGATCTCTGGCCCTCCGCATTTGCCGCCAAGCGATCGCAAGCCAAGCAACTCGTCGATATCCTTGGCCACGAACACGACATCTCGCTGCTTGTGGAACTGCTGGATGACGAGCCCGGCATTTGCGGCAGTGGGGAAGTGCAATCCCATCTGCTCGGGGTGATCATCAGGCGGCAGCAGGCGCTTCGAACCGAGGCGCTTGACCTTGCCGATCAGGTTTTCGCAGACGCTCCCTCTCGCGAGGCGAAGGTCATCCGTGCGCTTTGGATGGAAGCGGCAACTGCCTGACTGCTGACAACGGATGGCAGCAAGTCTATGCTTCCTCCATGAGCCGCTCGGAACGCCTTCTCTCCCTGTTGCAGATTTTGCGCCGATACCGCCAGCCGGTGAGCGGGGCGACGCTTGCCGCCGAACTCGGAATTTCGTTGCGCACCCTTTATCGCGATATCGCCAGCCTGCAGGCCCAAGGGGCTGACATTGAAGGCGAGGCCGGCATCGGCTTCGTCTTGCGCCCCGGCTATATGCTGCCGCCGCTCATGTTTACGCGCGATGAGATCGAAGCGCTGATGCTGGGGTTCCGCTTCGTGACCCAACGAACGGATGAGGCCTTGTCCGCGGCGGCCGGCGAGGCGCTCGCCAAGATCAACTCCGTCCTGCCCGAGGACCTCAGGCGGGATATGGCGGATATCGGGCTGCTGGTCGGTCCGGGTCCCGCGCTTCCCGTCCATCGCGTCGATCTGGCTTTGCTGCGGCAGGCGCTGCGGGCAGAGCGACCGCTTGATATAGACTACCGCGATCAAAACGGAACGGTGTCGCAGCGAACCATCTGGCCCTGCGCGCTCGGCTATTTCGATGGCGTGCGCGTCTTGATTGCCTGGTGCACGCTGCGCCAGGGCTTCCGCCATTTTCGCACCGACAGGCTGGAAAAGGCGATGCTTGGCGAAGGGCGCTATCCCATGCGCCGGGCAGCCCTTCTGAAGGAGTGGCGCCGCGTCAGCGCCGTACCGGATCGCCTCGTGAAGTAGCATCACAAACATGCTGACAGTTTTTGGCAGCATGGGCGGCTATCTTGGCTTCGTCAACAAAGGAGACAAAGCCATGACAATCACGATGACGCCGACCATGACCATTCTGTATGTGGAATCGCCTCGGACCAGTGCCGCCTTCTATGCGCAGCTGTTTGGCCTGGAGCCGGTGGAAACCTCCGATACCTTCGCATTGTTCGCCCTGCCCGGCGGCCTTGTGCTCGGCCTTTGGTCGCGCCACACGGTAGAGCCGCGCGCGTTGGCCTTAGGGGGCGGGTGTGAACTCGCCATTCGTGCGCCCTCGCCCGAAACGGTCGATGCCCTGCATGCGCAGTGGCAGACACAGGAAGTTTCCATGCTGCAACCGCCGCAGGACATGGAATTCGGCCGAACCTTTACCGCCACCGATCCCGACGGCCACCGCATTCGTGTCTTCACGCCGCCCGCATCCTGAGCGGCGGCGGGAAGCCGACTTGACGAATTTCAAACTTCCGGTCCACCACGGAAAATCGTTGCGTCGCAGGGGGCGAAGCAGTATTTCCGCCCCATGACCGAAGATCTGAAAATTCCTCGCCATGAAGAGGGCGGCGCGTTCTGCGTCGCCGCGCTCTATCATTTTGCCCGCTTCCCGCGTTTCGAGAGCTTTCGCGAGCCGCTGTTGGCGCTGCTGCAGGAGAACGGCATCAAGGGCACGCTGCTGCTGGCCCATGAAGGCATTAACGGCACGATTGCCGGCACCGATGCGGGCATAGCCGCCGTGCTGGCCTTCCTCCGGGCGCAGCCGGAATTTACAGGCCTTGAGCACAAGGAAAGCCGCGCCTCCAAGATGCCCTTCGTGCGGCTGAAGGTGAAGCTGAAGAAGGAAATTGTGACCATGGGCGTCGAGAACATCGACCCCAATGAGATCGTCGGCACCTATGTCGATCCGAAGGATTGGAATGCGCTGATCTCCGACCCGGAGACCATCGTCATCGACACACGCAACGACTACGAAACCGCCATTGGTATCTTCAAGGGCGCGGTCGATCCCAATACCAAGACCTTCCGGGAATTCCCAGACTGGGTCCAGAACAACCCCGGCCTGCACAACAAGCCGAAGATCGCGATGTATTGCACCGGCGGCATTCGCTGCGAAAAGGCCACCGCATACATGAAGCAACAGGGCTTCGACGAGGTCTACCACCTCAAGGGCGGCATTCTGAAATATCTGGAGGAAGTGCCGGCCGAGGAAAGCCTGTGGGAAGGCGCCTGCTTCGTCTTCGACGAGCGGGTGTCGATCGAGCACGGGCTGAAGCAGGGCAATCACAAGCTCTGCCACGCCTGCCGCAACCCGATCACGGCGGAAGAAATCACGTCGCCCTATTACGAAGAAGGCGTGTCCTGCTCCAACTGCTATGAGAGCCGGACGGAAGCCGATCGCGACCGCTATCGGCAACGGCAATTGCAGATCAGGCTGGCCAGGGAACGCGGCGAAAAGCACATCGGCAGCTAGGCCAAATTCCTCCGTGCCAGAAACCCCTCGCACATGCAGGTGAAGGCATCGATCGCCTTCGGCAGCACAGTCTGCGGATCGTCGCTCGCCGCCACCCAGAGCGCCGCGTTTAGCGCCGCACCGCTCATCAGGCGCGCGGCGGCCTCGGCATCGACGGGCCGCATGATACCGTCGGCGATGAAGCCCCTCACCTTCTCCAAAGTCGACTGAAGGCACAGGTTCTGGCTCGGCCAGCGTGACGGATCGCCCAGGAAGGCAGGACCATCGAGCAGCACGATGCGCTGCACGTCGGGCTCCAGAGCCATTTCAATATAGGCGCGCCCCTCGGCAAGAAGGCCATTCCAGGCACTGTCCGCGCTTGACCCGCTCATCTGGGCACGCCCCGCCATTTCCACATCGATCTGATGCACGACGGCGGCAAGCAGGCCGAGTTTATCGCCGAAGTTATGATAGAGCGCACCGCGAGTCAGGCCGACCTCAGCCGTCAGGTCGTCCATGGACGCGGCCGCGAACCCCTTTTCGGCGAAGGCCTTTCGCGCAGCGCCGATCAGCTTCGCCTTCGTCTCCTCCATCATTTCAATACGGGTTCTTCGGGCCATCCTTGCCTCGTCATTCACACACGCGACGCATGTCAATTGACATACGAGCCGTATCTATATAATAGACATACGCGGCGTATATCAAACTTCGCCCCGTGAGTGAACAGCAAAACCCAAAGCGTCCGCGCCGGCCTCTTCCAGATGGCCGAACGGATACCCGTGTGCGCGCGTCAGCGCCGGAAGGACAAACCATGCATGTGAGAGAACCGATTTTTCCCGCAAACCGTCACGCCTTATACGAGGCGCACAAATACTCCGCTGCCATCCGGTCCGGCGACCTGATTTTCGTGTCCGGCCAGGTGGGCAGCCGCGACGACGGATCCCAGGAGCCCGATTTCGAAAAACAGGTCCAGCTTGCCTTCGACAATCTCAATGCCGTGCTGAAGGCCGCGGGCTGCACGCTGCGGGACGTGATCGACGTCACCACGTTTCACACCGATCCGGAGCGTCAGGTCGAAACGGTCATGGCCGTCCGGGAGCGCAATATCGGCGCGGCGCCCTATCCGAACTGGACGGCGGTCGGGGTAAACTGGCTGGCCGGCTTCGACTTCGAGATCAAGGTCATCGCCCGCATTCCGCAGGAAAACTAGCCTCGATACGCAAAACCCGCCGGCAGGCCGGCGGGTTCGATGGCTGCTAAAAACTCTCGTCCCAGGTCTTTCGACGTTGGCTTTGACCGAAAACCTCACCGTCATGCCGGCCGCCGAGCCGGCATCCAGCGCAATCAAGTCCTTGATTGCGAGAGACTCTTTTCACGGCGCAGACGCGCCGTGGCTGGATTCCGGCCTTCGCCGGAATGACGGCTGAATAAAGTTTTGCGGAAAACCCATCTTTGTCAGCAGTCCAAAACCCGCCGACAGGCCGGCGGGTTCGATGGCAACCTTAAAAGGCAGGGGCGAGGTTACCAGGACGGGATGACCGCGCCCTTTAACTCCTCAGCGATAAAGGCCTTGACCTGATCGCTATGGTAGGACTCGACAAGTGTCTTGACCCAGGGGGCATCCTTGTCGGCCGACTTTACGGCGATCACGTTGATATAGGGGGCCTTTTCGCTTTCGCGGCCGATCGGGTCCTTGCCCGGATCGAGACCGGCTTCCAGCGCGTAGTTGGTATTGATGACTGACGCATCGACGTCATCAAGCGCGCGCGGCAGCTGGGCGGCATCAAGTTCGGCGAAGTTCAGGTTCTTCGGGTTTTCGACAACATCAGCGGGACCGACCTTCAGGCCGGCATCCGGCTTGAACTTGATCAGGCCCTTGTCGGCGAGGATGAGCAGCGCACGGCCGCCATTGGTCGGATCATTCGGGATGGCAATAGTCGCACCGTCAGCCAGTTCCTCCAGGCTCTTCACCTTCTTGGAATAGATGCCCATGGGGAAGTTCACGGACTGGCCGACACTGACGAGGTCAAAGCCGCGGTCCTTCACCTGGTTGTCCAGATAGGGCTGGTGCTGGAAGGAATTGGCGTTGAGGTCCCCATCGGCCAGCGCCTGGTTGGGCACGACGTAGTCGGAGAATTCCAGGATCTCGATCTCCAGGCCTTTGCCGGCAGCCACTTCCTTAACCTTCTCCATGATCTGGGCGTGCGGGCCGGGCGTCACGCCGATCTTGATGGTTTCGGCGAGCGCGGCACCGGCCGAGAACAGAGCGGCAAGCGAGGCCGCGAGGATCAGTTTCTTCATGGGTACTCTCCTTTGATGTCCCTGGATGTTCCTTGGGAGGAATTAGTTTTTGCGGCTGCGCTTGTCGAAGCGTCGGGCGAGCGCGTCGCCGACGCTCTGGACCGCCTGCACCAGCACGATAAGCACCACGACCACCGCCAGCATCACATCAGGCATGAAGCGCTGGTAGCCATAGCGAATACCGAGATCGCCAAGCCCACCTCCGCCCACGGCACCGACCATCGCGGAATAGCCGATGAGGCTGACCGCGGTCATGGTGAGCGCCAGCACGATGCCCGGCCGCGCCTCGGCCAGCAGCACCTTGGTGACGATCTGCAGCGGCGTCGCGCCCATGGCGCGGGCTGCCTCGATCAGCCCCTTGTCCACTTCGCGGATCGCCGCCTCGATCAGACGCGCGACAAAGGGAACGGTGGCGACCGTCAGCGGAACGATGGCCGCGGAGGTGCCGATCGATGTTCCCGTCACGAAGCGAGTAAATGGAATGATGGCCACTACGAGGATGATGAACGGCGTCGAGCGAACTGCGTTCACCACAAGCCCGAAGACCCGGTTGACCGTGGGTGCAGAAAACAGCTCGCCCCGGCCGCTTGTGGCCAGAAACACGCCGATCGGCAGGCCGATGACGGTGCCTATGACGCCGGCAATGGCGACCATCTGCAGGGTCTGCAGCAAGGCCTTGAGGATCAGGTTGAACAGCATGTCAGGCGCCATAGCCGAGCACCTCCGTTGCAAGTCCCGTCTGCTGGTAGAACGTATTCGCCCGTGCAAGCGTCTGGGGATCGGCCGGGTAGGCAACGACCAGCGACCCGAAGGGTTCGCCGGAGATCTCATCGATGGCGCCGGCGAGAATGTTGACCTCGGGGCCAAGCTCTGCCACCAGCCGCGCTGTAAGCGGCTGAAACGCCGTATCGCCAAAGAAGATCAACCGCACGAAGGCGCGGTCGCCTGCCGCCGGAACCGGCTTCAGATCGGAGCTGATCCACTCCGGCAGCTTGGCGCCGATGCTGGCGGAGAGCAGCGCCTGGGTGGTTTCGTGCCGCGGCCGGGTGAAGATGTCGAAGGTCCGCCCCTCCTCCACGATCAGGCCCTTGTCGATCACCGCGACGCGCGAGGCGATGGTCTTCACCACCTCCATCTCGTGGGTGATCAAAAGAACCGTCAGCCCGAGGTCACGATTGATCGTCTTCAACAGGTCCAGGATCGATTGCGTCGTTTCCGGATCGAGTGCCGAGGTCGCCTCGTCCGACAACAGCAGGCTGGGCTCTGTCGCCAAGGCCCGGGCAATGCCGACACGCTGCTTCTGGCCGCCCGACAATTCCGCCGGATAGCGGCCAGCCTTGTCGGAGAGGCCGACGAGTTCCATCAACGGGCCAACCTTGGCCTCGATCGCCTTGCGGTCATGGCCTGCTATCTCCAGCGGCAGGCCGATATTATCGGCAACGGTGCGCGACGAGAGAAGATTGAAGTGCTGGAAGATCATGCCGACCGAACGGCGAAGCGTGCGCAACCCGGCATCGTCAAGCGCCCCGACATCCACGCCATCGACCAGCACCTGGCCGGATGTCGGCTTTTCAAGTCCGTTGACCAAGCGGATCAGCGTCGACTTGCCGGCACCGGAACGGCCGATAATGCCGGTGATCACGCCTTTTGGCACGGAATAATCGATACCGGCGAGCGCGGTAAATCCGGTTTGATCTCCCGTGCCGCCGAAATGCTTGGTCACGCCGGCAAAGGCGACCATGGGCCGTTCGGCATTCGCCGGGTTGTTGACAGTCGCGGTCACAGGGCGGCTCCGGACATGGGGCTGCTGAGACGGGTTATGGCATTCATGATAGGCTCTCGGTCACGGCGCCCGGCAGATCCGGGCAAGATGGATGGCACTCGCAATCTAGTGCGAGATACACATTCGACGGTCGGTGGGCCGCTCTATCATTTCAATCCGTGCCTTTTCAAACCCTGGAAGCGCAGGTCAGCCATGCGCCTGAGGAAACTGATGCTGTTATGGCGCCAGCTTCCGCAAAAACGGAGAGAAAAAATTCCAGAATTTGGCTTAGGTGTGAAAAATTACGCTGATCGACCTGTCGCTACGCCGCGACAGGCAGCACGAACTCTTCGAAGGCCGGGCGGGCGATCAGATAGCCCTGGATCAGGTTCACGCCAAGATCGCGCAGCACCTTCATCTCGTCTGCGGTCTCGACACCCTCGCACACGGCGATGATGCCGAATTCCCGGAGCATGTTCAGCGTATGGGAGACGACAATCCGCTTGGACTTGCTCGTATCGATGCCGCGCACCAGATCCATGTCGAGCTTGACGATATCGGGCTGGAACATGGCGAGCAGATTGAGACCCGCATGTCCGGCGCCGAAATCATCGATGGCCGTGCTGAAGCCGATATCCTTGTAGGTTTTGAGGATATTCAGCAGATGGGCGGTATCGATCTTCTCGCTTTCGGTGAACTCGAAGATGATCCGGTTCAGCGGAAACCCGACGCGGTCGGCCGTGGCCAGCGTCATGCGAATGCAGGCACGCGGTTCGTAGACCGCGTTTGGCATGAAATTGATGGAGAGCTTGGAGCCTTCCGGCGCCCGCGCCGCCGCAAGCTCGATGGCCTTCACCCGGCACTGCTGGTCGAAGGCATAGCGGTTGTGCTCGTTGACCTGGGCAATGATCGTACCGGCGCCGGCGCCGTCGACGCCGCGCACCAGCGCCTCATAGGCGAAAACCTGGCCGTTACTGACATCCACGATGGGCTGGAACGCCATCGAAAATGGCGTTTCAAATCCCTTGCCATCACGACACCCAGCACACGCCATCTCGCTTCTCCTAGCCGAAAACGAGAGGGTAACCGAGCTGTCTTAAAAAGACGTCTACCGGACGCTATGCCGACTTGTAGTTTCCGGCCGGGAATTGAGCCGCAAGCTCACTATACCACTTCCCGCTCTTCTTCACCGTCCGCACCTGCGTGTCGTAATCGACATGAACGAGCCCGAACCGCATGCGGTAGCCCTCAGCCCATTCGAAATTGTCCATCAGGCTCCAGGCGAAATAGCCGCGCATCGGGAAGCCATCCTTGATCAGGTCCGCCACCACGCCGAGATGTTCGCTGTAGTAGTCCAGGCGCGGCTGGTCATCCACCTCGCCCTTGGCATCCAGACCCATATTGTAGCAGGCGCCGTTTTCAGTGATGTAGCAGACGGGCAACTCGTAGCGATCGTACAGCGTCTCGACCAAGGACTTCAGCGCCGGGGCATAGACTTCCCAGCCGATATCGGTCTTGACCTTGGAAACGGGCGGTGCGTCCTTGGTGGCAGGGTAGTCGGCCGAGGCATCCGGATTGGCGGAGACGCGCATCGGCGTGTAGTAGTTGAGGCCCCACCAGTCGAGCTTCTGGCTGATGATTTCGAGGTCGCCATCCTCCACCTTGGGCATCTTGTCCCCCAGTGCTTCCATCATATCTGCAGGATATTCGCCCTTGAAGACCGGCCCGAAGAAGGCACCGTTGTGGAACTGGAAGGCGCGCTCGGCGGCGGCCTTGTCCTCGGCACTGTCGGAACCGGGGATCACGGAATGGGCGTTCAAGACGAGGCCCGCCGGCACCTGCGGCGCGACCTGGCGGATGGCATCGACACCAAGGCCATGGGCAAGATTGGTATAGTGCATGGCATGGAGTGCCGCTTCCATATTGCGCTCTCCCGGCGCGTGCACGCCATAGAGATGGCTGAGCCAGACCGAGCACCACGGCTCGTTGAAGGTCGCAACCGCATCCAGCCGGTCACCGAGACGCGCCATGACCACCTTGGCATAACGCTGGAAGGCATAGGCCGTGGACCGCGCCGTCCAGCCCCCGTCGCCCATCAGCGCCAACGGCAGGTCCCAATGATAGAGCGTCGCGAAAGCCTTGATGTTGCGCGCCTTCAGGCCGTCCACGAGCTTGTCGTAAAAGTCGAGGCCCGGCTCGTTGATGCGGCCGGTGCCTTCAGGAATGATCCGCGGCCAGGCGATCGAGAACCGGTAGGCGGAAACACCCATTTCCGCGATCAGGTCGAGATCCTGCTCCCACCTGTTGTAGTGATCGCAGGCGATGTCGCCATTGTGCCGGCCAAACACCCGGCCGGGCATGTTGGAAAACGCATCCCAGATCGACGGCTTGCGGCCATCGGCTTTCGACGCACCCTCGATCTGGAAGGAGGCTGTGGCCACACCGAATACGAAATCGCCGGGAAAACGCGCGGCAAGGGTCTTGGGATCGGTCATGGTCTTGGTCTCACACGCTAGGCATCCGGCACATGACCTGCGCCAGACTGCTGAAATTGGGTCCAAAGCGGTTTAAACCATGTGCGTGCGGGGGTGAAGACCCCCTCGTCATATTCTGCAACGTTGCAGCGAACGAGGGTACATCGGCTAACCAGCGTCGAAATCGGCACGCGCCAGAGCGATCTGCGACTTGTGGCGCCTGGACCAGTCCACAAGCGATATCACCATCTCGGCAAACTCCCTGCCGAGCGGCGTCAGCTCATAGGTCACGGATGGCGGCACGGTCGGCTCCACCAGACGGCTGACCATTCCATCCCGCTCCAAGCGTCGCACCGTCAGCGTCATCATTCGCTGGGAAATGCCTGGAAGTGCCCGCTCCAGCTGCCGAAATCGCCTCGGACCCCGGGCGAGTTCGGCAATCGCCATCACGGTCCAGCGCTCGCCCAGTCTGTCGAGCACATCGCGCAAGCCGCAGTCCTCGTGATCTGGTTGCCCGCAAGGTTCCAGGTCAAGGGTCACATCCGTGTTCGCGACTGACATCAAAGTGCCTCCTTACATCAGGCTCCGGGCCTGCCTAACCTATGCGCATCATCACGCAAAGGAAACGCATCATGATCCTGATTACCGGCATTTCCGGACGGCTTGGCTCCCTCATTCACGCCGGTGCCATTGCCAGGGGCCTGGCGCCGATGGCCGGAAGCAGCAAGCCGCAGGGCATCGGCGAGCGAACACGGCGCATCGACTTCGACGACCCGGACTCTCTCGACCTCGGTGGTGTCTCGACCCTGATGATCGTATCGGCGGGTTACGGCGAAGACGACGTGGTGATCGGCCGCCACGAGAGGATCATCTCCGCCGCCGAGCAAAAGGGCGTGCAACACATCGTCTATACGAGCCTTGCAGGTGAAGGAGATCACCTGGCCTTCGCGCTGGCCCATAGATGGACCGAACGGCGGCTTCAGCGCAGCAGCGCCGATCGGACCATCCTGCGCAATGGCCTCTATGCCGAGTTGATCGCGGACCTGTCTGCCCCCGTGGATGGCATCATCACCGCGCCATTTGGCACAGGCAGGATCTCGGCGGTGGCCCGCGCCGACCTTGCCGAAGCGGCCGTGACGGTCTTGGCCAATCCCGCCGCGCACCGGAACCGTATCTATGAACTGTCAGGAACGGACGCATGGAGCATAGGCGAGCTGGCGGATGCCGTCGGCGTCGTGTACCGGCCGATCGGTCTCGGCGCCCAGCGCGAACACCTCGCCACCCTGCCCCTGCTTCCCTTCCAGCCGGCGATGCTGATGTCGATCTATAGCGCCGCGGCCCATGGCTTTCTAGAAAGCCATCGCTCCGATCTGCAGGCACTGCTGGAGAGGCCACCGCGGCCATCTCTGGCCGAGGCTCTGAAACACCTCGGCCAGGCACGCTGATGATCTGATGTCAGACCTTGACCCAGGCGCCATTCTGCTTGGACGACGCCACGCAGGCTTCGACGAAGGCAACGCCGCGAACACCGTCGTCGATGGTCGGGAAGGTCACGGCGCGATCAACGGCTGAGCCGGCGCGGAAGGCCTGGATGGCAAGGGCGGCTTCGGTATAGATCGTTGCGAAGGCTTCCAGGTAACCCTCGGGGTGACCGCCCGGAATGCGGCTGACGCGGGCAGCCGCAGCACCCGCGCCGGCACCATTGCGCGTGATCAGCCGCTTCGGCTCGCCAAACGGCGTGTACCAGAGGTAATTCGGGTTTTCCTGCTCCCATTCCAGGCCGCCCTTCTCGCCGTAGATGCGCAGGCGCAAACCGTTTTCATTGCCCGGCGCCACTTGGCTGCACCACAGCATGCCCTTGGCACCGCCCTGGAAACGCAGCATCACATGGGCATTGTCGTCAACGCGGCGCCCCTCGACAAAGGCATCGAGATCCGCTGCCAGGCTATCCAGCGTCAGGCCGCTGACGAAGCAGGCGAGGTTATAGGCATGGGTGCCGATGTCACCGGTCGAGCCGCCGGCGCCGGACTGGTTGGGATCGGTGCGCCAGACCGCCTGCTTGGCACCGGTCTGCTCCACCGCGGTCGTCAGCCAGTCCTGAGCATATTCCACCTGGATCACGCGGATCTTACCGAGTTGCCCGCCGGCGATCATCTCGCGCGCCTGTCGGATCATCGGATAGCCGGTATAGTTATGCGTGAGGATGAACAGCGACTTACTGGCGTCCGCAGCTTCCTTGAACTTGCGGGCATCCTCAAGGTTGGAGGTTAGCGGCTTGTCGCAGATGACATGGATGCCGCGCTCCAGGAAGGGCTTGGCCGCGGCGAAGTGCACATGGTTCGGCGTGACTATGGAAACCGCCTCAATGCCATCAGGCCGGGCCGATTCCTTTTCCGCCATCTCTTCGTAGGAGCCGTAGCTGCGGGCCGGATCAAGGCCGAGATCCTTGGCAGAGGCCAGCGCCTTTTCCGGCGAGGACGACAGCGCGCCTGCCACCAGCTCGAAATGGTCGTCCAGACGGGCCGCCATCCGGTGCACGCCGCCGATAAAGGCGCCCTGCCCGCCACCAATCATCCCAAGACGGATACGCCTGCCGCGAATACCCTCGTCCTTGCCTTCAATTGCCATGATGTTTTTCTCCCATAAATCCGTTGTTCGTGCCCGCCCCTCATCCCCCTGCCGGGACCTTCTCCCCGTGAACGGGGAGAAGGGAGACGCCGCACCGTCTGGCCAATGCGACCTGGATGTGTCTAAGTCCCCTCTCCCCGCTTGCGGGGAGAGGGCTAGGGTGAGGGGCTGACCTCACAGCCTGATCACAACCCCAGCATGCGCCGGTTGGCGGCCTGGTCGGTGCCAGCGCCGGCGAAATCGTCGAACGCCTTTTCCGTCACGCGAATGATATGCGACCGCACGAACTCAGCCCCCTCCCGGGCGCCGTCTTCCGGATGCTTCAGGGCGCATTCCCATTCGACCACGGCCCAGCCGTCGAAGTCATTGGCGGCCATCTTCGAGAAGATCGCGCCGAAATCCACCTGGCCATCGCCCAGCGAACGGAAGCGGCCGGCGCGCTGCACCCAGCCCTGATATCCACCATAGACGCCCTGCCGGCCGGTCGGGTTGAATTCCGCGTCCTTGACGTGGAACATCTTGATCCGGTCCTTGTAGATGTCGATGTTATCGAGATAATCGAGGCATTGCAGCACGTAATGCGAGGGATCGTAGAGCATGTTGGCTCTTGCGTGATTGCCGACGCGCTCGAGGAACATCTCGAACGTCACGCCGTCATGCAGGTCTTCGCCCGGATGGATTTCGTAGCAGACATCGACGCCGTTCTCTTCGGCATGATCGAGGATCGGCTTCCAACGCCGCGCCAGTTCGTCGAAGGCCGTCTCGACCAATCCGGCCGGCCGCTGCGGCCAGGGATAGATGAAGGGCCAGGCCAGTGCGCCCGAGAAGGTCGCATGGGCCTTGATGCCGAGATGGCGCGAGGCGGTGATGGCCATCTTGACCTGCTCGACCGCCCATTCCTGCCGGGCCTTCGGGTTGCCCCGCACTTCCGGCGCCGCAAAGCCGTCAAAGGCTTCATCATAGGCCGGATGCACGGCAACCAACTGCCCCTGCAGATGGGTCGAGAGCTCGGTAACTTCGATGCCGTTGGCGCGCGCCTGGCCGGCGAAATCATCGCAATAGGTCTTGGAGGAGGCTGCCTGCTTCAGATCGAACAGCTGGCCGGCCCAGGTCGGGACCTGAACCCCGACATAACCCTTGTCCGCGGCCCATTTGGTGATGCCATCCCATGTGTTGAACGGTGCCGCATCGCCCGCAAACTGGCCGAGAAAGATCGCCGGCCCCTTGATCGTCTTCATGTTGTTGTCTCCTCCTCAATATTTACTGCAACGTTGCCGTTTTTGCTTTTCTAGCACGCCGCGCTCGCGGAGCAATTGCAAAAGCTGATAGCGGGTGGGGTTGTAAGCAGAAAGAAGGTGGCGGCGCCTGCTGGGCATGAGGCGCCGCCGTCCCGGATCAGAATGGAGAATCCGGGAAGTAGTAATTGGCGGCATTTTCCTTGGTGATCAGCGTCGCATCCAGCGTATAGGTGCCGTGAACCGGAACCTGGTTGAACACGGCGGCAGCCGTCAGTTCCATGGCCGTACCCACCATTGCTGGCGGATAGAGAACGTCGACCGGAACCATCTTGTCGCCATCCATGACCTTCTTGATCATGTCCTTGGAGCCGGCACCGGCCACGATATACTGGATGTCGGTACGCTTGGCCTGCTCGATGGCCTGCAGCACGCCGACGGCCATGTCATCGTCCTGGCACCAGACCACGTCGATCTTCGGATACTTGGTCAGGTAGTCCTGCATCACCTTGAAGGCATCGTCACGGTTCCAGTTGCCGAACTGGCGGTCCAGAATCTTGACGTTGGAGCCGGCAATGCCCTTGTCGAAACCATCCTGGCGCTGCTGATCGATCGGGATCGGCATGCCGCGGATCACGACGACCTGGGCGTCCGGCGTGGTCTTCTTGATGTATTCGCCGGCGACTTCGCCCAGCGCCGGGTTGTTGCCAGCGACATAGAGGTCGCGAACCGAGCTGTCATTGACGGACGGAGCACGGTCGACGATCGCGACGAAGGTTCCCTTGGCCTTGACTTCCTTGATGGCGTTGACGAGCGGATCCGGATCGGTCGGCAGGATGACCAGGGCGTCGAGGCCCTGGATTGCCAGGTCCTGCAGCGCGTTCGCCTGGCTTGCCGGATCCGGCGAGGTTTTGACGATGACGGTCGCGTTCGGATGTTCCTTGCGGATCTGCTCGGCCACGCGCTCGGCGTGGTAGACGACACCCGCGGTCCAGCCATGGTCGGCAGCCGGAATGGACACGCCAATGGTCTTCGCATCCTGTGCCATGGCGGTCGAGGCCATGGCCGCAGCGATAAAGGCTGCGCCTATCAGTTTCTTCAGCATTCTCTCTCTCCCTAGGTATGACCGAGGCCTTGAATTGTCTGGGAACGGGCGCCCCGATGACCCGCTCCGAACTTGGGCGCCAAGCTGCGACCCGTGCCAGCCCTCAGGTCTTGCGGACCAGCGAGCGCTGCACGAGCATGGCGATGATGATGATCGAGCCCTGAATGGTGCCGATCAGGTATTCGCTGATGAAGTTCGACAGCAGCATGATGTTGCCGACGAGTTCCAGGATGAAGGCACCGCAGATCGTGCCCCAGACCCGGCCGGCTCCACCCTTCAAGGCTGTACCGCCGACCACAACGGCAGTGATCGCCTGCAATTCCCACAGAATGCCGGTGGTCGCCGACGTCGATCCGAGCCGCGGCACATAGAGGAGGACCGCGATCGCGACGCAGAGGCCCTGGATCACGAAGGCGATGGTGCGGACCTTGTCGACGCTGATACCCGAATAGCGGGCGACGTCGCGGTTGGAGCCGACGGCTACCACATGGCGTCCATAGCGGGTGCGATACAGCACGAAGGCAGCAATCGCCGTGACGATGAGAATGACCAGGATCGGGAACGGAATGCCCAGCACGCTGCCGAAATAGGCCGGCCGGTAGAGCGCCTGCAGGTCGGGCGACTTCAGTGTGATCGCCCCGCCCTGCGACAGCCAGGTGGTGAGCCCGCGGTAAATGCCCATGGTGCCGAGCGTCGCGATGAACGGCTCAATGCGGCCGACCGTGGTGATCAGGCCGTTGGCCAGGCCGCAGAGCCCGCCGATGACGAGCGTCATGACAACAGCGCAGGCCAACATCAACCCGCTGTCACCGATCACGCCCGAATTCATGAAGAGGATCATCAGGCTCGCCACGAAGGCGACCATGGAGCCGACGGAAAGATCGAGATCGCCTGACGAGATGACGAAGGTGGCACCGACCGCAATGATGGCGATGAAGGCAGAGCGGGTCGCGACATTGGCCAGATTGGTCAGGCCGATGAAATTCGGATTGACCAGGGCACCGACGATCAGAAGCAATGCCAAGGCGGCGAAGGGCGCAACCGCTCGCAGATCCACGTCCCGCCAACTACGGCTTGAACGCGCCCTGCCCTTGGCGTCTTCATGCGTGCTCATCTCCAATTTCGACCTCCCCTGGATACCGTATCGAAGCGGGTGCATCGCCCGCCCTTTGCATGCCGCCGAAACCAGCTTGGGTTTCAGGCGGCTTCTCTTGTCTTCAATCCCGCCGCGTAGCGCATGATCTCCTGCTCGGAGATCTCTTCGCCCTCAAGCACACCGACGATCCGCCCCTCGCGCATCACGGCCACGCGTGTGCAAAGCCCAATCACTTCAGGCATTTCCGAGGAAACGACGATGATCGACCGCCCCTCGCGCGCCAGCGCTGAAATGAAATGGTAGATCTGCTGCTTGGTGCCGACATCGATGCCGCGGGTGGGTTCGTCGATGATGATGATCTGCGGTTCGATCTCCATGACCTTGGCCAGCAGGAGCTTCTGCTGGTTGCCGCCGGACATGCGCCCGACCAGCACATTGCCGTCACGCACGCGGATATCGAAACGCCGCTTGGCCCTGTCCATCGCCTCGGCCTCGCTGGCCGGATCGAGATAGCCATACCTGCTATGCTGCCCGAGCGACTGCAGCGTCAGGTTTGTTGTCATGCCGGAATCGAGCAGCAATCCCTTGTGCTTGCGATCCTTGGTCATATAGGCGAGGCCGCATTGCGTGGCAGCCTTCGCGTCACCCGACGGCAGCGGCTGACCGCGCACCAGCACCTCACCCGACACGCGCGACCGCAAGCCCACCACGGCCTCCATCAACTCGGTCCGGCCGGAGCCGATCAGGCCGGAAAACCCAAAAACCTCGCCACGGCGCACCTCGAAACCGGCATTCTTGACGTAGCCGGTATTGAGGCCCGCCACCGACAAAACCACCTCTTCATCGACATCTGGCTCGTGCTTGGCGGGGTACAGGCTGGACAGTTCGCGACCAACCATCAGCTGCGCGATGGATTCGCCGTCGAGAATGGATGTCGGCGAGGTCTTGACCCACTGCCCGTCGCGCAACACTGTCACGCGGTCGGTCAGCTCCATCACCTCGTCCAGCTTGTGGGAGACGAAGACGAAACTGGTGCCCTGGTCGCGCAACTTGCGCACCTGCTGGAAAAGGACCCGGGTTTCCTCGCGCGACAGCACGGCGGTCGGCTCATCCATGAAGACCACGCGCGCATCGCGGCTGATCGCCTTTGCGATCTCGACCATCTGCTTGTCGGCCACCGCCAGCGAGCTGATCAGGGCGTTTTCATCCACATGCGAGCCGAGCTGGTCCAGCACGCGGCGGGTTTCCGCCCGCATGAAGGCGCGATCCAGCACGCCGAAACGCGTGACTTCCCGCCCCAGAAACAGGCTCTCGTAAACGGTCAGATGCTCTGCTAGGTTGAATTCCTGATGGATGATGACGATGCCCAACGCTTCCGCAGCACCATTGGCCGGCAGCCGGACCGGCTTGCCATCCAGCAGGATCTCGCCCGAGGTAGGCTGCTCGAAGCCGGATAGGATCTTGACCAGGGTGGACTTGCCGGCGCCGTTTTCGCCCATGAGCGCATGAATCTCACCGGCTCTCAGATCGAAGTTTACGCTGAAAAGAACCTGCACGCCGCTGAACGACTTGCTGATCCCCCTGGCTGACAACACCATGGCGCCAGCCTCAGACTTCCCCGGATTCATGCTTCTCTCCCCACGGTTCTCCCGACCGCATGAAACGTGGTGTAAACCTTTACATTATCGATGTAAAGGTTTACATGGGACTGCAATATCAAATTTCTCGCAGGATGGTTTGACCGACGGGCGAGTCTGTGTAGTGTCGCGCCAAGTCACATAGACCAAGGCAGGCCCCGAGTGTCGAATTCAACTCCAGCCACAATCGAGGACGTTGCGCGGATCGCCGAAGTGTCGATCGCGACGGTGAGCCGCGCCATTCACACGCCGGAAAAGGTTGCCAATTCAACACGGCTCAAGGTGAGCCAGGCGATCGCCATCACGGGCTATACGACAAACGCCATGGCGCGCAGCCTGAGGCTCGGCCGCTCTAACATGATTCTCGTCGTGGCGCCCGACATCGGCGATCCGAATTTCTCCAATATCCTTGTTGGCCTGGAAAACGAGGCGCGCGCCCATGGCTATGGCATCCTGATCGGCCACACCCAGAACGACGCCCAGCGCGGCCTGGAATACCTGAAATTCCTGAATTCCAACCAGGCGGCTGGCCTGATCCTGTTCACCGGCATCCTGCCCTTCGGTCACCAGACCATGACCGCCCGCCTGCCGCCGTCGGTCGGCGTCTTCGAACCCGTCTATAACGGTGGCATTCCCTATGTCGGCGTGGACGATATTGCCGGCGCGCGAAAGGCCGTGGACCTGCTGATCGCGGAGGGCCATCGCAAGATCGCCTTCATCGGCGACAGCCGCACGCGCCTGGCCTATGCCCGCCGCCGCCAGGGTTATGACGCCGGACTGGATGCAGCACGGGTGCCGCAGGACATGCGGATCGTTCTCGAAGGTGACGGCACGATCGAAAGCGGGCGCCTGGCGCTGGAACAGCTTTTCATGCGCGACACGCTGCCGACGGCCTTCATGTGCGTCAACGACCAGACGGCCATCGGCGTCATGCTGGGCCTGACCGCCCGCGGCTACGATATGCCGCGCGATTTCTCGGTCACCGGCTTCGACGACGTGCCGCAGGCGAGCTACATGACGCCGTCCCTCACGACAGTGCGCCAGCCGCGCACCATGATCGGCAAGCATGCCATGGCGTTGTTGCTGGAACTCTTGAGCGACAACCAGCCCGCGGAAACGGAAATCCTTCTGGTTCCCGATCTGGTCGTGCGGAATTCGGTGGGACCTCCGGGCTTCAAGCCAGGTGGCAAACCCGCACGATAGGCCAAAGACCGCGCCTCAACGAAGATCGCTCGTCTTCGGGTTAGCTTTGGTCGTTGCCACGCAATTTAAGACACACGCGGTTTCAGTTTGAACATATGACATGCGCTCCCAAGCACATGAGAAACCCGTCGACGTCGTTCAATTGACCATTTTTCGTTGAAGACCATGTTGCCTGTGTAGAACAGGCCGATCGGCGCCTCATCGACGATATCAAATCTGTTGTCACGGAAGTTTTTCCGCCACCAGCCCGGACGGAATAACCACGTCTCAGAGAAGATATTGCCGCGTTCACCATGCCTCGTCTGCTTGAAGGGCGCCAGCACGTGCTTGCCCGCATTATACCACGCCACAACCGCCCGCTTCAAATCATCGAGACTAATAGGCCGTCGCGGGAAAAGCTGCTCCTCCAGCGTCCATGCATATTGTAGGCCCGCAGGAAAAGCCGACAACGTCGTCCAGAAGCGCCAAGAATGCGTCGGCAACACATGAAGTGCGTATCCACCCGGCTTCAACACCCGCCGGATCTCACTATGCATCTGGACGAGGTTCGGGACGTGTTCCAGGACATTGGACGAGAAAACGATATCGAAGCTGTGGTCCGGAAACGGAATATGGGAACCGTCAAAATCCACAATCGGGAACACCCGATCCGCCGCATAATTGGATGTCGGCATTTCAATGGCAACCATGTCATATCCGCGCGCGGATAGCGCCGCTGCCTGCTGGCCCGTCCCCGCCCCGATTTCGAGCACGCGTGCCCCGGCCGGCTGAAGCTGAGCAGCGATTACCTCGATCTCTGCAGCGCGTATGGTGTTAAGATGAGATATTGAGAACACAAGCAACCTTCCGAAAAACTTATGCTTACTGTCCGGCTGTGCAAACTTAAAGTCTTATGTCGGCGCTACAAAGATTATTTCACACTTAGAAGCCTGAGAGGACAAGCGGCTTCGAAGAGCCCTTGGCACTAAGGTGTACGCAAGCTTGAGGGCCGAAGCGACGTGCCGCCTCGGCCCTCGCTTATGCTACTCCTACCGCAATCAAACGTAGCGGTTGACCACGTTTTCCAGCAGTTCCTGCTTGCCCGATTTCGGCTGCGGATTGATGTTCTGGCTTTCAACCCAGCCGGCGATCTCTTCCAGCGAGAAGCCGCCGTCCAGCATCTTGGCCGCTTCCGGCACCTTCCAACCGGCATAACGATCTTCGAGCGGCTTCGACAGCGCCTTGTCCTCGATCATCTTGGCAGCAGCCTTCAGACCGCGGGCGCAGCAATCCATGCCGCCGATATGACCGATCAGCAGGTCTTCCGGGTCGAGCGACTGGCGGCGCAGCTTGGCGTCGAAATTGGTGCCACCTGTGGTGAAGCCACCGCCGGCCAGAACCTGGTAATAGGCCAGCGCCATTTCAGGCACATTGTTGGGGAACTGGTCGGTATCCCAGCCGGACTGGTAGTCGTTGCGGTTCATGTCGATCGAGCCGAAGATGCCGAGCGCGTTGGCCAGCGCCAGTTCGTGCTCAAAGGAATGGCCCGCCAGGATCGCATGGCCCTGCTCGATATTGACCTTCACTTCCTTCTCAAGGCCGTAGTTCTTGAGGAAGCCATAGACCGTCGCAACGTCGTAGTCATACTGGTGCTTGGTCGGCTCCTGTGGCTTCGGCTCGATCAGGATCGTGCCCTTGAAGCCGATCTTGTGCTTGTACTCCACCACCAGATTGATGAAGCGGCCGAGCTGGTCCAGTTCCTTCTTGAGGTCGGTGTTGAGCAGGGTCTCATAGCCTTCGCGGCCACCCCACAGCACGTAGTTTTCGCCACCAAGCTTCTGCGTGGCGTCGATGCAGGTCTTCACGGTCGCGGCAGCGAAGGCAAAGACATCCGGATCCGGATTGGTTGCGGCACCCGACATGAAGCGGCGGTGCGAGAACAGGTTCGCCGTGCCCCAGAGCAGCTTGACGCCAGTCTCCGACTGCTTCTGCGCAAAGTAGTCGACGATCTCGTTGAGGTTGCGGGTATTCTCGGCGAAACTGTCGCCTTCCGGACGCACATCGGCATCGTGGAAGCAATAATAGGGCGTGCCGAGCAGGCTGAACATTTCGAAGGCGACATCCGCCTTCAGCTTGGCCTTTTCCATGCCGCTGCCATACCACGGACGGTCGAAGGTGCGTCCGCCAAAGGGATCGCCACCCTCCCAGGCCAGCGTGTGCCAATAGGCGACGGCGAAGCGCAGGTGGTCTTCCATGCGCTTGCCGGCGACGATTTCGTCCGGGTTGTAGTGGCGATAAGCCAGCGGATTGGTGCTCTCAGGCCCCTCATATTTGATCTTGGCGATATCGCCGAAAAAACCTGTTTTCATGGGATGCTCCTCTCGTGGTGTCGATAGTTGTAGAAATTGGTGAGGAAGGGGGCCTACCCCCCTCTGTCCTGCCGGACATCTCCCCCTCAAGGGGGGAGATCACAAGTGGCACCCTCTCGCCCAGCCAGCCCACGATCTCCCCAGTGCACACCTATTGGTTGGTGCGGGATCAGATTCTTGCCGATCTCCCCCCTTGAGGGGGAGATGTCCGGCAGGACAGAGGGGGGTTCAGATACGAACCATATCTGTTAGTTCAGCGCTTTGATCGCCGGATAGAGCGCGCGGTAGCGGCCATAGGCCTGCTCGTAGTCGCTGGTCAGCCCGGCGACCGGCTCAATCGTCTCTGCTGTTTCAGGGGCGGTGAAGACCGATAGCGGATCGGCGCCTGTGGCCGCGACGAGGCCAAGACGGGCGGCACCGAAGGCCGCGCCAAAATCGCCATCGGCGGGTATATCCACCGGCACGCCGAGCGCGGTTGCGATCGAGCCCAACCAGTAGCGTGAGCGGGAGCCGCCGCCGATCGCGGTGACCCGCGACACGGATGTGCCCGCCGATTTCAGCGCCTCCAGATTGTCCCTGATGGCAAAGGTCACGCCTTCCAGCACCGCCTGGGTTAGCACGGCGCGGCTCGATTCATGCCCTAGGCCGATAAAGGCGCCGCGAATGGCGGCATCATTGTGCGGCGTGCGCTCGCCGGAGAGATAGGGCAGAAATGTCACGCTTCCGGGCGCCTTCAGGTCATCTCCAAGTTCGCTGGTCAGGTCAGCGGCCGATTTGCCGGTCACATGGCTGTGCCAGTTCAACGCATCGGTGGCCGAGAGAATGACGCCCATCTGGTGCCATGTGTTGGGAAGAGCGTGGCAGAAGGCATGGACAGCGCTTTCCGGCTTCGGCAGATAGGAACCATTGGCGACGAACAGCACACCTGACGTCCCGAGCGAGACAAAGGCCTGGCCAGGCGCTACGGTGCCCATGCCGCAGGCCGAGGCGGCGTTGTCCCCTGCTCCGCCGGCAACAACCGTTCCGGCCGCCATGCCCCAATCGGCGGCGAGTTCCGGGCGCAGGCCACCAGCGCGATCCGTACCCTCGACCAGCGAGGGCATCTGCGCCTCGGTGAGCCCAGTCGCTTCCAGCAGTTCCGACGACCAGGCGCGCTTGCCGGTGTCGAGCCAGGAGGTGCCGGCCGAGTCTGACATTTCCGAGATGTGCTCACCCGTCAGCCACAGGCGCAGGTAGTCCTTGGGCAGCAAGACCTTGGCAACCTTGGCGAAGATGCCGGGCTCGTTCTTGGCGACCCAGGCAAGCTTGGGTGCCGTAAAGCCCGGGAAAACGATATTGCCTGTCAGCGCCCGAAACCGTGGGTCAGCGTCAAGCGCCGCCGCTTCCTTATGGCTGCGGGTGTCGTTCCAGAGGATGCAGGGGCGCAGCACCTGATCACGCGCATCGATCAGCGTGGCACCATGCATGTGACCCGATAGCCCGATGCCCTTCACCGCGGCCAGCTCTGCCGGAAACTTAGCTTTCAGCCCGGCCACCGCCTCCTGGGTGGCGCTGATCCAGTCGGCCGGATCCTGCTCCGACCAGCCGGGATGCGGGCGCGAGACATCCAGAGCGCCGTGACCTGAACCGATGACCTTCTGGTCCTGATCGATCAGCATCGCCTTGACGCCTGACGTCCCCAAGTCGAGACCTAGATACATATGATACTCCCTGCCATTCCTGCCTTCACGGCATGTTGTCTCTGAGAAAGATGTCGAGCCGGATGCGCTCCTGCGCGGCGATCACCGGCAGCCCATCGGCCTTGGCCTTCAGCACACGTACGGCGCTGCGCACCTCGTGGCCGGCATCCTGATGCAGCACCGCGTCGATCGTGCCCTCGATCAGCGCCCTGCGGGTCGTTTCCGTCAGTTCATGGGCAATGACCGCAAGGCGGGCGCTGTCGGTGCGGGTTTTCAAGGCGCGCATAAGGCCACGATTGCCGGCGCCGGCGCTGTAGATGCCGCGGATATAGGGATGGGCGGCAATGGCAGCGGTGACAAGCTCCTCGGCCCGATCCGGCTCGTCACGCCCCTCCAGCACCGGCATGACGGGCAGATGCGGAAAATCGCTCTCCATGACCTGCTTGAAGCCTTCCAACCGCTCCTTGTGGTCGCGGACCAGCATCGAGCCTGCGAGCACGGCAACCGGTCCGGCGCGCACGCCGACGAAACGTCCAAGCAGGCTGGCGGCCGTCCGACCGGCCGCAATATTGTCGATCCCGGCATAATGATCCCGCGCATCGCTGAGATCGGAAACCAGCGTCACGACGGGAATGCCCGCAGCCCGCAGCCGCAGAGCGGCGGCGACCACTTCAGGCGCCTCGATCGCCACAAAAGCCACGCCGGCGGGTTCCTTCTCCCGCGCGCGGTCCAATGCTTCCACCAGCGCCACGGCATCGAAGGCCTTGATCGCCACGATCTGGATCTGCGTGCGCTCGGTGGCGGACCTGTTGATGGCTTCCTGCACTTCTGCATGCAGGTTGCGCATGAAGGAATTATCATTGTCAGGAAGGATGAAGATCAGCGGGTAAATCCGGCTCTTGGCCAGATTGGCAGCCGCGACATCGCGTACATAGCCCAGCGTGTCGATTGTCGCCTCGACCTTGGCCCGCGTCGCCTCCTTGACGCCGGGGCGCCGGTTCAGGACGCGATCGACGGTGGCAAGGCTGACGCCCGCATGGGCGGCTATATCGTGAACTGTCGGCTTCATGCTCTCCTCCGGGGAGAACCACTAGCCCAATTTCTGAGGTACGTAAATCATTTCTCGTCTGTCACGGTTATTTTTTCTTTACCACTTCCAATGGCAGAAAAGATGAACGCCGCCCCTTGGGAAAGAGGCGGCGTTCGGCAGGCACGGCGGTGGATTTCGAAATTTAGTGGCCGCTTCCTGCGGGTGCGGCACCGGACGGTTTCCGGATCAGGAAGGTCAGGAACACCAGCGACGCAAACAGCAATGTCAGAACCAGGAAGACGTCGATGAACGACATCACCCAAGCCTGCTGTGTGATAACCCCGGAAAGCTTGCGCAACGCTATCGATGCGCCATCCAGGCCGAAGGAATTGTAATTGGCGCCGACATTGTCCAGCCAGTTCAGTGCTGCCGGATTGCTCCAGCTCGCCTGTTCGGCCAGGCGGGCATAGTGTTCGTCGGTGCGCTGGGTCAGGAGTGAGTTTATCAGCGCGAGGCCGACGGCACCCCCGAGGTTTCGGGTCAAGTTGAACAGGCCCGATGCATTCTTGATGCGGTCCGGCGGCAGGGTGCCAAGCGCAATATTGTTGATCGGCACCATGCACAGCATCAGCGAGCAGCCGCGCAGGATCTGCGGCACGAGCAATTCGTAGAAATCCCAATCCGCCGTCATCTGCGTCATCAGGAATGTGCCTGACGCAAATCCGGCAAAGCCGATCATCATCATGACCCGCGGGTCGAGCTTGCTCGACAGGAAGCCCGCGACCGGTGCCGTCAGGAACATCGCGGCACCCGAGACGAACATGGTCTCGCCGATCATCATCGAATCATATCCCCGGATGCGCCCCAGGAACAACGGATAGAGATAGGTGAGCCCGTAGAGGCCGACCCCCATGATGAAGGAAAACAGCGAGCCGAACGCGAAGTTTCTGTTGGCGAAGGCCCGGAGATCGACCACCGGCAGTTCCACCTTGAAGACCCGGTAGAAGAACACCAGACCGGCAATCACCATGATGGCAGTCCCGACGACGATATGGCCGTCGTTGAACCAGTCCTTGTTGTTGCCCTCCTCCAGCACATATTCCATCGTGCCGAGGAACAGCGCCATGGAGATGAGCCCCCACCAGTCAAACTTCTTGAGAAGCTTGAGATCGGGTTTGTCGAAGTCGATAAAGCTCCAGGCCGCTGCGGTGACGAGAACGCCTGGGATCACATTGATCAGGAACAGCCAGTGCCAGGACATGGCGTGGCTGATATAGCCGCCAATCGTCGGCCCGATGGTTGGCGCGAGCGTGGCGACGAGACCGACGATCGGCGAGACGATGCTGCGCTTGGACGGCGGGAAGATAGTGAAGGCTGCGGCAAAGACCGACGGGATCATGCCACCGCCGATAAAGCCCTGGATGGCCCGGTAGATGATCATCTGGTCGATATTGGTGGCGGTCGCCGCCAGCGCGCTGGCAAGCGTAAAGCCGCCGGCACAGACCGAAAACAACACGCGCGTGGAGAGGATGCGCGCGAGAACGCCCGACAGCGGGATCATGATCACTTCGGCGATCAGGTAGGAGGTCTGGACCCAGGCCACCTCTTCGGAGCCTGCTCCAAGCCCGGCCTGAATTTCAGCCAGCGACGCCGACACGATTTGGATGTCGAGGATCGACATGAACATGCCGAAGACCATGGCGAAAAACGCCACGAGACGCCGGGGATCCATGCGCTCATCGGGTGCAGCGGCGGCCATTCCGCCGGCTGCAACGCTTGCGTTTGCCGCCATGACGTGTGCCTCCGGCCTACTTGGACATCGCCAGGGCGGAACCCGAAGGCGCCGTACGGGTATCAACGTCCACGACCACGCTCAGGCCCGCCCGCAGGTGACCCTCGGCCAGCGCCTCGTGCGGCAGAGCGATGCGCACAGGCACGCGCTGCACGACCTTGGTGAAGTTGCCGGTGGCATTTTCAGCCGGCAGCATCGAGAACACCGATCCGGACGCCGGAGCGATCGAGGTCACGGTCCCCTCAAGCGGCTGTTCGCCATAGGCATCGACATGGATCGACACCTTGGACCCCGGCACCAGATGGGCGATCTGGGTCTCCTTGAAGTTCGCCTCGATATAGAGCTGATCGGTCGGCACCAGCGCGGCAAGCCGCTTGCCGCTGGAGACGAGATCGCCCGTCTGGACCGAGAGATTGCCGACCACACCATCATAAGGCGCACGAAGAACTGTGAATTCCAGATCGCGCGCGGCCTTGGCGATGGCCAGATCCTGCACCCGAACCGTGTTCAGGGCTTCCTCGCGCTGTGCCCTCAGGAGGCCTAGATTGGCTTCTGCAGAAGAAACGGCTGCTTGACCGGCCACGAGATTGGCGCGGGCCTGGTCCAGCGCAACGGTTGCGCTATCGAGGTCGGCCGCGGTGCCAACAGATTTGGCAGCCAGGTCGCTCGCGCGCTTTTCCGTGATCTGGGCGCCACGAAGAGCCGCTTCCAGCGCGCCGAGCTGCGCCTTGGCCTGGGAAAGGGCCGCCTCGCCGCCGACGAGTTGCGCATTGATGCGATCGACCGCAAGTTCGGCGCTGCGCTTGCCGGCTGCAGCCTGATCGGCGGCAATCCGATAATCGCCATTGTCGAGCGTGACCAGGGGATCGCCAGCCTTGACCACCTGGTTTTCTTTGACATCAACCGAGGCGACATAACCGGAGACCTTGGGCGAGATGATCGCGATCGATCCCTCGATATAGGCGTCTTCGGTCGAGACCATGAAGCGGCCATCGGTCCACCAGTGATAGCCATACCAGCCACCGATGCCCAGCAGCGCCAGCAGGATCACCGGCAGGACCGGGCTGCGGCGCTTGGCCTTTGTCTTCGCTTGTACAGGCGGTGCCGCAGTTTCCGCAACGGCTTCGGCAACCGCGTCACCGTCACGGGCTGACGTATTTTCAAGGTCGACGGCGCGCACCGCGCCTGTTCTGGGATTGGCTGACATCTCTATACCACGTTCGCTGTAAATTTATCGAACTGAACCGTTCGGTTCGATTTGACATAGAGCGTTTGATACCACATATCAAGTGCCAAGGAGACACCGGCAACATTAGCGTTAAGATTGGGTGAGGTATGAGCGAAGGAGCAGACAAGGACATGGTGATCGAGGTCGCGGAGACCGCACCTCCCTATATGTGCGCCCCGGCAACAGGGCGATTTGCGGCCGGCGCCGACCCGGCCAAACGGGAGCAGATCATCGACGGCGCCAAGCGCGTCTTCATGCGCATGGGCTTTGATGCCGCCAGCATGAATGACGTTACGCGGGAGGCTGGCGTATCGAAGGGTACGATCTACGTCTACTTCCAGAGCAAGGAAGATCTTTTCGCAGCCCTGATAGAGCGCGAAAAGGGACGCTTTGCGGAGGAACTGCGCGACATTCTCGGCCATGCCGAAAATGTTGAGGATGGTCTGTCGCAATTCGCAACCGCCTTTGTCCGGCAAATCCTGTTCACCGACATGATCCCGGCGATGCGAACCGTCATCGGCGTTCTGAACCGCATGCCGAGGCTTTGTCAGCGCTTCCTTGCGACGCCTGGAAATGCCCGTACGGTTCTGCAGGAATACCTGGTCCGACAAGTTGAGGCTGGCACGCTTGCCATCGACGATACGGACCTCGCCGCCCGGCAATTCGTCGATCTCTCGACCGGCTCCTATTTCAAGCAGCGATTGTTTGGCGAACAAGTCGACTCCACCGACGACGTCGAGATCAAACGCACGGTAGCAAGCGCCGTGCGCGTGTTCCTCGCCGCCTATCGCGCGCCCGTGTAAGCTGGCCAAGCGTTCGAACCAATAGCGTTTTTTAATGGGGCTTCCGGCATCGGGCCTTGCCGTTTGACGCGTGTTGCGCCACATGCTGGTGTTACCGACCAACCGCCAAACGGAAGAGCCGTATGCAGGACATCCTCCCCCTCCTACAGGACCCCGCCGCCTGGATCGCACTCGTTACGCTGATCGTCATGGAAGTCGTCCTGGGCATCGACAACCTGATCTTCATTTCGATCCTGACCAACAAGCTTCCGGAGCATCAGCGGCATCGGGCCCGGCGCATCGGCATCGGCCTTGCGCTCGTGATGCGTCTTGCCCTGTTGGGTACGGTGGCATGGATCGTCCAGCTCACCACGCCACTGTTCGAGCTCTTCGGCCACGGCTTTTCCTGGAAGGATCTCATCCTCATCGCCGGCGGTCTCTTCCTGGTGTGGAAGGCCACCAAGGAAATTCACCATACGGTCGACCCTGAAGACAAGCCCGAGGACATGATCTCCTCCGCCGCCAATACCACGATGTCAGCTGCCATCGGCCAGATCCTGCTGCTGGACCTCGTCTTCTCTGTCGACAGCATTATCACCGCCGTCGGCATGACGGAGCATCTACCGATCATGGTTATTGCCGTGCTGGTGGCCGTAACGGTCATGCTGCTGGCAGCCAATCCGCTTGCCAATTTCATCGAGAAGAACCCCACCATCGTCATGTTGGCGCTCGGCTTCCTGCTGATGATCGGCATGACCCTGATCGCCGACGGCATGGGCTTCCACGTTCCCAAGGGTTACATCTACGCTGCAATGGCCTTCTCCGGCCTGGTGGAAGGGCTCAACATGCTGGCACGCCGGCGCAAGAAGGCAGGCGCTGCCAAGACACCGCACTGAAGACACCTTCAGACAAGAATATTTCAGGCTCGCAGCGCGCTGCGGGCCTGAATTTTTTGGGTAGAACACTCAGTGGAACAAAGCCGCTTCGCGCGGCATTGTTGCGCCGGTCCACCCGCCGTGCAACAAACACCTCCCTGACACCCGAACTCCCCGGAGCCCCATGACCACAGAGCAGATCCTTGCGTTTTCGGTCATCGGCGCCATGATGGTCGCCTTCCTGTGGGATCGCGTACGTTATGACGTCGTCGCCTGCGTAACCTTGGTCGCAGCAGTGGTGCTGGGTATCGTGGCCCCGGACCAAGCCTTTTCCGGCTTTTCAAACGATATCGTCATCATCGTCGGATCGGCGTTGGTGGTGAGCGCCGGCGTCGCGCGCTCCGGCATCGTCGATGCGGCCATCAAGCGCTTCTTCCCACGCCTGAGCTCGCTTCGTGGGCAGATGTTTCTGCTGATCCTCACGGTTACAATCCTCTCCGCCTTCATCAAGAATATCGGTGCCTTGGCGATCATGATGCCAGTGGCCTTCCAGTTCGCCCGTCGATCGGGGGTTCCGGTATCCGTGTTTCTGATGCCGATGGCCTTCGGCGCCTTGCTGGGCGGCCTCATGACGCAGATCGGCACGTCGCCCAACGTCGTGGTGTCCGGCCTGCGCCAGGAGATTACCGGCGAGGCCTTCACAATGTTCGACTTCACGCCGGTGGGGGCCACGCTGGCGCTCACAGGCGTCATCTTCCTGATGTTCTTCCACTGGCTAGTGCCCCGGCGGGAAAACCAGAACCCGTCGATCCAGGAGGCGCTGGGAAAATCGACCTACGCGACAGAAGCGACGATGGCCAAGCAGTCGCCGTTCAACGGCAAGGCGCTGAGCGATCTTCTGGCGGTCGCCGCGGGAGAAGTGATTGCGACAGCCATTTTGCGCGGCCATGCCCGTATTTCACCATTTCCGGATGTCGTACTGAGACAGGGTGATACGCTTCTATTGGAAGGCCCGTCGGAATCTCTTGACCAGTTGGTCAGCCAGGCGGCGCTTTCGCTCTCGGGTAAACCCATTGCTGAAGGTGGCGCGAAAAAGGGTGAAATCGGATCGATCGAAGCCATCGTCGGTCCAGATTCCATGCTGATCGACCTCACCGCTCGCGATCTCTCCCTGTTCAACACCTATGGGATCAATCTGCTCGCCGTCAGCCGTCAGGGCAAGCGCATCAGCGAGAGGCTGGGCGAGGTCAGATTGCGCGCCGGCGACCTGATCGTGCTGCAAGGGCCTCGCCAGCAGTTTCCGCGCGTACTTCAGGAACTCGGTTGCCTGCCGCTGGCGGAACGGGAGATTCTGCTGGGAACCAGCCGCAGCGCGCTTGTGCCACTGATTATCCTGACGGCCGCCATGGGCGCAACAGCCCTGGGCATTGCCCCCGTTGCCATCGCCTTCTTCGCCGCCGCCCTTGGCATGGTCGTCTTCCGCGTCATTCCGATCACGGAGGTCTACCGCGCTGTCGATGGGCCGATCCTGGTCATGCTGGCCTGCCTCATCCCCGTTAGCGATACCTTGCGCACGACGGGAGCGAGCGAGAAGATGGCCGAATGGCTTGGGGCAGTTGCCAGCGGTCTGCCCCCCTATGGCGCACTGGCGCTCATCCTCATCACCGCCATGGCTGTGACACCCTTTCTCAACAATGCCGCGACCGTGCTCGTCATGGCGCCCATCGCCGCCAGTTTTGCGGCCAATCTTGGATACAAGCCGGATGCTTTCCTGATGGCGGTGGCGATCGGCGCGGGAAGCGATTTCCTGACGCCCATCGGCCATCAGTGCAACACGCTGGTGATGGGACCGGGTGGCTATCGATTCAGCGACTATCCGCGCCTAGGTCTGCCACTGTCGATTCTCATCATCGTCGTGGCGATCCCGATGCTTCTCATCGTCTGGCCGCTCCAATAGCGCGCGGCACAAAATGAAAGGCCTGCATCGGCGGGATGCAGGCCTTTCACTCGGGGACGTTTTTGGCTGAACCCGGGTCCAGGGGTCGGGGGCGGAGTATCCCGGGTTCGTGCATATAACTGGCGGACAGATCCTTTGTTCCACACATATTCGAAAAAAATCATATTGCCGGTCCGCCGCTGGCGCACACCGGCCATGCGGCAGTTTTCCTTGACGTGCTGCCATGAATATGGCCTAAGGCAGCCCATGCGGAAACTAGCCGTTTTGTCGCCTGCGACGGCGTCTGCCGGCCTTTTCCCGACGATTTCAACCGCATCCTCCTGATCCTGGGTTTCAGCCCGGATCATCCGCACGTAAGCCACGGGCATGAATTCATGAGCACATCAGGCGTCCGCGTACGCATCGCACCCTCCCCGACCGGCGAGCCCCATGTCGGCACCGTCTATATCGCGCTGTTCAACTACCTCTTCGCGAAAAAGATGGGCGGCGAGTTCATCCTGCGCATCGAGGACACCGATGCCACCCGCTCTACACCGGAATTCGAGCAGAAAGTGCTCGACGCGCTGAAATGGACAGGCCTCACCTGGTCGGAAGGCCCTGACGTCGGCGGCCCCTATGGCCCCTATCGCCAGTCCGATCGCAAGGACATGTACCAGCCTTTCGCCCAGGACCTCCTGGACAAGGGCCATGCCTTCCGCTGTTTCTGCACACCCGCGCGCCTTGAGGAAATGCGCGAGGCGCAGCGCGCCGCCGGCAAGCCGCCGAAATATGACGGCCTGTGCCTCCACCTTAAGGCCGAGGAAGTCACCGCACGTGTGGCCGCCGGTGAAGCCTCCGTCGTTCGCATGAAGATCCCAACCGAGGGCTCATGCGATTTCAACGATGGCGTCTATGGCGACGTATCGATCCCGTGGGACTCCGTCGACATGCAGGTTCTGATGAAGGCCGACGGCATGCCGACCTATCACATGGCCAATGTGATCGACGACCACCTGATGAAGATCACCCATGTGGCGCGTGGCGAGGAATGGCTGGCCTCCGTGCCCAAGCACATCCTGCTCTATCGCTATTTCGGTTGGGACCAGCCGAAGTTCATGCATCTGAGCCTGATGCGCAATGCCGACAAGTCCAAGCTATCGAAGCGCAAGAACCCGACATCGATCTCCTACTATTCCGCGCTCGGCTACCTGCCGGAAGCGCTGATGAACTTCCTCGGCCTGTTCTTCATCCAGATCGCCGAAGGCGAGGAGATGCTGGACATGGACCAGCTTGCCGAAAAGTTCGATCCGGACAATCTCTCCAAGGCCGGCGCGATCTTCGACATCCAGAAGCTTGATTGGCTGAACGGCCGCTGGCTGCGCGAAAAGCTGACGCCGGATCAGTTCCTGGCGCGCGTCTTCGACTGGTCGCGCGAAAACGATCGCCTGACCGAAGGCCTGAAGCTCGCCCAGAGCCGCATTTCTAAGCTCGGCGAACTGCCGCAACTCGCCGGCTTCCTATTGGCCAACGATGTCGGCCTGACGCCGGCCTCCTTTGCCGGCCTGAAGACGAGCCCGGCCGAGACGCTAGAAATCCTGACCACCGTCCAGACGGATCTGGAAAAGATCCTGGAATGGAACGTCACGACGATCGACGAGGAACTCCGGGCAATCTCCGAACGCCTGGGCAAGAAGCTGCGCGTGGTCACCCCGCCGCTCTTCGTTGCCATGTCTGGCTCGTCCCGCTCGCTGCCGCTGTTTGACTCGATGGCTCTGCTTGGCCGCTCGGTCGTTCGCCAGCGCCTGAAGGTCGCAGCAACGGTGGTGGCCTCGATGGTGGGTGCCGCAAGCTAAGAGACAAATGCCTTCTATTGAAGGTCGATATTCAGCATACCCCCCTCTGCCTTCTTTCGATTACATCGAAACGGGGCATCTCCCCCTCAAGGGGGAGATAAACCCGAGGCAGCGCTTCCGCCCAAACAAACATCACGCACCTGGCATGCGATGATAGGGAGAGGCGATGAAGCGGCTCCATCCGATCTCCCCCCTTGAGGGGGAGATGTCCGCGTTTCGATGTAATCGAAAGAGGACAGAGGGGGGTACCAGCAACGAACGCAGCCCCAAAAGGCCAAACAAATGACCGAACAGAAGACCGAAACCGCCCTCTCCTCCGATGTGACCGAGGTTCGCGCCCAGAAGCTGAAACTGCTGCGTGAGCAGGTCGGCGACGTCTATCCGGCGCATTTTCACCGCACGATGACCAATGCAGAGCTGGCCGAAAAATATGCCGGCCTGGAACTCGACACCGAGTCTGGCGATATCGTCACCGTGGCGGGCCGCGTCTATTCTTCGCGCAATTCCGGCATGTTCATGGATATTCATGACGCCTCCGGCAAGATCCAGATCTTCAGCCACAAGGACACGACGCCGGAAGGAGCCCGCGCGCTTCTGCCGCTGATCGACCTCGGCGATATCATCGGCGTCACCGGCATGGTTCGCCGCACCAAGCGTGGCGAACTGACGATCAACGCCCACGAAATCACCATGCTCACCAAGGCGCTCTTGCCCATGCCGGAAAAGTGGCATGGCGTGACCGATGTCGAGACCCGCTACCGCAAGCGCCATCTCGACATCATGACCAACGAGGACTCCAAGCTCCGCTTCAAGCAGCGGTCGAAGATCATTTCAGGCATCCGCCGCTTCATGGAAGACGACGGCTTCATGGAAGTCGAAACGCCGATGCTGCAGTCCATCTATGGCGGCGCGACGGCAGAGCCCTTCAAGACCCATCACAACACGCTGAAGCTCGACATGTACCTGCGCATCGCGCCGGAACTGTTCCTGAAGCGCACCCTCGTCTCCGGGCTTACCGACAAGGTGTTCGAGGTCAACCGCAACTTCCGCAACGAAGGCGTGTCCACCCGGCACAATCCCGAATTCACCATGATGGAGTGCTACTGGGCCTATGCCGACTATGAGGACATGATGGACCTCGTGGAACGGCTGTTCGCCTCGCTCGCGGTTTCGATCCATGGTTCGACGGAATTCGCCTTTGGCGAGCAGCAGATCTCGTTCAAGGGTCCGTTCCGCCGCGTGCCCATGCCGGACGCCGTCAAGGAAGCGACGGGCATCGACTTCCTGGCAATCAAGACCGACGAGGAAGCCCGCGCCGCCGCCAAGGCTGCCGGCTTTGCCGTAGAAAAGGACTGGACCTGGGGCGAGTGCCTGGCCTTCATCTTCGAGGAAAAGGTCGAGGGCACGCTGATCCAGCCGGCCCACGTCACCCACTTCCCCAAGGACATCTCCCCCTTCGCCAAGGAAGTGCCGGGCGAGCCGCGCCTCGTCGAACGTTTCGAGACCTATTGCAACGCCTGGGAAATCGGCAACGCCTTCTCCGAGCTGAACGACCCGGAAGAGCAGCGCAAGCGCATGGTCGAGCAGCTGGAGCAGGCCCATGCCCGCGGCGAGAAGGACAAGCAGTTGGACGAGGAATTCCTTGACGCTATCGACCAGGGCATGCCCCCGGCCGGCGGCCTCGGCATCGGCGTCGATCGCCTGATCATGCTACTCACCAACTCGCCCTCAATCCGCGACATCATCCTGTTCCCGGCGCGCCGCAACAAGAACGACTGAGCGGGCAAAGCTTAAGAACCACAGACAAAACCCGGCCTCTTGAGAGCGCCGGGTTTTTTATGTCATGATGTCCGATGATGAGTAAGCACCCGGTGAGCGCCGCGGCTGCATCCGTTGATACAAAACAGCAGCAGGCGCATCACCGATTGCTTATAAACTCATCCCAACTAAATTTTTCGATCGTTTTCAATCCAAACATGGGGAAGCTACGATGTAAAATCTCGACAACCATCGACGCTCGGGTAGTCACTGGAACTTTTGTGCCTACTTCGCGGGTTACATCTTTGGCGCAGATATCATACTGCTTTCGCATTTTTTCAAAGAGCTCGTACGCTTCGGTGATCTCAGTATCCGTGGCCGCCGGATTTGCAATCTTAATCCAGCTTATCAACAAACTCTCCTGTAGGTGGTACGGAGTAGGTTCATGAATGCCCGCATCTCGCGCGTGGCCATTCAAAGTGTATATGTCGCGGTATATTTCGTAGACTGAATCATGCAGTGAAGAAGCAGAGGCACGGTTTAGAATTTTCTCAACTCTAGGAATGGTCCGCAATGCGGACAATGCCTCTAACGACGTCATAGTCTGCCTCCATGTTCACGGACAATCGCAATAGACCTCCGTGTCTATGCCGGCATCTACGCGGACACGGCGACCGCAGTGCCCAGGGCGTGAACACTTCAATCAGATGCCTGGTCATAGAACTACTCTTAGTGTTGCACTAAGACTTCCGACTTTTGCATCAACCCCGCAAGGCGGACCTCACTGGGGGCGTACGTTCATAAATTCAAACACGCAGTTTGAGCCAACGCGGTCAGGCCCCCAGCCTAGTGCTTGGCGCTCGCGTGTTCGTCGCCGGTCTTGGGCTTGGCCTTATCGCTCGCCTTGGGCGGCAGAACGTCGGAATCCTCGGCGGGCACGTCCGAAGCCTGGACGGCTGAACCACCCTGTTTCGCACCATCTGCGTTCAGCGGCTTGGCACGAAGCTTTGCCAGCCAGTCGGCGCCAGCGGCACTTGCCTCCGTCTTGCCGTCGGCAGCCTTTTCCTCGGGCTTTGCAGCGGCCTGTTCTTCCGGCTGTTCCTTCGCGTCGGCCTGGGTCTCTTCCTTCGTCGCCGCAGAGCCATGGGCATCCGCCTCGGAAACAACAGGATTGTCCGCGTGATCGGCGCCCTTGGCCGGGGCCTGAGCATCGTCATGCGCGGCAGGCTCGGGCGTCGCGTGCGCATCGGCAGCAGGCGCCTCGTCACTACCAAGGCCGACCATGCTCTTAACCGAGGCGAACCAGCCCTTGCTTTCCGCTTCTGCCGCGGCCGGCTGCGCTTCAGCAGTCGAAGCGTGATCGGCGGAGGCCGCAGCCTTCTCCTCGCCATGCCCTGCGGCCGATGCGGCGTCATGCGCGGCCGGCTTTGTCGCCTCGCCGTGACCGTCGGCAGCGGCAGTCGCGGCATCGTGTTCGGCGGCGGCAGGAGCCTCGTCGGACCCAAGCCCGACCATGCCCATGATGGATGCCATCCAGCCTTTGCTCTCGCCGCCTTCGCCATGCTCGGCAACGGGCGTCTCTTCGCCATGACCTTCTTTGGGAGCCTCGCCATGGCCATCGGCTGGTGCTGCGCCATGACCATCGGCGGGGGCGGCATCATGGCCCTTGGCCTCGCCATGTCCCTTTTCAGCGCCCTTCGCCTTTTCGGCGCCGTGCCCCTTGTCGGCTCCATGCCCTTCGGGAGCCTCGACAACCGGCTTTATGCAGTCGGTCTTGTCGTCGAGCCGAGCAACGAGTTGCTCGATATCCTCAAGCGGCAGATTGATCTTTTCGCCGTAGAACTGACCGCTCGCATTGGCCAACTTGTCGACGTAACGCGCGGCATAGGGACCATTCTGCGCCTCCTCCGGCACGCGGGCCGGATTGGCGACAAAAACGACATCCGCACCGATGGCCCGACCGCGCAATTCCGTGCGTCCGGTTGGCGCGTTCTTGTCGAGGACGACGACCTGCACGAGGTCGGCATGCTCCGCCTCGTGAACCGCCTTGGCGACACGCAGTGCGGTCTTCACGCGCGTCAGCCCGTCGGTCGGCTCCGTGGTGATATATTTCCTGACCCAGAAACGATCCTTCTTCTTGATCGTGACGGTGTTGACCTCGGTGCATTCGAGGCCATTCAATTGTTCGTAGGAGGGTCCGAGCAGCGTATCGGCGCCAATATAGACAGCCGCAGCTCCAGTCGTGCCGCTCAGCACCACCGCCCCGCCAAGAACGAAGGCAAGCTTCTTGGATAGCCGGATCTTGGGAAGGCCTTTCACGCTACCGACTCCGACATCACACACCACTCCAGACATTCGAGAAATACTCTCTAAAGCTGTGACATAGTCTCGTTGATGAAGGTTTAATCCGGTCTCAACAATGTGAACGACTTTTGCGGAGCATTCAGGCCGCCACGGGGTAATCTTTTTGCGAATGCTTCGCAAAAGCATTGACATCAGCCTAAAACAGCCTAGGTTTTTTAATGCGAATGATTTGCAAAAGCCGTTGGGAGCCAATGATGTTGAAACGTCTCGCCACCATGCTTCTGATCGCGGCCACGCTGATGCCACTTTCGGCAGCTGCGGCCGACAAGCCGAAGGTGATCACCACCTTCACCGTGATCGCCGATATTGCCCGCAATGTCGCGGGCGACGCCGCTGATGTGGATAGCATCACCAAGGCAGGCGCAGAGATTCACAACTACCAGCCTACGCCCCGGGACATCCTGAAGGCGCGCGATGCCGATCTGGTCTTGTGGAACGGCCTCAATCTGGAGCGCTGGTTTGAGAAGTTCCTGACGAACCTCAATGATGTGCCGAGTGCCGTGGTCAGCGACGGTGTGACGCCGATCAGTATTACCGGCGGCGCCTATGACGGCAAGCCCAACCCCCATGCCTGGATGTCGCCGGAAAACGCGCTGATCTATGTCGAGAATATCAGAAAGGCGCTCACCAAGGTCGATGCGGCCAATGCCGAGACCTATGCCGCGAATGCAAAGGCCTATTCGGACAAGATCCGCGCGGAGATCGAACCGATGAAGGCGCAGATCGCCGCGCTGCCGGAGTCGGAACGGTGGCTGGCAACCAGCGAGGGGGCCTTCTCCTATCTGGCGCGCGACCTCGGTCTGAAGGAGCTGTTCCTGTGGCCGATCAATGCTGACAGCCAGGGCTCGCCGCAGCAGGTTCGGGCCATGATCGACGCCATCAGGGCAAACAAGATCGCCGTCGTTTTCAGCGAGAGCACGGTTTCCGACAAGCCGGCGCGGCAGGTGGCCGCCGAAACCGGAGCCCGCTACGGCGGCGTGCTCTATGTCGACTCGCTAAGCGAGAGCGACGGGCCGGTTCCGACCTATCTCGATCTCCTGAAAGTCACGGTGTCGACCATTGTGAAGGGGCTGGAAGGCTGATGAATATGCGCGGCAAGATACGTGCCATGGAGGAAGGCCTCAGCGCCAGCCACGTCACGGTGACCTACAGAAACGGCACCACGGCGCTGCGGGACGCAAGTTTTTCCATCCCCCGAGGCACGATCACCGCGCTGGTCGGCGTCAACGGCGCCGGCAAATCGACGATATTCAAGGCCATCATGGGATTTGTGCCCGTCGCGCAGGGGTCCATCTCCATCCTCGGCATGGATGTGCGCGCCGCGCTGTCGAAGAACCTGGTCGCCTATGTGCCGCAATCGGAAGAAGTTGACTGGAACTTTCCTGTCCTAGTCGAGGATGTGGTCATGATGGGCCGCTATGGCCACATGAACTTCCTGCGCATCCCCAATCGCCGCGACAAGGCGATGGTGGACGAAGCTCTGGCCCGGGTCGGCATGGAAAGCTTCCGCAAGCGGCAGATCGGCGAACTCTCCGGCGGCCAGCGCAAGCGCGTCTTTCTCGCCCGCGCCCTGGCGCAGGAAGGACAGGTCATCCTTCTCGATGAACCCTTCACCGGCGTCGATGTCACAACCGAAGAACAGATCATCGGCCTCATGAAGGATCTTCGGGCCGAGGGCCGGGTCATGCTGGTTTCTACCCACAATCTCGGCAGCGTCCCGGATTTCTGTGATCGGACAGTTTTCGTGAAAGGCACCGTTCTCGCGTCGGGTCCGACGGCGGAAACCTTCACCGAGGAGAACCTGCACAGTGCCTTTGGCGGGGCGCTCCGGCATTTCGTGCTTTCCGGCACGGACCTGCATGACGATGCCGACAGCCGGCAGGTCAAGGTGATTTCGGACGACGAGCGACCCTTCGTCATCTACCGGGAACCGAAGACGGAGAAGGCAGACGATGGCGCTTCTGCTTGAGCCCTTCACCTATGACTATATGCTGAACGCCATCTGGGTCAGCGGCCTCGTCGGTGGCGTGTGCGGGTTCCTGTCTGCCTACCTGATGCTGAAAGGCTGGTCGCTGATCGGCGATGCGCTCTCCCACGCCATCGTGCCGGGCGTTGCCGGCGCCTATATGCTGGGCCTGCCCTTTGCCTTCGGCGCCTTCATTTCCGGCGGGCTTGCGGCGGGCGCCATGCTCTTCCTCAACCAGCGCACTCGGCTGAAGGAAGACGCCATCATCGGCCTCATCTTCACCTCCTTCTTCGGCCTCGGCCTCTTCATGGTGTCGCTGTCGCCAGTTTCGGTGAACATCCAGACCATCATCCAGGGCAATATCCTGGCGATCACGCCGGAGGACACGCTGCAACTGGTGCTCATCGGTGGCGTCAGCCTTCTGGTCCTGGCGCTCAAATGGAAGGACCTTATGGTCACCTTCTTTGATGAAAACCATGCGCGCTCCATCGGCTTGAAGCCGGACCTGCTGAAGGTGATCTTCTTCACCCTGCTTGCCGCCTCGACGGTCGCGGCGCTTCAAACGGTCGGCGCCTTCCTGGTGGTCGCCATGGTCGTGACGCCGGGCGCCACCGCCTATCTGCTGACCGATCGTTTCCAGCGTGTAATCGGGCTCGCCTTCGTCATCGGCGCTGCCACCAGTTCCATCGGCGCCTATCTTAGCTATTTTCTGGACGGTGCAACCGGCGGCATCATCGTGGTCCTGCAGACCCTGATCTTCCTCACCGCCTTCTTCCTCGCCCCCAAGCATGGGATGCTGGCGGCACGACGGAAGGCAAAGCGTGCGCTGGAGGCCCAGCCATGAGCGAATGGATGGAACTTGCAGTGCTGCCATTCCAACTGCCCTTCATGCAGTCGGCCTTCATCGTCACGACCATGATCGCCATACCCATGGCCATGCTGTCCTGCCTGCTGGTCCTGAAAGGCTGGTCGCTGATGGGTGATGCGGTCTCTCATGCGGTGCTGCCTGGTGTGGTCATCGCCTATGTCATCGGCATTCCCTTGGCCATCGGCGCCTTCGTCGCCGGCATGATCTGCGCCCTGCTGACGGGCTTCCTGCAGGAAAATAGCCGGGTGAAGGAAGACACGGTGCTGGGCATCGTTTTTTCCGGCATGTTCGGCCTGGGGCTGGTGCTCTATGTGAAGGTGGAAAGCGACGTGCATCTCGACCATATCCTGTTTGGCGACATGCTGGGCATTGCAGTCTCCGATCTCGTGGAGACCGGCTTGATTGCGCTCTGCGCCACGGCCTTCCTTGCAATCCTGCGCAAAGATCTGCTGGCGCATGCCTTCGATCCGCAGCATGCGCGCGCCATCGGCCTGCCGGTCAGGTTGTTGCATTACGGGCTGCTGGCCGTGCTGTCCCTGACTGTCGTCGGCGCCTTGAAGGCGGTCGGGATCATCCTGTCGGTGGCGATGCTGGTGGCCCCGGGCGCAATCGCTTTCCTGCTGACGCGCCGCTACCAGGCCATGATGACAACGGCGGTCGTCATCGCGGTCACCGCGACGCTGGCGGGCATCTATACCAGCTTCTTCATCGATAGCGCCCCTGCACCAACCATCGTGCTGTTCATGACCGCCATGTTCATCGCTGCCTTCGTGCGGGTCACGATCCAGTCGCGCCGGACGGCAGCCAGCGGCGCCCCGCCTGTCTGATCGAGCCCCAGGCATTCCGCGCAGTCACTGGTCCGCAGCAGCCTTCTCTCGCGCCTGCCGCAAAAGCACATGCTCGCGCCAGACCGTGAACAGGCCGGCGCCGACCACGATCAGAGATCCCAGCACCATATTGAAATGCAGCGTCTCGTTAAAGACGACCACAGCGATGATGGAAACCAGCACCAGCTGGATATAGGTGATCGGCTGCAAGGCCACTGCTGCCAGGTTGTCATAGGCCTTGATCAGCATGAAATGCCCCACAATGCCGGTGCAGCACAATAGCAAAAGCCATTTCCAATCGCTCGGCAGTACCTCGACCCAGAAGAACGGGCCGATCAGCGTCAGTTCCACCGCGCCGACAATGCCGATGTAGAAGAAGCTGGTCACAGGTCCGTCGACACGGCTGACCAGCCGCGTGATGATGCCATAGAAGGCGCCTGTCACCGCCACGATCAACGGCAGGACGACCGCAATATCCATCTCGCCGGTGGCATTCGGCCCCAGGATCAACAGCACGCCGCACAGGCCGACACCGATCGCGGTCCAGCGACGCCAGCCGACCTTCTCTCCGAGAATGGGAACCGAAAGCAGCGCGACGAAGAGCGGGCCGGAGGCAAAGACCGCCTGTGACTGCGCCAGTCCCACAACGGTGAAGGACGTTATGGCAATCGGGATCTGCGATGCCAGCAAGACGCCGCGCAGGATCTGCAGCCAGGGCCGCTCGGTGCGAAACGCGGCGATGAGGCCGTCCCGCGAGCGCATGGCGAAGAAGATCGCAAAGGCGGCAAAGGCCCAATACCGGATCATGCCGACAAAGACGGGCGGATAGGACATGCCGAGATGCTTCGACACCGCATCCTGCACGGAAAAGATGGTGAAGGCCAACAGGGCGAAAACATAGCCAAGCGGATTGGATTTCATGGGTCCGACAGCAAATACGCGGATGGAAGATCTGGACGAACTGGGTGGATCGACGCGCCCAGGGCCAATGACTGCACGTGTATATGAACCTGTTGGTTCAATGCTGCAAGCACATGTTTCACCACACCTGCCTTGCAACATCAGGGATGCTTTGCTGCGAAACCACTCATTGACCATCGCGTGATCCGGTTGTCGCCGGGCGGGTGTTCTTATGGCCTGATTTAGAAATCTCCTCTATCCTTCAATCTGTTCGAACGAGGATCACCTTGATGCGCCACTGCGGCTCTGTGCCATCTCTGCTCGCCGGCCTGTTGCTGATGCTGTCTTCCGTCTCGGCCTTATCTCAGGTGAGCGACCGGGGAATCTATGTCGGTCCTGGGGACGACCTCGTGATCCGTGCGCCAGATGTCGGGCGCAATGCGCCTGATCCGAACTATCGCAGCTATCCGGACGACGATTATGTCTGGCATGTGCAGGGCCTGCGGCCAGGTGATGTTCTGCCCTTGCGCTCCGGTGCCGGTCCCCGCTTTCGTGTCATCGGCCATCTGGAAGAAGGCATGCCGCTCGAAAATCTCGGCTGCATGGACCAGAACGGCGGCTTTTGGTGCCGTGTCGCGACCGTTGGCCGTCCACGCGTCAGTGGCTGGGTGAACGGACGCTATATTTCAGACGAGGCCGGTGGCGAGACGCGCGACCGCATGATGCAGCAGGGCGAGGTCTTTGTTCCCGGCACGCGCTATAACGATATTGGCCCGCTCAGCTGCCGTTTCCGCGGCGATGACCGTGTTGCGGCCTGCAATTATGGCATCGCCAGGAATGGGACATCCGCCCAGATCGATATCACCACGCCCTATGGCGACACCCGCAGCCTGCAATATCGCGCCGGCCGGTTTACCAGCACCGACGGTTCAGAGGTCCGCAGCCGCAAGCAGGGCGGCAATGCCGAGGTGACGATCAACGGCGAGGAAACCTATTACATCCCCGACGATGTGATGCTCGATTTCTGAGCGGTTATTCCGCTCTTTCCCGTAAGGCGGGATACGAAAAGGGGCGCCCGCACGCAGACACCCCAATCCAAAATCACCGATAACAGGTGTCAGGCCGCCAGAGCCTTGGCGATCTGGCCACGCAGCGTGCCGAGATCCTTGGCAAAGCCGCGGATGCCCTCGGCCAGCTTCTCGGTTGCCATGGCGTCTTCGTTCATCGCCCAGCGGAACGCCTTCTCATCAAGCGAAACCAGCGGCTCCGGCTTGATGCTGTCGGGCGACAGGACACGCGGCAGGTTGCCTTCGGCGCTGTTCAACTCATCGAGCAATTGCGGGCTGATCGTCAGGCGGTCGCAACCGGCCAGTGCTTCAATCTCGCCGGCATTGCGGAACGAGGCGCCCATGACGATGGTCTCGATCCCATTGGCCTTGTAGTAATTGTAGATCGACCGAACCGACACCACGCCCGGATCCGTCTCAGACGTGTAGTTTTCACCCGTCGACTTCTTGTACCAGTCGAGGATGCGGCCAACGAAGGGCGAGATCAGGAACACCTTGGCTTCCGCGCAGGCAATAGCCTGGGCCTTGGAAAACAGCAGCGTCAGGTTGCAGTCGATGCCTTCCTTCTGCAGGATTTCGGCCGCGCGAATGCCTTCCCAGGTGGAGGCGAGCTTGATCAGGATCCGGTCCTTCTCGATGCCGCGCTCCTTGTAGCCGGCAATGATGCCATGCGCCTTTTCGACCGACGCCTTGGTATCGAAGGACAGGTCAGCATCGACCTCGGTCGAGACACGGCCCGGCACCAGCGCGGCGAGCGCCGCACCGACCGAGATGGCCAGGCGATCGGCAATGGCGCCGACAACGGCCTCGTCCGCCCCACCCTTGGCCTTCCCCCAGGCGACAGCTTCCTTGAAGGCGTCGGCAAATGCCTCGGTGCCCAGCGCCTTCAGCACGATGGAGGGGTTGGTGGTGCAATCGACCGGCTTCAGCCGGGCAACAGCATCGATATCACCCGTATCGGCGACGACGGTCGTCATGGAGCGAAGCTGTTCAAGTTTGGAGGTCATCCGGATAATCCTTGAGATGCTGAATTGAGCCATGGCAAAGGCTCGCGGGCGTCCGTAACCATCGGGACGTCAGCGCGAGACTGTCACGCTGACTATCGACACTCCCCACTGCGGAAGTCAAGACATTTGTGGATCGTGTTTGACATATGTTTCACATCGACCGATAGTGCGCCGCTAAGACAGCAGGATCATCCCGCCCTTGGCCAAGCTCAGACGCGAAACCCATAGCAGCTATTCCGAAGCAGCCTCGCTGCGGCTCAAGGCTGCCTGGCTCTACTACAACCAGGGCCTGACGCAGAAAGACGTGGCGGATCGGCTCGGCATCAGCCGCTCTACCGTCATCCGCATGCTGGATGAGGCCCTGAAACGGGCTGAGGTGCAGATATGGATCAGTGACGGCATCGGCGATTGCGTGGAACTGGCAACGCGCCTGGAAAAGACCTTGGGCCTCGATGAAGCCGTCGTGGTGCCCTCTCCCAGCGAACATGATGCCACCGCGATCGCCAAGGCCGTCGGCCTGGCACTCGGCCAGTTCCTGACAGAAGTCGTCAGCGACAACATGACGATCGGCGTCGGCTGGGGCCGAACCATGACCGCCTCATTGTCGGGCTTTCGGCCACCGCGGCGGGAAAACTGCAAGGTCGTCTCCTTGCTGGGCGGCATCGTCGCCGTGCACCAGACCAATCCAATCGATTATACTTGGCGCCTTGCGAGCCAGTTAGGCGCGGAATGCTACATGTTCCTCGCTCCGCTTCTGGTCGATTCCGTCGCCACCAAACGGGCCTTGATTGAGAAATGCGGTCTGAAGACCCTCTATGACCTCGCCGAAAATCTCGATCTCGCGATCGTTTCCTGCGGTGACATCGGCCCCCATTCGACCTCGCTTTCGGAGGGCTTCATCAGCCACGCCACGCTGGAGGAACTGATCGCCGCAGGCTGCGTCTGCGATACGATGTTCAACTTTCTCGACGCCGAGGGCCGTCCGGTCCCCCATCCGATCAACGATCGCGTCATGTCGATCGATCTGGACACGCTGAAGAAGGCCAAGCACATCGTCATCTGTTCCGGCGGCGAGCACCGGGCACTCGCCATCCGCGCCACGATGAAGCGCATCGGCTGCAACACGCTGATCACGGACGAAGCGGCGGCGCGGGAGTTGTTGCGGCTGGCAGACGGTCAGCTTTGACCGTAATCCGAGGGAGCATGCTGCTCCAGTTCCATGGCGTCATAAAGCACCCGGCCAATCCCGACGACATTCGTGTCCAAAGCCCGATAGATCATGAAATGCCTGGGGCGCTTCACGATCCCGGTGGAATGTCGGGCACGATCGCGGCTATGGCGGAGATGGTAGCTCCTGACAGTTGCCCCGATTTCGGGCCTTTCCACGCTTCCCACTCGGTAGGGATCAAGAGCGATATCCTGAAGCGCGACGGTCAACAGCAACTCGTATCGCAAGCGCGCAACCGCGCCGAAGTTCTGGTGGGATGAGCGGAGAATATGTTCGATATCAACCAGCGCCGCATCAGAAAATCGAATGACGGCCATTCTCAGCCGCCATCTTCAGGCATGCCAGCGGCTGCTTTCCGCCCAAGACTGGCGACGAGGTCTCCAATTCGCTCGTCAGACGTATCGACAAACCGGCCTTCATCAATATCCGCAAAACCAACATGCGCCGCTTCCCGCAAAGCCGCCAGCTTCGCTGCCTCGCGATTTTCGCGTTGTTCGACGAGCCTCAGTCCATCCCGCAAGACTTCGCTGGCATTCTGGTAGCGGCCGGAGGTCACTAACCGGTCGATGACCTCATCAAGATGTTCGGTCAGCACAACATTACGGGTTGGCATGAATGCCTCCAGCCTCGTTCCCACGACGCCTGGAGACTATCATGGCAGATTATGCCAATCAATCACACCTGCCCCGCCTCCCAGCCCAGCATCGCCCGTTTGCGGGTCAGGCCCCAGTGGTAGCCGGTCAGCGCGCCGCTCTTGCCGAGTGCCCGATGGCACGGCACCACAAAGGAAATGGGGTTGCGGCCAACGGCGGCGCCCACTGCACGGCTGGCGGTGGGCTGGCCGATGTCATTGGCAATGTCGGAATAGGTGACGGCCCGACCCATCGGGATCTTCATCAGGCTCTGCCATACCCTGATCTGGAAGTCCGAGCCGATCATGACCACCCGCAGGGGCTGTTCGCACGACCACTGCGACGGATTGAAGATGCGATCGGCATAGGGCTCCGTAGACGAGCGATCTTCGACGAAATTGGCGGCCGGCCACCGCCTTGCCATATCCTCAAAACAGGCCTTTTCCTCGCCCGCATCGGCAAAAGCGAGGCCAGCGAGCCCACGATCGGTGATCATGACCAGGGCTTGGCCGAAGGGAGAGGCATGATAGCCATAGCGGATCGTCAGGCCCGCGCCCTTCGCCTTCCACTCGCCCGGACTCATGGCCTCGTGGGTTACGAACAGGTCATGAAGGCGACCTGGGCCCGAAAGGCCGAGCTCCAGCGAGGTTTCCAGCAGCGGCAGTTCTTCGCGGCCCAGCAGCCGCTTGGCATGGTCAAGCGTCACGGCCTGGAGAAAGGCCTTTGGCGACAGCCCCGCCCAGCGCGTAAATGTCTTTTGCAACTGCGTGGGAGAAAGGTCGAGCCGGGCCGCCAGTTGCTCCAGGGAGGGCTGATCCTGGTATTCAAGCGTCAGCGTCTCGATGACGCTACGCACAGTCTCATAATCGCCGTCGGAGGGAGTTACATCGGCGGCGTTGGAAAAATCTATCTGTCTGGCGAGCGTCATGGCAAAATCCTCATCGTCATCAGGATTTCACCACGAGAGGCCGTCATAAGCCACCCGATTCTTGCCGCCATCAGATCCGCATTTTCGCGGTGGCGAGCGCTCCGCGAAACGCCTTGGCAAAGCTCTCGCGGTCATCGGGATTGAGAAACGAGCCTATGTCGGTGCGGCGCCCTTCCCCCGAGACATGCATGGAAACGATTCCGATTTCCTGATGCCGGCGGACAAAAAACCGCGCCCAGAAGGTGTTGAAGCGATGCTCCGTCATACGGCCTGATGGCGTGAACTTGCGGATCTGCAGATCGGTGCGCGACACGACGACTTCCTCGCGGGCTCGTGCGGCGCGGTAATTGAACCAAAAGGCACCGTAGAGCAGCAGGAAATCGACGCCGAAAAACAGGCCAATCGGCCAGGCGCCGGTTGCCGTGAAAAAAATGCCATGGATGGCACACACCGCGCCGGTCAGAAGCAGCAGGATCTTGAAGCCTTGGCGCCCCAAAGATCGGTAAGGGATAAGTTCCGCCGCGAAGATCGGCTTGTCCGTAGCGCTGTTCAGATTGATTTCGCTCATGCTGCCCGACTATAGATTGCTCATGACGCCAAAGACGAAATCCAGCACCCAAAACTTGAAAAAGTCAATTCCGACAGGCGCGACCAAACCGCGCTGGCGATGTCCCTATAGCCAGGCCGAGCTTAGCGAGATCTTCCGCCGCTTCTCGGTTCAGCGGCCCGAGCCGAAGGGCGAACTGGAGCATGTGAACCCCTTTACGCTTCTGGTGGCCGTGGCGCTCTCGGCGCAGGCCACCGATGCAGGCGTCAACAAGGCGACGCGGGCGCTGTTCAAGGTCGCCGACACCCCGCAGAAAATGCTCGATCTCGGTGAGGAGCAGTTGCGCGACTACATCAAGACGATCGGCCTCTATCGAAACAAGGCGAAGAACGTCATCGCTATGTCGCAGCAACTGGTGGATCGGTTCGGCGGCGAAGTGCCGCCTGTGCATGCCGACCTTGTGACCCTGCCGGGCGTTGGCCGCAAGACCGCGAATGTGGTCATGTCGATGGCCTTCGGCGTGCCGACCATGGCGGTGGACACCCATGTGTTCCGCATCGGCAATCGCATCCGGCTCGCGCCGGGCAAGACCCCTGACGAGGTCGAGGACAAGCTGATGCGCGTGATCCCGAAGCCCTATCTCTTCCACGCCCATCACTGGCTGATCCTGCACGGACGCTATTGCTGCAAGGCGCGAAAGCCGGAATGCGAGCGCTGCGTCATTGCGGACCTGTGCAAGTCACCGGAAAAGACATGCGACGTACCGGCGCCGCTGGTCGAACTGCCGCCGCAGCTTATCGGCGCAGCGGACTAGCCGCAGCAAGGCCTGCAGCAAACTGAGCATCGCGCTTTGAGATCAGCTTATGCAGATGCACCATCATGCCGGCTGCAAAGAGCGGGGTGAGCAGGTTGAGGAGTGGGACAGCCAGAAACGCGGCGATCAACAGGCCCGCCATGAACACGGTTCCTGCATGTTTAGAGCGAAACAGCCTCGCCTCCTCGGCGGTGCGGAACCGCATAGCGGCAAACTCGAAGAATTCCCGTCCCAAGAGATAACCGTTCACCAGAAAGAAGGCGATGATATTGACGCCGGGGATGAAGAGCAGGAACAGGGCGAAGATATTGCCGATGAGCACCACGCCAAAGAACTTCAAGGAGTTGATGATCGCTTCGCCCAAAGGCATGGCCCGGCCCGGCGCATCTGTCGGGTAATCGCGCTTCTCGACGACCTCGGCGACGTCGTCGAGAAACAGGCCGGCGATCATGGCGGTCACCGTGGAAAGCAGCAGCGCCAGCATGAGTGCCAGGCCAATGCTGGCAAGGATACCGAAGACGAAAGCCAGCCAGCCGGCCCAGTCAGGCAGATCGGGCATGAAACCCTGGATCCAGGGCATGGCATAGGCGACAAATGTTTCGCGAATGGTGAACCAGAGGGCTATCAGCACCAGGACCGTCAGGCCTATGACCTTCCAGAACACGGACCGGGTTTCGGCGGCAAACAGGTTGACGAGCGACAGCCGGGCGGCTTCAAAAATCATGCGGATCTCCTCTGTCGGCCGCTGGAACACTCGCTCCATGTAGGTTCGCTTGGCCCAGGCGGCAAGGCTGTCAGGTCCGCAGACAGGGAATCTAAAGACTCACGGCCATGCGGCGGCGAGCAGCAGCATGGCAGCCTTGACCATGGCAAACACCACGCCGCTGACGACGACCATGGCAACCACGGAGATCACGCCGCCGATCAGGATGCAGACCCCATCCCGCTCCAGAATGCCGAAGGAAAAGAAGCAGATCGCCAAAGCCGGCAGGATGTTTCCAAGCGGTACGGGAAGGGTCAGCACGATGGCCAGGATCAGGCAGATCAAGCCCGTGAGATATTCGACCGGCGGATAGACCAGGAACTTGAGGCGTGGCCTAAGCATGCGCTCGCCCCGCGCCAGCCAGGGCGAAATGCGGGTGACGATGGAGGCGAAATCCTCGCGTGTCATCGATCTGTTGGCGATGATCTTCGGCAGCCAGGGAGACTGGCCCAGCATCAGTTGCGCCGCGAGGAAAACCAGCGGAGCCCCTGTCACGGCCGACGTGCCGGGCGGTGTCGGAAAGACATTCGGGATGGCGAAAATCAGGATGAGCGCACCAAAGGCCCGATCGCCCATGGCGCTGAAGATGTCGGCCACCGAAACCCGCTCCCGCGCCGTGTCGAGCGCGATGGAATCCAGGATCTCGGACAGGCGTCCGCCATGCTTGACCGGCGCCTCCTCCGGCTCCGCCTCTTGCCGCTTCGTCTCAGGTTCCGTCATCCGGGCTTCCTGGCCTTGTTCGCGCCGCGAAGAACCGCGCTCCGTCATTCCGACATTCTTGCTGGCTACTCCGACATTCTTGCTGGCTGCCATGTGGCTTTCCTCCCGAGTGCGGCAGGATACCGCCACTTGGTGAGTAAACTACGAAAACATCAAATAGATTACGGTGCACTTGGCAGGCTTGCAGCTTTTTTTCGGGATAATCGCTGGCGTCGGCGCGGGGCCGACGCAGCATCAGACCTGAACCAGATGCCCCTCCGAAATCTGGCGATAGCTGCGCGCTGGCGGCTTGTAACCGACCGGTCGCACCGGGCTCTTGATCTCGTCGGTGGAAATGTTCCGCTTGATCGACCTGCGCGCGGGATCAGGCACCGGCACCGCTGCCATCAGCTTGCGCGTATATGGATGCTGCGGATTCTCGAACACCGCCTGGCGCGGGCCGATTTCCACGATCTCACCCAGATACATCACTGCGACACGGTGGCTGACACGCTCCACCACGGCCATGTCATGCGAGATGAACAGATAGGCGAGGTTAAAGCTCTTCTGCAGGTCCAACAGCAGATTGCAGACCTGTGCCTTGATCGACACGTCGAGCGCAGACACGGCCTCGTCGGCAACGATCACCTTGGGGTCGAGCATCAGAGAACGGGCGATCGCCACACGCTGGCGCTGGCCACCTGAAAATTCATGCGGATAGCGGCTCATCATGTCGGCGCTGAGCCCGACGCGCTCTAGCAGGTCCGCCGCCTTTTCCCGAGCTTGCGCCTTGGTGCCCAGGCCGTGCTCGATAAACGGCTCCATCACGGCGGTGCCGACACTCTGGCGCGGATCGAGGCTGGCGAAGGGATCCTGGAACACCATCTGGATGCTGCGGCGCATCTTGCGGATGCCGCTGCGATCAAGCCGCATGACGTCGAATCCATCAAGCGCGATCTGACCACCGGTCGGCTCCACCAGTCGCGTGATCGAGCGGCCGGTCGTGGACTTGCCACAGCCCGATTCGCCCACCAGCGAAAGCGTTTCACCGGCATGCAGGTTAAAGGACACATCCTCGACGGCGTGCACCGCACCGGATTTGCGTCCGAGCAGGCCGGACTGGATGTCGAAGCGGGTGGTGAGGTTGCGAACCTCCAGGAGCGGACGCCCTTGGTGGCTTGCACCCTGCATCTCGATTTCAGGCGATGTGGTCTGCCCGGTCGCGATATCGATGACCGGGAAACGCATCGGCTGCGCGCGGCCGCTCATGGAACCGAGCTTGGGCACGGCCGATAGCAGAGCGCGGGTATAGGGATGCTTGCCGCGATTGAATATGTCGTCGGTGGTGCCTGTCTCCACCGCCTCGCCACGGAACATGACGATGGTCCGGTCGGAAATCTCCGCCACCACGCCCATGTCGTGGGTGATGAAGAGCACCGCCATGCCCTCCTCGTCCTGCAACACCTTGATCAGGTCGAGGATTTGGCCCTGGATCGTCACGTCGAGCGCCGTGGTCGGCTCATCCGCGATCAGCAGCTTGGGCTTGGAGGCCAGCGCCATGGCGATCATCACGCGCTGGCGCATGCCGCCCGAAAACTGGTGTGGATAGTCGGAAAAGCGCCCCTTGGCATTGGGGATGCGCACCTTCTCCAAAAGCCGGATGGTCTCCGCCTTGGCTTCGGCCTGAGAGATGTCCTTGTGGCAGGTCAGGGCTTCGCTAATCTGCTTGCCGATCGGAAAGATCGGGTTGAGCGACGTCATCGGCTCCTGGAAGATCATCGAGATATCGTTGCCGCGGACACGGCGCATCTGCTCATCGTCGAGCGTCAGCAGTTCACGACCCAGCAGCTTGATGCTGCCCTCGATCCGAGAAGTGTTCTTCTGCAACAGCCGCATGATGGAGAGCGACGTGACGCTCTTTCCGGACCCTGATTCGCCGACAATGGCCACCGTTTCGCGCGGTGCGATGTCAAAGCTGACATTGCGCACGACGGAGCGCCAGTCGTTGCCGATCCGGAACGAGGTCGTGAGGTTATCCACAGTCAAGACCGGCTGCCGCAATGCGGCGCCGTTTTGCGGATTGGTGTTGGTTTGCGACATAGCCTGCCCTCGACTCGTAAATCCCGCGGCTCAGGCCGCCAATGCCGTTTCTGCCAGCGTCACCCAGTAGCTAATGCCATAGGGGATCGCCTCGTCATTGAAGTCGTATGCGGAGTTATGCAGGTTGGCGGTGTCGCCATTGCCGACGAAAACGAAAGCGCCGGGGCGGGCTTCCAGCATGTACGAGAAATCTTCGGCGCCCATGGCTGGCGGGAATTCGTCGCTCACCGCCTTCTCGCCGGCCACCTTGCGCATGATGTCGAGCGCAAACTCGGTTTCGTCGGCGTGATTGAAGGTCACCGGATAGCCGCGATGGTAGTTGACCTCCGCCCGCGCGCCCATGGCCATGGAGATGCCCGAGGCGATCTCGCGAATACGGGTCTCCGTGGTGTCGCGCAGTTCCGGCAGCAGCGTGCGCACGGTGCCGGAGAGCTTCACGCCGTCGGGAATGACGTTATAGGCGTCACCCCCGTGAATCTTGGTGACGGTCACCACGACGGATTTCAACGGGTCGGTTTCGCGAGCCGCGATCGACTGCAGGGCAACGACCACCTGCGCCGCAGCCAGCACGGGATCGATGCTCTTGTGCGGCTGCGCGGCATGACCGCTGCGGCCATAAATCTGGATGTCGAACTGATCGGCGGCCGCCATGACGGATCCCTTGCGGGTCGCAAACTGGCCGACCGCCATGCCCGGATGGTTGTGCATGCCATAGACCTGGGAGATGCCGAACTTCTCCATCAAGCCGTCCTTGATCATGGCCAGCGCCCCGCCACCGCCTTCTTCGGCGGGCTGGAAGATCACGGCGATCGATCCGCGGAAATTGCGGGTTTCGGCCAGATGCTTGGCCGCCCCAAGGAGCATCGATGTATGGCCGTCATGGCCGCAGGCATGCATCTTGCCGTGCGTCTTGGAGGCCCAGGCAACACCGCTCGCCTCTTCGATCGGAAGTGCATCCATGTCGGCACGGAAACCGACGACCGGCCCTTCGCCCTTGTTGCCCTTGATGATGCCGACCACGCCGGTACGCCCAATGCCGGTTTCCACGACGTCGCAGCCAAACGATTTCAGTTTCTCGGCCACGAATGCCGAAGTCTGGAAAACATCGTAGAGCAGCTCGGGATTCTGGTGGAGATGACGGCGCCAGCCGGCGACTTCTTCTTGCATTTCGCTGGCGCGGTTAAGAACTGGCATTGACGAAACCTCTTTTGTTTTTTCCGTTCCCACTCGGTTGTCGGGCATACTGCGCTGCCTCAAAGCGCTTTTGCAAGCTGCAAATTTCGCGCTTGAACGGAAAAAAGCCCTATGCTTAGATAGCCTAAATTTTGATCAACCCTTTCGGCGAACACGATTGTCGCCTCATAAGCGACTGACTTCAATGAATGCGGAAAATTCAAAATAACCTAATAAAATCAAGGAGAAACCTGAACACTTGATTTTATATTCCGGCTCGGTCCCAACGAATGGCCGACCCGTTGGAAAGCAAACTCCAAAACAACATATGGGGAACAACAATATGAGAAACCTGAAGATCGTGCTGGCGAGCACTGCGGCCATCTTGGCATTCACCGCATCTGCCGCCAACGCCGAGCGCGGCACGGACGGCGACCTAAAGATCCTTTTCTGGCAGGCAGTGTCGACGCTCAACCCGTATTTGTCGGGCGGCACGAAGGAGGTTTATGGCGCCTCGATGGTGATCGAGCCGCTGGCGCGTTATGACGAGACAGGTGCGCTGGTACCCATGCTGGCAGTCGATATCCCGACTGTGGAAAACGGCGGTGTTGCTGCCGACCTGAAGAGCATCACCTGGAAGCTCAAGCCCGACCTGAAGTGGTCTGACGGTACGCCGGTCACGGCCGATGACGCCATCTTCACCTGGAAATACTGCACGGCGCCTGATGGCGGTTGCGCCCAGGCGGCCTATTATGAAGGCGTGACCAATGTTGAGGCCGTCGATGCCTCGACCATCAAGGTTTCCTTCTCTGAAGCCAAGCCCTATCCCTACAGCGCCTTTGTCGGTGCCCAGTCGCCGATCATCCAGGCCGCGCAGTTCAAGGATTGCATGGGCGCCAAGGCTCCGGAATGCACCTCGGCAAACTTCGGCCCGATCGGCACCGGTCCGTTCGTCGTCAAGGAATTCAAGCCGAACGACGTCATCACCTTCACCGCAAACCCGAATTACCGCGACCCGGCCAAGCCGGCCTTCGCATCGGCGACCCTGAAGGGCGGCGGTGATGCGGCTTCTGCTGCCCGCGCCGTTCTTGAAACCGGCGAATATGACTACGGCTGGAACATGCAGGTCGAGCCGGAAATCCTGGCCCAGATGGTCGCCGCTGGCAAAGGCAAGCTCGTAACCGCCTTCGGCACGCAGGTCGAGCGTATCGACCTGAACCCCTATGGCGTCGCTTCTTCGCTCGGCGACAAGCGCTCGACCAAGGAAGCCGGCCCGCATCCGGCCTTGTCCGACCCGGCCGTTCGCAAGGCCCTGTCGATCGCCATCGACCGCGAGATCATCGATGAAGCCGGCTACGGCGAAGCCGGTCAGCCGACCTGCAACATTCTGCCGGCGCCGGATATCTATGTCTCCACCAATGTCGACTGGTGCCTGAAATACGATCCCGATGCCGCCAACAAGATGCTGGAAGATGCCGGCTGGAAGATGGGCAGCGACGGCATTCGCGAAAAGAACGGCGTGAAGCTCTCCTTCCTCTACCAGACCTCCACCAACTCGGTCCGTCAGGGCACCCAGGCTCTGGTGAAGGACATGTGGAAGCAGATTGGCGTTGATGCCGAATTGCGCAACGTCTCGGCATCCGTCTTCTTCGGCGGCGACCCGGCTTCTCCGGACACCTTCCAGAAGTTCTATGCCGACGTGCAGATGTACACCAACAACTTCGACGGCACCGATCCCGAGAAGTACATGGCCGGCTGGATGTGCGACAAGATCCCGAGCCCGGCCACCGGCTGGCAGGGTGAAAACATCGTCCGCTACTGCAACCCGGAATATGATGCCCTCGTCAAGAAACTCGGCAGCACATCCAAGCTCGAAGAGCGTGCCGAGATTTCCAAGCAGCTGAACGACATGCTCTCCAACGACGGCGCGCAGATCCCGCTGATCCATCGTGGCCAGGTATCCTCCCATTCGGTGACGCTCGAAGGCGTCAAGATGAACGCCTGGGATAGCGAGCTGTGGAACGTCGCTGACTGGTCGCGCAAGAAGTAATGCCATGTCGCCGGGCGAGCCCCAGGGCTTGCCCGGCGAACCGCATATCCTTCGCGACAGTCTGGAGACTATCCGATGTTTACCTACACTATTCGGCGATTGCTTTTCGCAATCCCGACGCTGCTCGTTATTAGCTTCATCATCTTCGCGCTGCTCGACCTTGCGCCGAGCGATCCGCTGGCCGACCTGCCGCTGACCATTCCTCCCGAGGTCCGTGAGCAAATCCGTGCGGCCATGGGCATGGACCAGCCGTTCTTCATTCGCTACCTGCTGTGGCTGCAGCAGTTTTTCATCAACGAACCGCTCAACATCTTCGAACAGATCACCGGCATCACCGTCGGTTCGGGCGAGCGGCTGCGCGTTCTCTCCTGGGCAACCAGAAGCCCCGTCGTCGATCTGATCGTGCAGCGCATGCCGCAGACGCTGTGGGTGGTGGGCCTTTCCTATCTCTTCGGGGTGTTGCTCGCGATCCCGATCGGCGTCATCTCGGCCTACAAGCAGTATTCGATCTTCGACCAGATCGGCACGTTTGTGTCGATGGTCGGCTACTCCGTACCAACCTTCTTCACCGGCATCCTGCTGATCGTTATCTTCAGCTCGCACCTGCAGTGGTTTCCGTCGGTTTACGACACCAACCTCCAGGTCACGGATTGGGACAGCTTCATCCAGCAGGTCAAGCAGATGGCGCTTCCGGTCACGGTTCTGGCGCTTTACAACACCTCACAGATCAGCCGTTTCGTCCGCGCCTCCATGCTCGACAACCTGCACCAGGACTATGTCCGAACCGCCCGGGCCAAGGGCGTGAAGGAAAAGGTGGTGCTGCTGGTGCATGTGCTGCGCAACAGCCTGATCCCGGTGGTCACGGTTATTGCGCTCGGCGTTCCCACCATCTTTTCCGGTGCCATCATCACCGAGCAGATCTTCCGGGTGAACGGTCTTGGGCAGCTGCTGATCACCGCCATCCAGGGCGCCGACATCCCGCTGGTGCAAACGCTGACGTTCATCTTCGCGTTCCTCATCGTCTTCTTCAACCTGATTGCCGACGTCCTCTACGGCATTCTCGACCCGAGGATCCGCTATGACTGATGCAGTCGCAAACTCGGCGGCGGTCACGCCGCGCACATCCTATATCGGGAAAATCTGGCAGCAGTTCCGGGCGCATACCGGCGGCGTGATCGGCCTGGTGGTCTTCGTCTTCATCCTGCTGGTGGTTTATGTCGGCCCCTTCATCCACACCATCGATCCCAACAAGATCGATATCAGGGCGAAGAACCAGGGCCCGTCCTGGGCGCATCCGTTCGGCACGGACAATCTGGGCCATGACATGCTGGCCCAGGTCATGGCCGGCGGACAGATTTCGCTCGCGGTCGGCATTACGGCGATGCTGCTGTCTTTGTTCGTCGGGACACTGGTCGGCGTGGTTGCCGGCTATGTCCGGTCGCTCGATGGCATCCTGATGCGGATCACCGACCTTTTCCTGGCGCTTCCGCTCCTGCCGCTGCTGCTCGTGATCATCATGCTGTTTCGCGACACGCTTCGTTCGGCATTTGGCCCGGAGACAGGGATCTTCATCCTGATCGTCTTCGTGATCGGGGCGACCAGCTGGATGCACACGGCCCGCATCGTCCGCGGCGACGTGCTGGCGATCAAGGGACAGGAATTCGTGCTGGCCGCCAAGTCGAGCGGCATGTGGGAATACCGCATCATCTTGAAGCACATCCTGCCGAACGTGATGAGTTCGATCATGGTGTCGGCAACGCTCGGCATTGCCTCGGCCATCATCACGGAATCGGCCCTGTCCTTCCTCGGACTGGGTTTCCCCTCGGATTTCCCAACCTGGGGCCGCCTCCTCTATGACGGCGCCAACTTCCTGCAGATCACGCCGTCGCGCGTGCTGTGGCCGGGCCTGGCAATCTCGCTGACGGTTCTCTCTGTGAACTATATCGGCGATGCCATCCGCGATGCACTCGATCCACGCATGCTGAAGCGATAATCGGCAGCACGGAACGCTTTAAAAGGCATCCCGAAACGGATGCCTTTTTCTTTGCTTTCAAGTCGGGTCAGGGCACTGCTCGATCACGGCAGGCGCACTGCTTTGAGCGCCGATTTGAACGCAATCGTCTCCATAGCAAAGCGTCCAGGGGGACACCGTCGCACCTGAGGCGGCGAGTGTCAGGCGCGGCTGCGGCGCAAGTCCTGGCGTCCAAATCCACCAGCCATCCATCAGGCGGGCGCCCTCACCCGGCTCCATTCCCGCCCCTGAACCCTTTACCGATGCACGCTCCAGCAAGAGGCCTTCGGGCGTTGCTCGCCACGTCTCTTTCCACTCGACCTTCTCCACCGAATGGGTCCAGGAAAGCGTAAACGACATGGTCGCCAGCGCGAGTGTCTTTCCGCCAGCGAAAAGGCAAATGCCCATCAAGCGGCACTGGGGTTGGCGGATCGGCTGCGCCACCAATGGAAGCCCAGCACCGCGGCACCCAGGGCGAAGCCGATCTGATCGGTCCATGGCAGGGCCAGCACCACGCTGAAGCCCGCGATCAGGGCCAAGGCCCGCTCAACCATGGACAATGGCGCAAACAGGAAGCCGACAACGGCGATACCCCACAGCCCGATGCCAAAGCAGGCCTTGGCAAACACATAGGCCACCTCGATCGGATAACCCCACACGGCCGCGATCGGCCCGGCGTCCTGGAGCATCAAAGCTGGAGTATAGACCGCCATGAACGGCACGACGAAGCCAGCGGTCGCAAGCTTGGTCGCCTGCAACGAGATCTTCAGGCCCGATGTCTTTGCCATCGGCGCGGCGGCAAAACAGGCCAGCGCCACCGGCGGGGTCAGGTCCGCCATGATGCCGAAATAGAAGACAAACATATGGCTCACCAGCAGCGGCACGCCGAGTTCCAAGAGCGCCGAACCGGCAAGCGAGGAGGTGATGATGTAGTTCGGGATCGTCGGGATACCCATGCCGAGGATCAGGCAGGTAATCATGGTCAGCACCAGCGACAAGAACAGGTTGTCCTTGCCGATATCGATGATCGCACCGATGAAGGTGGAGGCAATGCCAGTGAGCGTCAACGTGCCGATGACGATGCCGACGATGGCGCAGGCGATGCCGACCGGCAGCGCATTCTTGGCCCCTTCCGCCAGGCTATCCCGGCAGATCGCCAGCGTCTGCCGCCCACCGTTGAACAGCGCGCACGCGACGACAAGCGCGCCGATGACAAGCAGCAGGATATTGACCCCGAACCGCAGGAAGGCCGCGGCGGCAAGGCCTAATGCGAGCCAGAACACCACGCGGAAGGCAAAGGGTCCGATCAGGGCGGCCAGCGGTGTGCCAAGGATCAGCACCACGACAAGCGCCAGGCCCATGGTGCCGGCAAAGATCGGGGTGAACCCGGCAAACAGCAGATAGACGAGGGCCGCCAGCGGCAGGACCAGCGGCCAATGCTGCTTCACCGCCGCCCAGGGGTTTGGCAGTTCGGCCTTGTCCATGCCTTGTAACCCGGCCTTTCCGGCCTCCAGGTAGACCATCCAAAAGCATACACCGAAATACAGGATGGCCGGGATCAGCGCCGCCTTGACGATATCGGCATAGGGAACATTGAGCGTCTCGGCCATGATGAAGGCCACCGCCCCCATGACGGGCGGCATGATCTGCCCGCCCATGGATGACGTCGCTTCCACGCCGCCGGCAAAGGCCGAGCGAAACCCGAACCGCTTCATCAGGGGAATGGTGAACTGGCCGGAAGCCACGACATTGGCCACACCCGACCCGGAGATCGTGCCCATGAGGGCAGACGACAAAACGCAGACCTGCGCCGGCCCGCCCTTCCAGGTGCCGACAAGGCCCAAGGCGAAATCGTTGAACAGGTTGAGCATGCCGGCCTTTTCGAGAAAGGCCGCAAAGACGACGAAGATGAAGATATAGGCAGCCGAAACGTAAACAGGCGTGCCATAGATGCCCTCGGTGCCGAAGGCAAAATGCTCTGCGATCAGCTCGAAATCATAGCCCCGATGGATGAAGGGCGACGGCAGGTATTGCCCGAGGAAACAGTAAGCCAGGAAAATGCCGGCGATGATCGTCAACGGCAGGCCCATCAGACGGCGCGCGCATTCGAACACCAGGAGAACCATGAGCGTGCCCATGGCAAGATCGACCTCGTTGAGGAAGCCCGACCGCTCGATCAGCGGCTGATAGAACACCCACTGATAAAGCCCTGTTGCAAAGCCGAGAATGCCGAGCGCCCAGAACCACACGCGGCCCGCCACCGTCTTGGCGACGAGATTGCCGAACAGCGAAAAGCCTAGAAGCAGCAGGAAGCCGACATGCATGGCCCGCACAACCTGGCTCGGCAGGGTGCCATAGGCTGCCGTCCAAAGCTGGAACAGCGAAAACGCAACGGCAATCCAGAATGCGGCCCGACCGGCCATGCCAGTCCCGAAGCCTGACGGCAGGCCTTCGATCGCCTCTTCGGCGGATGGAGCGGCGGTTTGGCTGGATGTCGCGGTATTCGTCATCATTCCTCCTGACATGCTTTGCCGCAATTGGCGGAGAGCCCCATCTCCTCGAGGGCCGAGCTGTCGCATATGCTGACCAAACCCTCTCTGGCCTGCCGGCCATCTCCCCCACAAGGGGGGAGAAGACTCGCGGAAACCACTCGCTTTTTGCCGCGTCGCTGTCCGAACATCTTAACCGTTATAGAGGCGAGCGGTCCGCCCCAGGTTTTCTCCCCCCTTGTGGGGGAGATGGCCGGCAGGCCAGAGAGGGCCTTTCTTTAAACGCGGCAAACAGCGGTCTGGGCCTCAACACCGCTTACTTCAGCACGCCCACTTCCTTGTAATACCGCTCTGCACCGGGATGCAGCGGCACCGGCATCGCATCGATCGCCTTCTTCACATCGATCGCCTTGGCAGCGGCATGGGCGGCCGTCAGGGCGGGCAGGTTCTCGAACAGGAGCTTCGTCATCTGATAGGCCGTCTCCTCGGAGACACCTTCATGGGTGATGAGGAAGTTGCCGACAGCGGCCGTCTCGACATCGGCGGTCTGACCTTCATAAGTACCGGCCGGAATGACGGCGGGCACATAGGGAGCGCCGATCTTTTCGACTTCGGCTTTCGGCACGGCCACGACATTGATCTTCACGGAGGTCGCGAGATCCCTGATCGAGGCGACGCCCATGCCGGCCGACTGCAGCGTTGCGTCCAACTGCCTGTTCTTGATCAGTTCGACGGATTCGGCAAAGGGCAGATATTCCGTCTTGCCCATGTCGTCATAGCTCATGCCGGCGGCCTTGAGGATCGCACGCGCATTGAGTTCGGTACCGGACTTCGGCGCACCGACGGAGAGGCTCTTGCCCTTGAGATCCGCGAGCGTCTTCACGCCGGATTCCTGGCTTGCAACGATCTGGATATAGTTCGGATAGATGGCGGCGATGCCGCGCAGCTTGTCCAGCTTGCCGGGAAAGCCTGCTTCCTTGTTGCCTTCCCAACCCATCTGGACGGAATCGCCAAGCGAGAAACCGATCTCGCCGCGTCCCGCCTGCAAGAGATTGAGGTTCTCAACCGATGCCTTGGTGGCCTGCACCTGGGTGCGAGCGCCGGCGATGTTGTCGCCGTAGATCTTGCCGAGCGCAACGCCGAGCGGATAATACACGCCTGATGTGCCGCCCGTCAGGACATTGATGAACTCCTCCGCCTTGGCGACAGCCGGAGCAAATGCGATGCCGATAGCGCTAACAGCTGCAAAGGCCGTGCGGCCAAAAAATCGGGTCATGGTGTTACCTCCTCCTCGATGGTGCTCGCGGCCCGCTCCTCAACAGCCCGCGTCTCCTCAGACCTTGTCAGTAGACCTCATATGGAAAGGCATTGAAAGGAGGTTTTGCTTAGCCGAAAGTATTAGGCCATTCCCAATCCGGTCCAGAAACCATCATGCACAACGGCGGATTCCTCATCCAGCAATGGCCCGACCACCTCGACGCAGCGCTGCCCGGCGGCAAAGATCGTCCGGCAAGGCAGATCCATAGTGAGGTTTTCCGGGTCCGGGCCGATCAGGTTTTTTAGCGCCAGTTCGCTCATGCCATGAACGACGCGGCCGACGCCGGTCCAATAGACCGATCCCGCGCACATCGCGCAGGGCTCGGCGCTGGTATACATCGTGCAGGTCCGCAGGAAATCGACATCATATTTCAGGGACGCCGCCGTCATGAGGTTGCGTTCGGCATGTCCGGTGCGGTCGCCCAGCGTGCCACAAGTGTTCATGGCCTCCAGCAGGATCTCACCATCAGGCCCAACCAGGATAGCACCGAAAGGATGATCGCCCCGCTCGCGCGATCGCCGCGCAACATCGATCGCCACCCGCAGAAGCGCGATATCATCAGGTTTTTCGGTCGTCATATCGCGCTCCTCATAATGCGGCTGCTGGCAATACCGCAAACTTACGTCGATTTTCGCCAGGCCCGCAAGCCGAAACAGCCCATATCATAGGCAATTTCTTCTTTGCTTTATTTTTAAGCACGTCGACGACTTGTTGTAAGAAAAATAACCATAGCTTTGCTGCGCCCCGCCGGGATCGAACGCGAACCCATTGGATTATCGCGCTTTCCTGAAGTGGCACGGATTGTGCAGCGTGATGCTCGAGTAGAAGCGGTCAGGGTCATTCGCCCGGGACATTGCTCGTTAAACCCGCAACCGTGTCCGCCATGAATGCTGCTCGATCCATCCACGCCAACACTGAAATCGATGTCGAAGCGGCGACTTGCGCGGGCCACGGGGTGAAAACAATCGCAGTCTAACAGGAGAAACAGAGATCATGCCCTTCGCCCGCATTACCAAGCGTTTCTGTGCCGCAACCGCGCTTCTCGCAGCTCTCGCCGGCAGCGCCTCCGCCGCTGACAAGGTTGTCTTCCAGTTGGACTGGCTGCCGGGCGGTGACAAGGCGCCGATCTATGTCTGCATCGACAAGGGTTTTTGCGCGGAAGAAGGTCTGGAGATTGCAATCGAGCCGGGCCGCGGCTCCACCGAGGCGATCACGCGCCTTGCTGCCGGCACCTCTGACGTCGGCTCCGCCGATATCGGCGCCCTGATGGCCGCCAAGGTGCAGGAAAATGTCGGCATCACCGCCATCATGTCGATCTTCAACAAGGGCCCGCATGCCTTCTTCGCCATCAAGGGCTCTGGCATTGCCAAGATCGAGGACGTGAAAGGCAAGAAGGTCGCCACCTCGCCCTTCACCTCCTCCAACGTCTTCCTGCCGCTGGTTCTTACCGACAAGGGTATGAACGAAGCCGACATCACGCTGACCAAGGCGGATCCCGGCGCGCTGTCTCCGATGCTGATGACCGGCGCGACAGACGTCATCATCGCCTGGATGACCAATGTCAGCGTCTTTACCAAGCAGGCGACCGCCGCCGGCAAGGAACTGGAAATCATGCCGTGGTACGCCGCCGGTCTTGACCTCTATTCCGCGTCGCTGCTTGCCTCCGACAAGTTCATCACCGAACGTCCCGATGTCGCCAAGCGCTTCGTCAAAGCGTTCAAGAAGTCCCTGGAATATGTGAAGTCGAATCCGGACGACGCGGCGCAGTCGGTCCACAAGATCGTTCCGGAACTCACGGTCGACGACGTCAAGGGCGCCATTCTCGACACCGCCGTTCTGGAATTCAACGAGGTGACGGAGAAGGACGGCCTCGGCGTCTTCGAGAAGGAGCGTCTGGCGGAAACCTGGAAGCGCGTGGCAGCAGCCCAGAAACTCGACGTCACCAAGATGGACGCGGAAGCCTTCGTCAACCGCAGCTTCCTGGCTGAATAAGCGATGACGGCAAGCCTCTCGCCTCCCGCAATCTCGTTCCGCGACATGGGGCAGGTCTACAAGACCTCTTCCGGCCCCCTGGAGGCCCTGCGCGGCGTCACCTTCGACGTGGCGCGCCACCAGTTCGTCGCGGTTCTCGGGCCTTCCGGCTGCGGCAAGTCGACCCTGTTGCGCTCGATCGCTGGCCTGCAGACGCAGACCTCGGGCCATGTCGAGGTATTCGGGCATCCGGTGACGGAACCCCGGGATGACATCGGCATCGTGTTCCAGAAGCCGACCTTGCTGCCATGGGCGGATATCGAGGCCAATGTCGTCTTCCCGGTGCGTCACAAGACCGACCGGGTCAGCGCCGAGGATCGCGAGCGGGCGCGAGAACTGCTTGCCAAGGTCGGCTTGTCCGGCTTCGAAAAACGCCTGCCGTCGGAGCTTTCCGGCGGCATGCAACAGCGTGTCGGCATCGCCCGTGCACTGCATCTCAACCCGGATATCCTGCTGATGGACGAACCGTTCTCGGCTCTTGATGCCCTTACCCGCGAGGAAATGGGCTTCGAACTGCTGCGGATATGGGAAGCCCAGCCGAAAACGGTACTGTTCATTACTCATTCGATCAGCGAGGCGGTTCTTCTGGCAGACCGCGTGCTGGTGATGAGCGGCCGGCCCGGCCACGTGATCGAAGATCTCGAAATCACCATACCCCGCCCGCGCGGTGTGGAAACATCCAGCTCCAAGGTGATGCATGACTTCACAGGACATCTCCGCGACCTCCTCCTCAAGCGCGCCGCCTGAGATGGGGAAATCCCTAGCGCAGATGTGGCGCCAGGCCATCGAGGCACCCGGCCTTCTGCCGGTCGGCACCTTCGTGTCCGTCATCCTGCTTTGGGAACTCGCCACCATCGCCTTTCAGATTCCAACCTACATGCTGCCGGCGCCGAGCCGCATCATCCTCTCCGGCTTCAATGAAATCGATGCCTGGCGATGGCTGGAACACGTCTGGGCAACACTGAGGGTGGCACTGATCGGCTATTTTCTGTCGATCGCCATCTCGCTGCCCATCGCCATCATCCTGACCAAGTCGAAGACCCTGTCGCGCGCCTTCTATCCGATCCTGGTGGTGATCCAGTCCACGCCGATTGTGGCTGTGGCTCCGATCATCATCGTCGTGCTTGGGTCCGGCGATGCGCCGCGCATCGTCATCACCTGCCTCATCACCTTCTTTCCGCTGGTGGTCTCCACCGCGACCGGACTGATGGCCACGCCGCCGGAACTGATCGAGCTGTCGAGAAGCCTGCGGGCGCCGGTGTGGCGGGAAATCACACAGATCCGCCTGCCCTATGCCGTGCCCTACATCTTCTCGGCGCTGAAGATTTCGATCACGCTGGCGGTCATCGGAGCAGTGGTCGCCGAATTCGTCGCCGCCGAAAAGGGCATCGGCTATTTCATCCAGTTCGCCACCTCCTTCTTCAAGCTGCCGCAGGCCTGGGCCGGGCTGGCGCTTCTGGTGCTGATGTCGCTGATCCTGTTCCAGTTGGTGGCATTGGTGCAGCGGGTCTTCTTTCGCTGGAGCCTGCCAGAGAGCAGATAGCAAGTTCTTGCCACGGGGAACGTCGTGGCCATGCATGCGGGCCAAGCCCGCCAAACCATCGATGCCCGGACAAGCGGCATCGGTTCAGGAGTAGAAGCAGTCACGCGTCACCGCCAGGTGCCGCCGGGTCATTGCTCCCAAGGGAAGGTGCCGGAGGGTCCGGCATCCCACACTGACAGGAGACTGAAATGAGTGCTCAAAGCTATGCATTGAACGAGTTGAACAAGGAGACCACGATCGGCGGTCTTGGCGAGGAATCCGACCGCAAGATCCTGCAGATCGATCTTGCGGATTTCGAAAACCGCAAGGCCGAGATCGCAGAGGCCCTATGGGAGGCCTCGACCACGGTCGGCTTTTTCCAGCTCGTCAACCACGGCATACCCCAGGCGCAGATCGATGAGGCCTTCGAGCTTGAAGAGAAATTCTTCGCCCTGAGCGCGGAGGAGAAATCCGCGTTTCCGCTGCGTCCCGGCACCAATGCCGGCTGGGAATACAAGGCGCAGGTGCGCCCCTCGACCGGCACCGCCGACCAGAAGGAAAGCTACCAGATCACGCTGCCGCGCATGAGCGACCTGTGGCCGAGCGAAGACCAGGTGCCCGGCTTCAAGGCGAAGATGATGGCCTTCGAACGGGCCAACTGGGAACTGGGCATGAAGGTCCTTTCCTGCTTTGCCCTGAAACTGGGCTTCGAGGAAGGCTTCTTCACCACCCTTCACGACCCCGCATCGGCGGAATACCAGAGCACGCTGCGGCTTCTGCACTATCTGGCCCTGGTGAACCCGAAGCCGGAGGACTACACCTATTGGCGCGCCGGCGCCCATACGGACTACGATTGCCTGACGCTGCTGCATCAGCGCCCCGGCCAGGGCGGCCTTCAGGTCTGCCCCGGCCAGGAATATGAAAGCCAGGCCTGGACCTCGATCCCGCCGCTTCCCGGCGTCGTCACCTGCAATATCGGCGACATGCTGATGCGCTGGAGCGACGACAAGCTGAAGTCCACCCTTCATCGTGTGCGGATGCCGAAGCCAGACGAGTCTCACGGCCCACGCTACTCCATGGCCTTCTTCTGCCAGGCCAACAAGGACGCTATGATACAGGGCCCTGAGAAGAAATACGAGCCGATGACGGCGCACGACTACCTGCAGATGCGCATCGCCGCCAATTTCGGCGGCACCAAGGCTGTGCGCTAAAGGCAAGATCGTCCGGGGCGGTTATGGCGACCGTCCCGGGCAATTCCTTCGGCTTGACGGAAGGCCCGGCTTGCGACGCAACCACAGTGGATGCATGGTGAGCGGGCGCGCAGTCTGACCGGAATCCTCTCGATGCCCCCTCTACTAAACCTTCTCACAGATATAAACGGTGTCTCTGTCGGCCACGCCACCGATATGTCGTTGGGGTCGGGCGTCACCGCGATCGTTTTTGCGGAGCCTGCGACCGCTTCCGGCAGCGTGCTGGGCGGCGCGCCGGGCGGGCGGGATACGACGCTTCTCGATCCCGCAATGACGGTCGAGACGGTCGATGCCTTCGTGCTGTCGGGCGGCTCGGCCTTCGGGCTTGATGCTGCCGGCGGTGTGCAGGCGGGGTTGCGTGCCATCGGCCGCGGATTCCAGGTGGGCAATGTCCGCGTTCCGATTGTGCCGCAGGCGATCTTGATGGACCTGTTGAACGGGGGCAACAAGAACTGGGGTCTGCAGTCACCCTATCGCGACATGGGCTATGCCGCCTTCGAGGCAGCAGCGACCGGTCCCTTTTCCCTGGGCACGGTAGGAGCCGGCACCGGGGCCACCACGGCGACCCTGAAAGGTGGGTTGGGATCAGCCAGTGCAGTGTCATCAGGCGGCTTCAAGATTGCGGCCATCGCTGCCGTCAATGCCATGGGCTCTGCCACGGTCGGATCATCAGGACGTTTTTGGGCCGCCCCCTTCGAGCAACAGGGGGAATTTGGCGGCCGGGGCTATCCCCCTCAATTCTCGCCTGCCGATACGGGCTTGCGGATCAAGGGCATCGACCTGACGGCAACGACGATCGGCGCTGTCGTGACCGATGCCGTGCTGACCAAGGCGCAGGCGCACCGGTTGTCAATCATGGCCCATGACGGCCTGGCCCGGGCCGTATTGCCGGCGCACTTACCCTCCGATGGCGATACGATCTTTGCCGCCGCCACCAATGCCAAGGCGCTCAATGGCCCTGCCGACTTCATGGAACTCTGCCATCTCGCAACCGTGGTCATGGCGCGCGCCATCGCACGCGGCGTCTATGAGGCAAGCGCCTTGCCGTGCCCCGGCGCACAACCCGCCTGGCGCGACCGCTTTGGCTGACCTTTCGAAACGTGCCCCGCAGACACACATTTGTCACAGGCTGCCGCTATGCAGCCGCAACGGCAAGCCTTCGCAAGAATCGCCGATCTGTGATTTCAATTCCTTCATCTGCCCGCGACTACCCTGACAGCCGCGACATTTCGCGAGAGGCTCCCGCTCCATGGATCACATCGACATGACCGCCACATTGCCCCGCGCGGATCGCCTCATCATCGAGAATGCCAAAATCGTCTTGTCCGATGAGGTGGTAACGGGATCGGTCACCATCGAGAGAGGCTTGATCACGGCTGTCGACGCATCGGGAGCAAGCGGCCAGCGCATCGATTTCGGCGGCGACTATCTGCTGCCGGGGCTTGTCGACATCCACACGGATCATTTCGAAAAACACGTCTATCCCCGCGCCCATGTGCGCTGGGATTACATGCGTGCAGCGCTCGCCCATGATGCCCAGATCATCGGCGGCGGTGTGACGACGGTGTTCGACAGCCTCTGTGTGGGCGCCACCACGGACAATCCGGAACGCGCGCAGATCCTGACCCCGATGATTGATGCGCTGGAAAAGGCACAGGCCGCTGGGATGTTGCGCGCCGAGCACCTCGTGCACTTGCGTTGCGAGGTGACGGACGAACAGACGCCTGCCCTGACCGAGGCCAATATCGACCGCGAGATCGTGCGGGTGATTTCCGTCATGGAGCACCTGCCCGGCATCCGCCAGAGTCGTGACCTTGAGGCCTATGTCTCGCGCGCCTCCAAATCGACGGGCGAAAGCGCCCATATCGTCCAGGAAAAGATCCGCCAGCTTGTGGCCGAGAAAAGCCATATCGGCGCTGATGTACGCCCCCTGGTGGTCGCCCTGGCAAAATCGCGTGGCCTGCCGCTGCTCAGCCACGACGACACAGATATCGAACACGTAGACCTTGCCGCCGATGAGGGCGTGGCGATCTCCGAATTCCCCTGCACGCTGGAGGCAGCCCGCGAGGCCCGCCTTCGCGGCATGCTGACAGTCGCCGGTGCGCCCAACATCCTGCGCGGCGGTTCGCAATCTGGCAATGTCGCCGTGCGTGAGTTGTTGCAGGAAGACTTGGTCGACATCCTGGCTTCCGACTATGTTCCGCGCTCCCTGCTCGATGCCGCCTTCATGATCGCGGCCGATCCGGAGCTGAGTTTCACCTTGCCCCAGGCCGTTGCCATGGTGGCATCGAAACCTGCCCAAGCCGCCGGTCTCACCGACCGCGGAACCATTGCTATCGGGATGCGCGCCGACCTTCTGCGCGTCGGGCTGCATGACGGCCATCCCTTCCTGAAGAAGGTGTGGCGTCAGGGAGTGCGGGTATCTTGACCGCGTCGTCGGACGCGAACCCCAGGATCGTTCTGCGCGCCGCGACATCGAGCGACATATCCGCCATCAGCCGGATCTTTACGGCCGCTCGATCGACGCTCGATTTCTTGCCGCCACTGCATACGCCTGAGGAAGACCGGGCCTTCATCGCAGGCGTGATGCTGGGCTCAAAAACCATCTTGCTGGCGTCACTTGCCGGGGAACCCGCGGGCTTCGTTGTCACGGGCGATAACTGGATTGAACATCTCTACGTCGCCCCGGACCATGCGCGCCGAGGCATCGGCGCGGAACTGCTGAAGGCGGCCATGGCCGAGACAACCGAACTGCGGCTGTGGAGCTTCCAGAAGAACCAGCCCGCCCGGAATTTTTACGAGCGCCACGGCTTCCGGTCGCTGCTGTTCACGGATGGCCATGACAACGAGGAGCGTGAACCGGACATCCTCTATGTCTGGAACAGGCCGGTCGCCGCGATCTGATCACACCGGCGCCGGGGCTCTCCGGAACCCCTTGCTCGCCACCATCAACTGCTTCGTATAATCGGTCGCAAACCGCCCGGCCCTGAGATCGGCCGTCTCCAGCGTCTCCACAACCCCACCGGATTTCATCACCGCCATGCGATCGCACATATGGCTGATGACGGCGAGGTCATGGCTGACCATGACGAAGGTCAGGCCCCTCTCCTTGCGCGCCTGTTCGAGAAGATTGAGGATTTCGGCCTGAATGGAGGCGTCCAGCGCCGAGGTCGGCTCGTCCAGCAGCAGGATCTTGGGCTCCAGGATGAGCGCCCGGGCAATGGCGATGCGCTGCCGTTGACCGCCCGACAATTGATGGGAAAAACGGAAGCGGAAGCCCGATCCCAATCCCACTTCGTCCAGGGCGCGGGCGATGCGCGTCTCGGTGTCCGCAAACCCATGGATAACAAGCGGCTCCAGCAGCAGGCGGTCCACCGTCTGCCGCGGATGGAGCGAGCCATAGGGATCCTGGAACACCATCTGCACGGTGCGATAAAACGCCTTGTCCCGGCGGTGATCGCTGTAGCGCGTTCCGCCGACGTCGAGCGTCCCGCTTTCGAAACGGTTGAGCCCGGCCACGGCCCGCAAAAGCGTCGATTTGCCCGATCCGCTCTCGCCGACGATGCCGAAGGAGGAACCCTCTTCTATCTGAAGGCTGACATGGTCGAGCGCACGATACTCATCGAAGCTGACGACCATGTCGCGGATGAAAAGCGCTGCCGTCATGCCGACCACTCCGGCTTGCGCTCCAGCACCGGCAGCGGATGCCGGTCCGCCTCGATCTGCGGCAGGCAGTTCAGCAGCCCGCGCGTATAAGGATGCGTCGCCTCAGACAGGCGTGATGCTTCAATTTCCTCGACCACCCGACCGGCATACATGACGAGCACCCGATCGCAGAAGGACGAGACGAGCCGGAGATCATGGGAAATGAAGATCAGCCCCATGCCGCGCTCTTCCACGAGATGGTCGAGAATGTCGAGCACTTCGAGCTGCACGGTGACATCGAGCGCCGATGTAGGCTCGTCTGCAATCATGAGTTCCGGCCCGCAGACCAGCATCATCGCGATCATCGCCCGCTGTCCCATGCCACCGGATACTTCGTGCGGATAGAGATCGAAAACGCGAAGCGGATCCCGAATTTGCACAGCTTCAAGCATGTCCAGCGTCCGCTGGCGCGCATCGGAGCCTGAGATGTGCTCATGCGTTCTGAGCGTCTCCATGATTTGACGACCGATGGTCATGACCGGATTGAGGGAATATTTCGGGTCCTGCAGCACCATGGCCATTCGCTTGCCACGCAACGCCCGGCGCTTGGCTGGCGAAAGGGTCAGCAGATCGTTTCCGTCAAAGGCCAGCCGCTTTGCGCTGATCTTTGCCGCCGTAGGCGTCAGGCCCATGATGGCACGCCCGGTCTGGGACTTGCCCGAGCCGCTTTCGCCCACGATGCCAAGCCGTTCCCGCCCGAGTGTGAAACTGACGCCGCGCACCGCCTCTACCAGGCCATTGCGGGTCGGAAAAGACACCCTGAGATCCTCAACCTCCAGAAGCCGCGTCATTGCCCGGCCTCCTTCGGGTCAAGCGCATCGCGCAACCCATCACCCAGCAGATTGAAGCCCAGGCTGACGATCAGGATCGCAAAGCCCGGCATGGCCGCCACCCACCACTGGTCAAGGATGAAGCGGCGCCCGGATGCGATCATCGCACCCCATTCCGGCAGCGGCGGCTGGGCACCCAACCCCAGGAAGCCGAGACCGGCGGCCGTCAGGATGATGCCGGCCATATCGAGGGTGACGCGGACGATCAGCGAGGACATGCAAAGCGGCATTATGTGAAAGACCACGATGCGCAAGGGCGAAGCGCCCATCAACCGAACCGCTGCGATATAGTCCGAGTTGCGGAAGGTCATGGTCTCGGCGCGCGCGATGCGGGCATAGGGCGGCCAGGACGTCACGGCGATCGCCAGCACGGCATTTTCGATGCCCGGCCCCAGCGCCGCCACCAGCGCCAAAGCCAACACGAGCTTGGGAAAGGCCAAGAAAATATCCGTGATGCGCATCAGAACCGCATCGACGATGCCGCCCGCATAGCCTGCAACAGTGCCGACGATCAGGCCGATCGGCGCTGCGATCACCGCCACCAGCACGATGACAAACAGGGTCAGTCGGGAGCCGTATAGCAGCCGCGACAGGATATCCCTGCCCTGGTCGTCGGTGCCGAGCAGGAAGCCCTCCGAGCCCGGAGGCAAGAGCCGCGCATTGCGCAGGTCGCCCTGGACGGGGGAATGGGGCGCCAACACATCGGCAAAGGCGGCCACGAACAGCAGCGCCAGCAAGATCGCCAGTCCGGCCAGCGCAAGACGGTTCTCGGAAAACCGCTGCCAGATGACATAAAGTCGGCCGAGCCTCGCCTGCCGGCGCGAGGTCGGACGGTCAGACAACAGCCATTGGCGCAGGGTCAGGGTCGGCTCGCTCATCGGCTGCGCGTCCTTGGATCAAGCGTCCGGTAGAGCAGGTCGGACAGGATATTGATGCCGATGAACACCGATCCGATGACGATCGTGCCGCCCAGCACTGCGTTCAGGTCGGCATTCTGCAGCGAATTGGTGATGTAGAGGCCAAGGCCCGGCCAGGCAAAGATCGTTTCCGTCAGCACCGAGCCTTCCAGAAGCCCGGCATAGGAAAGCGCAATCACCGTCACCAGGGGCACGGCGGCATTGCGCAGGGCGTGAAACCAGATGATCCGCGCCTCAGACAACCCCTTGGCCCGTGCCGCCACGATGTACTCCTGGCTGAGTTCGTTCAGCATGAAAGAACGTGTCATGCGGCTGATATAGGCCAGCGAAAAATAGCCGAGCAGCGAACCGGGCAGGATGATGTGCCGGAACAGATCCCACAGCACATCCCATTGCCGCTGCATCGCCGCATCCAGCAGGAAGAAGCCGGTGACGGGCGTGAAGCTGTATTCGAAGACGATATCGACGCGGCCGGGATAGGCAACCCACCGCAACTGCGCATAAAACAGCAGCAGCGCCAGCAGCCCGAGCCAGAAGATCGGCACGGAATAGCCGATCAGTCCGATGACCCGGACGATCTGGTCGGCAAGCGAACCGCGCTTCACAGCGGCCAGCACGCCGAGCGGCACGCCAAGCACGGCGCCGATGATGGTGCCGACGGTGGCAAGCTCGATGGTCGCCGGAAACACCCTGGCGATATCGGTCATGACAGGATTGGTGGTCAACACCGAGACGCCAAAATCCCCCTGGAGTGCCTGGCGGACATAGATCACGAATTGCTGGTAAAGCGGCAGGTTGAGGCCCAGCTCTTCCCTAACACGCTCCACGACATGGGCCGGCGCCCGGTCTCCGACGATCGCCAGAGCCGGGTCGATCGGCACCACACGGCCGATGAAGAAAGTCACGGCCAACAGTCCGAGATAGGTCGTCGCAACCGTCAGCAGGAACTTTGCCGCCGATATGGCAAATGCCGAGGCGCGGGCGCCGGTGCGCCGCGCCTCGGTGCTGTTACCGAGGTTCGAGGCCAAGGACGTCAGTCCTTGGTGACGGCGGAAACGAAGTTCGTGTCGAAGCTAGGACCGAGCTTGTAGTTCTTGAGTTTCGAAGAGTAGCCCGCTACTTCGGTCTGCTGGAAAATCATCACGAACGGTCCCGTCGCCAGAACCTGCTTCTGCAGGTCCTGATAGATCGCGGCGCGCTTGTCGGCATCCTTTTCGAGCAGTGCGGCCTGGGTCTTGGCCGAAAGATCCGTCGGATCCCAGGCATTGCGCCAGGCGAGCGTCTTGGTCTTGCCCTCATCGGAATTGTCAGGATTGTAGGTGAAGGTCTCGGCATTCGAGTTCGGGTCGAAATAGTCCGAACCCCACTGGCCGATATAGATGTCGTGCTGGCGCGCGCGGAACTTGGTCAGCGTCTGCTTGCCATCGCCGGGAATGATCTCGAGCTTGATGCCGGCCTGGGCCAGCGTCTGCTGCACGTTTTCGGCAATGCCCGTCACCGGCTGGGTGTTGCGCACGTCCATGGTCACGCTGAAGCCATCCGGCAGCCCGGCCTTTGCCAGCAGTTCCTTGGCCTTGGCGACATCGAGCTTGTAGGGCTTGTCATTGAGCGCGCCCAGCTGGCCATCCGGCAGGAAGGTCTGGTGGATCGTGCCGATGCCCTTGATCAGCGTTTCGCCGATGGCATCGTAGTCAACCAGATATTTCATCGCTTCCACGACCTCGGGCTTTGCGAGGTTCGGGTTCTTCTGGTTCAGGCTGAAGTAATAGACGGTGCCCTTCGGCGCGGAGGTGATGGCGATGCCGTCCTTCTTGGAAACGGCTTCGATGTCACCGGGCTCCAGGTTGCGGGCCACATCCACGTCGCCATTTTCAAGCGCCAGGCGCTGGCCGGCACTTTCCTTCATGTAGCGATAGATCACTCGGTTCAGCGTGGGCTTCTCGCCATAATAATTGTCGTTGCGCTCCATGACGACGACTTCATTGGCGCGCCATTCGCGGATCTTGAACGGGCCGGAGCCGGCATAGCCCGTCTTCAGGAACTCATTGCCGAAATCGGTGTCGTATTTGTACTCCGCGGTCGGCGTAACGGCCTTGGCCTTTTCCATCACAAGCGCCTTGTCAACCACGGATGCGACCGTGGACGTCAGAACGTTCAGCACGAAGCTCGGCGCATAGGCCTTGTCGACGACGAGCACAAAAGTCGTGTCATCCGCGGCCTTGGCCTTCTCCGTCACGTTGTCGCCGGTGAGACCGAACTGTGTCAGCAGGAAGGCGGGCGACTTGTCGAGCTTGACGGCCCGTTCGAAGGAGAACGCGACGTCAGCCGCCGTGATCGGATTGCCCGATGCAAACTTCAGCCCGGACTTGAGCTTGAACGTGTAGGTCATGCCGTCGTCGGAAACGGTCCAGCTCTCGGCGAGATCGCCGACGACCTTGGACGTGTCGGCAATGTCGAGTTCCACCAGCTTGCTATAGGTGTTTGCCGTCATCTCAGCGGCGGAAATCTCGAACGCCTCGCCGGGGTCCAGCGTGATGATGTCGTCGATGGCCCAGGCCTGCACCAGCGTGTCGGCCGGTGTTGCCGCGAGCGCGGCGGGTGCTGCGGCAAGAAGCAGGGCCATGGCGGCACCGGTGGCGAGCACGCGCATGCGCCTGTTCAAAAGATTGGTCATCATATCGTTCCCCTTGTTTTTATGGTTCGACGTTAGCGAATGCATGGTCCTATTCGTGCCAAGCCTGGCCAAGGACACGCAGCCAGTTTTCCCGGCAAATCTTCTTCAGATCGTCATCAGCGTATCCGGCAGACCGGAGTGCCGCAACCAGTTTCTGGTTGCCGGCCGCATCGCCGATCGCGGCAGGAATGGTGGCTCCATCGAAATCGGAGCCGAGCGCCACGCAGTCGATGCCCATGCGATCCACGAGGTAATCGACATGCCGCACCATGTCGGATAGCGGCGTATGGCTGTCGTCTCGGGAGTCTTCCCGCAGCATCGTCACGGCATAATTCAGCCCGACGAGACCCTTGCGTTCGCGGATCGCATCGAGTTGCCGATCCGTCAGATTGCGGGCCACGGGCGTCAGGGCATGCGCGTTCGAATGGCTGGCGATCAGCGGCTGGTCGCTCGTATCGGCCACATCCCAGAACCCCTTCTCGGTGATATGCGCGAGATCGATCAGGATACCGAGCCGGTTGCAGGCGCGCACCAGTTCGAACCCGGCCTCGGTCAGCCCCGGCCCCGTATCGGGCGACATCGGAAAGGCAAACGGCACGCCGTGGCCAAAGATGTTGTGCCGGCTCCAGACCGGTCCGAGCGAGCGAAGACCGGCAGCATGAAAAACATCAAGGGCAGCCAGATCGGCGTCGATCGGCTCGCAGCCTTCCATATGCAGCACCGCGGCGAAGACGCCGTCATCTAACGCCGAACGGATGTCCGCGGTTGAACGACACAGTCTCCATCCGCCCGCCTGATCCAGTTGAAGCGCGATCGCAGCCATCTGCAAGCCGATATCCAGCGAAATCGGGCGCTCCAGGGGCGCTTCGAGCGGGGTCACGTAATGCCCGTTTGCATCGGGCTCCTTCAGCGTGAAATCGCGAAGCGACGGGATGTAGATGGCACAGAGACCACCCGCCAGCCCGCCCGCCTTGGCCCGGGGGGCATCGATATGCCCCTCGCGGCAGCCGCCGATGAATTCCCTGATCGGGTCAAGCCCCGCCGCACGCGACCTCCAAAGCCTGAGGAGGACATCGTTATGGCCGTCGAATACCAGTTCCATGCGAATAGACCTTGCTCGAGATGCGAGCGGGAGGGAAGAGCGCCGGACGCGGAGGAGGCCCGCGCCGGCATGCGAAGCACGGCGCATCGGCCGCGTCGCCGATGGTAGGACCAAAAGGTCAGCATCTTCAAGCGCTAAAACCGCACTCTGCAAAGCCCGCAATCACATGGACGCGACATAGGCGCGCCAACCGCCGAAGCTGGTAATGTCCTTGCCGCCTTCCACCGCGATGGCCTCGACCAGGAAGCCCTTGGCCGATGTTCCATCCGCAAGCTGCAGCGTTCCGATCCCCAGCGGGCCCGGAATTGCAGCGACAAAACGGCCGAAACCTTCGGCCGGCAGCTTCCACACCTCGACATCGATTGCCCCGCCCTGCCCCTCAGCCACCCGCAGCAGGCCGGGCTTTGGCGGCACCGTGTTCGGCAGGGCAAAGAGGCGATAATCCGCCGTCGTGGTGGTCTTGCGCAGGAAAGTGCCCTGCAAGGCCAGCAGTTCACGGTTCAGCGGCATGCCCAAGAGATGCGCACCGACCACGACGATCTCGATGCCTTCAGCCTCGGGGGCGGCGATGACAGGCGATCCCTGACCTTGATGCGACAGGGCGGACGCCACGGACGCCACGAGGCGGTCCTGTCCGCCACGCGCGAGCAGCGTCACACTTGCCGGACGGCCATCCGCACGGGCGCCCAGGGGAAACGCCATGCCGCACATATCCAGCAGGTTGACGAAATTGGTATAGGTGCCAAAGCGGGAATTCGGCCCGATCGGGTCGGCCTCAAGATCCGCCACCGTATAGAAGGTCGGGATGGTCGGCACGCAGAGCATGTCGACGCCGGATAGCAGGTCTTCGGCCTCCCGCTTCAGTGCCTCCAGCTTGTAGAGGCCTTTGAAGGCATCGACCGCCGTCAGCGCCTTCGCCCCGCCGATGATCTTGCGGGTGACGGGATGAAGAGAGGCCTCATGCGCACCCATGAAGTCGGATATCGCTGCCAGCCGCTCCGCAACCCAGGCGCCCTCGTAAAGCATGTCCGCTACGGCATAAAGCGGATCGAAATCCACCTCCACGACCTTGTATCCCGCACCTTCCAAAAGGGCACGCTGGCCAGCAAAGGCCGCCGACTGCACCTGATCGCCAAAAAACTTGATCGAGGATGGCGAGGGAATGCCGATGACGGGTGAACCGCCGATCGCCACACCCTTGATGGCGTCGCGCTTGCGCGAATAGGGATCTGCTGCGTCATAGGCCGCCGCCACCTGGAAAACCCGCCAGGAATCCTCGACCGTTCGGGCGAAGATCGAGACGCAATCCAGAGTCCGGCAGGCCGGCACCACACCCCGTGTCGACAGGGCTCCGAGCGACGGCTTCAGGCCGACGATATTGTTGAGAGCGGCCGGAACGCGGCCGGAACCGGCCGTGTCGGTTCCCAGGGCGAAGGCGACGATGCCGCGGGCGGTCGCCACGGCCGAACCGGAACTGGACCCGCCCGGCACGATCTCAGGATCGATGGAATTTCGCGGCACCGGATAAGGCGTTCGCACGCCGACAAGGCCGGTGGCGAACTGGTCGAGATTGGTCTTGCCGACATAAAGCGCCCCGGCCGCCTTCAGCCGGGCCACGACGGTTGCATCGGCCGCCGGCAGATAGGCAAAATCCGGGCAGGCCGCCGTCGTCGGTCGTCCCGCGACATCGATATTGTCCTTCACCGCAAACGGTATGCCCCACAAGGGCTTTGCGATTGGATCGAACGGGCCAAGCGCGGAGGCAGATGCCAGCAGCGTGTCGCGATCATCGATATCGATGAAAATTCCGGGATCATTGGCGTCCTCAAGTCGTGCCAGCAGCACATCGATGACGGCCTCGACCGTGGTTCCCGAAGCATAGGCCGCATGAAGATGTTCGATAGTGAAGGGAATGTTCTGCACGGTGCCTCGCTCTGCCTCTGAATGTCAGTCGAGAAATTGTATGCAATTTCGAGGCCAGACGCCATCCAGCAGAAAATCTTTGTTTTACGGGTATTTCGTAATCAAAATTCTGCAGGGAAACGGACTAGACGCGAGTCACAAGAAACAGAAATGACCAATAAATAGGCAAATCTCAAAAATTCACGATGCCTGCGAGACGCCGCCGGCATAACGATAGTAGGATTGCTCGACCAAGCCGATATGGCCGCGCATGGCCGCGTCAGCACCGGCCCGGTCGCCGCGCAGGATCGCCTCGACAATGGCGCTATGCTCCGCATGGGAGGCCGAGAGGCGCCCAAGCGTGCCAAACTGCGCCCGGCGAAATGGCTGCAAGCGCTGCCGGGTGGTGCGCGCCACCTCTGCCAGATAGGCATTGTGCGAGCCGTCATAGATCAGCGTATGGAAGGTCTCGTTCGCCAGAACATAGCTTTCGCCGTCCCCGGCATAGACAAGTTCTCGCATGCGCGCATGCAGCAACTGCATTTCGGCGCGCTCGGTGCTGTTCATGTTGGTCGCTGACAGGCCGGCACACAGGGCCTCGAGATAGGCCATGACCTCGAAAATGCCTTCCAGCATCTCCGCATCGGGCTGGGTCACCACGGACTTGCGATGCGCCCGCTGCTCGATCAACCCGCTGGACGCCAATTGCTTCAGGGCCTCGCGGACAGGCGTGCGCGATACTGCGAAATCGGCAGCAATCTGGGTTTCGTCAAGCGGCATACCCGGAAGCAATTCGCCGGTGACGATCTTCTTGGCAAGCGCCAGACGAATGCGCTCGGCTGAGGTTACTGACTTTGCGGGCAAGCTGGAATGCAATCCAATACGGGAATCAACCGGTTTCATCGATGATACTGACATGCGCGGCCACCACGCGCCAGCCTTCCGCCATCTTGACCCATGTCTGCATCTGCCGGCCGACCTTGCCCGGCTGGCCCGCGCGGTAGAATAGTGTCGACGCGGTCGCCATCTCCCGGCCGAAGGTGGTGATGACAGTGCGCTTCAAGTCACGCTGAAGCCCGGTCGAAGGCCGGCCCTTGCGAAAGGCCAGGATCTCCGCAGCGCCGTGAAGGTTCTCGCCGCCACCATAGCGGATCACCCGCTCGTCCTGCCAGAACAGTTCGTCCAGCACGGCCACGTCATTGCCGACGAGAGCCGCCTCGTAGCGAGCGAAAACGGCCTCCATCTCGGCAAGCACCTCAGGATTGTTGATCTCCACGCTTTCTCCTCTCAGCCCTTGCGGCTCGTCATGCGGTGTTTCAGCGCAGAGAGAAACGGGATGGTCTCGAACTGATCGGCCTGCACCCGCTCCCACACCACACCAGGCGGCCGGTGGTCGCGGTTATCGGTCACGATAAGCTCCGCCTCGGTGGCGATGAAATCGAGAGGGCTGTCATGGGCCTCGATGACGACGTGACTGTCATCCACTAGCTGGCAGGAATGCACAGTCGTGGCGATCGGCGTATCGGCCCGGATGGTGCCCAGTTCGCGAAAGATCGCCGTCTCCAGATCGGCAAAACCCGCGCCCTTGCCGGTTCGCCCGCCGAGACGACCAACGGCAACGCTGCCGACCACGCAGAAATCCAGCGGCGCGACATCCTCGAACTCGACCCGCTCGCCATAGCGCTGATAGCCCTCTGACGTCGCAGCCAGTTCGAAGGACACGCCCTTCTTTTTCAGCGTCACCGGATCGATCTTGAGGTAGGGGAACCCTTCCGTCAGATAGGGAACCGGAGCATAAAGCAGCTTGCCGTCATAGAGCGCCCTGAGCCGTACCGGGATCTGCGGCGGATCGGGATTGCATTTGACGGTGGCCGCATTCTTCCACTGGTCCGTCTGCGCCAGCCGCCAGGCTGCGACATCGGCACCGACGAAGTTCGGAATATGGCTGAAGGCCGGGCCAATGGCATAGCCCTCCTCCTCCAGCCGCCGCCAGATGGCATTGCGGATCGCATCCTTGCCGGTATTTCGCCCTGCCCATCGACCCTGCTCGCTCATATCACGCTCCTATGCGCTCGGCTCTGGGGCCACAGGTGACCGAGCAATGCCAGACTGCTCCAGCTCACGCGCTACCCGAAGCGCCAGGTCCTCGCGCCATGGCGGCGCAATCACCTGCACGCCAACCGGCATGCCCTCGGCCGCATCTGGCCACAGCGGCACCGCCACGACCGGCAGACCGATGAAGGAGATCGGCTGGGTGTAAAGCCCCATATTGGCTCGCAGCAGCACCTGCTTGCCGTTGAGATCCAGCATCTTCTGGCCGATTTTCGGTGCCCGGCACGGGGTACAAGGCGCCAGTATGATGTCGACCGCTTCAAACAACTTGAGCATGCGCGCGCGAAATACCCTGCGGACCTTCTGCGCCTTCACGGCCCAGGCCCCGGGGATCATCGCGCCGGCCAGCAGCCGGTCGCGGACATCAGGGTCATAATCCGCATGCCGCGCCTTCAACCGGTCAAGATGGAGCGCCGCACCCTCGGTCATGGTGATCAGATAGGCGGCCGCCCTCGCCGCCGCCGCCTCGGGAATATCGAGCGTCCGGGAGACGCCGAACGCGGTCCTGATAATGCCCATCGCTTCCACGACCTCGGGATGCAGCCCCTCGGCGAAGTAGCCCCCAGCCACCGCGATCCTGAGGTCGCCGATACCCTTGCCGATCTCCGGCAGGGTCATTTCGGGAACGCGCTCCGTCATGGCGGGATCAACAGGGTCATGGCCCTGCATGAGATCGTAGGAGAGCGCCAGATCAGCAACCGATCGGGTGAAGGGACCGAGATGGTCCAGGCTCGCCACGAAGGGAAAGCTGTGGCCACGCGACAGCCGCCCATAGGTCGGCTTCAGCCCGAACAGGCCGCAATGGGATGACGGCACCCGGATGGAGCCATTGGTATCCGACCCCAGCGCCAGCGGCACCATGCCGGCCGCGATGGCCGTGCCGGAACCGCCGGATGAGCCGCCGGTCATCCGCGAGGGATCATGCGGATTGCGCGAAGGCCCGTCATGGGCATTCTCGCCGGTGAAGTCATAGGCATATTCGCCCATGTTGAGCCCGCCGGTCAGAACGGCACCCGCGGCCTCCAGCTTCGTGATCAGCGTGGCATCCTGGGTGGCGGGCGGTCGGTCGCGGTTGATCTTGGAACCGGCCCGCGTCGGCAGCCCCTTGATGTCGAACAGGTTCTTGACGGCGAAGGGCACGCCCGCGAGCGGCCCCGGATCGGCACCGGCAGCGATCTTCGCGTCCACGGCATCGGCTGACGCCAGGGCACGGTCGCGGGTGATATCGGTATAGCCATTCAGGATGGGGTTCAGCCGTTCGATCCTGGCAAGGGCCGCCTCGGCGACCTTGCGCGCGGTCGTCTCGCCTGACTTCACCTTGGCGGCAATCTCTGTTGCGGTCAGCACTTCGGTCATGGCGCATAAACCGGCGCCGGCTCGGCATCGTCCTCAAGCTCGAAGGCCAGCACATGCTCTGCTATGCCGCGCGCGGCTACCAGATGCATCTTGATGCCGGCTCGACAGGCCTCCTCGACTGGCAGGTCGAGATAGGCGGCCGCGGCCTCCATCAGCCTTTCGGCATCAGCATTCACATCTGTCATGCCAATAGATCCCTCATGCAAATGCCTCCTCCAGATTGGCAAGCGGCGTCGACCAGCCGACGATCGCTCCCTGGGCGGTGATCATGTCGATCGCCGCCTTCTTGAATTCGGCAAAATAGCTTTCCGTCGCGTCTTCCACCAGCAGGCACTCATAGCCACGATCATTGGCCTCGCGCATGGAGGTCTGAACGCAAACCTCGGTGGTGACGCCGGCAAAGACAAGGTGCGTAATTCCCATACCCTGCAGCTTTTCATGCAGGCCAGTGGCATAGAACATGCCCTTGCCCGGCTTGTCCAAGACGATCTCTCCGTCGATGGGCGCCAGCGCCGGAACGATCTGGCTGCCCGGCTCGCCTGTCACCAGCAGCCGACCCATCGCCCCCTCCTCGCCGATCCGCAATGACGGCGTACCGCGATTGCGCTTGGCCGGCGGGCAGTCCGACAGGTCAGGCTTGTGCGCCTCGCGCGTGTGGATGATCGGCCAGCCCTGCTTGCGGAAAAAGCCGATCAGCCCCGCAACGGTCGGGATGATCGCTGCGAGCCGCGCCACGTCATTTCCGAGCGAATCGCCGAAGCCGCCCGGCTCGATGAAATCGCGCTGCATGTCGATGACGACGAGAGCGGTGTGGTCGGGGTCCAGCGGATAGGGAAAAGGTCTTGCCTTGATGTCGATCATTTCAATGCCCCGCCATGTATCGGCCGATGGTGTTCCGGTCGGCCTCGGCCACCGGCACCGTGTAGGTAATCTTGCCCTCCGACATCACGACGACGCGGTCCGCCAGCTCAAGGATTTCATCGAGATCCTCCGACACCAGCAACACGGCCGCGCCGCGGTTTCGCTGGTCGAGGATCTGGGCGCGGATTTCGGCCACGGAGGCGAAGTCGAGGCCAAAGCATGGATTGGCGACCACAAGCACGTTGACCTGCTCGGACAATTCCCGCGCCAGCACCGCGCGCTGGACATTGCCGCCCGAGAGGTTTTCGATCGGCGCATCGGCCGATGGGGTCTTCACCCGGTAGCGACCGATCAAGTCATTGGCCCGGTCGCGCATGACCGCCGGCCGAAGCCACCAGCCGAACTTCGCCGCCGGCGGCTTGTCGAAGGAGCGGAAGGCGAGGTTTTCCGCCACCGACATACGCGGTACCGTCGCATTCTTCAACGGCTCCTCCGGCAGGCCATAGACGCGGAAACGATCATAGTCGCGCCGCACGGGCTCAAACGGCTCGCCATTGATGAAGACACGCCCGTCGCGGATCGGCCGCTGGCCGGCCAAAGCCTCCACCAGTTCGGACTGGCCATTGCCCGATACGCCGGCCACGCCGACGATCTCGCCACCCCTAATCTTGAGGTTGAAGCCTTCGACCGCAGGCAGTTCCTCATTGTCATCGACAAACAGGCCGGCGACCTCAAGATGGGTGTCACTCGCCACATCCTTCACCCGCTCGGCGCTCTTGCGGATCTCGGTATCGCCCAGCATCATGCGCGACATCTCGTCGATCGACAGGTCGTTTGCCCCGCCGGTTCCGGCAAAGCGGCCACGCCGCAGCACGGTCACCTGGTCGCAGAAGGTCTTCACCTCGCGGAACTTGTGGGTGATCATCAGCACGGTGATATCGCCGGCCTTGGCCATGTCGCCCAGGAGCCCCAGCATTTCATCGGCTTCACCTGGGGTCAGCACCGAGGTGGGCTCATCAAGAATGAGAAACCGCTGGTCGAGATAGAGCTGCTTGAGGATTTCCAGCTTCTGCTTTTCGCCGGCAGACAGGCTGGAGACCGGGGCCCCGAGCGGCACCTTGAACGGCATGCGCTCCAGGAAGGCTTCCAGTTCATCCCGCTCCTTGCGCCAGTCGATGACTGTGGGCACGTCAGCCCGCGAGATCACCATGTTTTCCGCCGCCGTCAGGCAGGGTACCAGGGTAAAATGCTGGTAGACCATGCCAATGCCGGCGGCCTTGGCATCGCGGGGATTGCGGATCTGCGTGGGGCGTCCGTCGATCAACACCTCGCCGCGTGTCGGCTGGTAGAAACCCATGATGCATTTGACCAGGGTCGATTTACCGGCGCCATTTTCCCCTAGCAGCGCGTGGAATTGGCCTGGCTTCACATCCAGCGACACACCCTCCAGCGCCACCAGCGAGCCGAAGATCTTGGTCATGTCGGATGTCTGCAGGCCAAAACCGCGGGCCGGCTTCAACTCGGTATCGGAAAGGGGCAAAGCGCTCATGACAGCCTCCCGATCGCCGAAAGGACAGCATCGCTTGTCGTCGTGGCGCCAAACACCCCGCCCTGCATCTTCACCATGTCGATAGCCGCCAGATGGTTTTCATACTTGGTCGCCCCGCAGCAATCCTCGACCAGCAGGCACTCATAGCCGCGGTCATTGGCCTCGCGCATGGTCGTATGCACGCAGACATCCGTCGTGATGCCGGTGAGCACGATATTTCGGATGCCCCGCATCCTGAGCAGCAGATCAAGATCGGTGGCGCAGAAGGAGCCTTTGCCAGGCTTGTCGATGATGGGCTCGCCTTCCAGCGGCGCGAGTTCAGGAATGATCTCCCAGCCCGGCTCGCCGCGAACCAGGATGCGGCCGCAGGGACCGGGATCGCCGATGCCCGCGCCGATCCGCTGCGAGCGCCAGCGCTTGTTGGCCGGCAGGTCGGCAAGGTCAGGCCGGTGTCCCTCGCGGGTGTGGATGATATGGAAACCCTTCTCGCGCATCGCCCCCAGCAACTTGCGGATCGGCTCGATTGGCGCACGCGTCAGCGACAGGTCATAGCCCATGCTGTCGACATAGCCGCCGGGACCGCAGAAATCCGTCTGCATGTCGATGATGATGTGTGCGGTGTTTTCAGGCCGCAGATCGCCATCGAAAGGCCAGCTATAGGGCGTGGCCGCGACCGGGCCTTCCACCTCAAGCGTCGTTTGGGTTCTGTCCAGCATGACCTTCCTCCTATTTGACGATCGAGAGTTCGCCCGGCGCCTCGCGCGCCGAAGCCTTGGATTTGGCCGCCGCAATCATGATGAACAGCGTCAGGATGTAGGGAGCGGCATTGAAGAAATAGTAGCCCTGACTGATTCCGACAGATTGCAGCGCCGGACCAATGGCGCCGGCGGCGCCGAACAGCAGGGCGGCGGCAATGCAGCGCAGCGGGTTCCACCGGGCGAAAATCACCAGTGCCACCGCCATCAGGCCCTGGCCCGAGGACAGCCCTTCGTTCCAGCTGCCGGGATAGGACAAAGACAGGAAGGCCCCGCCAATGCCGGCGAGAAAACCGCCAAGCGCCGTTGAGAGAAGCCGCACCAGATCGACATCGATACCCATGGCGCGAGCGGCTGGTGCCGAATCCCCCGTGATGCGCACCACAAGACCAAAGCGCGTATTGGCAAAGGCCCACCAGAAGAACAGCGCAACCAGGATGCCGACGAAAAACAGCGGATTGACCTCAAGCGCGGCCCTGAGTTCCGGGACGTCGCTCCAACCGCCAAGCGGCAGGGATTCCAATCGCGGCGCCGAGGGCTGGATGTAGGGCTTGCCGAAGAAGAAGGCGAGGCCGGTGCCAAGCGACATCATGGCGATGCCGACCGCGATGTCGTTGACCCGCGGCAGCTTGCAGATATAGCCGTGCATCACACCGAGGCAGAGCCCACCACCGCCGGCGGCGAGAACACCGAGCCAGGGAGAGCCGCTGTGATAGGAGATGGCATAGGCCAACATGGCGCCGAGCACCAGATTGGCCTCTAGCCCGAGATTGATCCGGCCCGACTTTTCCGTCAGCGTTTCGCCCAGTGCCACGAACATGAATGGCGTCGAGACCCGGATGGCACCGCCCAGCATGGCGATCAACACAGTTCCAAATGCAACCTCGTTCATGTGCGTTGCGCCTCCGCAGGCTGTTTGAAGATCTTGAAACGGCCATAGAAGGTCTCGCTGACCAACAGCACCACGAACAGGATGCCCTGCAGCACCAGCGCTGTTGCATCCGGCATGGCCATGCGCCGCTGGATCAATCCGCCCGAGGCATCGATCGCGCCGAAGAGGATGGCGACCGGGACGATGACAAGCGGATTGTGGCGGGCAAGGAAGCTGACCAGGATGCCGGTAAAGCCATAGCCGGCCACCAGCGAGGCATTGGCCTGGCCATGGATCGCACCCACCTCATAGTATCCGGCCAGCCCGGCGCAGGCGCCGGCAATCGCCGTGCAGGCCAGCACCAGAAAGCCGACGGGCAGGCCCTGCGCCAGCGCCGCCCGCGGATTGCCGCCGGTGACGCGCGCCGCAAAACCAAATGTGGTGCGCGACATCAGGAACTGCAAAAACACCGCCATGACGATGCCGGCCACCAGACCCCAATGCACATCGGTGCCGGGAATGTTGCCGACCATGTAGTCTTTACCAACAGGGACCGTGGACGGCTTGTTGGCCGAGGCCGGATCGCGCAGCGCCCCCTCGACAAAGAAATTCATGATGGCAATGGCGATATAGGTCAAAAGCAGGCTGGAAATGGTCTCGTTGACACCACGACTGTGCCGCAGCCAGCCGGCAATCGACATCCAGGCGCCCCCGGCCGCCATGGCCGCAAGCGCCATCAGCGGCATGGTGAGGATGGGCGGCACACCGGCCTGCACCAAGGGAACACCGATCGCCGCTGCGGCAAACCCGCCAAGCACCAGCGCGCCCTCGCCGCCCAGCACCGTCAAGCCAAGCTGCGCCGGGATGGCAAAGGCAAGCGCAGCCAGGATCAGCGGCGATGCCCTTTGCAGCGTGTTCTGGAAGGAAAAGGAAGTGCCGAAGCCACCCGTCCAGACCAGCCGGAAATAATCGATTGGCGATTTGCCTAGAAGAAGGAGAAACAGCGAGAAGATCAGCGCCGAAACCAGAACCGCGCCGAGCGGTATGGCGATCTTTTCCGCCATCGAACGTAACATGGCGCCATCGGGCGCGGATCGGGCATTCGCGGAGACTATGGTCGCCATGGGGTTCCCTCGCTGAACTAGCCTTGCTGGATTGCGGTCCGTTAGGTCTCGATGCCTTTTAGACAGCACAAAGAGACTGCCCCTCATCCGCCTGCGGATCCCCTCGCTCCATTACGGAGAGAGGGTGCGCCGAGCGAAGCGGAGGTCAGGGGCAGCCTGAAACGCTACCCAAACATCAGGTCACAGAACCAATGACGCCTTCCAGGAGATAGCCCATGCCGTCGAGCGCCGGGTCGTAGTTGTCATATTCCTTGTCGATCACGACAGTGCCCTTGTTGTCCTTGAGCGGACCGACATAGATCGGCTTCTTGGCCTTGAGATCGGCAATCGCTGCGTCCGCAGCCTTGATCGCCTCCGGCGTCGCGCCCGCGCCATAGGGCGTGTTCTGGATCATGTCGTTGTGATAGCCGCCGGCGACGAAGTTCGGCAGCGCCTCACCCTTCGAGAGCAGGTCGGCATACATCTGGTAGATCGTCGTCCACTTGTATTCTGCGCCGGTGATGAAGCCTTTGGGAGCCAGGGGTGCCTGGCTGGCATTGTGACCGCAGGTCTTGGCTCCCCGACCTTCGGCCGTTTCGATGACAACCTTGGGACCATCGACATGGCAGGTGATGACATCGCAGCCGGCATCGATGAGCGCATTCGTCGCCTCGGCCTCGCGCACGGGCATGGACCATTCACCGGTGAAGATCACCTGCACTGTCGCGTTCGGGTTGGTCTTGCGCGCGCCCAGCAGGAAGGAGTTGATGTTGGACAGCACCGAGGGGATCGGCTTTGCCGCGACGAAGCCCAGCTTGCCTGTGGGGCTGGACGCGCCAGCAGCAACACCATCGACATAATGCGCCTGGTTGAGATAGCAGAAGTAGGAGCCGGCATTCTTGGGATCGCCCTCCTTCCACAAGGGCGCGGCATGGCGGAATTCCACATCAGGATATTTCTTCGCCAGATCCACCACGAACGGGGTGTAATAGCCGAACGAGGTCGCCAGGATCAGGTTGGCGCCATCGAGATTGATCATCGATTCCATGGACTTGGAAACGGCATCCGTCTCCGGCACGTTCTCTTCTTCAAGCACGGTGACGCCAGGCACCTTCTTCAGCACTTCCATGGCCACCGCATGCGCCTGGTTCCAGCCGAAATCGTCCCGGGGGCCGACATAGACCGCACCGATGACCACGGGCTCAGCGGCCTGGGCTGCGACGCGCCCGAACGGCAACGTTGAAGCGGCAAGCCCCGCAGCACCAACCTGCAAGAGTTTACGTCGGGAAATTGCATGATGAGGCATGATCGAGCTCCCTGTAGCTGTGTTGATCAGGCGGAACCACATCCGGGCGCCATCCTGACCAATAAGGAATGCAATCGCCGTGCCAGATTATACAATTGGAAACCAACGCGCTTTCCTATGGTTTTCAGGCGCTCTGCCACGTCACTCCGAACCGCATCGTCTGAATTTTGGCTATAAAACAGACACGTGTAGTTCATGTGTCTGTTTTTTGATCTACTGACATAAAATTGCATACAATTACTGCGGCCTATTTAGTGAGCTGTGAAGTCAGGCGTCCCCCAGCTCACAAAAACTTTCGTGCTGCTGCACTGTGCTCGATCATCAGCCTTTCCAGATCGACGCCGACGGGCATCCGGTCTTCCACCCGCCATTGCCCGGCCACCATCATGCGGTCGGCACGGTTGGCACCGCAATGCACCAGGGCCGCAATCGGATCATGCGCGCCGGAGAACCGCAATTCATCAAGCGTGAAAAACGCCATGTCGGCCTGCATGCCCACGGCGATCCGCCCGATATCCTTGCGTCCGAGGCAACGCGCAGACCCCTCGGTCGCCCAACGCAGGGCATCCCGATGCGTCACGTCTTCCGCCGATTTGTAGTGCAGCCGGTTGACCATGAGGGCATGACGAACCTCCTCCATCATGTTCGAGCCATCATTTGACGCCGAGCCGTCGACACCCAGGCCGACGGGGCTGCCGGCGGCCTCAAGCTCGCGGGTCTTGCAAAAGCCGGAGGCCAAGACCGCATTGGAGGTCGGGCAATGGCAAACGCCGACACCGTGGCGGCCCAGCTTTTCGCAATCGTCGCATGTGAAGTGAATGCCATGACCGAGCCAGACGCGCGGCTGCAGCCAATGGGCATCCTCCAGCCAGTCGATCGGCCGATAGCCGAATTTCTCCAGGCAAAAGGCCTCTTCATCCTCGGTTTCGGCGAGATGGGTGTGCAGCCGCAGATCATGCTTTTCCGCAAGGGCCGCGCTCTCCCGCATCAGGCGCAGCGACACGCTCATCGGCGCACAGGGGGCCAGGGCAATCTGTGTCATCGAGCCTTCGGAGGCATCATGATAGAGCCCGACAACTCTTTCGCAATCCGCGAGGATCTCGTCTTCGTCCTGCGCCACGTGATCCGGCGGCACGGCGCCATCCTTGACCGACAAGGAAATACTGCCGCGGGTGATCGTCGCGCGGATCCCAAGCGCCCGCGCCTCCTGCACCTCGATATCGACGGCGTCGCGGACATCAGGCGGAAACATGTAGTTGTGATCCATGGCCGTGGTGCAGCCGGACATCAAGAGCTCAGTCAGCGCCACCCGCACACCCAAACGAAACATGTCGCGATCAAGACGGCCCCAGATGGGATAGAGCGTCGTCAGCCATGGAAACAATTGCTTGTTGATCGCCTGGGGATGCGCGCGGCTCAGCGTCTGGAAGAAGTGGTGATGGGTATTTATGAGGCCGGGAATGATGACGTGACGGCGCGCATCCCACCATTGATCAACCGGCCTCAGGGGTTCACCGCCAGACGCGATCAGCTCGACGATCCGGCCGTTTTCCACGACGACACCACCATCCGCGTTCTCTGCCAGAATGGCCAGCGGGTTCTTGATCCAAATGCGCATGAGAGACCTCCAAAGGACAATGGAAATCTCAAAGCAAACCGCATGCCAGCCATCATCAAGACCGGCAGGCGGTGGTTGACTAAGCAATAGCGTTAATAATCTCGGAACTTTTGCGTCTGGTGAGGGGTTGTGACCGTGTAAATGATCCCAAGACAGTGAGAGGAGTCACGTCTATGAAAACCAAATTGATGACCGCGACCGCTTTTTCGTTGCTGATGGCATTCGGTGCCGCCACCGCCCAGTCGACCTCTGACGGCGCGTCCGGTTCGCAGAATTCGGGCACCGGCTCAGTAACCCAGCAGCCCTCTCAGGGCACTGGCGGCCAGCAGATCGACCCTGGTGTGACCAACAGCACGACCCAGAGCACCACGGGTGACTCCACCGCCCAGCCCGACTGCGATCCGTCGAACACCCTGACGGGCCAGGAGCAGACCGCCGCTCCGCAGCAGAACACGGACGGCACGACGGCTCAGCGCCCCGCCTGCTGAACCTAAGGGTTCCCACATCCATGGCCGGAACATCAAATGGTGTTCCGGCCATTTCCTTTGCTTATTTTATCATCGGCAGAAGTTCGCTGACGGACTTCTTGGCGTCGCCGTAGAACATCCGCGTATTCTCCTTATAAAACAGCGGATTTTCGATCCGCCCGTAAAATCTACCTGAGAAACAATCCCCCACCGTCAATTTACCGTTTGAGGAACCAGCGTGTATGAGGGGCCATCACTCGACAAGGCTTTTTCCCTTTTCTGTATACGCATCATCAGGCTGCCAGGCTCTTCACCACCGAGCGTATCGTTATGTTTAATTTTCTTCCAGTTACCCAATATGTATGATGATACATCCAGCAACAAGGATACCGCCTCATCTCGGCGGGTTAAGTCGACCTCCATTTCGACCTCCCTGCCGACGAACTCCGACATACCCACCGTGGTGAGTCCCCAACTACCGCCTTCTTCCCCGGACTTGAAAGATAATACGCGCTGCACAAAAGAGGTTGGCCTGGCTATCTTGAACCACTCCAACCTGTGCCATAATATGGCAGGCCATCTGCCTTGATAAGCTTCCGCAGCGGCTTTAACGACGATCTGTGCCGGCATTAAATTTCGAGCTTTCAGCCCCCAATGCCCGGTTATCGCCCCAGGAAAACGGCTTGCCGCTCCCGCGAGCAAAGTAAGGCCGCGCGCGACTCTAAGAGGGTTAGCACTTTCGTGGGATCGAATTCCAATGACCAAATGCGCCTTGGTCCTGACAATTGCCTCCGAACCACCTCCCCACAATATGTTCTGCCGGGCCGCCCAATGAAATTCGTCCATGGTAGGAGCGACAGGATATAGGATAAGGCCATAAAGCTGATCGTCGACCGAAACTATCCATATGTTTTCTGGATTCTCATTCGAATCGAGAATGTCGAAACGAACATTTGGAAACTGACTTGCGAATACCGTGGCTAAATCTTGCAGTAGGTTGGGCACCACGCGATCAAAAAATACCATAGATATGAACTGCATGAACACGCCACGAGTGAAATCATCAGCCACAATACAGAAGGACCCGCGAATGATACGCAGGCCCTTCCATAAGCATCACGATATTACGATCACTTTATCATCGGCAGCAGTTCGCTGACGGACTTCTTCGCGTCGCCGTAGAACATCCGCGTATTCTCCTTGTAGAACAGCGGATTTTCAATGCCGGAATAGCCCGTGCCCTGGCCACGCTTGGACACGAAGACCTGCTTGGCCTTCCACACCTGCAGCACCGGCATGCCGGCGATCGGCGAGTTCGGATCCTCCTCGGCGGCCGGGTTGACGATGTCATTCGAGCCAATGATGATGACCACATCCGTCTGCGGAAAGTCCTCGTTGATCTCGTCCATCTCCATGACAATGTCATAGGGAACCTTGGCTTCGGCCAGAAGCACGTTCATGTGCCCCGGCAGACGACCTGCCACGGGATGGATGGCGAAGCGCACTTGTTTGCCCGCGGCCCGGAGCTTGCGGGTGAGTTCCGACACCGCCTGCTGCGCCTGTGCCACCGCCATGCCGTAACCGGGCACGATGATCACGCTGTCGGCGTCATTCAGCGCGTTGGCGACACCTTCCGCATCAATGGCGATCTGCTCGCCTTGGATTTCCATCGCCGGACCCGTGGTCGTGCCGAAGCCACCCAGGATGACGGAGATGAAGGAGCGGTTCATCGCCTTGCACATAATATAGGACAGGATCGCACCGGACGAGCCGACCAGAGCGCCGACGACGATCAGCAGGTCGTTGGACAGCGAGAAGCCGATTGCCGCGGCAGCCCAGCCCGAATAGCTGTTCAGCATGGATACCACCACCGGCATGTCGGCGCCCCCGATGCCCATGATCAGGTGATAGCCGATAAAGAAGGCCAGCAACGTCATCAGGATCAGCGTCCAGGCGCCGGCACCGTTGACATACATGAACAGGAAGATCAGCGAGAAGATCGCCGCGCTGGCATTCAGCGCGTGACCGCCGGGCAGCTTCTTCGCCTTGCCGTCCACCTTGCCGGCCAGCTTGCCGAAGGCAATCACGGAGCCGGTGAAGGTAACCGCGCCGATGAAGACGCCGAGGAAAACCTCGACCTTCAGAATAACCTGCTCGACGCTATCCTTGTGAGCGAGCACGGCGGCAAAGCCTTCAAGCGACGCACGAGCAGCCTCGTCCATGGCCAGCACGCGCACCAGTTCGATATGGGCGTTATAGCCGATGAAGACCGCGGCCAGGCCAACCAGCGAATGCATGGCCGCAACGAGTTGCGGCATCTCGGTCATCTGCACGCGCTGCGCGACGATCCAGCCGATCACGCCGCCACCTGCAATCAGCAGCACGGAAAGGAGCCAGAGACCCGCGCCGGGACCGACCAGCGTCGCGACAACCGCCAGACCCATGCCGGCAATGCCATACCAGACAGCGCGCTTGGCACTTTCCTGGCCGGATAGGCCACCGAGAGAGAGGATGAAAAGAACTGCCGCAACAACATAGGCGGCCGTGGTGAAACCGTAATCCATCTGATCTATCCCGCCCACTTACGACTTCTGGAACATGGCAAGCATGCGTCTGGTGACCATGAAACCGCCGAAGATATTGATGCCTGCCATGAAGACCGACAGCGCGGCCAGCACGATCACGAGATAGCTGCCGGAACCGATCTGCATCAGGGCGCCCAGGATGATGATCGACGAAATGGCGTTGGTCACCGCCATCAGCGGCGTGTGCAGCGAATGCGACACGTTCCAGATGACCTGGAAGCCGACGAAGCAGGACAGGACGAACACGATGAAATGGCTCATGAAGCTCGCCGGCGCAAAGAGACCGGCCAGCAGGATAAGCGCACCGCTGCCGACGAGCAGCGCAACCTGGTTGCGGGTCTGCTCCTTGAAAGCGGCCACTTCCTTGGCGCGCTTTTCCTCAGGCGTCAGCTCCTTGACCTTTTCCTTCGGCTTGGCGGCGGCGATGGCCTGTACCTTAGGCGGCGGCGGCGGGAAGGTTATGGCACCCTCATGGGTGATCGTCGCACCACGGATAACATCGTCCTCCATGTTGTGGACGATCTTGCCATCCTTGGCCGGCGTCAGGTCCGTCATCATGTGACGAATGTTGGTGGAGTAGAGCGTCGAGGCCTGGGCGGCCATCCGGCTCGGAAAATCGGTGTAGCCGATGACGGTGACGCCATTCGGTGACACGATCTTCTGGTCGGCGACGGTCAGGTCGCAGTTGCCGCCGCGCTCGGCGGCGAGATCGATGATGACCGAACCCGGCTTCATCGCCGCCACCATGTCGGCGAGCCACAGCTTCGGAGCGTCGCGGCCAGGGATCAGCGCCGTGGTGATGACGATGTCGATGTCAGGCGCGATCTCGCGGAACTTCTTGAGCTGCGCCTCGCGGAATTCCGGCGACGACGGGGCTGCATAGCCGCCTGTCGCGGCGCCATCCTGGGCGGGGCCGGCAAAATCGAGGAACACGAAATTGGCGCCCATGGATTCGATCTGCTCGGCCACTTCAGGGCGAACGTCGAAGGCATAGGTGATCGCGCCAAGCGACACGGACGTGCCGACGGCCGCGAGACCCGCAACGCCGGCGCCGATGACCAAAACCTTGGCCGGCGGGATCTTGCCAGCGGCGGTTACCTGGCCGGTAAAGAAGCGGCCGAAATTGTTGCCAGCCTCAATCACAGCGCGATAGCCGGCGATATTGGCCATGGAGGACAAGGCGTCCATCTTCTGGGCGCGCGAAATGCGCGGCACCATGTCCATGGCGATCACGTTTGCGCCGGTGCCCTTCGCCTGCTCCAGCAGATCCTTGTTCTGCGCGGGATAGAAGAAGGAAATCAGCGTCTTGCCGGCGGAGAGCCGGGACACTTCCGATGGCTCCGGCGGCCGCACCTTGGCGATCACATCGACAGAAGCCCACAGGTCCTCGGCTGACGGTGCCACCTCGACGCCCGCTGCACGATAGGCATCATCCGAAAAACCGGCGGCAAGCCCGGCGCCCGTCTCTATCGCGCAATCATAGCCCAGTTTTTTCAGCTGGGTGGCGCTGTCAGGGGTCATCGCAACACGCGCTTCCCCGGCAAAAATCTCTCTTGGCGACCCGATCTTCAAGCCAATCTCCCTAACAACATTTCAGGAGATGCGGCCTCGCGGTCCCTTATGCCCGCGCGACCAGCCCCCCTCTGGTGCGCGCGATCATAGAGAAACGAATTCGGTGTGCCAACCATTCGTTAACGGTTCGAACCGATTGAAATTGAGTGGATTAACCGGAATTTCGACCTGCCCCAGGCGACCGTCACAAAAGCGACATTCATAGCGTTTTGGGGGCCAACTTGTGCCTGCCAGCACAATATCCACTGGCGGATTCGCCTGTGGAAAGGCTTGGCCGCGGCGTGAATATCGACGATATTAGGCCGCTGTGCGCACCTGAGGCGTCATTCCGGCCTTTGCACCGACATGGGTCAGCGCCAGACGCATGGCGGCATAGGAGAGGATCTCCTCGGCAAAGGCACGGGCATTTTCCTGCGCCTTGTAGAGATTGGTGACGCTCGCCGGATCCATGGTGTAGAGCGTCCCGCCGCTGGAGAAGATGTCGCGGAAGGCGGCGCGCTCGATGATCGGCGTGTCGAGCACATGCACCCGACGTTCCGCTAGCAACTGCTTGACCACCTGCAGCGCGCGGGTCGTCACCATCGAATTGACCCGCGTCAGCACCACCGAATGCGGAATGCGGATGCTGGCCTTGTCCTCCAGGTATTGCAGTAGCTCGATGACATGGGCGCCGCCCTGGGCATCCATGGCGCAACCCTGGATCGGGATCAGCACGTGGTCGGAATAGCCGATGGTCTTGGCCAGGAGCGGGCTTCTCGCTCCGGGCAGATCGACCAGGATGAAATCCGAGACCGCCTTGTATTCCGTGATCAGCCGCTCGATGGAGGCCATCGTCACATAGGGAATGACCTTGATAGTCGTCCGGTCGCCGGTGGTTTCGCTCCAGCGATTGATCCAGTATTGCGGATCGGCATCGAGAATGGTGACCCGATAGCCCATGCGCTCCAGTTCGGTCGCCAGCAGCATGACCGCTGTTGTCTTACCGGCGCCACCCTTCGTATTGGCAAAGGTTATAACGGGCATGGATCGGTCCTTCGCAAGAACTTTGTTCCGCCTCGCAGCCCCCACGACCCGAAGCAGTTTCATACTTCCATGGTCGCTAATTATGGTTAACAAAGTCTGAAGGCCCGATGGCACCCAGTGCTATCTTCGCTTGTCCGCCGCCTGGATTTCGCGTGCGATCTGGTCAAGCGGCACGATCTTGTCGACCCCGCCGCGGGCAATCGCTTCCTTGGGCATGCCGAAGACGATGGAACTCGCCTCGTCCTGCGCCACCGTGAAGGCTCCGGCCTCATGCATCTCCAGCATGCCGCGGGCGCCGTCGTCGCCCATGCCGGTCATGATCACCCCCATCGCATTACCGCCGGCGGCCCGGGCGGCCGAGCGGAACAGCACGTCCACAGAAGGCCGGTGGCGGGAGACGAGCGGACCCTGCCGCACGGACACATGGTAGCGGGCTCCCTGCCGCTCCAGCAGCATGTGGTGATCGCCGGGCGCGATCAGCACGTGGCCACGCAGCACGGGATCGCCGTTCACCGCCTCCTTCACCTCCATCTCGCATAGAGAGTTGAGGCGCTTGCTAAATGCCGCCGTGAAGCCGGCCGGCATATGCTGGACGATGATGATGCCGGGCGTATTGGCTGGCAGCTTTTCCAGCATCTCCCTGAGCGCTTCGGTGCCGCCGGTGGAGGCGCCAACGCAGACCACCATTTCCGTGGTCTTCGCCATCGCGCGACCGCTGGGCGGCGGAAGCACGGCATCGGCAGTGAGCTTCGCGGGCGCCCCCGCGAGGGAAGCCGAGCGACGCTCGGCCTTACGCGGCCCACCGAGCCTTGCCTGCGCGGCGCTCTTGACCACCTCGCAAATCCGCATGCCCGATTCCGCCAGATGATCCGCCGCGCCGATCTTTGGCTTCAGGATCACGTCGACGGCACCCGCTTCGAGCGCCTGCAGCAGGGTTTCCGACCCCTCTTCCGTCAGCGAAGAGCACATCACGACGGGAATGGGATGCTGGGACATGAGCTTGCGCAGGAAGGTGATGCCGTCCATGCGCGGCATCTCCACATCAAGCGTGATCACATCAGGTATCTCTTCCTGGATGCGCCGCGCCGCGACGAAGGGATCCGAGGCGACGCCGATGACTTCGATACCGGGATCCTGTTCCAGAACATGGGTCAGAGCCTGCCGCACGCTGGCGGAGTCGTCGATGATCAGTACGCGGACACGCTTTGGCATATGCTGGCCTACACTTTGCGAAAGATCGTATTGGCAACCTGCTTGATAGGCAGGTCGAAGCCTGACACCGTCTCGGAGTGACCTATAAACAGATAGCCGCCCGACACGAGATTGTTGCAAAGCCGCGTCAGCACCCTCTGCTGGGTCGGCTTGTCGAAGTAAATCATCACATTGCGGCAGAAGATGATCTGCATCGGATCCCCGACCCGATATTCTTCATCCATCAGGTTCAGACGGGCAAAGCCAACCCGAGAGCGCAATTTCGGATGAATGCGAATCTCCGGGCGGCTGGGATCAACATGCTGAAGCGCATATTTCTGCCGAAGCGCGGGCGGAACAGGAGCCACCATGTCACGCGGATAGATGCCCTTGCGTGCCGTCTCCAGCACTTCCGTGCTAAGGTCGGTGGCGAGAATACGGTAGTGCGAATTCAGCGCCGGCTCGATATGCTCTTCCAGGAGCATGGCAATCGTATAGGGCTCCGCCCCCGTGGAACAGGCAGAGCTCCAGACACGCAGCTTCGGGCCGAACACCTGATCATAGGTCGGCAGCACATGCCGGACCAGATATTCGAAATGGTTCGGCTCGCGAAAGAAGTCGGTCTTGTTGGTGGTAACTGCATCGATGAGATAGATCGTCTCCGATTCCAGCCCATCTTCCTTGAACAGATACTCGCAATAATCATCAAAGGTGCCATGGCCCGTCACGCGAAGGCGACGGCGCAGCCGCCCCTCCAGCATGGTCCGTTTGCCCGGCGGCATCTTGATGCCGGAATAATCATAAATGAAAGACGCCAGTCGGTTGAAGTTCCGATCACTGATCCGGTCTTCACCGAAGGCACTACGCGCTGCGGACGCACTCATACTCATACTCCGGTGGTCAGGCCACCTGTCTCGGTGCCAGAATTGCCGTATCGTCGCTGGACAACAGGCGAGTCAGGTCGATGATCACGACGAAACCGTTATCGCGGCGTACTACACCGGCAATATAGTCCGATTTCCAGCGGATCCCGATCTCGGGTGCGCCTTCGATCTGGTCCTGCCGGAATGGCGCGACCTCGAAAACCCTGTCCGCGACCATGCCCAGGGTCAGGAGCCGGCCCTCGAACGGAATGTCGAGCACCAGCACGCGCGTATTGGGCGTCGGCTCCGTGGCCGTGAGGCCGAGCTTCAGGCGCAGGTCTATGGTGGGAACGCCCTGCCCCCGCACGTCCCGAAGGCCCATCAGGTAATCGGGGCCATTGGGGATCTTGAACAGTTCCTCATGATCGAGGATTTCGCGAACCACCCCGACGGGGACGGCGAAGATCTCGCGGCCCAAGGCGAAAGTGACATACTGTGCTTCTGCTGATGATGCGGCCATGATTATGCGCTCTCTCTATAGTGAATATCATCGGTATCCGGTCCGCCCATCGTCATATCAAGGGCGAAACCCTTGAGGCGCGCCTGCTGGGCGGAAAGGCTGTGTTGCTGCTGGGATGACATGCCCGGCGCTGCGGCCGGCCGATGCGCGGCCCTGGTGGCGGCCTTAGGCGCTGCCTTGGCAGCCGCATCCACCTTGAAGAAGGCAATCGAATTCTGGAGTTCTTCCGCTTGAGCGGCCAGTTCCTCCGAGGTTGCCGACATTTCTTCCGAGGCCCCGGCATTCTGCTGGGTGACCTTGTCGAGCTGCTGGATCGCCTCGTTGATCTGCATGGCGCCAACATCCTGCTCGCGGCAGGCGGCGGAGATTTCCGAGACCAGCTCGGCGGTTCGGCGGATGTCCGGTACGAGTCGGCTCAGCATTTCGCCGGCTTCCTGGGCGGACAGGACGGTTTCCGCAGACATCATGCTGATTTCGGCGGCAGCCGACTGCGAACGTTCCGCAAGTTTGCGGACCTCGGAGGCCACCACGGCAAAACCCTTGCCATGTTCGCCGGCACGAGCGGCCTCGACAGCGGCATTGAGGGCCAAGAGATCGGTCTGCCGGGCGATTTCCTGGACGATGGAAATCTTGGCGGCAATCGTCCGCATGGCGCCGACGGCCTTGTTGACGGCCGCTCCGGAAGCGTCCGCATCCTTGGCGGACTGGCGGGCGATCTTCTCCGTCTGGGCAGCGTTTTCGGCATTCTGCTTGATGTTGGCAGCCATCTGCTCCATCGAGGCCGAGGCCTCTTCCGTTGCGGCAGCCTGCTCCGTTGCCCCCTGCGAAAGCTGTTCCGAGGAGGCCGAGAGCTGCTGGCTTCCGGCCGAAACATTGACGGCGGCGGCGAGCGTGTCAGACACCACGCCGCGCAGGCGCTGCACCATGCTCTGCAGCGCAACACCGAGTGTATCGCGCGGTGACAGCGGCCGTGGAGTGGCCATCAGGTTGCCCTCGGCAATCACATTGGCGACCTCGGCGGTTGTCCTGAGGTTTTTGACCATCGACTGCATGGCGATGCCCAGCGCGTCCTTATCCGACAACGGCTTCACGTCGACGGAGAGATCGCCGGCGGCGATCTGATCGGCAATCGCTGCGGTGTTGCGCAGGTTGGCGGTCATGACATTGACCGTGGCCACCACATCCTTGATCTCGTCGTTGGACTTGACCGAAAGCCGATGATCGAGATCACCGATGGCAACGGCGCCAACGGCTTCGGAGACGGTCCGCAAGCCACGGCTGATGCCGAGCGTAATGAAAAATGCTGCGACGATGGCGATCATGGTGGCTGCTGCTGCAACCGCCAGCATGATATTCCGCGTCAGGACATAATTGGCTTCGGAAAACTGCTCGGCCTCATGAAGATGAACCACTGTCGTCTTGATGATCTCGCCAAGCGGATCGGTGACCGCATCGGCAGCCGCACCCATGGCCTTTTCCGTCGAGCGGATGATGGCATCCTCCCTCTGGCCTGATCTGATCAGGGCGATGACGGACTCGTCACGCGCGTGGAACGCATCGAGGCCGGACACTGCCTGTCTCCAAAGATCTCGCTGCTCGTCCCCGGCCGTCGCCGCCAGATCCTTCAGCATCGCCTCGCTTTGCTGCCGCGACTCCGCCCGGCTTTGCGAAAAGCGGTCGATATCTGCCGGCGTCGTCAGCACCAGCATCGTGCGCTGCATGCGCAGCGTGTCGAAGATGAGGGCCTGGGTCTGGCGCATCTTGTCGAGGCGCAAGGCATAGCGTTCAACGACCGTCATCATTTCAGAGCGGGCCGACGACAGGGAAAACAAGCCCGCCGCCGCGATGCCGGCCAAGCACAAGATGAGAAAGCTGAAGGCCAGCACCAATTTCAATCTGATCGTAAATCTCATGCTGCGTCTCCTTGACTCCGGAAAACGGACCAATTCCGCCAGGCATCAACCATTCGCGTTGTCGAGGGCCCGCGACATGCCGTTCCCTCTCGCCTTTACTCCCGGCTAGCCGGAACAAACTCGGATCGAAGTCCCCGCCCGGAACGCTCCAGCCGGGGACAACAGAATCTTAGGCGCTTTCACGGAAATGAGCGTCGTCCTCGTCGGGTCCGCCCATCGCCATGTCGAGCGCGAAGCCCTTGACCCGAGCCTGCTGGCCAGCAACGCTGTGCTGCGGCGCAGGCGCCCTCGGAGCGGCAGCCGGTTTGCGTGCGTGGGCCGGAGCAGCGGCGCTGCGAACGGGAGCCGGCTTGCGTGCCGTCGCCTTGCTACCGGCCATATCTACCTTGAAGAAGGCGATGGAGGTCTGCAGCTCTTCCGCCTGGGCGGCCAGCTCTTCCGAGGTTGCCGACATCTCTTCCGAGGCCCCGGCATTCTGCTGGGTCACCTTGTCGAGCTGCTGGATAGCCTCGTTGATCTGCGAAGCCCCGACATCCTGCTCACGGCAGGCGGCGGAGATTTCGGAGACGAGTTCCGCGGTCTTGCGGATATCCGGAACCAGGCGGTTCAGCATATCGCCGGCTTCCTGGGCCGACAGAACGGTATCGGACGACATGGTGGAGATTTCCGCAGCCGCAGACTGCGAGCGTTCTGCAAGCTTGCGGACTTCCGACGCGACGACGGCAAATCCCTTGCCATGTTCGCCGGCACGAGCGGCCTCGACGGCGGCGTTGAGGGCGAGCAGGTCGGTCTGACGGGCGATTTCCTGGACGATGGAAATCTTCTCGGCAATGGTGCGCATGGCGGCCACGGCGCGGGTCACGGCCTCGCCACTGACTTCGGCATCCCTGGCAGACTGGCGCGCGATCTTTTCCGTCTGGGCCGCATTGTCGGCGTTCTGCTTGATGTTGGCTGCCATCTGCTCCATCGAGGCAGAGGCCTCTTCAGCGGAGGCCGCCTGTTCGGTCGCACCCTGCGATAGCTGCTCGGACGAGGCCGACAGTTCCTGGCTGCCGGACGAGACGTTGTCGGCGGCAGACAGAGCATCGGCAACGACGCCTCGCAGACGCTCAACCATGCTTTCCAGCGACAGACCCAGCGTGTCCTTGTCCGATAGCGGCTTCGGAGCAACGGTCAGGTCGCCATTGGCAATCTGGTTGGCGATGTTCGCGGTATTGCGCAGATTTCCGGTCATTGTCTGCATCGACGAGACCAGATCCTTGATCTCGTCATTGGAGCCATGGTTGATCTCGTGATTGAGGTCACCAATGCTCACCGCATTCGACAATTCGATGGCCCGACGAAGACCTCGGGAAATGCTGAGCGAAATCCAGATGGCAACGACTGCGGAAAAAACCAGAACCGCAATGACGGTACCGATCAAGAGGTTTTTGGAGGTTTCATACTGGACGTTAGTAGCTTGGTCGGTAGCGCTGAGATCGTTGGCGATCGCATCGTTCAACTGGCCAAGGGCAGCCAAAAGCGTGGCGGTAACCTTCGCGCCCTCGCCCATGGAGATCACGCCAGCACGCGTATTGGATTCGGTGGTATTCTCCCGGGCCAGCGCGAGAATCTCGTCCTGCAGTTCCAGCCATTGCGGGAGGGTCGTCCTGAACTCAGCAACCTTTTCCCCGATCGCCGGAGCCTGTTCTTTGTCCAGATTTGCCAGGATTTCCGTAATCCTGCCGCGCGCGTCCGCAACCTCTTTGAAATAACCGGAGATTTGATCCGGGTCGGTATTCAGGATCGCGTTCTTTTCAGCCCTGATCGAAAGATAGACGGTGTCGGACAGATCGCTGGAATTGCGAAGATTAGCAGCGGGGCCTTGAATGATGTCGGTGATCGCCTGGTTCAAGCCAGACAGGTTCGTGATTGCGAGCATAGCCATCCCGCAGGTCATCATGATGATGAACCCGAAGGTCAAAGCCAGTTTCAGTTTAATCGTAAATCGCATCGATGCCCCCTGGCTGCGAAATCTATCCTGAGCCTTTGACAATTCGCAGGCTCTGCTCCTCCGGTCTCGATGATGCAGGGGGGCGATGCATTCACGCCTGCAGCTTGTCTTCCGGCTGTCGCGACCCGAGACGCTCATGATCCGGGTCTCGCCTCGGCTTCGGGCCGAGGCTTATTCGTGTAGGCGGGACTGTGCGTCAGGCACTTTCCCGGAAATTCCTGTCATCGGCATCAGGCCCACCCATGCTCATATCAAGGCTAAACTCCCTTGCACGTGCCTGCTGGGCTGCAACGCTCGTAGCCGAATACGCCGGGCGCTGGGCGACCACCGGCTTGCGGCTCGCGGCACTCGCCGCGCGACCATTGCCAGGCTTGGCCGCAGATTTTGCGTCCGCCGTCTCCACCTTGAAGAAGGATATGGAGTTCTGCAGTTCCTCGGCCTGCGCTGCCAGCTCTTCCGAGGTCGCCGACATTTCTTCAGAGGCGGCGGCGTTCTGCTGGGTCACCTTGTCGAGCTGTTGGATGGCCTCATTGATCTGGCTTGCACCGATGTCCTGTTCGCGGCAGGCCGCCGAAATCTCGGCAACGAGTTCGGCTGTCTTGCGAATGTCAGGCACGAGCCGGTTCAGCATTTCACCGGCTTCCTGTGCCGACTTCACGGTGTCGCCGGACATGGTCGAGATTTCTGCGGCGGCAGACTGCGAGCGCTCGGCGAGCTTGCGCACCTCCGAAGCGACGACGGCAAAGCCCTTGCCATGTTCGCCGGCACGGGCGGCTTCGACAGCAGCGTTAAGTGCCAGCAGGTCGGTTTGCCGCGCAATCTCCTGCACAATGGAGATTTTCTCGGCGATGGTGCGCATCGCTGCGACAGCGCGGGCAACGGCCTCACCGCTGGTCTCGGCGTCCTTGGCGGACTGCCGGGCAATCTTCTCCGTCATGGAGGCATTGTCGGCGTTCTGCTTGATGTTGGCCGCCATCTGCTCCATCGAGGCGGAAGCTTCTTCGGCTGCCGCTGCCTGTTCCGAGGCGCCCTGCGACAGCTGCTCGGAGCTGGACGATAGCTGCTGGCTGCCGCTGGACACGTTGTCGGCGGCCGAAAGCGAATCCGCCACCACGCCGCGCAGGCGCTGCACCATGCGCTCCAGCGCCAGGCCCAGCATGTCCTTGTCGGACATCGGCTTCGGCGTCGCCATGAGATCGCCGTTGGCGATGCGGTCGGCCACTTCGGCGGTCGCCCGCAGATTGGTCACCATGCCCTTCATGGCCAGGCCGAGCACATCCTTGTCGGACAGCGGCTTTGCCATCACAGTCAGGTCGCCCATGGCAATCCGATCGGCCATGGAAGCGGTTTCCCTGAGGCTGGCGGTCATCACGTTGACGGTGTCGACCAGGTCCTTGATCTCGTCATCGGTCTTCACATCGACCTTCTGGTCGAGGTCGCCGACCGCAACCGCCTTGGCAACGCCAATCACCTTCTGCAGGCCGCGATTGATGCCAACGGCGATCCAGATGGCGGCGGCAATGGCGAACAGAGAGGCGATCACGGCAACGGCGATCAGCTCAAGCCGTGTCAGCTCGTAGTCACTGTCGGATTTAACCTTGGCTTCCTGAAGATGGCCCCGATAGGTCTCGATGCCCTTGTCCAGCGTCTCCGTCAGAGCCAGGGCATGTTGGTGCCCTTCGCCCGCAGAGAAGGCGATCGCCGCATCCTTGTTGCCGGAAAGGACGAGGTCCTGGAGATGATCGTCTCCGGCAACGAACCTGTCGGTCGCGGTCTTCAACTCGTCCCAATAGGCTCTGGTCGCAGCGGTCGCCGTGGCGGACAAATCCGCCAGGTGCTTCTGCAACTCCTTATGCCCTTCCTTGCTCTGCGCGATAAAGCGCTGAGCATCTTGTGCTGTGGTCGCCAGGATCATGTTCTTCTGGGCATCGACCACGTCAAGGGTGATGTCATTGAGCTCATGGATGCTGTCAAGGCGAGCGGCCGTGACATCCACCACCTCATCCATGCCATCCTTCATCGAGGACAGGCTCAATATCCCAAATCCGGCGGTACCCGCCAGCACGAGTACCAGAAACGCAAAGACCAAAGTCAGCTTCAGTTTAATCGTAAACCGCATTGATAGCCCCTGTTCCTGACCAAATTTCCAAGGTCATCGCGCTTTGGCGACAAGCTTCCTGGTTCGGTATGCCAAGCAGGGGGGCGATGCATTCACGCCTGCGGTAGACTTTTTCAGCTCATGAAGCTGTCATGCTCCAAGTGCCGGCCCCGACCATCCGCCGGGGCCCTGTATGCGATGGCAGCCGAAATCACGCGCTTTCGCGGTAGTGAATGTCGTCGGCGTCCGGTCCACCCATGGCCATATCAAGAGCGAAGCCCTTGACGCGAGCCTGCTGGCCGGCGACCGAATTCGGCGCCACCCGATGCTGCGGCATATGCGCAACTTGCGTCTTGCGGGCGGGCGTTGCTGCCGGCTTCTTGGCAACCGGTTTCGTGCCTGCCATATCCACCCTGAAGAAGGCGATGGAGGTCTGCAGCTCTTCCGCCTGGGCGGCCAGCTCTTCCGAGGTCGCCGACATTTCTTCCGATGCCCCGGCATTCTGCTGGGTCACCTTGTCGAGCTGCTGGATCGCTTCGTTGATCTGAGACGCTCCGACATCCTGCTCGCGGCAGGCAGCGGAGATTTCCGAGACAAGTTCGGCGGTCTTGCGGATATCGGGAACCAGGCGGTTCAGCATGTCACCAGCTTCCTGGGCCGACAGCACGGTGTCCGACGACATGGTGGAGATTTCCGCGGCCGCAGACTGCGAACGTTCTGCAAGCTTGCGCACTTCGGAAGCAACAACCGCAAAGCCCTTGCCATGTTCGCCGGCACGGGCAGCCTCGACGGCAGCGTTCAGGGCCAGAAGGTCGGTCTGACGGGCGATTTCCTGGACGATGGAAATCTTCTCGGCAATGGTACGCATGGCGGCAACGGCACGGGTAACGGCATCGCCCGAAGCTTCGGCGTCCTTTGCGGACTGACGTGCAATCTTTTCCGTCTGGGCCGCGTTGTCGGCGTTCTGCTTGATGTTGGCTGCCATCTGCTCCATCGAGGCAGAGGCTTCTTCAGCGGATGCCGCCTGTTCGGTCGCGCCCTGGGACAGCTGCTCGGACGAGGCCGACAGTTCCTGGCTACCGGACGAGACGTTGTCGGCGGCGGAGAGAGCATCGCCGACGACACCGCGCAGACGCTCGATCATGACATTCACGTAGCCAAGCAGTTCGCCGATTTCGTCCCGGGTGGTGATGGCCGCGGTCTTGGTCAGGTCACCTTCGGACACGTCGCGCACGGCAACCATCGCCCGGTTCAGGCCGCGGCTGATCGTGATGGAGATCCAGACGGCAGCGGCGAGCGCGATGAGGATAGCACCCGTTGCCAGGGCGATCATGGTGTTGCGGGTATCGTCATACAGCTTCTCGGTATTCGCCTTGGCTTCCGTCATCTGCTGCTTCGACAAGACGACGAGTTCGTCGATCAACGTGCCCAGATCGTTGGCAAGTTCCCGAGCCTCGGTCACGGACAGGCGCTGCGCCATATCCGTATTGCCGGCCAGGATGCTCTCACGGATCCGATCATCAACGGATTCAAACTTGCGAGAAACCTCGTCGATTTTCAACCAGCGCGGCTTGCCCTGTTCCGTTGCCAGCAACAATGCTGCATCCAGCGCCTGGTGCAGATCCTTGCGGGCCAGATCGCCCTTTTGCTGGGAATTGGCAATCTCGGCGGGCGAGGTGGCCACGAGCATGTTCTTCTGCTGCCGGATGCCTTCAAGCTGGGCGATGTTGATCTGCTGGGCATATTCCAGGCGAGCGGCAGGACCTGCAATCAACCTGCCGATCTCGTCATTCATGGAGGAAAGACTGATCATGCTGTAGCCGACGGCTACCCCAAGCAGCACGACAAGAAATCCAAAGGCCAAAGCCAGTTTCAGTTTGATAGTAAACCGCATCTCAAAAAATCCCCCGAGATAGCCCCCTAAGTGGCCCCCGTTTAGTGCTCGTTCCGTGAGGCGAAGATCGCCTGCATGTTCGGTACGATGATGAAGTCCTGTCCGCGTTTGACGAGGCAGTGGATGAAATCCGGCCGCCAGCGCATGCCGACACTCGGCGGCGGCTCACTGGCGGTACGGTCTAGCGTGGTAACTTCATGTACCTTGTCGGTGCGCACACCGATCAGCGTCGGCTCGCCTTCAATCTCGAGCTCAATGACGACTATGCGGCTTTCGATTGTCGGCTCAGTTGCCTCCATGCCGAAAGCCAGACGGATATCCGCAAGCGGTATGACCTTGCCGCGGAAATTGATGACACTGCCGACGAACGCACGGGCGCCCGGTACGGCGGTTTCCGGCAACAGGTCCAGGATTTCCTGGACGATCACCGCGTCGAAAGCGAAGGTTTCACCTGCCAGTTCGAAGGTGAGAACCTCTGCCTCGCTGGCCGTCCCCCAATAGTCGGCCGCTACACTGTTTGTCATGGATATTGCTTCACTCATCCGGCCGCGCGCAAATGCGCCTCCTGCTGTTGGCCCGATGCCACCAGATGGGCGACATCGAGGATAAGAGCGACGCTGCCATCCCCGAGGATGGTTGCACCCGAGAAGGTCGCGACGTCATGGTGCAGCTTGGATAGAGACTTGATAACGGTCTGGTGGTCGCCGATGATCTGGTCGACAACGAGCCCGACGCGTTCAGTGCCGGTCGAGATGACGACGATCTTCTGGAACGGATCCGGCTTGGTGCCTGTCCTGAACAGCTCACGCAAGCGGATATAGGGCACGAGGCTTTCGCGCAGCGAGATGAAGCTGCGGCCGCGCGAGCGCATATCGTCCTCGATCGACAGTTCCAGGCATTCCTCGACAGCCGAAAGCGGTATGACATAGGCGCCCTTGCCGACCCGGATCAGCAGGCCATCGATGATGGCGAGCGTCAGCGGAATGCGCAGCGATATCTCCGAGCCCTGGCCAGGATTGCTGACCACGTCGATCGCGCCGCGCAGGGCTTCCACCGTCTTCTTCACCACATCCATGCCAACACCGCGGCCGGAAAGATTGGTGATCGTGGCGGCAGTGGAGAAGCCCGGCTGGAAGATCAGTTGCAGCAGTTCCTGGTCGGACAGGACAGCGCCCGGCTGAATGATGCCGGAGGATTCCGCCTTGGCGCGCACCCGCTCCCGATTGATGCCGCGGCCATCATCCTTGATGGTGATGATGACTTCGCCACCGGACTGGCGCGCGGACAGCTGGATACGCCCGGCCTCGGGCTTGCCCGCGGCTGCACGTTCGGCCGGCGGTTCCAGGCCGTGGTCGATCGAATTGCGGACCAGGTGGACCAGCGGATCGGCCAGGCGGTCGATAACCGTCTTGTCCACCTCGGTGGTCTCGCCTTCGGTGACCAGTTCGATAACCTTGCCGGTCTCTCGGGAGAGATCATGCACGAGGCGGCGGAAGCGGCCGAAAAGGCTGGCGACGGGCATCATCCGCAGCACCATCATGGTGTCGCGAAGCTCGCCGGACAGGCGCTCGATATCTTCGGAAACGGCGCGAAGCTGAATCTCAACGCTGGCATCCGCCAACTGGGACAGGCGCGACTGGGCGATCACCAATTCGCCGACCCGGTCCATCAGTTCATCAAGACGTTCGGCCGGGACGCGGACGTTTTCAGCGACCTTGGCCGGCTGCCGGCTGTCATTCGCTGCATCCTTGGCTGCTGCAGAAGCGGCGGCGGCAACCGGCTCAGGCGTGGCAACCACCGGAGCAGCAACAGCTTCCGCAGGCTTTGCGGCTTGCGCGACCGGAGCCCCGCCGGCTTCGCTGATCTCGAGCTGCATCTCGTCCATCACGAAGATGAAGACATCCTCGATCGCGTCGCGGCCGCTCTTGGTCGTCAGCGTAACATCCCAGGCAAGATGGATATCCGTGGGCTCCAGCAGATCGATCGGTGGAACGGCCTTGGTGTCCGCAACCACGATGCAAGTGCCGAGTTCCCGCAATTCGTCGAGCAGACCAAGCGGATTGGTGCCGTTGGCCATGGCGTTTGTCGGCAGGCTGAAGCGAATCTTCCACGTCTTCTGCCCATCCTGGGTTTTGACAGCGGTAACAGGAACCGCTGCAGAAGCGCCGGCAGGCACGGCAATTGGCGCTCCCGCCTTGCCATCGACTGCCATCTGCAGGTTCGTCAGCAGCACGAGGCTCGTCTCTTCGTGATCGCCATTGGGCTGGTCGATCAGGGCGCGCATGTGATCCTGTGCAGCAAGAACGGCCGACACGAGTTCCTGCGTCGCCGGCACATCGCCCTTGCGCACCCGATCAAACGCGGTTTCGCAATGGTGCGTGAACGCGGCCAGCGCATCGAAGCCAAACATCGCGCCGGAGCCCTTGAGCGTGTGGAGCCCACGGAAAACCGCGTCGATCTGGTCCTTGTCATCCAGCCGGTGGGTTAGATCCAACAGCCCCGCTTCAATCTGCTCCAGCAGTTCGGCGGCCTCGGTTAGAAAAACGGCAATCGGATCGGTCGCGCTCATTTGCCGAGAACCTTCTTTGCGATTTTCACCAGGCTCTCGGGATCGAAGGGCTTAGTCAGCCAGCCGGTCGCGCCGGCGGCTTTTGCCTGGCTTTTGATTTCGCCGTCGGATTCCGTGGTCAGGAACACGACCGGGATACCCATATGCGCCGGGATCTTGCGCAGTTCCCGGATCATCGTCAGGCCATCCATGTTGGGCATGTTCAGATCGGTGATCACCAGGTCAAAGCTGCCGCCATTGAGCTTGGCGAGCCCATCGCTACCATCAACCGCCTCGGTGACCTGATAGCCGGCATTGGTCAATGCGATGCGGGTGGTCATGCGAATGCTGGCAGAATCATCCACGGTCAAAATCTTTGCACTCATTACTATGCTCCTTGATGAAACCAGAAACGCGCCCGGTCGGGCGTCAGGGAATCGGTGAATCCGGCCCTGGTCAGGACCTCGCGAAGCGCGGGCCCCACCGGCCGCGACAAGGCCAGCGTCTTGCCGCGCTGCTCCGCATAAAGCCTCGCCGATTCCATCAGCTGCACGAAGCTTGCATCTGCCTCGGTGGCGTCTGACAGCTCCACTACCAAAGATTGGCTAGTCTCCAGCCCCTCCTTCAGCGCGGCATGCACGGGATGGATAGACCGGACGTTGAGCGGGCCCGCGAAACGAACGATATGAGGTTCGGGTTGCATCTGATCTCCAGAGGTAGATTCGCGCTAAAATCACTGTATTTCTGGAGAATCCCAGCACATCATTAATGGCCGGTAAAAGAGCGACGTCAAATTTCAGACATTTTAAAAAAGAGAGTTCTAATTTTAGAAAAAATGCAATATTAACCAATAGGTTGAAATTCTCAGATGTTGGTGTCCAGTTTTAATTCAATTTGCGGTTTTCCCTGTCATCGTGTCGATCAAGCCACGAATGGGTGTCGCTAGCGCCGCGACGTGGCCGCAGGTTCCTGCACAGCAAAGAACAACAAAAAACAAATCGCGAGACATACGGGATGAAGCAGAAATCGAACACCGCCAAGGCCCAAATTGGAATCCAGGGCCAGGCGATCGTCGACCGGCTGGAGCATGCGCGCGGACGCATCGAAAAGCGTTTCCTCGACGGCGGAACGGTCCTGTTGTCCATCCTGGATTCGATCGACAAGCTCGTCTCCACCCTTGATCACGTGACCGGCTCACTGGATGAAGAGGCCGCAAGCCGCACCAAAACGGCCCTGACCGGCACCATGAACGAACTCTCCCGGCTGCCGGACTTAGAAAAGAACCGCCAGGAAGACCTGGTCGCCGTATCGGCCATCGAAAAGCAGCTGCGCCTGCAGGTGGCGGACATGCGCGAGACATTGCGCTATCTCCGGACCTTCGCCATCACCGCCAAGATCAGTGGCGCTGTCATTCCAGACTTTGCCGGTTTCGCCGCCGAGATCATCGAACGCATTCAGTTCGGAACCACCCAGGCAGAGCTTTTTGCCGAAAAGCTGGACGGCCTTGCTGCCAAAGTCTCGCCCGCGACGAAGCGCGGCCGCCAGATCCTGGAGAGCTATGCGGTCCTCATCCCGGGCATCGTCACCGATCTCGCAGCAAGCGCCGACCAGCTGAACGGTCATCACCGCGAACTCGCCAATACGGCCACAACCGTGCGGCAACTCGCCGGCGGCGTCCAGATGAAGCTCGCGACTGTCCTTTCAGCGATGCAGGTCGGCGACATCACTCGCCAGCGCATCGAACATTGCCAGCTGGCATTCCAGGTTCTGGGGGAATATCTCGACACCCCCGCCGGCAAGAAGCTCAAGGAAGCACAGCGCGCCCGCCTATGGCTGCTGATACGCCAGCTCGTATCGCGCCAGCTCGAACAAACCCATGCCGATTTCGACCGCGATACGTCGAAGATCGTCAGCACGGTGTCGAGCTTCGATGCCGAAATTCGGCATATCCTCCACCTCGGCTCGAAGATGAAGCCCGATGACGACGATGCCAGCGGCAGCATCATCCGCCAGCTGGAATGCAACATCGCCAAGGCGAAGGACATTGTCCACCAGGTGGAAGCGGGCGCGATCGAAGCCGATGCGCTTTGCCAGAGCACCGAGGCCATCGTCAACGAACTGGTGCAGAGCATCGAGGTGGTAAAGGTCGTCCGCACCGACATCCAATACATGGCGCTGAACACCAATCTTCGCTGCAGCAAGATCGGCGAGGAAGGTCGCGCAATCAACGTGATCACAGCCGAACTGCGCAATTTCGCCGGCCTGATGGACGGAACGGCGGAAAATATCCTTGTTTCGCTCCAGTCTCTGCAGACCACCGCCGCGCGCATGCGTGGCACCGGCCCCACTGACGGGACCGACGAACGGCTAGAAACCCGCCTCGCCAGCGCCTCCGACAGCATTCATGCAGCAGCCGACCAGATGGACGCCAGCCTGAAAAACCTGGACGAACAGGGCCGCGCGGCCGCCACCCTGATGAAGAAGGCAATCCCGCAACTGGACTTCAACGCCGAGCTTGGTGAGATCCTTGCCGAATGCACGGCGCTGAGTGCCCCGGAAATCGATGAGGTGCCGGCGCTCGACGACATCGCGTCAGCGCTGGAAGAGATCGCTCCCCGCATCTACAAGAGCTATACGATGGTGGCGGAGCGCGATATCCACGCCGAGATTCTCGGCCGCCCGGCCAGCGCGCAGCCCGTTGTCGAGCAGGTCTTCGACAATGACGATGATCTTCTGGAGACCGCGCTCTTCTAAAGCATGTCTCCCAAAAGTGGGCACCGGTTTTGGGATAAAGACATGCGAAAACAAAAGTCTACAGCAGGCCGCATGAATCCGAATCAACGCGACCTGCTGTAGAGCGTTGCTTATTTACTGGGCAGCCGAGGGCAGGTCACAAACCTCGCCATTCGGCTTGTAGCCCGATACCAGCTCCTGGAGATAGGCGCGGATTTCAGCCGGGTCATTGCGGCGCAGAACCGTATCAAGGGCTACAAGCCTGGGCTCGAGCTGGGTCCAGGGAAGGAAATCTTCCGAACCCTTCATGATGCGCGGATGATCCGTTGTCTGGACGTTGTCACCGATCAGCAGCTCCTCATAAAGCTTTTCGCCCGGCCGCAAGCCGATGATCGAGATGGCGATATCGCCATCCGGATGCATCTCGTCCTGGACCGTCAGGCCCGAAAGCTCAACCATTCGATAAGCCAGATCGATGATCTTGACCGGCTCGCCCATGTCTAGCAGGAACACGTCGCCGCCCTCAGACATCGCACCGGCCTGGATTACCAGCTGTGCAGCCTCCGGGATCGTCATGAAATAGCGGGTGACTTCGGGATCGGTGACGGTTACCGGACCGCCATCGAGGATTTGCTGGCGGAACAAGGGCACCACCGAGCCGGATGATCCGAGCACATTACCGAATCGTACCATCGAAAAATTCGTGCATGAGCCTGCGGGCTTATCGGTACGATGGGCCAGCGCCTGAAGAATCATCTCGGCCAGCCGCTTGCTGGCCCCCATGACGTTCGGCGGTCGGACCGCCTTGTCGGTGCTGATCAGCACAAAATCGCTGACGCCAAGATCAATGGCAGCAAGCGCAGCGGTGAGCGTCCCGAAGGCGTTGTTGCAGACACCGGCGGCGACATTCACTTCCACCATCGGCACATGCTTGTAGGCAGCGGCGTGATACAGCGTTTGCGGCTTCCACGTCTGAAGCACGTGGCGCAAACGTTTTTCGTCGTTCACATTCCCAAGTATCGGCACGAGCCGGACATCCGAGAGACCCGCCTTCTCCGCTATATGCATCAGTTCCGAATGGATGGCGTAGAGCGAATACTCGCTTTGCTCGTAAAGCAGCAATCCTGCAGGTCCGTTTACAAGGATCTGCCGACAGAGTTCGCTACCAATAGACCCCCCTGCCCCAGTCACCAGCACCACCTTGCCGCGAATGCTCTTGTCCAAGAGGTTCTTGTCCGGGGCAATGGCGTCACGCCCAAGCAGGTCCTCGATCTGCAATTCGCGCAGCGCCGAAACCGTGATGTGGCCTTGAGCAAGGGCTGTCAGATCCGGCACCGTGCGGATCGTGACCTTCGCCTTGCTCAACTGATCGGCAATCTCGGCGCGCCGCTTGCGGCTAACCGAGGGTATGGCCAGCAGCACATCGCGAATGCCGACCGTCTCGACCAGGCCCGGAAGATCCTGCGGGTTGTAAATCGGCAGGCCGTTCATGATGCTGCCCTGGAGCAACGGATCGTCATCCAGGAAGCCATGAACCTTCAGCTCATTGCTGTTTGACAGCGCTGCAGCCAGCTGACGACCCGCCGTGCCGGCTCCATAAATGACGACCCTGGTCTGGCTCGCATTGGTGCGCAGGATGCTGCGATAGGCGTCACCGAGCCAGTAGCGGGTTCCCATTCGCGACAGGGCGACGGCAATCAGCAACAGAAGCGGCTGCAGGATACCGACCGTGCGCGGCACGCCGGGCACGCTGACGGCCGTGAAGATCGTCATGAAGGCAAGGCCGTAGATCGCCACGGCCTGCACCACGGTCACGAAGGCCGACAGACCGGCATAGCGGAAAATGGCGCGATAAAGCCCCATGGTGATGAAGATCGGCAGCGCCAAAGCCAGAGACACCGGCACGGGTAGCCACATGATGCCAGAGAGCGGCACCCATTCATCGAGACGCAGGTAATAAGCGAGCCAGACGGTCAGCACGCAAAGGCTGGCATCCACAAGCACGGCGAGCACACGCTTGGCCACACGCGGTAGCGCCAGCAGCCGGATCGCATATCGATTCCCGGGCTTTCGCCCGTCAGTGCGTGACGCCATGCCTGCCCAATACCCTTGTCGCCGTCATGAACAAAATGCGCAGGTCGAACAGGACCGAACGCCGCTTCAGGTACTCTTCGTCGAATCTGACTTTTTCTGGGATCTCCAGTTCGTCCCGTCCATTGACCTGGGCCCAGCCGGTCAAACCCGGCGTCAGCCTATGCACGCCGCGCTCCGTGCGCAATGCAATCAGATCGTGCTGATTAAAAAGCGCCGGTCGTGGTCCCACAAAGCTCATGTCGCCATTGAGAATTGACCAGAGCTGCGGCAACTCATCCAGGCTCGTCTTGCGCAGGAACGAGCCGATCGGCGTCAGAAATGCCTTGGGGTCACTCAGCAGATGCGTCGCGACGACAGGCGTATCCGTCCGCATCGTCCGGAACTTCGGCATGCGGAAGACCTTGTTGTTGCTCCCCACACGATCGGACCAGTAGAGCGCAGGTCCCTTCGAGGTTAACCGCACGGCCATGGCCACCATCAGCATCGGCACGATGAAAACCACCAGTGCCATAAAGGCCAGCATGAAATCAAAACTACGTTTCAGCACGGATTCTTTGCCAACCAGGTGGAAAACAGGACAGCCCAAGGCGACGATGTCCCATTTGGAACAATATCCGAGGTTGCTTTACCGCCTTGTTCAAAGTGAAGCAAGCACCCGCTCCCAAGCAATATCTGGGTGCATCGCTCGGCATCCCGGGTCCTCGGTCCCCCTTACGTGGCATTCTGCTTCATCGCGTTTCTCAAGGCCGCCATCGTATCCGTCTGCGGCTTCCAGCCGGTGGCCGCCAGATGGCTGGAACTGGCGATCAGGTCGCGACTTAACGTTTCCCATTTTGCCCCTTGGCCCGCGAGCGTCGCTGCAAATGCAAGCAGAGCCGAGGGCAGCACGAAGAGCGATGACGGCCTGCCGAGCCCATGCCGAAGCGCCACCACGATATCGCTGACGGCAAGCGGATGGGCGTCGGCAACGAGAAAGGTTCCGCCATCCGTGGCTTGGCTCTCCATGCAATGCAGGACCGCCCGGCACAGCGCATCGCGGTCCACCAGGGAACGCCGGGCGGTCAGCGCGGCGAACGGCAAGGGCATCGGCAGGGCTGCCAGCCTTGCAAGCGTCGCGAGATTGCCCCCGACGCCAGGTCCATAGACCAAAACAGGTCGCAGGATGGAGAAATGGGATGGCGTCAGCGCATTGGCAACCGCGATCTCGCCGGCAAGTTTTGTCCGGCCGTAGTCGTCCACCGGCTCCGGCTTGGCATGTTCGGTAAGCACACCCCGAAAACTGGCACCGCACTGCGCCCGACTGGAGGAGACATAGACCATCTTTCCCGGCAAGGACCGGGCGGCGGCATCTGCCAACCGCTTGGTCAGCAGAAAATTCGCCTGATGATAGGCTTTCTTCGACTCCTCCGCGGACAAGCGCGTATGTGCGATGGCCGCGAGATGGACGATATGATCGACGCCCTCCAACAGTGCATCGAAAGCCGCGTCGGGCGCCTTGTCCGGTGACGGCAACCGGCGGATGTCGGCAGCACCATCAGGCACCGCCCCCGCAGGCTCGCGCGAGGCTGCGATGACGCGATAACCGGACTTGGCGAGAAGCGGAACGAGCGCCCGTCCGACAAAGCCGCGGGCGCCGGTCACCAGAACGGCAACGCCATGCGCGCCGGAACCTACACGCTCGATAACGCCTTCAGACACGCCTCAACCTCGATCTCATTGCAATGACGCCGCCGTTATAGGCTGCTTGCTGACATCAGCCAATTGCCATCCTTGCAATAGGGCTTGCGCCTATCCCAGTTCCAGTGTGGTGACGGCGAAGACGCCATCCTGGCGCAAAACGGGTGGTGTGCCGCGATACATGCGGGCGGTCACGAAGCCCCTCTGAAATCCTGCCGCTTCGAGCAGCTTTGAGAATTCGGAACTGGTCTCGGGCACATCGAGATGAATAGGACCACTGCCAATGGCCTGCGCCAGTCCGGTCACCAGTGCCCAGGCGGTCTCCGCGTCATCCGCGAAGACCGGGCCAATCTTGTGTCCCTCCAGGCAGCGCCGGGCGACCGCATAGCCGACCAGGACATCGCCCCGCATGGCAAGCCTGGCAATGCGTGGCTCAGCCACCCACCGAGACAGGAAGTCATTCCTCTCTGCGGGAAAGCACCGCCGATCATAGGCCGCAACCGCAGCCATCATGGCAGGGTTCAAGTCAACAATCGCGACGATGGAGGAGCCGTCGGAGAAGGTCTCTGCGGGCCCACTCCAGCGGTAAGTGTTGTATGCGGGGCGAAAGCCCATGGCCGCATAATTGGCCTGCTGCGCTGGCACGCCGTCCAGTCCGATCGTGCGGCCCTCAAGATGCCGCATACCGGCGTCCCAGACCTCTCTGCCATATCCCAGGCCGCGCTTGTCAGGCCGGCAGATATAAAGGCCGATGAAACCGAAATCCTCGCCGTAGCGGACGGCGGAAATGCCCGCGACCATCTCGTCGCCCACAAATCCGCTAAGGAAGTCCTGTGGGTCTGCGGCCAGGAACGGCTCGGCATCGGCGATCCCCGGATTCCACCCCTCCTCTGCCGCCCATCGGAGCAGCAGGCGGAGATGGTCGAGATCCAGTGGGCGAATTTGCAGGGAAGTGCTGGTCATGCCTTGACTATAGCAGAGGGGGCGAAGCTCGCCATCAGGCCCAGATAACTCTTGGAGACCGGCGTGGCATAGGCGCCGCGCTTTGCGGTGGAAAGGCCGAGTGCAACAAGGCTTTCCGCCTGCTTCACCGCGGCCGCCACGCCGTCCACCACCGGCACGCCGAATTCCCGCCTGAGATCCGCCGTCAGGTCCGCCATGCCGGCACAGCCAAGCACGATCGCCTCCGCCTTGTCTTCCCTCAGCGCTGCGGCAATCTCGTTGCGCAACCGGTCCCGCGCGTTGGATTGGGGATCCTCCAGCGACAGGACGGGGATATCCGCGGCGCGCACCTTGCAGCGCCCGCCCATGCCGTAGCGATGCACGAGATGCTCCAGCGGCAGCCGCGAGCGGTCCATCGTCGTAACGACGGTGAAGCGCTGCGCGATAAAGGCGGTCGCCGACAAGGCTGCCTCGCATATGCCGATGACCGGAATACCTGCGAGCGCCCGGGCCGCATCCAGGCCGGTATCGTCGAAACAGGCGATGATGGCGGCTTGCGCGCCGGCCTGTTCGCCCCTGGCGATCTCGACCAGCAGGCCCGGCACCGCAAAGGCCTCGTCATAATAGCCCTCGATGGAGACAGGCCCCATGGACGAGGTGACGGCCGTGATTTCCGTCGTGGCGTTTGCCACCCGGCTGGCGGAGTCCGCAATGGTCGCCGTCATGCTGCGGGTGGTATTCGGATTGACGATCAGCAATTTCATGGGAATGTCAGGGCCTGTCAGCGGGTGCGGCGCCGGTTCATGGCAATGATGATGCCAAGTGTTCCGGCGATCACCAGGAAGGAAAAGACCGTCGTCACGGTGCCGAGCGCATAGAGAACCGGAGTCGTGACATTGGTCGTCATGCCGTAGATCTCGAGCGGCAGCGTGTTGTAGGTGCCCGAGGTCATCAGCGTCCGGGCAAATTCGTCATAAGACAGCGTGAAGCCGAACAGACCGACCCCGATGAGGCTGGGGGCGATGATCGGCAGAACCACATGGGCAAATGTCTGCCAGGAGGTCGCCCCGAGATCGCGAGCCGCCTCTTCGTAGGAGGGTGAGAAGCGGTTGAAGACCGCGAACATGATCAGCACGCCAAACGGCAGCGTCCAGGTGAGATGCGCGCCAAAGGCCGAGGAATACCAGGCGGGCTGCACGCCGATCTGGTTGAACACGACGCCGATGCCGAGCGAGATGATGATCGAAGGCACGACGAGGCTGGCAACCGACAGGTAGAACAGTGCCGTTGCTCCGTAGAACTTGCGGCGGAAGGCAAGTCCCGCCAGCACCGACACGACCACCGTGACCAGCATGACCATGATGCCCAGCATCAGCGACCGGCGGAAACTGCCACCGAAATCGCCCACCGCCTGTTTTTCGAACAAATTGAAGAACCAGTGCAGCGACACTCCATTGAGCGGGAAGGTAAGCCCTCCATTAGGCCCCTGGAAGGACAGGATCAGGATCGCCGATAGCGGTCCGTAGAGAAACAGCACGAACACCGCGAAGAACGCCGCGAGAATGTAGAATTCCTTGCCTCGCTTGTCAGCATACATGGTCAGAGCTCCTTGCGGATATCGACGATGCGCAGGATGCCCGCGACCATCATGAGGACGAGGATCAGCAGCACCACGGCATTGGCGGCGGCGGCCGGATATTGCAGCAGCGACATCTGGTTCTTCATCATCAGCGCCACCGACGCGCTCTGGCCGCCGGACATCACCTGCACGGTGGAGAAGTCGGCCATGACCAACGTGACGACGAAGATGGTGCCGATTGCCATGCCCGGCTTGGCGAGCGGCAGGATGACATTGGTCAGGATCTGCCACCCACTGGCTCCCGCGTCGCGCGCCGCCTCGACCAGGGATTTGTCGATGCGCATCAGCGTGTTGAAGATCGGCGTGACCATGAAGAGCGTGTAGAGATGCACCATGGCGAGCACCACGGCAAAATCGGAATAGAGCAGCCATTCGATCGGCTGCGAAATGACGCCTGACCCGACCAGGGTGGAATTGACGAGGCCGTTTCTGCCGAGCACCGGGATCCAGGAAATCATCCTGATGATGTTCGAGGTCAGGAACGGCACGGTGCAGACGAGGAAAAGCACCATCTGCATAGCCGAACTGCGGATGTGGAAGGCGAGGAAATAGGCGACCCAGAAGCCGACGAAGAGCGTGATCGCCCAAACCAGGAATGCAAACTTCAAGGTATTGAGATAGGTCCGCCAGGTGACCCACGAGCCCAGCGTCTCCTCGTAGTTGAAGGTCACGAAATCAGGATACATCTGCGCAAAGTCGTAATCCCAGAAGGACACGACCGTGATCATCAGGATCGGAACCAGCAGGAAACAGAACAGGATCACCGTCAACGGCGTCGCCTGCAGATAGGCGGCAAGCCATGCCGGCAAACGGATCTCCCGCCTCGGCTTCGGCTCTCCGACCCCTATGAACCTGACTTCTGCCATGGATCTTTGTTCCATTGATTGTGTGCCGAACCCCCCTCTGTCCTGCCGGACATCTCCCCCTCAAGGGGGGAGATCGGATGGAGCGACGCTATGCCCAAAAGTTACGAGCGGCCCAGTGTCCCAATGATCATGTAGCGGGTATTCAGACAGTGGAGCATGCCGACCGATCGAACACCTGCCGATCTCCCCCCTTGAGGGGGAGATGTCCGGCAGGACAGAGGGGGGTACGACGTGCACCCCCTTCGATGTTGCGAAGAACGCAACCCAGCTTATGCCGCGATGAACTCGTTCCAGCGGCGGACCATGTAGCGGTCTTCGTCCATGACGGAGTTCCAGCACGCGACCTTGCCCATACGCTCTTCGAACGAGCCGCCATCGCGCACGGCGCCGGCCTTCTCCATGACCTTGCCATCGGGGGCGACGATATCGCCCTGGGCCGGCTTGCCCTCGACCCAGAAGCCCCATTCGTCGGGGGACATGAATTCCTTGGCGGTTTCCATGGCGGCCGAGTAGTAGCCCTGGCGGTTGAGATAGGCGCCAACCCAACCGGACGTGTACCAGTTGATATATTCATAGGCAGCATCGAGCTGGGCGCCCTGCAGGTGCGCGGCAAGGCCGAGACCACCGCCCCACGAGCGATAGCCTTCCTTGAGCGGCTGGTACTTGCAGGCGATACCCTTGGAGCGCACGGCGGCAACGGCCGGCGACCACATGGACTGGATGATGACTTCGCCCGAGGCCATGAGGTTGACGGATTCGTCGAAGCTCTTCCAGAAGGCGCGGAACTGGCCGTCCTTCTTGGCCTTGATCAGGAAGTCGATGGTGGCGTCGATTTCCGCCTTGGTCATGTTGCCCTTGTCGGCATACTTGATGTTGCCCATGGCTTCCATGATCATCGCGGCATCCATGATGCCGATCGACGGAATATTGAGGATCGAGGTCTTGCCCTTGAAGGCCGGATCCATGATGTCCGCCCAGGTGGTGATCTCGCGGCCGACGAGGTCAGGACGAATGCCAAGGGTATCGGCGTTGTAGATGGTCGGCATCATCGTGAACCATTCGGTTTCCGACTTTGCGAAGGTCTTGTCGCCGGGCTTTTCGACATAGCCGACCGTGTGCGGGGCGGTGCCCTGAGCGATGACGCTGTCGGGGGTCAGCTTGCCGTTCTTGAACAGCGGCACGACCTTGTCATAAAATTTGAGCTTCTTGGTATCCATCGGCTGGATCACGCCGGCGGGGAACACCTTCTTCAGGATCCAGTATTCGATGTCGGCAATGTCGTAGGAATTGGGCTGCGTGACCGCGCGCTGTGCCGCAGCGTCCGAATCCGTCGCCGTCATTTCCAAGGTGATGCCGAGATCGGCCTTGCACTTCTCGGCGATGGCGTTGAGGTTCGAAACGCCGGTGCCGAACTGGCGCAGCGTGATCGGGTTCTGGGCCCATATGGTGGGGAAACCGGTGATGGCCCCCGAGCCGGCAGCGAGACCGGCGGCGGCAGAGGCCGTCTTCAACAGGGATCGGCGGGTCAGCCCCTTGGTCTTCTTTGGCGTATCGGTCATGCGCTGTTCTCCTTCTGTGAGTTTATTGATTTCGTTTGCTTTTTGGCCACCGGCCGTCACACGCGTCCCAGCACGATGGCATCGGCAGCACTCCAGGATAGCGGGACGGCATCGCCGACCTTGGCCGGACGGGCGAAATAGTCGGTGTCGCTGAGGATCACGGTGAAGTCCTCGACCCCGGCGCCGGCCACGACGAGTTTGACGCTCGCGCCGCGATATTCGACATTCGAGACGATGCCGGTGAAGCCGAGCCCGGGAATATCGGTTTCCGAAAGACGGACATGATCCGTACGCACCGCCATATCGAGGGAGGCTCCAATGTCCGCCTCTCCCAAGGCCTGAAAACGTCCGCCACTGGACACGTCGATCATCACAGCGCCGTCGGCGGCCTCCGCCACCTTTCCGGAAATCACATTGTGATCGCCCATGAAGCGGGCCACGAACGCCGTTGCCGGCCGCTCGAACACCACGCGCGGATGGGCCGCCTGCTCGATGCGCCCCTCGTTCATGATGACGATCAGGTCCGCCAGCGCCATGGCCTCTTCCTGGCTATGGGTGACATGGACGAAGGAGATGCCGAGCGAGGTCTGCAGCTTCTTCAGCTCCGCCCGCATCTTGATCTTCAGGAAGGGATCGAGCGCCGACAGCGGCTCGTCGAGCAGCAGCGCCTCGGGATCGGTGATCAGCGCACGCGCCAAGGCGACGCGCTGCTGCTGCCCACCCGAAAGCTGCGCGGGCCGGCGCGAGGCATAGGCATCGAGCTGCATCAGCGACAACATCTCGCGTGCCTTAGCCTGCCGCGCCTGCTTGTCCACACCCTTCATTTTCAGGCTGAAGGCGACATTGTCGACAAGATCCAGGTGCGGAAACAACGCATAGGACTGGAACATCATCGCCGTGCCGCGCCTGGCCGGTGGCAGATCGGTGACATTCACATTGCCCATCAGCACGTCGCCGCTGGAGGCGCCCTCATGCCCAGCGATCATGCGAAGCGTGGAGGTCTTGCCGCAGCCCGACGGACCAAGAAGGCAGCAATAGGTGCCTGCCGGTATCTTCAGACTAATCGCGTCCACCGCGGTGGTTTGACCATAGATCTTGGTCAGTGCGGCCAATTCTATTTCTGCTGCCTTTGTCATCGACATCCCTCTGCCTGCCGATAGACATGCATCAGGCGTGCCAAGTCCGAATTCCAGGAAACTGGCCGGATATTGCCGCCGGCATAAGCGTCGATATGATTGGCTGCACGAAAACGCATCCGTGCATGCACAAAAAATCATCTTTTGTGTTCGAAACATATCCAAGATTGTACGCAATCTTTTTCGGCGATTGTTGACGGCCGATATTCCCTAACCGAGGCCCAGCAGGTACAACATTGCGAGCAAGCGGACGGACATCATGAACATCGCACACAAAGGCCAACTGGGCATCGACCCCAACCAGGAAGACCGCGCCAAGGCAATTCGGGACCAGTTGCGCGACGCCATCGTTGATCGGCGGCTGGCGCCCGGCACAAAGCTGTCGGAGGCCGAGGTCGGAACCCTGTTCGATGTCAGCCGCACCGTCGTCCGTTACGCCCTGCAAATGCTGGCCTTCGAAGGCCTGGTGAAAACGGAGCGCAATCGCGGTGCCTTCGTGTCCAATCCGTCCCCCGAAGAGGCCCGCCACGTCTTCGCCTCCCGCCGTCTGATCGAGCCGGGCATTGTCGCCGCCGCCGCCGAGCGCATAACGCGCGCCGACATCGATGCCTTCCGACAGCAATTGCAGGAGGAGGACCGGCACCGGCATGTCCGCGGGGCCGAGGCCCGCCGCGCGGAAATCAAAGCATCCGGCGATTTCCATCTTCTGCTGGCAAAGGTGGCGGGCAATACGATCCTGGAAAAATTCATGGACGAGCTTGTCGCCCGTTCATCCCTGGTCATCGCGCTCTATGGACGCAGCGGCGTCTCAAGCTGTGGTCATGACGAGCATCTCCACATCCTGGAAGCGCTGGAAAGGCGCGATGTGGAAAAAGCCACGGGCCTGATGCTGCACCACATCGACCATATAGAGGCCGATCTGGACCTGCGGCAGCAGGAGGGCCTGACGCTCAAGGATGCGCTGTCGCTGTAGCCAGACCCAAACAACGGTGTCACTGCAGAGTGACGTGACTCAAAACTAAGATAAAGACAGCCTGGCACACAGGGCCTGCAGCCGTTCCACAATCGCCATGCGATTGCCGCCATCGGGAAGGTCGAGCCTCTGGGCGAATGCGCATGTGATGACGGCGATGGCATCACCACCAGGCGCCAGAATGGGCACGGTGATATCCTGCACGCCCAGCAATTGCTGGCTCGCACCAATACGATAGCCCTGGTCCCGCACCTGCTGCAGTTGCGGCTCCATGGACGCAAGCTTCTCCGCCTGGCCCGAGTTTCCCCATAGCGCAAGAGTCTCCTCGCGCTGCAGCGGCGCTTGAAATGCTGTGAGCACGATTCCCGAGCCAGTGGACAACAGATCCAGTTCGGCGCCGACGCGGACATGGAACTCCCACACATCAGGAGGACTGGACTGGGCAATAACCACCGCTCCGCCCTGTCGCTGAACCACGAGATGGCAGGACTGATGGGACTGACGGGCAAACTCATCCATCAGCGGCAAGGCCTGTGCGACGAGCCGGCGAACAGGCGGGTGCCGATGGGCCAACAGGAACAACTTCATCGTCAGTTCGTAGCGGTCGCCTTCCGCCGAGCGCGCTACGTAATTTCGCGCCACGAGCCGCTCCAGCATCCGGTATATTTCGGAGGGGCTGCGGCCCATTGCCTTGACGATTTCCGCCCGTGTCAGGCCCTTCGGCTCGTCCGCTAGCAGTTCGAGAATATCGAGCCCCTTATCGAGGGCGGGCGCGCGATATCGATCCAACTTATCGTCAGGTTGTGCAGCCATCGGTCGACAGTCCCTCCCTTTGCGACGACTTGTTAGGGCTAGTCGTCTTGGCTGCCAATAACGCAATTTTCGGGTTGCCACGTCAATTCATTTTTGAATATAGTGTTCACATGTAAAAAAGACGTGCATCAGCACGCGGCATGGGAGGAGACAGACATGCGGCTCAAGGGCAAGACGATTCTCATTTCGGCTGCCGGCCAGGGTATTGGTCGCGCCAGCGCGCTCGCCTGCCGTGCTGAAGGCGCAACCGTGATTGCGACCGATGTCAACGAGGCCGCGCTTGAGAGCCTTCACGCCGAAGCAGCAGGCGGCATCGAAACCCGCCGGCTTGATGTGACCGACCCCGCTGCAATCATCGCTTTGGCCTCGGAAATCGCCCCTCTCGACGGCCTGTTCAACTGCGCCGGTTTTGTCCATAACGGCAACATTCTCGAATGCTCCGACGACGACTGGGACTTCAGCTTCAATCTGAACGTCAAGGCGATGTTCCGGATCATGAAGGCGGTGATGCCGGGCATGCTGGAGCGGGCACAATCGACCGGCACCGCCTCTATCCTCAACATGGCCAGCATGGCGTCGTCGGTGAAGGGCTTTCCAAACCGCATGGCCTATGGCGCCAGCAAGGCGGCCGTGATCGGGCTGACCAAGGCGGTCGCCGCCGATTTCGTCAAGCAGGGCCTTCGCTGCAACGCGCTCTGCCCCGGCACGGTCGATACACCCTCGCTAAGGGGCCGCATCGCCGCTTCGGCGGATCCGGTCCAGGCGGAGAAGGACTTCATCGCGCGCCAGCCCATGGGGCGGCTCGCCACCGTGGACGACATCGCGCCGATGGTCGTCTACCTGCTGTCTGACGAGTCGCGCTTCGTGACCGGCCAGGCGGTGCTTGTCGATGGCGGCGTCACGATTTGAGGGCGTCATGGAAAAAATCGACGCCCACTGTCATTTCTGGAGCCTCGAAAGAGGCGACTATGGCTGGCTGAGCCCCGACAACGCCGCCCTCACGCCCATCTACCGGGATTTCGGTCCCGCTGAGATGAAGTCGCTGGCGGCAGCGGCCGGCGTTTCAAGATATGTCGCCGTCCAGGCAGCGCCGACCGAGGCCGAGACACGTTACCTGCTGGACCTCGCATCCAAATATCCCGAGATTGCCGGCGTGGTCGGCTGGGTGGACCTGACGACCGCCGACGCAGCGGAGCGGATCGCTGATCTTGCCCGAAACCAGCTGCTGAAGGGCATTCGCCCGATGCTGCAGGACTTGGCCGAAGACGACTGGATCAATACGGCCCCAACAGACGCAGCCCTTGCTGCCCTCGCCGCCTCCAGCCTGCGCTTCGACGCGCTGGTTCTGCCGCGGCATCTGATGGCGCTGGAGCCCTTCATTCTCGCCCACCCCACTCTGCCCGTGGTCATCGACCACGCAGCAAAGCCGGCGCTGGGTGCGGCTGCTGACGATCCTCGTCATCAGATGTGGACAGCCGGCATGGAGCGCCTTGCGGCGATACCCCATGTTCACTGCAAGCTCTCGGGGCTGCTCACCGAGATGCGGCCCGATCAATATGCCGGCATCGACAAGGCCATTTCCGTTCTCCGGCCTTACGTCACCAAGCTTCTGGAGTGGTTTGGGCCGGACCGCCTGATCTGGGGGTCTGATTGGCCGGTGCTGACCCTGGCAGGCCCGCACGATTTCTGGGTCACCGTGGCGCAGTCCCTGCTCTCGGACCTAACGGCAAACGAGACGGCTGCAATCTTCGGCGGCAACGCAAAGCGCTTTTACGGCTTGGATGAGGTGATGGCATGACCGATCTTGTCCGCATGACGGGAATCGAGAAGCGTTTTCCCGGGGTGCACGCGCTGAAATCCGCGCGCTTCGAGCTGAAGGCCGGCGAGGTTCATGCCCTCATGGGCGAGAACGGCGCCGGCAAGTCGACCATGATGAAGGTACTGTCCGGCATCTATCAACCCGATGAAGGCACGATCGAGATCGACGGCAAGCCCGTGGTGATCAACGGCCCGCGCGCCGCACAGGCCTTGGGCGTTGGCATCATCCATCAGGAACTCTCCCTGATGAACGACCTGACGGTCGCCCAGAACATCATGATCGGCAAGGAGCCGCGCAAATCCTTCGGTCGGCTGGACGAGGCGGCGCTGAACCGCCAGGCCTCAGACATCCTCAAGACCATGAATATGGCAATCGATCCCCGGACTTTGGTCTCGACGCTGACCATCGCCCGACAGCAGATGATCGAGATCGCCAAGGCCCTGTCGAACAAGTCCCGCATCCTGATCATGGATGAGCCGACGGCCGCCTTGACGGACCAGGAAATCGCGGAACTCTTCACCATCATCCGCAAACTGAAGGCGGAAGGCGTGGGGATCGTCTACATCTCCCACAAGATGGACGAGTTGAAGCAGATCTCCGACCGCGTCACCGTGATGCGCGATGGCGAATATGTGGGCACCGTCAACGCCGCTGAGGCACCGGTGTCCCAGATCATTTCGATGATGGTTGGCCGGGCGCTGACCGACGAAGCGGTCGTCATACCGGATCTTTCCCGCGCCGAAACCGCGCTGGAAGTGCGCGGCCTGTCCCGCGGCCGCGAGATCCGCAATGTCGGCTTCACCCTCAAGAAGGGCGAGATCCTCGGCTTTGCCGGCCTGATGGGCGCCGGCCGCACGGAAGTCGCCCGCGCCATCTTCGGCGCCGACCCCCGCGAGGCCGGAGAGATCATCGTCCACGGCAAACCCTGCGACATCAAGACGCCGGAAGATGCCGTCCGCGCCGGCATCGGTTATCTCTCCGAGGACCGCAAGCATTTCGGCTTGGCGCTCGGCATGGATGTGCGCGCCAATATCGGCATGGCCAGCATGAAGGACTTTTCCGACGGCCTGGGCCGCATCGACGAAGGCCGCCTGAAGACCATTGCCAAGGACTATATCGCGACGCTCGCCATCCGCACACCGAGCGACCGGCAGGAGGTACGCCTGCTCTCGGGCGGCAACCAGCAGAAGGTCGTCATCGCCAAGTGGCTGCTGCGCAATTGCGACATCCTGATTTTCGACGAGCCGACGCGCGGCATCGATGTCGGCGCCAAGGCCGAAATCTATCGGCTGCTGGCCGAGCTTGCCGCTCAGGGCAAGGCGCTGATCGTCATCAGTTCGGAACTGCCCGAAGTGCTGCGTGTGTCGCATCGCATCGCGGTCATGTGTGAGGGACGCCTGACGGGCATCCTGCCGGGGGGAGCCGGCACCAAACAGGAGGATATAATGCATCTCGCCACCCAGCGCGAGACCATGAGGGAGGGAGTTTCCGCATGAACGCCATAGCATCAAAGACCTCGCCGGCTTCCTGGCTCAAGGCCTCGGGCGCGCACCAGAAGTTGCTGGCCTTCGCCAGCCTCATCGTGCTGATGATCGTCTTCAGCCTCGCCTCGCCGAACTTCCTGCAGACGTCCAACATCATCGCCATCCTGCAGGCAACCAGCGTCAACGGCGTTCTGGCCATCGCCGCGACACTCGTGATCATTACGGGCGGCATCGATCTTTCGGTCGGCACGCTCATGACCTTTTGTGCCGTGATCGCCGGCGTCGTGCTGACCTATTGGGGCATGCCGCTACCGCTCGGGATTGTCGCTGCGATCGCCACCGGCGCGCTGTGCGGGCTGATCTCCGGCACGCTGATTGCCAAGATGAAGATCCCGCCCTTCATCGCCACGCTCGGCATGATGCTGATCCTCAAGGGCATGTCCCTGGTCATATCAGGCACCAAGCCGATCTATTTCAATGACACGCCCGGCTTCCCCTATATTTCCACCGGCTCGCTGATTGGCTCGCTGGTGCCCGGCCTGCCGATCCCCAATGGCGTGCTGATCCTGTTCCTCGTCGCCGGCGCCGCCGCCTATATTCTCGGCCGCACCGTTCTGGGCCGCTACTGTTTCGCGCTGGGTTCGAACGAAGAGGCCGTGCGCCTCTCCGGCGTCAACACCGATGGCTGGAAGATGGCGATCTATGCTCTGGCTGGCGGAATCTGCGGCATTGCCGGCCTGCTGATCGCCTCGCGGCTCAACTCCGCCCAGCCGGCGCTTGGCCAGGGCTACGAACTGGACGCGATCGCGGCTGTGGTCATCGGCGGCACCTCGCTCTCGGGAGGGCGCGGCACGATCATCGGCACCATTATCGGCGCGCTGATCATGTCCGTGCTGCTGAACGGCCTGCGCATCCTCTCGGTTGCCCAGGAATGGCAGACAGTCGTTACCGGCTCGATCATCATCGTCGCGGTCTATGCCGACATGGTGCGACGCCGGAAGGCATAAAACCTATCTCCCGAGGCCCTCACTGGCTTCGGGGTGAAATACCGGCCACAAGGCCGCAAGGGAGAGAGGGCGGTCTACGCCTCGGAGGAGACTAATTCGCCTATCGTGAACACAAAGGAGGATACCATGTTCACCAGACGTACGCTTATCGGCGCGGTCAGCGCCATTGCAGTCATGGCTTCGGCCGGCTTTGCCCAAGCCCAGGACAAGCTCTACATCCCGCTGATTTCCAAGGGCTTCCAGCATCAGTTCTGGCAGGCCGTGAAGGCCGGCGCCGACAAGGCGGCAGCCGAATTCAACGTCGAAGTCACCTTCGAAGGTCCCGACAATGAAACCATGGTCGACAAGCAGATCGACATGCTGACGGCCGCCCTCGGCAAGAAGCCGGCCGCGATCGGTTTTGCAGCACTCGACAGCCAGGCGGCAATCCCGCTCTTGAAGCAGGCCCAGGACGCCAAGATCCCGGTCGTCGCCTTCGACTCCGGCGTCGACAGCGATATCCCTGTTGCCACCGCCTCCACCGACAACCTCGCCGCAGCTGCTCTCGCAGCCGACAAGATGGCGGAACTGATAGGCGGCGAAGGCAAGGTTGCTCTCGTGGTCCATGACCAGACCTCGCGCACCGGCATTGACCGTCGCGACGGCTTCGTCAACCAGGTCAAGGCCAAGTATCCGAAGATCGAAATCGTCTCGATCCAGTACGGCGCCGGCGACCAGCTGCAGTCGACCGAAATCACCAAGTCGATCCTGCAGGGCAATCCGGACCTCAAGGGCATCTTCGGCGCGAACGAAGGCTCGGCCATCGGCGTTGTCAATGGCGTGAAGGAAGCCGGCCGCTCCGGCATCGTCATCATCGGCTACGATTCGGGCGCTGCCCAGAAGAAGGCCATCATGGATGGCGCCATGGCCGGCGCGATCACCCAGAACCCTGTCGGCATCGGCTACGAGACGGTGAAGGCCGCCGTTGCTGCAGCAAAGGGTGAAAAGGTCGAAAAGAACATCGACACGGGCTTCTTCTGGTACGACAAGTCCACCATGGACAAGCCGGAAATTGCCGCAGTCCTGTACGACTGATCAGTTCGTCAATCGCCCCGGGGGAAACCCCGGGGCAAACCTATGGATGTGAAACCATGAAACTTCTCCGCTTCGGCCCAAAGGGTCAGGAAAAACCGGGCCTTCTGGACAGCGACGGCCGCGTTCGCGATCTCTCCGGCCATGTCGCCGATATCGCAGGCAGCGTTCTGGAACCGGAAGGCATCGCCAAGCTCAAGGCGATCGATCCTGCATCGCTGCCCGTGGTCGAAGGCAAGCCGCAACAGGACCTGCGTCTCGGCGCCTGCGTCGGCTCGATCGGCAAGTTCATCTGCATCGGCCTGAACTATGCGGACCATGCCGCCGAAAGCAATCTGCCCGTTCCGGCAGAACCCGTGATCTTTAACAAGTGGACCTCGGCCGTCGTCGGTCCTGACGATACCATTGAAATCCCGCGCGGCTCGCAGAAGACCGACTGGGAAGTCGAACTCGGAGTCGTCATCGGCAAGGGCGGCAAATATATCGAGGAAGCCGATGCGCTGTCCCACGTGGCCGGCTATTGCGTTGTCAACGATGTGTCCGAGCGCGAATACCAGATCGAGCGCGGCGGCACCTGGGACAAGGGCAAGGGCTGCGACACCTTCGGCCCGACAGGCCCCTGGCTGGTCACCCCGGATGAAGCAGGCGATATCAACAACCTGAAAATGTGGCTTGATGTCGATGGCGTGCGCCGCCAGACCGGCACGACCGCGACCATGGTCTTCAATGTCGCCCACATTGTCTCCTATGTCAGCCGCTTCATGTCACTGCAGCCGGGCGATGTCATCTCCACCGGCACGCCTCCGGGCGTCGGCATGGGCTTCAAGCCGCCGATCTACCTGAACGGTGGCGAAGTCATCACGCTCGGCATCGAAAATCTTGGCAGCCAGCGACAGAACGTCGTCCGGACCTGATCCCCGACACACCTCCGGCCGGCGGCACCTGATGCCGCCGGCTTTCCCATTATGCAAAGGAAGAACCATGGATCTCGGACTGAAGGACAAGGTGGTCATCGTGACCGGCGGCGCGGCGGGCATTGGCGGAGCGATTTCGGAATGCCTTGCGGCCGAAGGCGCCATCCCCGTCATCTTTGCGCGTCGCGAGCCAGAGGCTTCTTTTTTGGCAGGCCTGAGGGACAAGAGCCCGAAAGCAGGCTGGGTCCAGGTTGAACTATCAGACGATGCCCAATGCGAGGCAGCAATATCGGAGACCATCTCCCGCTTCGGCCGGATCGATGGCCTCGTGAACAATGCAGGCGTCAATGACAGCGTCGGGCTGGAAGCCGGCGCCAAGGAATTCCGTGCCTCGCTTGAACGCAACCTGATCCATTATTACCTTCTGGCGCATCTGGCATTGCCGCAGCTCAAGGCCAACAAGGGCGCGATCGTAAACATATCCTCCAAGACCGCGATCACCGGCCAGGGCAATACCTCGGCCTATGTCGCCGCCAAGGGGGCGCAACTGTCGCTTACCCGGGAATGGGCAGCGGCACTGGCCAAGGACGGTGTCAGGGTCAATGCGGTCATCCCGGCCGAGGTCATGACGCCGCTTTATGAGAATTGGCTGAAGACATTCGACGATCCGGCCGCGCAATTGGCCGAGATCGTCAAGCGCATCCCGCTCGGCACGCGCATGACCTATGCGGAGGAAATCGCGGCAACGGTTGTGTTTGCGCTGTCAGACCGCGCCGGCCACACCACAGGCCAATGGCTCTTCGTAGACGGCGGCTACACCCATCTCGATCGCGCGCTGACCTGAGGGGCATCGCGCATCACAATCGCTTTCAGGGCGGACGGGGCAGGTGAGCGCCGGCAGCCATTCAGGGAGAAGGTCATGGTACAGAACAGCATTCGGCTCCATCCGGAAGACAATATCGAAATTGCGTTGCGAGATCTCGCTGTCGGTGACGCGCTGTCCGAAAGCGACGTGTCGGTGAAGGAGCCGGTGGGACGCGGCCACAAGATCGCAACGACCCGGATCGCGACTGGCCAGAACGTTATCCGTTACGGCCAGATCATCGGCCAGGCGAAGGCCGATATCGAACCCGGCGCCCATATCCATGTCCACAATCTCGGCATGGGCGAGCATACCCAGGATTATGCCTTTGCCAGCCGCAACACGCCCCTGCCGGAGATCCATGAGCCGCGCACCTTCATGGGTTATCATCGCGCCGACGGCAAGGTCGGCACTCGCAACTATATCGGCATCCTGACCTCGGTGAACTGTTCCGGCTCGGTCGCGCGCTTCATCGCCGAGGCGGCCGAGAAATCCGGCATGCTGGATGATTTCCCGAATGTCGATGGTATCGTCCCGATCGTTCACTCCACGGGCTGCGGCATGTCCGGAAAGGATGAGGGCTATGCCACCCTGTTCCGGACGCTGACTGGTTATGCCCAGAACCCGAATTTCGGCGGCATTCTGCTGGTCGGCCTCGGCTGCGAAGTGCTGCAGATCCCCGACCTCGTCGGCGGCAAGGCGCTGCGCAAGGACGGCGTTCTGCGCTACATGACCATCCAGCACGAGGGCGGCACCCGCAAGACCATCGCCAAGGGTCTGGAAGAACTGCGCGAAGTGGCGGCCTTTGCCAACAAAGCCGAACGCAAGCCCGCCCCCGTCTCCGAGATCGTCATCGGCATGCAATGCGGCGGCTCCGATGGCTATTCCGGCATTACCGCGAACCCCGCACTCGGCTATGCATCCGACCTTCTGGTGCGCCATGGCGGCACAACGATCCTGTCGGAAACCTCCGAAATTTATGGCGCAGAGCACCTGCTGACCAGCCGCGCGGAGACGGTTGAGGTCGGCGAAAAGCTGATCGAGCGCATCCACTGGTGGGAGGATTACTGCGCCCGCAATGGCGGCGAGATGGACAACAACCCCTCCCCCGGCAACAAGCGCGGCGGCCTGACGACCATCCTTGAGAAATCGCTGGGCGCGGTGGCGAAGGGCGGCACGGCACCTCTGCGCGGCGTCTATAAGTTCGGCGAGAAGATCGACAAGAAGGGCTTCGTCTTCATGGACAGCCCCGGCTTCGACCCCTGCTCGGTCACCGGCCAGGTGGCGTCGGGCGCAAACCTCATCGTCTTCACGACCGGCCGCGGCTCGGTGTCCGGCTACAAGCCCACCCCCTGCATCAAGCTCGCCACCAACACGGAAATGTATGAGCGCTTGAGCGAGGACATGGACCTAAACTGCGGCGACATCGTCACCGAAGGCGTCAGCATCGAGGAAAAGGGCCGCGAACTCTTTGAACTCATCATCCGCGTCGCCTCCGGCGAGGAAACCAAGAGCGAGGCCCTCGGCTTCGGCGGCGCAGAATTCGTGCCGTGGCAGATCGGCGCCGTGATGTGACACCAGCCGGGCTGACGCGCCATGTGCGTCAGCCCCTGTTCTGAATGTCGATCTCGCGCAAAACCAGTTCGTGCAACCGCGCAGCAACCGGCGTCAGGCGCTTCCCCTTGAGCATGATCAGGTGATACGGCACGACGGAGACGGGCGCGGAGATATCGAGTCGGCAGAGACCCGTCCCGGATGTGTATCGACAGAGCAAATCAGCGACCTCCCGCGACATCGGCGCGATTGCATTGGACGACGCAAGCGTCGCGATCATCACCAGAAGCGACGTCGTGTTAACGATGTTGGACGGAATCGGTGCAGATTGCAGGATGAAAGTATTCTCCAGAGCCTGCCGCATGGGCGCTCCCGGCGCCTGCATGACCCACGGAAAATGGACCAGGTCTGCAATTTTTAGGTGTACTGCATCCGCCAGCGGATGGCGCTGATGGACCAGCAGATCGACCTCTTCCTCCAGCGCACCTGTGATGCTGAACTGCCGCGCATCCACGCCTGACGGCACGCGCCCGAGCACAAAATCGTGATGGCCGGCGAGCAGATCCGAGATCAGCGTACCGCTGGCGGTGACGTCGACATGGATGTCTGCCGTCTCGGCCTCCGCCTTCAGAGCCTGGATCGCGGGCACGATATAGCCCACTGCACCGCCCGTAACGGCCCCAACCCGCACGGTTCCGGTCAATCCGCGCTTGATCGCATCCACCTCGCGCGCAGCCTCGCGGATCTCTTCCAGAAGGTTCTTTGCCCGGCGCGCCAAGGCACTTCCCACGGGCGTCGGCTCCATGCCCTTGGGCGTGCGCACGAAGACCGGGGCCTCGATCAGCCGCTCTATTTCCGACAGCATCCGCGAGGCCGCAGGCTGCGAAATGGACAGGACATTGGCCGCCAGACTCAACTGTCGCGTTTCCTCGACGGCACGGATGAGACTGAAGTGTTTGGGCAGCAAGCGGGTGGCGATACGATCGGACATGCCTCAACATATCATTTCTGGTATGGCTGATGTCAAATATTTCATTTGATCGATATGAAGTGGGCGATAAGAGTTGCGCCGGATCACGCCGCATTGTCTGCGTGTGGTTCTCATCCCGGGCGGCCAGCAGACGGAGCTGGGGCCGCCGGGTCACCAAGGGAGGTTCCTGTGAAAAAGCTCACAACTCTATTCGCGTCGATTGCACTCGGCGTATCGCTCCTGACTTCGGGCGCTTATGCGCAGGACAAGGGCACGGTCGGCATCTCCATGCCCACCAAGACGTCGACCCGCTGGATCTCCGATGGCGAGACCATGGAAAAGCTGTTCAAGGACGCCGGCTACACCCCGGACCTGCAGTTCGCCGATGACGACATCCCGAACCAGCTCGCCCAGATCGAAAACATGGTCACCAAGGGTGCCAAGGTTCTCGTGATCGGCGCCATCGACGGCACCACGCTGTCCGACATCCTGCAGAAGGCCGCTGACGCAGGCGTCAAGGTTATCGCCTATGACCGCCTGATCCGCGACTCCGGCAATGTCAGCTACTACGCCACGTTCGACAACTTCCAGGTTGGCGTTCTCCAGGCAACCTCGCTGGTCGATGGCCTGAAGGCCAACTTCGGCGACACCAAGCCTTGGAACGTTGAACTGTTCGGCGGTTCGCCGGATGATAACAACGCCTTCTTCTTCTACGATGGCGCAATGTCGGTTCTGCAGCCCCTGATCGACAAGGGCGACATCGTCGTCAAGTCCGGCCAGCAGGGCATGGACCAGGTCGGTACGCTCCGTTGGGACGGTGCAGTTGCACAGGCCCGCATGGAAAACCTGCTCTCCTCGACCTACACCGATGCCAAGGTTCACGGCGTTCTGTCTCCCTATGACGGCCTGTCGATCGGCATCCTGTCGGCTCTGAAGGGCGTTGGCTACGGCTCTGGCGACATGAAGATCCCCGTTGTCACCGGCCAGGACGCCGAACTGCCGTCCGTCAAGTCGATCCTGGCTGGCGAACAGTACTCGTCCGTCTTCAAGGACACCCGCGAACTGGCAAAGGTCACCGTCGGCATGGTTGAAGCCATCATGGGCGGCAAGGAGCCTGAAGTTAACGACACCAAGACCTACGACAACGGCGTCAAGGTTGTTCCGTCCTACCTGCTGAAGCCGGTAGCCGTGGACAAGTCCAACGTCCGTGACCTGATGGTCTCGTCCGGCTATTACACCGCCGACCAGATCGACAAGTAATCACACCTGTCGTTTCGGGGTCCACGAGCGATCGTGGGCCCCTTTTTATCACGCTGAGGCAACTCGCGCTTTAAGCCCGGCCCCCGATGCATCATCCGGGTGGGCACTGGAATTCTGCACATGGACAACATCATTCTCGAGATGCGAGGCATCACCAAGACATTTCCGGGCGTGAAGGCGCTGGACAATGTCAGCTTCAAGGTTCGCGAAGGCGAAATCCACGCGCTCGTCGGTGAAAATGGCGCAGGCAAGTCGACCCTGATGAAGGTTCTGAGCGGCGTCTATCCTGCCGGCACCTATGACGGCGACATCTATTACGACGGTGAAGTCCGCCGTTTCTCGACGATCTCCGACAGCGAGCATCTCGGCATCATCATCATCCACCAGGAACTGGCGCTTGTGCCGCTCCTGTCGATCGCCGAAAACATCTTCCTCGGCAACGAGGTTGCAACGAACGGCGTCATCCGCTGGCCCGAGACATTCGCGCGCACCCAGGCGCTGCTGGAAAAGGTCGGCCTGTCGGATTCCCCGACCACCCGCATCACGGATATCGGCGTCGGCAAGCAGCAATTGGTGGAAATCGCCAAGGCGCTGTCCAAGAAGGTGCGCCTTCTGATCCTCGACGAGCCGACCGCATCGCTCAACGAGAAAGACTCCGACGCGCTGCTGACACTGCTGATGGAATTCCGCAAGCAGGGCATGACGTCGATCATCATTTCCCACAAGCTCAATGAGATCCGCAAGGTCGCCGACCAGATTACGGTCCTGCGTGACGGCGGAACGGTTGAGACGCTGGACTGTCACAAGGAAGAGATCAGCGAAGACCGGATCATCAAGGGCATGGTCGGTCGCGACATGGAAGACCGCTATCCGCCGCGCACGCCGAAAATCGGCAATACGCTGCTCGAGGTCAAGAACTGGAACGTCTTCCACCAGCACCACCGCGATCGCCAGTTCTTGCACGACGTAAACTTCAACGTCCGCGCTGGCGAAGTCGTTGGCGTCGCCGGCCTTATGGGCGCTGGCCGCACCGAGACCGCGATGAGCCTCTTCGGCAGGTCCTGGGGCCATCGCATCTCAGGCGAAGTGCTGATGCATGGCAAGCCGGTCGATGTCAGCACGATCCCGAAGGCGATCGATGCCGGTCTGGCTTACGTGACCGAGGACCGCAAACATCTCGGCCTCGTGCTCGCCAACAACATCAAGGAAAACACGACGCTTGCCAATCTTCCGGCGGTGTCCAGCAACGGCGTGATCGACAGCCGTCGTGAAGCGAGCGTTGCAACGGACTATCGCACCAAGCTGCGTATCCGCTCGCACTCGATCTACCAGGAAACGATCAACCTCTCGGGCGGCAACCAGCAGAAGGTCGTTCTGTCCAAGTGGCTGTTCACCAATCCCGAAGTCCTGATCCTGGACGAACCCACGCGCGGCATCGATGTCGGCGCAAAGTTCGAAATCTACACCATCATCAACCAGCTTGCCGCTGAAGGGAAAGGCATCCTGATGATTTCATCGGAAATGCCGGAACTTCTTGGAACCTGCGACCGCATCTACGTCATGAACGAAGGTCGCATCGTCGCCGAGCTTTCGAAGGAAGAAGCAAGCCAAGAGTCCATCATGCGTGCCATCATGCGCTCTGGGGAGAAACACTAATGGCCATCGACACAAAAACAGAAGCACCCCAAATGTCCGTGGGCAGCTATCTCCGCAACAACATCCGTGAATACGGCCTGCTGATCGCACTCGTCGTGATCATGTTGTTCTTCCAGGTCATCACCGGCGGCGTGCTGTTCCGTCCGGTCAACATCACCAACCTGGTGCTGCAGAACTCGTTCATCGTCATCATGGCGCTTGGCATGCTGTTGATCATTGTCGCCGGGCACATCGACCTCTCGGTCGGCTCGATCGCGGCCTTCATCGGCGGGGTCTCGGCCACCATGCTGGTCACCTGGGGATGGCACTGGGCGCTGGTCGTACCGCTGTGTCTGGTCATCGGGGGCCTGGTTGGCGCCGCACAGGGCTATTGGATCGCCTACCAGAAGATCCCGGCCTTCATCGTCACTCTGGCCGGCATGCTGGTTTTCCGCGGCCTGACCTACCTGGTCTTGTCGAACCGTCCACTCGGCCCGTTCCCCAAGGATTTCCAGGTCCTGTCGACCGGCTTCGTTCCCGACTTCCTGACGTTCGTGAACCCGGTGCCGGAGACCATCCAGAACCTTGCCGCGCTGGTCATCGTCGTTATTCTCGTTGCGCTGGCAATCTGGAACGGTATGCGCGAGCGCCAGATCAATCTGCGTCACGGCACCGAGAATGAACCCTTCGTCTTCTTCGTCGTGCAAATGGGCATCATCAGCGCGGTCGCCCTTTTCCTCGGCTTCCAGCTGTCGACCTATCGCGGACTGCCGAACGTTCTCGTCGTGATGGGCCTGCTGATCGCAATCTACTCCTTCCTGACCACCAGGTCGGTCATCGGCCGCCGCATCTACGCGCTGGGTGGCAACGAGAAGGCCGCGAAGCTCTCGGGCATCAATACCGAGCGCCTGACATTCTACGCCTTCGTCAACATGGGCGTGCTTGCAGCACTCGCCGGCATGATCATCGCTGCCCGCCTCAACTCGGCAACCCCGAAGGCCGGCGTCGGCATCGAGCTCGACGTCATCGCGGCCTGCTTCATCGGCGGCGCTTCGGCGTCCGGCGGCGTGGGCAAGATAACGGGCGCTGTCATCGGTGCCTTCATCATGGGCGTCCTCAACAACGGTATGTCCATCATGGGCCTTTCGATCGACTACCAGCAGCTCGTCAAGGGCCTGGTACTGCTCGCTGCCGTCTTCTTCGACGTCTACAACAAGAACAAGTCCGCCTGAGGTAATACTGATGTTTCTGTCGCAAACCAAGGACGGCCGCGTTATCTGCCGTGAGGGCGATGTTGCCCGTATCGTTCCCGGCGTGGCATCGACCTATGACCTGGCGACGGCCGCCATCGCGGCCGGCCAGACGCTGGCCCAGGCGATTGCCGCACGCGGCGCCGGCGATACCGTCGATCTGGCAGCACTGGCCGCCGACGGCGCGCTCGACTGCCCGATCCGCCATCCCGATGCCGCCCATATGTACCTGACGGGCACCGGGCTTACCCATCTCGGTTCGGCCTCGACCCGCGACAGCATGCATGCGGGCGGTGATACCGCCGGGATGACGGACTCGATGAAGATGTTCCGCATGGGTCTGGAAGGCGGCAAGCCCAAGCCCGGTGAAAAAGGCGTGGCGCCGGAATGGTTCTATAAGGGTAACGGCGTCAATGCCGTCGGTCCCGCCGCAGCACTGGTGTCGCCCTCTTTCGCGCTTGATGGTGGTGAAGAGCCTGAAATGGCCGGCTTCTACATCATCGGTCAGGACGGTACGCCCTATCGCCTGGGCTTCAGCCTCGCCAACGAGTTTTCCGACCATGTGACGGAAAAGATCAACTACCTCTACCTCGCCCATTCCAAGCTGCGGCAGGCATCCTTTGGTCCTGAACTTCGCGTAGGGCGCCTGCCAGACAGCGTCGAGGGCATGTCGCGCATCCTGCGTGGCGGCAAGGTCGTCTGGGAAAAGCCGTTCCTGTCGGGTGAAGCCAACATGTCGCACACCTTCGACAATCTTGAGTACCACCACTTCAAGTACGACCTGTTCCGTCAGCCCGGCGACCTGCATGTTCACATGTTCGGCACCGCAACGCTGTCCTTCGCCGACAAGTTCGTCACAGAGCCCGGCGACGTGTTTGAGATCGAATCGGCCCAGATGGGCCTTGCGCTCCGCAATCCGCTTGAGGTTGCGGCCGAAGCACAGATTACCGTGAAGTCCCTCTAGGGATCGCGCGGCGTCTGTCCGCGCATCCCCGAGACGAAAAAGAATCGAGATACGCCATGAGTGGTTTTAAGCCGGCGGCCTGGCCCCGCAAACTGAGGTCGCAACATTGGTATGGCGGCAACAGCCGCGATACGATCTATCATCGCGGCTGGTTGAAGAACCAGGGCTACCCGCACGATCTCTTCGATGGCCGCCCGGTCATCGGCATAATGAACACCTGGTCGGACCTGACCCCATGCAACGGCCATCTTCGCGAACTGGCGGAGAAGGTCAAGGCCGGCGTGTGGGAAGCCGGCGGCTTCCCGGTCGAAGTCCCCGTGTTCTCGGCGTCGGAAAACACCTATCGTCCGACGGCTATGATGTATCGCAACCTCGCTGCACTCGCAGTGGAAGAAGCGATGCGTGGCCAGCCGATCGACGGCGCCGTGCTTCTGGTCGGCTGTGACAAGACCACGCCCTCGCTGGTCATGGGTGCGGCCTCGACCGACATCCCCTCGATCGTCGTCACCGGCGGCCCAATGCTGAACGGCTATTTCCGGGGCGAGCGCGTCGGCTCCGGCACCCACCTGTGGAAATTCTCCGAAGCCGTGAAGGCCGGCGAAATGACCCAGGAAGAGTTCCTGGAAGCCGAACAGTCGATGTCCCGTTCGTCGGGCACCTGCAACACCATGGGCACCGCCTCGACCATGGCGTCGATGGTGGAATCGCTCGGCATGGCCCTGTCGGGCAATGCGGCCATTCCGGCTGTCGACAGCCGCCGCCGCGTGATGGCGCAACTGTCCGGCCGCCGCATCGTGCAGATGGTCAAGGACGACTTGAAGCCTTCCGACATCATGACCAAGCAGGCGTTTGAGAATGCGATCCGCACCAACGGCGCGATCGGCGGCTCCACGAATGCGGTCGTGCACCTGCTGGCCATGGCCGGCCGCGTTGGCGTCGACCTGACGCTCGACGACTGGGATCGCTGTGGTCGCGATGTCGCGACCATCGTCAACCTGATGCCATCGGGCAAATACCTGATGGAAGAGTTCTTCTATGCCGGCGGCCTGCCTGTCGTGCTGAAGCGCCTCGGTGAAGCCGGCAAGCTGCACAAGGATGCGCTGACCGTTTCCGGCGGCACTATCTGGGACGAGGTGAAGGACGTCACCAACTGGAACGAGGATGTCATCCTCCCGGTCGAGAAGGCCCTGACCCAGCAGGGCGGCATCGCCGTTCTCCGCGGCAACCTCGCGCCCAAGGGCTGCGTGCTGAAGCCTTCGGCCGCTTCCCCGCATCTGATGAAGCATCGCGGCCGCGCCGTGGTGTTTGAAGACATCGACGACTACAAGGCGAAGATCAACGACGAGGCGCTCGATATCGACGAGACCTGCGTCATGGTCCTGAAACATTGCGGTCCGCGTGGCTATCCCGGCATGGCCGAGGTCGGCAATATGGGCCTGCCGCCGAAGGTGCTGCGCAAAGGCATCACCGATATGGTGCGCATTTCCGACGCCCGCATGTCCGGCACGGCCTATGGCACAGTTCTGCTGCATACCTCGCCGGAAGCCGCCCGCGGTGGCCCGTTGGCGATTGTCAAGAACGGCGACTTCATCGAGATCGACGTCGCAAACCGTCGCGTTCACCTCGATATCAGCGACGAGGAACTGCAGCATCGCCTGGCCGCCTGGCGCCCGCCGGTGGAGCCCCCGACAAGCGGCTATGCCCGCATGTTCCACGACCATGTCGAGGGTGCAGATACGGGCGCGGACTTCGACTTCCTCAAGGGATGTCGCGGTAGCGACGTGGGCAAGGATTCCCACTAATCCATAGTGATCAGCGGGCGCCAAAAGCGCCCGCCTTCATGAAAAGACGACGACAACAGCTCGACGACGGTCGCGACGCACTAGTCCGACCCTGACGATCCAGGAGCACGAGAACCATGACATCGACCGGCCGCATCGCATTGGCGCTCGCAGGCGTCGGCAAGATTGCCCGCGACCAGCACATCCCCTCCATCGAATCCGGCTCCGACTTTGCGCTGGCGGCCGCCATCAGCCGCAACGGCAAGATCGATGGCGTCGAAAACTTTGTCGATTATGACGCCTTCCTGGCCGCTCGGACCGATATCACTGCGGTTTCGCTCTGCACGCCGCCGGAAGTCCGCTTCGACATGGCCAAGAAGGCGATCAAGGCAGGCCGGCATGTTCTCTTGGAAAAGCCCCCGGCCACCACCATCGGCGAAGCCGAGGCCATGTCGGTACTGGCGAAAGAAGCCGGCGTGACCCTGTTTGCGACCTGGCACTCGCGGTTTGCCGATGCCGTCAAGCCGGCCACGGAATGGCTCGTCGGCAAGACGATCAAGAAGATCGAGATCATCTGGAAGGAAGACGTGCGCCGCTGGCATCCGGGCCAGGCCTGGATCTGGGAAGCCGGCGGCTTCGGCGTCTTCGATCCCGGCATCAATGCACTGTCCATTCTGACCGCGATCGTGCCGGGCGCGATCACCGTAAACCACGCCAAGCTTTCTTTCCCGTCCAACCGCCAGCAGCCGATCGCGGCCAGCCTTGCCATGAGCACGGCCGAAGGCGCGCCGATCGTGGCCGAGTTCGACTGGCGCCAGGAAGGTCCACAAACCTGGGACATCCTAGTTGAAACCGACGCCGGAAAACTCCAATTGAGCAAGGGTGGCGCTGAAATGTTCGTGGACGGCGTGGCGGTTGCAACCGGACACGATCGCGAATATTCAGGCATCTACCAGCGATTTGCCGAGCTCATCCGCAATGGACAGAGCGACGCCGATTATCAGCCCCTGCGGCTCGTTGCCGACGCATTCCTGCGCGGCGAACGTCACGACGTTGACGCCTTCATCGAGTAAGGCATCGACGCTCAGGAAAGGAAGACCAATATGTCCTATGAATATACCGGGAAGCACCTCGTCGCCGGCGAGTGGGTGGCAACCGAAAAGCAATTTTCCTCCGCACCGGCCCACGGACCTGTCCGCCAGTTCTCCGTTGGTTCGGCGGATCTCGTGGACCGCGCCGTCAAGGCCGCCGAGGCAGCATTCGAAACCTATGGCTATTCGAGCCGCGAACAGCGCGCCGCTTTCCTCGAGGCAATTGCCGAGGAAATCGACGCACGCGGTGACGACATCACCGAAATCGCCATGCAGGAAACTGGCCTGCCGCAGGCCCGTCTCGTCGGCGAGCGTGGCCGCACCACCGGCCAGCTGAAGCTCTTCGCCTCCCATATCCGTAAAGGCGAGTATCTCGACAAGCGTCATGATGCGGCCCTGCCTGATCGCCAGCCGCTGCCGCGCCCGGAAATCTTCCTGGTTCAGCGCCCGATCGGCCCGGTCGGCGTGTTCGGCGCGTCCAACTTCCCGCTCGCCTTCTCCGCGGCTGGCGGCGACACCGCCTCGGCGCTGGCAGCCGGCTGCCCCGTTGTCGTCAAGGGCCATGATGCCCATCCCGGCACCGGCGAAATCGTTGCCGCTGCCATCGATGCAGCGATCAAGCGCACCGGAATGCATCCGGGCGTCTTTTCGCTGATCCAAGGCGGCAGCTTCGAAGTCGGCACTGCGCTCGTCAAGCATCCGCTGATCCGCGCCGTCGGCTTCACCGGCTCGCTGCGCGGCGGCAAGGCTCTGTTCGACCTTTGCGCCCAGCGCCCGGAACCGATCCCCTTCTTCGGCGAACTCGGCTCGGTCAACCCGATGTTCATGCTGCCGGAAGCCATGTCCAATCGCGGTGAAGCGCTCGCCAAGGGCTGGGTTGGTTCGCTGACCATGGGTGCGGGCCAGTTCTGCACCAATCCGGGCATTGTGGTCACGCTGGCCGGTGCCGACAGCGACGCATTCGTCGAGACGGCCAAGTTGGCGCTTGCCGATGTCCAGCCGCAGACCATGCTGACGGAAGGTATCGCGAATGCCTATCGCGATGGAGCGAAGAAGTTCGCTGCCGCCGATGGCGTCAAGACCCTTCTCACCTCCACCTGCGACCTGCGCAACGCGACACCTTACCTGTTCGCGACGACGGGCCAGGAATGGCTTTCCAACCATGCGCTCGGTGAAGAAGTCTTCGGCCCGCTCGGCATGATCGTGACGGTATCGGATTTTGACGAGATGGTTTCGGTTGCCCGCAGCCTCGAGGGCCAGCTGACCTGCACGCTGCATCTTGATGCAGGCGATGCGGAACTCGGCAAGAAGCTGGTTCCGATCCTGGAGCGTAAGGCCGGCCGCCTGCTGGCTAACGGCTTCCCGACCGGTGTCGAAGTCTGCGACGCAATGGTTCATGGCGGCCCCTACCCGGCATCGACCAATTTCGGCGCGACATCGGTTGGCACCATGGCGATCCGCCGCTTCCTGCGTCCGGTGAGCTACCAGAACTTGCCGCACGGCCTGCTGCCGGAAGACCTGCAATAAGGAAGTCATGATGTCCGCCGGAGACAACTCACCTGTGACGGGCGCGGCCTTTGCCGCGCTCGCAGACTGGGGCACCAGCAATTTCCGGCTTTGGCTGGTCGATCGTTCCGGAGCGGTCCTGGCGGAGCGTCAGTCCGGCGAAGGCATGGGCACGATCGCCAATCCCGCCGGTTTCAGCGACGTGCTGGAAGGCCATCTTCAAGCGCTTGCAGCACCGGTGGGCCTGCCCGTGGCCATCGCTGGCATGGCGGGCGCCCGGACGGGCTGGATCGAAGCGCCCTATCTCACCGCCCCTGCCGATCTGCGCGCCCTTTACCAGGGCGCCGTCCGCGCACCCTCGGATCATCGCAAGGCCTTTATCCTTCCTGGAGTGTGCCAGCGAGAGCCCCTGCCCTACGACGTGATGCGCGGCGAGGAAACCCAGCTCGCCGGCGCAGTTTTCGCAGGCAAGGATTCGGGACTGTTCTGCATGCCCGGCACCCATTCCAAATGGGTGCTGTTGAACCAGGGTGTGATCGAGCAATTTGCCACCGTCATGACGGGCGAGCTTTTCGACCTGATCAGCAAGCAGTCCATTCTTCGGCTGTCGATGGCCGGCGCCGAACGTTCTGGCGCCGAACATCCCGCCTTTGTCGCTGCCGCCAAGGAAGCGATGGAACCGGGCTTTTCCATCACCGCACGGCTGTTCTCGATCCGCGCCAGCGGTCTTCTGTCCGGAGCTACCGCAACCGACGCGGCCGCACGCCTATCGGGTCTGCTGATCGGCGCGGAAGTTGCGGCCATGCGTCATCTCGTGCCCACGGGCGGCACTGTCCGCATCGTCGCATCAGAAAGCCTGACGGGTCTCTACAGCGCGGCACTTGCTGCCAGCGGGCTATCGGCAGAGCCGCTGGATGGCTCGGCCCTCGTGCGCAGCGGGCTTTTCGCCGCCGCCACCGCTTTGTTTGCAAACCAGAATACGGATGTCTGACATGACCTCTTCCACCGTCGCATGGCCGAAGCTCCAGCGAAACCTCGTCGCCATCCTGCGCGGCGTCAAGCCGACGGAAATCGAAGGCATGATCGACGTGCTGGTGGAAGCCGGCTTCGAGGCCATCGAGATCCCGCTCAATTCTCCCGACCCGTTCCTGTCGATCGAAATGGCGAGAAAGCGCGCGCCTGCCTCGGTGCTGATCGGCGCGGGCACCGTACTCAGTGTGGAAAATGTCGACCGCCTGAACGATGTCGGCGGCAATATCCTGGTCACGCCCAACACGGATCCGGACGTGATCCGCGCGGCGGGCGGCCATGGCATGGTCACCATGATCGGCGCCTTCACGCCAACCGAGGCGCTGACCGCCATCAAGTCAGGCGCGTCGGCCATCAAGTTCTTCCCGGCCAATGTGCTGGGACCGAAAGGCATTGCCGGCATCAAGAGCATCCTGCCACCAGACGTGCCGATTGGGGCCGTCGGCGGCGTGTCGGAAGTGGACTTCGACGATTATATGAAGGTCGGCGTCAGCGCCTTCGGCCTCGGTTCCAGCCTCTACAAGCCCGGCGCAACGACTTTGGATGTCGCCGCCCGCGCCAAGCTCACGATCGAAGCCTATGACAAGGCCGTCTCGGCCTGATGGCCGAAACGGCTGCAGCCTCTATCACGTATCGCCAACCATGCGGAACAGGGCAAGACTGCGCGGCGGCATCTTGAGGCTCTCGCCGGGATCGAGATGGTCGGCGGTCATGTCGGCATCGCCGGTTGTCAGCTCAAGCACCCAGCGCTTGCCGTTTTCCGGAATGCTGAACTCCATCTCGCTGTCGATGGGGTTGAAGAACACCATGATCTCTGACCAGACACCTTCCTGATCCCGCAGATCATCACGCTGCAGATGCATGACAAGGGCGTTGTCGGCAAGCCAGTCGTCCGGCAACTGGCGCCCGCCGGTATAGTTGTACCAGTCGATGATCATGCCATCGCGCCAGTTTTCGCGACGTAGCAGCGGCTGCTGCCGGCGCATCTCGATCAGCTTGCGGGTAAACTCGCGCAGCTCATCGCAGGTCGGCGGCAGGTTTTCCCAATGCAGCCAGCTGATCTCGCTGTCCTGGCAATAGCCGTTGTTGTTGCCCATCTGCGAGCGGCCGAATTCGTCACCTGCCAGCAGCATCGGCGTACCGTGCGAGAAGAACAGCGTCGCGAGGAAATTGCGCTTTTGCCGCTCGCGCAGGGCAATGATGCCCTCGTCTTCGGTCGGTCCCTCTGCGCCGTAGTTATGGCTGCGATTGTGGTCGTGACCGTCCTTGTTGTCTTCGCCATTGTCCTCGTTGTGCTTGCCGTCATAGGAGACGAGATCGTTGAGCGTGAAGCCGTCATGGGCAGTGATGAAGTTGACGCTGGCCCAGGGGCGCCGGCCACGCTGGTCATAGATGTCACCGGAGCCCAGCAGCCGCGCCGCGAAATCCGGTGCGGTGTTATCGCTGTTCAGCCAGTATTCCCGCGTGGAGTCGCGATACTTGTCGTTCCATTCGGCCCAGCCGGGCGGGAAGCCGCCGACCTGATAGCCACCCGGGCCGATATCCCAGGGCTCGCCGATCAACTTGACGCGCGAAAGGATGGGGCACTGGGTGACAGCATCGAAAAAGCCGCTGCGCTGGTCGAAGCCTTCGGGCTCGCGACCAAGGATGGTTCCGAGATCGAAGCGGAAACCATCGACATGCATGTCCTCCGCCCAGTAGCGCAGGGAATCCATCACCATCTGCAGTACCCGGGGATGGGACGTATTGACCGTGTTTCCGGTGCCGGTGTCATTGATGTAGTAGCGATGCTGGTCCGGCATCGTTCGGTAATAGGAGAAATTGTCGATGCCCTTGAAGGACAAGGTCGGCCCGAGTTCGTTACCCTCGGCGGTATGGTTGTAGACCACGTCGAGGATGACCTCGATACCGCCATCGTGGAAGGCCCGCACCATGTCGCGGAAGCCCTGGATGCCGCGGGGGCCGTAATACCGCGATGCCGGTGAGAAGAAGCCGATCGTGTTGTAGCCCCAATAGTTCTTCAGCCCCTTGTCCAGAAGATGGGCGTCATCGGGGAAGGAATGGATCGGCAGCAGCTCCACCGAGGTAATGCCGAGGCTCTTGATGTAATCGACCGCCGCCTTGTGGCCCAGCCCTTCGAACGTCCCGCGCAGTTCCTGCGGAATCGCCGGATTGAGCATGGTGAAGCCCTTGACGTGGGTTTCGTACACGATGGTGTCGGCCCAGCCGACCGCGGGCCTCCGGTCATTGCCCCAATCGATTGCAGCGGGGTCGATCACCCGGCATTTCGGCATGCCCTGCGCATTGTCTTCGTCGTTGAAGCTGAGGTCCTTGTCCTCGCTATCGAGGATGTAGCCGAAATGCGCCGGCGACCAGGCGATATCGCCAACCAGTTCCCGAGCATAGGGGTCCAGAAGCAGCTTGTTGGCGTTGAAGCGATGCCCGTTTTCCGGATCATAGGGTCCGTGCACCCGGAAGCCATAAAGCGCACCGGGCTTCAGCCCCGGAACATAGCCGTGCCAGACTTCATTTGTATATTCCGGCAGCTCCAGACGCGCGACTTCGATCTTGCCGCTCGCATCATAGATGCAAAGCTCGACCCGCTCCGCGTGAGCCGAAAAGAGTGCGAAGTTCGTACCTTCGCCGTCGAAGTGTGCGCCCAGCCGCTGCCATTCGCCTGAGGTGATTGAGAATTGCATGTTGCGCGCGTCCATGATGGTGCCCCTGTGACTGACTGCGACAACAATTCCGCGCTGCGGCATTTGTTCCGAGGCCAATGAAATCTGGCCGCCGAGAGATGGTTTGATGAAAAGGAACAAAGGCGAATGAACTTGGTTTCCGAACCGGAAATCATGGCAACGGAGAACAAAATGCAGTCAAGCGATACTGTCGCACTCATCACGGGCGCCGGCTCCGGAATTGGCAAAGCCACCGCTACGCTTCTGGCCAAACGCGGCAGTTATGTCGGTCTACTTGGTCGCAACGAGGAAGAACTGCTTGAGACGCTGAACGAGATCCGGGCCGATGGAGGCGACGGCATGGTGCTGACGGCCGACATTGCCGATAGCAAGGAGATGCGCGTGGCAGCGGATCGGCTGTTCGCTGTGCGTGGTCGCCTTGATAGTGTCGTTGCAAGCGCTGGCGTCAACGGCGTCTGGGCCCCGATCGACGACCTGACGCCGGAGGAGTGGGACAAGACCATCGCCATCAATCTGCGCGGCACCTATCTGACGCTTCATCATACGGTTCCGAAGATGAAACAGACCGGCGGCGGCGCCATCGTCGTGGTGTCCTCGATCAACGGCACGCGCACCTTCACATCGCCTGGTGCAACCGCCTATTCGGCGACCAAGGCCGGACAACTGGCCATGGTACAGCAATTAGCGCTTGAACTCGGCCGACACCAGATTCGGATCAACGCGGTGTGCCCCGGCAAAATCGATACCGAGATCAGCGACAACACCGCGCAGCGCGGTAAGGAAGAGACCGAGATCCCGGTGATCTGGCCGGAAGGTGACATACCGCTGACCCAAGGCGCGGCAGGAAAAGCTCAAGACGTTGCAGAGGTCATCGCCTTTCTGTGCTCCAGCGGCGCACGCCATGTCACGGGAAGCCCGGTCTGGATCGATGGCGGCCAGAGCCTGCTGCGATAGAATTGTTATTCAGCGTCTGACGAACCTGATGCGGCAAGGCGGAGCAGCCACAACACGACGATCGCCAGCACCGTGGCGATCACCGCGATCTGCCAAAAGCCGAGACCGCAGGCAAGCCCGATCGCACCGGAGAACCAGAGCCCGGCACCGGTGGTCAAGCCTTTCACCTCTCCCTTGGCAAAGACGATCGTGCCAGCGGCAAGGAAGGCGACACCCGCGGTGACAGCCTCGATGACCCGCAACGGATCGATCCGGGCGGCATCGGAGGCAAAAGCGTCGTGGTGGGTGATTTCTATCGTGAGGATGGCAACGAGTGCGCTCGCCAGGCAGACGAGAATGTGGGTGCGAAATCCGGCCGCGCGGTTGTTGCGCTCGCGCTCAAAGCCAATGGCGGCGCCACACATCATGGAAACGAACAGCCGGACAAGAATGGTTGTCAAAGGCAACCAGGTGTCCGTGAAGTGATAATCTTCCAGGTTCATGGGTTTTGTTCTTGTAAATGCGGCGACCGCCGATCCTCAAGGACCGGCGGTCGACATTCTTATCAGTGGCTGCCGTTCTTCTCACCGCCACCTGCGGTCACCGAATGTGTGACCGAGACGGGGTCACTGGCGGGAAAGCTGTCCTCAAGCCCTTCGTCCAGCTGGTCTTCAAGCTCATCCCGGTCACCGGAACTGCGAGCGCTTTCCGTCGAGGCAGGCTGGTCGCGATGACGAAACTCCAGCGGCGATTTCAGATCGGTTTCATCGAAGTTGGCGGCCTGCAGCAAGATCACCTTCGCCTTTTCCATCGCATTGGCCCTGTTGATGGAGGTGCCGTCGCCCTGGCGCATCTGCACGGATACCACCTCGCCACCATCTCCTACAAACTCAACGATATAGCCGAGCTTGCCGCCCATTTCCTCATGAACCTGTGTTCCGACGATCTGCATCTATGTCACTCCGGTTGAATTTGTCGGGACTCAAACGTCGATCTCGCGGTCCGGTTCCCTCAGGACAGCAAAGCGCCTCGGCAAAAAGTGGCAGAACAGGCGGAACCTTCGCATCCGACAGGCGTTAAAGCGAGAAAAGTAGCGGAGGAGAAACCATGTCTGAAATCTATTGCGATATCCTGCCCCAGCCCACCGGATGGGTCTTCGCAGTCGAAGGCGCACACTCGCCGGCCTATCCCAGCTATCGACTGGCATATGAAGCCGCGCAACGATATCGCGATACGAGCACCGACGATCGCAACCGCATCGTTCTGCGCCACCAGGATCTCAAGGGCCAGATGCGCCGCGTGACGACCGCAATCGCGGTTCCAGCCTTCCATCGCATCCAGAACGGCCATTAAGCAGTGATGACAATCATAAAATATCCGCAAGGGGCTGGTCTCCTGCGGATACTATGCTGTGTAGGGAAGCCCTGGCGGACCGCCGGGGCTTCGCTCATTCTTATCCCTGGCCGCGAGGACCGACCGCCAGATTGACCGACACCTTGCGAACGCCGGGAACGGACAAGGCGATCTCAACAGCTCTGTCGATCTCCGCTGGCCACATCACCGTGCCCGAAAGGCAGATTTCATGGTCGATCGCAGTGACAGAAATTGCTGTTGCATCGACACCATCGGAAACCGCCAGGGCCGTTGCAACGGCACCCTCGATGGCGGTTTTATTGTTGAATTTGATCTCCGTTTCAGGAGTTTCCCCGAAGAACCGCGGCGGCTTTTGTACCATTGTCTCACTCTCCTCGTAGGCCCGAAGCATCAGGCGACGCGCCCCTTCAGCGTGCTAACGCAAGGCGGAGAGATTGGTTCATCTGATTTTTCTCATGATGTCACGGCATCGACCGCCCTGTGGGTCTGGCGCTCCAACAGCTGCTCAGCATAGGCCATCATCATCGGCCCCACTCCCTTGATGTCGTCGTCTCGCAACTCCTCGGTGATGTAATAGGCAGCACTGCCGTCACGATAACGACCGCTAAAACCTCCAAGCCCCGCGACACAGCAGATGCCGCCCAGAACCGGCCGCATACCGGGCCTGCTCTTGAGAGCATGCAGCTCCAAGGCGGAAAGCGCCCTACGCCCGATATCGCCATCCACACCGGCAATCCCCAACCTTTCGGCCTTCTGGAAGACATAGGCAAACATGGCCGTCGCGGAACTCTCGGCGTAATTACCAGGCAAGTCAGGATCATCGACAACCTGCAGCCACCGCCCATCGGCAGTGCGCAATGCGGCGAGCCGTGATAGAAGTGCCGACAGCTTGTCCGCCAATCTCTCCCGCCCCTGCCCCTCGGGCAAAACCGCGACGAGATCGACAAGGGCCATGCTCATCCAGCCGATCGCCCGGCCCCAATGGGCGCTGGACAGCCCCGTTGTGGGATGAGCCCAGGCCTGCAGCCGACGCTCATCATAGCCATGGCGGTAAAGACCAGTCGGCGGGTCGAAGGTCAGGTCCAGGGCCGATAGTGTCTCGTCCACCGCCTCTTGCACCAGAGACGGCATCTGCAGGAGCGCTCCGGCCTCGGCCTTGAACGGCTGGCTCATGTAGAGCCCGTCGAGCCAGACCTGGTGCGGATATCGAAGCTTATGCCAATGGCACCCGGCAGAAATGCGCGGATGAGCCCGCAATTGCTGGATCTGCGCCTCAATGGCCTTGCGATAGCGTTCATCACCGGTCAGGCGGAACAGATAGATCAACGCACGGCCGGAGAGGATATTGTCGATGTTGAATTCCTCGATCGCATAGCCCCTGAGATTGCCGACACTATCGATCTGGCCGTCGACCAGCCGGCGCAGATGCGCCAGCCAGCGGTTGTCGCCGGTCGCCTCATGAAGGGCGATCAGGCCGCGATAGAGACACCCGTCCTCGTAACACCAGGCACCATCCTTGTAATAGGCATAGTCGCGGGCATAATCATCAAAATAGGAGTTCAACATGGTATCAGACGGGTTCTTCGAGTTGCGACCGGGCGATCTCGACGCCTGACCTGAGAGAAAATCGGGTATTCTGGGCAATGATCCCACCATGCCGGATGGGTTCGACATGGCACGCCATGACCGGGACGCCGGCTTTGGCGTCATCCGCATAGGTGACGGAGAAACCGTCGATGACGATATCCTCGATCGGCATTTCCGGAAGACCGAGAAACGCGGCCGCCGCTACATGGACATTTTGGGCGCGCAGGCGCCGGATCGTCACCCCCGCTATGCGCGGCGTGGCGTCCGTTACGTCGAGGGGAAGTCGCGACTGCACATAGTCCGAACGTCCGTCCGCATCGCAAAAGTAGAAGGCATTGACCGCAACTGGCGTGAGCACGCCATCCATGTCGCAGTCCTCCAGAAGGATGTCACGCACCTCGCCGCCCCTGCCGCGTCGTGTCTTGATCCTCAAGCCGCGATCGGTGTCGCGCATGGCGCATCTGACAATCCTGACGTGACGAACCGACCCGCTCATTTCGCTGCCGATGACGACGCCGCCATGGCCGCGCTCCATTAGGCAATTGCGAACCGTCACATGCTCGGTGGGGTGATCGAGTCCCCCCTTGGGATCACGCTTTCCCGCTTTGATGGCGATGCAATCATCCCCGACCGAGAAGCGGATGCCGACAAGGTCGACATCACAGGAGCATTCGGGATTGAGACCATCTGTATTGGGAGACTGCGGATCGCTCTCGATCGTCAGACCCGCAGCGACCACATCGGAGCAAAATACGGGATGAACCGTCCAGGCAGGCGAGTTGCGGACCGTGACCCCGGACAGGTTTATTCGTTTTCCATGGGACAGGAACACCGTGCGCGGACGGCGTGCCCCGTCGCGTGTTTCCTTCGGCCAGGTCCACCAGTCGCCCCGGTCTCCGCCGCCGTCGACAATGCCGCTTCCGGTGATGGCTAAATCCTCGCAATCGAGCGCGGTCAGGAGACTGGCATAACATGGCTCGGCCACACCCTCCCATGTCCCGAGAACGCGCCCATCGCCGTGTCTTGCGGGAAGGATCGGGTAGCGGCTGCGATCGGTCAAAGCCTGCAGCACAGCGCCAGGCGCGAGGAGCAAGGTCATGCGGCTTTTCAGGAAAAGCGGCCCGGTCGCCCAGATGCCCGGCGGCACAAGAAGGGTTCCATGATCAGGCAGGCGATCAATCGCTGATTGGATCGCGACCGTATTGTCTGCGGCACCCGGATCGGCACCGACGTCGGCGATATCGACCAACACGCTTTCGGGACCGGTCGAGAACGCCAGCACCGCGTCATCAACCGACAACCGATACGACGTGGCCGGCAACAAGCCCTCGACATGAAAGACCACGGTCTCCGACAACCCGGCAGCGACCATTTGCCCCTGCGCATCCCGCACCGACCAGGCCAGAGGACGCGACAGATGGTAGTGGTGCCGCGAGGCATCCACGGCAAAAGTGGCGGTTCGGGTCGTGGCGACCAGGAGTTCGATGGTTGTCATGGCGCGTATCCGAGTGATGGGGCGGCTCTCACCGAGCCGCCCCGCTTACGGTCACATCCCTCCGAGCACGTCATCGATACCTTCGATGATCTGCTGCGCGGCGGCCTTCGAATCCAGTTGCCCATAGGAAAACTCTTCCAGCGTATCGATGAAGACGCTGCGGATCTTGGGATGTTCGTTGAGCGGCGAAACCGTGGGGCCGGTGCCTGCCATGATGATCTTGTTGGCAGCCGCCAGTTCCGGCTCCACCGACCCGGCATCCATAAGCGCCTTGGCGGCCGCCTTGCTGGCCGGAAGGCCGCGGCTGGAACCGAGGATCTTGATGCCCTCGGGCTCATTCAACAGGCAGTTCAGGATCTGGGCCGCTGCCTTCGGATCCTTCGAGCGCTTGGAGATGGAGAACACCATCGATGGCTTGCGGTAGACACCCTCGGTCACGGCATTGGCGTTCTTCAGCAGCGGCATGGGCGCCAGCTTCTGGCCGTCCTTCAGCGGATCGGCATACTTGGAATAGGTCGAATCCCACTCATATGACCCGGCGATCCGTCCATCGGCCCATTTCGGGTTTTCGAACAGGTTGATATTGCCTTCACCTGCCGAGTCCTTCTGCGACATGACCACGCCCTCGCTCACCATCTTCCCGTAGAAATCGATGGCCGCTGCAAGTTCGTCCTCTGTCCAGGCCACCTTCTTGGCAGCCGGATCGATCAGATCCTTGCCGGTCGACTGGGTCGCATAGAGTGAGATCAGCAAGACCGCGGTCTCCTTCACCGCATTCATCGGATAGCTGTCCGGCCCGTTCTTTTCCTTCAGCGTCTTGGCCGCTGCGAACAACTCATCCCAGGTCTTAGGCAGCGGCACGCCGGCCTTTTCGAAGCTCGTCGTATTGAAGAAGAAGACGCGACCCGTCGTTGATACCGGCAGGCCATTGAGCTTGCCGTTCATGGAGCCGGCGGCCAGTTCCGCATCGGTCCAGTTCGACAGGTCGATCACGTCCTTGTAATCGCGAAGGTCTGCAAAGCCATCTCCGGTCAGGGAGAACAATGGCAGCCAGGGCCAGTTGATCTGCATGATGTCGGCTTCGGTCCCGCCGGCGAGTTGTGTCGTCACCTTTTCCAGATGACCATCAAAGCCCGTGAATTCGGGAGCGACCGTATGTCCGTGCTTTTCGCCACAAACCTTGAGCGCCTCCTGCGTGGCCTTGTGGCGACTGTCGCCACCCCACCAGGACATGCGCAGGTCAGCCGCGAATGCGCTGCTAAGGCTTGATGCCGCAAGGAATGCGGCCATAGTGCTTGCTACCAATCTCATCTCGTTCCTCCCTGATGTGATTTGGATTGAATGCTGGTCTGGCCGATCGCAGCAGCGAGGGAGATGTTCTCCCCGCTCTGGCGATCGAAGATGTGCGCGGCATCTGGCTGCGGCCTCAGCCAGATCTTGTCGTGGCGCAGACGGCCACGGTCATAGCCGGAAGCTGGCGTAACGACGATGAACTTCTGGCTCTCGACCTGAACATGGAGATAGACCTCGTGGCCCATGAATTCGGCATGCGATACCGTGCCGGCCAGCGCATTGTCCGCATCGCTCTCCACGATCTGCAGATGCTGGGGCCGCACACCGAAGATCACTGCTTTCGGGGCATTGGCGGCGAGCCGGGCTCTCAAGCCATCATCGAGGCGCAAGGTCTGGGAACCGAGCCGCAGCAGGCCGTCCGACAATTCGGCGTCGACCAAGTTCATCTCCGGGGAGCCGATGAAGCCTGCGACAAAGGCATTGGCCGGGTGGTTGTACAGCGTCACCGGATCGGAGACCTGCATGATGCGGCCTTCCTTCATGACGCAGATGCGGTCGCCCATGGTCATGGCTTCGGTCTGGTCGTGGGTGACATAGACGACGGTGGACTGCAGCCCGCCCATCTTCAATTGCTTGTGCAGGTCGGTAATGCGTACGCGCATCGAGGCACGCAGCTTCGCGTCGAGATTGGACAGCGGCTCGTCGAACAGGAAGACCTGCGGCTTCTTGATGAGCGCCCGGCCGACGGCCACGCGCTGGGCCTGCCCGCCGGACAACTGCTTCGGCAGCCGCTCCAGCAGTTCGCCGATTTCCAGGATGCCGGAAACCTCCTGGGTTGCCGCCTCGATCTCAGGTTTTGGCCGCCGCTTCAGCCTGAGGCCGAAAGACAGGTTCTTGCGAACCCGCATATGCGGATAGAGCGCATAGTTCTGGAACACCATGGCAATGCCGCGCTCGCCAGGCGCCCGATCGTTGACAAGGCTGTCGCCGATGCGGATCTCACCGCCGGTCACCCGCTCAAGGCCGGCGATCATCCTGAGCGTCGTGGACTTGGCGCAGCCGGACGGACCGACCAGAACCATGAACTCGCCGTCTTCCACCTCAAGATTGATGCCGTGGACGGCCTTGAACCCGCCATAGCTCTTTTCGAGGTTTTTAAGCTGCAGTCTGGCCATGTCTTATCCTTTGATGCCACCGGTGGAGATGCCCTGGATGAAGTATTTCTGCGCCAGGAAGAACACGATGAGCGCCGGCAGGATGGCGAGCACCGACATGGCGAGAATGCGGTTCCATTCGAAGGCTTCGGTCGTGTCGATCGAGAGCTTGAGCGCGAGCGACACCGGGAACTTGTCGACCGAGGAGATGTAGATCAGCGGCCCGAGGAAATCGTTCATTGTCCACATGAACTGGAACAGGCACACCGAGACCAGCGCCGGCGCCAGCAATGGCACGACGATGAAGATCAGCACCTGCCAGGTATTGGCGCCATCGACGCGCGCTGCCTCTTCCATGTCCCGCGGAATTGCCCGCAGGAACTGGACCAGCATGAACACGAAGAAGGCATCGCCGGCAAAGGCGGAGGGAACCCACAGCGGCAGGAAACTATCCAGCCAGCCCAGATCGCGAAACAGCAGGTATTGCGGGATGCGGGTCACCACATTCGGCAGAAGCAGCGTGGCGATCAGGCTCGCAAACAGGATCTTCTTGCCCGGAAAATCGAAGCGCGCAAAACCATAGGCCACGGCCGTGCAGGAGATTGCGGTGCCGATCATCTTCGGAAATACGATCCAGAAGGTGTTCAGGAAGAAATGGCCGAACGTGTATGGCGTGGATGTCTTCCAGCCCTCGATATAGCCGCTCAGCGTCGGCTCCGCAGGTATGAAGCCGGGATTGGCAAAGATTTCAGAATTTGTCTTGAACGAGGCGCCGATCAGCCAGATCAGCGGATAGAGCATCAGCAGTCCGACCGCCCCCAGCAGGATGTAGCGCAAGATGGCGCCGACCGTCTGCCGCCTTTGCTCGCGCTTGGCGACGAGTTCTGCTTCGCTATTGGAACCAAAGGTGTTCGCGGATGTCGTGATGGCATGATCGGTCATCGTCAGCTCCTCTTGTCGCCGGCGTAGTAGACCCAGTGGCGCGAGGACCAGAAGGCGATGAGCGTGAGCACCATGATGATGGCGAACAGGACCCAGGCAATCGCCGAGGCATAGCCCATGTTGAAGCGCTTGAAGGCCTCATCATAGATGTAGAGCGGCAGCAGGTAGGTGGACTTCAGCGGCCCGCCCTGGGTGATGATGTAGGGACCGTTGAATTCCTGGAACGCCTGGACCATCTGCATGATGAGGTTGAAGAAGATGACCGGGGTGATCAGCGGCAGCGTGATGTGCACGAAGGACCGCCAACGCCCCGCACCATCTATCGACGCGGCCTCATAGAGCGCCGGATCGACACTCTGAAGTGCGGCCAGGAAGATCACCATAGCCGAACCGAACTGCCACAGACGCAGCAGCGTGATGGTGAACAGCGCATTTTCCGGATCGCCGAACCAGTTGACCGGCTCGAAGCCGAACAAGGCAAGGCCCATATTGACCAGCCCGACATCGGCGAAAATATACCGCCAGAGCACCGCAATTGCGATCGACCCGCCGAGAATGGAGGGCACATAAAAGGCCGTGCGGAAGAAATTGATGAATTTCAGCCGGTAGTTCAGGATTACCGCGATGAACAGCGCGAAGGCGAGCTTCAGCGGCACGGTCGTGAACACATAGAACAGCGTGACCCACAGCGCCTTGCGGAAATTCCGATCTGACGTGAAGAGCTTCCAATAGTTCTTCAAGCCGACGAAAACCGGTTCGTTCATCAGGTTATAGTCGGTGAAGCTCAGGTAGAAGGAACCGATGAACGGCAGCGCCGTGAAAACCAGGAGGCCGATGATGTAGGGCGACAGGTAGACAAGCCCCATGAAGCGGCTCTCGCCACTCATGACACCGCCCCTTCCGCCGATGCGGCCTCTTTTCCGGCCATCAGGCCATGCGTGTCCGTCAGGAACCTCATAAGAGGCTCACTCCAATATCCCAGATCGTACATCATTATTTCAGGCAGCTCGGCTCCCCTATCGCCACTCCTCAGCGACAAAGGCCAATAATGCCCATACCTCCCAATCATTCCGGCAAAAGCCGGTGACAAATTCCGTTGTGCCGATATTATCCTTCCCAGAGCTGCGACTTGAAATAGAGGCTTCCGGACAAAAAGATGGATAAAATCGAAGGTAGCGTTCTCGGTGGCATGGCGATGAACGCTCTGAGCCTGACCCTCACCCGGTCGGCGATCAAGATGCAGCATTCGCAAAGCTGGAACATCGACAAGGTCAACAGCGTGCATGACCTTTTGATCTGCCTGACCGGCAAGGGCGAATACGAGATCGGCGGCGAAATCATCCAGATGGTGCCCGGCCAGGCCATGCTGATCGAGGCAAACTGCCGGTTCAGGGGACGCACCCTGTCCACCGAACTCTATACCGGCGTCGCCCAGCACTTCAAACTTGACGTGTTCGGCCGCATGGACCTGATCGGCCAGATGCAACTGAAGCGCAGCGTGATGCTGCCGCGATGGGATATGCTCGGCCCCTTGGTGAGCCACTACCGGGAAACGGTGCCGCTGTCCTCCACCACATTCGCACAGCACCATCTCTTCATGGTCTTGCTGATCGAGTTCATCGAAGCGGCCTTCATCGGATGGAAACGACAACAGGCTGTGCCCGTGAACAACCCCGATGCGCTATCCCTCAGCGTAATGGTGGCCGCCAGCCAGATCGCGGCAGACCCGCTGAACGACGAAACGGTGGACAGGGTTCTTTCGTCCGTTCCCTACAATCTCGATTACTTTCGTCGCGAGTTCAGCCGGCAGGTGGGCCTGACACCGCAGAAATACCAGGAGTTCAAGCGCATGGAGCGCGCCATGGGCCTGCTGGCGAGCGGCCGATCGGTAAAGCAGGCAGCCGAATTCGTCGGCTACCATGACAGCTACTATTTCTCGCGCATGTTCAAGCGCTATATCGGCGTCAGCCCGGCAGGCTACAAGGCGGCCGAGAAACGCCATCGCGACGGCAGTTTCCCACGGGGAGAAGAGGATGGACTGGTCGTCTATCCCATTCTGCAACCGAAGATCGAGGCGTAGGCGCCGCGTTCAGATCTGCACGAGCGCACCGCGCGCCCGGATGACCTTAGCGGAAATCGAAGCCCCTGAAGCAATCGCCGCTTCCAAGGGCTGGCCCGCCAGCCGGGCCGTCAGGAAACCCGCATTGAAGCTATCGCCCGCCGCCGTGGTATCCACCACGTCAGTGACCGGGACCGGCTGATAACGCACTTGCCCTTCCTGCTCATCCTCGGCGACCACCTCGCCGGCACCGTTCTTCACGACGACAGTCCGCACACCGGCCGCGCGGTAGCGGGCGATCGTCGCTTCGGGCGTGGCATCGCCGAAATTGGGACCATCCTCGTCAAAGGAGGGTAGCACGACATCGGCAACCGAGGCTGCTTCGGACACCGCCGCGCACATGGTTGCCACATCCGGCCACAGCCGAAGTCGCATATTCGGATCGAACACCACGAGCGCGCCAGCCGCACGGGCCTCGCGCAAGACGGTCAGAAGGTTGGCGCGATGTTCCGCGGAAAGGATCGCCAGCGTGATGCCGGAGAACAGCAGCAAGGTCTTGCCGGCGACGGCCGCGCGCAGCCGCGCCGGGTCTTCGGCCAGCAGTTTCGCCGCCGAGCGGTCACGCCAGTAGATGAAACTGCGCTCGCCCTTTTCCAGCTCGATCATGTAGAGCCCGACGGTACGATCCCCGACACGCGCCACATGCTGGGTGCCGATACCGGCATCCGCGATGAAGGACAGCATGCGGTCTGAGATCCGGTCGGTACCAACGGCCGAACAATAATCGACCGATGCCCCGGCCGGCAGAAGCCGCCGCAGGTACCAGGCCGAATTGAAGCTGTCTCCGGCGAAGTTGCGATTGAACGTCCCATCCTCGCGGGGAGCCAGTTCAACCATGCATTCGCCGATGGTCATGATGCTGTGGGCGTGTCCCGTCATGTCTCTTCCGTTGCGAAATATTGCCCGTAACTCTCGCGGATGCGACCGATGATCGACTTGATCCGCGACAGATGAATTCTCATGGCAGCAGCAGCTGCGTCGCCATCCTGCTTCCTCAGAGCCGCCATGATGTCCTTGTGGTCGTCTAACGCACTTTGGGCGCCAAAGGAAAGGCTGAGATAACGCACGCGATCCATATGCGCCTTGCTCTCGCGGATCAGCGACCAGGCGAAGTCATGGCCGGACATGTCACAGATACGCTTGTGGAACAGATCGTCCAGGGAGTGAAAAAGCACGCGGTCACCCTTGTCGATGGCCGCCTGCTGCTGGACGATCAGGTCGTCAAGCTCATCCATTTGCGCCCCGGTCAGCCGCTCGCTGGCGGCCCTGACCGTCTCCATCTCCAGCGCCGTTCGGATGAAGCGCGCTTCCAGCACGTCCTTCTCGGAAATCTGCGTGACGATGGTGGCCCGCTGCGGACGAATCAGCAGGAAACCGAGCTGCGAAAGCCGGTAGAACGCGTCGCGTACGGGTTGCCGCGACACCCCCATCTGCTTCGACACTTCGAGTTCCGAAAGCTTGGTGCCGGGCACGAGATCGAGCTCGATGACCCTTTGATAAAGCTGCTCGAAAACGAGGTCCGTGACGGACGGCCCGCGCGGAATGTCCACAGCCCGCAGCTGAACCTGATCAGCCATTTCCCCTCCCATTGACTCGTTTTGCATACTAACATATTAGTTTGCGGGCGAAATGCAATCTGCCTTTCGCGGGAGGTGGCAACAGCTGGGAGGCTATGGCATTGCTGCATGAGGATCGGCTTTTTCCTATCGAACCGACGGCGCGCAGTCTCGCCAGAGAGCTGTATGACGGCGTTCGCAACCTGCCGATCGTAAGTCCGCACGGACATACAGACCCACGCTGGTATGCCGAAAACGAGCCCTTCCCGGATCCCGCGCAGCTTTTCGTCACGCCGGACCATTACGTCTTCCGCATGCTCTGCTCGCAGGGCATTCCGCTCACATCCCTTGGCGTTCCCCGCATCGACGGCGGACCGACCGAGACCGATGGACGCAAGATCTGGAAGCTGTTTGCCGAAAATTTCCACCTGTTTCGCGGCACGCCGAGCCGCCTGTGGGTCGAGCAGTCCTTCGCGGATGTCTTCGGCCTGACCAAGCGCTTTTCCGCCGAGACGGCAGACGAGTTCTACGATCACATCGCCGATTGCCTGGCAAAGCCGGAGTTCCGTCCGCGCGCCCTGTTCGAGCGCTTCAACATTGAGGCGATCGCCACGACGGAAAGCCCGCTCGACGAGCTGAAATGGCATGAGATGATCCGCCAGTCCGGTTGGAAGGGCAAGGTGGTCACCGCCTATCGTCCGGATGCGGTGATCGATCCGGAATTCGAAGGTTTTGCTGGCAATATCGAGCGCTTCGGTGCCTTGGCCGGAACCGATGCAACGACCTGGCAGGGCTATCTCGAAGCCCATCGCAACAGGCGCGCCTTCTTCAAGTCATACGGCGCCACCAGCTCAGACCACGGCCATGCCACCGCCCGCACAGAGGACCTGCCACAGGCAGATGCGGCAGCCCTGTTTGCCAAGGCGCTCAAGGGCCAGTGCAGCCCCGCAGAAGCCGACGCGTTCCGCGGCCATATGCTGACCGAGATGGCGCGCATGAGCCTGGAAGACGGGTTGGTGCTGCAGATCCATCCCGGTTCCTATCGCAATCACTCGTCCGCCACGATGGCTATGCATGGCCGCGACAAGGGCTTCGATATTCCGACCCGCACGGATTATGTCCGCGCCCTGAAGCCGATGCTGGATGCAGTCGGCATGCGGCCGGACCTGACCATCATTCTGTTCACGCTGGATGAGACAAGTTATTCGCGGGAACTCGCGCCGCTGGCCGGAGCCTATCCCGCGCTCAAGCTCGGCCCCGCCTGGTGGTTCTTCGACAGCGCCGAGGGCATGCGCCGTTTCCGCGAATTGACGACCGAAACGGCCGGTTTCTACAACACGGTCGGCTTCAATGACGACACCCGCGCATTCTGCTCGATCCCGGCGCGCCACGACGTGGCCCGGCGCGTGGACTGCGCCTATCTCGCAACGCTTGTCGCAACAGGCCGCCTCGATGAGGACGAGGCACCTGCGGTGGCGCATGACCTGGCCTACCGGCTGGCAAAGGAAGCTTACCGGCTGTGAAATCAGCCATTCAAGAGGAGGAAGGAAATGAATTTGTTGAAGAAGTTTGGCCTGGCCGCAATGGCTTCGGCTGCCGTGATCGCCATGGCGACCATGGCCGGCGCTGCGGAACGCACCCTGCGCTCGTCTGACACCCATCCGGATGGCTACCCGACCGTGGAAGCAGTCAAGCAGATGGGCAAGATCCTGGAACAGAAGACCGGCGGCAAGCTCGGCATCGAAGTGTTCCACTCGGCCCAGCTCGGCCAGGAAAAGGACACGATCGAGCAGACCCAGTTCGGCGTCATCGACCTGAACCGCGTGTCGCTTGGACCGTTCAACAACATCATCGAGGAAACCCAGATTCCCTCGCTGCCCTATATCTTCCGTTCGGTCGACCACATGCACAAGGTCATGGACGGTCCGGTCGGCCAGGAAATCCTCGACGCCTTTGCTGCTCATGACCTGATCGGCCTTGCCTTCTACGACGGCGGCTCGCGCAGCTTCTACAACTCGCAAAAGCCGATCAAGTCGATCGACGACCTGAAGGGCATGAAGTTCCGCGTCATGCAGTCCGACATGTTCGTCGACATGGTCAAGGCGCTCGGCGCCAACGCAACGCCGATGCCCTATGGCGAAGTCTACTCGTCGATCCAGACCGGGGTCATCGACGGTGCTGAAAACAACTGGCCGTCCTATGACAGCTCGGGCCACTTCGAAGTCGCCAAGCACTATACGCTCGACCAGCACCTGATCGTCCCGGAAGTGCTCGTGATGTCCAAGAAGACCTGGGATGGCCTCTCGCCGGACGAGCAGAAGGCCGTGAAGGAAGCCGCCAAGGAATCCGTGCCTTACATGCGCGAACTCTGGGCGGCCCAGGAAAAGAAGTCGGAAGAGAAGATCCGTGCGGCCGGTGCCGAGATCGTCACCGAGATCGACAAGAAGCCGTTCATCGATGCCATGAAGCCGGTCTATGACAAGTACCTCAAGTCCGACAAGCTGAAGGACATGGTGACCCGCATCCAGGCAACACAGTAAGCGATACCGGTGGCCCGCAGCTGACGTTGCGGGCCACACTTCACGCTGGAGGGAGTTTGACGTGCAGGATCTCATGAAAAGGACCGCCACCGTTTTAGGCTGGCTGTCTAAAATCGCGCTTTATGTCGCAGGATTTGGTCTTGTCCTGATGACCGTTTTCATCGGCTGGCAGGTGTTCGGCCGGTTCGTTCTCAATGACAGTCCCTCCTGGACGGAACCGATGGCCATCCTCTTGATGAGTTGGTTCATCTTCCTCGGCGCAGCCGTCGGCGTGCGCGAAGGTTATCACATGAGCTTTGAGGTATTGCTTTACGTTCTGCCCGAAGGCGGTCGTCGCGCGCTCAACTACATCTCCGATCTGGCCGTCCTGGGCTTCGGTTTCGGCATGGCATTCTACGGCTGGCAGATGGCTGCCAAGACATGGTCCTCCACCATTCCCGGCCTGGGCTACTCCGGCGCCGTGACCTTCTTCGCCCTGATCGGTGGCGGAGTTCTGATCACCCTGTTCTCCCTTGAGCGCATCGTCGTGCGCGCAGCTGGCGCAGAAAAGCCTGTCGAGGCTCACGCTCTGCCGACGGAAATCTGACCATGGCCCTTACAATTCTCTTCGGCAGCTTCGCATTCCTGCTGCTCATCGGCACCCCCGTGGCCTTCTGCCTGGGCATCGCCTCGCTCGCGACCATCCTGTATATGGGCCTGCCGCCCATGGTCGTGTTCCAGCAGATGAACTCCGGCATGTCGGCCTTTGCGCTGATCGCCATCCCCTTCTTCATCTTCGCCGGCGACCTGATGGTGCGCGGCGGCATTGCAGCCAAGATCATCTCGCTCGCCGGCTCGCTGGTCGGCCATGTGCGCGGCGGCCTGGGTCAGGTCAACATCGCAACGGCAACCCTGTTCGGCGGCATCTCCGGATCGGCGGTTGCCGAAGCCGCCGCCGTCGGCGGCATCATGATCCCGCAGATGAAGGCCCGCGGCTATGGCGCCGACTATGCGGTGAACGTCACCTCCATGGCGGCCCTGATCGCGCTGCTCATCCCGCCGTCCCACAACATGATCCTCTACTCGCTTTCGGCGGGCGGCACGATTTCCATCGCCGACCTGTTCACGGCCGGCATCATTCCGGGGATGCTGCTCGCCGGTTCGTTGATGGTCACGGCCTATATCGTCGCCCGCCATCGCGGTTATCCGACCGAGCCCTTTCCGGGCTTCCACATGGTGCTGCGGCTCGCGGTGATCGCGATCCCGGGGCTACTGTTGATTGCCGTCATGTTCGGCGGCGTTCGCTCCGGCGTCTTCACCGCGACCGAAAGTTCCTGCGTTGCGGTTCTCTATGCCCTTCTGGTCGCGGCCTTCGTCTATCGCCAGCTGGACTGGGCCGCTTTCGTCGATGCGACGCTGGGCGCCGTGCGCACCACCGCCATGGTGCTGCTGATCATCGGCACGGCCAGCGCCTTTTCGTGGCTGATGGCCTATCACAAGGTTCCGACGCTGCTCATCGAATGGATGAACACGATTTCGGACAACCCGATCATCATTCTGCTGATGCTCAACGTGATCATGCTGGTGCTCGGCACCTTCATGGACATGGGCCCGACGATCATCATCACCACGCCAATCTTCTTGCCGATCGTGAAGGCCTATGGCATCGACCCGGTACACTTCGGCGTCATCATGATCCTGAACTTCGGCATCGGCCTCAACACGCCTCCGGTCGGAGCGGTTCAGTTTGTCGCCTGCGCGGTGGGCAAGATCAGTGTCGGCCAGGCGATGAAATCGATCTGGCCATTCTACGGCGCGGGTGTCGCCACGCTGCTGCTGGTAACCTATATACCGGCACTGTCTCTCTGGCTGCCCTCGCTGTTCAAGTAGGAGTTTTTATGACGCAAGCCTTTGTCCAAAAGTTTCCGGCGGTCGACGCCGGAAACAACGTTACGCGCCAGGTGGTGGCCGACAGTCCCGAACTCATGGTGGTGGAATTCCGCTTTGCCGAAGGCGGGGTCGGTGCCCTGCACAACCATCCCCACGTCCAGTCCACCTACGTCAAATCGGGCCGCTTCGAGTTTACCATTGGTGATACGAGCTTCGAGGTTCGCCCCGGCGACAGCTTCGTCATTCCCAGCATGGCCGTGCATGGATGCCGCGCCATCGAACCCGGCATTCTCGTGGATACCTTCACGCCCCGCCGCGACGACTTTCTTTAAAATCAGGAGTACCGAATGCTCAGCGTTGAGATCCGCCACGCCATTGACCCGCAAACCGCGAGAACCTTCGACACCACGGAACTGCGCGACAATTTCCACGTCAGCGACATCTTCCGCACGGGCGAGATCACACTGATCTACACCCATTACGACCGCATGATCGTCGGCGGCGCTGTTCCCGGCGACGCTGCGCTGACGCTGGACGAGGTGAAGCCCTGCGGCACGAAATCCATTCTGGATCGCCGCGAGATGGTGATCGTCAATATCGGCGGCACCGGCAGCGTCAAGGCCGATGCCGACTACACCATGGCCAAGGGCGACATGCTGTATCTCGGCATGGGTGCCGGCCCGGTGACCTTCTCGGGCGAAGGCCGCTTCTACATCCTCTCGGCGCCTGCGCACCACACCTATCCGTCGCGCCTCATCAAGATCGATGAAGCCGCGAATGTGAGCCTCGGGGCAGCCGAAACCTCAAACGAGCGCACCATCTACCAGTTCGTGCATCCCGACGTCATGAAGTCGTGCCAGCTTGTGGTCGGCATGACCAAGCTCAAGGCCGGCTCCGTCTGGAACACCATGCCGGCCCATGTGCACGACCGTCGCATGGAAGCCTATCTCTATTTCGACCTGCCCGAAAACCAGCGCGTTCTCCACCTGATGGGCGAACCGGATGAGACCCGCCATCTCGTTATCAAGAACGAGGAAGGCGCGATCTCGCCACCCTGGTCGATCCACTCCGGTGCCGGAACCAGCTCCTACACCTTCATCTGGGCCATGGCCGGCGACAATGTCGACTACAAGGATGTAGAGATGGTCTCGATGGAGAAGCTGAAGTGACCGATATATTCTCTCTCGCCGGCAAGCGCGCGCTTGTCACCGGCTCCAACACCGGCATCGGCCAGGCCATCGCCATATCTCTGGCCAAGGCGGGTGCGGACGTCGTCTGCGCCGGCCGCTCTTCGGTCGACGAAACCGTTGGTCTGATCGGCGCTGAAGGCGGCAAGGCGCAGGGCCTCAAGCTGGACCTGGGCGACCCGATGGCTGGCAAGGACCTGTTCCAGACGCTCGATCCGATCGACATCCTGATCAACAATGCCGGCATCATCAGGCGTGCTGATGCCGTCGATTTCACCGAAGCCGACTGGGATGATGTCATGGACGTCAACCTGAAGGCCGTGTTCTTCCTCTGCCAGGCCTTCGCGAAGTCGGTTTTCGCCCGCGGCGGCAGCGGCAAGGTGGTCAACATCGCTTCGCTGCTGTCCTTCCAGGGCGGCATTCGCGTGCCATCCTACACGGCCTCGAAGAGCGGTGTGGCGGGCCTTACTAAGCTTCTGGCCAATGAATGGGCCGCCAAGGGCATCAACGTCAACGCCATCGCGCCGGGCTATATCACCACCAACAACACCGAAGCGTTGCGCAACGATGAAAACCGCAACAAGGCGATCCTCGACCGCATTCCGGCCGGCCGCTGGGGCGATGCCGCCGATATCGGCGGTGCCGCCGTGTTCCTGTCGTCTCCCGCCGCAAACTACATCCACGGCGCGATCCTCAATGTCGATGGAGGCTGGCTTGCCCGCTGACCTCCCGCGCCTCAAGCCATCCGCGGGCAAGCGCGCGGCCACCGGGATCGTCCATTTGGGCCTGGGCGCCTTCTACCGCGCCCATGGGGCGATCTACATCGCCGAAGCCATGGAAAAATCCGGTGGCGACTGGGGCATTGCTGGCGTCAGCCTCGTGCGCCCGGACCAGCGCGATGCGCTGGCCCCGCAGGGCTTTGCCTATACCGCCGTCGAACTCGGGCCTGATGGGGAAATCCCACGGGTCATTTCCGTCATCAATAACGTGCTTGTCGCAAGGGAAGATCCCGATGCCGTGCTCTCGCAGATGGCGGATCCAAAGGTCAAGATCGTCACCCTGACGGTTACGGAGAAAGGCTATTGCCACGAGCCGGCAACCGGCAAGCTCAACCGCCAGCATCCCGACATCCTGCATGATCTGGAAAACCCGGCCAAGCCCGTCTCGGCCATCGGCTTTCTGACGCGAGCCCTGGAGCGGCGCTACAAGGCAGGCCTGCGGCCCTTCACCGTGCTTTGCTGCGACAACCTGCCCGACAACGGCAAGGTCGTGCGCGGCGTCGTGCTGGAATTCGCTGGACTGATCGATGCGGGACTTGCCGACTGGATTGCCTCGCAAGGCGCGTTCCCCTCGACGATGGTCGATCGCATCGTGCCGGCCACCAAGCCCGAGGATATCGAGCGGCTTTCCGAAAAGACCGGCGTGCTGGACCAGTCCCCGGTCATGCATGAGCCCTTCCGCCAGTGGGTCGTGGAAGATCACTTCGTCGATGGCGAGCGACCGGATTTTGCATCCGTCGGCGTCCAACTGGTCAGCGAAGTCGCACCGTTCGAGAACATGAAGCTGCGCTGCCTGAACGGCACGCACTCGTCGCTGGCCTATCTCGGCTATCTCTCGGGCTATGAGACGATCAGCGAAACCATCGCCGATCCTGCCTTCAGCCGCTTTTGCCAGCATCTCTGGACCAACGAGATCATCCCCTGCCTGACACCACCGGAAGGCGTGAAGCTCTCCGACTATGCCGATGCCCTGCTGAAGCGCTACCAGAACCCGGCCATTCGTCACCGCACGTGGCAGATCGCCATGGACGGATCGCAGAAGCTACCGCAGCGCATCCTCGGCACCATCCGCGACAACCTCGCGGCAGGTCGTCGCCCGGAAGGCCTCATCCTCGCGGTCGCCGCCTGGATGCGCTATGTCGGCGGCGTGGACGAGAAGGGGCAGGCCATCGACGTCCGTGATCCGCTTGCGGCACGGTTGAAGGCCTTGTCCGACGGCGCCGATACACCAGAAGCCAAGGTGGCTGCCTTCCTGTCCGTCAGCGAGGTCTTTGATGCCGGCCTTGCCGCCCACGAGACATTCCGGATCGGCCTCGTCGATGCCTATCGCGGCCTGACCACACGTGGCGCAAAGGCGATGGTCGAAGTGACAGGTTCCTGACGGACGGCTGTCAAGACGAGACACGAGGCGGCGGTGCTCCCAGGCATCGCCGCCTATTCTTTTGCAATAATGAGCAGCGAATCCGGGCCGCCTACTCCGTCAATGGCCCACCATTGAACTCCGCCGCCGCCTCGCTGATCCAGTCGCGGAAGGCCGCGACCGGCTTGTAGGCCCGCCTTGTCCAGGGTGACACGAGGTAATAGCTGCTTGGACTACGGATCGCATGATTGAAGGCCGGAACAAGCTGGCCCGCCTGCAATTCCGGCTGGATGAGGAAGGGCGGCATGAGAGCTACGCCGACACCGGCGATACAGGCCTGCGCCACGTTGAGGAACTGTTCGAAGCGCATGCCGCGACCGACCTCCTCCTCCAGTCCGAGGCTGGCGAACCAGTGCTGCCAGGCGCCGGGCCGCGAGGCCATGTGCAGCAACGGCAAAGACACGAGATCCGCGGCCTCACGGATCGGATGCTCCCGCAGGAAGTCCGGACTGCAGACCGGCTGCATCGTTTCGTGCATCAAGAGCTTGCTGTCCGCCTTTGGCCAGTTCGGCGCACCGATATGGATGGCGGCGTCGATCTTCTCGGAATCGAAGTCGAATTGCCCGATGCGCGTCGCGAAATTGACAATCACGTCAGGATGCCGGGCGATGAAGCCTGGCAGGCGCGGCATCAGCCAGCGCGTGCCGAAGGTCGGCAGGATCGCGAGGTTGAGCACATTGCCCTCGACGCCAGACATGACGGCAAGGGATGACTCGCGAATGATCGTCAAGGCCTCGCCAATGCGCTTGGCATAGTTGGCGCCGGCCGCCGTCAGCACCACGCCGCGACTGGTGCGTTCCAGTAACCGTTGGCCAAGCTGATCCTCCAGCACCGCCACCTGTCGGCTGATGGCGCCCTGGGTCAGCGCCAGGTCATCGGCCGCTGCCGAAAAACTGCCAAGCCTGGCGACCGCTTCGAAGGCGGAAAGCGCACTGGTGGAAGGCGTCAAACGGCGTGGGGCAAAGGGCATGAGCCATTCCTAATGGTAATGGCCCTATCTGTAAAGTTCGCTTGCCTTCGCGCGTTCCGGGACGTAACCAACGGAAAACCGGAGGCATTGATATGAGCGACAAGCATCCTTTTTCCTGGACCGATCCTTTCCTGCTGGAAGACCAGCTTTCCGAAGATGAGCGCATGATCCGCGATTCCGCGGCAGCCTTTGCGAAGGCTGAACTCATGCCGCGGATCAAGGACGCCTATCTTGATGAAAAGACCGATGCCGGCCTCTTCCGGCTGATGGGCCAGGCAGGCCTTCTCGGCGTCACCGTGCCCGACACCTATGGCGCCGCCGGTGCCAACTACGTGTCCTATGGTCTGGTTGCGCGGGAAGTCGAACGCGTCGATTCCGGCTATCGCTCGATGATGAGCGTGCAGTCCTCGCTCGTCATCTATCCGATCTATGCCTATGGCAATGAAGAGCAGCGGCAGAAATATCTGCCGGGCCTGGTCAGCGGCGAACTGATCGGCTGCTTCGGCCTGACCGAGCCGGATGCCGGCTCTGACCCGGGCGGCATGAAGACCCGCGCGGAAAAGATCGAAGGCGGCTACCGCCTGCGCGGATCCAAGATGTGGATCTCGAACGCCCCGATCGCTGACGTCTTCGTCGTCTGGGCGAAGTCCGAGGCACACAACAATGAGATCCGCGGCTTTGTGCTGGAAAAGGGCATGAAGGGTCTGTCCGCTCCGAAGATCGGCGGCAAGCTGTCGCTGCGCGCCTCGATCACGGGCGAAATCGTCATGGACGGCGTCGAAGTCGGCGAAGATGCGCTGCTGCCGAATGTATCCGGTCTCAAGGGTCCCTTCGGCTGCCTCAACCGCGCCCGCTATGGCATTTCCTGGGGCGTCATGGGTGCGGCAGAGGATTGCTGGATCCGCGCCCGCGACTACGGCATGGACCGCAAGCAGTTCGGCAAGCCGCTGGCCGGCACGCAGCTCTTCCAGAAGAAGCTCGCCGACATGCAGACTGAAATCGCACTCGGCCTGCAGGGTAGCCTGCGAGTCGGCCGCCTGATGGATGAGCACAAGATGGCGCCGGAGATGATCTCGATCGTCAAGCGCAACAATTGCGGCAAGGCGCTCGACATCGCCCGCAACGCTCGCGACATGCATGGCGGCAACGGCATCCAGATCGAATATCACGTGATGCGCCACGCCCAGAACCTGGAAACGGTCAACACCTACGAGGGCACCCATGACGTGCACGCCCTGATCCTCGGCCGTGCCCAGACCGGCATCCAGGCGTTCTTCTGATCCGCCTTCACGGCAGGCGCCGAGAGGCTCCTAAATCTACATGTCTTCGGCCGGGTTATGCCCGGCCGATGCCGTTTCCAGGAACTGTGTTCGCCCGAGATAGCCGACGCCGTCCTGGATGTCGGCCGCAATGGCTGCCTTCAATGCGGCCGCATCTTTGTGGCGGATGGCGTCCAGTGCCTCCGCATGGCGATCGACGATATAATGCTCCCGCAGGTTTTCCGAGGCCAGCCGCATGAATGGGCCGAGCCGCAACCACAGGGATTCGATGAGCGGCAGCAGCACCGCCGAGGACCGGGTTTCGTAGAGAAAACGATGAAACTCGAAGTTGGCGGCAATCCCGCCCTCCAGGTCGCCGCTGTCATAGATCTCGTCGCATCGGGCATCGAGTTGCTGCAACCGTGCGAGCCGCACGAAATTGATATGCGGAAGAGCACGCTCGGCAGCCACCGTTTCCAGCGCGATGCGGGTGGCCAGGATCTCATCGAAACGGTCGGGATCAACAAGCGGCACCCGCACCCGCCTGTTATCCAGGGATTCGAGCGCGCCATCGGCCACCAGCCTGTGGAGCGCCTCGCGCACCGGCATGGCGCTGACCTTGAGACTATCCGCCAGCCCATTGATCGTTACGGGATCGCCAGGCTTGAAGCGCCCTGTCATGATGGCAGACCGAAGCACGCGATAGACCCACTGTTTGACGGTCTCTGAACTGCGGCGCTTGTCCATCATCAGCATCTGCGCATCACCCCGTCCACCCAGCAGTCCCATGCGAATCTATAGGGAAGGCAGGTCGCAGGAGCAACAAAACGGCCTGTCTAAATTCTTCGCATGCCCAAAAAATAGCTCTTACAGTTTTGATCAAGTTATGATTTGTTGTGATCATAAGCAAGCAGTGCATAGCAAGCGAGAGCCGCAGAAGCGGCCAGGGAACAGCACGCCCTCAGGGGCAAAAGGGCATTCGCCCGAACGCAATACGGGGACTTCATGCAGCAATCCCACGCAGGAAACATGCATGGCGGCGCCATAGGCATGCAGGGCGTGTCGAAGTGGTTTGGCCATTTCCAGGCCGTTGACGACATCTTTCTTGACATCAGGCCGAACGAATTTTTCACGCTGCTGGGGCCATCCGGCTGCGGCAAGACCACGCTACTGAGGATGATCGCTGGCTTCGAACTGCCTTCCAGCGGCGAGATTCGTCTCGATGGAACCGATATTTCCAGCCTGCCGCCAAACCAGCGGCCCGTGAACACCGTGTTTCAGAACTATGCGCTCTTTCCCCATCTGACGGTCGGCGAGAATATCGGCTTCGGGTTGAAGATGCTCGGCCGCAGCAAGGCCGATATAGCCGCCGTGGTGGAGCGCATGCTGAAGCTCGTCCATCTGGAGGGGCGCGGCGACAAGCCGGTCACGCAGTTGTCAGGCGGCCAGCAACAGCGTGTGGCGTTGGCCCGTGCGCTGGCACCGCAGCCGAAAGTGCTGTTGCTGGACGAGCCGCTATCGGCGCTGGACCTGAAGCTGCGCAAGAACATGCAGATCGAGCTGAAACGTCTGCAATCCGAAACCGGCATCACCTTCGTCTTCGTCACCCACGACCAGGAAGAAGCATTGACGATGTCAGACCGCATCGCGGTGATGTCGCAGGGCAAGGTGCGCCAGGTCGGCGCGCCGCGGGAGATCTACCAGCGCCCGGCCGACCGCTTCGTGGCCGATTTCATCGGCGAGACGAATTTTTTGGAAATTGATGTGCAATCCGTCCACGGCACCCAGGCGACTGTCCGCTTGCCCTCGGGCCAGACGGTCACTGCGAGCTATCCGGAGGGCTTGGCACCCGCCGGCAGGATGACGATCGTGATCCGCCCGGAGCATGCGGCCATCGTCGAGACCTCGGCCTCGGCAAAGCTCGAGGGCACCATCGAGAGCATCGTCTATCTCGGGACCGACACCAGTGTGACGGTCAAGCTGGATGCAGGTCCGCATTTCGCGGTACGGCAGCAGAACAGCAGCAATGGCCTGTCCACTTACGCTACCGGCCAGCGGGTCGGGATCGTGTTCGGGGACAGCATAGCCCAGATCCTGAAGGATTGAGCATGAGCGGCGCAGATGAAGCCGCTCTTGCGGCAAGAAAACAGGATATCCGCTCCCGCTGGCTGCTCAGCACCCCGGCGCTCGTCATCATTTTCTTCGCGGCAGCCGGCCCGCTGCTCGTCATGCTGCTCTATTCCTTCATGGCAAAGGGCGACTATGGCGATGTCCGTTTCGGGGAATTCTCGCTGGAAGGCTGGATATCGGTCTTCTTTCAGCGAGACATTTTCGACGACACGCTGGGCCTTGCGGATGCCCATCTCTCCATCATCTGGCGCTCGATCCAGCTTTCCTTCGTCACGACCATCCTGACCCTGATCCTTGGCTTTCCAACCGCTTATTTCATCGCGACCCGCCCGCCGCACACGCGGGAAGTCTGGGTTTTCCTGGTCACGATCCCGTTCTGGACTAATCTCCTGATCCGAACATTCGCGATGCAGCAGGTCATCCGCAACGAAGGCCTGCTCAACAACGCCCTGATCTGGCTCGGCGTGATCGAAAGCCCCTTGCAGATCATGTATACCGATACCGCAAACCTGCTCGGCATGACCTATGTCTATCTGCCGTTGATGGTGCTGCCGCTCTATGCCGCCATTGAGAAGCTGGATTTCCGGCTGGTGGAAGCGGGCTACGATCTCTACGCCACCCGCTTCCAGGTCTTGAGGCGCATCGTCATTCCCCTGGTCAAACCGGGCATCATCGCCGGCTCGATCCTCGTCTTCATCCCGTCGCTCGGCGCCTATGTCATTCCGCGCGTGCTGGGCGGAGGCAAGAACATGATGCTCGGCAACCTCATCGAAATGCAGTTCGGCTCGGGGCGCAACTGGCCGCTCGGTGCCGCCATGTCCATCACGCTGATGGCGTTCGTGATGATCGCGCTGCTGATCTATGTCCGCAATGCCTCCCGCGGAGGTTCGGGCCATGTTTAGCCGCCGCTTCAATATCCGCAGCCAACCCGGCTTCGGTCTGATCGCGCTCTTCACCTTCTTCGCGCTCTATCTGCCGATTGCTGCCCTCGTCGCCTATTCTTTCAACGGTGCGGAATCCCTGTCGCGATGGGACGGGTTTTCGCTCCGGTGGTTCGTCTCGGCCTGGAACAACGCGGCCGTCCAGGACGCGGCCATTCGCTCACTCGTCATAGCCACCTGGGCCGCTGTGCTGGCCACGATCACGGCCACCATGGCGGCGCTGGCCACGACCCGGACGCAGCCCTATCCGGGGCTGACCTTCAAATATGCCCTCATCAACCAGCCGATCATGGTGCCGGAAATCGTCACCGGCGTTGCCCTGCTGATCGTCTTCTCGCGCATCAAGGTCTGGACCGGTTATTCCGGCCTTGGCTACCTCATCGCCGCCCACACGGCCTTCTGCATTCCTTTCGCTTATCTGCCGATCCGGGCGCGGCTGGAGAGCATGGACCTGACGCTGGAGCGGGCGGCGGCCGACCTCTATGCCACGCCATGGATGACATTCCGGCATGTCACCCTGCCCCTGTTACGCCCGGCCATCATTGCCGGCTTCATGCTCGCCTTCGTCATCTCGCTGGATGATGTCGTCATCACCGAGTTCGTGAAATCGGGCGGTCAGGATACGCTGCCGACCTACATGCTGGGCCAGCTGAGGCGTGAGACGACGCCGGAGATCAACGCCATCGCGACAGTTTTCTTGGCGCTATCGACAGCATTGGTGGTCATATTTTTCTTCATCAACCGACGAAAACAATAATCGGACGACAGGCAAAGAGAGGAACTGAGATGCATACGAAATGGAAGATGATGGCTGCAACGGCAGCGATTTCCATCATGGCCTTCGCCAATTCCGCGTCTGCGGCGGGCGAGCTCAACATCTATAACTGGGGCGACTACACGAGCCCGGAACTGATCAAGAAGTTCGAGGAACAATTCGGCGTCAAGGTCACGATCACCGACTACGACTCCAATGACACGGCGCTTGCCAAGGTTCGCGCAGGCGGCCACGGTTTCGATATCGTCGTGCCCTCAGCCAATTATATGCCGATCTGGATCAAGGAAGGCCTGCTCCTGGAGGCCCGTCCCGACCAGATGGAAAACTTCAAGAATGTCGATGCCCGCTGGGCTGATGTCGAATGGGATCCGGGCCGCCACTACTCTGTTCCGTGGCAGTGGGGCGTTACCGGCATCGGCGTCAACACCAAGGTTTATGGTGGCGACATCAACACCTCGGCCATCTTCCTCGATCCGCCGGCCGAACTCGTCGGCAAGATCAACGTCACCCCCGAGATGAACGACGTGCTGTTCGCCACCATCAAGTATTTTGGCGGCGCATGGTGCACCACCGACAAGGACGTGTTGCGCAAGGTGCGCGACAAGCTGGTGGAAGCCAAGGCCAAGTGGCTGGCCATGGACTACAGCGTCACGGAAAAGCTGCCCGCGGGCGACTATTCGGGCGTCTATTACTGGAACGGCGCTATCATGCGCGCCCGCGAGAAAAACGCGGACATCAAGTTTGGTTACCCGAAGGAAGGCTTCCCCGTCTTCATGGATAGCGTCACTATCCTGAAGGACGCCAAGAACGTCGAGAATGCCAAGCTGTTCATGAACTTTATCATGGACCCGCAGAACGCGGCGCTGATCTCGAACTTCGCCAAATATGCCAATGGCATCAAGGGATCGGAGCAGTACATGCTGCCGCAGATGCAGAGCGCGCCGGAACTCGTCATTCCCGCAGAACTGGAAAAGGCAGGCGAGTTCCTGCTGACCTGCGAGCCTGACGTCCAGCAGCTCTACACCAAGATCTGGACGGAAGTTCAGAAGTAATCACCGGTCTTCCGGCAATGCGACTGGCGGGAAAGGCCTCGTGCCCTTCCCGCCAGCAAGGAGCGATTTTCATGACCACCGATTTTGCTCGCGCCTACGGCTTCGAGCGCAAAGACGTTACGCTTGCCAACTGGCGCACCGCCCCCTTCAGCCGCTGGAGCTTTGCCCATGCCGGCGAAGTGGTGCCGAGCGCCCAGCTTCGCGCGGAGGCCGAACGGCCGGAAACGGCGCTGGCGCAGTCTCCGCTGCTCGACCAGCCCATGGAAACCGGCCTTGCCGGACATGGATCCGCCCGTGAATTCCTCGCCTATGCCCATACCGATGCCTTCGTGCTGATGCGGCGCGGCGAGATCATCGCCGAGCACTATGCACCTCATGCGGACGTGAACCAGCCGCACCTGATCTTCTCCATCAGCAAGTCCCTGACGGCGCTACTGCTGGCCAGCCTGGAGGCTGACGGACTTGTCGATCCGGACAAGCCTGTCACAAGCCTGCTGCCGGAAGCGGCGGACTGCGTCTATGGTGGCTGCACCATTCGCAATCTCTTGGACATGCGGGTCAGCCTCGCCTTCGACGAGGCCTATCTCAATGCCGATGGCGATTATGACCGCTACCGGCGGGCCACCCTCTGGAACCCGGCCAAGCTGGACCGGCCCGCGGAAAGCCTGCTCGCCTTCCTGCTGACGCTCAAGAAGGCCGCACACGATCACGGCGGTCCGCATTTCTATGCCTCGCCGAATTCCGACATGCTGGGCATTCTGGTCGAGCGGGCCAGCGGCAAGCGCTATGCCGAGGTATTTTCGGAACGGCTCTGGAAGCCGCTCGGCGCGCGCAACCACGGCAGCATCACCGTGGATGCCGAGGGATCGCCCCGCGCCGCCGGCGGCATCTCGATCACCGCCCGCGACCTGGCACGGGTCGGCGAGATGCTGCGCAACAACGGCATGGTGGATGGACGGCCAGTGATACCGCAGGACTGGGTAGCCGACATGCTGACGGCCGGCGATCACAAAGCCTGGGTCGACGGCAAGCCGAACCTGCTGCCCAATGGACGCTATCGCAGCCAATGGTATCAGACCGGCGAGCCGAACGGAGCTTTCTGCGCCATCGGCATCCACGGCCAGTGGCTCTATGTCGACCCCTCCACCGAAACCGTGCTTGTGAAACTCTCCTCCCAGCCCAATCCGCTAGACGACGAGTTGAAGCAGGATAATTTCGCCTTTTTCCGCGCCATCTGCGCCCTGAAGGCCTGAACAAATAATCCGGATATCCCGATGTCACAGACCGCCGACCTGATCATCAACAATGCCATCGTCCTCACCATGGATCCCGACAATCCACGCGCCGAGGCCGTGGCGGTCAACGGCAATCGCATTCTGGCAGTGGGCAACACCGCCGCCATCAAAGAACTCGCCGGCCCATCCACCAAGACGATCGATGCGGCCGGCGCCACCGTCCTGCCGGGCTTTAACGAAGCGCATATGCATATCTTCCCAGGCTCCGTCTCGCTGACGCAGCTCAACCTGCATGGCGTGCAGGGCTTCGATGCCCTTAAAAAGGCGATGCAGGACTATGCCTCCGCCAATCCCGATGAACCGCTGCTGATGGGCTTTTCGGCCGATTACTCGATCCTCGGCGCCAACAGGCCCGTCACGCGGCAGGATCTGGATGCGGCACTTCCTGACAGGCCCTTCATGATGTTTGCGCCTGACCATCACACGGCCTGGGCCAACACACCGGCCCTGGAAAAGGCCGGCCTATTGCATGGCAAGGATGTCGGCGTCGGCAACGAGATCGTCATGGCAGCCGATGGAACGGCAAGCGGCGAACTGCGCGAGGGCAATGCCTTCGGCCCGGTGGCTGCACTGGCCTCGACCGGCGGCCGCGAAGAACTCGGCCTTCTGACCGGACGGGACCCGGAAAACGTAACGCCGGAGCAATATGCCCTCGACCGCGCCATCCTCAAGAAGGGCCTGGACTACTGCGCCTCCTGGGGAGTCACCTCGATCCAGAATTTCGACGGCAATCATTATCAGCTGCGCCTGATGCGCGACCTGGAATTGGCGGGCGAACTGCCCTGCCGCATCCGCATCCCCTTCCACATGAAGAATTTCATGGACCTGTCCGAACTGGACAAGGCGGCGGCTTGGAAAGTGGAATTTGCGACTGACATGGTGCGCAGCGATTTCGTCAAGGTGTTCATGGATGGCGTGCTCGACAGCCAGACGGCCTATATGCTTGATGGTTATGGCGACCGGCCGGGCTATACCTACGAACCGCTCTTCACCCCTGATGCTTTCGATGCCATCGCAACCAGGGCTGATGCCCTGGGGCTGCAGGTTGCCGTTCATGCCATTGGCAGTGCAGCGGTTCGCCAGACGCTGGACGGCTATGAAGCCGCCGCCAAGGTGAACGGAAAGAGCGGCAACCGCCACCGCATCGAGCATATCGAAGTCATCCACCCCGACGATATCGGCCGCTTTGCGGAGTTCGGCATCGTCGCCTCCATGCAGCCGGTTCATTATCCCGGCGGCACCTGTTTTCCGGCAGAGCCGACAACAGCCAGGATCGGCGAGGATCGCTGGCCTTACGCCTATGCCTGGCGCACCATGAAGGAAGCAGGCGCGCCCGTCGTCTTCGCCTCGGACTGGCCGGTGTCGCCCATTTCTCCCTTCCAGTGCATCCAGGATGCGGTCAACCGCAAGCCATGGAAGGACGGGCTCCCCGACGAGCGCTTTACCCTGTCGGAGGCCTTGCACGCCTATACGGCCGTGGGCGCCTGGGTCGAATTCATGGAAGATCGAAAAGGCATGCTCAAGGCGGGTTATCTCGCCGACATCGTGATATTGTCGACTGACATTGAGCAGGTGTCGCCGGGGTCCATCATCGATGTGAGGGCAGCAACCACCATCTGCGACGGACGCATCACCTATCAGGCGTAAGGAGCGGGAAATGAGAAAGGTCACCGTCGCAGCCACGCAAATGGCCTGCAGCTGGGATATCGAGGAAAATATCACCCGGGCGGAGGACCTGGTGCGCCAGGCGGCGGCGAAGGGCGCGAATATCGCGTTGATCCAGGAACTCTTCGCCACGCCGTATTTCTGCCAGGACATGGATCCGGAATATTTTGCGCTGGCGCTGCCGCTGGAAGACAATCCGATGATCAGCCATTTCTCGGCCCTGGCAGCGGAACTCGGCGTCGTCCTGCCGATCAGCTATTTCGAGAAAGCCGGCAAGGCCTATTTCAATTCGCTGGCCGTGATCGATGCCGATGGCACGGTCCTGGGCAACTACCGCAAGAGCCATATCCCTGACGGCCCTGGCTATACCGAGAAATACTACTTCTCCCCCGGGGATACCGGCTTGAAGGTCTGGAAGACACGCTTCGGCACGATCGGCTGCGGCATCTGCTGGGACCAGTGGTTTCCCGAGGCAGCGCGCGGCATGGCGCTGATGGGCGCCGAGATGCTGCTGTACCCGACCGCGATCGGCAGCGAGCCGCAAGATCCCCTGCTCGACAGCGCGCCCCATTGGCAACGCGTGATGCAAGGGCATGCCGCAGCAAATCTGGTGCCTGTCATCGCATCCAACCGCATCGGACGGGAAGAAGGTCGCAATGGCACATCGATCACGTTCTACGGTTCCTCCTTCATTGCCGACCAGACCGGGCTGAAGCTCCGGGAAGCCGATCGCGATACGGAAAGCCTGTTGGTGGAAATATTCGATCTCGACGCCATCGAGCGGCAACGCTCCGCCTGGGGGCTGTTTCGCGATCGCCGGCCCGATCTCTACGGGGTTGTGGGCTCGCTCGACGGTCAGGTCTGACAGTCAGCTTTTCGCGACGGCAAGGGCGATGAGGAGGCGTCGACCTTGCCGGATATTAGAGTGCCGACACGGGAGGAGAACCCAGTCATGCAACCCCTGAAGTTCGCCATCAATCACATGACGGCGCCCAAACTGCCGCTCGCGCAATTCCTCGATCTTGCGAAAAATCTCGGGCTTGACGCTGTCGAAATTCGCAACGATCTGACCGGCAATGCGATCCTGGATGGCACCTCGCCCAAACAAGTGCGAGCCTTGGCGACCGAACGCGGCATCGAGATCATCTCGATCAACGCGCTGCAGCGCTTCAATGACTGGACGGACGAGCGGAAACGCGAAGCCGAAGATCTGATCGCCTATGCCAGCGAGTGTGGCGCAAAGGCCCTGGTGCTGGTGCCGAAGAATGACGGTACCGGCTTGGGTGAAATGGAGCGTCGCGACAATCTGGACATGGCACTCAACGCCCTGGCACCTCTGCTCCAGAACGCAGGGCTCATCGGCCTGGTGGAGCCGCTCGGTTTCGAGATTTGCTCCCTGCGCCTGAAAAGCGAGGCCGCCGCCGCAATCGGTAAGATCGGTGGCGACACCTTCCGGCTAGTGCATGACACCTTCCACCATCATCTGGCGGGAGAGACTGCGGCATTCCCCGAACTGACCGGGCTCGTGCATATTTCCGGTGTCACGGATGGCTCAGTGGCTGTGTCCGAAATGCGCGATCCTCACCGCGTCCTGATCGATGCCTCGGATCGGCTCGGCAATGTCGCACAGATCAAAGCCTTGCGCGCCGCGGGCTATAATAATCATCTCTCGTTTGAGCCTTTCGCAGCCGAAGTGCACGCCCTCAGCGACCCACTTGCAGCGGTGCGGCAGAGCATGGATTTCATCCGCGCGGCGGTCTGAGCCAACAGGGCGAGCAGCGTTCTGCGTTACCTGGCTCGCGTGGTCTCTTCGGCCAGGGCGGCCTGTTTTGCTGTTCGTTTTGACGCAAGCATCCAAGCCGCCAGTCCCAGAGCAATTGTGACTAATGGAACAAATGTTCCATATGGATCTGGCGCAGCAGCGTCAGCATCGCGACAATTCGGCGCTTTTCCATAATTTTTATTCCAATCGCTCGCCAGCGCGTTGACGCGCCCGCCAAAAAATGGAATAAATTATCTGCATTTTGAGAGCGGCGGTCTGTTTGTTCCGTTTCCTCTCACGCGTTGGAGGCGTGAAAATGCGCGATCGGCGTTCAGGTCGATCTCCGGGAAACCTGGTGGACCGGACACCATCTGAGGAGGAAGTCATGAAGAAATTTATCCTGGGCGCTGCCATGTCCGTGATGCTGAGCACGGCCGCTCATGCGGAGACGATCGGCGTGTCGATGGCGCTGTTCGACGACAACTTTCTGACCGTTCTGCGCAACGGCATGCAGGACTATGCCAAGACCGTGCCCGGCGTCACGCTGCAGGTCGAGGACGCACAGAACGACGTGGCCAAGCAGCAGAGCCAGATCCAGAACTTTATCGCCGCCGGCGTGGACGCAATCATCGTCAACCCCGTCGACACGGATGCGACCGCAGCCATGTCGAAGATCGCTGCCGATGCCGGCATTCCGCTGGTCTACGTCAATCGCGAGCCGATCAACGTCAATGAGCTGCCGGAGAAGCAGTCATTCGTCGCGTCTGAAGAAATCGTCGCCGGCACGCTCCAGGCCAAGGAAGTTTGCCGCCTGCTGGGTGGCAAGGGCAACGCCGTGGTCATGATGGGTGAATTGTCCAACCAGGGCGCGCGCATGCGCACCAAGGCCGTGCATGACGTGTTTGCCACCCCCGAATGCAGCGGCATCAAGATTGTAGAAGAGCAGACCGCCAACTGGCAGCGCACCCAGGGTGCCGACCTCGTGACCAACTGGCTGTCCAGCGGCATCGAGTTTGACGCCGTGATCGCCAACAACGACGAAATGGCCATCGGCGCCGTCCAGGCGCTGAAGGCGGCTGGCCGCAAGATGGATTCCGTCGTGGTCGGCGGCGTGGACGCCACCCAGGACGCCCTGGCCGCCATGGCCGCTGGCGATATGGACGTCACCGTCTTCCAGAACGCAGCCGGCCAGGGCAAGGGGGCACTCGATGCTGCCTTGAAGCTGGTGAAGGGTGAGAAGGTCGAGAAGAAGGTCTACATTCCCTTCGAACTCGTCACCCCGGCCAACCTCAAGGACTACCAGGCCAAGAACTGACGTTAGTCGCCAGGCGAGCGGATGCGGCATCGGCCGCATCCGCAGCCATTGGCATTGTCCAGGGAGTCGACGCGATGGTCAGCCCATCCACCATGGCTGCGGTGCGCAAGAGCGGCGCCATACCGAATGCCGAATATTTGCTGAGCGCCGAAGGCGTGCGCAAGGAATTTCCGGGCGTCGTGGCGCTTGATGATGTCACCTTCAGGCTGAAGCGCGGCAGCGTGCATGCCCTGATGGGTGAAAATGGCGCCGGCAAATCGACCCTCATGAAAATCCTGGCCGGCATCTACCAGCCGGACAAGGGCCGCGTGCAGTTGAAGGGCGTCGATATCCGTCTTACATCGCCGCTGGATGCGCTCGAAAACGGCATCGCCATGATCCATCAGGAACTGAACCTGATGGCCTATATGACGGTCGCCGAGAATATCTGGATCCGCCGCGAGCCGCTGACCCGTTTCGGCTTTGTCGATCACGCGGAAATGCGCCGCAAGACCACGGCCCTGTTCGAGCGGCTGAACATCTCCATCGACCCGGAAACCAACGTCGGCGATCTCTCGGTTGCCAACAGACAGATGGTCGAGATCGCCAAGGCGGTTTCCTACGAGTCCGACGTGCTGATCATGGACGAGCCGACATCGGCGCTCACCGAGCGCGAGGTCGAGCACCTGTTCCAGATCATCAGGGGCCTGAGGGACCAGGGCATCGGCATCGTCTACATCACCCACAAGATGAACGAGCTGTTCGAGATCGCCGACGAGTTCTCGGTGTTCCGCGACGGCAAGTATATCGCCACCCATGCCTCGAGCGAGGTGACCCGCGACGACATCATCAGAATGATGGTCGGCCGCGAGATCACCCAGATGTTTCCCAAGGAGGAAGTGCCGCTCGGCAAGACAGTGCTTTCCGTCAAGAACCTGACCCTGAACGGCGTCTTCCGCGACGTGTCCTTCGAGGTGCGCGCAGGCGAGATCCTGGGCGTCGCAGGCCTCGTCGGCTCCGGCCGCTCGAATGTCGCGGAAACCTTGTTCGGCGTTACCCCTGCCTCTTCGGGCACCATCGAGATCGATGGGAAGCCTGTCGCAATCTCCAGCCCGACGGAAGCGATCCGCAACCGCATGGCCTTCCTGACGGAGGACCGCAAGGAAACCGGCTGCCTGCTGGTGCTGGATGTGCTGGAAAACATGCAGCTCGCCGTGCTCCAGGACCGCTATGTCAGACATGGCTTCGTGCAGGCCCGCGAGATTGAAGAACAATGCGAGGAGATGTGCCGCAAGCTCAGGGTGAAGACCCCGAGCCTCAACGAGAGGATCGAAAACCTCTCCGGTGGCAACCAGCAGAAGGCCCTGATCGGGCGCTGGATGCTGACCAATCCGCGCATCCTGATCCTCGATGAGCCGACACGCGGCATCGATGTTGGAGCCAAGGCGGAGATCCATCGCCTGGTCTGCGAGATGACCAGAAACGGCGTCGCCGTCATCATGATCTCCTCCGAAATGCCGGAGGTGCTGGGCATGAGCGACCGCATCATGGTCATGCATGAAGGCCGCGTTACCGGTTTTCTCGACCGCGCAGAAGCCACACAGATAAAGGTCATGGATCTGGCGTCGCGCTGATCCATAACCGCAGGGAGGAATATATGAGCAGCGAAACAGCGGCCAAGACGAAGGTCGACATGCGCGCGCCGCAGCCCCATCGGCGGCTTCCGCCGGAGGCCAACATCTTCTTCGTGCTGATCGGAATTGCCCTGGTCTACGAAATCCTGGGATGGCTCTTCATCGGCCAGAGCTTTCTGTTCAACCAGCAGCGCCTGACCATCATGATCCTGCAGGTCTCGGTCATCGGCATCATTGCCGTTGGTGTCACGCAGGTCATCATCACAGGCGGCATCGACCTGTCATCGGGATCGGTGGTCGGCATGACGGCCATGTTCTCGGCAAGCGTCGCCCAGGCCTCCACATGGCCGCGCGCGCTGTATCCGGGCCTGACCGACCTACCCTTCTTCATCCCGATCTTCGTCGGCATCGCCGTCGGCCTGCTGGCCGGCTATATCAACGGGCAATTGATTGCCCGCACCAAGATCCCGCCGTTCATCGCTACGCTCGGCATGATGGTCACCGCGCGCGGCATCTCCAAATGGTATACGAAGGGACAGCCGGTTTCCGGCCTTACCGACCAGTTCAACTTCATCGGCACCGGCATCTGGCCTGTCGTCGTCTTCCTGGTTGTCGCGGCCATCTTCCACGTGGCGCTGCGGTATACCCGCTATGGCAAGTTCACCTATGCCATCGGCGCCAATGTGCAGGCGGCACGGGTATCCGGCATCAATGTCGAAAGCCATCTGATCAAGGTCTATGCCATCGCCGGCATGCTGGCGGGCTTGGCAGGCGTCGTCACCGCGGCCCGTGCCCAGACGGCTCAGTCAGGCATGGGCGTGATGTACGAACTCGACGCCATCGCAGCTGCAGTTATCGGCGGAACCTCCTTGGCCGGCGGCGCAGGCCGCATCACCGGCACAGTCATCGGCACCATCATCCTTGGCGTCATGACCTCGGGCTTCACGTTCCTGCGGGTAGACGCCTACTACCAGGAAATCGTCAAGGGCATGATCATCGTCGCGGCCGTCATTACCGACGTCTACCGGCAGAAGAAGCGAACCAAGAAATAACAATAACCTCCCTTCCTCACCGACTGGCGGCGCCCCGGCGCCGCCATTTTCGTTGGGGGAGACCCGTGGACTACCGGCTGAACTCAACCGTTGTCTTGGCGACGGGCAGGCCGAACTTGGTGACCCAGGCGGTGTTCAGAACCGTGCCATCCTTGCGCAGCACCATCGTGTCGTAGAACCGCACCTTATTGGCTTGCTTGGCGGAATCGAGATAGACGAGATACGTGAACTTCGCCGTGTCGCCTTCGATCGTGACCTTGGTCTCCCCGATCACATCTTCCCGGGTGCCGCTGTAGCGGCCGGGACCGGTCTTGACGAAGCGCCAGGTCTTGCGGTCGCGCGTGCCATCATCAAACACGAAGTCCTCGCGCAACGTCAGCATGCGCCCATCCCAGGTGCCGGTGAGGTCAACGGAAAACTTCCGCTTCACGCCGTTGATGGCGCTGAAGCTGCCGACCGCCTTCGTCTTTCCAGCAAAATAGCTTTCAAAGGTGAATTCCTTCGCCCCGGCCTGGCTGGTGAGGCTGAGTGAGAGGCCCAACAGGGCCGCTGCCAACTTGATCATCGCTCCATCTCCATTGCGTGCGTTTTGGCCTCTCTACGCAACGGCTCTGGAACTGGATTGGCCGCGGCGCAGCAAAAGCGCGCGGACTTGTCTTCCGTCAAGAATGACTGGTTTCTGCACAACGAAATGCGCAAATCGCGACGCCGGAACGCCCGTCGCAATAGCGAGAGATAGCGATGGGCTTTAGGTCATGTCAGACATCGATCCAGCGCCGCTCCACGAAGGAACGCGCCATGGCATGCACGCTCTGCTCGATGCGCAGACCCTGCTGGAAATCGATCACATGGGCGCTTTCACCCTGGATTGCCCCGATCAACTCGCGGCATTCGATGATCTTGAGATCATTGAAACCCAGGCCATGTCCGGGTGCCGGAATGAAGCGGTCGTAAGGCTTGTGCGCCGGTGCCGTCAGCACCCTTGCAAATCCCTGCTCGGTGGAGCGTCCGCTCGCCTGATAGAGTTCAAACTCGTTCATGCGCTCCTGGTCGAAAAGGATCGCCCCCTTGGAGCCGTAGATCTGCAGAGCGATGCGGCTCTTGCGCCCCCAGGCGGAGCGGTTCGCCATCAGCACCGCGGACACGCCCCCTTCGAGCCGCATCAGCACGGAGGCCAGGTCATGGTTCTCGACCTTGCGGGCTCCGCCCGCGGCGGTCGGTCGTTCGGCATAGGGTTTGGCCATGTCGGCAATCACAGACTTCGGATGACCGAAGAGGACCGAGAGCAGCGACAAGGGATGAACGGCAAAATCATCGAGTGCGCCATAACCGGACGACGCCTCGCTCTTCCAGTAGAACAGGGCCTGGGGATCGGCCATGAAGTCCTCGTCCATCTCGACGCGGACATGGTTGACGGCGCCGATCGCCCCTTCCTGGATCAGTGTCCTGATATGCCGGATGACGGGGTTCTGGATGTAGTTGTAGCCCATGACGGCCACCTTGCCGGCCCGCCGTGCGGCAGCGGCCATGCGCTCGGCATCGACAAGCGCCGGCGCCATCGGCTTTTCGCACCAGACATGCTTTCCGGCCTCAAGCGCCGCAACCGCCATTTCCGCATGGAAGGCATTGGGCGTGGTCACAGAGATCACGTCGATGTCGGGATCATCAAGGAGATCGCGCCAGTTGCCGGTGGATTTCGCAAAGCCGAGCTCCGCCGCCTTGCGGGTTGCGGTTTCCGCATCCACCTCCGCCAGTGAGACGAGGCGAGGCCGGGCGACGTCACCAAAGGTGCTGGCAACGCCATTCCAGGCCAGCGCATGGCATTTTCCCATATAGCCGGTCCCGATGAGACCGATACCAAGTCCCGACATGCTCCCCTCCTAAGGTCTTTCAGTCTATGTTTGTGGATTGTCCCGGCGGAAGATCCAGTCGTGATCAGGATGGTTCTGGAACCGCCATTTGCGCAGCGGCCCGGCCATGACATTCAGGTAATACATGTCGTAGCCATAGGGCGCGCCGCAGGGATGATGGCCTTTCGGCACCAGCACCACGTCGCCATCGGACACGGCCATGGTCTCGTCCAGCGACCCATCCTCCGTGAACACCCGCTGGAAGCCGAAGCCCTGGGCGGGGTTGAGCCGGTGGTAATAACTCTCCTCCAGATAGGTCATCTCGGGAAAGCGATCCTCGTCGTGGCGATGCGGCGGATAGGACGACCAGTTGCCCGAGGGCGTGAAGACTTCCGTCACCAGCAGGCTGTCGGCCACATCGCGCTCTTCCATCGCGATGGGGAAAATGTAGCGCGTATTGGCGCCCTGCCCGCGCTGGGTGAGCGCAATACCGGAAGGACCGATGACGGTCGCTTCGCGGCCGGGCATGGCCGGCGCCGTGCAGACCGCCAGTGTGCAGTCGGTGGTCGCGTTTGCAGACCATGAGGCCCCGGCGGGAATATAGACGCAGTGCGGCGGCTTCTGCTCGAACACGTTCATGCGGTCGCCGAGTTCGCCGAACACCTTGCCGCCGCCTTCGATTTCCGCCTTGCCCTCCACCAGCACCAGGATCACTTCCGTGTCACCGGTTGCCTCGGCAGCGCTATCGCCCGCTTTCAGCCTGTAGAGCCCGAAACCGACATAGCCCCAGCCGGCGCTTTCAGGCGTGATGTCATGCACCTTGCCGGTTGTCGCGACTGGCTTGCGCAGCAGATCGCTCATTCCTCATCTCCGCCTTTGTCGGTTGAAGCTTCGCCCGCGGCCGGCGGCCGGGGTTTATTTTTTTCATACATGTAGATGAGTTCGTAGGCCGCATAACCGGCAGCGGCCAGGAACATGATCGCCCATGCGATCTGGTTGTTCGCCAACTCCACCACCCCCCAGACTGCCGGCGCCACCACAGTGACGATACGAACCCAGAGCTTCTGGAACATGGGGTGGTTGGAATCGAGAAACTTCACGTTCAATCCTTGTCCAGGCCAGCCTCCCGGGCCATGGCCTTCAGCGATGTCAAACCGAGGCTCTGGTATTCGAAGGGGTTGCGGACATCAGGGTCCTGCTCGGCTTCGATTACCAGCCAGCCTTCATAGCCGTGTTCGGCGGCGATTTTAAGCACCGGCGGGAAATTCACGCCGCCCTCGCTGTCGCCAGGCACCGTGAACACGCCACGACGCACGCCTTCGAGGAAGGACAGCTTTTCGTTGCGCACCTGCGCTGCGATCACGGGACGCACATTCTTGGCATGGATATGGCTCACGCGGCCCATGTGGTTGCGGGCCAGCCGCTCCGGATCGCCACCGCCGAACAGGCAATGTCCCGTATCCAGCAGCAAACGCGCATGCGGGCCGGTATGGGCCATCAGCCTGTCGATTTCCTCTTCGCTCTCGACTATCGTACCCATGTGATGGTGGTAGACCAGCGAGATCCCTTGGGCTGCCGCATATTCGGCAAGAGCCTCGACACCCGCCCCGAAGCTCGTCCAGTCGCCATCGGCAAGCCTGGGCCGGTCGTTGACCGGCTTGCTGTCATCGCCGTGAATGGCGTTCGACGTCTCGCAGACGATGATGACCTTGCAGCCCATCGCCTTCAACAGGTCGAGCGCCGGCTGCATCGCAGCCTTTTCCTCCTCCACCGAATGGGTCAGGAGGTTCAGCGAGTGCCAGCCGGAGACATAGCGGAGACCGCGCGGCTCCAGCACGGCCTTGAGACCAGCAGGGTCCTGCGGAAACTTGTGGCCCTTCTCGATGCCGTCGAAGCCGATCTTCGCGGTTTCATCAAGGCACTGCGCGAGGCTGATATGGGCGCCAAGCGTGCGGTCGTCGTCGTTGGACCAGGCAATGGGGTTCGTACCGTAGGAGATCATGATCAGCGTCTTTCCTTCAGCGCCGCCTCATAGGCCGCGCGGGCATTGTTGACTTCGGCACGCGCCGAGACCTGGGGGACGGCAACGTCCCACCAATAGCCACCGGCGCCAGGGGTTGGATAGGGATCCGTATCGATGACGATGACGGTGGCAACCGTCGCGTCGCGCGCGGCATCCAGCGCGGCTTCGAGTTCGGCGATGGACGAGACTTTGTTTGACTGCGCCCCCATGGCGGCCGCATGGGCGGCAAAGTCGATCGCGACGGGGTTCACATGGCTGGTATGGGCATAGAGGTTGTTGAACTCGGCGCCACCGGTCGCCATCTGCAACCGGTTGATGCAGCCATAGCCGCGGTTGTCGGTGATCACGACTGTGATCTTCACGCCAAGCGCGACGGCTGTCGCCAGCTCCGAATTCATCATCATGTAGGAGCCATCGCCCACCATGACGACCACATCGCGGCCGGGCTCCGCCATCTTGATGCCGAGACCGCCGGCAATCTCATAACCCATGCAGGAGAAGCCATATTCCATGTGATAGGAAAGCGGCAGCTTGGCCTTCCAGAGCTGATGAAGCTCGCCCGGCATGGTGCCGGCGGCACACATGACGACGGTATTCTCCCGCGAGGCCCGCTGCACCGCGCCGATGACCTGCATGTCCGTCGGCAGTTGGTTGCCATCTTTGGGCGCCGCCGTCACCGCATCTGCCTTGGCAAACCAGGCGTCCTTGATGGCGGCGTCAGGCGCATCAAAGCTGATGTCGCCGAGGGCAGCGCTCAGCATCTCCAACCCGATCCGGGCATCCGCCACCAGCGGCAGCGCGTCATGCTTGGCGCTGTCATAGGGCTGCACGTTCAGCGCCAGGATGCGTCGATCCGGGTTCTTGAACAGCGCCCAGGAACCGGTGGTGAAATCCTGGAAACGGGTGCCGACCCCGATCACCAGGTCGGCCTTTTCGCTGACGATATTGGCGCTTTCCGCCCCGGTCACGCCAACCGGCCCAAAATTCAATCCGTGATCCCAGGCCAGGGCCGATTTGCCGGCCTGGGTCTCGACCACAGGTATCCGATGCTTCTCCACGAAGTTCTTGAGGGTTTCCGTCGCGCCGGAAAAATGCACGCCACCGCCGGCGACGATCACGGGGTTTTTCGCAGCACGGATCGCGGCCACAGCCTCCGCCAGTTCTGCCTCGTCGGGCCGCGGACGGCGCTGGCGCCAGACCTTCTTCTCGAAGAAGCTTTCCGGAAAATCATAGGCCTCGGCCTGCACATCCTGGCAGAAGGACAGGGTCACCGGACCGCATTCCGCCGGATCGGTCATCACCCGGAAGGCGCGCGGCAGGGCCGTCAGCAATTGCTCGGGGCGCATGATCCGGTCGAAATAGCGGCTGACTGGCTTAAAGCAGTCATTGACCGTCATCGTGCCGTCGCCGAAATCCTCAAGTTGCTGCAAAACGGGATCGGGTCCGCGGTTGGCGAAGACATCGCCCGGCATGAGCAACACAGGCAGGCGATTGACATGGGCGAGTGCTGCCGCCGTCACCATATTGGCGGCCCCCGGGCCGATCGACGACGTCACCGCCATGGCGCGCTGGCGGCGCAACTGCTTGGCATAGGCAATCGCCGCATGGGCCATCGACTGCTCGTTCTGCCCGCGATAGGTCTTGAGCCTGTCACGGACGCCATAAAGCGCCTCGCCAATCCCCGCGACATTGCCATGGCCGAAGATAGCCCAGACGCCGGCAATGAAGGTATCGCCTTCTTCGTTGTACTGGTTGGCGATATAGAGCATGGCGGCCTGCGCCGCCGTCAGTCGGATCGTCTTCATCGCGTCAATTCCTCCCCGAACGGGCGCGGTCCCATGTCTCGCAAAGCCCGCGATACTTTTCCGCCATGGCGGCCACGGCCGCCTCATCGGTCATGGCGCCGGCAAGCCATCGGCGGGCGGCATCGCCAAAAATGGTGCGGCCGACGGCAAATCCCTTGACCAGGTCGAACCGGGCGGCGGTCGCAAAGCTCTCCTCCAACTCCGCCGTCGGCGCATCAAGCCCGAGAACAACGATGCCGCGCACATAGGGATCGTGCTTCTTGATGGCCGCACAGGCATTGGCCCAGGACGCCTCGGATTTCATCGGCTCCAGCTTCCACCAGTCGGGATAGACCCCGATCTGGTAAAACCGATCGATGATGCGGGCAACCGTTTGGTCGTCGGTCGCCGATACCTTGGAGGGAATGACCTCCAGCAGCATTTCCAGCCGGTTGCGGCGTGCGGCGGCAAACAGTCGCTTGACCGTCTCCTCCTGTCCGGTCCGCATCTCCTCGCTGTCATCAGGATGATAGAAACAGAGAACCTTGACGACGTTTTCGACCGGCCACTCCGAAAGGCCGCCAAAATCGGGGCCAAGTTCCGGCTCCAGCGTCAAAGGACGGGAGCCCGGCCACTCGACCGGCCGGCCGATCCAGAGCCCCGTGCCCGTGGCCTCGAACAAGGCATCGCGGCCCAGGCGGCCGTCGCACAGGATGCCATAACCCGACTTGCCGCCGGAAACCGTAAGGGCCGCCTTCAGGCAGAGCCGCTTGAACGCGCCGATCCGTTCCGTCGGCACCCCCGCTTCCTCGGCGATCGCTTCGAGCTGCATGCGGTGATCAAAGGCAAAGACCCGCATTTGCGGCCACTCAACCTTGCGATTGGTCGACCAATGCACCTGCTCCAAGGCCTCGTCCTTGCGCAGGGCGGGATTGCGAATGCCGGTACGGAAGAAATATTGCAGCTCTTCCCAGCTGGGATAAGCCGGGGTGCAGCCATGACGGGACACAGCAAAGGCACCGCAGGCATTGGCGTATTTCAGCGATGTCGGCCAGTCCTCACCGGTCAGCCATCCCTTGAGCAGCCCTGACATGAAGCCGTCGCCGGCACCCAGTACGTTGAAAACCTCGATCGGGAAGCCCTGCCCCGTCTGGCCTTTGTCGAGACTGTCGGCGATCTCGCCGTCAAACACCACGGCACCCATCGGCCCGCGCTTGCAGACCAGCGTGGCCTTCGACACCTTGCGAACAGCCTTCAGCGCCTCGATGGTATCGGTAGAACCGCCGGCAATGTGGAATTCCTCTTCCGTGCCGACGATCAGGTCGAACAGGTGAAGTGTGGCTTGCAACTTCGCGGTCACGGCCTGGCTTTCGATGAACCGGCTTTCCCCTGCGCCATGTCCGGCAAGCCCCCAGAGATTGGGGCGATAGTCGATGTCGAGCGCGGTCTTGGCACCGTTCCTGCGGGCCAGGTTCAAGGCCTTCAGAACAGCCGCTTCCGTGCGCGGATGCGACAGATGCGTGCCCGTCGCGCAGACGCACCGGGCTTCCGCGATGTAGGCCGGATCGATATCGTCTTCGCACAGCGCCATGTCGGCGCAGTTCTCGCGATAGAAGATCAGCGGGAACTGATGCTGATCGCGGATGCCAAGCAGAACCAGGGCGGTCAGCCGCTCCGGGTCGGTCTTGACGCCCCTGATATCGACGCCCTCGCGGATGAGTTGTTCGCGAATGAAGCGCCCCATATGCTCGTCGCCCACCCGCGTCAGCAAGCCCGAGCGAAGGCCAAGCCGCGCCGTGCCGGCAGCGATATTGGTGGGGGAGCCGCCGATATACTTGTTGAACGAGGCCATGTCTTCAAGGCGCCCGCCGACCTGCGCGCCATAAAGATCCACAGACGATCGGCCGATCGTGATCAGGTCGAGTGATGACAAGACTACCTCCCTGCCGACATCAGTGCTGACGACGCCGCTTCTGCTCCGGGCGCTCTCTCCCAGGGGATGAACACCTCTTCCTCTTGTTATTGGACTTTAAATTCTATTTTTGCATTTTTCAATACAAATATTCAGTCTTCTTGCCGGGCCGTTCCAACGGCGACCGACAGGGTGATGGCAAGACAGAGGGTCGCGGACAAGGAACGGAAGGCTCCAAAATCCACCTCGGACACGGAGAGCGTCACGGCATTGAATTTCCGCAGCGGACTGACAATCGTATCGGTCACGGCAACGACCGGGATATTCCGCGCCGAAACCGATTCCACTAGGTCGACGGTCTCTGCCGAATAGGGCGAGAAGGTAATCGCCAGCAGGACATCGCCGGGACGGATCGCGTGGTGATTGTCGAGCTTGCCGACCGCGCTGTGCAGCATGGCCGGAACGTTCATCTTCTCAAACGCATAGGCCATGTAGCTGGCCACTGGGAAGGAGCGGCGCATGCCGATGATATGGATCATCTGCGCCTTGGCCAGCAACTGCACTGCCTGTTCCAGCGCCTGCGGCTCTACCGTCTTGAGCAGGCCCTCCAGGGAGGTGCGACCTGCCTCGACGAATTCCGCCAGAAGCGCGCTGGGGCTTCCCTCCGCCTTTTCACGCAGGTGATGCAGACGCGTGCTGTAGTCCGGCCAGCCGCCGACAAAGGATTCGCGGAACAGCTTCTGCATCTCGGAAAAGCCGGTAAAGCCGAGAATCTGGCAGAACCGCATGAAGGCGGACGGCTGCACGCCAGCACCTTCGGCCATTTCCGCAACCGTCGAAACGGCAATCCGGTCCTTGTTCGCGGCGACGAAATCTGCGCATTGGCGGAGCCGTTTTGGCAGGCCCTCCGACACCTCCAGCAGCCTCTCCTCAAATGCCTTGATCGTGGCCGGCGCGCCCGTATCTCCCATGTCGTTCCTTCCGAGGATATCTTGAGCATCCAGGTTTGCCCCAAATGCCCTATCCCTTTGTTTTAATGCAATTCCCGATGCAAACCGGTTGCCGCTCCTGAGGTCAATAGTCTATTGACATAAACGATATCGCAATCTAGCAAAATAGAATATACATTCCAAACGAAGATTTCGACGACGCACTCGTGCACGCCGAATCTCTCGAGCTAGAGGCGATCCCGCTCGCACAATAGGGCGTGGACGAGGGAGGAAAACAAGATGGTAACGAAACTCGCCCTGCTGGGCGCCGGACGCATCGGCAAGGTACATGCCAAGGCGATTGCCGAAGACAAGCGCGCCAAGCTGGTGGCCGTGGCAGATGCCTTTCCCGAGGCCGCCAATGCCATCGCCGCCCAGACCGGCTGCGCGGTAAAGACGATCGACGAGATCGAAGCCGACAAGGATATCGATGCGGTCATCATCTGCACCCCGACGAACACCCATGCGGACCTGATCGAGCGCTTTGCCCGCGCCGGCAAGGCGATCTTCTGCGAAAAACCGATCGACCTCGATGTCGCCAGGGCCAAGGCCTGCCTGGAAGTCGTCCGCTCGGTCGGCGGCAAGGTCATGCTGGGTTTCAACCGTCGCTTCGACCCGCATTTCCGCGCCGTGCGCAAAGCCATTGATGATGGCACCATCGGCAAGGTCGAGATGGTGACCATCACCAGCCGCGATCCCGGTCCGCCCCCGGCCGAATACATCAAGGTCTCCGGCGGCATTTTCCGTGACATGACGATCCACGATTTCGACATGGCGCGCTTCCTTCTCGGCGAGGAGATCGACACGGTCATGGCCTCCGCATCGGTGCTGGTCGATCCTGTCATCGGCGAACTGGGCGACTACGACAGCGCAAGCCTGATCCTGACGACCAAGAGCGGCCGCCAGGCGGTGATCTCAAACTCCCGCCGCGCTTCCTATGGCTATGACCAGCGGATCGAGGTTCACGGGTCGCTTGGCTCTGTCGCAGCCGAGAACCAACGCCCGGTTTCGATCGAGGTGGCGACCAAGGATGGCTATACCAGGCCGCCCCTGCACGACTTCTTCATGACGCGCTACACCTCGGCCTATGCCGCCGAAATCTCTGCCTTCATCGACAGCCTGGAAAACGGCACGCCGATGGCGCCCTCGGCGGAAGACGGGCTCATTGCGCTCGCTCTTGCGGATGCCGCCATCCGGGCTGCGAAGGAAGGAAAGACCGTCAAGGTCGCGTCCTAAACGCCCCTTCCAGGTTTTTGAATTTGGAGAAGGTCCGTCCGCAAGGGCGGACCTTTTTTGGTGCGTTAAGCCGGTGGTAATATCTTGAACCCGCAAAGCGAGGGTCGCCAAGGCCATCCCCATATTTGCTAATACAAGAGCAGCCACTGGTTTCGCCCCGTTTTGGGGCATTCTTGATCCGTTCGACGCACCAGATCTAAGCAATTAATGGCGCCTTAACCAACCATCTATCGCCTTTTTCCGCAGCGCCTCAAATTAGGGATTCGTTGAGATTTCAAACCCTAGCCTAAAGGCCATGTTCCGAAATGGAACCTCCGCACATGATGTGGCGGGGTGGTGAAAAATGGGGATTGGGGCACATGAAGTGCGCAAAATTGCCTGCAATCATTGCGGGCGTATTCGGCTTGTTTTTGCTATGGCTGCCGCTCAGCCAGCAAGCCCAGATCGTATTGAGCGTGACCGTTCTCGGCATGATGTTTCTTTTCATGCGGCGCCCCGAGAACAAGACGCTGAGGTTGATGACCTTCGTCTTTGCCGCAATCCTGGCCCTGCGCTACGCCTTCTGGCGCACGACCGAAACATTGCCGAACTTTTCCGAACCGCTGAATTTCATTCCCGGCATCGTCTTGTACGGGGCGGAGATGTATTGCCTGCTGATGCTGGCCATCAGCTTCTTCATCGTCGCCGATCCGGTCAAGCGCAAGACGCCCGAGCGCATGCCCGCCGAGAAGTGCCCGACCGTCGACGTCTTCGTTCCGAGCTATAACGAGGACGCCGAGCTTCTGGCGCTGACGCTAGCCGCCGCCAAGTCGATGAACTATCCGAAGGACAAGTTCCAGGTCTATCTGCTCGATGACGGCGGCACGGATGCCAAGTGCAACCACAAGGATCCGCTGACCGCGCTTGCGGCCCGGCGCCGTCGCCAGCAATTGACCGCGCTCTGCGAGGCGCTTGACGTGCGCTACCACGCGCGTGCCGAGAACACCCACGCCAAGGCCGGCAATCTCAATGCCGGCATGGAAATCTCTTCAGGCGAATTGATCGTTGTCTTCGACGCCGATCATGCGCCGGTGCGGGAATTCCTCAACGAAACGGTTGGCTTCTTCCGCAGGGATGAGCGGCTGTTCCTCGTCCAGACGCCGCATTTCTTCCTGAACCCCGATCCGCTGGAAAAGAACCTCGAGACCTTTGCGACCATGCCGTCGGAAAACGAGATGTTCTATTCCATCGTCCAGCGCGGTCTCGACAAATGGGACGCCTCCTTCTTCTGCGGTTCGGCGGCCGTGCTGCGTCGCGAAGCCCTTCTGGAAACCCAGGGTTTTTCCGGCCAGTCGATTACCGAGGATTGCGAGACGGCATTGTCGCTGCATAGCCGCGGCTGGCACAGCCTCTATGTCGACAAGCCCTTGATTGCGGGCCTGCAGCCGGAAACCTTCGTGTCCTTCATCGGCCAGCGCGCCCGCTGGAGCCAGGGCATGCTGCAGATCCTCATCCTCAACCGCCCGTTCCTGGCCCGCGGCCTGACGATGGCACAGCGCATCTGCTATGCCGGCACGAACCTGTTCTGGCTGTTCCCGCTGACGCGGCTCACCTTCATGTTCGCGCCGCTGCTCTACATCTTCTTCTCGCTGGAAATCTTCCAGGCGAACATCATGGAGTTCGGCGCCTACACGGCGACCTACCTGATCTCCTCCTTCGCCATGCAGAGCTATCTTTATGGTCGCGTGCGCTGGCCCTGGATTTCCGAACTCTATGAATATGTCCAATCGGTGCTGCTGCTCGGCTCGATCTTTAGCGTCGTGCGCAACCCGCGCAAGCCGACCTTCAACGTCACCGCCAAGGGCCAGACGCTGGACGAAAGCAAGCTCTCGCCTCTGGCGCGGCCTTACTTCGCCATCTTCTTCCTTCTGCTGGCTGCGACCGGTTATGCCATTTGGCGCTACTTCACCGAGCCGATGGCATCGGAACTGCTGTTGATTGTCGCGGCCTGGAACACCATCAATCTCGGCATTGCCGGCGCCGCCCTGGGCGTGGTCTCCGAGCGTCGCGAACGCCGCCGCAACCAGCGCCTGCCCGTCAAGCGCCACGCCCTGATGCGCCATGCCGGCAAGGTCCACACCGTCCTGATCCAGGATGCCTCCAGCGGCGGTGTTTCCATCCAGTTCATCGACGGCAAGCCGGAGCTGGATACGGCAGAACCGTTCGAGGCCAGCGTCGAACTGCGCCGCAACGGCCAGGTCATGACCTTCGATGTGGTCTATCGCAGCACCCGCAAGCGGGATGGCGAACAGGTCTTCGGCTTTGCCTATGCCAAGCGCAACCCGAAAACCTTCATGGTGATCGCGGAACTGATGTATTCCGACCAGTCCGTGCTCCAGGAACGCCTGACGCGCCGTCAGAAGCCGCTGAATTTCTTCCTCGGCACGCTACGCTTCGCCCGCTGGACGATCACCGAGACCTTCCGCTCCATGCAATATGCCAGCGGCCTGGTGCGGGAGCAGACGGTCAAGTCCTTCGCCGATGCGCCGATGATCCTCGCTGAACGGGCCGATCAAGCTCCCGATACCAGCGGCAACCACCTCACCCTGTTCGGAACGCCCAACTATGCGTAAATCCTCTACGGCAACGCTGACCGGCCTTCTGTTGTTGGCCGCATCGACCACCTGTGCCCAGACATTGACGCTGGCACCCTCCGCAAGGCTTGCGAACCCCGCGCAGCTGGCGCCACCGGCTTCTCCCGTCGCCGGCCAGCCCTCGGGTCTCGTGCCCTTCGAACAGGCAACCGGCGACCTGACGCTGACGGGTGAGGACGACACACGCATCCTCACCTTCCACCTGACGGAGGCCGAGGCAAAGGCCGGAGGGACACTCCGTCTCGCCTACCAGAATGCCGTGTCCGTCATGCCCGATGACGCGATCATGGACGTGGAAATCAACGGACGCAATCTCGGCTCCTTCGCCATCCGCTCCCCCCAGGGCTACCATCCGGAGACCTTGCTCGTCGCGGCGGAAGCGCTCATTCCGGGCAGAAACACGGTGCGGCTGCGGGCGCGCCAGCACCACCGCGTCGATTGCTCGGCAGAAGCCGTCTACGAACTCTGGACCCGGCTTGATCCGGCAGACAGCGGTTTCGTATCCCAGGCGCGCGCGGGCTTCTCCAGCGTGGACGACCTTTTGGCCGTCGGCCGAAACAGCGACGGCATTACCGAAATCAGGCTGATAGCTCCCGAGGGCGATCGGCTTGCGATTGCACGCGACAGCTTGAAGACGATCGAGGCGCTGGCGCTGTTCCTCAACCGCCAGGATATCAAGGTCACCGTCGCCGACCGCCCCGGCGAGACCGCGGGCATCGACCTCGTTTTCGGCGACACCGGCACCTATCCGCAGACCGCGCGCGCCCAGCAGATCCTGGCGGCCGCTCCCGCGGGCTTGTCGGTGCGCAACGGCGATATTTCAGGTCGCGCCACGGTGGTCATGCGCGGCGGCAACCCCGCCGCCCTTCAGGCAGCGCTGGTGACGGCCGTCAATGGCCCCATGCGGATGGGCCTGCAACAGGGCTTGCTGACACCACCCGCCGGCACGATCATTGCCGGCCAGCCGACCCGCTTCACACTGCGCGAGGCGGGCTACAGGACTGCCCCTTTCCACGGCCGCCTGTCTCGCACCGATTTCAAGCTCGAAATGCCGGCGGACTTCTATCCGGGCGACTATGACACCATCAATGTCCACCTGACGGCGGCCACCGCCCCCGGTCTGGCGCCGGAAGCGCAATTCCTGGTCAGGGTCAACGACCGTGCCGTGAGCAGCTATCGTTTCCGCGGCAGCGAGGGACAGAAGTTCGACGGCAAGCGCATCGAACTGCCATTGCGGGCCTTCCATGCCGGCGTCAACCGCGTGGAGCTATTGGCCGAGCTGCCAACGGCAAGCGACGCAAGCTGCGCACCCGACACCCGTGACGAGAGCAAGCCGCGCTTCATCCTGCTGGACGATACGGAAATCGAAGTGCCGAAGGTTGCGCATATCGGCCGCATGCCCGATCTCGCAGCGCTCGCGGGTGCCGCCTACCCGTTCAATCAGGGCAAGGCCTTCGACGTCGTTCTTGACAAGGCCGATCCCGCATCGCTGTCTTCGGCATTGACGCTGGTCACCAAGCTGTCGCTCTCCGCCCGCAAGCCGCTTGACGCGACGTTGCGGCTTGGCAAAGGCGCCGTCGATCCCGACCGCGACGCGCTGATCCTCAAGGCCACCGGCACCACGCCGATGGCGAGCAAGGCCGAGGACGCAACCGGCGGCGTCGATCCGCTGTTCACCTCGGCGATCGAAGCCCCGGACACTGGCACCCTCCAGGTTGCCAGCACAGGATCTGACGCACTTCTGCAAGCCTTCGAGGCCAGCACGGCGCTGACCGAGGAGCATCTTTCGCTCAAGACACGCCTGCTCAACCTCCTGGCCAAGCCCTTGCCGGCCATCGGACGCTGGCTAAGCTACCAGGAAGGCGTGGACCCCGCCGCAAGCCTGAACCGCGGCGACGTGCTGATCGAGATGAAGCAGCAGCGGGCGCCGCTGGGCGACGGCACCTGGACGGTGATCGAAGCGCCAAGCACCGGCGACCTGCAGGCCGGAGTCGACAGGCTGACAAACCCGACCGTCTGGGCCTCCCTGAACGGGGGAAGCGCCCTGTTGCGTCGGTCCACCGACGAGGTGGTGATCACCGCCACCGCCGACTATCAGGTCGTGGAAATCACCGACACCAGCTTCTCCAATTTGCGCCGCCTGGCCGCAGCCTGGCTCTCCGATCACTTCGGCATCTATGTCGCGCTCGTCGTCGGCTGCCTTGGGCTGTTCGGACTGTGGTTGGGATATGCGGTGCCGCGCAACGGCGTAAGGACCAATAGCGATGACTGATCTGATCTTCCTGCGCCGCCTCGCGGCGTCCTGCAGCCTGGCAGCGCTCGTGGCTGCTACACCCATTCTCGCCCTGCCATCCGCCCGGGCGGACAGCCTATCGCCCATGCCCGTAGCACTGGTGCTGGCGCCACCTGCTGACGCACAACAACCGCCGTCCGCGGTAAGCGATGCCAAGCCTTCCGGGCCTGACCTGGTGGATTTGGCTGCGCTCTATTACTATGCCAGCGAGGGCAGCACGGACCGCGTGCAAGCCGAAACGCTGCGGCTCCAGGCAAAATATCCAGGCTTTGTGACCCCAGGCGATCTCTACGAGCCCGCGGATCGCCACGTCGTCGATGAAACGCCGCTATGGAACCTCTACAAGCTGAATGATTTCGCCGGTATCGAAGCCGAGATCGAACGCATGTCTGCCCAGAATCCAGGTTGGGTGCCGACGGAAGACTTTGCGACCAAGCTTGCGAGAGCCAAACAACGGCAGGCGATGACCGAAGCCTTCGAGCGCAAGGATTGGGATGGTCTCCTGCTCGCCGCCAAGGACATCGATGCGAAGCAAGAGCCCGAAATCGACCTTCTGTGGATGATGGTTGACGCAGCGAGGGGCTTGCAGCGCACGGATGACCTGGCACGCATCTATCAGGGCATTCTCTACCGCGATGCTGCCAATGCCTTTGCTCCGGGCGAGCGGCTGACGACACTGGAAAAAGCTGTCGAAGACTTTCCCGCTGACGAGGTCCGCGCCGCGCTTGCGGCTCTCAACCTGCCAGCCGAGATGTCGGAAAAGGTCGAGGCACTAAAGCGCAACCTGCTGCGCCGTGACGTCGCCGCCTTCAACGCGTCCACGGAGCGCACCGATCCGCTGCCAGCCGCCACCGTTGATCCGCTGCGGCGGACGGCTGATGTCACCGACATGAAGCTGCTTGGCTGGTATACGCTTAAGATCGGCCGGCCGGCAGAGGCCGAGACCTGGTTTCGCCGGGCCATGGACCGCCAGCGGGAGGCCGAGAGCATCAAGGGCCTGTTCCTCAGCCTGAAACAGGACAAGCGGGAGCCTGAGGCGCGCGACCTGGTCACGGCCAACCTTGCCACCCTCGCTGACGACAGCGATTTCATGCTGGATGCGCTGTCAGCCGGTTTCACACAGCCCGGCGAAGCGGCGATCGCGCCTGCGGTCGTCGAGGCCTATTCCACGGCCATCCAGCGCGCTCAATCCCCGGAACACGCAGAAATCCTGGGCTGGTATGCCTATAACGGCCACCAGTTTGAGGCCGCCTCCGCCTGGTTTGGCAAATCCTGGGAATGGAAACAACAGGCCTCCAGCCTGAAAGGCCTGGCCCTTTCGGCCATGCAACTCAAGGACAAGGCAACGCTCGAAAACCTGCGCCGGGACTTCGCGGGCCAGTTCCCGGAGGCCTTTGCCGATCTGAAGTCGGTCGTCCCGCCGAAGGGAAACAAGGGCTCCGGCGTTGCGGCACCGGTAAGCGGCGTGGACGCCGGCTATGTCGCCGATTTCAGGGCCAAGCGTTACGGCGATTGCATCATGGGCCTGCGCAAGCAGGAAGCACGTGGAAGGCTGACGGCCGGCGCGCAACTGATCAAGGGCTGGTGCCATCTGGAGCTCAGCCACCTCGCGGAGGCGCGGACCGCATTCGGCGCCGCCCTGGATGCAGGTGGCAAGACGAGCCAGGACGCCGCCTACGGCATGGCCTTGACCCTGATGCGCACGCGGCTGACGGACGAGGCCGAAGCCCTGCTCGCCAGATACCCGCTGTCAGCAGCTCGCGACAAGGAAATCCGCAGTGAAATCTATTGGCAGCGCGCGCGCTCAGCCTTCGATTCCAAGCAGTACCAGCAGGTGCTGAACGCGCTTAATCTGCGGCTGCAACTGGTTCAGGAGCCCATGGACATGTCGCGCATGCGCGGCTGGGCCCACTACCATCTCGGGCATCGGGCAGAGGCCCGCGCCATCTTCACCCGGCTCAACATGCTGGTAAGCGACAATGCCAACCGCCAGGCATTGGCGATCATCAACGGCAACTGAGGAGCAGCCCGATGCGATCCTGTATCCTCACTTTGCTTGCCTTGGCTGCCCTGGCGCCCGTCACCGGCTGCACATCCGTCCAGGATCCGTTCCTGACCGGATCAACCAGCCCCATGACCGCCGCCGCCCTCAGTGGCAGCCGCGAAGTCGGTGCCCATCTCGCGCTCGCCTCCGTGCCTGGCGCCGGCACGGTACTGGCGGTTCGGCAGACCATCGATCCCGACGCGACGCGCCAGACCATCGTCTTCGCCAATCCCCTGGCCGTCGCGGGAGAAGACGTGCTGACAATCGAGGTCGCATCTGGGAACAGCAGGCGGTTTCGCCAGGCACCAAGCCGCGGCGAGCTCCAGTCCGAGATGAACAAGGCATTACCCGGCATCGCCATGACCATCAGCAATACGATGAACGACAATGCCTATGGCGTCTTTGGATATGCATCGGGCAACACGGCGGGCGGTCAGTGCGTCTATGCATGGCAGGTGATCGATGGCGGTAGCAGCTCACCGATCGGCAGCTCTCACGGCGCCAGCATTCGCCTGCGGCTATGCAGAGCCGGCGTGTCCGCAGAAAACCTGGCGGCCTTGATGCGGGGCCTGAGCGTTAAACCACTCGACGCGGCAACGCTCGCCGCGCTGCGCTTCGCAGCCCCGACAGAGCCAAGATCGGTTCGCGCCGGTGTCGATGAGGAACTAAATGACGTGACGCCAGAGAGACGGGACGACGTCGAGCAGAACATCGTCACGCGTCCACTGGCGGTCAACGCAGCTTCTACTGCCACTATCTCGATGCCCGACGGCAACGTGAGTTCGGCAAAAGCACCCGCAGCCTCAAGCCCGCGGGTCAGCGTCCCGATGCCCGCGAGTTGATGATCAGCCCTGCATACGCACGGTCACCAAATAGCCAACCGTCGCCGCAACACCGGTCAGCACCGTACCCCAGAGCATGTCGACCACGCTCACCGAAACCGACCAGTTCTTGAGCGTGGCGAGGTTGGTCATGTCATAGGTGCCGTAGGCGATCAGGCCCAGCAGGGCACCCGCGATAGCGGCGCTCAGCCACGTTCCGCCCTGCACCGCAGGGACGACGGCAAAATAGACGATGCCGAAGATATAGAAGAGATAAAACAGCCCGGCCGCCATGAAATTGGGCTGGTCGAGCATCAGGTCGCCGATGCGCGACCGGTAGAATGTGGTTGCCACCTTGGACAACCACACGAAATCAAGGCCGAAAAACACCACCGCGGTCGAGAGATAGGCGACGATATAGGTCTGCATGTTTCACTCCCGGCGCGTGGCCATTTTCAAATTCCGAGCACCGGCTGAACCATGCGCACGAACCAGCTGCGGAACTTCAGCGGCGCATCCGTTACGGCGAGGCAGATGCAGTCCTCACCCTCGTCGGCAATCGGCTGATGCTCCAGCGTCTCGTCGGCGTCCTCGATATCACCGCGCGCAAAGCGTCCGGTTTCATCGGAAAAGCTTCCGGCCAGAACAAGCGTCAGTTCACGGCCGCCATGGCTATGTTCCGGCACCGGCTTGCCCGCGGGGATCCGAAGCAGTCGCACGCTCGTCTCGCCATCGCCGACGCGGATCGGAATGTGGTAGGCACCACGACCAAGCGGCTTCCATTTCAATCCATCCACGTCGCTTCCAAGATAGGACCTGAGCGGCTCCGGCAAAACGGCACTCGTCGCAGGCGCAGCACGCGGTGATGGCGTGGAAATCCGCATACCCGTCTTATCCGATGCACCCAACCGGGCCTTCATGTTGCTCCAGGCGTCATCTGTCTCGACTTCGTCGCAAGAGATGGACCGCAGCATTTCGCCGCCAGCCTGCTCCATAAGCGCAAGCCGTTTGCGACAGCTGGGGCAAAGCGCCAGATGAGACGCGACCGCGATGCTCCAGCCCTCTGCGAGGCTGCCGGAGGCATATTCCAGTAGAAGATCATCACTAAGATGGTGGACGACACTCATGAGCGGTCCTCCAGGGCTACACGCAGCTTGGCAAAGGCCATTCGGATACGGGACTTAACAGTGCCCAGGGGAATCCCCAGGGATTCGGCGATCGCGCTATGCGGCGTCTCGTCGAAGAACGAGTGTTTCAGCAATTCAAGTTGCTCGGGTGGAAGTTTCTTCATGGCCTTGTGTAAACGTTCAGCTTCCTGCTTCTGTTCATATTCGTGGTCGGCGGGCATTTCATCGTCCGGCACGAAAGCAGGGTCGTTAGGGTCGAATTCCGGTCGCTTCATCTTTCGATAAGCGGAAATGCGAAGGTTTCGTGCGATGGTGAAGATCCAGGCCTCGGCATTGCCCTTGGTCGGATCAAACAGCCCCGCCTTGTTCCAAACCATCATCATGGTTTCCTGCATCAGTTCCTCCGCCGCCTGCCGGTCGCGGACCTGACGCGCCATATAGCTGCGGATGCGCGGGGCGAAATAACGGAACAGCGCCTCGAAGGCATCCACGTCCCGGTTGGTTCCAACGGCTGCTAGCAATGCAGGCAAATCTTCAATGTCATAATTCTTGGCCGCAACATTCATCCGGACAAGCACGCTCCCGACGCTTTTCTTCGTGCGGCCACGGGGCTGCGCGATCACTGTTATCGCATTGTGGCATGTGGATGCCGGTGTGTGAATGGTCGCTGTCATGATTGCCGTTACGTGGGTGCAGCGCCCTTGGATCAATCGGCCCAAAAAAAGATGTTGTCCCTCAATCCGCAATAGCCGACACAGCGTACTGCTCCCTGAAACAACAAAACGGGGTGCATGACATGGCCGCAGAAAGCATGACGACTTTTTCCACGAAACGCAGGGTCGCCGTGGTCGGATCAGGCATATCCGGCCTCTCAGCCGCGTGGCTGCTGTCCCAGTCCATGGAAGTCGTGCTCTACGAAGCCGAGGGGCGCCTGGGCGGACATTCCAATACGGTCGACGTGAACGGACGCGACGGCAAGGTGCCCGTCGATACCGGCTTTATCGTCTACAATAACCGGAATTATCCCAATCTGGTCGCCCTGTTCGATCACCTCTCGGTTCCGACAGAGGCGTCCGACATGTCGTTTTCCGCCTCTCTAGACGGCGGCGCGTTCGAATATTCCGGTTCGGGTCTTTCGGGCCTGCTTGGTCAGAGAAGCAATGTCATCAATCCCCGCTTCTGGCGCATGCTGTCAGGCATCATGCGGTTCTACCGCGAGGCCCCTCAATATGTGGAGCGTGGCGACCTGGATGCCATGACGCTGGGCGATTACCTCGATGCCGGCGGCTATAGCGACGCGTTTGTCAACGATCACCTCCTGCCCATGGGTGCTGCGATCTGGTCGACGACCGCTTCGGAGATGCGGGCCTATCCGCTGGTCGCCTTCATGCGCTTCTTCGTCAACCACGGCCTCGTCGTCTTGAAGGATCGCCCGCAATGGCGCACCGTATCGGGCGGCAGCCGCGAGTATATCAAGCGCATCCTGGCGGATTTCCGCGGCGAAGTGCGCACCGGCGCATCCGTGGCGAAGGTTACCCGCAGTCCCGGCCAGGTGACTGTCACGGATGACAGCGGGCACAGCGATCTGTTCACGGATATCATTATCGCCACCCATGCCGATCAGGCGCTGGCGATTCTGGGCGATGCCGATACCGACGAACGCAACTTGCTCGGTGCCTTTGACTACACCCCGAATACCGCCGTTCTGCATTCCGATACCGCGCTGATGCCGCGGCGTCGCAGCACCTGGGCGAGCTGGAACTATATCGGCAATGCCGGCAAGACGGACCAGGCTCAGCTCTGCGTCACCTACTGGATGAACATGCTGCAAAACCTTAAGACGCCGGATCCTGTGTTTGTGACACTCAATCCATCCCGAGAAATCGCTGATGAAAAAGTCATCGCGACCTTCGACTACGCGCATCCGCTATTTGACAGCAAGGCACTGAAGGCGCAAAAACAGCTGTGGCGGCTGCAGGGCCAGCGCAACACCTGGTATTGCGGCGCCCATTTCGGCAGTGGTTTTCACGAGGACGGATTGCAATCCGGACTCGCGGCCGCCGAAAGCCTGGGTGGGGTGAGGAGACCCTGGGATGTCGCTGATGAGTCCGGCCGCATTGTGCTCGGCCCGAAACTGATGGCCGCCGAATGAGCTGGACCTCTGCAATCTATGCCGGGGAAGTGGTGCACAAGCGCCATAAACCCAAAGCTCACACCCTTCGCTACCGCGTCTTCTCCCTTCTTGTCGATCTCGACGAACTGCCGGCGCTCGATAGGTCAGTGCGCTTCTTCGGTCATAACCGCCGGGCGCTGTTTTCCGTCCACGACGCCGATCACGGCAATGGCAAACCGGGCGAACTGAAGCGCTGGGTGGCCTCGCTGCTCGGCGATGCAGGCATCGTGGTGGATGGCATGCGCGTGCGCATGCTCTGCTACCCGCGCATCCTCGGCTATGTCTTCAATCCTCTGACGGTCTATTTCTGCGAAGATGAGACCGGCCAGCTCAAGGCGATCCTGTACGAGGTCTGCAACACCTTCCACGAACGGCACACCTATATCATTCCGGTCGATGGCGACGCATCCGGCGCCATCCGGCACGAATGCGCCAAGGAACTCTACGTCTCACCATTCGTGCCGATGGATTGCCAGTATCGCTTCCGCATCATCGCCCCGGATGACAAGGTCCATGTCGCGATCAACGAGAGCGATCCAGAAGGTCCCCTGCTCTATGCCGCATTCAGCGGAGAACGGCAGACGCTGTCGGGTGCGGCGCTATTCAAGGCCTTCTTGACCTATCCCCTCATGACTTTGAAAATCATGGGCGCCATTCATTGGGAGGCCCTGCTGCTCTGGGCCAAGGGCGTACCTGTGTATCGACACAATAAGGCGGCCGCGGCCGTCGCAAGTTCTTTCATTCCGCAATCGACAGCGACCGGGAGCAAGTAATCATGAGTCACGCCGGAGACCAGATCTCAACCGCCCAATATCATCAAGCGCCCCAGTGGCAGAAGCTTATCCTGAAGTGGGCAGGCAGGATCACGATCGGCCGACTGCGCATCATCTTCCCGGACAACCACGAATATGTCGTTGAGGGAGACCAGCCCGGCCCGTCGGCGACGCTGCGGATGAACAATTCGAGGCCGGTTCGGCGCTTGATCTGGGGCGGAAGCCTCGGCTTTGCCAGGTCCTACATGGACGGCGATTGGGACAGCCCCGACCTCGTCACCTTCCTGGAACTGGCGCTGGTGAACGAGGAAATGCTGAGCACAATCGCCCAGCCCTCGGCGATCCTGGGCTTTCTGGCAAATCTCCGCCACAAGCTGCGGCGCAACTCGCGTGCGGGCAGCAAGCGCAACATCGCCTTCCACTACGATCTCGGCAACAGCTTTTATCTGACCTGGCTGGACGAGACGATGACCTATTCATCGGCGCTTTTCTCTGCCCCGGACTTGAGCCTGAAGGACGCGCAGAACGCCAAATATGATCGGATCATCGAGGAGCTCGGCATCGGACCTGACGACCATGTGCTGGAAATCGGTTGCGGCTGGGGCGGCTTTGCCGAGCGCGCGATCACCCGCACCGGCTGCCGCGTCACCGGCCTGACCCTCTCCCGCGAGCAGGCGAACTATGCCCGTGAGCGCCTGGGCAAGGCAGGCCTGGCAGGCCGTTCCGACATCAGACTCGAGGACTATCGTGACTGCAAGGGCACCTTCTCCAAGATCGTGTCGATCGAAATGTTCGAAGCGGTCGGCGAGGAAAACTGGCCGGTCTACTTCTCGCGGGTGAGAGAGCTCCTGGAACCCGGCGGACGGGCCATGATCCAGGCCATCACCATCGAAGACAGCCGCTTCCACGACTATCGCCGCAACGCCGACTTCATCCAGACCTATATCTTTCCGGGTGGCATGTTGCCATCGGTCAGCGCATTCGAGCAGGCCGCCAAGGAGCAGAAACTCAGTGTCGCCGGTCGGTTTGCCTTCGGCCGCGACTACGAGCGCACACTGCTCGCCTGGGACAAGACGTTCACGGCCAACTGGCCGAAGATCATGCCCCTCGGCTTCGACGAGAAGTTTTTCCGCATGTGGCGCTATTACCTGCACTACTGTGCCGCCGGCTTCCGCCGCGGCCGGCTCGACGTGGTCCAGTTCGAGCTGTCGAAGGGCTGACCTCAACAGGATTCCAGATTTAAAAATGCAATGTCCCGCCACCGGCGACCGGTGGCGGGACAAGTGTTTCTGGCGGTCAGCAACCCTGCGGACGCGCTGCCAGTCATTCGGATCAGCTCTTGCGCAGCATGCGCCGCGTGATGGCAAACCGCAGGCTCTGCGGCAGGCGGTGAAGGAACCGGATCGACAGCGCCATCTTCCAGGGAAAGATGATCTCGTAGCGCTTGGCATCCAAGCCACTGGCAATGCTGTCGGCGGCTTCTTCCGGCGAGATCATGAATGGCATTGGAAAGTCGTTCTTGGCCGTCAGCGGTGTCGCCACGAATCCGGGATTGATGATGCTGAGATCAATGCCCTTGGCCTGCAGGCCAGGATACAGCGCCTCGCAGAGATTGATGAGAGCCGCTTTCGTGGCGCCATAGAAGCCGCCGCCCGGCAGGCCATTATATCCGGCAACCGACGAAACGACCCCGATCTGACCCTTGCCGCGGGCGATCATGTCAGGAAGAACGGCTTCCAGGCAGTGCGCCGTGCCCATGATGTTGAGATCCACCATGGTCTTAAACGCCGCGCTGTCGAAATGGGAGATGCTGTCGCGCTTGTAGGTGCCGGCGCAGAACACGGCACGGTCCAGCGAACCCATGGCCTCGCGGATGGCCGCGCACGTCGCCTTGACCGCATCGAGATCCGTCACATCGAGCGGAAAACTGTGGATGCGACCCGGACGCTGGCCAGCAATCTCGGCGAGCGCCTCACCGCCGCGGGCGCTGATCGCCACCTGCCAGCCATCGTCTGCGAGCCTGAGGCTGAGCGCGCGCCCGATCCCGGAACTGGCTCCGGTAACCCATGCGACTTTCCTGCGATCCGGATTTTTCTCGGCCATGGCAGCCTCCTTGTGCGCGTTTGGTACGAAGCGGCTGCTTCGCTTGCACAAGAATAACGCGATAAGGCCGGCCTCGGATTTACCGCCGGTGATTTTGCTGGCGCCGAGTTATTCCTTCTGGTGGTTTGCGGTCAGCCCCAGCAAGGCCGCACCCAGCAATCCCGGCTCTACCGTGCAGAGCGCGGGAACCACGAGCGGACGATCAAAGCGACGCAATATTCTGGCACGAACCGCAGCATCGATTGCCTGCAGGAATGTTCGGGAGTTGGACAATCCGCCGCCGACCGGCACGATGGTCGCCCCCGTGACATTGATGACGAGCGCCAGCGGCGAGGCGATGACATCGACGACGATGTCGATGGTTTGCGACGCCTTCAACTCGCCCGCATCCCAGCCGGCAATGATCTCTTCGCTGGTGAGCCGCTCGCCATGCAGATGCATATGCAGCGTTTCCATGCCGCGCGCGCTGCAGGTGGCATCGACGCAACCCTTCAGGCCGCAGCCGCATTGAAAGCGGGGAATTTCCAGGGGCGGGTTGCCAGTACGTGTCGCGGCGACCGGTCCATGGCCCCATTCGCCAGCAAAACCGCCATGGCTGTTGATGAGGCGCCCGTCGATGACGAGGCCACCACCCACGCCGGAGCCGATGATCGCCCCGAACACGACGCGATGACCGCGCCCCGCGCCAAGCCCTGCCTCGGCAATGGCGAAACAGTCGGCATCGTTGGCGACGATAACGGGCAGCGCAAGCGCGGCTTCGAGATCGGCGACCAACCTGCGGCCGTGAATGCAGGGAATGTTTGCGACCGTGGCAGCACCGCTGTCTGGATCAAGAACACCGGCAATCGAGATGGCGATGCATTCGGGGGCGCCGCCGCTTTCGGCAATGGTGTCTCGCAGCACCTGCACGAAAGCATCGAAATCCTGCAACGGGGTAGGCCGACGCGGAAGCGGGCGGACATCCTCGGGCGCATGGGCAACCGCGCCCTTGATCGCCGTGCCGCCAATGTCAAAACATACAATCATCGATCCGCTTTCTCAGGCACGATAGACACAACGCCCGCCGATCCAGGTGGAGACCAGGTCGAGATCGGGCGTCAGCAGCAGGAAATCGGCATCGGCACCCGCCGCCAGATGCCCCTTGGCGGATGCGCCGATCGCCGCCGCCGGATAGGTGGACGCCATGCGCAGCGCCTCCTCCAACGGCAAGCCAATCACCTCATGCACGTATCGAACACAAGACAGCATGTCGATATCCGCACCCGCCAGTGTCCCGTCCGCCAGTGTCAGCCTCCCGCCCTGCCGGTAGACCTCACGGCCGTTCAGCATGAATCCGGTATCGTCGGTCCCGATGGTCGACATGGCATCCGTCACCAGGAAGATCCGGCCAGGTCCCGACTTGGCTCGCAGGGCAATGCCCATGCTGACCGGATCGACATGGAACCCATCGGCAATCAGGCCGCAATGCAGACCGGGAAGCGCAAGCGCCGCGCCAACCACGCCGGGCTCCCGGTTTCCAAGCTGGCTCATGGCATTGAACAGATGGGTGACGAGCGTCGCACCGCTCTCGGCATAGGAGAGCGCCGTCGTATAGCCGGCATCGGTGTGGCCAAGGCTGACGCGATAGCCGGCCTCGCACAGGGCTTCCACCTGCGCTGGTGTCACATTCTCAGGTGCCACTGTCATCAGCGAGAAACCGAAGCTTCCCGCAGCATCCCTCAGCCGCGTCAGATCCAGGTCGGTCATCGGCCGGATCAGTTCAGGATCGTGAGTGCCCTTGCGCCCGACTGAGAGATGCGGCCCTTCCAGATGCAGCCCGAGATATCCCGGCACGCGCTGTTCCCACGCCGCCTTGCCGGCAGCAAGGGCGCTGACCAACACGTCGCTGCGATCGGTGATCAAGGTCGGCAGCAGCGCCGTGCTGCCAAAGCGGGCATGGGCCGCGCAAATCGTCTCGATGCCCTCAAGGTCAGGCTGGTTGTTGAGGAGAACACCGCCTCCCCCATTGACCTGCAGGTCGATGAAGCCGGGGACCACCAGCAGGCCATCGGCGTCGATCCGGCCCACCCCGTGGGAAGACTGGCCAGCCGCGCCGAGCCCCGTCACCATGCCGCCCGCCACCATGAGGTCGTGGCCCTCGATCCACTGGGAACCGTCGAAGATCCGCGCGCCGGAAACCGCAGCCACATCCATCATTTCGTCTGGGTCACCTTGTTGAGCGCAGCCGGCGCATCGGGGTTGAAGCCGCGGGCGCGGGACAGTTGCTCGACGAAGCCGTAATAGGGCAGGATGAGCGCCAGCGCATCGGTGAGCGGATGCCCGGTATCCACGAAGGGCAACGGTACCGAACCCGAGGCCTTGCCGGAGGTGATGTAGATATCCGCTCCCTTGGCGGAGAGCCCGGCAGCGATATCGGCAATGGCGCCCTCGGCGCGGTCACGCGCGGCAAAGGCGATGACGGGAAACGCCGGCGCGACCAGCGAGACCGGGCCATGCAGCACCTCGGCGGAGGAATAGGCCTCGGCATGCAATTCGCTGGTTTCCTTGCATTTCAATGCCGCCTCCGCAGCAATCGCGAGCGTTGGCCCACGGCCCAACACATAGATCGAGCCGGCATCCCGGAACTTGTCGACAAGAACGCTCCAGTCGAGCTTGAGTGCGGCTTCGAAATCTCGAGGCAGGCGCGCGAGCGCCGCCCGCAGGGCCGGATCGTCAGACCATTCCGCGATGATGGCAAGGCCCGCCACGGCGGAATTGACGAAGCTCTTGGTCGCAGCAACTGCCTTTTCCGGCCCGGCCTGGATATCGATCGCCATGCTGGCGGCATCGCCCATCGGCGAGGGCAGCGTGTTGACCAGCGCCAGCGTCAACGCACCCGCATCGCGCACGGCCTTGGTCAGCGCGACGATATCGGGGCTCTTGCCGGACTGGGAAATGCCGATCGCCGCAGCCCCCGATAAGCGCAGCGGCGCCTCGTAGATCGAGGCCAACGACGGCCCAAGGGAGGCGACGGGAATACCCAGTTGCAGCTCGATGGCATATTTGAGGAAATGAGCCGCGTGATCCGAGGAACCGCGGGCAATCGTCACCACGACAGGCGGATCAAGCTCTCTCAAGGCCCTGCCCGCCTCGCGGATCGCTTCCCCTGATCCTTCGATCAGTCGGGCAGTGGCGGCGGGAATCTCGTTGATTTCCTGTCGCATCAAAGTCAGCATATTGGTCATTCCGTCCTGAATAAGCCCGCCGAACCGGCGGGTTTGAAACAATCGCCTTACGAGGCGCCGGTGGTGAGTTCGGCAACGAGGTCATAAGCATCGCTGCGATAGAGCGCGCGCGACACTTCCATGACCCGGCCGGTATCGAGATAGGCGATACGCTGAACCGAAAGCGCTGCCGACCCAGGCGGAACCCCCAGCAATTGCGTCTCGCGATCCACCAGGATGCAGGCCGAAATCCGCTGGTTGGCCCGCACCGGCCTGATGCCCCGGGCCGCAAGCGCCAGATAAAGCGAATCCTCCACCCTGTCGGGATCATCAAGGATGTCATCCGGCAGGCTCGTATTTTCAAGCGCGATCGGCATGTCGTTTGCCGTCCGCAAACGACTGATGCGCGCAACCCGCGCACCACCGGCAAGCCCAAGCATCATGGTTTCCTCAGGCGTGGGGAAATACAATCCGCGATCCAGCCAGATCGAGCCGGCCACCATGCCGCGCCTGCGCATATCCTCGGTAAAGGAGGTCAGCTGCGTCAGCGGCTGCTGCATGCGCGCCACCGGCTTGACCACGAAGGTGCCGGAGCCATGGCGCCGGACCAGCAGCCCTTCCTTGACCAGATCATCGATCGCCTTGCGAACGGTGACCCGGCTTATCCCGCCTTCATCCGCCATGTCCCGTTCCGCGGGAAGGGCATCTCCGTGTTGCAGCCGCCCGGAGCGGATCGCATCCTCGATGGACTGCTTGAGCTTCACATAGAGCGGACCACCGCGGGAGCCCTGGAGGGCGGACAGGCGCAAGGTGTCATTCATCGGGCGCCACCCGCCAAGGGGCGACAACGGGCAGATATGCAATGACTTGGTCTCACCGGCCAACCCTCTCCAATTCTGCCGGAAGAAATACCAGTTAGAGACCATCAAGGCAATCATTTTCACACGGGATATTGCCAAGAGGAAAATCGCCGCGAAATTCCACTGAAGATTCAGTGAATTAACGAAAAATCAATGGAGGTTAACGCAGTTTCGGATTTTTAGGTAGACGATTGGATTGTTTTTGGTATTGTTGTCTTACAGACCATGCAGCCAAGCATGGAGCATGGCTACGGGTCGCGAACAAACCAGTCCGCGCCGCGTTAGCGGCTGACAAACGACATGAAAACACGGGACATCAAGCAAGCGGCGATCGCCGCGACGAAAGCATCGATGCAAGTTTGTGAAAATGAATTTCATGATTTCTAGAAATTCATGAAATCCGGTTGACGAGCGCTGCATTTTGTCTCAGGTTGAGAAAATAATTTAAAAACGGGGAAGCTTTACGCATGAAGGTGGGCATCATCGGTCTTGGATTTCGCCTCGGCTATCTCGGCCGTGTGTTGAAGGACATCGACCCGGATTTTGAGATCGCTGGATATGTCGACCCGTCGCCGGCAGGCCTCCCGGGCTTGGCAGAGGCCGGAATTTCGGCCGGAAATGCCTATGGGACGCCGGAGGCGCTGATTGCCGGCGAGACCTTTGACCTCCTGATGATCGGCTCTCCCAACCATCTTCATCTCGAGCATATCCGAATTGGTCTTGAAGCCGGCCTCACGGTGTTCACCGAAAAGCCGATCGTGATTTCAATCGAGGAAAGCTATGCGCTGGCCTCGCTGCTCAACAAGCACGGCCACGACCGCCTGCTGGTTGGGCTGGTATTGCGCTACTCCCCGCTCTACCGGGATCTGCGCAAGGCGCAGGCCGACGGCTTGCTGGGCGATGTGGTGTCCATCGAGGCCTCAGAGCATATCAAGCCTTATCACGGCGCCTTCTTCATGCGCGACTGGCGCCGCTACGGCCGCTATGCCGGCGGTTTCATGCTGGAAAAATGCTGCCACGACCTGGATCTATACAATGGCGTGGTCGGCGCACGCCCCCGCTTCGTCTCGAGCTTCGGCGGCCGCAAGAGCTTCGTGCCGACCAACGCCCCGGAGAACCAGGGCATCAACGATATGGAGGTCTACCATCGCAAGCCGAGCGGCTGGATGGGCGCTGACAAGGTCTTCGACAGCGACGGCGATATCATCGATTTCCAGACGGCCATCGTCGAATATGAGAATGGCGCGGCAATGACCTTCCATACCAATCTGAACGTGCCGGACGAATTCCGCCGCTTCTGCGTCATCGGTTCGAAGGGCATGGCGGAAGGCGACTTCGTCCGCGGCTTCATGAATGTCCATGACGCGCGCACGACCGACCGGCTGATTTCCAACACCTATCAGGCGCCCTCGGCGAAATCTCAGCATTATGGTGCCGACGAACAGATGGCCGCCGATGTGCTGGCCTTCGTACAGAACGGCACGAAGCAGCCGGTATCGGCCATCGATGCGCTGGAGGCCGGCATACTCGCGCTCGCCATGGACGAAGCGCGCCTGGGCCGCAAGGTGGTCGACCTGAAGCCAGTATGGGACCGCTTCGATGCCTTGCTTCACGGCTCCGGGACGGCCGATCGTCCGGCCAGATCGGCCTGAGGAGCGGATCATGCTAGCTCGCCGAAGCGCTGTCCTCTTCGCCTGGCTCCTGGTCGCACCGGCGATCCTCTATATCTGCGTCATCGTTGCCTATCCGCTGGTCGACACCTTCATCCTGTCCTTCACCAACGCCTCCCTGCGCAAGGATACGGACTGGGTGGGCTGGACGAACTACGAGAAGATTTTCAACGACACCTTCGCCGGCGTCATCATCAGGACCTTCATCTGGACCTTTTTCTCGGTCGCCATCAAGATGATCATCGGCACCTTCGGCGCGGCGATGCTGAACTGCGCCGTGCCGGGTCGCGCCCTGTTTCGCGTGCTGACCATGCCGCCATGGATCGTGCCGATGGCCATCGGCATCTTCATGTGGGGCTGGATGTATAACGGCCAGTTCGGCATGATTTCCGGCCTGCTGCAGCGCTTCGGCTTCGTGGATGGGCCGGTCGCCTTCCTCGCCCATGGCTCCACCGCCTTCTGGGCCACCATCTTTACCGATGTGTGGATCGGCGTACCCATGGTGACACTCTACATGCTTGCCGCCATGCAGGCCGTGCCGCAGGACCTCTACGAGGCCGCCTGGACCGATGGCGCCGGCCGTTTCTACCGCTTCCGTCGCATCACCCTGCCGCTCATCCTGCCGGCCATGATCACCATGTCGATGCTGTCGCTGATCGCGACCTTCAATTCCTTCGACATCATCTGGATCCTGACCCAGGGCGGCCCGAACGGCGAAACCACCACGATGATCATCGATACCTACAGGACCGCCATCGGTTCCAAGAAGTATGGCGAGGGCGCCGCGCGCGCGGTCCTCATCTGCATCTTCCTGTCCGTGTTCTGCGTCGCCTATTTCCGTGTCACCAGCCGTCTGTCCCAGGAGGCCGCCCGATGAGCCAGGATCGCAATGCGATGATCCATCGCTACAAGTGGTATGAACTGGTGGGCATCTATGCTGGCATCGGCGTGTTCCTGACCTTCGTGCTGGCGCCATTCGTCGAAGGCTTCCTGGTTTCGCTAAAGCCGCTGAGCCAGCTGTTTTCCTCGCCCTATCGCTTCTGGCCCGAGAACGGCTCGTTCGAGGCCTACCGGACCATGTGGATCAGCGTACCGGGCTTTGCGCGCTATATCTTCAATTCCTTCTTCATCTCCACCATCGCCACGATCATCGTGCTGATCCTGGTCGTACCGGCGGCCTATGCCTTTGCCCGCTTTGAGTTCAAGGGACGGGGCCAGTTGCTGGCGGCTTTCCTCGCGGTCAACATGTTCTCGGGCGCCGTACTGCTGATTCCGCTGTTCCGGTTGATGCGCACGCTCGGCGTCCTCAATACCTATTTCGCCATGATCGTGCCCGGCGTCGCCTTCCTGATACCCTCGGCGATCTGGCTGCTGCGGACCTATATGCTGCGCATCCCGCGGGAGCTGGAAGAAGCCGCCTATGTCGATGGTGCCGGCTATTTCTACACCTTCCGGCGGGTGATCCTGCCAATCGCCATGCCGGGCATCGCGGTCGTCGCGATCACCACATTCATCGGCGCCTACGCCCAACAATTCATCTTTGCCCTCACCTTCAATTCCAAGACCGAATACATGCCGCTGCCGATCGGGCTCTATGCCTATTTCGGCCGGCAGGAAGTGGTCTGGAACGAGTTGATGGCGGCGAGCTTCGTCGGCATCGCGCCGGCGATGATCGTGATCTTCTTCCTGCAGCGCTATCTCGTCAGCGGGCTTACCGCCGGCGCGGTCAAGTGATGCGGCAATAACAAATTCGGGCCAACCGGACGATCCAACCTGTCAACAAAGGGGAACCTTCGATGAAAACCTCTCTCACAATGCTGGCCGGCGCGCTTGCGCTTCTCGCCAGTTCCGCGCTTCCCACGCTCGCAGCCGACCAGGAGATCAGCTAGATCTACTGCGGCGACAAGATCGACCCGATCCACGAGAAATACATCAAGGAATGGGAAGGCAAGAACGCAGGCTGGAAGGTCACGCCTGAAGTTGTCGGCTGGGCCCAGTGCCAGGACAAGGCAACCACCCTCGCCGCCGCCGGCACCCCGGTTGCCATGGCCTATGTCGGCTCGCGCACGCTGAAGGAATTCGCCCAGAACGACATGATCGTTCCGGTGCCCATGACCGACGCAGAAAAGGCAACCTACTATCCGAACATCGTCGACACCGTGACCTTCGAGGGCACGCAGTGGGGCGTTCCGGTCGCCTTCTCCACCAAGGCGCTCTACTGGAACAAGGACCTTTTCAAGGCTGCCGGCCTTGACCCGGAAACGCCGCCGAAGACCTGGGCGGAGGAAATCGCCTTCGCCAAGCAGATCAAGGAAAAGACCGGGACTGCTGGCTACGGCCTGCCCGCCAAGACATATGACAACACCATGCACCAGTTCATGCACTGGGTGTATACCAACAACGGCAAGGTGATCGACGGCGACAAGGTCGTCATCGACAGCCCGGAAGTCCTCGCAGCGCTCCAGGCCTATAAGGACATCACGCCCTACTCCGTTGAAGGCGCAACCGCTTACGAACAGAACGAAATCCGGGCCATTTTCCTCGATGGCAAGGTCGGCATGATCCAGGCAGGCTCTGGTGCCGCAACGCGCCTGGCAGCAACCAAGATCAACTGGGGCGTAGCTCCCCTGCCGAAGGGCCCCGCAGCCAAGGGCGAAGGCACGCTGCTGATCACCGACAGCCTGGCTGTGTTCAAGGGCAAGGGCGTCGAGGACAAGGCCATCGAATTCGCCAAGTTCATCACCTCGCCCGGCCCGCAGGGTGAATACGAACTGCAGGGCGGCGCCGGCCTCACCCCGCTGCGTCCTTCTGCCCAGGTCGACGAATTCGTCAAGAAGGACCCCTACTGGAAGCCGTTCATCGACGGCATCGCCTATGGTGGTCCCGAGCCGCTGTTTACCGACTACAAGGGCTTCCAGAACGTCATCATCGAGATGGTCCAGTCGGTCGTGACCGGCAAGGCTGAACCGGCTGATGCCCTGAAGAAGGCCGCCGGCGAGCTGGAACAGTACAAGTAAGCCTTTAGCATAGACGGCGCCGCGGGCCTTGCCGCCCGCGGCCTCCCTCATCAATTCTAGTGCCCGCCGCGCAGCGACGGGCAGCGTGGAGACGCAAAGTCGTGGGTCAGCTTTATCTCAACAAGGTGCACAAGTCGTACGGACACTTCGAGGTCATCAAGGGCGTCACCCTCGACGTCAGGGATGGTGAGTTCGTTGTCTTCGTCGGCCCATCCGGTTGCGGAAAATCGACCCTGCTGCGGATGATTGCGGGCCTCGACGATACGACCGGCGGCGATATCGTCATCGACGGCGAGCGCGTCAACGACAAGCCCCCCGTCAAGCGTGGCATCGCCATGGTCTTCCAGTCCTACGCGCTTTATCCCCACATGTCGGTTTTCGAGAACATCGCCTTCCCGCTGCGCGTGGAAGGGATGGAAGAGGCGAAGATCAAGGAGAAGGTCGAGGGCGTCGCCAAGATCTTGAAGCTCGACCAGCGGCTGCAGCAGCGCCCCGGCCTCCTGTCCGGCGGCCAGCGCCAGCGCGTCGCCATCGGCCGCGCCATCGTGCGCGAGCCCAAGATCTTCCTGTTCGACGAACCGCTTTCCAACCTTGATGCCGCCCTGCGCGCCGACATGCGCATCGAACTGACGAAGCTGCATCGCGAGCTGAAAGCCACGATGATCTACGTGACCCACGACCAGATCGAAGCCATGACCATGGCCGACCGGATCGTGGTGCTCAACGCCGGCGACATTGCCCAGGTTGGCGCGCCATTGGAACTCTATCACAAGCCCGCAAACCTCTTCGTCGCCGGCTTTATCGGCAATCCCAAGATGAACTTCGTGCCCGTCATCTGCACTGCGGCAGGGCAACAGGGAATCACGGTTGAGTACCAGGGACAGTCGATCACCGTGCCGGTAGAGCCACGGGACGGCGTTGTCGGAAAGACGCTGACCCTCGGCATCCGGCCCGAACATACGCTGCTGGGTGCGGGCGACCTCAATCTGACCGTCCTGCCTTCGGTCATCGAGCGACTCGGCATCAACACGATCGCCTATGCCGCCCTGCCGACCGGCGAGCCCTATTGTGCGCTGCTGCCGGGCTCCGCTCCCGCCGAGGTCGACAAGCCGCTGGTCACAGGCGCCAAGGCCACCGATTGCCACCTGTTCGATGCCGAGGGAGTTGCCTTCGAACGCCGCATCGATATCAGCAAGCTGGACATGCCCGAATCCATCGCTGGCTGACGTCGGTTGACCCACATGCGTGATTGACAGTACTCCTGGTTATTTTATGCTTCAAATAACCAGGAGGAACAGATCATGCAGGATCCCCATTGCCATTCAAGCAGCATCCACGTGATGCGGCCGGCCGAGATAGCTTTCGAGATCATGTCGGAGGGGCTGAAGCAGGGTCAATGGACCTGGGGCAGCTTCGATCGCAAGGAGGTCGAGCCGGGCCTGTTCATGGGGCATTCGGTCTTCACCGGCAAGCAGACCTATGTGCGCTTGCATGTCGACAAGCCCCGGCTGCTGGTCGACTACGAAGTCGGTGGCAGCCCCGATGCCATGCAGTTTCGCAACATGTCCCGTGTCATTCCCGGCGCCACCCTGCGCATGGCGCCCGATAGCTGCGTCGTAACCCTTCTGACCTGGCGGCTGGCGACCCAGAGCGACGCGGAATGGACGCAGTTCGGGACAATCCACGAAGCGGAAATGTTCCTCATCAAGGGCTTGCTGAAGCGGGCGTAACCGGGCTGTTTAATCCTCCCAGTTCTCCACACTCAAATTGGGCACTCGCACAAACTCGCGCGTGTTGCGGGTGATCAGCGTTAGTCCTCGGGCGATCGCTTGGCCCGCGATCAGGACATCATATGCACCGATGGGCTGGCCGTTGACTTCGAGGACCGCCCTGACTTCACCGGCCACACGGGCATCCTCTGGGTCAAGCGCCAGCACGTCGAAACGCAGCTGCGCCACACGCTCCAGGTTTTCGGCGGCCCGCTTGCTTTTGTAAGCACCAAAATAAAGCTCATGCAGCACGACAGAAGGTAACCCGAAATCAGAGGGATGGTGCTGACGGATACGGCTGAGGACTGCCGGACTACCCTTCATGATGGCAATCACAACATTCGTATCCAGCAGGAATTTCATTCGAAATCGTCCAGACTGTCACGTCGTTGTGGCTGGGGCTGTTCCTCGGCAGCGCGCTCGAAATCCTCGTCGATTGACCCGACAATACCGTCTAGCCAGGCCCAATCATCAGGCACAGGCTCCAGGATGATCGCCGCGCCGTGACGACGGATTCGCACTTCTGCAGTGTCGAACCGAAATTCCTTGGGCAGTCGCACCGCTTGCGAGCGCCCCGACCAGAAAATCTTCGCGGTTTCCATATCTGCCATCCAGAAAAATACATATCAATGATATATATTTATCATCGGAAATGCAATGGCAGGTCCCTACCAAACCAGCCCACGCGCCGCCACGGGCTCCACCCGCGTCACCACGCCATCGCGGTGAAAAGTCATCGCGTCGAACAGGTTCGACACGACGCAGGTATGATTGGGCACGATGCGGATCTTGTCGCCAATGTCGGGCCGCTGTCCAGCAACCCGCGAAAGGTCGATGGTGCCATGTTCCTCCGAAAGACCCGTGATGACGGCATCGGGATATTCGACGATATGCCCATAGTCTGAAAAGCCGAGGAGGTCTGATGTGAGGGCTTTGGACCCAGCATCGATCACCGCCCGGTCAGGCGTCGGCCGGGAGACGACCGTTGCCAGGATATGCATGGCGCAGTCGTCCAGCGAGGCATGGCCGGCCCGCACCATCGCCCGGTCGTTATAGGCATAGGTGCCCGCACGATGCTCGGTCGCAGACGGCACGAGATGCGCATTGAACAGGCTGGGCGTACCGCCATTGCTGACGATGGGGCATTCCAGGCCGGACGATTTCAGCAAGGCAAGGGCCTCCGAGAGAAAGGCCTCGGTCTGCTCTTCACCATTGGGCTTGGGATAGGTCAGCAGGCCTGCAAAGATAAGGCTCTCGCTGCACGCGATCAGCGTCGCCAGTGCTGCAGCGGCCTGGGGGGTCTGGACGCCGCAGCGTCCGCCGCCGGTGTCACACTCCACCAGCACCATCAAGGGCTTGCCGTTGGCAAAGTAGCTTGAAAGACCCGATACGGTCACTTCGCTATCGGCCACCACCTTCAGCCCGTTGATGCGTTCGTTCAACGCCGCCAACCGCTCCAGCTTTTCCCCGCCGATGATGTTGAAGGTGATCAGCAGGTCCTCAAAGCCGGCATCGGCGAAGACCTCGGCTTCAGTGATCTTCTGGCAATTGATGCCGCGGGCGCCGGCCGCCAGCTGAGCCTTGGCAATTGAGGGGATCTTGTGGGTCTTGATATGCGGCCGGAAGGCCAGGCCATGGGCATCCATATAGGATTGCACCCGGGAGATATTCGAGGCCAGCCTGTCTTCATCGATCAGCGGCAGCGGGGTGGACAGAGAATAGATGTCAGCACCGATGGATATAGCGGGTCGTTCCATGTCAGGCAGCCTCCGTGCCATGGGCGTTTTCAATCATCGGCCAGATATCCTTGCGCGCGCGGCGATAGGGATTGGTCGCGGGATTGTTCGGATAGGGCGTTCCTGCGGAGCAATAGAGAATATCAGACGCGATCTTGGAAAAGGCGGCATAGAAATGATTGGTCGACTTGATGACGAGAATGTCTTTTGTTGTCGGATCGATGCCCATGGCGGTAAACAGCGACGGATCGTAGCTCTGCACCCGCACGGTATTCAGGATCACGTCGATGCCGTTGAACCTGATGTGGGCGGCGGGCCCAAATTCGGCAAAGCTCTCGCCAAACCGCATGGCGGCATCCGGAACCACCCGCACCACCTGGACAATGGCATCGATGGGATTGCCGGTTCCCGGCGCAGACTTGGCGCCGAAACGCAGCGGGATCTCGGCGCCCTCCCCGGCAGCAGCGCAGATCTGTACGGCGATCGGATCCCAGATCGTGCCGATCGCCACATTGGTGGCCCCACGCGCCATCAGTTCCGCGAGCACGACGGTGGCGTCTCCGGCCGTGCCACCGCCTGGATTGTCCCACATGTCGGCGATGACGACAGGTCTTGAGGACGCGGCCATCGCCCGGGAGACTGCCTCCTTCTCATTGATCTCGGCAACGCGGAAGGTGCCGCGCTTCGAATAGAGTTCCAGCCCCAGTTCCCGCGCCAGACGGGCTGCCTTGTCCGGCTGGCCGTTGGTCACGGCAATCGTCTTGGTGCCAAGCTCCGGCACATCACCGGCCATGAAGCCGTGAATGACCGATAGCGACAACACCTCGGCATCCGAGGCCTCGATGGCCATGAGCTTGTCGACAAAGGAGCGCATCGGCTCCTTTGAGGTCGGAAAGACGTCGATCATCCGGCAATCGAACACCGCCATTTCCGGCTTCACCCGGCCCTCCAGCGTGTCGACGGCGATCCGCCAGAGATCCTCGGCGCGATCAACGAAATCAGTGTGCGGAAATTCCTTGAACACGACGAAAAAATCCGCGGCCGCCACCCGTTTTTCCGTGAGATGGCTGTGCGGATCGAGTTCGGCGCAGACCAGCACCTCGGGGCCGACGATCTCGCGGATGCGGGAGAGGAAATCCCCTTCCGGATCGAGATAGCCATCGGCCACCATGGCGCCATGCAGGCCCAGCACGACCGCATCGACGGGAAGTGCCGCGCGCAACTGGTCGAGGATTTCATCGCGCAGCCCCTCATAGGCCAGCCGGTTTACAAGCCCGGCCGGGTCGGCCCAGGCCGCAGTGCCCTCGATCAGGGTCCAGCCCATTTCCGCCGTCACCTTGCGCCCCACCGTGATTGGCGCGGTGCAGAGCGTTGGTGTGGCCGGATGCTTGCCCGGAGGCGCATAGAGCGAGGCCTCGAAGTCGCGCCTGTCAATACAGATCGGCGAGAAGGTGTTGGTCTCGGTGGCAAGGGCAGCGGTAAAGATGCGCACGGATGGAAACCCTGATTATATTCGTCTCGGACGTGGCTTAACCCATGGGATTGGGAAGATAGCCGGTAAATCCGCAAATCTTCCAGCGGCCCTGGTGAAGACGGCAATAATAAAGCGTCTGCCAATGCATCGGATCGACGGAGCCGTCGGCCTGCTTGATTCCGCCATCGAACTTCTTGCGCACCAGGGCCGTCTCTCCCTCGATCTCGATGACTTCGAGCGTCGTCGTCCGAAAGATCGCCGTGCGCGGGTCTTCCCCATAGCTGCCCTTGGCAAAGTCATGGGCCTGGCGCAGCCATTCGTCCCGATAGGACTTGAGTGTGGGGAAGGCGAGGCTCCAGCGATCGGGGTTCGGCTGCTTGTTGCCGCTGATCCCCAGGAAGCCGTCCTCGATGAAATCATCCTCCACCATGGACCAGTCCGCGGCCAGAAAGGCATCGATATCCCGCGGCACCAGCATCTCCCAGATGGAGTGCCGGGCTGTATCGCTGGACGGAAAGGGATTCTGGAAGGGATCGCGCATCGCAGGCTCCAAAACTGAAATTCTTTTCATGAATGGCGTTTTCTTGTGGCCAAACTCGGTTTTTTATGGTCACTTGTCAACGAATAAAGAAAATCATTTGCATGGATTGAACATGACGATCAAACGTTATGGCGCCGAACAGGCTGGCGCCGGCGGCCAGCGCCTCCCCTTCGCACGCGCTGTCGAGGCAGATGGCTGGCTCTATGTTTCCGGCCAGGTCGCGATGGAAAACGGCGAGATCATTCCAGGCGGAATCATCGAGCAGACGCACAAGACCATCGCCAATGTGATCGCCATTCTGCATGAGGCCGGCTACGGCGTCGAGCATGTCGTCCGCTGCGGCGTGTGGCTGGATGACCCCCGCGATTTCTGGACCTTCAACAAGATCTACCAGCAGTATTTCGGCGAGCATCCGCCGGCGCGCGCCTGCGTCCAGGCTTCGATGATGGTGGATTGCAAGGTCGAGATCGACTGCGTCGCCTATAAAAAGCCCGCGTGATCGGTCCGTCGAGGCAGTGATGGATATCTTTGCGAAGATACAGGAAGAGCGGGAACAGTTTTCCCAGTCCGAACAGCGGATTGCGGACATCCTGCTCAATCAGTTCGAATTTGCCGTCAACGCCTCGATCATCGAACTCGCGGAGCGTGCTGAAGTATCGCCACCGACCGTAACCCGCTTCTGTCGTCGCCTGGGATGCCAGAGCTTTTCGGATTTCAAGGTCAGCCTGGCGAAAACAGCCTATGTCGGGGTCCGCTATCTCAATCCGGAAGCCAAGAGCCGGGAGCCGGCCGACGTGGCCACCGACATCATCACCAAGGCGCAGAACGCCTTGTTCCTGATGCACCGGGCACTCGATCCCGATGTGCTGGACAAGGCCGCAGAGAAACTGTCCCAGGCCGAAATGATCTATGCCTTCGGCTCCGGGGGCAACTCCTCGATGATCGCAAGCGAGATCCAGAACCGGCTGTTCCGTTTGGGATCGCGCATCACCGCCTGCAATGACCACGGCATGCAATTGATGCTGGCCGCAGCCGCTCGACCCAAGGATGTCATCATCGGCTCATCCTTCTCCGGCCGGAACGCCGAACTGGTACGCAGCTTCAACCTCGCGCGCGAAGCCGACATCACCACGATCGCGCTGACCCAGAGGGACAGCATCGTGGCGAAGGCGGCCGAACTCGTGGTGGGCATCGACCTGCCGGAGGGTGACAATATCTTTCGGCCGACCTCCACGCGCTTTGCCTATCTCGCGGTCATCGATGTGCTCGCCAGCCTCGTTGCCTACCGCAATCGCGATCGCTCGCTGGTGACGCTTCGGCACATCAAGCAACAACTGGTCGAGCATCGCGATGGCGACGACCGCCAGCTTCTGGGGGATTGATCTTGTTGTACGGCATGTTCGTGAACCCCAACACGGAGCCTCACCCATGAAACCGTCGATTGCCGTGGTGACGGGAGCGGCCGGGGATATCGGTCGCGCCATCGCCAAACGCCTGGGCGCAAGCCACGACCTCGTCTTCCTTGTCGATATCGATGAGAACGCGGCAGCAAAGGCCTTGGCAGACCTGGGTGGCGAGGCCCGTTTTCGCGCGCTTGCCTGCGACGTCACCGACCCAACAAGCGTTTCCGCAATGGCGAAATCCGTGATGGACGCGGGCGCGGTGCGGACGCTGGTCAACAATGCCGGTGCCGCACGCGCGGTCAGCCTGCACGACACCACGCCTGATATCTGGCGGCAGGACAATGCGCTCAATCTAGAGGCCGTGTTTCTCTGCTTTCGCGCTCTGGAGGACGGACTGAAGGAAACCGGCGGCTCGGTCGTCAATATCGCCTCGGTCAATGGCATGGCCGTTTTCGGCCACCCGGCCTATAGCGCGGCAAAGGCTGGTCTGATCCACCTGACCCGGCTGATCGCCGTCGAGTATGGCAAGTTCGGCATCCGCGCCAACGCCGTCGCCCCCGGCACGGTGCGCACCCAGGCCTGGGAAGCGCGCGCGGCGGCAAATCCCGATGTCTTCGAGGAAGCCAAGCGCTGGTATGCGCTGCGCCGCATCGCCACCTCGGAAGACGTCGCCAATGCCGTCTTCTTCCTGGCAAGCGACCAGGCCGCCGCGATCACCGGAACCTGCCTGCCCGTGGATTGCGGGTTGACCGCAGGGCAGACCGAGCTGGCGCATACCTTCTCCCAGTCTCCGCATTATTGAGAGCAACCTAAGCCAACAAGGGGAACCTCACGTGGCCAAGATCGCGTTCCGCCTCGAAAACTCGTGGCACAAGACTCAAGACGATCCGAATGGCGGCTTCGTCTTTACCCTGGTGAACCTGTCCGACGAGACCATCAAGGATTTCAAGCTTGCCTATACCTCGCTGACGCGGGTGATTGATCGGTCAAAATGCACCAATGCGACCTTCATCCAGCGCAATGCCAACTACCATCAATACGCGCCGCCTGCCGGTTTTGAGCTGAAGCCCGGCGGCACCTGGCGGTTCACCGTGGATGGCCTCAATCGCCCTGCCCGGCATCGCACCGACGGCGCCAAGTCGGCGATCCTGACGCTGCCCGATGGCAGCCATGTCACGGTTGCGGTCGATGATCTCGTGCTGGAAGGCGCGCCGAGCCAGCCGGCCCCGCCTTTGCTGCCGGAAGGCCGGGTGACCGAGCCGTTTTACATGCTGCCATGGCCCGCGGAAGCGGCCCTGACAGCGGGCGACGCCTTTCCTGATGCGCTCTATCCGGCCGAAGGAACGACGCTGGACGACCTCCGGGCGATCGAGGCAGTCAACCAGCTTTCCCGCCGCCTGTTCAGCGTCGGCCACATGCCGTTCAGCCTCGGCAAGATCGAGAACGGCCGCGCGATCCGGTTCACACAGGACGCGAGCCTTGATGCGGACGCCTATGCGCTGGACTTCTCGGCCGATCTCATCACCATCTCCCATAGTTCGGTGGGCGGGCGGCAGTATGCCCTGACCGTTCTCGCCCAACTGCTGCAGGGTGCCCGCAGCAACAAGGGCCTGCATTTCCCCGTATCCGGCAGCATCAAGGACGCCCCGCGTTACGGCTGGCGCGGCTGCCATCTCGACGTGTCGCGCCAGTTCTATCCCGTGGCCGATGTCTCCAGGCTCATCGATATCCTCGCCTGGTTCCGGATGAACGTCTTCCACTGGCACCTGACCGATGACGAAGCCTGGCGGCTGGAGATCAAGGCCTATCCGGAACTGACGACGACGGGCGCAACCCGTGGGCCGGATGCGCCGCTGCTGCCACAGCTCGGCAACGGCGCGGAGCCGGTGACGGGATTTTATACCCAGGACAACGTGCGGGCACTGGTAGCCCATGCCACGGCGCTGAACATCGACGTCATTCCGGAAATCGACATTCCCGGTCACAGCACGGCAACCCTGGTCGCCATTCCGGAGCTGGTCGACGGCCAGGAAGCACCCGACAGCTATCGGTCCGTCCAGGGCTATCCGAACAATGCCCTCAACCCGGCCATCGAGCTGACTTACGAATTCCTGGGCAAGGTCTTCGACGAGATGGTGACGCTTTTCCCGTCGAAGTACCTGCATATCGGCGGGGACGAGGTGGCGGCCAATACCTGGATGGCCTCGCCACTGGCCCGCAAGTTGATGGAACGCGAAGGCATCGAGGGGACCTTCGGCCTGCAAAGCTACTTCATGAAGCGCATCCAGCAGATGCTGGCGGAACGCGGCAAGCTGCTTGCCGGATGGGACGAAGTCAGCCACGGCGGCGGGGTCAATCCCGCGGGCACGCTGCTGATGGCCTGGCAGAAGCCCGAAGTCGGTCTTGAACTGGCCCAACAGGGCTATGATGTCGTCATGACGCCTGGCCAGGCCTATTATCTCGACATGGTCCAGGCGGAAGAGTTCCAGGAGCCGGGCGCCAGCTGGGCGGGCACCGTGCCGCCGCAGCATACCTATACCTATGAGGCCGTGGCCGAGTTTCCGCCGGAGCTGGCCCGCCACATGCGCGGCGTCCAGGCCTGCATCTGGTCGGAGCACTTCCTCAACCGGGACTATTTCAACCACCTGGTCTTCCCACGCCTGCCCGCCATCGCCGAGGCAGCCTGGACGCCCCGCGACAACAAGGACTGGCTGCGCTTTGCCGCCCTGGTCCGCCTGTCGCCGCGCTACTGAGGGGAGATGACCATGCGGATCGCCATTGGTGGCATTCACACGGAATGCAGCACCTCATCGCCCGTCCTGATGCAGACGGAGGATTTTCGTGTCTTTCGCGGGCAGGAACTTCTGGCGGCAGACTATTTCAACTTCCTCGCCGCCGAGGATGTGGAGCATCTGCCGCTTTTGCATGCGCGCGCCGTTCCCGGCGGACCGGTCTCGCGCGCCACTTATGAAGGCTTCAAGGCCGAATTCCTGGATGGACTGAAAGCCGCGCTGCCGCTGGACGGGCTCTATCTCGCCATGCATGGCGCGATGAATGTCGAGGGCATGGACGACGCGGAAGGCGACTGGATTTCCGCCGCCCGCAAGGTTGTCGGGCCGGATTGCGTGGTGGCGGCCAGCTACGATCTCCATGGCAATGTCAGCCAGCACATCATCGACCAGCTCGATATCTTCGCCGCCTATCGCACGGCGCCCCATATCGACGTGCGTGAGACCATGGTGCGGGCTTGGACCATGCTGCTGAAAGCGCTGAGAACAGGCGAACGCCCCGGCCTCGCCTGGGCGCCGGTGCCGGTGCTTTTGCCGGGGGAGCGTACCTCGACCGAGGACGAGCCGACGGCAAGCCTTTACCGCAAGCTGCCGGAGCACGACACCACCCCCGGCATTTGGGATGCCAACCTGATGATCGGCTATGTCTGGGCGGACGAACCGCGCGCCACGGCCTGCGCTGTGGTCACCGCCACCGACAAGGATGCCGCCCAGCGCGTGGCAACAGAAATTGCCGGCGCCTATTGGCAGGCGCGGCGCGACTTCCAGTTCGGCCCGGTCACCGGCGCCCTCGACGACATGCTGGATATTGCCGCAAAGACTGAGACGCGGCCGATCATCCTCGCCGATTCCGGCGACAATCCGACCGGCGGCGGGGTAGGCGATCGTGGCGATGTACTGAAGGCGCTGATCGCGCGGGATTGGCAGGATGCCGTGATCGGCGGCATCACTGACCTGCCGGCCGTGGAACAGTGTTTTACCGCAGGCGAAGGGGCTGAGATCGACCTCACGATCGGCGGCAGCCTGGATCCCGCCAGTCCGTCAACTGAGGTCACCGTCAAGGTCATTCGCCTGGATGACACCGGCGTGGCGTCAGAGCGTCAGGCCGTGATTGCGGTCGGCGGGATCACCGTCATCCTGGCCGCACGCCGCAGGCCCTATCACAACATCGCCGATTTCACCCGTCACGGCATCGATCCGAAAACCGTGCGGCTCCTCGTCGTCAAGTCAGGCTACCTCTCGCCGGAGTTGGCGCCGATTGCCAATCCCAACCTAATGGCGCTGACGGATGGCGTCATCAACCAGGACATTGAGGCGCTGCCGAGCAAGCGCCGCGGCCAGCCGATCTACCCCTTCGCCAAGGACTTCGACTATAGCCCTTCGGTGCGCTATTCCGCGCGCTGGTAGGCGCATCTGTTAAACTCCACGCGTGTCGCCCGTCTCGGCGGCGCGCTCCTCTTTTTGAACGTAGTGCCCGATGCTGTCGACCCTGACGCTTGTCTATCGCCATCCGCCCGTGAGGGTGAGCGCGCTTGCAATCTTCTTCTTCGGTTTCTCGGGTGCTGCGACCTCGCCTTACATGTCGCTGATCGGCATCAACGAACTGGGGCTGTCCAACGCCGTCTATTCGGCGCTCATGTTCATTGCAGCGGTGGTTAATGTCAGCGCCAGCGTCACCTCTGGCATCGTCGCGGACCGCCTGGGCTACTTTCGCTCGCCGATGATCCTGGCCGCCCTTTCGGGCATCCTCGGTTTCGGCATGGTCTATGCGGTGCCCACCCAATGGAGCTTTGTCGTCGCGGCACTGATCTTCATACCGATCTTCAACTCGGTGAATTCGCTGATTTTCGCCAATGTCAGGGCCGTCTCGTCAGGCATGCCGGTGCGCGAACTGATAGCCGTGAACTCCGCGATCCGTGCCGTCTTGTCCGCATCCTGGGTGCTGGTGCCGGGGTTGGTCGGTGCTCTGCTCGCCGGTGCGCCGAGCATGCTGCCGGCCTACCTCATCGCCGCGTTTGCCTGCCTGGTGTGCCTGCTGCTCTTCGTCTTCGGCATCAAGAAGCAGGGATCCGCCGGCACGGACAGCCGTCAGCACTATCCCTACCTGGCATCGGTGCGGCTCATCGGGTCTCGCAGCGTGCTGCCAAGGCTTCTCGGCATCGCACTCATCACCTCGATGCTGCATGTCAACGGCGCCGTTCTGCCGCTGGTGACAACGGGCAAAGCGGGCGGAACGCCGGCCGATGTCGGCGTGATCGTCGGCATCGTCGCATTCCTGGAAATCATCTTCATCATCTTCTGGGGCTGGGTGGAGGCGCGCACCTCCACGGTCATCGCCATGTCGGCCGGGGCACTCATCTATTGCGCCTACCTCGTGTTGCTCGGCCTGGCCGACAGCCCAACGGACGTCTATGTCTTGAGCCTGATCAGTGGCCTCGGGGCAGCCGGCATCATCGCCATTCCCATTACCTATCTGCAGAACTTGATCGCCGATCGCGCGGGACTGGGCAGTTCGTTGATCGCCGTCAACATCTTCCTGAGCGGCGGCCTGAGCTCGTTGCTTTTTGCCCTGGGCACCGCGATAAGCGACTACTCGGGAACCTCGATCCTCGGCGCTGTCGCGGGCCTTTGCGGTGTCGCGCTGGTCTTTGCCCTGGATGGGCGCCGCGGGATCAAGGCACACGATTGAGACATGGGAAAAGCGCACTGACATGAAGGAAAGACTGCTGGAAATATGCGTTGACGATGCCGCGGGCCTTGCCGCCGCCATCGCTGGCGGGGCCGACAGGATCGAACTTTGCGCGGCGCTTTCCGTTGGCGGCCTCACCCCGAGTGCGGGTTTCATGTGGCTGGCGGCGGCGGCGCCAATTCCGGTTCATGCCCTGATCCGCCCACGGCCCGGCGACTTTCGCCATGGACCTGATGAAGTCGACATCATGCGGCGGGATATCGCGGCGGCCCGTGAAGCGGGTCTCGCCGGAGTCGTGATCGGCGCCTCCCGTGCGGACGGCCGGCTGGACGAACAAGCGCTGCGTGCCCTCGTGGCTGAAGCCGATGGCATGGCCATGACGCTGCACCGCGCCTTTGACCTCGCACCCGATCTGTTCGAGGCGCTGGAAACCGCCGTTGGTCTCGGCTTCCGCCGTATCCTGACCTCGGGCGGTCACAGGACCGGATTGGAAGGTCTGGAAAATCTGGCTGCCCTGGCGGCGAAGGCGGGCGACCGGCTGTCGATCATGCCGGGCGGCGGCGTCCGCGCCGAATGCGCAGATCGCTTTCTGGCCATATCCGGCATCACCGAACTGCACGCCTCCTGCTCGAAGCTGCCCGACAATCCCGATCCGCGACTTGCTGAATTCGGCTTCATCCGGCCGGACAGCCGGGAAACCGATGTGGAGGCTGTCAGAGCGCTGAAGGCCGTGATGGCCGCCCACTCATGATCCCGTCGGACCGGTGGGCCCAAGATCCAGCATGCCTCGGTAGATCCCCGGCTTCGACCCTTCGATGGGAATGGCGCCAACCGTGCGGCGATAGAATTCCATAGGCCCGGCGCTGCCAATCACGGCATAGCCATAGCCAATATCCCGCATGGCCAACAAAGCCCGCAGCAGAAGGGCCTGCCCCACGCCCTTGCTCCGATGGCTTTCATCGACACCCGTCGGACCGAAGAAGCCACGCGCAGTGGCATCATAACAGGCAAAGCCCGCAAGTTTTCCTTCTACTGTCGCCAGAAGACAGCTGACCGGCTGCCTGGACATCGCAATGGTTGCCTCGCTCGCCCAGCCCTCGCCGAAGCGGCTGGCAATCCAGCGTGTTACGACATGCAGTTCCGGCGGCAGCGCCAGGCGGATCTCGAATCCATGCGCCGCAATCCGCGCGTCAAGCTCGGCATCCGGCCGGAGATCATAGAGTTTCACCAGCATGTCCATGTCGCACTCCCCTCGCTTGCCTGCCGCGGCAATTCCTAAATCCTTTCAGAGTTGAAGGGAAGCGCGCGGCCTATCCAATCGCCATCAGGCTGGCATTGCCGCCGGCAGCGGCCGTGTTGATGGAGGTCGAGACTTCCTCGAGCAGCCAGTTCAGGCAATAGGCTTCCGCATCCTCAGCCAGCGACTTGCTGCTAGCGGCCTGGACCAGCACCAGGGGACCGGGAAGATCCGCGATCGCCTTGGTGCAGGAAACGACCCGATCCCCTTCCCCCTCGATCAGGGCACCGGCATAGCCCCCTGGCGAGGACATATCCTCCGACCATGCAATGCGTGAGGCAACCGCCTCAGGCAGACCACCAAACGCTTTCAGCAGATCCGGGCCGGACTTGACCACCGCGTGGTTGCCCGTCGCGAGAACGGCCCCGATCTGGCGCACCAGCCCCGCCTCCGTTTCCGGCAGGATCAGGATACGGCCACGCGGATGCAGGGCATAGAGGTTGCGCTCGCCGACGGGACCATCCAGCTCCAGCGACAGCCCGAGCGCCGCATTGCCGCCCATTGTCCGGACGGCCTCGGCGGCGGCAGCGTCGCCCCGCGACAGGAGCCAATTGGCGAATTCATGAATGGCGGGGTCGGCATGCACCGAACTGTGCTGCGGCGGCACCGGGGCCTTGGAGACGAGACGGCCCAGATAGAGCGGTCCGCCGGCCTTGGGTCCCGTTCCGGAGAGACCGCGGCCGCCAAAGGGCTGCACGCCCACCACGGCGCCAATCACGTTGCGGTTGACATAGATGTTCCCGACCCTGATCCGGCTCGTGACATGGGCGATCGTCTCGTCAAGCCGCGTGTGCAGGCCGAAGGTGAGGCCGTAGCCCAGGGCATTGATATCGTCGATCAACAGGTCGATCTCGCTGCGCTTGTAGCGGATCACATGCAGCACCGGCCCGAACACCTCGCGCTTCAGATCGCTGAGGTGCTTAAGCTCGATGATTGTCGGGGGAACGAAGGTGCCGTTGGCCGCATCTTCCGAAAGGCCGATCTGTTCGACCTTGCGGCCCAGCCCGCGCATCGCCTCGATATGCGCCTCGATGATGCCCTTGGCTTCGGCTGTTATCACGGGTCCGACATCGACGCTGAGCCTGTCGGTCCGGCCAATCTTCAATTCATGCAGCGCGCCCTTGAGCATGGAGAGCACCCGGTCGGCAACCTCCTCCTGCAGGCAGAGCGCCCGCAGCGCCGAGCACCGCTGGCCGGCGCTGTCGAAGGCCGAAGCGATGACATCGGCCACCACCTGTTCCGCCAAGGCCGAACTGTCGACGATCATCGCATTCTGCCCGCCGGTTTCCGCAATCAGCGGAATTGGCTTGCCGGAGGCTGACAGCCGGCCGGCCAACTGCGACTGGATGAGCCGCGCGACCTCCGTCGAGCCGGTAAACATCACGCCCGCCGTCTCCGGCGCGGCAACGAGAGCCGCACCGACACGGCCATCGCCTGGGAGGAATTGCAGCGCCTCCAAGGGAATGCCGGCCTCATGCAGAATCCGCACCCCTTCCGCTGCAATCAGCGGCGTTTCCTCGGCAGGCTTGGCCAGCACGGGATTACCGGCGACCAGCGCCGCCGCGATCTGGCCGGTGAAGATGGCAAGCGGGAAATTCCAGGGGCTGATGCAGACGATCGGCCCGAGCGGCGCATGGGATGGACCCAGCGTACGGCTCGCCTGCTGCGCATAATAACGCAGGAAATCGATCGCCTCACGCACCTCCGCTATCGCATTGGGAAGCGATTTGCCGGCTTCACGCGCGATCAGGCCGAGCAGATCAGGCATGCGCTCCTGCATCAGGTCCGCCGCCCGATTGAGGCAGGCGGCACGCGCAGCAGGCGCAACGGAGGCCCAGGCCGCCGCGCGCTCCGCAGCCAGTGCTACCGCGCGCCGCGCATCGGCTTCGCTGGTCTCCACGACAGTTCCGACGATGTCGCGGTGATCGCCGGGATTGAGCACCGAAATCGCCTGTCCATTCGCCACGCCATCGGCCAGCACCGGCAACGCCGTCCACGCCTTGTGCGCGCCGGCCTTCAGACTGGCGCTGAGGTCTTCGAGGACCGCCTCATTGGACAGATCAAGGCCGGCGGAATTGACCCTGCCCTTGCCAAACAGGTCGGCTGGCAGCGCGATGCGATCATGCTTGGCGCCGGGCTGCGCCATGGCGCGGACGACATCCACCGGATCGGCAATCAGGTCTTCCACCGAAACGGCCGGATCGGCAATGCGGTTGACGAAGGAGGAGTTGGCGCCGTTTTCCAGCAGACGCCGAACCAGATAGGCCAGCAGCGTCTCATGCGTGCCGACAGGGGCGTAGATGCGGCATGGACGATCGAGATTGGCCTTGCCCACCACCTCGTCGTAAAGCGGCTCCCCCATGCCGTGAAGGCACTGGAACTCGTAGCGACCGATCGCAAAATCAGGCCCGGCCATTTGGTAGATCGTCGCCAGCGTCTGGGCATTGTGGGTCGCAAACTGCGGAAACACCCAATCGGTATTCGCCAGCAATTTGCGGGCGCAGGCAATATATGAGACGTCGGTATGGACCTTGCGGGTGAAGACCGGAAAATCCGGCAGGCCATCCAGTTGAGCCCGCTTGATCTCCGCATCCCAATAGGCGCCCTTGACCAGGCGCACCATGATGCGCCGTCCGGATCGCAGTGCGAGATCAATCACATGGTCGAGCACGAACGGGCAGCGCTTGCCATAGGCCTGCACCACGAAGCCGATCCCGTTCCACCCCGACAGATCTGGATCGAAGCAAAGATCCTCCAGAAGATCCAGGGAAAGCTCGAGCCGGTCGGCTTCCTCGGCATCGATGTTGAGGCCGATATCATAGGACCGGGCAATCGCCGCCAGCGCCTTCACGCGCGGCAACAGCTCTTCCATCACCCTCCCGGCCTGGGCGCGGGAGTAGCGCGGATGCAGCGCTGACAGCTTGATGGAAATGCCAGGGCCGCCATAGATGCCGCGCCCGGCTGATGCCTTGCCGATGGCGTGAATGGCCGCCTCGTAGTCACGATAATACCGTGCCGCATCCACCGCCGTGGTCGCGGCCTCTCCCAGCATGTCGTAGGAATACTGGAACCCGCGCTGCTCCAGCGTGCGGGCGCGGTCCAGCGCCTCCTCGATCGTCTCGCCGGTGACGAATTGTTCCCCCATCATGCGCATGGCCATGTCGACACCGCGGCGGATGACAGACTCGCCGCAGCGGGCGATCAGCCGGGTGAGCGCGGCAGAGAGGCTGCGGTCATTGACCGTTGCCGTAAGCTTGCCGGTCACCACAAGACCCCAGGTGGCGGCATTGACGAACAGCGAGCGACCGCCGCCCAGATGCGCCCGCCAGTCGCCATCGGCGATCTTGTCGCGGATCAGGGCATCGCGCGTGGCGGTATCGGGAATGCGCAACAGTGCCTCTGCCAGGCACATCAGCGCCACGCCCTCCTGGCTCGACAGCGAGTATTCGTGGACCAACCCCTCAACCCCTGAGCCCTTGTGTTTGGCCCTGAGTGCCGTGATCAGCTTGCGTGCTGTTTCCTTGGCGGCGCTCCTGATGTCGTCGCTCAGCGTGGCCTGCTCCAGCAGGGGCGCTATGCACTCCGGTTCAGCTCTGCGATATGCGGATGTGATGGCCTGTCTCAAGGGGCTTTGCGGTCGGATCGGCGGCGCGAAATCGGCGAAGATATCAGGCCCGCCCGATGCCGATCCGGACCCCGAGTTTTCCACTTTACCCCTGATATCGACTGCTCCAGACATCTGCAGGACCTTCCTTTTCAAGCCTTCACGCATGATATCACCGCGCCGGAATGGCTGCAGACTTGAAATCGGGCGAAAACCAGAAAAAATGACTTTTCTTTAGAGGATTGGCGGCACAAAACGACTATGAAAAGCGATATTGACAGTGAACTTGACCAATTCGACCGCAAGATCATCGACGCGCTGGTGGAGGATGGCAGGCTTTCCATCACCGACCTCTCGGAAAAGGTAGGGCTCTCCAAGACGCCCTGCCAGGTCAGGCTGAAGCGGCTGATGGCCGAGGGTTACATCACCGGCTTCAAGGCGAGCCTCGACCCGCGAAAATTCGGCCTTGATCATATCGCTTTTGCCGAGGTGAAACTTTCTGACACGCGCGAGGCCGCCCTTTCGGAATTCAACGCAGCGGTGAAGAAAATCCGCGAGGTCGAGGAATGCCACATGATCGCGGGCTCCTTCGACTATCTGCTAAAGGTCAGAACCGCGGACATCAGGCGCTATCGGCTGGTTCTCGGCGAAAAGATATCGAGCCTGCCCCATGTCTCCAGCACCTCGACCTTTGTCGTGATGCAATCGGTCAAGGATCGCGGATTCTAGGCATCCGCCAATGGCTCAGGCCCGGTATAGACGGCACGCGGCCGGATCAACTGCCCCTGTTCGGCCTGTTCCAGCGCATGGGCGATCCATCCCACCGATCGCCCCAGCGCAAACAGCGTGAAGGCGGCACCTTCTGGCAGGCGCAGGTGACGGCGCAAGACCACGAGCGCAAAGTCGATCGACGGTTCCTGGCCGGTCAGCGCTCTTACCTCGGCGATCAACGCGTGCGCCTCGGGAAAACGCGGCAAGACCCGCTCCAGCAGGATCCTCGCCCTGATATCCCCGAGGGGATAAAGCGGGTGCCCCAGACCCGGTATATCCTCTCCCGAGGCAAGACGTTGTTGTAAAGCCGGCCGCAGCGGCGCGTCGCCAAGTCCTCGCCAGAAGCTTTCGACCCGGGTGGTCATGGCACCGTGGCGACTACCGCTCAGCGCACCGAGACCACCAAGCACCGCCGCCCGCAGGCTGGCGCCGGTCGACGCGATGCAACGCGCCGTGAAGGTGGACGCATTCATTTCATGATCGGCGCAAAGAACAAGCGCCATCCGCAACAGGTCGGCGCCGTCATCGTCAAGACCCCAGCTCTGCGCCAATTGCCGATGCAGCGGCTCAGACGAGGGCTCGGTTTGCTGAGCGGCCGCGAAAAGCTGGCGGACAAGCCCACCACAGCTTGCTGAAAAGTCTGCGTTCTTGCGGCGCCACTGCGCCGTATCGCCGTCATCGGCGGCGGCAAGCAGCAGCGCCGGCAGCGCTTCGGTGGGTGGCGTGTCGCGATAAAACGGCAGAAGCGCTGCATAACCCGGCAACATGGCCGGAGCAATATCGGGAAACGCCTCCTCGCGCCGACATCCCCACAGCAGGGCAGCCACGTCCTCCAGGCTCGCCTCGCCCGCCAACGCCTCGATATCCCGACCGCGATAGGAAAGCCGCCCATTTCTGACCAGCGTAATTGCGGATTCCAGCGCCGGCACACCCCAATCGAGCGCCGAGCGGGCCACCTCCTTGGGCCTGCGACCACGTCGACGCGCCTCGGCCAGGCGTTGAACGGCATCACGCGGGTACAGGCTGCGGCGAGGATCGTCATCAACGCTCTGCGCGGCAATCAGCCCACGACTGACATAAGCATAAAGGGTCTGGCGGGACACGCCCAGCAGCGCCGCCGCCTCGTTAGAACTCAGATACTGGCTCACGAGCGCGCTCACCATGGGGTTGATTGATATAATCAAGATTGACGATATCTGGCTATTGCCGTTTCGTGAAGCAACATCAGCCACGGGACCATCAGCCATGCCATCACCAGACAAAGACCCGACATCCGTTCAGACAGATATGCTCACCGCCATCTGGACAGCAGTCGGCGGTGAAAGCCGCCTGTTGAGCCAGGCCACCGAAACCGGACAAGGCGACCTCCCCTCGACCTTTGCCGTCAGCGACCTTGCCAGCGCGTCCATGGCAGCGGCGGGTCTCGCCATTGCGGAATTGCTGGGCGCCACTTCGGCCACGCGGCCGGAGGTTCGCGTCGATAGGCGCCTGGCCTCTCTCTGGTTCGGAACGTCGCTGAAGCCAGATGGCTGGGCCGTGCCACCGGCCTGGGACCCGATCGCGGGGGATTATCGCGGACGAGACGGCTGGATCAGGCTCCACACAAACGCGCCGCACCACCGGCGCGCTGCGCTCGCCGTGCTCGGAACGGACGCGGACAAGGCCGCGGTAACATCAGCCGTATCCCGGTTTGCGATCGACGAGCTTGAAGCCGCCGTCGTCGCACAAGGCGGCTGTGCAGCAGCCATGCGAGACATGGATCACTGGCGTCAGCATCCGCAGGGCATGGGTGTCGCTGCCGAACCGCTGGTGCACAGGCAAGAAGGCCAGACGTCCATCACCAACACTTTTGCCGGAACGGCAAAGCGGCCGCTTGCGGGGGTCAGGGTCCTGGACCTGACACGCGTACTCGCCGGCCCCGTCGCGACGCGCTTCCTGGCCTCGGCCGGCGCCGATGTCCTGCGGATCGACCCGCTTGATTGGGATGAGCCGGGCGTCCTGCCGGACGTGACACTCGGAAAACGCCGGGCGCGGCTGGATCTGAAGAGCGAGGACGGCCGGGCCTTGCTGATGCGGCTGCTGGCCGATGCCGATATCCTGGTCCATGGCTATCGGGCAGACGCCCTGGAGCGGCTGGGCCTCGATGCCGACAACAGGCAAAGACTGAGGCCGGGGCTGATCGACGTGTCGCTCAATGCCTATGGCTGGACCGGCCCCTGGCGCAGCCGCCGCGGTTTCGACAGCCTGGTGCAGATGAGCACGGGCATTGCCGAGGCGGGCATGCGCCATTACGGAACCAGCGCGCCCAAGCCACTGCCCGTGCAGGCACTCGACCACGCCACCGGCTACATCCTTGCGGCGGCCGCGATCAGGGGGCTGACCACGCGTCTCGCCACCAACAAGGGATCGATCTGGCGCACCTCGCTTGCCCGTGTGGCCCATCTGCTGATGGACCATCCGGCCGGACCGCAAGGTCAAGGGATTTCCGGCAGCGCAGACACCGATTTCTCGGAGAGCAGGGAGATGACGGGCTGGGGGCCAGCTTGGCGCCTGAAGACCGCGCTGACCATCCCCGCCGTCGATCTCACATGGTCACGGCCCGCCGGTCCGCTGGGATCCGACGCGCCGAGTTGGTCCGCGTGAAGGCCCCGGTCAGCCGGCGCTTGCCAAGACAGGTGGCCGGATTTCGTGATAGTTGCGGCCGAAATAGACCAGCGCCTCCGCCTCCGGGCTTTCGGCGACATCGAGAACCCGGCAGAACAGGATGCGATGGGTCCCCTCCTCCGCAACGGACGCGACCCGGCAGTCGAAGGAGATCAGGGCGCCTTCGAGCCGTGGCGCACCGCTGGGCGCTGCCTCCCATGACGCCGCCCGGAATCGCTCCTCCATCGGCGGGCCGCTGCCGAACAGCACCGACAGCGCCTGCTGTTTTGGCGCGAGCGTGTTGACGCAGAGGACCCCGTTCTGCGTCAGCGCCTCCAGCGAGGACGACTTCTTGTTGACGCAGACCAGAAGGGTCGGCGGCGTATCGGTCACGCTGCATACGGCCGAGGCGGTAAAGCCGAACCGGCCCGCCGGGCCATCGGTCGTGACGATATGCACGGCCGCCGCAAGCCGGGACATGGCATTGCGGAACACCGCCTGCGAAGGTCCTTCGGCGCCGTCACCCAGTGGCGGCGCGCTGTCGAGAATACCCATGGAACCTCTCCCGATCACGCCGTCCTGAGGCCCGCCCGCTGCAACAGCGGCAGCACACGGTCGCAGAAGAACGGCAATTCGTAGAGATAGTTGACGAAGGTCAGCGCAATGCCGGAATAGCCCTGCTCCGAGATCGCCACCATCTCCTCGACGATACGCTCCGGCGTGCCGACCAGCGGATAGCTGCCCGCACCACCGGCAAACCGCTTGCGATAACGGTCATAGGCATCGCTGTCGTGGGAATGCGAGAACTCCTTCTTGCCCGCCATGTGCTGGTCCACCGCCGCTGTGTCCGCCATGGTCATGGCATAGCGCTCATAATAGTCTTCCGCCTCCTGCTGGGTTTCGCGGCAGATCACGTGGCAGACGGTGTAGGCGCCGACGTCGCGTCCGACCTTTTCCGAGCGCGTCCTGATGTCCTCGACATGCTTGCCAGCCTCGGAAATCTCGGTGAAGGTGGTGAAGAGATAATCGCAATTGGCCGCCGCAAAGTCACGGCCCGGACCGCCGAAGGCCGCGTTCATGGTGACCGGACGCGGCGACTGCAGGCTGGCGGGACGGCTGACGGCATTCTTCAGGGTGTAATAGGTGCCGTCGAAGTTGAAAGGCTCCTCCGACCCATAGGCCTTTTCGATGATCTCAATCCACTCGCTCGCCTGATCATAACCCTTCTCAACCAAGGGAATGCCGAACATGCCGAATTCCTTAGGGTTCCAGCCGCAGACGATATTGAGGCCGGCACGACCCCGGCTGACATGATCAACAGTGGCAAGCGCCTTGGCCGCATAGAGCGGATGAACGATCGGCACATGAACCGTCATGAAAAGCCCGATCCTCTGGGTTGAGGCGGCGAGCGCAGCGGCCCAGGTGAAGGTTTCGAACGACCATTCACGCACCTTATTCTTGCCACCGAAACCGGCCCAGCGTGCAATCGGCAGGAAGAAATCCAGCCCGGCGCGGTCTGCCATCTGGGCGGCGTTCAGATTGTCGTCCCAGCTCGCCCTCCAGCGCTCCGGCACATCGGTAATCGCCAGCCCGCCATCGGCGTTGGCAGAGAAGATGCCGAGTTTCAGCTTGTTCGGTCCCTTCAATGGATGCAGATAGGTCATGTTTCCCTCAGGTCTTGTGGTTGTTCTTCTGCTGTCGACGGCGCGTCGGCTTCACGCTCGCGTCCCGCTCGGCCTGCCTTTGGTGGGCTGCGAGATAGGCGGATTCCGCTGCAAAGAGAAAGGCGGTCATCCGATCCTGGGCTGCCAGGGAATCCCGCGCATCAAGTGCCGAGAACAGCGCGCCAAGGGCCTCGACATAGATGCGCCGGGTCACCTGATCGGAAAACGTATCGAGCCTGATGGCCTGGAAATAATCCATGAACCGCGAAATGGTGGCCGCCATATGCGGATTGCGGACGCAGGAAATCCAGGCATTGCGAAAGTCGATATTGGCCTCGACCAGGCGGCGGATATCGCCCGCCGCATGGGCCTCCCGGATGACGTCCATCGCTTCAGCCAATTGCCGCGCCGCATCTGCGGTGAGATCGCGCGCCGCCGCACCCGCCGCCCGCGGCTCAAGCTGTCGCCGCAACTCGAACAATCCGGCAATATCGTCAGGGGACAGGATCGGTAAAACGAAGCCGCGGGTCGAGCCGACCAGATAGCCCTCAGCGACCAGCCGCAACAAGGCCTCGCGCGCCGGCATCCGCGACGTTCCATAGGCCTCGGCGATATCGGTATCGACAAGCCGGTCGTCAGGACCGATTTCGCTGAGCTGCAGCCTCCGCCTGAGGTCCGCATAAAGCGATTCCACGAGATTGAGATTGCGAACGGTCATGGGCCTCTCCTGCCCATAACCGTATATGGAAATCCGGATATTTCAAGCTTGAAATTTATGTTTTCTTACTGTTTTCGCCAATGATGATCATATTCCGGCCAGAACAGTATACGAATAATCTCATTTCACGCTTGGTGATCCTCGCCCCGATGCGACCAGCGAACGGAAATCATCGATGGCCTGCTGAGGCGCCTTCGCGCACCATGGGCCGCGGCTTGGCTCGATGCCGTTCAGCGTCCGGAGGCGCACCTGCATCTCCGCGGACTTCAAGGCGACGGCAGCGCAATTGACAACGGGCGCCTGGCCAATGCGCAAACCATATTCACCGCCGATCAAGAGACCCGGCAGAACGCCGGCCGGCACCACCACATCGGCACCATCCCGCACCAGGGGCTCGGCACAGGCGCGGAATGCGTCGAGCATCCGGCTCTTGGCCTCGGCATCGCCGGCAAAGCATCCCGTGAAATCGGAAGGATCCGCGTTCAGGCCCACGACGTGGCTAATGCGCCCCGACAGGCCATAGAGATCGCCCTGCTCTAGATGCATGGAGCGGAACACGTCGTCCAACGTCACGAGCGCGATGCGACGCCCCATCTGGGCCGCAAAATGCAGGGTCGATTCTCCCGCGCCAATGACGGGAATGGAGACGGCAGACTTCAGCTCGTAGAGGCCCGGATCCTGGAAATGCCCCATCACCACGGAATCATAGCCCTGCAGTTCCGCCTCGATACCGTTATCGATGGCCAGAATGGCGCAGCGAAATTCCGAGAGCCGGCCGAAGGAGCGGTCCGGCGGGCTGATGCCATGGACCTCGACCGATGTTCCGGGCTCGGCAATGGCGTTCAAGTATTCGGAAAGCCGCTTCATGTAGGAGGCGCTGGCCGTCTGATCGATAAAACTCTGCCAGAAAATACGCATTGCCTTTAGTCCTTCCTGATGGGATCTCTTGCGAACCAGGCGCTGTTTTGCCATGGAATTTAGGGATAGTTTTCGTCGCTGTGTCGTGTCGGCCCGCGGCGCTGATCAGCGACAGGACCATGGCCATGACCGATCTCGACGCCTCGACTGCCGAACTGGATGCCGACGGCGCCGCCAAGGAACTGGCGCTCACCGATTTCGAATGGTCCCTGTGGCGCGTATCCTCGGCCTTCCTGCGCTGGCAGAGCGAATGCGCTTCGGCGCTGGCCGGTGCCACGCTGAGCGGCCATGACACGGCGGTCCTGCACACCATCAAATATCGCGACAAGCCGAAGGGGCTGTCGGAGATTTCCCGGCTGCTCGGACGCGACGATACCGCCAACGTCCAATATGCCATCAAGAAGCTGCTGGCCCTGAAACTGATCGAGCGGGTCAGCGGGCGCTCCCGCAAGGAGACCATCTATACCCTGTCGCAGAAGGGTCTGAAGCTGACGAAGGACTATCGGCGCCTGCGCAAGGAATTGCTGGTGACCGCCGTGGGCAAGCTTCAGGATGTCGAAGGTGGATTGAAGGCCTCGGCCGAAATGCTCGAGCTGCTTTGCAGCTTCTATGACACCGCCTCGCGTCGCGCTTCGACCAGCCATCAGACCACCGCCAAACCCTGATCAGCCCCTGGGGACGAGCGCCAGAACCCGCAAGGGACTGCCTGAGCCGTGCAGGATCTTCAACGGCGCGGCGAGGATCATGCTTCCCGTCGTCGGCAGCAGATCGAGATTGCACAGGCATTGCAGCCCGTATTTCCCAGCTCCGTGCAAGAAATGATGCGCCGGATAGGGCGGATGAAAATGTCCGCCCTGACCCGCATCGGTCCCTATGGTTTCCGTGCCGAAGCCGATGATGCCGCGCTCAGCCACCAGCCATTCCATCACTTCGGCATCCGGTCCCGGCGTGTGGGCACCGTCCTCGTCGAGATTGGCATAGGCCGCACCTGACTTTTTCGACCAGTCCGTTCGCATCAGCACCCAGGCGCCCGCAGGGATCTTTCCGTGCACCGCCTCCCACTCCAGAACCCCTGACTTGGTCAGCAGAAAGTCCGCATCGGTGCTCGACTGGGTTGAGCAATCGATGACGCAGGCGGGCGCGACCATATGCCGGGCGGGCAGCTTGTCGACCGAATTCAGCGGCAGATCACGCCCGGTATACCAATGAACAGGCGCATCGAAATGCGTTCCCGTGTGTTCGCCGAAGGACAGGTTGTTCCAGTACCATGCCGGCCCGGAGCCATCGTAATGGGAAATCCGCTCGATCCGCACCGGGGCGGATTGCCCAAGCTCCGGTGGCATGACGATGGTCGGAAAATCGGGTGAGAGAGTCTGGGTGAGATCGACGACCTCCACGGCACCGCCAACAAGCGCATCCTGCAAGGCGGAAAGAACTGACGCGTTCATGGGATCTCCTTCACGACCGGTCGCGACCGAGCTCGCGCTCGACGGCTTTGGGATTTGCCTTCAGCCGCTGATGCAAATCCTTGGCGATATCGCCGACATAGACCTCTTCCAGACCGCGGATGAGACCATCGACCACGGCATCGGCAATCGCCTTCTGGCCCACTTTGGGCTGCGGCAGGGTCTGGAACCATTCGCTATCCGTGGGGCCGGTCAGCACATTCATGAGCCGTACGCCGCCCGCACCGAGTTCGGCCCTCAGGGCATGCGACAGCGCCAGCGCAGCGGCCTGCGCCGCCCCATAGGCCGCAAAGCCAGGTGCATGAGCCTCGCCATAGATCGACAAGAGATTGACCCAGGCGGCCGCACCCGTAGCACCATCCGCGCCGCGCGACATCATGACCGGTGCCAGCGCCTGGGCAAGCCGCATCATGCCGAAGACGATCACTTCCATCGCATCGCGCGCAGGGTTGATCTGGCCGGGTCCGAGAATGGAACCGGGACGGATGAAGTCAGCCGTATTGATGACGATCTCGATCTTGGCGCCATAGTCGCGAGCGAAATCCGCGACCGACGTCTCGCTGGTGACATCGAGCGGAACGAGATGGACACCGTCCTGCTTTTCCAGCGCCTCACGCGCCGGAAAGGGCTTCCAGTCCTCCGACACCCCGACGAAGATGCTGGCCGCACCCGCCTTCTTCAGCCGAGCCACCAGGGCCACAGCAACCGGATGACGCCCATCGGTGACCAGAACCCGGCGATGCCGGGGGTCCGCGGTCAGCTCCCGCCATTGCGGATCGTCTGCCATGTCGAATTTTCCTTCACGAGGAGCCGCATAGAATACCGCCTGCCCCGCCTTGTCGAGCTTCAGGAAAAGGCGCACAGGCATGTCGGGCCGGCAGGCACCATGGAGATGACACAGGGCCGTCGGGCCGCAGTCGAACTTCACCAGGCCGACATTCCAAGGTGCACGCTCCCGGAAGTAATTATCGGCCGGCACTTCTGCCGATGTCATGGACAGAACCACGCCGGTGTCGGGGGCATCGGCCATGGAAAGCTCAGCGGAGAGGCATTGCGGACAGGCCTCGCGCATCGGATAGGCAAAGGCGCCACAGGCCTCGCAGCGCTGCAGGGCAAAGCGGCCTTCGGCCGCCGCGGCGGTCAGTTCATGCGCACGCCGGCTGCGGCTTTGTGGCGGCAGCAGTGGCAAACGGGTGCGGACCAGCGGGTTCTTCCGCTTCGGCTTTTCCAACGGACCACTCATGCACCGTCTCCCGCAAGAATGATTGCCCCGGATGCCAGGCCACGGTCGTAATTGATCATGCCGAAGCCGGAGGCGAGCGCGAGGCACGCATCGGCGACCTGGGTCGGCCCTGCCGTCCCCGTGACCTGGCGGATCGACTCGACAATACCGAGATGTCCCCCGGCGGCGCCGGCCTGCCCCACCGACAATTGCCCACCGGATGTATTGTGCGGAAACGAGCCCGATATGGTCAGGTCGTGCTGGCGCACGAAATCAGGCCCTTCGCCCTTGGCGCAGAAGCCGAGATCCTCGAACTGCATCATGGAGATCACAGGGTAATCGTCATAGGTCTGCACGAGGTCGATATCGTCAGGTTCAACGCCCGCCATGGCATAGAGCTCACCGATATCGACAGCCCAGCCGCCCCGCTCCTGGACCGCATCCCCGGCAAAGGCGTGATGCCGCTCGATGGTGGAGAGCAGCCGCGCGAAAGGCAGGCCAAGGCTCTGCGCCATCTCCTCGCGCATGACGAGGAAGGCCTCGGCGCCCGCACAGGGCATGACGCAGTCGAACAGATGGATCGGCTCGGCAATGGCGCGCGCCGCCATGTAGTCGTCCAGCGTCAGCGGCTTCTTCATCAGCGCGTTCGGGTTTTTCAGCGCGTTATCCCGCTGGGCCACGCAGATCTTGCCGAAATCCTCGCGTTTGGCGCCGAATTTGCGCATGTAGTTGCCGGCAATCAGCGCGAAACTCGCATTGGGTCCGCCGGCACCATAGGGATAGACGGCATCCTGCGAGAAGCGGGAGAAATTCTCCAGCGACTGGCGAAACGAATCCACATGGTTCGTGTCGGCGGCGATGCAGGCGATGACATCGGCATCGCCCATCTGCACGGCGCGGGCGGCACGGCGCAGCGACACGACGCCAGACACGCCGCCCATCGGCACGAAATCGATAAAGCGTGGGCTGAGCCCGAAATGCTGGGTCAGGCCGATTGCCGTATCCGGTGCTGTGGAAAAGCTGGCAATCGACAGGCCGTCGAAATCACGGTGGCTAAGGCCAGATCCCTTGGCCAGCGCTGCAAGCGCTCGACCGACCCACCAGGCCGTGCTGTCGATGGAAAAGCGGACATAGGGCACGGTCACCGGGACGGCGAGAACCACCCCGTCATAGCCCTGCCGTTTCATCTCAGCCATGGTCCGCTCCCCTTGCTGCAACAATCAGGCGACCGTCAGCTTGACGTCGATATTGCCGCGCGTTGCGTTGGAATACGGGCAGCGCTCATGGGCGCCGGCCACGATCTCTTCCGCCAGGGCCTTGTCGATGCCCGGCAGCGAAACAGAAAGTTCGACGGCAAGTGCATAGCCGACCGGAACCGGACCGATACCGACAGTCGCAGACACCGTTACGTCATCCGGCAGCGCGATCTTGCGGGTGCGGGCGACCAGCTTGACGGCGCCGAGGAAGCAGGCGGCATAACCGGCGGCAAACAACTGCTCCGGATTGGTGCCGTCGCCACCTGGCCCGCCTAGTCCCTTGGGAACGCTCAGCGCCAGCTTGAAGCTGCCATCGGCACTTTCGGCCCGGCCGTCACGACCGCCCGTGGCTGTCATCGTGGTTTCGAAAAGGATCTTTTCAGGCTGCAGCATCACGGTCTCCTATCAGACGTTGTATGCGATGATTTATCATTTAAGTTTTCAAGCGAGTTGGCAAGGGCGGATGCGCTTTGCGGCGCGATCACCGGCTGACGATCACCAGCTTGCTTAAGAGGTTCTGAAACCCGCCTTCCGGTCCCGAAGGTCTAGTGAAAGCCCTGCTTCCGCCAGCCTCTGGCCTTCGCTGCGCAGCACGCCGCGCTGCAGCTTTTGGGTGGAACTGACAGGAAGCTTTTCTACGAAAGCCACATAGCCGGGCAGCTTGTGGTAGGAAAGACGCATCGAGGCATGGGCAAGCAGCGCCAGGGCACGATCCATGTCCTCGCCCTCGGCGACAGGGCGCTTCGGCACGACGAAGGCGAAGACCTCTTCGCCCCTGATATCGTCAGCGACAGGCGTCACCGCCGCCGCCTCCACCTCAGGGTCTGCCATCAGGGCTGCTTCGACCTCCAGCACCGCGATGTTCTCGCCGCTGCGACGAACGATGCTCTTCTTGCGGTCGAAGAAGTAGAGAAGGCCCGCCTCGTCGGCATAGACCACGTCGCCCGTGTGGAACCAGCCACCTGCCCAGGCCTCCTCCGTTGCCTTTTCGTCTCCCAGATATCCAGCGAAAAAGCCACGCCGCGGATCTTCGCCTGCAGCACGTACCCAAAGCTCGCCGGGCGTGCCCAAGGCGACATCGGCTCCGGCATCGTCAACGATGCGATAGTCCATGCCATCCCGCGGACGCCCGATGCAGCGCCGGCCGGGCTCGTATACATCTCTGGCCGTGCTGGTCACCGCAGCCCCACCGGTCTCGGTCATGGCCCAGGCCTCGACGATCGGCAGGCCATAACGTTCTTCGAACACGGTCTTGTGGCGCGCATCGACACCGGGACCGAGAACGAAGCGGGCCTTGTGGGCGCGTTCTGCCGGATGTTCCGGAAGCTGCAGCAAAATGGCGGGGATAACACCGAGCGCGTGGACAATCGTGGCGCCGCTGTCGGAAACCGTCTGCCACCACTTGCTGGCGCTGAACCGGTCCAGCGGCACCACGGCACCACCCATGACGATCATGCCCACCGTCGTGCAGCCAAGCGCATTCATGTGGAACAGCGGCAGTGGCGTCAACGCTACCTCGCAATCCTCCAACATTGCGGCAATGCCGCCTTGGGTCACGTACCACTCGGCCAGCTTCATGAAATAGCCATTGGTGAGGATGCAGGCCTTGGGCTTGCCGGTGCTGCCTGACGTGAACAGCAAGGCGCATTCGTCCTGAAGACCACCGCCCCCGGCCGCACGTTTTGGCTGGGCTTCGGGAATGGCGTCGCCGGGATGCATGCGGGAAAATCCGTCCGGCGTGCCCGCCGTGACCAACCCGTCGAATTCCGGATAGGCGACGATCAACTGCGCCTTGGAGACATCAATCTGGAAGGCCAGTTCATCCGGCCGCATGTCTGGATTGATGGGCACGATGGAGGCGCCGATGGCATTGAGAGCAAGCCAATGCACGAAAAAATCAGGCCGGTTCTGCAACAGCAGGGCAACGCGCGAGCCGGCTCCATAACCCGCCGCGGCAAAATCCGCCCGCAGGCTCTCCACCATCGCGAAGATCTCGCCATAGCTCAAGCGGAAACCATCAGGCGCATAGGGAAGCCCGGCACTGGCCGGCGCGATGAGAAATGGCAGATCGGGCTTTGACAGCGCCTTGCGCTCAAACGCCAGATAAGGCGACGGCAACATCAACATCCCAGGCTCCCTTATTATTTGAAACGTAAACTATCCCGGCTGATGCCGATGATCCAATTCAATTGTTTTGTGTGATTGATCGCAAATTGCTATCAATAACCATGGAACCGAGACAACTTCACTATTTCAAGGCCATCGCCGAGGAAGAGCATTTCGGCCGCGCCTCTGCACGCCTGCGCATTGCCCAACCCGCGCTGAGCCGCCAGATGAAACTGCTGGAAGCCGAACTCGGCGTCGAGCTTTTCGAGCGCCTGCCGAGAGGCATCAGGTTGACCACGGCGGGCCATGTGTTCCTGGCCCATTGCCGCGAGCTATCGGCACTGATGACGAGGGCCGTTGCGGAGACCAGGGCGGCGGCAACCGGCAGCATCGGCTTCCTAAAGGTCGGCTTCATTGAGGCCGCGGCGTGGCAGGGTGTCGTGCCTGACAGTATCCGGCATTTCCGCCGCGATTTTCCGGCCGTAGAGCTCAGCCTGTCGGCCATGTCCTCGACGCGGCAGTTGCAAGCGATCCGCGACGGCGACATCGATGCCGGCTTTCTCTACAATCACGGCGCCGACCCGGATCTGGTCGCAGTGCCCCTCGCCCGCCATCCGGTGGTGCTAGCGCTTCCCACCGGTCATCGCCTGACGGAGCAGCCGCAGATCGCCTTGGCCGATCTGCGGGATGAAGCCTTTGTCGGGTTCCATCGGCAGGCCAGCAGCCGATATTATGATGATCTGGCGCAGGCCTTCGCGAAAGGCGGTTTCGAGCCGCGAGTTATCCAGGAACTCGACAGCGAACCTGATATGCTGGCGCTCGTCAATGCGGGGGTTGGCCTGGCCTTTGTCAACGCCTGCCAGCGATGGCGCCAGCCGCCGGGCATGTCCTTTCATGCCGTGGCGGACCTGGAGGTGGAACTGGAGCTATCGCTGGTCCGCCGGGCGGACAACACGACCCCAACCCTGCAGCACCTGCTTTCGATCGTGAGTGAGGTGTCCCGAAATAGCTGACCCAAAGCCGCGGTTTTGCGCTTGCCGACATAATATATTTTATGTTTAAAATATCGTCATGGCTTCGCCTTTATCGGCGACCCCTCCCCTTCCATGGCAACCGGATCGAGATCAACATGAGCGGCTTTCGTCAAAAATGCATCGGCTTTGAACGTGTCGTCGGCACCTTCTCCGCCATTCCCCACCCGGTTGCCGTCGAGGTGACCGCCGCCGCCGGCCTCGATTTCCTCTGCATCGATTGGGAGCATTCGCAGATCGGTCGCGAGCGCATCGAGGATCTCATCCGTGCCGCCGATGTGCATCAGGTGCCTGCCATGGTGCGTGTGCCCGGCCACACGCCAGAATGGGTCGCTTCGGTGCTGGATGCCGGCGCCGCCGGCGTTCTGGTGCCGCGTGTTTCGACCGCAGCCCAGGCACAAGCCGCGGTCATGGCAACTCGCTATCCGCCCGTTGGTGAACGTGGCGTTGGCCCCGGCCGCGCCTCTGGCTATGGCTATCGCATTCCGGATTACCTGAACTCCGCCAATAAGAACCTGGTGCTGGCGATCCAGGTGGAGACCGCCGAAGGCCTCGCCAATATCGACGAGATCGTCAAGGTCGAAGGTGTCGATGTCATCTTCATCGGCCCCGGCGACCTTTCGGTCTCCATCGATGCCATGGGTCCTGCAGGCGCTGAAAAGCTCAACGCCGCCATCGAAAAGATCACCTCCAGGGCACGCGCAGCCGGCAAGGCAGTCGGCATCTTCAGGCCCTCCGCCGATGATGTGGGCAAATGGGCGAATGCCGGCATCAGCTTCTTCATGCTGGCCAGCGACACCATGTTCCTTGGCGCAAGCCTTGCGGCCGGCGCCGCCGCCGCCCGCACGGCAAAGTGAGGAGCCTGACCATGAAGATCATCAAGATCGACGGCATGCTGACCGTCGAGCCGGAACAGATGGCCTATCTCGCCGGCATGGATGTGGACTTCGTTGAAAAGACGCTTCTCACCGAAGACGAACTGATTGCCGAATGCGGCGATGCGGATGCGCTGCTGGTGCTGCGCGAACCGATCACCGCCCGCGTGCTGTCAGCCCTCCCCAAGCTGAAGGTGATCGGCCGCTTCGGCGTCGGTCTCGATACGATCGATGTCGACGCCTGCACCAAGGCGGGCGTCCAGGTGACGAACGTTCCGGACTCTAATCTGGACGAGGTCAGCACCCACGCGCTGGCCATGATCCTGGCCCTGGTGCGCCGCCTGAAGCTCTATGACACCGCCGTGCGCAACGGCCGCTGGAAGGCGCTCGCCGATGGCGAGGGCATCACCCGCCCCGACCGCCAGACCCTTGGGCTGATCGGCTTCGGCCAGATCGGCCGGTTGACGGCGAAGAAGGCCGCCGCCTTCGGCTACAGCATCTCGGCCTATGACCCGCATATGCCGGCGGATCGCATCGAGGCCGCAGGGGCAAAGCCGATGACGCTCGACGCGTTGATCGCGACATCGGACATCATTTCGCTGCACGTGCCCTTCACCCCGGAAACCCAGAACATCATCTCGCGCGAACGCATCGCTGAGATGCGCCAGGGCGCTATCGTCATCAATGTATCTCGTGGTGGCCTGATCGACGAAGAGGCACTGGCGGAGGCGCTTCAGAGCGGGCAGATCGCGGCCGCAGGGCTCGACACGCTGTCAGCCGAACCGCCGTCGCCGGACAACCCCTTGCTCAAGCTGGACAATGTCCTGCTCTCGCCCCACGCTGCACATTACTCGACGCAATCCTACGCGGAAGTGCGCAGCAAGGTCTTTGCCGACGTTGCGGCGGTGCTGAAGGGCGAGAAGCCGAAATATCCTGTCAACCTGAAGGGATGAGCGTGATGTTGACCTGTTTCTACAGGGGTTACGGCGGTCCTGAGGTGCTGGAATTCGGCGAGGTGCCGGAGCCCAAGGCCGAGGCAGGACAGGTCGTGGTGAAGATGGCGGCAGCCAGCGTCACGCCCTTCGACTGCAAGCTGAGAGCCGGCAAGCTCAAGGACTACTTTTCGCCGCTCTTCCCGAACACACCGGGGCGTGATGGCACCGGGACGGTGGTGGCGGTTGGCCCTGATGTCAGCGACTTCCAGGTTGGAGACCGGGTCTGCGTCATGGCCCCCGGCACCGAGGCGCCCGGCACCTGCACCGACCTTCTTGCCTGCCATGCCAGTCTCGTCGTGCCGCTGCCCGACGAACTGACCATGGAGGAAGGGGCGTCACTAGTGAATGCCAGCCTGTCCGCCTGGATTTGCGCCGTCCGGGTGGCCAAGGTCAAGCCAGGCGACAAGGTGCTTGTCCATGCCGGAGCCGGCGCAGTGGGCGGGTTGCTGGTCCAGCTCTGCCGGCACCTCGGCGCGGAGGTCACCGCCACCTGCCGCTCGACCAACAAGGATTACGTGAAGTCACTCGGGGCCCACAACGCAATCGCCTATGATGGCGAGGATTTCACCACGCTCGAACCGCAGGACGTGGTGTTCGATCTCATGGGCGGCGACGTCCATGACCGCTCCTACGGAGTGCTGAAGCGCGGCAGGCATCTGGTCTACCTGACCGCCGCACCGATCGTCGATCGGGGTGCGGAATTCGGCGTCACCGTCACCCGCGCCATGATCAAGGACGATCGCGAGGCCGTCGCGCCGATCCTGGCCCTGGCCGCCCAAGGCAAGATCAAGCCGCAGATTGCCCGCACGCTGCCGCTGTCCGATGTCGCAGAAGCCCATCGGCTGATGGAGGCCGGCGAGATCACCCGCGGCAGGTTGATCCTCACCATGTAACGCAAAAAGGCCTCCGCGAGGGAGGCCTTTTCCATATCGACTGATGTTATGTCAGGCCGATGGCAGCACGGTTTCCGTCGCCATGGGATAGTGGAAGTTTCCGCCTTCGAAAGCCGGAAACGTATGGAAATCAGCGCGCATTTCGTGCCGTACGGGCGATTGCAAGGCCGCCTGGAGCGCTGCCGCGCTGTCGAAAAGGATGCGGTTGCGCTGGATATGCGCAACCCGCTCGACGCCTTCAAGACCACCGCACCAATCGACACGGCTGAGAATCTCGATTGAGCGAATGCCGGGGAACTTGCGCATAACAGGCGGATGGCCGGCGATGTAATGCGAAAGCCAGAGATTGAGATCGGCGGCCGGCCCCGGATAATGCACGACATAGGAGCAAGGAAGCCCACCCTCTGCCGTTTTGACCACGGGATCATCAACCGGGAACGGACGGACCAGCATAACCTGCTGGGTCACTTTAGCCCCGTGAAGGCTCTTCAGTAGACCCATCAATGGCTGAAGATGCCCCTTCGGGCCAACCGCGGCTTCCAGCGTCGGAAGGTCTGAAAAATGCAGTTGCAGCCCGAACGGCGGCGAAGTCCCGTCGTGGTTGAACAGATCTTCAGCGACTTCCGGTGTGTAGATCAGGCCCGATGTCAGGCCCGGGGTCGCCCGAATGAGATCCCTCACAAAGGCCAGTTCCCCGGCATCGACGGTCAGGTCGATGCCGGGGGTATTTTCGAAGAAGACGATGAATGCAAAGCTCATGATGCGCTCCAGTCGGCTAAATCAGGCTTGGAAGGAAGAGCGCAATCTGCGGGAAGACGGCGATCAGGAAGATCAGGAACAGAGTGAGCCCGATATAAGGTGCTGCCGCCAAGGCGACCGTCTTGAGCGACGTTCCTTTTGGCGCAACCCCCAGCATGATGAAGAGCAGCAGACCGAACGGTGGGGTCGTGAAGCCCACTTCATAGGCCAACAGCAGCATCAGCCCGAGCCAGACCGTATCGAAGCCATAGGTGGCGGCAATCGGCATGAAGATCGGCAGCGTGATCAACATCATCGATACCTGGTCCATGAACATACCGAGGATGAGGATCACGACGATCATCATCAGTAGGATGCCGTATGGGCCCATGTCGAAGCCGGTGATGAAGGAGATGAAGCCGTTCGATGCACCGGAAAACGCGAATATCTGCGAGAAGGTCGTCGACGCCGAGATGATCAGGAAGGTCATGGCCGTGACCTTCATGGCGTCGTCAAGCGACTTCCAGACCACGCTCCAGCTGAACTTGCGATAGACGAACAGCAGGACCACCACGCCAAGGCAGCCGAGACCGGCCGATTCCGTCGGCGTGGCAATGCCGAGGATGATGGTGCCCACCACCATGAAGATCAGCACGCCCATCGGGATGATGTTGAACGCCACCGCATTGATCTTCTCAAGGCCCGAGGTCGCCGGCACCGGATATTGCGGGGCTGCGTCAGGGTCGATCACCGTCTGCACGAAGATCAGCAAACCGAACAGGCTGACAAGGAGCAGACCGGGGATGACACCGGCGATCAGCAAGGCCCCGACATCGATCTGCGCCAGCGAACCGAGCAGGACGCCAAGCGACGACGGCGGGATGATGACGGCGAGACTGCCGGCGCCGAGGATGGGACCATAAGCCATATGCGGCTTGTAGTTCCGCCTCAACATTTCCGGCGCCATGAGCGAACCCATCATGCCGGTATTGGCGAGGCTGGAGCCGGAAAGGGCAGCAAACACAGCACCAGAGCCCAGCGTCACATAGGCCAGACGACCTCTGATGTTGCCGATGGCGAGGTCAAGTGCGTAGATGACTTTTTCGCCCAGGCCAGAGCGGAAATAGAGGCTGCCCATGACAAGGAACATCGGCAGCGGTGCCAGCGCATAGGTCGAGACCGCGTCCGAGAAGTTGGCGACCATTTGCGTGACGCCGGTCGAGCCGCCGAAGAACAGGAAAAGGCCGGCGATGTTGGTGATGAAGAAGGCGAAGGCCACGGGCAGGCCGAGGCCCATGAAGACCAGGATCGACCCGATCAGGAAGGCGAAGGGAAAGAACCATTCCATCGATTACAGTCCTTCAACTTCGAGCGGGTTGAGATTGTAAAGCGTATCGAAGCCCAGGAGGTATCGAAGCCATTCGAGCGCCGAAAGGAAGAAGCCGATGATCATCGGCAGGAACACGGCCCATTTCGGCATGTCAAACGTCCGCGTCTCGTAATCGCCGGTCGCCAAGGCATCCAGCGCCGATGTCAGCGCGATGCTGCCCAGATAGAGGCAGAGGATGATGCAGGTGAGATAGACGATCTTTTCAAGGACGTTGCGAGCACCCGACGGCATGGCGTTGCGCAGGAACTCCACGAAGACGTGGCCCTTCGTCCGCACCAGCCATGGCATGGGTAGGAAAGCAGAATACATCAAGATGTATTCCGAAACGGATATCGCCCATGACAGCGGGCGGAAGCCCAGATTGCGCATCGCGACATCCGAGATGACGATGATGATCATCAGGGCGATAAGCACCCTGACAATGCCGGCAAGGGCGGCGCTGAGACCGCCGGATAAATCGAAGAGCGCCTTCATTTCTAGAGACCTTTGGCAAGAGCGTGCATCGCCGGATCGGGAGGAGAAACGGCGGCTTGACAGCCCGTCGCTTGTTCGGCGCGGAGGCCGAAAAGCGGTTGGAAAAAACAGGGCCCGCTGAAATATTCAGCGGGCCCAAACGTCATGCTATCAGGGGAACAGCTTGCGCAGTTGCTCGATGTGCGTGGGGTCGCGCTGGGCCATGCGGTCCCAGCTGGCCTTGGCAGCCGTTGCCAGGAACTTTTCGCGGCCTTCGCCGGTCATTTCAACGACCTTCTGGCCCTTGTCGATCATTTCCTGAGCCAGGCGTGCGGTCTCGGCCTTATTGAACTCATAGCTTTCCTTCTCGTATTCGATCGCTACTTCGTTCAGGATCTTCTGGGATTCCGGCGAGAGCGAGTCCCACTTCTTCTTGTTCATGGAGACCAGAACGTCGGTCTGGAAGAAGGAGGGATCGATCCGGTACTTGGTGAACTTGTCCCAGCCGAACGAGGCATAGCCCATGACGGGATAGGCATTGGCATTGATTACGCCGCGCTCGAGCGAGGTGTAGACGTCACCCGCGTTCTGGACGATGACCGTCGTGCCAAGGTTTTCGAAGAACTGGCGATAAAGCGGCGAAGAGCGGATCTTCAGCTTGGTGAAGTCGATCGAACCGTCGGGCAGCATGGTCGGCTCATCCACGGTGAACATGTGGAAGCCCGTGCCGCCGTCGATATGCAGCAGCAGATGGGCATTGGCCTTCTTGGCATAGATCTCGTTCAGGAGGTCCCAGCCGCCATTGGCGCGGGCATCCCAAGGCGTGATCGTGGACGCGGAGAGCACTTCGCCTTCCGGCACCATTTCAAGATAAAGGCCAGCGGGCGTATTGATCATATCGATCAGGCCGCTCTTCTGGGCAGCACCCAGCTGCGGATTGGGGATGATTTCCGGACCACCGCGCACGGTGATCTTGACCACGCCCTTGCCCTTCTCGTTCACCTTGTCGACGAACTTCAGGAAGCTCTTGGCATAGCCGTTCTGGGCCGGCGTGAAGTGGACTGCATTGATGACGTCTTCCGCATAGGCGGCGGTGCCGGCAAGACCGCTCAGGAGAGATGCTAAGGCGAGAGCCTTGAAGAAACGCATGTCGAGATCCTCTGTCTAGGTTGACCATACCAAGGGGATCGCTGACGTCAGACGCTTGCTCGATCCCCTGTTCTTATTGGCTTCCGCACGGCTGGGTTTTGGCCTTCCGCAGCGGACCGGTCGTTGCCGGTAAATGGATTGAACAGCGGGTTCGCGCAAAAAACAAGTTTAAACTTAAAACATCTGATAACTTTTTTTGTTGCTGCCATATCAGCGTCATACGGCACAACCTCCGGCGCCCAGAAGAGGCGCAATACCACCAGGGGTCGCGCAGCGATACGCAACTCGATAAACGGAGAAAGGAGGCATGTTGCGGACGAAGCCCGCGAAGACGACTAATCGATTTCGCCGGCGGAGAGGTGGTTGCGCGCTGACGTCTTCACGCGGCCGATATTGACCAGGAGTTCGCGGATGATGTCGGGATCGACATCGGCCATCATGTCGCGCAGCCAGCCCTCATGGGTGTCCGCCATGGTCGCGAATGTCTCCGAGCCCTTCTTTGTCAGCTTGGCCACGGTGACGCGGCGATCGCCGTCGGGCGTTTCCCGGACCACCAGCCCATCCAGTTCCAGTCGCTCAACGAGGCCGGTGATGTTTCCGTTGGTCACCATCGTGCGCCGGGACAGTTCCCCGAGCCTCAGCCCATCGGACTCGCGATAAAGCTGCGACATCAGGTCGAATTGCGGCAAGGTCGCGCCGAATTCATTGCGCAGACGCCTGCGGATTTCCTGGGATATGAGCTTGGTCGTCGACAGCATGCGCAGCCAGAGGCGAAGCTCTTGCTTCTTGCCGTCCTGCGTATCGTTCACGATGATTTCCAGATCGACCGCCACGTGGTGCTCTCCGTACAGATCCCCCCTATCTTGCCTGCCGGAGCCACCGCAGGCACGTCAAGACAAAGTGTTTCAATCGTAAACTAATCAACAGCTTTTGTTCATCCCGCGAGCATTTTGCCCAGCATGAAGCCCGAACCTGCCCCCGTACCCGCGCCCGGCCAGGTCGAAGCACCGCACATGTAAAGCCCTGCAACTGGCGTCTTGTAGCGCGAATAGCCCGCCACGGGCCGGAACAGGAAATTCTGGTCGAGATGGTGAGAACCGGAAAGGCTGTCGCCGCCAATCAGGTTCGGATTTTCCCGCTGCAGATCAACAGGCGAATAGATCGCGCGGGCGCGGATCTTCGACCTGGTTCCTGGTGCATAGCGCTCAAGGACATCCAGCACCCGCTCGGCATAGGCTGCCTTTGCGCCATCCCAATCGCGCTCCGTAATCTGCCCCAGGGCATCGCCCCTGATCGCCGCCGGCAGCATGCGCACCTGCACCCACAGCACGTGCTTGCCGTCAGGCGCACGAGTGGGGTCTATGGCCGTGGGCTGCCCGACCACGAGAGCGGGCTCTGCTGGCAGAAGGCCAGCCATCGCCTCGGCATAAACCCGCGACATCATCTGCATATCGGGCGCGATATGCACATAGGCATAGGACTTCAGTTCGGGTCCTGCGGACCAGTCCGGCAGGTCGTCCATCGACAGATGGATCATCATGGCTCCGGGACCGGCACGGAAAGCATCGACCTTCTTGTCGAATACCGCGCGATCGGGCGACTTCGGCACGAGATTTCCAAACAGCAGCTTGGGATGAACATTGGCAATCACCGCCTTGCCAGCCGAAATCTCACGTCCATCGGCGAGAACGACGCCCGTGGCCTTGCCGTTGGTCAGCTTGATCGTCTGAACCGGGCTATCGAGCAGGACCTCGCCACCCTTGTCCTTCAGCACCTTCACCATGGCCTTGATGATCGTGTCTGCACCGCCGGCCCCGATCACCATGCCAAAGGCCTGGTTGGCCATGGATTCGAGATAGGGAAACAGGGCACCGCCGGCAACGTCGGGCGCAAAATCCAGATGCAGGCCCCAGGCGGCCATCATGGCCTTCAGCTTGTCGTTCTCGAAATGGGCATCGAGGAAATCGCGCGGTGTCGCGAGCAGCAACCGGGCCATGCGGTAAAGCCCCTCCAAGCCGACAGCACGATAGGCCTTCCAAACTGCCTTGAGACTGCCGAGCGAGGGCATCGGCGAACCGAGCAAGGCGAAGATATGCGGCGCATCGGCACCGAACCCCTCCAGCATGGCCTTCCAGGCCGCCGCATCCGCCGGCGACAGGCTATCGATTGCTGCAACAGTGGCAGCCACATCCGTTCCGACGCCGAGATGCGTACCGTCGGGGAATACGCTGGCAAAACACTTGGGCGCCGGCACCAGGCCCAATCCGGCCTGGGTGAGTTCCTGCTTGTAGGTGGAGAAGAAGGCAGACCCCGCAAACATCGAGAGGTTCATGGCGCAGAGGTCGTGACGGAAGCCGGGCTCTGTCAGTTCCAGGGTCTTGACCGCACCACCCGCCGCCGAGGCAGCTTCAACGACTGCGACCTTCCATCCCCTGGCAGCCAGATGCACCGCCGCCGCCAGGCCGTTATGGCCTGCTCCAACCACCACCGCGTCAAATTCCGCCATGATCCACCCTGCAATACCCCGAGCCAAAATTATCCTTATATGCATACATCTTTGCCTCCCGCCTGCAAGACCCATCCCCACAAGGGGCGGCGCAGCTTGATGATCATCAAGCGATAGCGGCCGTTGAGGCTAAAAAGCAGGGGCCTTTGGCAGCACGTCATCCAATCTGCAATTAGGAAAAAATGGTGCCAGCCGAATACTTGCAATATCATACTTTCTCTCCTAGGCTCCGTTCACCGCGTGGGAGAAACCGGTTGATAAAGACCGCAGATGAGAGCCGGCACCGGTTCCAGCGCAAACAAGGGGAACGATCCATGACTGACACCTCAACGCTTGCAACTCTCAGCTCGGCGCTGCTGTCCGGCGCTGTCAAGGTGGTCGATCTGACCGCACCGCTCGGCCCGGATACGCCAGTGCTTTACCTGCCGCCGCAGTTCGGCAAGAACTCCCCGAACGTGAAGGTGCACACCATCTCCGAATACGACCAGAACGGTCCGTTCTGGGCCTGGAATTGGCTTGAACTGGGCGAGCATACAGGCACCCATTTCGATGCGCCCTGCCACTGGATCACCGGCAAGGACAATCCGAACAACACCACCGACACCATCCCGCCGCAGAACTTCGTCGCCCCGGTCAATGTCATCGACCGTTCCAAGGAAGCCACCGAAAACCCGGATTACCTGCTCACCGTTGACAGCATCAAGGAATGGGAAGCCCAGCACGGCGAAATCGAAGCCGGCACCTGGGTGCTGATGCGCACCGACTGGTACAAGCGCAACGGCTCGACCGAGGCTTTCCTGAATGCTGACGAGAACGGCCCGCATTCCCCCGGTCCGACCGCTGAAGCGATCGAATACCTGCTCTCCAAGGGCATTATCGGCTGGGGCCAGGAAACGGTTGGCACGGATGCCGGCTCCGCCGGTGGCATGAACCCGCCCTTCCCGGCGCACAACCTCATGCACAAGGCAAACAAGTACGGTCTCGCCAGCCTGTCGAACCTCGACCAGCTGCCGCCGAAGGGCGCCGTGCTGATTGCCGCGCCGCTGAAGTTCGTCAAGGGCACCGGCTCGCCGGTCCGCGCGCTTGCGCTGATCGCCTGATTGATCTCCCCCTGCGCGGCTGTGGCCTTTACCATTGCCGCGCAGACTTTCATTCTAGAGCGGTGTGACCATGGCAGACTTCGACTACATCATCGTCGGAAGCGGCATAAACGCGCTCGTCGCTGCCGCTCTTCTCGGCAAGAAGGGCAAGCGCGTGCTGGTGCTGGAGCGCAACGATCGCATCGGCGGCTGCCTGCGCACCGAGGAAATCACCGCACCGGGCTTTACCCACGACGTCATGGCGACCACCATGGTGCTGTTCCTGACATCTCCAGCCTTTGGCGCGCTGGGTCCCGACCTGCAGGCCAGAGGCCTGGATTTCGCCCATGCCGACCTGCCAACGGGCGTTCTCAGGCCCGATGGCCGCCACGTCATCTTCTCCAAGGACCGCGCGCGCAACATCGCGACATTCGAAGCGCTGGCGCCGGGAGACGGCAAGACCTTCGACAAGGAGATGGCGACCTTCGGCGGCGATGCGGGCTTCGTCTTCGCCCTGCTGGGCGGCAATCTCTGGTCATCCGCAACGCTGAAAGTCGTTGCCAAGGAAGCCTGGAAGCGCGGCCTGCGCGGCATCGCCGGATGGTTCGGTGAAGCGCTGACGCCAGCGCGCGCCTATCTGGAAACGACCTACAAATCAGATGATATTCACGCGCTCTGGGCACCCTGGGCCCTGCATTGCGGCCTTGGACCCGAAAGCGCCTACTCGGCTGAGATGGTGAAGGTCATCGGCTTTGCCATCGAATTGGCCGGCTGCCCCATTGCAAAGGGCGGCGCGCAGACCCTGCTGACCGCCTTCGAGCGATTGATCCGCGACAATGGCGGCGAGATCCGGACCGGCGCGGATGTGGACCGGCTGCTGGCCGACGGCGGCGGCAAGGCGGACGGCGTCGTTCTGGCCGATGGCACGAAGATCCACGCCCGCTCAGGCGTTATCGCCTCCGTGACGCCGCACCAACTCTATGACAGGCTGATGCGCGACTGGCCAAGCCAAAAACCAGCCGACGTAGAGAAGGGCTTGTCCCGCTACCGCTACGGCAAGGGCAATATGCAGATCCATTACGCCCTGAAGAGCCCGCCGCGCTGGAAGCATGGCGCCGATCTGGGCAAGGTGGCACTGCTGCATCTGACACCGGGGCTGGATGGCGTTTCGCGCTCCGCCAACGAGGCGGAGCGCGGCATGTTGCCCGCCGTTCCGACCATCTGCGTGGGCCAACCCGCCTCCTTCGACCCAAGCCGCGCACCGGAGGGACAATCGATCCTGTGGCTGCAACTGCCCGATACGCCGCGCCACATCAAGGGCGATGCAGGCGGCACGCTGGATTGCCCTGCCGACGGCAAATGGACCGAGAGCCTTCGCGAAGCCTTTGCCGATCGCATCGAGGCCATTCTGGCCGATCATATCGAAGGCTTTGCCGACACTGTCATCGCCCGCAAGGCCTACTCGCCCGCGGATCTCGAGACCATGAACATCAATCTCGTCGGCGGCGACCCCTATGGCGGTTTCTGTGGACTGGACCAGTTCTTCATCTGGCGCCCGTTCAAATCGACGGTTAATCACCGCACCCATGTTGCTGGGCTCTATCACATCGGCGCCTCGACCCATCCTGGGCCGGGCCTTGCCGGCGGCTCCGGCTTCCTGTTGGCGCAGTCCCTGAAATGAAGGCGAGAGGCTACTGATGGAGGAACGTTTTTCCGGCGCCATTTTGCGGACCAAGCGCGAGGATACCGACCTGCTGCCGAGCCTCGGCGAGATCGGCCTCAACAACTTCGCCCCCTATCTGATGAACCGCCTGATGGCGCGCTACAACGCCAACATGGCCGAAGAGCTGAAAAGCCTCGACATGACCACGGCGAAGATGCGGGCGCTGGCCGTGCTCAGCATCACCTCGTCGGTGACGATCAACGAGCTCTCGGTTTTCGCGGTCACCGAGCAATCGACCTTGAGCCGCACGCTGGATTCGCTGGAGGAACAGGGCTTCATCCGCCGCCAGCCGCGCGCGGAAGATATGCGCGTGCGGGATGTCACCATCACCGAGGAAGGCCGCGCCGCCTTCGATCAGGTCTGGCCCACCATGTACGAATTCCTGCTGCAAATGTTTGACGGCATCCCCGAAGATGAACATCGCGCATTCGTCGCCACCCTGCAGAAGATCCTGCGCAATGTCCGCAAGAACGAGATTTAGGCCTCAGTCTTCCGACCACGTCCTTGGATAATCCTGTCTTCCGTGCAGAATTCGGAGTATTCGAACGCGATCGCCTTCGACAATGAGGGCGATCGAGGCGTGGCGCTCGAAACCGATAATGCGCAGGCCGGGCAAGATGTGATCGCGAACAGTTCCCCGCTCGGGAAACACGCTGAGTGACAGACAGGCGGCTTCAATCCTGTCCAAGTATTGTCCGGCCACATGATGACCGGCTTCGCTGGCGATATAGTCCTACAGTTTACGAAGATCAGCCTTTGCGGCAGGACGGAAAACGACCTTGTAGGCCACTCTTTACCTTCGCCTGATGATACGCACGAAGTTCCGCAAAGACGTCTTCTGACGCTATGTCAGGCGCCGGATCATCGATCGCTTCCTGAAGCTTGTCTCTCAGTTCGGCATTCTCAACGCGATCGAGCGCAATAAGAGCCGCCTTAACGACGTCGCTGGCAGAGCGGTAAGCGCCAGATTCCAGGCGGCAATCCACAAGCTCCTGCTGTTCATCAAGCATGACCGTAATTGGTTTGCTGCTTCGCATGGCGTTCCTCCCGCCGTCGGCCGGCTAACGATAACACCATGCGCAGGGACTTTCTACGCCCGTACCCCTTACAGCGTCGCCACCGTCTTCAAGGCGCCATCCAGCGCGATGCCGGCTTCGTCCAGCAAGGCCGCCTGGCGCAGGCGCTTCAGCCAGGCCGCACCGTCTTCGCGCTCTACCAGCATGGGCAGCGCCGAGAGAACCCGGTCGAACTTCGACAGGCCACGGGAGTGGGTGTCGGAATAGCCCTTCACCAGCCGACGACAACCGAGCACTTCGACGGCCAGGTCGTAATTACCAGGCAACACATCGACAACCTTGGTAAGCCAGGCCTCACGATGTTCGACTTCCCGATGATGCCGCAAACTGCCGCGGCGGAACCGGCGCAGGGCAGAAACGACATAGAGTCCCGTGAACCAGAACAGCGTCCCGGTCTTCACTCGCCTTCCCTTGTTGATCATCTTGTCGAGACGAGCAAACAGGCTTGGCCGGTTCTCGATCCATTCGCCAAGTCCCTTGGGCAGGGTGCCGCAGACCTCTTCCATGCGCGGATGCATGTATTCGGTCGTGTAGACGATCTGGTCGCCCTTGGCGCCCACCTCCTTGCGCACCCGGTCAAAACGGGAACCACGGACCTTGATATCAGCAACCCGCACCACGTCGTCATATGCCATGGAGATGGCAACATATTTGGCCGCCTGGACGGTGAAGGCATAGTCCTTTTCCGCACCGCCATTTGCTCTGTCGGCAGCGAGCAACTTGGCGACCCGATCCAGATATTCATCCGCATAGGCGGGATCCTGGAAATCCGTGAGCTTCTTGACGCCGGCAAACAGGAATCCATGGGCCTCCGCCGGAAACTCGTTGCGGATGCGGCTGACAAGCGTATCGAGCACCGGATGACCCGCAGATTGCGGCAATGCCTCAAGACGCTTAGCCGGCGTGGCGCTCAGCTTGTCGTTCTCGCCCTTCAGCGCCCGCTCATAGGCGGCATTGAAGGCCTTTAGGCTGGGCTCGATCCCCTTGCCGCCGGCGCGGATGGTGGTCTCGAAGGCTTCCTTCGGGAAGGGCAGCGCCTTGGTTGCCGCCAGCGCGCCGAAGAGTGCCGACGAGATCACGCTGCCGTTCTTGACAGCCAGCGTCTCCATGTCGAAGGCCACCGTCTTCTTTGCCGCAAATTCCGTGGCATCGACAACGACGATCGGATTGCCGGTGCCATCGCCAGGCTTCTCCTTTTCGCCGACGGCATAGGAGCGATGGGTCGATGCGATTAGCATGGTCTTGTCGGGCGTCACCAGACCGCGCATCACCGAGCGACCGGCTTCCATCAGTTCCGCCGCGATGACGACATCGACATCGCCGGGATTGGGCATCAGCGACAGGATCGGCGCCACGCCATCGCGGGCCGGCAGCATCTCGATATAGTAGATCGTCGCCCCGGTGCGCTGCGCCACACCCGGAACCGAAGTGGACTGGGCCATCCAGCCCTGTTCTTCAGCCATCAACACGATCCAGTCGGCCAGCACACCGCCGCCCTGGCCGCCCATGGCAAGAATGGCGATGGAAAGCGGCTTGTCGGTGGAGAGCCGGACGGCGGAGGAGTTCTGTGTCAACGTATCCATGATCTCACCTCAGTCCGCAAACACGATGCGGCCGGCCTGGCGGCGCTTCTGCAGCCAGCCGATGACGGCCGAGCGCACCCGATGGACGAAATTGTCCCAACCGGTGGGATTGTGAATGATATCGGCACGGTAGAAGGATGGGCAGAGCACCGCTGCCTCCGACACTTCGCCGCAATTGCCGCAGCCCACGCAAGTGTTATCGATTGCCGCCACCGGATCATCCTTCAACGGATCGTCGGTGTGCTTGACCGAGAGCGACGGACAGCCAGAAAGCCGGATGCAGGCGTGGTCGCCCGTGCAGACCTCTTCGTCCACGCCGAAACGCTCCTTCACCATGCGCTTGCCGTCCTTCACCGCCTTGGCGAATTGCGGCTTCACGCGACGCTGCTTGTTCAGCATGCATTCGGAGGAGGCGACGATGATCTTCGGCCCCTTCTCCTTCGTCGTCAGCGCTTCCTTCAGCGTGTCGCGCATCTTGGCCACGTCATAGGTGCGGTCGATCTGGCGCACCCAGGTCGCGCCGATGCCCTTGACTGCATTGACGATGGAATTGTTTGTCTTGCGCCGGGGATTGAGGGCGCGCGATGACAGGATGTCCTGTCCGCCTGTCGCTGCCGAATAGAAATTGTCGACGACAAGGATCACGCCATCCTGCTTGTTGAACACGGCATTGCCCACCGAGGTGGCGAGACCGTTGTGCCAGAAGCCGCCATCGCCCATCACCGAAATCGAGCGCTTGTCAGCCTCGACATTGAAGGCGGAAGCCGATGCCGGACCAAGGCCATAACCCATGGTCGTGCCGCCGATATTGAAGGGCGGCAGGATCGAAAACAGATGGCAGCCGATATCGGCCGAGACATGGTGCTCGCCGAGTTCCTTCTCCACCAGCTTCATCGCCGCGAAGATCGGGCGCTCCGGACAGCCGGTGCAGAAACCGGCCGGACGCGGCGGCACGACCTCGGCCAAGGCCTTGACCTTGGGGTCGTTCAGAATAGGCGTCGGATCCGGCACCGGCGGGCGGTTGCCCAGCATCAGCGGCGCATTGGCCTCGAAGAAGGCCGCAAGGCCCTTCAAGAGAACGGGAGTGGTGTATTCGCCACCCAGCGGCAGCACGTCCTTGCCGGAGATCTTCGTCTGGATATCGCGGCGGCGCATCAGCGTGTGCAGCGTATGCTCGATATATTCAGGCGCGCCTTCCTCGATCATCAGCACGGCCTTCTTGCCGGCGACGAATTCGACCACCTCGTCATCGATCATCGGATAGGACACGTTCATCACATAGAGCGGAACGCGGCTGTTGCCGTAAACGTCGGCGAGCCCAAGCTGCTGCAGGGCCCGCATGGCGCCGTTATAGACGCCACCCTGCAGGATGATCCCCACTTCGCCCTCTTCAGGGCCGAAATATTCGTTGAGCTTGTTGTCCTTGACGAACTGGACCGCGGCCGGCCAGCGCTTCTCCAGCTTTTCCTTCTCATGCATGAAGGAGGCCGGCGGAAGCACGATACGGTTGACGTCGCGGCGCGGATTTTCCAGCGCCTGCTTCAGGGTGAATTCCGGACGCTTGTTGTCCTTGGCCACGAACTGCCCGTGCACGTGACAGCTGCGGATACCGACCTGCAGCATGACAGGCGTATTGGAGGCCTCCGAAAGTTCGAAGCCCTTTTCAACGGCGTCCACGATCGACGGCAGATTGGGGCGCGGCGTCATCAGCCACATCTGCGACTTCATCGCATAGGCATGGCTGCGCTCCTGCATGATCGACGAACCCTCGCCGAAATCCTCACCGATGATGATGAGAGCACCACCCGTCACGCCGCCGGACGACAGGTTGGACAAGGCATCGGACGCGACATTGGTACCGGCCGTGGATTTCCACGTGACCGCACCGCGCACGGGATACATGACGGAAGCAGAGAGCATGGCCGCGGCAGCGGCTTCGGAGGCTGACGTCTCGAAATGCACACCGAGATCGTCCATCACATCCTTGGCGTCCGCGAGCACGTCCATCAGATGGGAGATCGGCGAGCCCTGATAGCCGCCGACATAGGACACGCCGGACTGCAACAACGCCTTCGTGATGGCGAGAATTCCCTCGCCCTTGAAGATATCACCTTCGCCGAGTTTGAGGTCCTCGACTTCGCGGGCAAACGACCGTTCTGCCATTTTCTGCTTCCCCCTTTCCGTTGACCGGAATTCTTTCATTAACATGCATTAGCATATTTTCAGCGTGCAACTTATGTCAATTAAATTCCTTGATTACGAGGGAAAACAGGCCATGCGGTATATGGCCACCTTAGTCCTCACCGTCAGATCCTCGAAATAACATGCAAATGCATATTTATGGTGCAGACCAAAGCCGAAGGCCGAACATCCGAGCCATGGCCCAATTTTTTTTGACGCGCCCAGCTTTGCCACTTGTGGAAACCGGAGGCATATTTTAGGGTTAAAACATCTCGAAAAGAATAGGCTTCGCAGGGCGCCGCCCGGCGAAAGTCAGGGGAACAACGGAGAACTGCCATGGTGACACTATCTCGTCGTCAGACCCTCGGTCTGGGCGCTGCTGCTTTCGTTTCGAGCGTCCTCGCAGGTCGTATTCCGGCCTTCGCCCAGGATGCTTCCACGCTGACAATTGCGTACAACGTCAACCTGCCATCCTTCGATCCGACGGTCGGTCCGTCGGCGGTCAATCCGACCATTCAGGCGATTTATCGGTCGATCTTCGATCAGTTCGTCGGTCAGGCGCCCGACCTCTCCTTCCAGCCAGGCCTGCTCACCGCATGGGGCTGGAGCGACGACAAGAAGCAGATCTGGATGGACGTCCGCGAAGGCGTCAAATGGCATGACGGTTCGGATTTCACCCCGGAAGACGTGGTCTGGTCGCTGGAGCGCGCTGCCAAGGCCGAAACCGGCAACCCGATCCAGTTTGTCTGGTCGACGGCCGGCAACTACAAGATCGAAGGCAACAAGATCACCGGCGATGTGCTGCGCTTCGAGCCGACTTTCTTCAAGTGGATGGCCTTCCTGACCGGCTATGTCATGCCCAAGGCCTATTACGAGAAGGTTGGCGCAGAAGGCTTCGAAAAGAAACCTGTCGGCACAGGTCCGTACATGGTCGATGCCTATGAGGGCAACGCCTTCCTGCGGCTCAAGGCCAACCCCAACTACTTCGGCACCAAGCCGGCATTCGAGACCGTTGTCTTCAAGTTCGTGCCCGATGGCACCAGCCGTGTGGCGGAAGTCGAGTCCGGCTCTTCCGATATCACGCTCGAAATTCCCTATGAAGAATTCGACCGCCTGAAGGAAAAGTCGGGCCTTGCCGGCGTCGCAACCCCGATCTCCGACATCGGCATGATCTTCCTGAACAATATCGATGCGATGAACGACAAGAACGTTCGTCTCGCCGCCCATCACGCCATCGACAAGAAGGCTATCGTCGACCGCCTGCTGCGCGGCTACGGCGTGCCGATCGATACGCTGGAAGCGCCGGAATACGATGCCTATGATGCGTCCATCGTCGTCGGCTACGATCCGGAAAAGGCGAAGACCCTACTCGCCGCCTCCGGTTTCTCGACCGACAAGCCGGTCAAGTTCAAGATCCAGACCACCCGCGGCTTCAAGCCGAAGGACTACGAGATGATCCAGGCGATCGTCGGCATGTGGCGCAAAGTCGGGATCGAGGCCGAGATTGAAGTCTACGAAATCGCCAAGCATTACGAATTGCGTGCCGCCGACCAGCTGGCGCCGGCTGCCTTCTACAACTGGGGCAACGCGATCGCCGACCCCACGACCTCGACCGGCTTTGCCATGTTCGGCCCCTCGCCGCATTCGGTCTGGAATACCGACGACCTCGACGCCATGATCGGGCCGCTGTGGGGCGAAGCCGATGAGGCCAAGCGTATTGCGGGCTGGAAGGCCGTCAGCAAGTATATCGCTGAGGAGGGCTATGTGATCCCGCTTCTGCAATATGCCCAGCCGGTCATCTACAAGAACACGCTGAAGGTCACGCCAAACGTATCCGGCGCCCTTGAGCCGATCCTGGTGACGAAGGCCTGATCTGGAGACATCACGTCTGTCGGCTCCGTGCCACAGGCGTGACCTCGCAACGATGTAGTACCCCCCTCTGTCCTGCCGGACATCTCCCCCTCAAGGGGGGAGAACAGCAAGGTTTTGCCGCCCCACCTCATTGCTCAGGTCGGGATTGAATTCGGTGTCACTGGATGCCGGGCGATGGACGGGCAACATCCGATCTCCCCCCTTGAGGGGGAGATGTCCGGCAGGACAGAGGGGGGTGAACGGCCGGCATGAATTCGCCGAGCAATGCACTGCTATACCAAGACATGCCAGTGAAGCTCGGCGGAGCCATCGTCCGACAGAACGGAATACCAATGACTGCCGTATCCATCCTCAACCGCCTTGTCATGGCCGCCATTACCCTGTTTGGCGTCGGGCTCGTCGTTTTTGTCCTGTTGCGCATCGTCCCCGGCGATCCCATCGCCATGATGATCTCGCCGGGGGCAAGCCCAGCCGACATCGCCGCTTTGCGCGCCCATTACGGGCTGGATGCCAGCCTGCCGGTGCAATTCGGCATATGGCTGAAGAACGTCCTGGTCGGTGATTTCGGCACCTCGATCTCGTTGCGGCGCGATGTGCTGGAACTGCTCCTGGAGCGCCTGCCGGCGACCCTGGAACTGGCCTTTGCCGCGTTGATCCTTGGCGTCGTCAGCGGCGGCGTGATCGCGGTCATCGGAACGCTCCTGCGCCGCACCCCAGCAGAACCGATCGTCGACTTTCTCAATGGCCTGTTCCTGGCCGTCCCGGATTTCGTCTGGGCGCTGGTTCTGGTTCTGGTGTTCGGCGTCTTCCTGCCGATCTTTCCACTGTCCGGGCGGCTGGATCCCTCCCTCCAGACGGAATTCGCGACCTCCTTCTACCTCCTGGAAAGCATCGTCACGCTTCGCTTCACGGTCGCCGCCGATATCCTGTCGCATATGATCATGCCGATGCTGGCGCTTGGCCTTCCTCTCTCTGCCGTGATCGTTCGGACGCTGAAGGAAGCGCTGCTCGAGGCGATGGTGCAGGATTATGTTCTGCTGGCCCGCCTGAAGGGCATGTCGAGCCTGAGGCTCGTGTTGCAGGAGGCGCTGCGCAATGCCATCGGTCCGACACTGACACTGACGGGCGTGCAGTTCACCTTCATGATCGGCGGTACCGTCATCGTGGAACGCATCTTTTCCTACCCCGGCATCGGCAACATGGCGATCGACGCCGTCATCAACCGCGACCTGCCGCTGATCCAGGGCCTGGTGCTGATGTTCGGCCTGCTGTTCATCGTCATCAACATCCTTGTCGACATGCTGGCGGTGGTTTTCAATCCGAGGATTGCCCATGGCTGAGGCTGTCATCACCAAGACGATCGCACCCCGCCGCCGCGGAACCCTGGGCGCGCTTCTGGCGGAACCCCGCGTGGTGTGGGGCGGCGGCTTCATCCTGCTGCTCGTGCTGCTAGCGGTCTTCGCGCCCTGGATCGCACCGAAGGACCCGCTGGAGCAGGACCTGATGCTGTCCACACTGCCGCCGGTCACCTATTCCGGCGCAGAACCAGGCTTCTATTTCGGCACTGATGATCTCGGCCGCGACGTGCTTTCCCGCATGATCCATGGCACACGGATCGCGCTGATCGTCGCCTTCGTCGCCGCTACGCTTGCAGCACTGATCGGTACCGTGCTCGGCCTAATCGCGGGCTGGTATGGCGGCTGGGCGGACAAGATCATCTCCCGGCTCGTGGATATCTGGATGGCATTTCCGCCTGTCCTGCTGTCAGTGCTGCTTGTCGCCGTCCTCGGCTCCGGACTGCATTCCGTCATCGCCGCGATCGTCATCATCGACTGGACTCGGTTCTGCCGGGTCGTCCGCGCCGAGACCATTGCCCAGGCCAGCATGGACTATGTCACCGCCGCCAAGACCATCGGCTTCTCGCGCTTTCAGATCCTCAAGAACGAAATCCTGCCGAATGTCGCACCGGTGCTCGTCGCCCTGCTGAGCCTTGAGATGGGCATCGCCGTGATCGTCGAGGCCATCCTGTCCTTCGTCGGGCTGTCGCTATCCTCGGACACACCAACCTGGGGCGGCATGATCGCGCAGGGTCGTCAGACGATCCACCATAGCTGGTGGGTGCTCGCAGCGCCGCTTGTCATGCTGTTTGCGACAGTGCTTGCCTTCAATCAGCTCGGTAACGGCTTGCGCCGGGCACTGGATCCGGTGATGCGCCGATGACCCCTCTTCTATCCATTGAGGCGCTCAGCGCCATCTCCACCCGTGATAACGGCCAACCGGTTCTGCGCGATGTCTCCCTGACGCTGGAGCGTGGCGAAGTGCGCGGCCTGGTCGGCGAAAGCGGTGCCGGCAAATCGACGATCGCCAAGGCACTGCTCGGAATCCTGCCGGCCACCGTCCAGGTCACCGGCGGCTGGATCCGCTTCGACGGGCGCGATCTGCTGAAGCTCGATGCCCGCGCGCTGCGCGACATCATGGGCACCGAAATCTCGCTGATCCCCCAGGACCCGCAGACAGCGCTTAATCCGGGTCGCCGGATCGAGGCACAATTGACCGACGGGCTGCGGCTCAAGCGCGGGATGAGCAAAAGCGCCGCCCATGAGAAAGCATTGAAGCTTCTGGAGGAGGTTCACATCCGTGACCCCGAACGGGTGCTGCGGGCCTATCCGCACGAGCTTTCTGGCGGCATGCGCCAGCGTATCCTGATCGCGGCCGCCTTTGCGCTGGAACCCAAGCTGGTGGTGGCGGACGAGCCGACAACGGCCCTGGACGTGACGGTGCAAAAGCAGATCCTGCGGCTGATCCGCCGCATGCAGGAAGCCCATGGCACCGGCGTGATCTTCGTGACCCACGACCTCGGCGTCGTCGCTCAGATCTGCGACAGCGTCACGCTTCTCTATGCCGGCAAGGTGATCGAGCAGGGATCGACGGCCGACGTGCTGACCGCGCCGAAACATCCCTACACCCGCGCCCTGATCGCGGCCGGGCCGCGCTATGACCGACCGGATGCGGGGCTCGAACCGGTGCCGGACGCCATCTTCGATGACCTCAGGCGAGAAATCGGTTTGGTAAAAGCCGTGGAGGCCAGCAATGTCCAGTGATCTGCTCGTCGCTAAAGGCATCGAAGTCACCTATGGCGGCGGTCCTAGTCTTTTAGGCCGGCTGCCCGGCGTCCGTGTCCTGCACGGCATCGATATCCGCATCGGCCGCGGCGAGACAGTGGGCATCGTCGGTGAGAGCGGCTCCGGCAAGACGACGCTAGGCCGCGCCCTGCTGCGTCTCGTGGATGTCTCCAGTGGCCAGATCACCTTCGACGGCCGCGATATAACCCACATGCCGGATCGCGAGATGCGGCCCTTACGTCGGCGCATGCAGATGATCTTTCAGGATCCGATGGCCTCGCTCAATCCGCGCCACTCGATCCGCCGGATCCTGAGCGAACCGCTTTTTCTCCATGGCATCGCCACGAGCCGGGATGCGGCAGAGAAGCTGGTGCGCCAAATGCTGGACCGGGTGACCCTTCCGGCCGTCATGCTGGACCGCAATCCCCATGAACTCTCGGGCGGACAACGGCAGCGGATCGGCATTGCCCGGGCAGCCCTGATGCGCCCGGATTTCGTCCTGGCGGATGAGATCGTCTCAGGCCTTGATGTATCGACCCAGGCGCAGGTTCTCAACCTGCTGAAAGCCCTGTGCCGGGAAATGGGCCTGTCGATGGCCTTTATCAGCCATGACCTCTCGGTCATCCGCGCCGTCTGCGACCGGGTCTATGTGATGCGGTTCGGCAAGGTGGTTGAGGAAGGCCCGTGCGAAAAGGTCTTCGCCAATCCGCAATCGGACTACACCCGCACGCTGCTCGATGCCATCCCGCTGCCGGAAATCGACCGGGACTGGCTGACACGGGGCCAGGCTTCTGACATGGCAGCTGCCTCATGAGGCAGTTGGCGCGGTGACATGACTTCGCTGCGCCGGACAAGCGGGAACCGGCGCCAGCCGACATAAGGGACCCGCGCAAAAGGGGAATGACCAATGAGATCCGTCTTGACGCTGGCAGCGGCATCGCTGCTCGCCTCGATATCGCTTGCCCAGGCGGCAGGCCTGCCCGGCCTTCGCGGCCACGATCATACCGGCGTCACCGTGCCTGATATCGCCGAGGCCGAAGCCTTCTTCACCGACGTGCTGGGCTGCGCCAAGGCCATGTCCTTCGGGCCGATCGCCGATGACAAGGGCACCTTCATGACCGACGCCCTGGGTGTCGACCCCAAGGCCGCCATCAAGACCATCACGCTGATGCGCTGTGGTTTCGGATCGAATGTCGAGCTGTTCCAGTACGTGGCGCCCGACCAGCGCAAGCTGGAGCACAAGAACAGCGATATCGGCGCCTTCCACATCGCCTTCTATGTCGATGATGTCGCGGCGGTCAAAACCTATCTGGATAGCAAGAAGGTACCCACGCGTCTCGGGCCGATCCCGATCACCGAGGGACCCGCAGCCGGCCAGACCATTCTTTACTTCCAGGCGCCCTGGGGCCTGCAGTTCGAAGCCATCAGCTATCCCAATGGCATGGCTTATGAGAAGGATGCGACCACCAAGCTTTGGGACCCCAAGGACCCCGCCAAGTAAAGTTGGAAATCCCGCGGCGCCGGCACTGTCCGGCGCTGCGGCCTATCTCCCTACCGACGGCGATTGAGGGTCTGCGACGGGCTTTCCCCGAAGCGCTGGCGATAGGCCTGTGCAGCACGCCCAAGATGGCCGAAACCCGCCGCAAAGGCAGCATCCGCGACCGATGTCGTCGGAGCCGCGCGATCGGTCAGCGCCGCACGGAACTGGTCGAGCCGGATCTCCAGCAGGACATCGCCGATCGTCATGTTGCGGGAGCGCTTGAACGCATCCTGAAGCGATCGCAGACTGACGCCGGCATGGGCGGCAATATCGGCCGACGAGATCGGCCGGCCTGCATGCTCGCGCATGAAAGCCTCCGCACGGCTGACGGCGACAGGTGCTGCCGCACGTGCCGGCTGATCGAAATCGACAGAACGGCTATGGGAAAACCCGGTCAACAACAGCGTCGTCAATCCATCCCGGAGCATGACCTGATAGGCTTCCGGCATGGCCTCGCAATGTTCGGCTGAACTTACCATCATCTCGACATGCCGAGCGAGCCCCTGCCCGGCCGAAGAGGTCAAATCAACGCCGGCCGCGAACTCCACGCAGTGCTCGCTTCGCCCGCCCAGCGCCAGGAATTGCCGCTGCATGATCTCCCGGTCGATCAGGACGATGATCTTCTCGCAGTCTTCGCTCCAGGTCATGCGTGTCGCAAGCGTGGGCGATAGCAGCGATGCCCGACTGCCGGGCGCACTGTCACAGCTACTGGTTCCGCAGCGAATATGGGCCGCGCCATTGACCGGGATCTGCAGCAGGAAAAACCGCGCTAGCTCGCCCGGGTCAATATCTACGCGCGCGCCATAGGAGACGTAATTCACCGAGAAGCCGGGAAGGGCCACCGCATTGTGGCGCGCATGGAACGTATCGGAGTTGCGTCCCGTGGGACCGAGAAAATGCGGACAGAAGATCCGGCCAATCGCATCACGAGCCTCGTCTACCGATGTGGTGTCGACCAGTCGGTTTCGTCCCAGCGGTGTTGTCTGCCTTTGCATCATTGCCATACCGCGTCTCTCCGGGAGCTCGTAACGCGCGGTCGACCTGACAAGGGTCAAGTTTGCCGAAAATGGATAACTGCCTGCGCGATCCGGATTGAGAAACAACACAACCGCGCTGATCATCAGCTTACTTTAAATATAAAGGGAACGGAAGCACCGTTCCCAGGGAACATGACAATGGGAACGGACCTGTTTCGTGCGGGCATGCGAAAGCTTGCCGGCGCCGTTAATATCATCACGACTGTGGATGCCTCCGGGCAGCGCTGCGGCATAACGGCGACTGCCGTGTGCTCGCTATCCGTCGAACCGCCATCGCTGATCGCCTGCGTCAATCGCGCGACCTCCGTGGGCACCGTGATACCCACCAGCCGGATCTTCTGCGTCAACGTGCTGAGCCATGACCAGCAATCCATAGCAGATACCTTCGCGGGTCGCAGCGGGCTGGCGCGAGACGAACGCTTCACCGCAGGGCATTGGAGCGTGCTGAGCACCGGGGCGCCCGCCTTGGATGATGCGCGTGTGAGCTTCGACTGCGAACTGGTCGAGACAACCGAATATGCGACCCACATGATCCTGGTAGGGCGCGTGGTCCTGACGCGGCTCGGCACCGATCTCCTGCCGCCGCTGGTCTATGGCGATGGAGCCTATCTAGCCGCGCTGGACCCGCGGGCCCATGCCGCAGCCAACTGACTTAAAAACTGACAAGCAAAAAGGGGAACAAACATGCGCGGACTCGAAGGCAAGACAGCGATCCTGTCGGGCGGAGCAACGCTGATCGGCCAGTCGGTCGCCGAGGTCCTGACGGGCTACGGCATCCATGTCGCGATCGCGGATATCAATGTAGAGGCGGGATCGGCCGCCGCAGACCGCCTTGGCGAACGCTGCTCCTTCATCAAGGCCGACGTGACCAGCGACGATGACGTGAAGGCGCTGGTGGAAACCACCGTCAAGAAGACCGGCCGATTGGACTTCCTGGTCAACGTCGCCTGCACCTATCTCGACAATGGCGCTGAGACCACGCGGACCGATTGGCTTAAGGCGCTCGATGTCAACATCGTCGGCTCGGTCATGCTGATGCAGGCCGCACGCCCTCATCTGGCCAAGAACAAGGGCGCCATCGTCAATTTTGGCTCCATCTCCGCCCGCGTCGCCCAGACCGGTCGATGGGTCTATCCCGTTTCCAAGGCAGCCATCCTGCAACTCACCCGCAACCAGGCCATGGATCTGGCGCCTGACGGCATCAGGGTCAATGCAGTGTCGCCCGGCTGGACCTGGAGCAACATCATGGTGGAACTGTCAGGCAATGACCGGGCCAAGACAGACGGCGTGGCAAAGCCGTTCCACCTGTTGGGCCGCACCGGCAATCCGGCCGAGGTCGGCGAAGCGGTCGCCTTCCTGCTCTCCGACAATGCGAGCTTCATCACCGGTACCGATATCAAGGTCGATGGTGGCTATACGGCCATGGGCCCCGAACGCGCCGAACCGGCGATCCCGCTGCTGATGGCCTGAGTCTCAAAAACGCATCACAAAAAAGGGGAATGACATGAGCAAGACAAGACATTTCACCATCGTCGGCGGCGGACAATCCGGCCTGCAGCTGGGTTGCGGTTTGCTGGATGCCGGCCATACCGTTCACATCGTGCAGAACCGGACAGGCGAGGAAATCCGCGCCGGCAAGGTGCTTTCCAGCCAGTGCATGTTCGATCAGGCGCTGCAGAACGAGCGTGATCTGGGGCTCAACTTCTGGGAAGACCAGTGCCCGACCGTGGACTCCATCAATTTCTGTGTCCCGGCACCTGATGGATCCGGAAAGGCCATCGACTGGAACGGCAAACTGGACAAGCCCGGCATGAGCGTCGACCAGCGGCTGAAGATCCCGCACTGGATGACCGCTTTCGAAAAGCGCGGTGGACGGATCACCATTGCCGAGGCGGGCATTGCCGAGCTTGAGGACTATACGCGCGAGTCCGACCTGGTGATCGTCGCTGCCGGCAAGGGCGAGATCAACAAGCTGTTCGAGCGCGATCCGGAGAAATCCCCCTATGACAAGCCGCAACGGTCGCTTGCTTTGACCTATGTCACCGGCATGACCCCGCGTCCGGATCACTCGGCCGTCAACTTCAACCTCATTCCGGGGATCGGCGAGTACTTCGTCTTTCCGGCCCTGACCACGACAGGTCCCTGTGACATCATGGTATTCGAGGGCATCCCCGGCGGGCCCATGGACTGCTGGAAGGATGTGCGAGGTCCAGAACAGCATCTGGAAAAGTCTAAGTGGATCCTCGACACATTCCTGCCCTGGGAAGCCGAACGCTGCCGCAACGTTGCGCTGACGGATGACAACGGGATCCTCGCGGGCGCCTTTGCACCGACGGTGCGCAAGCCGGTTGGGCGCTTGCCGTCTGGCGCCATCGTGCTGGGCATGGCCGACGCCGTCTGCCTGAACGACCCGATCACCGGCCAGGGCTCCAACAATGCCTCAAAGGCCGCGAAGTTCTATCTGGACGCGATCCTCGCCCAGGAAGATCGGCCATTCGATGCCGCCTTCATGCAGGCCACCTTCGATAGCTACTGGGCCTATGCGCAGTTCGTGGTGGGCTGGACCAATGCGCTGCTCGCCCCTCCGCCACCCCATGTCCTGCAGATCATGGGCTCCGCCCAGGCCTTCCCGCAACTGGCGAAGCGCATCGCCAACGGTTTCAACGATCCCAGGGACTTCTTCCCCTGGTTTGCCGTGCCGGAGGAAGCGGAGGCCTATCTCACGAAGCTCGCCGCTTAAGACCGGTACGCTCTCAGTGTTTCACCCGGAGCGCCTGCTTGGCATCTCGGAGATCATGGCAGTCGGGGTGAGACATCGGATTTTCCGCAAGGGCGCCAAGATCGGCCTTGCGGATCTTCTGCGTCGACGTCGTCGGCAGCTTGTCAACGAAGGCGACATAGCCAGGCAGCTTGTAATAGGCGAGCTGGCCGGCGCAGTGGGAGAGGATCGCCGACGCAAAGTCGGCGCCCACCTGCGCCTTGTCCTTCGCCACGACGACCGCCATCACCTCTTCGCCCCTCAACGGATCAAGCACGGCAACGACCGCCACCTGCGCGACGCCGGGATGGCTGGCGATGGCGCCCTCCACTTCCACCGCGGCGATGTTTTCGCCCGAGCGGCGGATGATGTTCTTCTTGCGATCGACGAAATAGAGGCTGCCGCCCTCATCCCGGCGCATCACATCGCCGGTATGCAGCCATCCGCCGGCCCAGATCTCGGTCGTCGCCGTTTCGTTCTTGAGATAGCCCGAAAAGAGGCCGCGGCGGGGATTATCCCCCGCGGCCCGCACGAGCAATTCACCCGGCACGCCCGCGGGCGTATCATGACCGGCGTCGTCAACGATGCGGGTTTCCATTCGGGGGCCGGCACGGTCGGCACGTCCAAGGCATCGTTCGCCGATATGGCGCGGTTCGTCCACGGCGCAAAGCAGGCAGGCGCCGCCAGATTCGGTCATGGCCCAGCCCTCCAGCAGCGGCACGCCGAAGCGCGCCTCGAAGGCGCCGTGGTGATCCGGATGCACCCCGCCGCCGACACCGAAGCGCAGGCCATGGGCACGATCCTTGTCGGATGGCGCGATTGCCAGGAGTATGGCCGGCATCACCCCGAGATAGTGGAAACAGGTGGCACCCGTCTCGATCGCCATGCCCCACCAACTGCGGGGATGGAACCGATCCACGATGACCTGGGCACCACCGGAAGCCAGCATGCCCATGAAGGAATTGCCCATCGCATTCACATGGAAAGTCGGCAGCGGTGTAATCAGCCTCTCCTGCCCCGGCCGAAGCGAGACGAACCCCTGCTGCGCCGTGTACCACTCTCCCCAGCCCAGGAAATAGCCGTTGGACAAGAGGCAGCCTTTCGGCCGGCCCGTCGTGCCGGACGTATAAATCAGCGCACATTCGGCTTCGAAGGCATCGCCTGCCGATGGGCCAGCAGCCGAACGCGCCGGCGGCAGATCCTGCGCATGATCGAGCACAACAGGCACCTCAAGGGTGCGGGCCACGTCCTGGACCTGCGCCAGCCGGCTCTCGACCACCACCAGGAGTGCAGCCTCACTATGCTCCAGCAGATAGGCCAGTTCATCAGCCGTATAATCCGGATTGACGGGAACGAGGCTGACGCCAAGGCTGTTAAGTGCCAGCCAGTGAATGAAATGCTGGGGCCGGTTTTCCGCCAGGACCGCCACGCGATGACCGGCGCCATAGCCGGCCTTGCTGTAGCGTGTTGCCAGCGCGTCAACCTCGGCCAGCACCTCGCCATAGGTCCAGCTCGTTCGATCCAGAGACCACAGCCGCGCGACATCGGCGGGCAGAATGAGCAAGGGGTTGTCCGCGAATATCAAGGCCTGGGCCGCAAGAAGCGCATAGGGGCTTCGCGCGGTGTCCGCTCTGGTCTTGTCCTTTGGCTGGCCTTGGAAATCGCTCATGGATCGTCCCCGCTCTTCGCTCGGTTGCGCAAATTATTTTATGTTTAAAGTATTTGTCCGTCCGATTTTGTCAAAGGAAATTTATGGTAATATTACCGCATTGAGTTTATTGAAAAATCAGGAAAAAGATAGTGTTTTCGGGTCGGCACCGGCGTGTCGGGTGCGGCAAAATGCTCAGCTCGCAGACCAGAAATTGCCGATCCAACACACCGATGCCGCGATAATTCCGCTTGACGGCCTCAAGCATGGGCCTATATTTTAAACTTAAAATATCAAGAACGGCAGACCGCCTCCGGTCTGCGAATAAGAGGGACTGAGATGCGTATCGTTTGCATAGGCGGCGGGCCGGCTGGCCTTTATTTCGCGCTCCTGATGAAGAAGTTCCATACGGAGCATGACATCACTGTTGTCGAGCGCAACAAGCCCTACGATACATTTGGCTGGGGCGTGGTATTCTCCGATGCGACCATGGTTTCCATGCGCGTCTGGGACCCGGAAAGCGCTGCTGAGATCGAGGATGCGTTCAATCACTGGGACGATATCGAGCTGCTCTTCAAGGGTACGCGCCAGCGCACGTCAGGACACGGCTTCGTAGGCATTGGCCGCAAGAAGCTTCTGAACATCCTGCAGCGTCGCTGCGAAGCCCTTGGCGTCGAGTTGCAGTTTGAGACCGAATCCGACGGCGACACCGACTACCCGGATGCCGACCTGATCATTGCATCGGACGGCTTCAACTCGAAGATCCGCAATCGCTATGCGGATGTCTTCCAGCCTGACCTGGCCGTGCGCCCGAACCGCTATATCTGGCTCGGCACCAACAAGCTGTTTGATGCCTTCACCTTCGACTTCCGCAAGACCGACCACGGCTGGTTCCAGGCCCATATCTACAAGTTCGACGACCAGACATCGACCTTCATCGTGGAGACGACCGAGGAAGCCTATGAAAAGCATGGCCTCGGCCAGCTGGACCAGCAGGGCTCCATCGACTTCTGCCAGAACCTCTTCTCGGAAGTGCTCGAGGGCGCAGACCTGATGACGAACGCGCGCCATCTGCGCGGCTCGGCCTGGCTGAACTTCAATCGCCTGATCTGCGGCAAGTGGAGCCATTTCAACGGCAACTCCCATGTCGTTCTGATGGGCGACGCAGCCCATACCGCGCATTTCGCCATCGGCTCCGGCACCAAGCTCGCCATCGACGATGCGATCGAACTGACCAACCAGTTCCAGAAGCTGGGCCACGACAAGGACAAGATCCCCGCGGTGCTGGAAACCTATGAGGAAATCCGCCGCGTCGACGTTGCCCGCATCCAGAACGCCGCCCGCAACGCCATGGAGTGGTTCGAAGTGGTTGGCGAGCGCTATGCCGACACGCTGGAACCCGAACAGTTCATGTATTCGATGCTGACCCGCTCGCAGCGCATCAGCCATGAAAACCTGCGCCTGCGCGACAAGACCTGGCTGGAAGGCTATGAGCGCTGGTTCGCCAAGAAACAGGGCCTGGAGGTCAAGGAAGGCGAGCGCTGCCTGCCGCCGATGTTCACGCCCTACACCGTCCGCGACGTAACGCTGCAGAACCGCATCGTGGTATCGCCAATGGCGATGTATTCCGCCAAGGACGGCCTGATCGACGATTTCCATATGGTGCACCTGGGTGCCCGCGCCATGGGCGGTGCCGGATTGGTTTTCGCCGAGATGACCTGCGTCTCGCCCGACGCCCGCATCACCCCCGGCTGCCTTGGCCTGTGGAACGATGAGCAAATGGAAGGCTGGAAGCGCTTCGTCGATTTCGCCCATTCCAAGTCCTCCGCCAAGGTCGGCATCCAGCTCGGCCATGCGGGCCGCAAGGGCTCGACCAAGGTGGCATGGGAAGGCATCGACCAGCCGCTGGAAGAAGGCGCCTGGCCGCTGATCTCGGCGTCCGCCCTGCCCTATCTGAAAAACAGCCCCGTGCCGAAGGCCATGGACCGTGCTGATATGGATCGGGTGAAGGCCGATTTTGTTGCCGCGACCGAGCGCGCCGCAAAGGCGGGCGTCGACTGGCTGGAACTGCATGTGGCACACGGCTACCTGCTCTCCAGCTTCCTGTCGCCGCTGACCAACCGTCGCACCGACGAATATGGCGGCAGCCATGAAAACCGGGCGCGCTATCCGCTTGAGGTGTTCAAGGCCATGCGCGCCGTATGGCCTGCGGACAAGCCGATGTCTGTTCGTCTGTCCTGCCATGACTGGTTCGACGGCGGCAACACGCCTGACGACGCCGCCATCTTCGCGGAAATGTTCAAGGAAGCCGGCGCTGACGTCATCGACTGCTCGTCCGGCCAGGTATGGAAGGAAGAGAAGCCGGTCTATGGACGCCTGTTCCAGACCCCGTTCTCCGACAAGATCCGCAATGAGATCCGCATTCCGACCATCGCCGTCGGTGCGATTTCGGAAGCCGACCATGCCAACTCGGTGATTGCAGCCGGACGCGCTGACCTTTGCGCCGTCGCCCGCCCGCATCTTGCCGACCCGGCCTGGACCTTGCATGAAGCCGCCAAGATCGGCATCAACTCGATTGCCTGGCCCAAGCAGTACTATTCGGCCAAGTCGCAATATGAGAACAACCTCGCCCGCGCCGCAGCGCCGGTCGGCAAGTAAGGATCGGATCGATGGCGGCAGGCGGCAAGCTTGAGGGACGACATGCAGTGGTAACCGGTGCCGGCAGCGGCATCGGGGCTGCGATTGCCCGTGCCCTGGCTGCCGCCGGCGCTCAGTTGACGCTTGCCGGGCGGCGGCGGGAGCCGTTGGAAGCGCTTGCTGCCGAGATCGGCAATGAACGCGTTTTCGTGGCCGCCGGCTTTGACGTCACGGATCCCAAGGCGATTGAGGCCGGACTTGCCGCGGCGCGGGAAAAGTTCGGTCGCATCAGCATCCTGATCAACAATGCGGGCGAGGCGCCTAGCGCCCCGTTCGACAAAACGACGCTCGATATGTGGTCTCACGTGATGAACGTGGACCTGACCGGCGTGTTCAACGTCACCCAGGCCGCTCTCCCTGACCTCAAGGCCCATGGCGAAGGCGCGCGGATCATCAATATCGCATCGACTGCCGGCCTCACCGGCTATGCCTATGTCTCGGCCTATTGCGCGGCCAAGCACGGCGTGGTCGGCCTGACGCGCGCACTGGCTCTGGAACTGGCCAAGAAGGGCGTGACGGTCAATGCCGTCTGCCCCGGCTTCACCGACACGCCGATCATTTCCAGATCGATCGAAGAGGTCGTCGCAAAGACCGGCCGCAGCCGCGAGCAGGCCCTGGCCGAGTTCGTCAAATCCAATCCGCAAGGACGCCTGGTCAAGCCAGAGGAAGTCGCAGACGCGACGCTGTGGCTTGCCTCTCCCAATGCGGCATCCATCACCGGTCAGGCCATTGCCGTGGCGGGTGGAGAAATCATGGCGGGTTGAACCGACCATGAGCAACGGGAACGAAAACTGGGAGCCTGCGATGGAATTGGAAAAGGGCATAACGCAGAATGGCAGCGGATACCAAGGCGTAAGCTGGAACATCCTCGGCCAGGTTTATTATCCAAAGGCGGTCTGCGCCGACACATTTGCCTTCGAAACGAACAGCGATCCGGGCCAGTTCGTGCCCGTGCATATCCATCCGAACCAGGATGAATTCATCCTGGTCCAGGAGGGAGAACTCGACCTGAAGCTCGATGGCCAATGGACGAAGGCCAAGGCCGGCGATCTGGTGCGCATGCCCAGGGGCGTACCGCATGGCTATTTCAATAAGTCCGACAAGCCCTGCCGCGCTTTGTTCTGGGTCGCACCGGCCGGAAAGCTGGAGCAGCTTTTCATCGGCCTCGACCAGATGACGGATGTGGATGCAATCGTGAAGCTTTCGGCCGAGCACGAGGTGGATTTCCTTCCACCTTCCGCAAACGACTGAGACACAATAAAAACCCGGCCGCCCGATCAGCGGCAGGGACAAATGGGAGGCGAGCAGACGACATGGCCAATGTGATGCAAGACATGAAGCGCAGCTTCAAGGACCATAAGCCACAGCATTTCCTTTGGGAGGTTAGCGAGGACGGCCGCATCGCGACGCTGACCCTCAATCGTCCCGAACGGAAGAACCCGTTGACCTTCGACAGCTATGCCGAGATGCGCGACCTGTTTCGCGACCTTGCTTACGCCTCCGATGTCAGGGCTATCGTGCTGACCGGTGCAGGCGGCAACTTCTCCAGCGGTGGTGACGTGTTCGAGATTATCGAACCGTTGACGCATATGGCAATGCCCGAGCTGCTGGCCTTTACCCGCATGACGGGGGATCTGGTGAAAGCCATGCGCCGCTGCCCTCAGCCGATCATCGCCGCCGTTGACGGCATCTGCGCCGGCGCCGGCGCGATCCTTGCCATGGCATCCGACATGCGGCTCGCAACGCCCGAAGCCAAGACCGCCTTCCTCTTCACCCGCGTCGGGCTTGCGGGGGCCGATATGGGCGCCTGCGGCATTCTTCCGCGCATCATCGGTCAGGGCCGCGCCTCCGAACTCCTGTTCACCGGCCGCTTCATGAGCGCCGAAGAAGGTCAGAACTGGGGCTTCTTCAATGCCTTGCACGGCAAGGATGCCGTCGTTCCGGCCGCTGTCAATCTTGCCCGGTCGCTGGCCGATGGTCCCTGGTTCGCCCATGGCATGACCAAGACCATGATGAACCAGGAATGGGCCATGGGCATCGAGGAGATGATCGAGTCTGAAGCCCAGGCCCAGGCGATCTGCATGGCCACGGGCGATTTCCGCCGCGCCTTCGAGGCCTTTGCCGCCAAGCAGAAGCCGGTATTCGAGGGCAACTGACCATGAGCGCCACAACCTCCTCCCCTGCCGCCGCTCTCGGCCGTGACCATCTCGCCTGGCCGTTCTTCGATGCCGGCCATGCCGAATTTGCCAAGCGGCTGGATGCTTTCGCGGCATCCGCGGCCATGACGTCCGTCGACCATCACGACGTCGATGGCGCGTGCCGCAAGCTGGTCAAGGCGCTTGGCGAAGCGGGCCTGCTCACCGCCGCCGTCAGCCTTGAGGGCGGAGACGGCATCGACAGCCGCAAGGTCTGCCTGGCGCGCGAAACGCTCGCCTTCCACGATGGCCTCGCCGATTTCGCCTTCGCCATGCAGGGCCTGGGAACCGGCGCCATCAGCCTGACGGGTTCCCCGGAACTCAAGCAGGCCGTGCTTCCGAAGGTCATCACCGGTGACTGGATTTCCGCCTTCGCCCTATCGGAAAAGCTTGCCGGCTCCGACGTCGCTGCCATGGCCTGCGCCGCACGGGCCGATGGTGATCATTATGTGCTCGATGGCGAGAAGACCTGGATCTCAAATGGCGGCATAGCCGATGTCTACACGGTCTTTGCCCGCACGGGCGAGGCACCGGGTACGCGCGGCATTTCCGCCTTTGTCGTCTTCGCCGACGATCCCGGCTTCTCCATCTCCGAGCGTATCGATGTCATCGCGCCCCATCCGCTGGCGACGATCCGCTTCGAAAATTGCCGCATTCCGGCGGGTCGCAGGCTCGGCGCGCCGGGCGAAGGCTTCAAGATCGCCATGCGCACGCTGGACATCTTCCGCGCTTCGGTTGCCGCAGCATCCCTCGGCTTTGCCCGCCGTGCGCTCGCGGAAGCCCTGACCCACGCCAGAGAGCGTCCGATGTTCGGCGCAACGCTCTCCGACCTGCAACTCACCCAGGCTGCCCTTGGCGACATGGCGACCGATATCGATTCAGCCGCCCTCCTAACCTATCGCGCGGCATGGCGGCGCGACGTGCAGAAACTGCCGACCACCAAGGAGGCAGCCATGGCCAAGATGACCGCCACCGAAAATGCTCAGACCGTGATCGACCGTGCCGTGCAGATGTTCGGTGGTCGCGGCGTGAAAAGCGGCGAGATGGTCGAAAAGCTCTATCGCGAGATCCGCGCGCTCCGAATTTACGAGGGCGCAACCGAAGTCCAGAAGCTGATCGTTGCCCGAGAGCTTCTGAAGGAACAGGCGGGCAAGTGACGCCATGACCGTATTCCGCACCACCAGGCCGTTGCGTTTTGGCGACTGCGATCCCTCCGGGATCGCCTATTTCCCGTCCTACCTGAACATTCTGGTGGGCGTGCTGGAAGAATTCTTTGCAGCCGCCGGCAAGCCGTGGTCCGTGCTCATTGCCGAGCGGCGCATCGGCACGCCAACCCTGAAGCTGGACCTGACCTTCCTCAAGCCCGGTATTCACGGCGATCTCATGGACTTTTCGATCCGCGTGGCCCGCATCGGCAATTCCTCCATGGACCTGGAGCACGAAGTCTCCTGTGGCGGAGAGATTTTGTGGAAGGCCAACCAACGTATCGTTGCAACCTCGCTGGAAACGCATAAGTCGGTGTCTTGGCCCGACGACATCAGAACCGCTTTCATGCCCTATCTGGAGAACAAGAATAATGCATAAGGTATTGCAGCCCGAGGGTTGGGCTAAACCGATCGGCTACGCCAATGGTGTCGAGGCCAAGGGGCGTCAGGTCTATGTCGGCGGTCAGATCGGCTGGAACGAGCAGTGCAAGTTCGAAAGCGACGACTTCGTGGACCAGGTTCGCCAGACGCTGAAAAACGTCGTAGCCATTGTGCGCGAAGCCGGCGGCGAGCCGCACCACATCACCACCATGACCTGGTATTTCACCGACAAGCAGGAATATCTCGGCAATCTCAAGGGCCTGGGCGAAGCCTATCGCGAAGTCATCGGCCGGCATTTCCCCGCCATGGCAGCGGTGCAGGTCGTGGCCCTGGTCGAAGACCGGGCGAAGATCGAAATTCAGGCCGTCGCCGTCATTCCCGACTAATCGAACTCAAAAAAGAGGGCGCATGATGAGCCAGGGCCAGCAATCGGACCGGATCACCTATTCTTCGGTCGTCTACGGCGAACGGCGCGGACAGTGCGTCGTCGTGACCCTCGACAACCCGCCGGTCAACGCCATCTCGGCAGACCTGCGTGCCGGCATCATGGCGGCGCTTGCGGACGTGCGATCGAAGCCGGACGTGACCGCCGTGGTTCTGACCGGCGCCGGCAAAACCTTCGTTGGCGGCGCCGATATCAAGGAATTCGGCAAGCCGCCCGCCGAGCCGACCCTACCGGACGTGATCGCCGCGATCGAAGGCATGGACAAGCCAGTCGTCGCCGCCATCAATGGGGCAGCACTAGGCGGTGGCTTGGAACTCGCCCTTGCCTGCCATGTCAGGATTGCTGCACCGTCCGCGACCCTGGGCATGCCGGAAGTCAATCTCGGGCTTGTTCCCGGCGCCGGTGGCACCCAACGACTGCCGAGGCTCGTGGGTCCGGTCACGGCCCTTGAGATGATCACCGACGGCAAGCCTGTTCCCGCGCGTGCTGCGCTGGCGTCGGGGCTGATCGACGGCATTGCCGAAGACGATCTCGTGGAGCACGCGGTGGCACTCGCACTCGACCACGCGGCGAAACCGCTTCGTCGGACCGGCACGCTGCCGGTGCCTACCTATGAAGGTTCCGCATTTGAAGCCGCCGCTTCCCGCGTGTTGAAGAAGGCGCGCGGACGCTCGGCGCCAGCCGAAGCGATCCGCCTGGTGAGACTCGCCACGGAAGTCCCGCTTGCAGACGGATTGCGGGAGGAGCGCGCAACCTTCATTCGCCTGCGCGACAGCGAAGAATCGACCGCCCTTCGCCATATCTTTTTTGCCGAACGTGCCGCCGGCAAGCTTGCTGGTCCTGACGCCGATGCCACACCGCGCGACATCTTGCGCGTGGGCATTGCCGGCACCGGCCTGATGGGCTGCGGCATTGCTGTCGCGGCGCTCACCGCTGGTTATTGGGTAATCGCACTCGACCAGACGGCGGAAGCCGCAGAAAAGGGTGCAGCCCGGATCAAGGACATGATCGGGCAATCGGTAAAGTCAGGTCGCATCAGCGAGGAAGTCGCAAGCCAACAAATCGCGCGGCTGGCGGCCACCGCCGACCCCCGTGATCTGGCCGATACGGATATGGTCATCGAAGCGGTCTTCGATGATCTCGACGTGAAGGTCACACTGTTTCAGCAGTTGGACGGGATTGTTCGCAAGGACACCATCCTCGCCACAAATACCAGCTACCTCAATCCGGACGATATCGCCGCTCGCACGGCCGTGCCGCATCGCGTCGTCGGCCTGCACTTCTTCTCCCCGGCCAACATCATGCGTCTGGTGGAAGTGGTGAGGCTGGCAAAGACCGAAGCGGATGTCCTGGCCACCACGCTCGCCTTTGCCCGGAAGTTGAAGAAATTGCCCGTGATTTCCGGCGTCTGCGAAGGCTTCATCGGCAATCGCATCTACTCTGCCTATCGCAGCGAGGGCGAACGGCTGCTGGAAGAAGGGGCACTGCCCCAGGACGTCGACCGCGCCCTGGAGGCCTATGGCTTCCCGATGGGCCTGTTTGCCGTCAATGACATGGCAGGGCTTGAGATCGCATGGGCACGGCGCAAGCGCCAGGCCGCGACGCGTGATCCGACCGCTCCCTATTTCGAGATCCCGGATCGCCTCTGCGAGGCCGGCCGTTTCGGCCGCAAGACCGGCAAAGGCTGGTATCTCTACGAAGACGGCGCACGCCGGGTCGACCCCGAGATCGACGCCATGATTGCCGCCTATCGTGTCGAGAAGGGTCTGGTCGCGCGGGAACTCTCTGATGCAGAGATCGTCGATCGGCTGCTGGCCGCCATGGCGCGCGAGGGCGACGCACTGCTGGCCGAGGGCATTGCCGCCTCGGCCTCGGATATCGATGTCGTCATGATCAATGGCTATGGTTTCCCGGCCCATCGCGGCGGACCGATGTTTGCCAGGGATCGCAAGCACAAGGCCGGAACCGCCCAATGAGTGATGCCGAACAGCCCAAGGGCGAATTGACGCTGCGCACGCTTGCCATGCCGGGCGATGCCAACCCGGCCGGCGACATTTTCGGCGGTTGGGTCATGGCGCAGATGGACTTGGCCGCCGGTATTGCCTCGGCAGAGCGCGCCAAAGGGCGCATTGCGACAGTCGCGGTCAAGGAGATCACATTCAAGCAGCCGGTCAAGGTCGGCGATACGCTGTGCATCTATACCACCGTGACCCATGTCGGCCGCACCTCCATGACCTTCTATGTCGAATGCTGGGTGCGCCGCCAATATTCCGAAACGCGGCAGAAGGTGACGGATGCCAGCTTCGTCATGGTAGCGCTCGATGAGCAGGGCCGTCCCCGCCCCGTGCCTGCGGCATGACCACGGCCTAGTAAAACACGGCCGACCTCATCAACGTCTCGCAGTCCGTCTCGCACAAGGTTAAGTCTTCACTAAGGGAAGACCTGACAGATGCGAACCGCCAGACGTCGAGACATGGACATCACAAAGAAGATCGATCCGCAAGCCGAGTTCACAGCCGCCGTCCGCGCATATTCCGAAGGACGGCTCGATGACGCGCTGAAGCGCATGAACGCGCTCCTGGCCAAACACCCGCAGGGCGCTCCGCGCTGGTTCGCCGTTCTTGCCAGCATTCACCTGAAGAAGGAAAACCGCACCCTTGCCGCCGATGCCTTCGTTCAGGAGGCGCGGATCAACCCCGGCATGGCATCAGACCTGCTAAAGCATGCTGTCTCGCTCTATCACGAGAAGCGCGAAATCAAGAAGATCTGCGAAATCGGCGAATGGGCGATCGAAGCGACCGCCAAGGACAACAAGACCGCGTCCATCGTCGTGTCCGCCCTGGTCGAGGACAACGAACTCGATAAGGCCGAACGCTATCTCCACCTCCTCGATTTCACCAATCCCTGGCAGGTGACGGTAGCCTTCGTCTATTACCGCTCGCGACGCGAAACGGGCAAATGCTTCGAGGTCCTGACGCAGGGCGTCGCTCTATCCCCCGATGACGGCTATCTCCTCAGCACGCGCTACGCCCTGGGTCGCGATATCCTCGAATTCGATACTATGCGGGAATATGCCGAGCTCATGGCGGATCTGGAAGCGCCACGCGCCCAGATTCTCTTCAAGATCGAGCGCGCGCTAAACCGGCTCTACTGGACCACATCGGAAGCCCTGACCGCCGCGCCCTGCATTGAGTCCATCGAACTGGCGACCGAAACCGCGCGTCATCAAGCCATGCCGCGCCGGCAAATTGCCGAGGAGGGTCGCAAGCTCCATATCGGCTATCTCTCGAACGATTTCTTCGACCATGTCGTGATGTCCGTCCTGATGCCCATTCTGAAGCGGCATGATGAGAGCAAGTTCGACTTCACGCTGTTCTGCTATACCAATCCGGCGACAGCGGTGGCCCAGGAGAAGTGGCCGGAGGCCATGCGCCAGCGGGTGGTTCGCATTCATGGCATGTCTTCGCCCGATGCCGCCAAGGTCATCAGCGACCATAAGGTCGATATCCTCGTTGACCTCAAGGGCTATACGCTCGGCGCGCGCCTCGATATCGTCAATATAAGCGATGCCCCGCTCAAGGTGGGCTATCTCGGCTTCCCCTCCACTGTGATTGGTGTCGACCTCGACTATGCGATCACCGACCACTACATCACGCCAGACAGCAGCAAGCTCCACTGGCACGAAAAGCTCTGCCGCCTGCCCGGCTCGCTGATGCCGAACCGCCCTCTGGACGAGATTGAGTGCCGCGCGGCAACCCGCGAAGCCTGGGGATTGCCAGAAGACAAATTCATTTTCTGCTCGTTCAACGCGCTGCCGAAATTCTCCTTGCGGACCATCGCCATGTGGGGCCGCATTCTCGCCGCGCTGCCCGATGCGCGCCTCTGGATACGCTGCGACCTGGAAATTGCCCGCCAGAACCTGCTGAAGGAGCTTGGCACCCATGGTGTCGATCCCGGCCAGATCATATTCGCGCCGGGTGCGGGCGAGTTTGCGGAGCATATCAGCAGGCTCGCGCTGGGCGACCTGGCGCTCGACCCGACCCCCTATAACGGCCATGTCACGACATCAGACATGCTGCGCGGCGGACTGCCGGTCCTTGGCCTCCGGGGAACGACCTGCAGTTCGCGCATGACGGAAGGTCAGCTTTCGGTGCTGGGCGTTCCCGAACTGATCGCGGATAGCGAGGATGCCTATGTGGCACGCGCGATCGAGCTTGCGAAAGACCGGGAGCAGTTGCTCGCGATCCGCAACAAGCTGGCGGCGAACAAGCTGACCTCGCCCTTCTTCAACGCGGATCTCTATACCCGCCGCCTCGAAATGGCCTTCGAGATGATGGCGGCGCGTGCTCGGGCAGGTCTGCCGCCGGAGCATATGGATGTTCCGGCCTGACAGGACTTAGGCTGAGGGCAGACGGCCCTTACGCCGCCTTCATGCCCTCACGCTTCCTTCATGATCGTGGCCGCCTGCATCACCTTCAGGTCTTCGTTGACCATTTCGCGGCATAGGGCCCGCACGCCGGTTTCGTGGCGCCAGCCCAGCTTTTCCTCGGCCTTGCGCGGATCTCCGATAAGGAGGTCGACTTCGGTCGGACGGAAATAGCGGGGATCGACCTCGACCACGCATTTGCCCGTCACGGTGTCGAAGCCCTTTTCGTCGACGCCTTCGCCGCGCCAATCCAGGCGGATGCCGACATCCTCGAAGGCCCATTCGACGAACTGTCGAACCTCGGTGGTCACGCCCGTGGCCAGGACATAATCATCCGGCTGATCCTGCTGCAGCATCAGCCACATGCCGCGGACATATTCCTTGGCGTGACCCCAGTCACGCTTGGCATTGAGATTGCCCAGATAAAGCTTGTCCTGCTTGCCGAGCCGGATCGCCGCCGCAGCGCGGGTGATCTTGCGCGTGACGAAGGTTTCGCCGCGCAGCGGGCTCTCATGGTTGAACAGGATCCCGTTGGAGGCATGCATGCCGTAGGCTTCGCGATAGTTCACCACCATCCAATAGGCATAGAGCTTGGCGACGGCATAGGGGCTGCGCGGATAGAAGGGCGTCTTTTCGCTCTGCGGCACTTCCTGCACCTTGCCGTAGAGCTCCGAGGTAGAGGCCTGGTAGAAGCGCGTCTTTCCTTCAAGCTTCAGGATCCGGATCGCTTCAAGAAGCCGAAGCGCGCCCACCGCGTCGGAATTGGCCGTGTATTCCGGCGTCTCGAACGACACGGCCACGTGGGACTGGGCCGCGAGGTTATAGATTTCATCCGGCTGGCATTCCTGGATCACGCGGATCAGGTTGGTGGCATCCGTCATGTCGCCATAATGCAGCTTGAAGCGCTGATTTTCGACATGAGGATCCTCGAAGATATGCTCGATGCGACCCGTATTGAATGAGGACGAGCGGCGCTTGATGCCATGCACCATATAGCCTTTGCCGAGCAGGAGTTCGGCCAGATAAGCACCATCCTGCCCCGTGACACCCGTAATCAAAGCAACTTTGGCCAAAATGCAATCCTTCCTCTGTGGCGGGCACGGCTGATGCGCCCGCGGCGGGGAAGGCATGACAGATTCGGCTTGCGCCAAACAGGCATGATGACCCCGTCAGCCTTGCACGGAGGGAGTTTAGGTTAAAAGGAAGGGCCGGACGCGCAGGGCGTGCGTCCGGCCCCCCTTGCCGGGAGGGTCGCCGGCTTTTCAGCCGCATCTCTGGCGTCACCACCCGGCAAAAGTCAGCCAGCGAATAGGCTGAAGCACCTGCAAACGAGTGACACTGGAAATTGTTCCCGTGTCCCGCAAATTCTTTACGGCTGTACCCGCGCAAAATTGACCTTCATCGTCGAGTAGTGGGACTGTGCAAAGGCCCTTAGGCTTTCGCGGTCGCCGTTGGCGCCATATTCGGACAGAAGAGTGAGGGTAGCGCGCTGGGTTTTCTTCTGCACGGAGTAGAAAGCCTTGTCGAAGCCCTCGCCCTCCATCTGCTTCAACCTTTCAAGCTCTCGCTGCTGCCGACCGTCAAGTTTGTTCTCCAGCGGTAGTCCTTCTTGTTCGGCCGCCACCTTCAAGTCGGCTTGCGCCTTCAACTGATCATTGAGAACCTGCTGCGCGAAGACGCTGGTGTTGGGATCCCTGGCCCGCACCGTGGCAAGCCGCGCCGCCTCGATATCAAAAAGACTGGCTTTCGCAGCGCGGCGAGTGAACTGCTCGGCATTCAGCTCAGTGGCTTTTTGCGCGCCATCATGCACGTTGGCTCCAGACGCTGCTTCATCACGCTGCTGTGCCATGCCTGCCGGGGTATGGGCCAGCACCGCAACGATTCCCAGAAGGATTAGGCGTTTCATTGGCTCTCCTTTCCTGTCGGTCTTTTGGGAGTTAACCGTCGGAGGAGAGGCTTGTTCCTTTGCCCGCCAAAACCAGGAAAGGTGTGAATGGCGATCAGAGCCGGATGAAGGCCAGAGCGCCCGCCATAAGCGACGCGGCGGCAATCCAAGAGCCGGCCACCCGGACAGCGATCCCGAACAGCGCCGGTCGACCTGGCGAAACACACCATCGCGTGAGGGCAAAGATCAACGCACCCATGATCGCAGCACCGAGCAGGGCGCCTGTTCCGCTAGCGAGTACAGCACTCACGGGACCCGGATCGGGCGCCGCCAGCCGCCCAGCGAGCAGAGCAGCGGCCGTGGTCGTCAGGACGACGACAGGTCCGGGCAAAGCCAGCCGGGCGGCGGCTGAGAGCCCGAGCACGACGGCAAAAGCAAGTGCCAGAAGGCTCGTCACTGAAAACAGGCCTTGCAGAAAAAGCGCGCTGACGGCGCCGATTACCAGGGCTGGAAAGGCCATGAAACCATAAGTCTTGAGCGCTCCCGCCGGCCGCTGGCCAAGCCATAGGGATAGCGCCATGACCAGCAATGCCTGGGCCGGCTCGGTGAGAATATGCGGGACGGCGCCGATGAAACCCTGCACACCCGGTACCGCCTCGTGCGCCAGAGCTGGCGAGGTGACGCCGACAAGAACCAGCGTCAGTATTGGCCCCCAGCTATGGCGAGCGCGCAACTACACGACCCCAAAGAGGAAGCCGAAACCGACGGCGGCCACCAATGCGCCACCGGCACGGATCGCCGGACGCCCCATGGGAACCGAGGCCAGAAGACCGATCACGATGCCCACCAGATGCAAAAGACCGGTCGCGATGACGAAGCCGATGGAAAAGGCGATAGGATTGGCCGCTTCCGGCAATTCGGTGCCATGCGCGTGGCCGTGGAAAATGGCGAAAGCCCCGACCACAGCGAGCGACACCGCAAGCGGCGCCCGAACCGCGAAGGCAATCAGCAGACCCAGGACGATGGACGAGGCGGCAATTCCGCTTTCCACCATGGGGATCTGAACACCGAGAACGCCGAGCATGCCGCCAAAGGCCATGATCACGGGAAATGCGACCGGCAGTACCCAGACGGCGGGCTGCCCGAGAAAGGCGCCCCAGAGCCCGACGGCAACCATGGCAGCAACGTGATCCCAGCCGAGCACCGGATGCATGAAGCCGCTGGCAAATCCACCGCTCAATCCGGCAGCACCACCCGCCGTATGCGCGAATGCCATGCTTGGAATGAGGGTTAGAAGGATGATGAGGAAAAGCTTTGATGCTCTGGTATCAGACATGAGCCGCGCTCCATTCGATCAGGCGGTCAGGCCACCCTTCGATGCGCATCAATAAGCCCGGCGTGGCCCTCATGTCCATATGCAACTTGCAACCAGCACAGACCATCGGCGCAGGTCGAGCCATGCATAGTGAGCTTCGCCCCGGTATCAGCCGGGGCGAAGCCTCGTCGTGGAAATCAGAATTCCATGTCGCCCATATCCTCGGCGCCCACGTCCTGCTCGTCAGCCGCCGGTTCCGGCTGAGCCGCCTCGGCCTCGCCCGCAAACATGCCGGCTATGGCATTACCGAGCAGCACGCCGCCGGCAACGCCCATCGCTGTCTGGGCAGCGCCTGCCAGGAACCCGCCGCCAGCACGCTGCTGGCCGTAGCCTTGCGCCTGCTGGCCCCAGGGGCTGGCAGCCTGCGGCTGGGCCATGGCCGGTCCCCGCATCTGCGGCGGAGGAGCCGGACGACGCGGCTGCGGCTGGGAGCCGCTGCCGAACAGGCCGGAAAACAGCCCGCCGCCGGAGGGACGCTGCGAGAGCTGGTATTCCAGTTCCTCGATGCGCTGCTGGGCCTGCCCCAGCGCCTGCTCCTGCACCACGATGGTCTGCGCCATGTAGTACGGCGCAGCCGGCTGGCTGGCGATGCGCTGCCGGATGAAGGCATCCGCATCATTATCGACTTGTCCGGCCTGCTGTTCAACCTGGGCAAGCTTGCCGAACAGGCCTTCAATAGCCTGGCGATCATTCTGGTCCATGGTATCGAAACTCCCTTGCTTAGCCGACGACTACTCGCGTTCGCCGGTGAAGTTCAGCAACAGCTGGAAGATGTTGACGAAGTTCAGGTAGAGCGACAGCGCGCCGAACACGGCCATCTTCTGCTGCGATTCCTGGTCGTAGTTCTCGGCATACTGCTCCTTGATGTTCTGCGTATCCCAGGCGGTCAGGCCGACGAAGACGACGATACCGATCACCGAGATAGCGAACTGCAGGGCGCTGGAGCCGAGGAAGATGTTGACGATCGACGCGATCATCACACCGATCAGACCCATGATCAGGAACGAGCCGAACTTCGACAGGTCACGCTTGGTGACATAGCCGTAAAGGCTGGTCGCGCCGAACATGGTGGCAGCGATGAAGAAAGTGCGGGCGATGCTGGTTCCGGTGAAGACCAGGAACACGGATGCCAGCGAAAGGCCCATGACCGCGCAGAACGCCCAGAAGGTCATCTGTGCCGTCGACGCCGACATCGTCTGGATGCGGAAGGAGAAGAAGAAGACGAAGGCGAGCGGCGCCAGCATCACCACCCACTTCAGCGGCGTGGAGAAGATGGGCACATACAGCGCCGGGGTCGAGCCGACGATGAAGGCGATAAGGCCGGTAATCACGAGGCCCGCACCCATATAGTTATAGATGCGCAGCATGTGCTGACGCAGGCCCTCGTCAAAGAGCGCCGCGGACTGTGCCTGGGCTCCAAATCTTTGGTTCATCGGGTTCATATGCATGATCCTCTGTTGGGGTGGATGTTAGTAAAGCGTCCGGGCCAGACGGCGGGCTGTATCAGCCAGATCGCCATCAGCCCGTTGCTCGGAGACGAGTGCATAGGCGACCTCCCCGATCTGCCAATAGGCAGCGGTGGCATCGCCCTCATGCACAAGCATCACCTGTTGCACCGCGAAGCTGCCGGGCCGAACGGCAAAGAGCGACATGCGTTCGCCCTTGCTGGGTTCGACTGACACTTCGACACTCGGCCCATAGGCCGAGGGATAGATTTGCGCATCAACCACGGACCAGCTGCCGGGCAGTTGGGGGAGGATGATGGCAGTCGACGACCGGATTTCAGCCGGATCGTATTTCGAACTTTCCGCCTGCGACGGCATCGCCTCACGCAGCAGCGCGGTCTGGTGCGCCCTCACCGCCTCCCGGACGAATTGCGGTGTCGGCATGGAGGCCACCACCTGCGTGGCGCCAAACGGACCGACCAGCGCATGGGCAGCCCAGCCAGCGCCTATGAAGAGCGCCACCATCGCCGCACGGCGAAAAAGCTCCAGCGTGCGCCTGCGGGCAAACGCACCTTCCAGAATGCGGGCAGCCTCGCGCGTCTCGACACGATTGGTCGAACGGTTGCCGGCCAAGGCCAGACGCAGTTCGTCCCGCACGCGGAGATCGGCCATCAGCTGGGCAGCGACCGCCGGATGTTCGGAAAGGTAGGCTTCCACCTCGATGCGGCGACCGACATCAAGCTGATCGTCGATATAAGCATGGATATCGGCCTCCAGCACGGGATCACTGATCGTCATCGCGCTTGCCTCCTATAAGTTTTAGGTGTCCTCGTCGGCTGGCGGGGTCAGATTCCTCGATCGCCCGCAACTGGGCCCGCGCGCGTGAAATGCGCGACATCAAGGTTCCGACCGGAATGCCAAGGACGGCAGCGGCCTCCTGATAGGACAGTTCTTCGATCGCCACGAGATGAAGCGCCTCGCGCTGCTCCTCGGGCAGTTCCATGAATGCCGCGCGGACCTGCGCCAGCCGGACCGAATGCTCTTGCGACGGCGCGGCGGCTTCGTCGGCGATATCGGCTGCAGCGTCGTTGCGCCGGCGCTGCGACCGGCTCTGCCGGAGCCGGTCGATATGGGTGTTGTGAACAATCGACAGCAGCCAGTTGCGGATATTCGCACCGGAGCGGAACGTGACCTGCCGTTCATAAGCCTTGACGAGCGCATCATGCACCAGGTCCTCGGCGTCATCCGGATTGCGCGCAAGCGACAGCGCATAGCGGCGCAGGGTCGCCAATTGGCCAATCACGTTGAAGCGTTGCGGTTTTGTGTTCATCACCAAGTATACGGATCTCGCCTTGAGCTTATTCCATCAGTCCAGGATTTTTTTTAAGGGAATCAGTTCAGCACACAGATGGGAAGCGGAAGGCCTGGCCCCAAGGAGGTGTGCGTCGCCGCCCAGAGCCAAACTGGCCACCCGCGTCGCGACATGCTAGGCAGCCGCGTTCCCACAGGAAAGGCCGTGACGTGTTACCTTGGATCGAACTGGACCGGACCGCAATTCCCGGCGATGGCGGTGAATTGCGCCTCAAGCAGCGCGGGCAGGAATTTTCCATCATGCTCGGCGCCAACGAGTTGATGAACAGCCGGCTGAGCGGATCGGAAGAGGCGCTCGCCACCCTGTCCTTCGAGCGCATTGCGAATGTCAGACGACCGGCGATGCTGATCGGCGGGCTCGGCATGGGCTTCACCTTGCGGGCGGCGCTCGCGGTCATGCCGTCCGACAGCGAGGTGACCGTCGGGGAACTTGTACCGGCGGTCATCGCCTGGGCGCGCGGCCCCATGGCCGACATCTTCAAGGGCAGCCTGGACGACCCGCGCGTGACTGTTCGGGAAGGCGATGTCGGCAACATGATCGCAAACGCGAAATCACGCTACGACGCCATTCTCCTGGACGTCGACAATGGGCCTGACGGTCTCACGCGCAAATCGAATGACGGGCTCTACAGCCACTCCGGCCTGGTCGCGGCTCTCGCAGCCTTGCGGCCGGGCGGCGTGCTGGCCGTATGGTCCTCAGGCCTGGATGAGGCCTTCACAAGGCGGCTGAAACAGGCCGGCTTCGCAACGGAGGTAAAATCCGTCCGTGCCCATAAGCGCAGCGGTGCGCGTCACACCATATGGCTTGCCGTGAAAAAGGGGACCTGAGGGCGCAGACACCGAAGAATACTCGGCGCAGGCGCAGAAACGAAAAAGCCTGCCGCGGGAGGAGGTGCGGCAGGCTTTTCCAAATAACCGATCATCAGCTGGGAGGAGGATAGCTGATGACCATGCAGGCCCCTTTGGGAGGAGGAGTAAGGAACCTGCCAACCAAAGCGCCGCGGGAGGAGGAGCAGCGCTTCGATGGAAATAATCATACTATATCCACGCTCATTAGATAGGCAAAATTTTGCATTGCAGCTATGCGCCATGCGCTTGGCGAATAGCTGCACTTGCTCACGAATGGCGTGCAGTCGCCTTGAACTTAAGGCCCAAGATACCCAAATCTTCATCGTATGGTGGAACTCAGACGGCTGTGGTAAGGTTAATTAATTACTAAACACTAACGTTTGTGTTGTCGTGCCTGGGTTAGAGCGGGCATACTGCAATCCAGCACTAGCCGCATTTGGAGGTATCGTGATGGATATAGACGCAGAACTGCGATCTATCAGCGAACGAACGCATTTTCCGCGAGTCGGCGACGTCGACTGGTGTCGTCCCGTGGAAATCGGCATGTCCGTCGGCGTGGCCGTCAGGGCATTGACGAAGAAGGCTGTCGAGGCCGGCTATACGAAAATGGAAATATCCATGCTCCTGGCCGAATTGGCCGAGGAGATGCTGCAACAGCCGGACAAGAAGTAACTATATCGGGTCTTGATGGGCAGTTCTCTGCCCGCCTCTGCATGACCAATTTGTCGGGCGCAGCGCGCCAAGACACGAGGTGTTGTCGCACCCTGCCCATGGCAGGAGGATCGGACCGCCTGCCATTATCTTCCCAGAATGCTTAACCTGATTGGCTGCCAGCAGCGCCTCCTCGTTCGCTACCGGACATATCCGGAGTAACGATACGAGCTCTCATTGCGCGTGTTTTCCTTCTGGTTCATCGCCACCATCGCCGGCGTTCCCTTCGGAGCATTTTCGATCAATGCCGTCAGGGATTTGCGAACCAGCGTCTGCGACGTGCTGGCCCAGCGAACAACGAACACGATGAAGTCTGCATGCCGTGAGAGATAAAGAGCGTCGACAACGGGACCAACGGGCGGCGTGTCGATGACGATGTATTCGAAATGGCGGCGAGCTGCCGAGATGATCTGCGAGAACCGCTCGCCCATGACAAGATCATCCGTCGCCATGTCCGTCACGCGATCACCGACGATAACGGAGAGATCGGAGAGCGGATCGGCAATGGTCTGCTTGGAAACCGACTGAGCCGCCTCGGTGCCCTGCAAAAGGTCGGCGAACCAGGAGCTTCTTTCCACGCCCAAGAGGCTATTGATGCTCGGCTTACGGAAGTCGCAATCGATCAGCAGCGTCTTCTTGCCGGATTTTGCCAGCGTGCGGCTGAGGGCGAGCGAGACTGTCGACTTGCCCTCATTGGGCTCGGAAGAGGACACGAGCACAACAACGCATTCGCGGCGATCCTGTCCTGCAGCCTGAGCCGTCTTTTCAAACAGCAGCCGCTCCACGCCGACGCGAATTCGCCGGATGCTTTCGGAGAAGACCGACAGCGGCGACGTGATCACAAGATCCGCAACGCTGTATGTCGTGAGGTTGGCATCGGGGGTCTGCTTCGGAATGACGGTAGCGAGCTTCGCCCGGAGCACGGGTTCAATCTGTTCTTCGCTGGTGAAACCGCCGACGAAATGTTCCCGCAACACCGCAATGGCGCCGCCGAGAACCAGCGCAAAGGCAACCGATACGAAGAACATCAGTTTCCTGTTGGGAAATGATGGCTGTGCGGGAACCAAGGCAGCGTTCACCACGCGGCTATCGGCCAATTGCAGCTGTGCCTTGGTATCCAGTTCGCGCAGGCGCTGGAGCAGGGTCTGGTACTGGGT
>NZ_FWXU01000028.1 GCF_900176345.1 Rhizobium sp. RU36D
ATCCTGTCAAGGTTCTTCGACAGATACTCGTCGAAATTCCGCTCGCTGTCGACGATCGCAGCATTTGCCTGCCCCAACTGGCCCTGGATGATGTTGCGCGAGGCGAGCGTGCGCGACACCTTGGATTGCACCTGCTGCTCGATATAAGCGGCAGCAATGGCATTGGCGAGCCGCGCGGCCTTTTCAGCATCCCTTGAGGTAAACGAAATGCCAATGACGTAAGTCAGGTCACGCCGTCCGATGCTTGCCGCGGCGCGGACCTTCTGCAAGGTCTGCGCCAGCAACTCGTCTCCAGACGACTGCTGCGGGTTCGTCAGGTTGAAGTATTCCCTGATCTGATCCATCAACCCGACGGAAACACCGAATTCTTCATCGGCCAGCAAGTTCTGGTCGTTGATGACCTTCAGGATCGCATTGTCCGACTGCAAGATCTCGACTTCACTCTCGACACGGGCGTTGATGTCGTTGGAAGAATAAACCGTCTGTTCGTTCGGATCCAAAAGATCTTTTGCAGCGACATCGACGATAACCTTCGTCGTCGCGGTATATTTCGGCGTAATGGAATAGACGATGATCGCCGTGACAACGAGGAATATTAGCACGACCGACGTTATGACCCATGCCTGCCTCCGCAGGAGGCCGACGATGTTTCTCACATCAATATCTTGTTCCATAACGTCCTCGTGCCCCGCGCCGCGGGCATTGCAGTTGTAAGTCAGGCTGTATCAGAATCGGACTTATTCGCAAAGCGAATGAAACGTGATGGTTAATCGGAATATATGACGGTCACCTCGTCTCCAGCCAGCCGAACAGCGGCAAGAACTCCGCCGCGATAGGCGCCAATATCCACATTGATGCGAGAGGGCGTAATGTCGACAGTCTGTACGGGCGTATGGCCGTGAATGATTGTCATGCCGATATTTTGTCCGGACCAGGCAAAATCCTTTGGCCTTGACCATTGCAACACCGAATCCTGTTGCTTGTCCAACGGCAGGGCGGGGTCGATCCCGGCATGAACAAAGCAGTTCTTGCCGGCCTTCAGCATGATTGGCAGCGACCTGAGAAACTGAAGATGCTCGTCCGGCACGCAGCTTCGGACCCTCAGCGGCAACTGGCTGGCAGGTTGTGCCCCCACATACACACCATAGGACGCCAGGGTTTCCTCGCCCCCGAAGGCAAGCCAATCCTTTTGACGGTAGTCGGATTGGATGAAATCCAGAAACATTTCTTCGTGATTGCCGGCTAGGCATACCCGCTCGAACCCGGCAGGTGGGCGGGCGAGCAAATGGTCAATCACCTGGGCCGACGACGGACCGCGATCAATATAGTCGCCGAGATAAACCAGGAGCTTTCGACCGTCCCGATTGGCCGCATCCGCGACAATCTTGCTTTCCAGCCGTTTCAGCGCTGCGAGACATCCATGGACGTCTCCGATGGCATAGACAGTTTCCGGTGGGCTGTCGAAGACCAGACGCTGTCGGCCTGCCTGCTCGACCTCAGGCTGCGTTTTGGTAAAAATACGCTTAAGCAGTTCCTTCATACCATCATCCATCAGCCGGTCGGGCGGCAATCGTGCGCGCGACGCCGATACCCACAATTGCCGCAAAGTACAATGCGTATCCTTGAATCTCGAGGCTGAAATCAACCAGCGCATGAAGCGCGGCGATACAGATAACCGAGATGGATGCGATTGTTGGGTAATCTACTGTGGCTGATGTAAAATATTTCCGAAGCTGGGTGAGGAGCGAGATGAACATGACGAGGATCGGAAGGCTGCCAAAGGCAAGACCATAATCCGCAAACAGACCGAGATAGGTGTTGTGCGCCTTTTGCCAGATCAGGTCAAAGCTCAACGGGCCGTGATGGAACATCGTGAATGATAGCTCGAAAGCGCCACCACCATACCCGGTCCATGGACGGGTCATCACCATGGCCCATACCTGCTCATAAAGCTCGAACCGATAGTCCGCCTCGCGCTCCACCGATCCAACACGTTCGAGCGTGCCGGCCCCGTAAAGGCCAAAGAGCGCAGCGACCGCGATGAGTAGCAATGCCCCAAGTAAGACGCGCCTCCAGAGCCCACCGGCGCCACTCGTTGACCGCTTCAAAAGCAGCATCGTGGATGTCAGGACAACGCCGGCGATCCCGACCAGCAAGCCCATGCGGGACGTGGTGGACACCAGGGCTGCCATGATGATGATCCAGCCAAGCACCGGCAACACGATGCCCTGCTTGAGCGACAACCAGCCCAGGAACGACTTCCGCTGGGTTTCCATCTTGTAGGCGATGGTCACCAGGCCGAGAACGGCACCCGAAGCCAGGAAAGTGGCAAAGGTATTTCTATTCACGAAAGCCCCCGTCATGGAACCCTGGTAGGTCCACTTGGGCATGAACAGAATAGAATCGTTGAATTCATGAAACAGCAGGAAAGCATAAATGGCGTGCGCCACCGCGATCCAGAACAGATAACCGATCATTCGATGCGAGCGATGCTCATTGCCGCCTGCCTGCATCGCAAAATAGCCGACGAAGAAGACATTGAACCAGGTGATCAGGTTCAAAAGCGATTCCGGTGGCGAGACGCTTATCGAGTTTAGTGGAGGAACGCCTGGGGGCAGATATACAAGCCCGCTGGGCAACCACTGTGCGATCGGCAGCAACTGTATGAAACAGTAGACAAGGAATATACTGATCAAGCCGACGCGAAGCCGAAGCTCGCTGAGCGGGATCGTCATGCTGGCCTGCAGCGATATGATCGTGCGGAGATAGATCAGACCAGCCAGTGCGAGCACGGTGAGGGTCACGGTCCAAGCCATGGGCCTATTGCCGCCAAGAGCGAGCGGCACCAATGCCGTCACGATAAGGGTGACCCACATGAGAATGGTGTTAGCCCTTGCACGGGACGGGCCATTGGAAAATTTCATCTAGCTTCAGCTCTTGCGGAAAATTCAGGCATTGAGACGGGACAAGTATGGCCGGTCGCGGTTCGACAGCGTTATTTAGCGGCTCTTCTTATATAGGCAAGGAACCGCGCCTGCTCGTAGTCGGGTAAAGCTGAAACGACGGTCGTTATTCGCTCCTTGAACTCAGGAACTTTCCAGTAACGATCCGCTATGGCGGCAACGCCGGAATTGCTGACAACCAGAACACCGAGATCTTTGGCATTGACGTCTTTATTGGCCTGGTCGAGCAAACCGTAGTTTGCCTCGCTAATTCCCACCCGGATCGTTGCCAGCCATTCGGCGCTCGGCGCGGTCGCCTGGGAGTTCATCAGCGCGCTATTCATCAAGGCCGCGTCCTTCACGACAGACGCGACCCTCGCCGTCACAGCCCAGGCGAGACTGTCAACAGGCGTGGAAGCAAGTATATCGGCCGAAAGCGCCTGACAGTTCTTTACAAAGGCTTCGCTCTGTTCGGGCGCCCGCACTGCCATGCTGAACGGCGACATGCCATCCAGGCAGCTGACCATCACACGCTTCTTGGAATAGTATGAATATCCGAGGCTTATGTCGCCGGTCCGAATCCGCTCGTAAATACGTTCGCCGCCCTGGACACCATAGGTCAAGGCTGCCGATTCACGGTATGTCGCGAGACCTCCCAATGCCACACACATCAGACAGGCAACGGAGGCTAATTCCAGACTAGCGCGCGCCACTTCCACCCCCACCAAAAAACAAATTAGCGACCACCGCCAACAAAAGCAGGACCGCCAAAAACATCACCACAATTCGTCAAACACAAAAAAATGCGCAAGCCAAGCTTGCGCATTTTAAAATCAGCAATGCATTCCAGATCAAACGCCGCTGCCGGATGCGCCCGGATTGGTGGAAGCGGTCGCGATGTCTTCCGTGGAAGCAGCCGGATTGTTCAGCGTCTCAACGACGTTGTTCAGAGCGACCTGCTGTGCGCCAGACGCCTGTTCGGCAGCAGCAGCAACACCAGCAGCTGCCACGTCACGGGAAACCGTACCGGCAACGGCAGCGTTACCGAGGGATACGGTTACCTGGCCGATAGCTGCCGCGCGCTCAGCGACAGGAACGGTTGCAAGAAATGCCTGAACGATCACGGCACAGTTTCCGCCTGCTGCGCAAGCAGCAACAACGGCAGCCGGGGTAGCCGGAGCCTGAGCGTAGACCGGAGCAAAGGACAGTCCCAGGACTGCTGCAGCGACTGCAAATGAAATTTTTCTCATGGTTCTCTCCTATAAGTCTGTATTTGAAATAGCATCATGCGCCGCAGCAATCAAGTCACTGTCTTAATTTTGGTGCGGATAGGGAAGGTCTTGTTAGCACTTTGGTAAATATCCGAGGTTGCTGCTTGCTCTTCCAAGTCCTTGTTCCAAAATGAAACATCGAAAAAGCGCAGATACGATAAAATTGTACGGACCTGTTTAAGCGGACTGGAGGTACTGATGCCCTATCGTCTCCCCATCGGCGGAAGAAGAGCCGGAAAAAACGGTCAAAACGACCATTCGAACGGGGACAATCATGATGATGAAGAAAGCTCTCGGCGCACTCGCGGTTTTCGCGGCCATTGCGTCCACTCAGATCGGCACAGTCAATGCGGCGCCTCTCGGCTCGCTTGCCCGCCAACACGATTTCAGCGGCAAGAAGCTGCCGCCGCTTCAGTTCCAGCTCTTCTGCATTGAGCATCCGGACCAGTGCAAGGCAAGTTCTGTCTCGCAGGTTTCCTATAGCCCGAAGATCAAGAACATCATTTCGTCCGTCAATTCTTCGGTCAATCGCCAGATCAAGCCCAAGCAGGACAAGTCGGATGTATGGCGGATTTCGGCCACCGAAGGCGATTGCGACGATTACGTGATGACCAAGCGTCAGCGCCTGATCCGTGCCGGCCTTCCTGCTTCCGCCCTGCGCGTCGCGGTGGTCCGCACCCAGAGCGGTGAAGGACATGCGGTTCTGCTCGTCAAGACGTCCTCGGGCGAGTATGTGCTGGACAACCTGCGCCCGAACATCGTCAAGCGGCACCAGTCCGGCTACCGTTACATCTCGGTGTCGTCTTCCGACCCGATGAAGTGGACGCGATAATCGACGCAGTCCATTAGCGCTGCAACGCCGGCTGATTGATCAGCCGGCGTTTTTTATTGTCTAGAAGCCAGGCCTCAAATGCCGGCCCGCAAACGGAACATATTGCTGAGCAGCGGACGGACTTCCCGACTAAGCGGTCCTGCATTGCAAACCGATGTCGTGGAGAGCTTGAGGCACTCGCTGTAAAGCCCTGATATTGTCGACGACGTCAGCATGCCATTCAGCGGCCCGCTATAGGCGCCATTTTCTTTCATCAATTTCTGCAAGGCATAGATAAAGGCGTTCTCGTTTCGCCAGGAAATCCGCCCGACCACCGATGCCTGGCCGGCCGGCGGAAGTTGATCGAGTCCTGCTGCGAATTCCTGCATCTGCTTGGCGGACTTGGCGGACATGCCAATCAAGACCAGTTGCTCCTGGGCAAAACGCTCAGGCGCCAGACGACTTGCTGCTTGATCGAGAAGTTCCATAGCCCGTGCAAGATTTTTCGGAAGCCCGGTAGCGCCCTCGGAATAGATCTGCACCAGCCGGATGGTGGCCGCCATGTCACCCTGCTCCGAGGCTTCTCGCAGGATGCGTTCCGCGGCCTTGGGATTGGCCGGCATGCCGCGTCCGTATAGATGGGCATCCGCCCAGACAGGCGCAATGGACGGAAGCTTGTCCGCCATTGCCGCCTTGGCCATTTCGATCCCGCGAACCTGATCCGCTGCGCTGCCCTTGAGAAGAAGATCTGCCGCAAAGACGCGCGCCCGCTGGTTTCCAGCGTTCACCGCGGCCTCGTAATAAGACAGCGCCTTTTTGGCATCCATCGGCACGACCTTGCCTTCCCGGTAAAGGTCGCCCAGGCCGACCATGGCCCAGCTATCGCCGCTGTCAGCGCCCTTCTGGTAAAAGCCGATGGCCTGAGCCGGATCCAGCTTCAACTCGAGAAAGTTGCGATAGTGCATCTCACCGATCTTGGTGAACACACCCGTGTGGCCCAAGGCGGCCGCCTGCTCATAAAATGAGAGAGCTTTGGCCAAGTCCTGCGGTACGATCTTGCCTTCGCGATAGACATCGCCAAGGCTCGCCATGGCGCCACGGTCACCGGCCTCGACCCCTTTCTGGTAGAAGCTCAACGCATCAACAGCAGCGACGCCAAGGTCTGTAGCACTGCGATAATAGAGGTCTCCAATCTTGGTGTTCACGGAATCATTGCCGAGCGCGAGAGCCTGCTGATAAAGCGCCAGCGCCTTCGGCAGATCCTGCGGCACGATCTTGCCTTCCCGGTAGACATCCCCGAGGCTGGCCATAGCCCAGCGGTCACCGGCATCGACGCCCTTCTGATAGAAGCCTACAGCTTCGGCGGGCTCGACACCCAGATCCTTGCCACTGCGAGCATAGAGGTCGCCGATCTTGGTATTCACCGCCTCATTTCCGAGCGCGACCGCCCGCTGATAGAGCGCAAGCGCCTTGGGCAGGTCCTGCGCCACGATCTTGCCTTCCCGATAGACGTCCCCAAGGCTGGCCATCGCCCAGCGATCGCCGGCATCGACGCCCTTCTGGTAGAAGCTCACAGCTTCGACAGGGTCGACACCCAGATCCTTGCCATTGCGGGCGTAGAGATCGCCGATCTTGGTATTGACCGCCTCATTTCCGAGCGCGACCGCCTGCTGATAAAGTGCAAGCGCCTTCGTCAGGTCCTGCGGAACGATCTTGCCTTCCCGATAGACGTCCCCGAGGCTCGCCATGGCCCAACGATCGCCGGAATCAACGCCCTTCTGATAGAAGCTCACCGCTTCTGCAGGCTCGACACCCAGTTCCTTGCTGTTGCGGGCATAGAGGTCGCCGATCTTGGCGTTCACGGCCTCGTTGCCGAGAGCGAGCGCCTGCTGATAAAGCGCAAGCGCCTTCGGCAAATCCTGCGGCACAATCTTGCCCTCGCGATAGACATCGCCGAGACTCGCCATCGCCCAACGATCGCCGGAATCAACGCCCTTCTGGTAAAAGCTTACAGCTTCGGCGGGGTCGACACCCAAATCCTTGCCATTGCGGGCATAGAGATCACCGATCTTGGTATTCACCGCCTCGTTGCCGAGACCGAGCGCCTGCTGATAAAGCGCAAGCGCCTTTGGCAGGTCCTGCGCCACGATCTTGCCTTCGCGATACACGTCTCCCAGGCTCGCCATGGCCCAGCGGTCGCCGGCCTCGACGCCCTTCTGGTAGAAGCCAATCGCTTTGACTGGATCCAGACCCAGTTCCTTACCACTGCGATAGTAGAGGTCGCCAGCAGCGGTCAGGGCGCTGTTGTCACCCAGTTCGATCGCCTGCTCGAAGAACTTCAGGGCATTCTCAGCGTCCTTTTGCACAAGACGGCCCTCACGATAGAGGCCGCCCAGTATCCGCATCGCGGCCGAATCTCCGGCCTCGGCCCGCTTTGTCAGCGCGCCGATCAGTCCGTCTGCCCGAGATCCAGGCTCGGTCTTGCGCAATTCAGCGCCGATATCATCCGTGGTCCGATCAGAGGGTATGGTCTCGGCAGAGGCCTGAGCCAAAGCCGGCCCGGTTATGGCCGGCGCCAAGGGACCCATTACAAATACGCCAGCAATTGCGATCGTCATTATGCGATTCATCAAAATCTCCTTTGAGAGCGCGGCGCCCGGCGGAGACTAGACCATCCGCCTGCGCGAACTGTCATCCTGATTCATGGGACGTAACAGGAATTTGAACGCAATCAGGATTCACGAGAGAGGAACGATCTGTCCCCGCCTCGAATCCTACCGGATGTGGCCGATGTGCTCAACCCTATACTGGCCTATACAGGCATATACTGGCCTTTACTGGCCTTCGATCAGTTCCAGAAGGGATGTTCTGATCGCCTCGTGCATCGGCTTTGGCCTGAACGAATAATCGAACAAGAGAGGCCGTTCGTTAATTGGGATATTTTGCGCAGTTCCCGGCTCCCAACTATTGTCGACATCGGCAATCCCCCATGTGAGCAGTTGTTTGCCGGTATCCTTCACGAAGGGAAGCGATACATTCAGGAACCTTTCCACCAGGTCGGCCGCCTTGCTGTCATACTCCTCTGCGGAGTAATCCTGCGGCAAACGTGTATCCGTCTGGCGATCAATAATATAGCCTGTGCGGCAATCCAGCTCGCCGATGATGACCTTCAGGCCGAGATTCTTTGTGAGGTCCGTCAGGAAATCCCGCAGCCGCTTTTCGTCAAAACCCAGACGAAACTGCAGGTGACCCTGCATGTTGTATCCGTCGATCGGAGCCCCATCCTCCAAAGCACGTTCCAGGGCAGCCAAGACATACGAGACCTGCCGCACGTGATAGCCGTCCGTGATCTGTTCGGTGTGGTCGTGGCACCAATAGAGCGGCTTGTCCTTGAACAGGCTGCGGGCCTTCTTGAACGCGTATGTCACGTATTCCGGTCCGCCGGCAGCCTTGTACCAGGCATTCGGTCGGTAACCATCCGTGTCTTTCTGGTTGGCTTCCATCAACTCGTTGACGACATCCAGGTTCACGCAGTCGTGAATGCCCGGCACGGCGGCCATCACCTCGAAATGCAGATCCATCTTCTCGCGCCAGTTATCGCGGTTGACTGCCTGGTAGACCCATGCAGGATCGTGCCCCGGATAAAGCATGCTGTGGATGCGGAACTGCTTCTTGTCCGCCTTGGCACGCTTGATGAAGGCGCTGGCCATGCCGACGTTGAAATAGCCTTCCTTGGGCTGAAAATGCTCCGGCAGAAAGGCGATGCCCGGCACGTACAACTCGCTGTTTTCACGAATGAAATCCGCGAGCGTGCCCTTGCCCTCCGGCCCCGGTTTGCTAATGCGCCTGTCGGACTGGATCGCGACGCCAAAGGTAATCCCGGCGGCCCGTGCCGCAGCGGCAATCTTCTTCTGCTCGCCGAGCGGGCTGGCACTATCATCGAGCCTGATATTGCCGAAACCGGGCATAGGAGCAGACCCCAAAACCAGACCGGCCGATGCCAGCGCTGCAGTTTTCAAAAACTGACGGCGGTTGCGATTCTGGACCATGCGCGCTCCTTTCCCACGGAGAGTGTCTTCGATTCGGATGCTAACCACGGCTTGATGGCGGACAGGAGGCGACAAACCGTCACCCCACGAAAAATCGCTGCACCGCACAGGCACGCGTTATTGCAATGCAACAATCACAGGGGCATTATCGGTTGGAGAGCTTAATGCGGGGTATCTTGCATGCCGAGGACAGCGCCAGCCTTAACGATGTCAGGTGATTCAACCCGCATTGATCTTGACTTCGCAAGCGCAAAAGGGCTGATGCGGCGCATGTTTCCACCAAGTCGACGGGCCCAAGGGTCGTCTATCTGGCATTCGTTTGATTATGAACCTCATGACTATTTCCATGGATAGAGGACGAATGGCCGTAAAGCGCTCCGTCATGACTGTAAAATCGACAGGGAAGTTCCTCCACTTTACTGCCGATCCGCGTGGTTTGGAAATCACGATACAGCATGCCTCATCTTGGTAGTCGTTCGAAAAGCGAGCAGGCAAAGACTGCTCCTCCTTACAACAGTTGATCCGGTTCCTGCATGCTGCTGAAACAGACATGGCTCTATCTTCCCGCGCAGATCATCGCTCCGGCGGTGCAACTTCTTTCCGTGCTGATCTGGGCGCATCTGCTGCCAGTGGAAGAAGTCGGCATTGCGACCCTGGTCGTCGCCATGCAGGACGTGCTATTTGCCGGCCTGTTCATGTGGTGGTCCCACTTCATGCTGCGCTACCTGCCGCGCTATTCCACGCAAGAGCAGCGGTCCGGCTTTCGACGCGCAGAACTGGTGGCGATCCTAGGCTCCACCGTAGCCCACATCCTGATCATGCTGGTGATCAGCCATTACTACTTCGATGAACCGATTACCCCGTTCTTCTATTTCTCGGTGACGACGTTTGTGACGGTCCGCTCCCTCGCGGCCTATCTCGCCGAGCGGGCAAGGTCTGATGTGAAGATCCTGCTATACACCTGCCTGCAGGCCGTCTTCCCGGCCATCGGACTGGTGCTTTCGATCATTGTCAGCCTCTATGTCTCTGCTACGGCGGAATATGTCCTGCTGGCGATGATGCTGCCGCAACTGATCGGCATCCTCATTGTCATCAGCCAGACAGATGTCGGGCGCGGTGCCGGACGGCCCGACATGTCAGTTCTGAAAAGCGCTGTCATGTTCGGACTTCCGGTGACCGCCGGATCCTTGCTCGCGGTTGTGGCGCTCAATGCCCCGCGCTTCATCGTCGACCACACCCTCGGCATCGCGGCTACAGGTATTTTCGCCGTCAGCTATGGTCTCGGCATCCGGGCATCGAGCTTCGCCGTCATGCTCGTGACCGCGGGCGCCTATCCGCTCGCCGTTCGCAAGATGGAACAGGAAGGGCTGGACGCAGCCTACAAGCAGCTCGCCACCAACATGACGCTTGTCGCCCTTGCCGTGGCGCCGGTGGCCTGTGGCCTGATCGGCATCAACACATCCGTCATCAACTCGTTCTTGCCGGAAGTGATGCGGGAAACCGCCTATGTCCTGCTTCCGCTGTCCACGCTGTGCGGATTGTTCCGCTACCTGCGCTCTCACACGACGGATCAGGTTTTCCTGATCCGGTCCAAGCCGCGCTACGTCACCATGATTGCAACGGTGGATCTGGTGCTGGCCGTCGGCTTGACCTATGTTGGCTTGTTGAATTTCGGTCTTTGGGGCGCCGTCTTGGGTCCTCTGGTCACGGCCATCCTGACCTGGGCCACCAGCCTTCTGATTGCCGGCCTGAAATTCGGCTTCCCCTTCCCTGCCTGGACCATTTTTCGGATTATCGGGGCGGCCGTGCTGATGATGCTGGCGGTGCTGGCGTTGCCGACGACTACGTCGCCATTCATCCTGGCGGCTCAGGTGGCGATGGGATTTGCCCTCTATGCCGCATTGCTGATCGCATTCTTTCCGAAGATCTGCAGCGAGCGTGCGCGCAAGCTCCTGGCGCGCAAGACCAAAGCCAAACAAGAGGTGTCCAAGTGAAGCTGCTTCTCCTTTCGAGCGAATTCTCTCCACGCCTTGGCGGAATTGGCACCTATTCTCTTGAGATGGCGCTCGCCGCCTGCGAACTGGGCCACGATGTCACGGTTGTCGCGGCGGATTATGGCGAGGACCAGACGGAAAAGGACAAGGCCTTCCCGTTCAAGGTGATCCGCTACCCCGGCGGCGAGCACAAGATGCGCGACATCCCGGCCAAGGTTTCGCTGGTTCGCAAGATCGCAGCGGAAAAGCGGGATTTTGATATCGTCCATGCTGCGGACTGGCCGTTCTTCATCCCGCTGGCGCTGTCGCGCTATCGCCGCAGTGCCAAATGCGTGCTGACCTTCCACGGCACCGAAGTGACCTTCATGCAGAACCCCAAGCGCGCCATCCTGCTGCGCCTGATGCGGTTCTGGAGCGGCTGGGCAGATTATGTCGCCAACAGCCGCTATACCGGCGAATTGCTGCGCGAGGGCTTCAACCTGTCCAAGGAGCGGGTTCGCGCGATCGGCCTTGGCGTATCGCAAAACTGGTTGAACGCACGGGTCAGCAAGGAGGCCGCACGTCAGGAGCGGAACATCCCGGCAGACAAGTTCGTGATCGCCTCGCTCGGTCGCGTGGTCCCGCGAAAAGGCCACCTGGTTCTTGCCAAGGCTCTGGCCATGCTGCCGCCGGACGTGCTGGAAAAGGTGCAATGGCAGATTGTCGGCCCCCTCCTTGATCCGAAATACGAGGCGGAAGTCCGCGCCGCAGCCAAGGAACTGCCATGCGAAACGGTCATCGCCGGCAAGCTGGCGGATCGCGATGTGAAACTGACGCTGTCGGCGGCCGATCTCTTCTGCCTGCCCGGTTACTTCACCGCAGATGGCGCAGTCGAGGGCTTCGGCTTGGTCTATCTTGAAGCCGGAGCGCTCGGCGTACCCTCGGTCGCCACCAATGTCGGCGGCGTTCCCGATGCGATCGATGATGGGGAAACGGGCATTCTCGTGCCGCAGAACGACAGCGCCGCCATTGCTGCGGCGATCCTGAAGCTTTACCGCGACCCGGTGGAGCGAGAGCGTCTGGCACAGGGCGCCCTGCTGCGTGCGCAACGGTCTGGTTGGAAAGATGTGGTAACCCAGACCTACAAGCTTCCAGGCTGATCCGATAAACGCCAACCTCTCAAGCGCTGCGATAGGTATGCCATGTCTGCCAAAGTCGTTTTCATGATAAACTCACTGGCCGGTGGCGGCGCCGAGCGCATCATGGCGCGATTGATCGCCAACTCCGGCGAATGGGCGCGGCGCTATGACATCCATGTCGTGTTGCTCGACGAGGAAAAGGCGGCCTACGAGCTGCCGGATTGGGTCACCGTCCATCGGCTGGACACCCACTTCTCGCTTGCCAAGGGCATGTGGAAAGGCCTGAAGCTGATGCGGGAGCTCAAGCCCGCGGTGTGCCTGAGCTTCCTGTCCCGCTCCAACTTCATAAACGTCGTCGCGGCGCGCCTGCTTGGCTACAAGGCCGTCATCAGCGAGCGGGTGAATGCATCAAGTCACCATCCAAAGACCCGGTCCGGCCAGATTGCCAAGGCCCTGACGCGCCTTTTCTATCCCCGCGCGGACAAGATCATCTGCCCTTCGGCCGGCATCGCCATCGACCTCGTCGAAAACTTCGGCGTGGCAGACAGCAAGAATGTGATCATTCCCAACCCGATGGATACGGATGCCATCTGGCAGATGAGCGAAGGCCCAGAACGCGCGCCGACTGATCGACCCTATTTTGTGGCGGTCGGTCGCCTGGTGGAGAACAAGAATTTCGGCATGCTGCTGAATGCGTTCGCGAAATCGGCCGTGGACCTGGATCTGGTGATCCTGGGCGAAGGCCCCCTTCGCCCCGACCTGGAAAAGCAGGCCAGCGACCTCGGTATCGGCGAACGGGTCTTCTTTCCCGGCTTTGCCAAGAACCCCTTCCCGATCGTGCGTCATGCCTATGCCTACGCGCTGCCCTCCAATGCCGAGGGTTTCCCGAATGGTCTTGCAGAGGCCATCACCTTGGGCACGCCGGTTATCTCCACCAACTGCCTGTCGGGCCCTTCCGAGATCCTGGACGAAAAAGGCGCCATGACTGTAACTTCGGTTTACCGGGCAAAATATGGGGTCCTGGTGCCAGTCAACGATGCCGATGCGATGGCCGAAGCCTTGAAGTTGATGACGGACGATACTGTGCGGCAGCACTATGCCGACAAGGCCCTGGAAGGCGCGGCACGCTACCGGCTGGCTCCCGCGATCAAGGCCTATTGGGATGTGCTTGAAAATATCCTGGGAACCGGGGCAAAGGCCTGAACCCTCCCCCCCCGGCTGAGCCGCCCGCCTTTCGACGGGCGGCTTGACGACCGCGCTTACATGGCGGCGCGCAGCGAGAGGATCGGGCCGTGGGTCCCGCTGTCACGGGCCATCGTCGGCGCCGTGCTGGGCAAAGCGCCATAGGCACGGGATGCGCTTAGATAGCGATAGGCTGCGGAAGAGCCGACTTCGGTCATATCGCCCGCCAGGAAGTGGCCGAAGCTTGCGCCACCGACACGCCGCACCGTCGGCATGGTAGCGACCGATTTCATGATGCATGCGGTCCAGTAGATGCCCGGATTGAGCATCACATTGACCGTGCGCCAGCGATCGCCCGAGAAGTCGGAGAGATTGAGCTCTCCGCCATCCACCACCAGCGCTGCCGGCTGACGCGTCACCGGATCGGTATTGTAAAGGCCGAGGCGCGCCGCGGCGCCGGACTGGATCGTCACCACCCGCATGGCGATCTGGTCGATCAGCGTGCGCCGCTGGATGAGGATCGGCTGCATCGTCAGCAAATCGGCCGTGATGGCGCTGCTGTCCGATACCGACGTGATGTGCATCGGGATCTTATACGCACCAACAGGCCAACCCGGATATTCCGGGGCAACCGGGATCCACGATGCCGCGTCGGCCGTGGCATCCAGGCACTTCCAAAGCGAGCCGGTGGAAAGGTCGTACCACTCGGAGCCCGGCCCATAGCCCTGGGTCAGGTCGTTGTCCGCATTGGGGGAAACGATTGCGGTCAGGTTATCCTTGATATTGCTCATGTCAGATCGCTTTCTTCAAAGAATCGCGGATTGCGGCATATTGCTGTTTGGGCTGATAGAAGACGTCCAGCGGCAAGGGTCGCTCGCCGACTGTCCAGGGATTGCGGATGTCAGACATTCCCCAGGAGAGGATCGGATCGCCCGGCTCCAGGAAGGGCAGCGCCACATCGAGGAAGCGGCGGATGAGTTCGGAGCATCGCCGGTCATACTCGTACGTCGTGTAGTTGGCGAAGGTGTCGTTGCCGGTTCGGCAATCCAGCTCACCGATCATGATCTTCAGGCCAAGGCTCTTGATCGCGGACATGAAGGCCTTCAGCTTCGGCGCGTCAAAGCCCCGGATCAGCCCCAGATGCCCCTGCATGTTGAAGCCGTCGATCGGGATGCCGGCGGCCAGTGCCTTGGTCAGGAAGTTCAGGATGTTGGCGTTATGGTTGACGTGGTAGATCGAGGTGATCTGCTCCGTCTGGTCGTGGCAGAAATAGAGCGGCGTGTTCGGCCACAACTGCCGAGCCTTCAGGAAAGTGTAGGCCACCCAATCCGGTCCGTCGAAGACGCCGGGACCCGGAGCCGATGACGGGACCGTGCCTGGCGCCGACGCGGTGTACCACTGGTTCGGCCGGTAACCGCCGGGCAGCGTGTTGTTGCCGTCGAAGATCTCGTTGGTGACGTCGATATTGAAGGCCGACTGCACGCCCGGAATTGACGCGACCGCCGTCAAATGCGCATCGATGATCGACTTGTAGGTCGAGCTCGTCAGCGTTGTGCTGTTGATCCAGGGCATGTCATGCACCGGATAGACCAGCAGATGCAGGCGCCATGCAATCCCGGCCGCCTGGGCCCTTGCGATTGCGGCCTGCGCTGGCGCAAGATTGAACGACCCCTGCGTCGGCTGGATAGCGGCAGGCTGGAAGTCATTGTCGAACACCCAGATATCGGAATGCTCGGTCAGCACATCCAGCAAGCCCGGGATATAGCGCGCCTCCCCCGGATCGAGGCGAAATGCCTGAGGCACCGCGCTGCCAAAGAGTAAGCCCTTGCTCATGCAATCTCCTTCAAAAGCGGCTTGATGTTGATGATGGCCGGCGCGATGACCCGCTCGTAGCCGAGTTCGTTGACGCGGATTGCCCCTTGCGTCGTGATCCGGACCGGGCGGTCGGCCAGTTGGAAGCGCCCGGCATAGCCATGGATATCGTGGCCGACGCCATGGGTGGCTTCGATCAGGTCCAGCTTCTCGATCTCTCCGGCCATCTCACGCCACCTTTCCGTAGAGGGTGGTCGCGCCGTCGAGCGGCAGTTCGCCTTGCAGGGCAGCATATCCGCCGTCGGGACGCATTCCCTGCAGTTCCTGATAGCCAGCCGGCGGGGAAGTGCCGGTGCCAGCGCTGCTTCCAAGAGTAAGTCCAAGTCCAAGGCCCAGCATTGCTGAACTCCTTTCGCAGATGTTGAGGTGAATGGGGGAGGATTAGCTTGCCAGCATGACCGACGGCGTCTGGCCGATGTCAGAGCCGAATTCGCGGGTTCGCCCTGATGGCACCAGCCAGCCGGTCGTCGCCGTCACGATGTCTTCGAAATCGACGCGGATTGCCGCATCGATTGCCGTTACCACCCAGATCTGGTTGCTGGTGGTCGCTTCGATGTCAGGCGTGGCAGGTGTCGTCGTCGCAGTGCCGACGACGTGGTGGTCATAGCGCGCGAGCGCGACAGGAATACCCGCGCCGAAAACGGATTGGGTACCGCTCCTGCAGAGATGAATTTCGTAATTCGCCATGCCTTGCTCCTGTTCGGTTTACGGGAGCAAGCCTAGGCCTAGCGGCGGCAGCGGGGACGAAAAGGACCTAAAAAACATAAAACCGCCGGCGCCCTTCAGAGCACCGGCGGAAAAGAGCCAGGCGATTTAGTAAGTCGTTTTAATCGCTTACCGCGGTGGCCGCCACATCTGAAGAAAACGCGGCAGCGCCGATGCGCGGGTCGATGGAACGATATTTTTCCACGGATTTCAGCGCGATCACATCCCAACGGAACTGCTGGAGCTTGCCGCTCCAATCCTGTCGGGAGCCATCCGCAACATGCTGCTTGGCGATTTTTGCCGAGAGATCGTCTGCATCCGTGACCTTGTGATAGTTGTCGGGAGACAATTCGAGGTCCAGATGCGGAGGAATGTCGCTGACCACGACCTTGCAGCCATGCGCCATGGCCTCAAGCAAGGCGATCGGCAGGCCTTCATGAGTGGATGGCAGGGCAAAAACAGCTGAATTTTCAAACAGGTCCTGCAGCTCGGCGCCCTTCCGGAAGCCGGCCAGAATCACGCCTGATGTCCGCGACGCCGCATCGATGACCTGCTGGGAATAGGCTGACTTGTGGTCGGCAGCCCCGACAAGCACCAGCTTCAGACCGCTGTCTTTCATCTTCGAAAAGGCTTCGATCAGATCGAGATGCCGTTTTTCCGGCACGAGACGGCTGACGGTGACGATGTAGCCGTTCGGCTCAATGCCCAGTTCGGACAGCACACCCGACGGCGATAGCTTTTCAGGCTTCACCACACCATTCGGAATATAGGTGAAGGGCCGACCATATTGCTGGCTGAGCCGCGCGGAAAGCGACTTGGAAACACAGATCATGCCATTCGAGAATTTCGCCTGGAAAACCTCGCCGCAGCGCAACATCCACTTGGCGACACGACCCCATTTCTCGCGGTTATAGTCCTCGCCGTGATGTGTGGTCACCACCTTGAGCCCGAGCAGGCGGGCAAACGGAATGACCATGCTGGGTCCCACGGCATGGATATGAACGACCCGCGGCCGCGTCACCGCCGCATAGAGGACACTGAGGAAACTGTGTGTCAAAGCCTCGGTGGACGTCGAACGCGGCGCCCAGAGGCGCACCACCTTGACCCGCGTGCCGGGCAATGTCTGGCCGGGAGGCGCATAGGGGGTGCGTACCGTGACAGCCACATTGAGACCCAGCCTATCCATCTCCCGCGACAGGTGATGGACATGGGACTCAACACCCCCTTGGGTGCCGGCCACACTGCGCAAACCGATCATCAAAACGTCTATCGCCATATTGCCCGTCAGGCCCCAGTTGCTATCTCGCCCGTACCGCTGATGGTCCCCTCCCAGCCTGCAACGCAGCCTATCCAGCACACGGTCGAATCTGAATCATGATCAAAGTAGATTTTGCCATACGATGAAAGAATGGCAGGCGTTTGTCGCACTCTCAATCTATCAACGATGACGTGATAGAAACATACTGCGTTCGCAGCCGCAACATAGCGCTGGCGCGAACTTAAGATTTGGTAAACACGATCGTTGGATGGATGACACAAGGACTATAAATCGAGGTGCGATAGTCTTTTCAACATGATAAGCACGTCAGGGCTGAAAAGCCACATAAGGCCCAAGATCGAGTTGATCGCCTCGATAGGGCACCGGCTGAGAGAATACCACCAAAAATGGCACGCATACGGATACAGGAACAAGGCTAGCCAATGCTTCAATTCATGATCAGGATGATACCGGTTTCCTTGTTCCTGCTGCCAAACAGCCTGCTTAATCTCATCGGCATCAACTACATGGGCACAGGCGGGAGCACACTTGAGAAGTTGCACCCATCCTTTTACGTCGGTTTGGTTGCCGTGGGCCTGACGTTCATGCTGCGCAACTTAGGCAAAGCCGAAATCCCGTCCTGGATCAAAGGCACTTACCGCCTGCCCTTGGCTGCCGGCCTGGCAACCACATTCGCAACCTTCGTACTTTCGCGCTCCGGGACGGGCGACATATCGGCAGCCATCGTTACATTTCTCTCTCCAGCAATATTTGCCTACGTGCTGCAATTTGCCGGGTCGCGCACCAGGCAGTTTATCTACAAGTTCATTCTGGGATTTTTCCTTGTTAACTCCCTAATTGGCCTGACGGAACTCGCCACGTCCTGGCGCCTGCTGCCTTATTACGTCAGTGACGAAGTCATTACGTTTGACGGACGGCCCACAGCGATGCTGGGTCATCCACTGCTAAACGCATTGCTAACAGGAGTATTCTTGCTGGCGATGATTACCCGGCAGATTACACTAGGCCTACCGGCAGCTTATCTCGCGCAAATGGCGCTGCACGCGGCGGCTATTTTTGCATTTGGCGGACGCGCTTCACTTGCATTTGTCGTCATTATCACGGGCGTCTATGCCCTCCGGCACAGTGGCCTGGTGGTGAGAGCCAAAGTGCGGCAAAGCATACGCTCAATGGCACTGGTGGTCTCCGGATTTCTATTTTTCGCCATACTAACACTGCTTGGTGTGACAGATGCTCTGCTGGATCGCTTCATAAACGCGACTGACAGCACCAATACGCGCTTTGCCGCTTTGACGCTTCTTGAACTATTGCAGTTGAAGGAATGGTTGATTGGCGTCGAGGGACCCGCAAGAGCCTATTACCTGACCATTCTACAGACCCCCTTCGGGATCGAGATCTCGGTCATCGCGATGATCTATGTCTATGGTTTGCCTTTGACGATCCTCTTGGTTTATTCCACCTACAGGCTGCTGTTTCAGTGGGCGCGCAACGGATATCCTGGGGCTCGCTACACCGTAGCTTTCTTCATCATGTCGACGCTCACAGCGCTCAGCATCGGATCAAAGTCGCTCTTGATTTCGCAGGTCATGATCATGATGTTCGCCTTGCGCGAACAGAACGATACAATAGCCGTTGAGAATGCCAGAAGGTCCGCACTATCTGCGATAAAATAATTCAGCACACGCCGCTCCCACGGTTGTGATAGATACTAAAATCTATATCACAAAAATGTCTTCTTAAGCCGCGCACCAAGGGGCCGTTCAACGTATTTATACATTGCCAGGCCAACAATTATACTCAGAATGGCGCACGCCACGCAGAACAACAGCCAATGGCGTGCGTCCAAACCGATAAGGCCCCAGGCGCGTCCCACCGGCCCCAGAATGAAGCTATGGGTGAGGTAGATACTAAAGGACGCATCACCGATCTTTGATGCCGCCGACCAGAACCTTTGCTCCGGATTTGATACACGCCCGAAAACAGCCACGATCATCAGAATAGCTATGAGGACGGGTGCAACCACCTCCTCTACAAGTCCTGAAGCAACGGCGGTTGTCATGAGAGCAAGAAACGCTGCACCCAGGATGACGATAACGGAAACACTGGATACTGCCAGTCGCTGGGTCGATGGCCACTTGTAGTAGGCGAGGCCAATCAGAACGCCGAAAACGAAGTACAGGATAATGGGCAAACCCCAGAACACGACAGGATCGGGCAGTTCCACGCCTTGACGGGCAGCAAAATCGGTGAATACGAACAGAAGCCCAAACGCCGCACAAAATACCAATGAGCTTGCGACACGAGAGCTGAACATGATCGTGGCGGCAAAGAAGAGATAGAAGAACATCTCGTAGTTTAGGGTCCAGCCAAGCCCATAAAAAGGTTGAAATTTTCCATCTGGATTTAGATAGGGCACGAATAGGTAGGATTTCAGAATTTCTGTCATCGTGAAGGATTTTCCTTCAACGAGGCACTTAAGGAGATAGATTGTGGAGCAGAGCCAATAGAGTGGTACAACGCGAAGAATCCGGTTGAGCATAAAACGCCAGCCTGCAATCGCGCCCCTTGGCTTGTCATAGGTTGTGTAAACCATGATAAAGCCGCTTATGGCGAAAAATAAGCTCACGCCGAAGCCACCGGCAGCCACGGCGAACTCACGGAACCAAACGTCCAATGACACTCGATCAATGAGGGTTAGCAAGGAATGATCTACAACGACCAAGAGTGCTGCGAATGCACGGAGGATCTGAATGATCTCAAGCTTGTTACTCTGAACCTGTCGGGCTTGAATTGGCATGGAACGCTCACTTATGTTGTGCTGCAGCAAATTTAGTTTGTCATATACGCGAAATAGATGGAACACCGCCATGCACCGATCGTGGACGATTAAAATAATTAGCGCTTTTGCAATTCTGCTAGCCTCAAGCTCTGCATCTTTTGCCGATGTTACTAAATCAGAAGCTTCCACCAAAGAGGCGAGGCTTCCAACACCGAGCTGCGAAGAATCAGAGGTCGACGTCGCGACGACGCCCGTACCGCCTCAACGAGGGGTATCCTTGAAGTACTACAGAGAGCTTAAGGAGCTGATACCGAAGAGCACAGATATTCTTTTTATTGGGGACTCTATTTTTCAGTTTTGGCCTCAAGCCATCATAAACAAGTATACTGGTGGCAAGAGCTCCTTCAAGTTCGCGGTTGGTTCAGACAGGACGCAAAGCATTCTCTGGCGTCTGCAGGATACAAATCTGCAGCCGTTGAACCCGCAGCGCGTCGTCCTGCTCATGGGAACCAACAATCTCGGCGACAGCGCCCCTGCCTGTGCCGTACTCGTGGCCACGAAGCAGATCCTGGATAGGATCTACAAAATGTGGCCGAATGTTAGCGTTACCATTGTAGAGGTTCTGCCGAGGGAGGAGGGTTTTACAGGCCGGCAGGAGCAGAGACTTTCTTTGAACGCTCAGCTTCGCACCCTGAAGGACCTTTATCCCAAATTGACGACCGTCAACGTGGATTACCAGATGTCATGCGGCATCGTTGCAGATCCACTTCAGCAATCGGGCAACCCGCCGTCCGAAATGAAAGATGTGCAGTGCGGGAATTTCCTGCCAGATCTCGTTCATCCAGCGCCCCCCGGATACGAAGTTCTCGGTGCAGCTTTACAACCGTTCTTCACCGACCAAGGCAAGTGATGTCTCCAACTCCGGTGACGCTTGTTTCGTCTCTTCTGTGAAAATTAACGGCAGCTGAAGCCACGCTTATCCTACCGGACCTCAATCATTTTGGGTGTCCGATAGGCTATCTTGGGAAAGGCGGGGCGTTGAGCGCCAAGAAACCATGCATCCCAATGGTGATGGCAATTTTCGCTCCTTCAGCGTCACAGACATGGCGCTGAACGGGCTGGAGGTGATAGATCCGTTCCAGCAGAGCAGACACCGGCGCCACAATCGAGGTCACCATCCGTATCGAGTTGCCGGCATCACTGTCGGAAGACCTGGTGGATCGCCGTGTCGGCCGATAACGAGACCGGGAGGAACAGTAAAATGCGGAAAGCACTTATCGTCTGGGGCGGCTGGAGCGGGCACGAGCCGGAGGAATGCGCCCATATCATCAGGGACATGCTGCAGGAGGATGGCTTCAAGGTCGATCTGGAGCCCACCACGGAAGCCTTTGCCGATCCGTCGATCCATGATCTCTCGCTGATCGTGCCGATCATGACCATGTCGAAGATCGAGAAGGAAGAAGTGAAGAACCTTGCCGCGGCGATCGAAAGCGGCGTGGGCATTGCCGGTTATCATGGCGGCACCGGCGACGCGTTCCGCGACAGCGTGGAGTACCAGTTCATCATCGGCGGGCAATGGGTCGCCCATCCCGGCAACATCATCGACTACACGGTTCAGGTGACCCGGCCCGACGATCCGCTGATGCAGGGCATCCAGGATTTCGCCTATCGCTCCGAGCAATATTACATGCATGTCGATCCGTCGAACGAGGTCCTGGCGACCACCACCTTCAACGGTGAGCACGCCTGGTGGATCGATGGCGTCACCATGCCTGTGGTCTGGAAGCGCAAATACGGCCATGGCAGGGTTTTCTACTCATCGCTCGGTCACGTCGCCAAGGAATTCGAGCACCCCGAGATGAAGACCATCTTCCGCCGCGGCGCCAATTGGGCCGCTAGGTAGGGCTGTAAATCAGCCAATCCGGCGGGCGGCTGGTGCCGCCCCACCGGCCAATGCCGTGGAGATGGCTCAGCTCTCGCGGACGAAGTCCGTCAGCAAGCGCTCGGTCTTGGCCTGCTCGATCATGTTGACGCGCTCCTGCGTGGCCCGCTCATCCATGCGGTATTTCACGAAGTTGACGAGGCTGAGCGTCAGCAGGAACACACCCATGGCCCAGAAACCTTTGGTGGAAAGATCGACCGGCGCCAGCCAGATCGAAAGGCCCAGCATGACAAAGGCCATCGCGATACCCAAGGCATTGAAGTTGATGTAGACGCTGTTCGATTTCATGAGACTATCCCCTTCGACTATATGTGTTGACTGCGATCCGGCGCGATCACGCTGGCCGGGCTGAATTCTGCAGGCGACGCAGGACGTCTGCTGCTGTCACCTTGGTCGGAGCGCCGTAGCCTGCCGCCGCCAGGCGGTCCTGCATGTTGCTGTGGGAAAGGCTCAGGTCGATGCCCTCAAGGATTTCTGTTTCTTCAACGGGATCATCGGCGCCCAGCACGCGGGCGATCAGTTCTTCGGCTTCGCGGATCGGTTCGTTGCGACCGATGATGCGGTTCATGGAAGCCTGCGCCTTGCGTTCGGCATCAACCGCCTTGGCCGTCATCACACCAAGCTTCAGGTCGATGATGCGCCGATGGTTCTTCTCCAGGGATAACCGCATTCGATCGCTGCGCTCACGCAGCCGCTCGACCGCCGCCGATCGGGCCCGGGCTTCGTTTTCGAGGTCGGCGATAGCCTGAGCCGCCTCTCGCGCCATGTCTTCGCTACCACCCGCCAGCGCCAGGGTTGCGCGGCTTTCAAGGTCAGCCTTGCGCGCAAGCACCACGTCGAGCAATCGCCGTTCCTGTCGCTCCTTCAGGATCAGCAGGGCCAAGGTGTCCTTGGCGCGGCGCAGCACATCATCAGATTCCCGGACCTTTTCCTGCAGCAGGTCGATGGCGAAATGATTTGTGACCAGGTCTTCATGGCGCGCGGCCGCGCCTCTGATCAAGGTCGTTACAAGCTTCAACATATCAGCTCCTCATTTATGAACATCGTTCATAATGCGAATATGAGGTTTGTTGCGGTCACCGTCAAGAGCAAAATGAACGTCGTTCAAATTTTATCGTGATGGTCAGAAGGAGGCTGACCGCGCAAAGCCACCGATCAGCAGCACCAGCATCTCCCGGATCTTGTCCGGCGGCACCGCGGAAAATCGGTTCTGCAGTCCCAAGGCCACGACACCATGGGTGGCCGAGAACAGGCCCCGCGCCGTCAGCGCCGCTTCTTCTGGGTCAAGACCGGGCATGAGCTGCCCAAGCGGCCTGATGATATGCGTAAACAACACCGCGTGCTCGTTGAGATGCCAATCCGGGACGGAAGCACCGTCAGGCATCTGGTGATCGAAGAGGGCGGCCCAGGAGTTTCGATGCGCCATCGCAAAATCGAGATAGCCATGCGCTAGGGCGATCAGTTGCTCCTGGGGCGGTGCATCCTGATGCGCATGCTCTACGTGCGAAAGACAGTCATCCAGCGCATGCAGCGTCAGCGAATTTACATGCAGGATCAGGTCGTCCAGATCAGCAAAGACATTGTAGAGAGCGCCAAGGGCGCAGTCGACATCGCTGGCAAGGTCGCGTGCCCGCAGTTTTGCCAGCCCATCCCTCTCTATCCTGTCGGCGGCGGCACGCAACAGGTCATCCCTCAGTTTCTGGCGCTTCGCCTGACGCTTGTCTGTCATCACAACCTCAATTTTGAACAGTGTTCAAATTTCTCTTGAAAGTCTCACAATGCTGCGGTAAGAATTTTTGAACGTCGTTCATATACCGACTGAAACAGGGAACGACAACCGAAATCACACAGGCCGCCAGCCGGAGGAATGCATGTCTGATAATATCGTGACATCAAGGCGCTTCGTCCCCTTGTTCTGGACGCAGTTTCTGTCTGCGTTCAACGACAACTTTTTGAAGAACACCCTGGTTTTTCTTATTCTGTTCACGCTGGCAGCGGATCAGGCCGCCACACTGATCACCGTTGCAGGCGTGGTTTTCATCGCGCCATTCCTCTTGCTGTCGGCGCTCGGCGGACAATTGGCCGACAAATATGACAAGGCCCTGATCGCGCGCCGGCTGAAGCTTGCCGAGATCGGTGCCGCCGTCTTTGCCGTCATCGGCATGGGGCTTCACTCCGTCACCCTGCTTATGATCTCGCTTTTCATCTTCGGGGTCATTTCCGCCCTGTTCGGCCCGATCAAATACGGGATCCTGCCCGATCATCTCAAGCGCGCGGAACTGCCCAAGGCCAATGCCTGGATCGAAGCCGCGACCTTCATCGCCATCCTTGGCGGCACCATCGTCGGCGGCCTTGCTTCGGCGGGCGGCGCCAGTGTGCTGCTGTTTGGCCCAATGATGCTGGGGCTCGCTATCCTCTGCTGGCTTGCAAGCACGCTGATCCCCTCCACGGGCAGCAGCGCGCCGGATATCGCCATCGACCGCAATGTGCTGAAGTCGACCTTGGAACTGCTGCAAACGGCCCGACAGGACAGCCGCATCTTCCGTGCCGGCCTCATGGTCTCCTGGTTCTGGCTGGTCGGTGCCATCATCCTGTCGCTGCTGCCGCCTCTTGTGAAGGACGTACTCGGCGGTGGTGAAATCGCCGTCACCGCCTATCTGGCGGTCTTTGCCGTGGCGGTCGCTGTTGGATCGGCCATCGCCGCCTGGATGTCGGCGGGTCGCATCGTGCTCCTGCCGGCGCCGGTCGGCACCCTGCTGATGGCTCTGTTCGGCCTCGATCTCGCCTATACCACCCTTGGACAGCAAGCGGACGTCATCCATGTATCGCTTGCCGATTTCTTTGCCGCGCCTGGCACCATTCGCACCGCAATCGATCTTGCGGGTGTCGCTATCGCCGGCTCCTTTCTCGTGGTCCCGACCTTTGCCGCCGTCCAGGCCTGGGCAAAGGAGGAAGAACGCGCCCGCGCCGTCGCTGCCGTCAATGTCATGTCCGCCGGCTTCATGGCCGCAGGCGGAGTTGCCCTGGCTATCCTCCAGGCCATCGGCCTTGGCCTTTCGATGATCCTGCTGCTGCTTGCCCTCGCCAATCTGGCGGCCGCGGGCATCATGCTGAAATACCTGCCGACCCATGCCTTCCGGGACTTCGTCTCGATCCTGTTTCGCGCCTTCCATCGGCTTGAAGTCGAGGGCCTGGAAAACCTGAAAGCCGCTGGCGATGCTCCCATTCTGGCGCTGAACCACGTCAGCTTCCTCGACGGCCCCCTGGCTGTGACACTGACGGAACGCGAACCGGTCTTCGCCATCGACACCAATATCGCTACGCGCTGGTGGGTGCGTCCCTTCATCCGCAACATGAAGGCGATGCCGCTCGACCCTTCCAAACCGATGGCAACCCGCGTCCTGATCAAGGCCGTCAACGAGGGCAATCCGCTGGTGATCTTCCCCGAGGGCCGTATCACGGTCACCGGCAGCCTGATGAAGGTCTATGACGGCGCGGCCATGGTTGCCGACAAGACCAAGGCCATGGTAGTGCCGATCCGGATCGACGGCCTGGAACGCAGCTTCTTCTCGCGCCTGAGCTCCATGCATGTCCGCCGCAGTTTGTTCCCAAAGGTCAAGGTCACCATCCTGCCGCCGCGCCGCCTTGAGGTGCCGCAGGACCTCGTCGGCCGCAAGCGGCGCATGGCAGCCGGTGCCGCCCTCTACCAGACCATGTCGGAACTGGTGTTCAACACCACCTCCACGGATCGGACGGTTCTCGACGCCGTCATCGCCATGGCAAAATCCCGCGGAATGCGAGAACTCGCCGTCGAGGACCCGGTCACGGGCGGCCTTTCCTACGGCAAAATGCTCACCGGCACCGCGGTCCTCGCGCGCAAGTTCGAAGAACTCTATCCCGCGGAGACAAACCTTGGCGTGATGTTGCCGAATGCCAACGGCGCCGTTGTCACCGTGCTGGCCCTGATGTCGGCCGGCAAGGTTCCCGCCATGATCAACTTCACGGCAGGCCCGGCCAACATACGCTCCGCTTGCATTGCCGCCAGCGTCAGGACCGTTCTCACGTCGCGCGCCTTCATCAAGCAGGCCAAGCTCGACATGGTCATCGAGCAGATCAGGGACACCGTCTCGATCGTCTATCTCGATGACCTGCGCCAGACGATCGGGCTTGGCGACAAGCTGCGCGGTCTGATTTCCCGCTCGCGAAGCCGGGTCGAGCGCAAGGCCGATGATCCGGCCGTCATCCTCTTCACCTCGGGCTCTGAAGGCACACCCAAGGGCGTGGTGCTGACCCATCGCAATATCCTGGCCAATGCAGCCCAGGCCGCCGCCCGCATCGATTTCAACTCCAGCGACAAGGTCTTCAACATCCTGCCGGTGTTCCACTCCTTCGGCTTGACCGCAGGTACGGTCCTGCCGCTGATCTCGGGCGTGCCCGTCTTCTTCTATCCCTCGCCGCTGCACTACCGCATCGTACCGGAAATGATCTATGGCTCGAACGCCACCATCATCTTCGGCACCGACACCTTCCTCAACGGCTATGCACGGACCGCGCACCCCTATGACTTCCGCTCGATCCGCTACTGCTTCGCCGGCGCCGAACCGGTCAAGGCTTCCACGCGCGAGACCTACATGAACAAATTCGGCATCCGGATTCTGGAAGGCTATGGCGTGACCGAGACAGCGCCGGTCATCTCGATCAATACGCCGATGTTTAACCTGCCGGGGTCCGTGGGCAAGATCCTGCCCGGCATGGAAAGCCGGCTCGAGCCGGTGCCGGGCGTCGAAGAAGGCGGGCGTCTGTTCGTAAAGGGACCGAATGTGATGGCCGGTTATCTCAGGGTGGAAAACCCCGGCATAATCGAGCCGCTGGTCGATGGCTGGCATGATACCGGCGATATCGTGACGATCGATGGCGACGGCTTCGTCCGGATCAAGGGTCGCGCCAAGCGCTTTGCCAAGATCGGTGGGGAGATGATTTCCATGGCTGCGGTCGAGGCATTGGCTGGCGAGGTTTGGCCCGGCCATCTCTCGGTCACGGTCAACCTGCCCGATCCACGCAAGGGTGAGAAACTGGTCCTGCTGACCGACAAGCCCGGCGCCAGCCGTGCCGACCTGCTCTCCCATGCCAAGGCCAAGGGCATGTCCGAACTCGCAGTTCCCTCAGAGATCATCGTTGGGACCGTTCCAGTGCTCGGCTCCGGCAAGATCGACTTCGTCGCTGCGACACGGCAGGTCAAGGCGCTGGCGGAGGCTCAAACGGCCGCATAGCACCCCGAAAAGGAGAAGGGGCCCGGTGGCAAAACCGGGCCCACTTTTCCGCGACAGACCCTAGCGGGAAATCAGGACTGCCATTCGCTGGACCGCCTGCAACTCGATCCGCGTCGCGGCACTCACGGTCAAGGAGGGCATGTTGAGGACGACGATTTGCAGCGGCGCCTCGCGGGTCAGCATCAGGAATGTCGCCTCGTAGCGATCGAGCAACGATTGAAGCTGCTCGCGCGCATCCGCTGCAACCGCTATCCCGCGCAGGTCACCGGCAGACAGCACGGGATAGCGCAGCAGAGCCTCGCGCAAACCGTCCTGGTCGAAATCGTCGAGATCGGATCCCTCGACAATCAGGGCGCCGTCGACCTTCAGGTAGTCTCGCAGACCCGTCAAAAACCGGCCGCCGTCGCTGATGTCACCCTGCGCTAGATATTTCAGCAGGGACGACCGGCGGTCCTCGGCCCGCAGAGAAAGGCTGTCATTGCAGATGACCGCCACGAGAAGAACGCTCAGCGTAATCGCAATGGCCTGGATCAGGCCTGCGAAATCCAGGCCGGCGATTAATGCCAGGCTGGCGCCGGCGACACCGGCCGCGGCCGCCAGGACCGCGAACGACGTGACAGTATCGCGATGACGGGTTTCCGGCCGGCCGATGCCAATGCCGAACCAGCACAGGCAAAGGATGGCGATGCCGGCCAGCCTTACCGGCAAATCGAAGCCTTCGAAACGATAGTCCGTCACCGTCGTCGGCACGATGATCAGCAGAGACAAGCCAAGGCGTTCGATCGTCTTGTTTTCCGACGCCGAGAGTTGCGACCTGTCCCGCGTGACCACCATGACCCCGATGGCGATGAATATCGTAAGCTGGAAGCCGAACAGCAGCAGATCCAGCCAATCAGCATCATCGGGGATCGGCAGGACGGCCAGGACAAGAAACAGCAGCATTCCTGCCGCAGCAAAAAGCTTGAGCCCCGGCGGAGCGTGCCGCCGCATCAGGCCTTCCGTAATGAGCAAGGCAGCCAGGGGGATAGTGCCGGCCGCCGCCAGCGTGACGAAGGACGCAAGCGAACTCGGGAATACCCAATTCATCACGCGCGACAGCATGACGATCGCCAGGACTGACAGTCCGAAGCGAAAGCGCGGATAAAGCGGGTCGTCTCGATCTCGGGTGCGCAGCACCGAGATGAACATCACGAGGCCAACAAAGGCGCTGAGGGATATGATGCTATCGGCGACGAGCTTCCCGTCGATCATCTCCGATCCCTCCAGGGCCGCAGGATACCCCACTGGCTCCAGGGATCGGCCCAGTGCAGCACGGGAAGTGCGATGCGCTGCATCAGCACCAGGAAGCTTGTTACGGCAAGACCGGCGAGCGACCCTCGCGGTACTGATTTCGTGAGGAAATACTGTGCGGCGCGCAGGTCGATCTGCCCCAGTTGGAGCAGGTCGTCCCCCCTGTCATAATCCAGCTTTTCCGCACAAAAGACATTGTAGATCGGATCGCGATGCTTCGGCGCGTCCTCGAAGCTCTTCTTCAGGTCGTCTGAACCGCCGGTATAGGCATTGGTGAAGATGAACTCACCTTCGTTGAACCCGGCTTCGGCGCCCACGCCAAAGACATGGCGCTGCGTCTGCGATATCTGTCGCGCCAGCAGCAGATGACTGAAGCTGCGCCGGGCGCCTGGTCTCGGCGAAGGATAAACATCCGAGAAGATTTCGCTGACCATGCCAGCCACGGCTGGCACCTGCGTCACATTCGAGATCCAGATGGGCCTGAACCGGTTTCGCAGGAAGAGGAAGAAGCAGGTCAGTCCATAGAGCACCCAACTCAAGCCCTGGCTTCGAACAGTGGGATCGACCATGACAAGGCCAAGATGCAGCACCCGCGCCTTTTTGCCATGCAGTTGCAGATCCATCAGCGCCAGCGCATTGAAGGCGACCGGCCTGCCGCTCTTTCGCTCATAGACGATCGTGAGGATGGTCTGTTTCAGCCGTTCCCGGTCTGCGGCAAACACGCCATAGGTGAGTTCGCCCCCGGGCAGCGTCGCCGCCGCCACCTGCCGTAACTCCGCGGCGAGCGCGTCAAGCTCATCTGCCGTCATCCAAAGCCCCGGCCTTTCGACAATGCGAGAGACGAAGCCCTGGCCAACAACCATGCGAAAATTCAGGTTCCGCTGGGACAAGGAGCGGAAATAGGCGCCGATCATCCGGTCTCTCCTGCGATCCTATGATGGCAATACAGCCGAAATGCTAAGGAGTGTTGATAAATCTGTTGCCGACGTCGGCAAGGCAGATGGGGCTCACGCGGTAAGTAGTAGGGGCTCAAAGAGATCATCCCCTTGCTTTGTCATAAAAATTTCACGGCAAGGGCGATTGCACGCCTTTGCAGCACGGTGCAAAGATCGCGCAAAGGCGGAGACTGGGCATGTCGCAAAAAGAGTTCGTCAGCGCACGCGAGGTGGCAGAGCGCGCCGGCGTTTCCCGTTCTGCGGTATCGCGTACCTTTACGCCCGGTGCGAGCGTCTCGCCAGAAACCCGGGAAAAGGTTCTGGCCGCCGCGGAAGCATTGGGTTACCAGGTCAACCATCTGGCCCGAGGCCTGATGCGCAACGAATCCGGCATCGTCTGCCTTATCGTTTCGGAACTGTCGACGCCCTACCGCGCCACGCTGGTAAGCGCGCTGACGGAGAGGCTGCAGAACGCCGGCAAGATCGCGATGCTGATCAACACGGACCGCTCCGATGGCAGCGTCGACAGGGCATTGCGCCAGGCGATCCGCTATCGTGCGGATGCCTCGATCATCCTTTCGGGCATGCCGGACAAGTCGATCACCCAGCAATGCCTCAAGAGCGGGCTGCGGCTGGTGCTGATCAATCGTGACGACGACCAGCAGGGTCCACTGCGGATCAACATGAACGATGCCGATGCCGCGTCGCATATTCTCGACGCCTTCCTGCAGGCCGGTTGCCGGCATCTTGCCTTCGCCAATTCCCAGTCCGGCACCCCGAGCCTGATGGCGCGGGAGCGCGGTTTCGTCGAGGCCGGCCGACGTGCTGGGCTGGAGGTGCAAGTGGCAAGGCATGGGCAGACAGGCTATGAGGCGGGCAAGACGCTGGCCCAGCATCTGCTGTCGCGCACGCCGCGGCCGGATGCCGTGTTCTGTGCCACGGATCTCATTGCCTGTGGTTTCATGGACGCTGCGCGCCAAGAATTTTCCCTGTCCATTCCGCAGGATCTCTGCGTCGCCGGCTTCGACAATATCGAACAGGCCGCATGGCTTTCCTACGATCTGACCACGTTTTCACAGCCCGTCGATAGAATTTCGGAAGCAGCGGTCGCGTGGCTTTCCTCGCCTCCGGAACAAGGATCAGGCGAAGCCGTGACGACCCTCACGCTCAAGACGGAGCTCATCTGGCGCTCGACTGTTCGCAGGGCCTGACGTTACAGCATTCGCAGCGAACGAAGAGGATGCTGGACGGCGCGCGTCTTGGCGCCGCCCGGAATGACCAAGGAGATGATCAGCACAGCCCGTGGACCGGATGCGACAGCGCCCGCTCAATGCCGCGCAGTTCCGCAAGACCCTTGAGACGCCCGATGGCCGGATAACCGGGCTGCGCGCCGCGCGTCAGGTCATCCAGAATTTCCTGTCCATGATCTGGCCGCATCGGGATCTCATGATCCGCCCGGCCAGCCGCGCGCCGCCGCTTCTCCTCGGCCAGGAGTTCGGCAATCACGGCTACCATGTCGGTATTGCCCTCCAGATGTTCGTCCTCATAGAACGAGCAGGGCGTGCGGTCTTCCTGGCGGCGCACATTGCGCAGGTGAACGAAGTGGATCCGCGATGCAAACTGCCGCACCATGGCCGGCAGGTCGTTTCCGGAGAAGGCGCCGAGAGAGCCGGTGCAGAACGTCACGCCATTGGCCGGGCTATCCACCTGCCGGAGCATATGGGCGTAATCGTCAGCGGTGGATAGGATGCGCGGCAGGCCGAGCAGTGCCCATGGCGGATCGTCAGGATGGGCACAGATGTTGATGCCGACCTGCTCGGCGACAGGCGTGACCTCCGTCAGGAAATCGACGAGATGACGTTGCAGCTTCTCCCTATCGATGCCGGCATAGGTCAGGAGATGCTCGCGCAGCTGCGGCAGGCTGTAACCGTCGGCCGAACCGGGCAGGCCCGCGCCGATATTGCGCGACAAGCCCTGCTTGCGCTCATCTGTCATGCCGTCAAAGCGCTGCTTGGCCTGCTCGCATGTCTCGGCATCGTAATCGTCAGCAGCACCGGGCCGTTGCAGCAGATGGATATCAAAGGCGACGAAATCGATGCGGTCGAAGCGCATGGCGCGTGCCCCATGCCGGACTTCCCACCGAAGATCCGTGCGCGTCCAGTCCAGGACAGGCATGAAGTTATAGCAGACCGTCTTGATGCCCGCGGCCGATAGCCGCCTCAGGCTTTCCTGCCAGTTGGTGACGTGCTCGCGCCAGGCGCCGGTCTGCGTCTTGATGCTTTCGGAGACGGGAACGCTTTCCACAACGTCCCAATAGAGCCCGCCTGCCCGGATTTCCGCCTGCCGCTTGGCAATCTCATCGACCGGCCACACGTCTCCGGTCGGAATATGGTGCAAGGCGCTGACGATCCCGACAGCACCTGCCTGGGCCGCGTCCTGCACGCTTACCCGATCCACCGGACCGAACCAACGCCACGTATGTCGCATGAAAACTCCTTCAGGGCAGAAAACTGAGTTGAACTTTGCAAGCCGCAGAACGATCGCCGGCCTGTTCGAAGGCGGCCACCGCATCGGCAACGGAAAAGCTATGGGATATGATCGGCCGCACGTCGATCCGGCGCGAGGCAATCAGGTCAACAGCCGTCGCAAATTCTGCATCGAAGCGTTGCGATCCCACCAGCCTTATCTCCTTGCCGACCAGAGCATTGAGCGGAAGCTTTATATCGCCTGTGACGCCAACCTGGACAATCGTCCCGCGCGGCCGCACTGTCGCAATTGCGGTGCGCAACGCTGGCTCGGCGGCCGAGCACTCAAACACCACATCAAACTGCCCCTTGTCGGCTTCGTAGGCAGCAAGGCCGACGGCACCTTTCGCGACATTGATGGTGTGCGTGGCGCCCATGGCAGCGGCTCTTTCGAGTGCCGCATCGGCAAGATCCGTGACCACAATCGTCTGCGCACCGGCATGGCGCACCGCCGCCACCACCAGCACCCCGATAGGCCCGGCTCCTGTTACCAATACCTGCTTGCCCAGGAGGTTGCCGGCCTGCGAAACCGCATGCAGGCAAACGGCGAGCGGTTCCGCGCAGGCCAGTTCCCCCGGACTGACGTCTGGACCAGCGCGGACGCATTGTATCGCGGGCACGACCAGCCAATCCCGGAACATGCCTTGCGTATGGGGAAGCTTCATGGCGCTGCCCATGAACTGCATGTTCAGGCAATGAATGCGCAGGCCCTCGCGGCAAAAACGGCAGTGGCCGCAGGGCTGGCTGGGATTGACCGCAACCAGGTCGCCAATGGCCAAGCCCGACACGCCGGACCCAAGGGCGGCGACATAGCCCGCCGCCTCATGGCCCGGAATGATCGGCTCCCGCACACGCACCGGACCAAATCCGCCGTCCTGATAATAATGCAGATCAGAGCCGCAGATCCCTGCGGCGGCCATCTGCAGGAGCACTTCGCCGGCATTGGGCTGCGCGACCTCAGCGGTTTCCACCCTCAGGTCGCGCTCGCCATAGAGGCGGGCGACGCGCGTTTGTTTGGCCGTTTCGCCCATCAGCGGATCAGCCCCAGTTCGGTCGGCAGCCACAGGGTGATGGCCGGAACGAAGGTGATCAGGATCAGCGCAATGAACAACGGCACCAGCCAGGGCAGGATGGCCATCGTCGTACGCTCAACCGAAAGCTTGGCCACCCGCGATAGCACAAATAAGACCATTCCCAGGGGCGGATGAAGCAGCCCGATCATCAGGTTCAGCGTCATGATCAATCCGAAATGCACCGGATCGATCCCGAACTGCGATACCAGTGGCAAGAGGATCGGCACCAAGATGGTGATTGCGGCAATCGTATCCAGGAAGCAGCCGACGAACAACATCAGCAGGTTGACCAGGATCAGGAAAACCCACTTGTTTTCGGTGATCGAGAGTATGGCGCCCGAAAGCACCTGGGCCGCCTGGCTCACCGTCAGCAGCCACGCAAAAATCGATGCGGCGGTGACGATGAACAGCACCGAGGCGGTCGTTTCGATGGTATCGAACGTGGCCTTGGACAGCGTCTTGAACGTCATAGTGCGGTAGCGCACCAGCCCGAGGAACAGCGACCAGAGAACGGCGGCAACGGCGGCCTCGGTTGGCGTGAACCAGCCCATGGTCATGCCGCCGATCAGGATGACCGGCGTCATCAGCGCCATAACGGCCGAAAAATCGAAATACCAATCCAGCGCCAGCAGCACGACCAAGGCAATACCGACCGCCAGGTTCATGGAGAGGCCGAGCGCCATGAGGATGTAGATCACCATCGGCACCGAAAGGACGACGGCGACCTCGAGCGAAGCGGATAGAAGCTTCTTCCAGACAAAGGGCGTATCCGACCCCCAGCCGTGCCGATAGGCGAAGATAGCGACAGTAAGCATCATCAGCAGCGTCATCACCACGCCCGGCACAATGCCGGCCATGAACAGGGCGCCGATCGAGACGTTGGCCATCATGCCATAGATCACGAAGGGCAGCGACGGCGGAAAGATCGGTCCAAGCGTCGCAGAAGCGGCGGTGACACCCACGGCGACCTCTACGGGATAACCGTGATCCTTCATCGCCTTGATCTCGATCGTGCCGATGCCGGCGGCGTCAGCCAAGGCCGTGCCGGACATGCCGGAAAAGATCACCGATCCAATGATATTGACCTGGGCAAGACCACCCTTCATCCAGCCGACAAGGGCAACGGCAAACGAATAGATGCGGCCGGTGACTCCGGCGGAATTCATCAGATTGCCGGCCAGGATGAAGAAGGGAACGGCGAGCAGCGGAAAGCTCTCGACACCCGCGATCATGCGCTGGGCGGCGATGATGTCAGGGGCCACGCCATAAATGACGAGATATAGGACGGATGCGACCGCCATGGAGATGGCGACCGGCACGCCGACGACCATCAGGACAAGAAAAGCACCAACGAGAAGCAGCATCGATCAGTCCTCGACCTTCTGAAATTCTTCCGGCCGTTCAAGCACGGAATAGCCGCGACGCTGATTGGCAATAAAAACCTGGATTGAGCGTCCGAGCATCAGCACGAAGCCGAGCATGACGCTGTAGAAAACGATGTTGCGCGGCAGGTCCACGGTGACCATGCGCTCGTCGGCGACAATCTCGACATAGCGCCACATCAACCAGCAGGCATAGAGAAAGAAGCCGATGCGGACGAGATCAACGAAGATCGCCATGGCCCGCGCGGCCCGCGCTGGCAGATAGTGATACAGCACGTCCACCTGGATATGGCGCGACACCCGAACGCACATCACGGAGCCAAGAAACACCACGCCGATCAGGCAGTTGATCGCGATCTCCTCGGTCCAAGCATAGGAATTGTTCAGGACATAGCGGGTGAAGAACTGCAGGAAGACGCAGCCCGCCATCAGCCAGAAGACAATGAGCGTGATCCAGTCTTCAAAGGCATAATCGGAGAGATTAACCTCTGGCACGCCCTCATCAAAGGTATGCGCGAGCTCTTCGGCCGTTATCGGCGTGTGAATTTCTTTGGCCATGGATGTATCCGGCAAAAAGGAAATCTGAGGCCGGCAGCCTATGAGGGGACTGCCGGCCGACGATAGTTACTTGACGGCGCGGATCGCTTCCCAGTCTTCCTTCTTGTAGCCGAAGTCTTCCATCTTCACCTTTTCCATCACGGTCTTCTCGAAGTCGGCCTTGTCGACCTCGGCAACGTCAATGCCCCTCTGCTTGAACTTGGCGACGAGGCCGTTTTCACGCTCCTCGATGATCTTGGTGCTACGCTCGGCAGCCTGCTGCATCACCTCGGTGAAGATCTTCTTGTCTTCATCGGACAGGCTCGCCCAGCGCGACTTGGACACGACAGTGTTCAGGTGGTCGACGATATGGCCCGTCAGGACGATATGCTTCTGCACTTCGAAGAACTTCTTGGCTTCGATGGTCGTCAACGGATTTTCCTGCGCTTCGACCGTGCCGTTCTGCAGCGCCAGATAGACTTCGGCAAACGCGATCGGCGTGGTGTTGGCGCCGCAGGCGCGCGGCATGGCAAGATAGGCCGGCACGTCAGGCACGCGCATCTTCAGCCCGGCCATGTCAGCGCATTTGGCAATCGGCTTGTTCGACGTGGTGTGGCGGGTACCGTAATAGGTCACGGCCGTGATGTGGTTGCCCGAAGCCTTCTCATAGCCGGCAGCCAGGTTCTTGAACACATCGCTCTTGGTATAGGCAATCAGATGGCTCGGATCGCGGAAGGTGTAGGGAAAATAGGTCACGCCGATCGGCGGATACTCGCGGGATGCGAAGCTCGAACCCGAAATGATGATATCAACAGTGCCGAGCTTGAGGCCCTGGTTGATATCGGCTTCCTTGCCGAGTTGCGAAGCCGGAAACACGTCGATCTTGTAACGGCCTTCGGTGCGCTTGGCGATTTCCTCGGCAGCCCAGACGGACTCGGTGTGGAAAGGCTCGGATGTTTCATAGACATGCGCCCACTTGAGCACGGTCTGCGCCTGCGCGCCGATCGCCGATGCCATCAGGACAGCGGTTGCTGCCAACAGGGTTTTCATTCCAAACTTCATGGTTTTCTCCTCCCAATGTGAAGTCAGTGATGCTTAGATGCTGCCGACGCGCCTCCACGCGGCAGGAATTGCACGATCTCCGGCGTCCTCTTCAAAACTCTCCGAAAGCCGAAGCTGCGATTTTTCCAGGTGAGCGCGCATGGCGGCCCGGGCTGCAGCCGGATCGGCGGCCGCTATCGCATCGCGGATGACGCGGTGCTCCTCCATGGCCGCCCGCCAGGTATCCTTGTTCTCAAAATAACTGGCGAGCTTCTCGAAAAAGGGCGTCATGCGCATGTCGTGCATGCTGCCAACGAAGCGGATCAGCGTGGCGTTTGAGATGATCCCGGCAACAACGACATGAAAATCCCGGTCCAGCGCCAGCGACATGCGCCGATCTTCAAGCGCATCGGCCATGCGGGCCAGGTTCTGATCCAGCATCGCCACGTGTTCGGGCTTGGCGAGACGCGCCGCTTCTTCTGCGACGGCGCACTCCACCACCGCCCGTGCACGCAGCAGCTCGAAAGGCCCCTCGAAATCCTCCGGCAATTCAGGCAATTGCGGCGTTCGCACCGCGACATATATGCCGGAGCCCATCCGGATATCGATGAAGCCTTCGACTTCGAGGACGATCAACGCTTCCCGGATGGTCGGACGAGAAACGCCAAGCATCTGCGCCAATTCGCGCTCTGCCGGCAAACGCGATCCCGCGACCAGTTCACCACGCTCTATGAGGCCGCGCATCTGGTCGGCGACCTGACGGTAAAGACGACGGGATTCAACGGCGGAAAACATCATCTCACCGATCCTCCCCATCGGTCAAACTGGTCATCTGGCCAAGTGGTCATACCAATTTACGCACAGACTAGTATCGCCAGCGATTTTGTCAAGCGGGGAAGAGGCTACAGCCAGGGGCTGTGGAAAAGTGTCGGGACGCTGGCTTAAGACTTGCTCGTCTGCCGGAAGCCAAGAGCGGTCGACGCCGCCAGACCAGCTGACGTCAAAAGGGATACATAGTCGCTTTTCCGGGCTTCATCGAACCGGAACAAGGGAAAGGAGATCGATATGGCCGCGACTGTCTTGCCGAGATAGTTGAAGATCGGGACAGCCATGCATCGGACCCCCGCTTCGCTCTCCTCAACCTCTTCCGCGAAACCACGCGCCTGGGTCAATCGCAACTGCTCCAAGAGGTCGTCAACCCTGGTGATGGTGCGCGGCGCGAGTTTCGTAAGCTCCGTTTTCCCGATGCGCTCGCGGATTTCGTCTTCTCCCCGCCAGGCCAGCAAGGCTTTTCCCAGCGAGGTGCTGTGCAGCGGGTTTCGCAGGCCCAGCGTCGATTTCATCGAGAGGCTGAAGGCAGAATCATATTTGTGAATGTAGACGACCTTCTGGTCGCGATCGTCGAGAATGCCCAGATTGACCGACTCGCCGGTCGCCCGCGACAGCTTGCCCATCGCCTCATCGGCAACCCGCAAAAGGTCCGATTGCTCGTTAAGCGACCGCGCCCCGAGACTGAAGAGCTTCAGGGTCAGCCCGTATTTCTCCGTCTCGGCATCCTGCTCCACATAGCCAAGCTCGACCATGGTCTGCAGCAGACGATGCGCCGTGGTCTTGGACGTCATGGCGCGCTGCGCGAGATCCGCGAGGCTGACGCGCTTCTCGTCGACAAGGGCCTCGATGACAGCGAAGACCTTCAGGACCGCTGCAACATTTTCCGCTTTGGGATTGGAATCGGACATAGGGAATGTTCTGTTTTTTCTGAAATTGCATTCTGGAATTTTTGGTAAGCTCCTGTCAAGCTCTCGGCAGGCCCTTAGTCGCCTCTTGACGCTGATGAGTTTGAACGCAAAAAACAGCGTTGAAAAGTCGTAAGGACTGTGATTTCTTATTTTCCGAAATTATGTTCCGAAAATATCGACTTTGGGGAGAGATTGACGCATGCATCCGCTGCTGAGGCAAAAACAACATTTTATTCAGCGCGGGGAGGTGTGCGAACTCATCGAAAGACTGACGGACAACCTCGTCAATATCGAGGACCGCACCGGCGAGTTCCTGCTGCGCCTGGAAGACGGCCGCGTGATCGACACGAAAGGCTGGGCAGGATGGGAATGGACCCATGGCATCGGCCTCTACGGCCTGTTCAAGTACTGGCAGCTGACCGGCAGCCCGAAGGCCATGCAGATCATGACCGCCTGGTTCGAGGCGCGCCTGGCCGAGGGAACCCCGACCAAGAACATCAACACCGTCGCGCCCTTCCTGACGCTGGCGCATCTTCATGAGATCAAGCCGGATCCGCGCTGGGTACCCTATCTTGAGCGCTGGGCCGAATGGGTGATGTACGAGATGCCGCGCACCCGTGAGGGCGGGCTGCAACATATCGTCTACAACAACGTCAACGACCAGCAACTCTGGGACGATACCTTGATGATGAGCGTGCTCCCGCTCGCCAAGATCGGTCTCATCCTCAATCGCCCTGAATTCGTCGAAGAGGCCAAATACCAGTTCCTGGTCCACGCGCAGTATCTGTGCGACACGGAAACGGGACTGTGGTTTCACGGCTGGACCTTCGACGGCAACCATAACTTCGCTCGGGCCCGCTGGGCGCGCGGCAACAGTTGGCTGACGATCGCCATTCCAGAATTCATCGAGCTCGTGGATCTGAAGGAAAACGACCCTGTGCGGCGGCATCTCGTCTCGCTGCTCGGTCGCCAGGCCGCCGCCCTCAAGCAGCACCAGCACCCATCGGGACTGTGGCATACGCTGATCGATGATCCCGCAAGCTATCTCGAAGCCTCGGCGACGGCAGGCTTTGCCTATGGGCTGATGAAAAGCGTGCGCAAGCGCTATCTCGACAGCGCCTATCTGGAAACCGCCGAGCGGGCGATGAAGGGCGTCATCGAAAACATCAGCCCTGAAGGCGAATTGCAGCAGGTGTCCTTCGGCACCGCCATGGGCAACGACCTCGATTTTTACCGGCAGATCAAGCTGACATCGATGCCCTATGGGCAGGCGATGGCCATGCTGTGCCTATCGGAACTGCTGCGCAGCTATATCTGAGGCCGCGCAGGCACTCGTAAATGCAATGGGTCATGGCCAGGAGGAGTGGCCTTGGCCCCACGGCAGAACCAAGGGAACGCGGTGCAAAATCACCGTTCAAGAGGAGGAAATAGACATGATACAATTGACCAGACGCGGCATGCTGGGTGCCATGGGTGCGGGACTTGCGGCCTCGGCGCTGAGCGCACCGGCACTCGCCGCCGACCGGACGATCCGCCACTACTGGTGGGGCAATCCCGAGCGTGACAAGCGCACCTTTGCCGTCATCGACACCTTCCAGCAGAAGAATGCAGGCATCAAGGTCTCAGGAGAGACCATCGGCTGGGGGGATTACTGGACCAAGATGGCAACCCAGACCGCCGGCCGCAACATGGCCGACCTGGTGCAGATGGACTACCGCTTCCTGTTCGAATATGTCCGTCGCGGCGCCTTGCAGCCGTTGGACGACTTCGCCGGCAAGAGCCTCATGATTGCCGATTTCGACCAGGGGCCGCTCGATGGCGGCAAGGTCGACGGCAAGCTCTACGCGCTCAATATCGGCTCCAACAGCCAGGTCATCGTTCACAATACCAGGGTATTCCAGGAGGCAGGGATCACGGCAAACCTGATCGACTGGACCTGGGAGGATTTCGCCAAGGCCTGCGAAGACATCACCGCCAAGACCGGTGGCAAGGTCAAGGGTTCCGATGACATGTCGCTCATGATCGAACTGTTCGAATCCTGGGTGCGCCAGAACGGCCGTGAATTCTACGATGCCGAGGGCAAGGTCGCGGCAACGGCCGAGGACGTCGCCGGCTGGTGGCAGTTCTGGGCGGATCTGCGCCAGAAGGATGTCGTGCGCAACAAGGAAAAGACCGTCATCCTGGATGCGCCGATCGTCGAAATGGGCGTGGCCGTGGGCGATACCGCCATGTCCCACTTCTGGTCCAACCAGCTCGTCGGCATCCAGGCCGCCGCCAAGGACAAGATCGGCGCCGCCATGGTGCCGCACAAGAAGGACGGCAAGCCAGGACAATTCATCAAGCCGTCGATGTTCCTGTCGCTGACCCGTGACGCGAAGGACACCGAGGCGGCGATGGCCTACATGAATGCCTGGGTCAACGATCCCGACATCACGGGCATTCTGGGACTGGAGCGCGGCATCCCCTGCTCGCCCAAGGTCCGTGCGGCACTTGCACCCAAACTGACCGAGGTCGAAAAGCTCTCGGTCGATTACTTCGAGGCGATCCAGGGCAAGGTTGGGCCTCTGCCGCTGCCCGCACCGAAGGGTGCCGGGGAAGTCCGCGATGCCTTCATGCGCACGGGAACGGAAGTGGTTCTGGCCCGCATGGATGCCAAGGAGGCCGCCGAGCTGTTCATCGGTGACGCGCAGGCGATCATCGAACGCGCGCAGTAATTCCCAAGCGGCAAGGGTCCCGGTCTGCACCAGCGGGTCGGGATCCATCCATACTGCAACAAGGTCTGTCCGATGCGTCGTTTCCTGGCCCGCAATGCCCCGGCCTATGTCTTCCTGCTCCCCTGGTTTCTCGGGTTCTTCCTGTTGGCGCTCGGGCCGATCCTCGCTTCGCTCTACCTGTCGTTCACGAAATACGACATGGTGAGCGATCCTCGCTGGATCGGGTTCGACAACTATCATTACATGTTCACGCGCGACCGGCGCTTCTGGCAGGCACTGGAAGTGACCTTCACCTATGTCGCCCTGTCAGTGCCCGCGCGCCTGATCATGGCGCTGGGGGTAGCCATGCTGCTGGACAAGGGCCTGCGCAGCATCGGGCTCTATCGCGCGATCTTTTACCTGCCGTCCCTCCTGGGAGCATCGATTGCCATCGCCATTCTCTGGCGGCAGTTGTTCGAGGCTGATGGTGTCGTCAACCAGGTGCTGGCCATGATCGGCATAGAGGGCGCAGCCTGGATCACCGACCCGAACACCTCGCTCTATACGCTCGTGGTGCTGGCCATGTGGCAGTTCGGCTCCCCCATGCTGATCTTCCTGGCCGGGCTTCGCGGTATTCCGAGAGATCTCTATGAAGCGGCCGAGATCGACGGTACCCCGCCCTGGCGGCAATTTTTCAGGATCACGCTGCCGCTTCTGGCGCCGGTGATTTTCTTCAATCTGGTGCTGCAGACCATCGAGGCGTTCAAGACCTTCTCCAGTGCCTTCATCATCTCAAACGGATCAGGCGCGCCCGCCGACAGCCTGCTGTTCTACACCGTTTACCTGTTCAACGAGGCCTTCAAATTCTTCCGCATGGGCTATGCCTCTGCACTCGCCTGGGTGCTGTTGATCATCATCGCGATCTTCACGGCGATCTCGTTCCTCACGTCGAAATACTGGGTGCATTATGAAAACGACCGTGACTGAACAGACGCTATCACCTGCGGCCACCGGCAATCTCGACCTCGCCATTCAGATGGACGAAGCCGCCCGGGTGGCGCACGAGTTGCGATTGCAGCGTGACCGGCGCGCACGTAACGCCCGAATCCTCAAGCATCTGTTCCTGATCGTCTTTTCCGGCGTGATGCTGTATCCGCTGCTGTGGCTGCTGGCGTCGTCCTTGAAGCCGGAAAACGAGATCTTTGGCAGCCTCACGCTCTGGCCTTCGGATTTCAAGTTCGAGAACTATACCGACGGCTGGACCGCACTGCCGATCTCCTTCACCATGTTCTACTGGAACTCGGCCATCGTCACCGGCCTGTCGGTCATCGGCAATCTGATCTCCTGTTCCTTTGCGGCCTATGCCTTTGCCCGGCTGCAATTCACGGGACGCAGCTTCTTTTTCGCGCTGATGATGATGACGTTGATGATCCCCTATCACGTCGTCCTCATTCCCCAATATGTGCAGTTCCTGAGCCTGGGTTGGGTCGATACCTATCTTCCGCTGGTAGTGCCGCGCTTCCTCGCTTCGGATGCCTTCTTCATTTTCCTGATGGTGCAGTTCTTCCGGCAGTTGCCGCGAGAGCTGGACGAGGCAGCGATGATCGACGGTTGCTCGCCCTTCAAGATCTACTGGGCGATCATCCTGCCGCTGTCGCTGCCGGCCATGGGAACGGCTGCCATCTTCTCGCTCATCTGGGTCTGGGAGGACTTCCTGGCACCTCTGATCTATCTCAATGACATCAAGAGCTACACCGTGCCGCTGGCACTGCGCCTCTTCCTCGACCAGGAAGGCCAGTCCGCCTATGGCCAGATGTTCGCGATGTCCGTCCTATCCCTGGTTCCGGTCGTGATCTTCTTCATCCTGTTCCAGAAATTGATCGTGCGTGGCATCGCCACGTCAGGCATGAAGTAAGGATTGAACGCATGGCAGGATTGACGCTTCGAAACGTCGGCAAGCGCTATGGAGCGCTTTCCATCATCCAGGGATTGAACCTGGATATCCATGATGGCGAGTTCCTGGTGCTTGTCGGCCCCTCCGGCTGCGGGAAATCGACGCTCTTGCGCATGATCGCGGGGCTTGAGGAAATCACTGATGGAACAGTCTCCATCGGCGGTAAGATCGTCAACGACCTGCCCGCCTCCAAGCGCGAATTGTCGATGGTGTTCCAGAGCTATGCGCTCTATCCGCATATGAGTGTGCGCAAGAACCTCGCCTTCGGGCTCCAGAACTTCCGCATGCCGCGCGCGGAAGTCGATCGCCGTGTGGCCGAGGCCGCGCGCATCCTGCAGATCGAGCCGTTGATGGACCGCAAGCCTCGCCAGCTTTCCGGCGGGCAGAAGCAGCGCGTTGCGATCGGCCGGGCGATCGTCCGCGAGCCGCAGCTTTTCCTGTTTGACGAGCCGCTGTCCAACCTGGACGCCGAACTGCGTGTCCAGATGCGCGCCGAACTCGCCTCGCTCTATAATCGCCTTGGCACAACCATGATCTATGTCACGCATGATCAGGTGGAGGCCATGACCATGGCGACCCGGATCGTTGTGCTGCGCGCAGGCAAGATCGAGCAGGTCGGCACGCCCCAGGAGCTCTATACCAGGCCACAGAACCTGTTTGTCGCCGGCTTCATCGGCTCGCCGAAGATCAACATGCTGCAGGCAACCGTCTCGCGCGCCGCCGGACGGGCGGACGTCAGTGTTCCCGGCATGCCGATCTTCCAGATCCCCAATCTGCCGACTGCAGATCCATCGCTGACGCTCTGCGTGCGTCCGAGCTCAATCAGGATCGGCAGCGGCGAGGTCACGGCACCAGGCACCATCCGCCTCGTCGAATATCTCGGCAGCGAAACGCTGCTGCATATCGCCTTGTCGTCCGGCCAGACGCTGCTTGTCAGCGACAGCGGTCGGCAGCCCTATCGGAACGGCGATCCGGTCACCCTCGGGTTCGATCTGTCCGACCTTCATTATTTTGATGCTTCAGGCCAGCGCGTGGAGCCCCTCGAGCAAGAGAGCAAAGTCCAGTGAAGATTGCCATTGTTGGATGCGGTTCGCGGCATAAGATGTTCCGCGATTCCGTTATCGATGACTACGCCGACAAACATGAAATCGTGGCCCTTTGCGACAGCAACGCCCATCGGCTGGGCGAAGCGGCGAAGGCGGCCTCTAAACCGGGGACCAACGGCGTCGCCACTTATCTCGCCTCGGATTTCGATCGGCTGATCCAGGAGCAGAAACCGGATACGGTGGTGGTCGCAACACCGGACTTCCTGCATGCGGACTATATCGTTAGGGCTTTCGAGGCCGGCTGCGACGTGATCTGCGAAAAGCCCCTGACGATCGACCTGACCAGGCTGAAAAAGATCGTCGATGCGCAGGCCGCCACCGGCCGCAAGGTCATGGTGACCTTCAACTACCGCTATTCGCCCGCGCGCACCCAGATCCGCGAACTCATCGCCTCCGGCGCGATCGGCACGGTGACAGCTGTCGATTTCCGCTGGCATCTCGACCGCGTTCACGGCGCCGACTATTTCCGCCGCTGGCACCGGCAAAAGGAAAATTCGGGTGGCCTGCTGGTTCACAAATCAACCCATCATTTTGACCTGCTGAACTGGTGGCTCGGTTCCGTACCCACGGAGGTTCTCGCCTCAGGCCGTCGCGCCTTCTACACCCCGGAAATGGCCGTGGAATTCGGCCTCGCCGAGCGCGGACCGCGTTGCGCGCACTGTCCGGTCGCCGACAAGTGCGATTTCGAACTCGATCTCTCCGCGGACGAGAGCCTGAAGACGATGTACCTCGATGCCGAGGGCGAGGACGGCTATTTCCGTGATCTCTGTGTCTTCGATGCGGAGATCGGCATCGAGGACACGATGCAGGCGCATATCCGCTATGCCTGCGGCGTGACCGCCAACTACACCCTCACCGCCTATTCCCCTTGGGAGGGGTTAGAGATCAAGTTCCAGGGCACCAAGGGCGATATCACCCACCGGCATGTGGAAGTGCACGGCGTCTTCGGCGGCGAGCGGGCCCATGCCGACGAGGATGCGGTCACAACCGAACTGCACCTGGCTGGGCAGCATCCCGTCATGCTCGAAGTGCCCAAGGGCAAAGGCCATCACGGCGGCGCGGACCCTGTGATGCTGGGCTACATCTTCGACCCCGAAGGCATGGAGCCGGACCGCTATGGTCGCGCCTCCGACCATGTGGCCGGTGCGTGGTCGATCCTGACCGGCATCGCCGCAAACGCCTCGATCGACAGCGGTTCCGTCGTCAATATCCAGTCCTTGCTGCGGTCTCGCGGCATCAAGCTCGGGGGATGATGATGGCTACCAGGTTGCGCGTTGGCGTCATCGGTATCGACCACAATCATATCTATGGCATGCTGAACGGACTGCGAAACGCCGGCGCGGAATGTGTGGGCTGGGCAACAGGTCCTGAGACCCCGGAAAAGCTCTGCCAGGTTTTTCGCGAGTCCTACCCGGATACGCCTCAAAAATCCGCACAAGCGCTCCTTGAGGACGACAGCATCGGTCTCATCCTGAGCGCGGCTGTCAACAGCGACCGGTCTGGCATTGCCATCGCGGCGATGCGCCATGGCAAGGACGTGCTGGTCGATAAGCCTGGCTGCACGACACAGACACAGCTTGCCGAGATCAAGCAGGCCGTGGCCGATACCGGCCGCCGATGGACGGTGTGCTTTTCGGAGCGTCTTGACGTCGACTGCGTGACGCTGGCCGACCGGCTTATTACAGAAGGCCGGATTGGCAAGGTGGTGCAGACCGTCGGACTAGGGCCGCACCGGCGTAACAGCCATCTTCGACCAGACTGGTTCTGGGACCGCAATCGCTATGGCGGCATCCTCACGGATATCTGCGCCCACCAATTCGATCAGTTCCTGCATTTCACGGGCTCGACGGAAGCGCGCGTGGTTTCTGCCCATATCGGCAATGTCGCAAACCCGGATCGCCCGGATTTCCAAGACTTCGGCGAGGTGCTTCTCGAAGGCAATGGCGGGCGCGGCTATGCCCGCGTGGACTGGCTGACGCCGGATGGGTTGCCGACATGGGGTGATGGCCGTATGACGATCCTCGGCACGGAGGGATATCTGGAACTCCGCAAATACATCGATATCTCCGGTCGCCCCGGCACGGATCACGTCTTCCTGGCCGACCGCTCGGGGGTCGAGCACTTCGATGCGCGGGGGGCCGGGAAGCCCTTCTTTTCCAGGCTGATCAGCGATCGGGAAAACGGCACCGAGACTGCCATGCGCCAGGCCCACGCATTTCTTGCAACCGAGCTAGCCTTGCAGGCGCAGGCCCTGGCTGAAGGAAATCTCTAATGCTCAAACGCATCCGTGTCGCGGTCATCGGCACCGGCATCGGTCGGCAACACATTGTGGGCTATGCCGAGCTGCCCGATCTGTTCGAGGTGGCTTACATTTGTGACCTCAATCGCGAACGCGCGGAAGAAGCCGCACAACTGGTTCCCGGAACGCAAGTGGTCACGGACTTCGCCGAGGTCCTGGCCGATGCGACAGTGGACATCGTGGATATCTGCCTGCCGCCACGGATGCATGCGCCTTTCACGATAACGGCGCTGAAAGCCGGCAAGCATGTCATTTGCGAGAAGCCGCTGGCCGGATCGATGGCCGATGTCAGGCGCATCAAGACGGCCGCGGAGGAAGCAAACCGGCACGTCTTCCCGGTGTTCCAGTATCGCTATGGCACGAGCTACTATGCGCTTCATGACCTCAAGAAGCTTGGGCTTCTGGGTCGCCCCTATGTATTGTCCATGGAAACCCATTGGCAGAGAACGCCCAGCTATTACGAGGAACAACCCTGGCGCGGCACCTGGGCCGGCGAACTCGGTGGCGTTCTTGTCAGCCACGCCTGCCATATCCACAACCTCGCCACCCATCTTGTCGGGCCGATAACGCAAGTCGCCGCCTTTGCCGAAACGCGCGTGAACACCGTGGAAACGGAAGACTGCGCAGCCATTGCCATGCGCAGTAGCGAAGGTGCCATGATCACGTCGTCGGTGACTCTCGGCGGCGCCGGCAATCTCACGCGGTTTCGCGCCTGCTTTGAACATCTCACAGTCACGTCAAGTGATGAACCCTATCAGGTCTGCTCCGTGCCATGGCGGTTTGTGGCCGCAGACCCCGCCCGGCAAGCAGAGGTCGATGCCATCGTTGCAGCCGCGCCCCATATACCGCCGCGCTTCCCGGGTTTCTTCACGGACATCCATCGGCGGCTGACAGGCCAGCCGGATTTCTTCCTGCCAGAGATCGAGGAAAGCTATCACTCGATCGAGCTGATCACGGCCTTCTACGACAGCGCACGCAGCGGCCGGATCGTGTCATTGCCTTTGCCCCACGATCATCCCATGGCCGAAGGCTGGATAAACGCATAGCCAGACAAAAAGAGGCCGGAACGTGAGATCACGTTCCGGCCGAAGCTATCAGTTGCGATGCGGCGTTGACGAGATGGCGCCCCGCCGCGATCTTTCTCAAAGCTGGCTTACTTCTGCCAGCTCTTGACCAGTTCGTCATAGTTGACGGTGATCGGCTTTTCTTTCTCGTTCTCGATCTTCAACTGCGGAGCAAGGTTGCCCTTGGCGGCGGCGTCCTTGTTCCAGTAGGCGAGGTCATGCTCTTCGGCCAGCTTCGGACCGATATCACCCTGAACGCCTGCGCGTTCCAGGCGCTGCAGAACCTTTTCCTGCTCGGCGCAGAGCGAGTCCATGGCTTCCTGTGCGGTCTTGGCACCCGAGGATGCGTCGCCGATCGCCTGCCACCACAGCTGTGCCAGCTTCGGATAGTCCGGAACGTTGGTGCCGGTCGGCGACCACTGCACGCGGGCCGGAGAGCGGTAGAACTCGATCAGACCACCAAGCTTAGGCGCACGATCCGTAAAGCTCTTGTGCTGGATCGAGCTCTCGCGGATCAAGGTCAGGCCGACATGGCTCTTCTTGACGTCCACGGTCTTGGAGGTGACGAACTGCGCATAGAGCCAGGCAGCCTTGGCGCGGTCGTCAGGCGTGGATTTCAGAAGCGTCCAGGAACCGACGTCCTGATAGCCGAGCTTCATGCCGTCCTTCCAGTAGACACCATGCGGGCTCGGAGCGAAGCGCCACTTCGGCGTACCGTCCGCGTTCACGACAGGCAGGCCGTCCTTCACCAGATCGGCGGTGAAGGCGGTGTACATGAACATCTGCTGGGCGATCTCACCCTGCGACGGAACCGGGCCGGATTCCGAGAAGGTCATGCCGTTGGCGGCGGCCGGCGCATAGGCCTTCAGCCAGTCGAGATACTTCTGGATGGCGTAGACCGAGGCCGGACCGTTGGTGTCGCCGCCGCGGGCAACGCAGGAGCCGACCGGACGCGAGTTTTCGTCGACCTTGATGCCCCATTCGTCGACCGGAAGACCGTTCGGCAGGCCCTTGTCGCCATTGCCGGCCATGGACAGCCAGGCGTCGGTGAAGCGCCAGCCGAGCGACGGGTCCTTCTTGCCGTAGTCCATGTGACCATAGACCTTCTTGCCGTCGATTTCGCGACCGGTGAAGAACTCGGCGATATCCTCGTAGGCCGACCAGTTGACCGGCACGCCGAGATCGTAGCCATACTTGGCCTTGAAGTCGGCCTTGTTCTTCTCATCGTTGAACCAGTCGTAGCGGAACCAGTAGAGGTTCGCGAACTGCTGGTCGGGCAGCTGGTAGAGCTTGCCGTCAGGCGCGGTGGTGAATTTCAGGCCGATGAAGTCATTAAGGTCGAGGCCGGGATTGGTAACGTCCTTGCCTTCGTTCGCCATCCAGTCGGTCAGCGAGCGGGCCTGCTTGTAGCGCCAGTGGGTGCCGATCAGGTCTGAGTCGTTGACATAGGCGTCATAGACGTTTTCGCCGGACTGCATCTGCGTCTGCAGCTTTTCGACCACGTCGCCTTCGCCGATCAGGTCATGGGTGATCTTGATGCCGGTGATTTCGGTGAAGGCCTTGGCCAGCACCTTGGATTCATACTCATGCGTGGTGATCGTTTCCGAAACCACCTTGATATCCATGCCGGCAAAGGGCTTTGCGGCATCGATGAACCATTGCATTTCCTTTTCCTGGTCGGCGCGGGACAGCACGGACATATCGCCGATCTCGGCGTCCAGGAATTTCTTCGCAGCGTCCATGTCTGCGAATGCGGAGCCGGTAAATGCCAGCAGCATCACCGCCGTTGTCGTCAGAAGTTGCCGTCGCATGATAATCCTCCCAAAGGTTTGCGATTGCAGTTCAAACAGTGCGGATGCCCGATTTCGCGGCCATCCGTTTTGGCTTGCCCTAGACGAAGCGGAATACGCCGATCGCGTAGACCACCGACAGGGCGAGAGCCCACCACAGGTTCGGTCCTCCCAGACCCAACCATGCGAGATGAATGAATGCGGAGCCGAGCAGCGAAATGAACAGGCGATCACCTCGCGTGGTCTCGAACCGCAATATGCCGACCCGCGGATTGCCTCCCGGCGACATGTATTCCCAAACCGCCATGCCGGCGATCAGGGCAAAAATTGTGATGAAGAACAGCGCCGTCGGCAGTGTCCAGGCCATCCAGGAGAAGTCCATCCCAGCTCTCCTCTCACACGCGGCCCAGGGCGAAGCCCTTGGCGATGTAGTTGCGAACGAAATAGATGACCAGCGCCCCGGGTATGATGGTCAGCACACCTGCGGCTGCCAGCACGCCCCAGTCCATGCCCGATGCGGAAACTGTGCGGGTCATGGTGGCCGCGATCGGCTTGGCGTCTGTTGTGGTCAAGGTCCGGGCGATCAGAAGTTCGACCCAGGAGAACATGAAGCAGAAGAAGGCGGCCACACCGATGCCCGAAGCAATGAGCGGCATGAAGATCTTGAAGAAGAATTTCGGGAAGGAATAGCCGTCGATATAGGCCGTCTCATCGATCTCCTTCGGCACGCCGGACATGAAACCTTCCAGGATCCAGACCGCCAGCGGCACGTTGAACAGGCAATGGGCAATGGCAACCGCTATATGCGTATCGATGAGGCCGAAGGCCGAGTAGAGCTGGAAGAACGGCAGCGCGAACACCGCCGGCGGCGCCATGCGGTTGGTCAGCAGCCAGAAGAAAAGGTGCTTGTCGCCCAGGAACCGGTAGCGAGAGAACGCATAGGCCGCCGGAAGAGCTGCGGAAACCGAGATCACCGTGTTCAGCGCCACATAGATGATCGAATTGATATAGCCGTTATACCAGGCCGGATCGGTGAAGATCACCATGTAGTTGCGGATCGTCGGGCTCTGCGGCCAAAGCGAAAACGTGCCCAGGATCTCCGTATTGCTCTTGAAGCTCATGTTCACGAGCCAGTAGATCGGCAGGATCAGGAAGATGATATAGATCGTCGGGACGAGGAACGAGTAGCGCCCGGTTCTATTGGTGCTGGCCATGGATCCCTCCCTCACTTTGCCGGTGCGTCGCTGTTGGTCATCACGGTGTAGAATATCCATGACAGCAACAGGATGATCAGGAAGTAGATGATCGACATCGCCGCCGCTGGGCCAAGATCGAACTGGCCGACTGCCATCTTGACGAGGTCGATTGACAGGAATGTCGTCGAGTTGCCCGGTCCGCCGCCAGTGACGACGAACGGCTCCGTGTAGATCATGAAGCTGTCCATGAACCGCAGCAGCACGGCGATCAGAAGCACCCGCTTCATCTTCGGCAGCTGGATGTAGCGGAAGACCGACCAGCGGGAGGCACCATCGATCTTGGCCGCCTGGTAATAGGCATCCGGGATCGATACGAGGCCGGCATAGCAAAGGAGAACAACAAGGCTCGTCCAGTGCCACACGTCCATGACGATGACGGTCACCCAGGCATCAACAGGATCCTGCGTGTAGTTATAGTCGATGCCGAGAACCGTCAGATAGTGGCCGAGGAAGCCGATATCCACGCGTCCGAAAACCTGCCAGATCGTGCCGACGACATTCCATGGAATGAGCAGCGGCAGCGCCATCATTACGAGGCAGACCGGAACGCCGAGTCCAGATTTCGGCATGTTAAGCGCGATGAAGATACCGAGCGGAACCTCGATCGCCAGGATGATCATCGAGAAGATGAGATTGCGCATCAGCGCATCCCAGAAGCGGTCGGAATTCAGGATCTCGAGGAACCAGTCCGTGCCGGCCCAGAAGAACTGGTTGTTGCCGAAAGTATCCTGGACGGAATAGTTGACGACCGTCATCAGCGGAATGACGGCGGAGAATGCGACCAGCAGTAGCACCGGCAGCACCATGAACCAGGCTCTGTTGTTCCAGGTCTTTTCCATGGTCAGCCCTCCACCCCAGCGCGCCAGCTATCGGCATAAATCCCGATCGCCGCGGGATCGAACGTGACCCTGGCATCGGCCGGTATCGCGTCGTCTTCGGCAAGCACGATCGACAGCGGGCTGCCGCAGAAACTTCCCCGCACGATCTTCTGGCGCCCGATATCCTCGACCTTGCGGATCTCGATCGGCATGCCCTCCCCACCGAGCCGGACAAATTCCGGCCTGATGCCAAGCTCGATGCGGCTTGCGGCACCGATTTTCGGTGGTGCCTGCAATGGTATCCGCTGGTCGCCGACAACCGCTGTCGCTCCCTCTATCCTTGTCGGCATCAGGTTCATGCCGGGTGAGCCGATGAAGTAGCCGACGAATGTGTGGCTCGGCCGTTCGAACAACTCGGCAGGCGTGCCGATCTGGACGATCTGGCCATCATACATGACGACGACCTTGTCGGCGAAGGTCAGCGCCTCGGTCTGGTCATGGGTGACATAGACCATCGTGAAGCCGGACTGCCGATGCAGCCGCTTCAACTGCGACCGCAGGACCCATTTCATATGGGGATCGATCACCGTCAGCGGCTCGTCGAACAAGATGGCATTGACATCAGACCGCACCAGGCCCCGGCCAAGGGAGATCTTCTGTTTCTGGTCGGCCGTCAGGCCGTTGGCCCGCCGTTTCGCCATGCCCGCAAGGTCGGTCATTTCAAGGATATGGTCGACGCGCGCCTTCACCTCAGCCTCGGGAACGTGCCGATTGCGCAAGGGAAAGGCGAGGTTGTCGAACACGGTCATCGTGTCATAGACGACGGGAAACTGGAAAACCTGCGCGATGTTGCGCTGCTGCGTGGTCAAGTCGGTAACATCGACGCCATCGAACAGGATGCGTCCATCGGACGGATGCAGCAGGCCCGAGATGATGTTGAGCAGCGTGGTCTTGCCGCAACCCGAAGGTCCAAGCAGGGCATAAGCACCGCCGTCGTCCCATTCGTGATGCACTTCCTTCAGCGCGTAGTCGCCGGCTGCTTTGGCCTTTTGGTTATAGGCGTGGCGAATATGTTCAAGATTGATGCGTGCCATCTCTTCGCCTCCTATTCCGCTTCGTGGCCAGCGCCGGATAACGACCGGCCGGTCCTGGGATCGAACGCCATCAGATGCCGCAATTCCAAATGCACATCGATCGTCTGGTCTGGATCGATGTCGTGAATTCCGTGCTCCAGCATGACCCAGCGCGATCCGGCATAGTCGAGATGGATGAAGCTCTCGGATCCGGCAATCTCCGAAACCATCGTGCGGGCCGATAGAGCGATCGTGCCGCTGCGAGGCTTTAGGAAAACATGGTGCGGCTGGAACGCGACGGTGACCGGACCATTGGGAATGCCGGTCAGGTGCACCGGCAGGTCCATGACCTTGCGATCGCCCAGCAAGAGGCTGCCATCGGACTTCACGAGATCAATCGTGTTCAATGGCGGATCGGCAAAAGTGCGGGCCGTCAGAAGATCGGCCGGATTGCGGTAGACCTTGATCGTCTCGTCGAACTGCGTGATCCGGCCTTCGCTGAGCGCGGCTGTATTGCCGCCCAGAAGCAGCGCCTCCGCAGGCTCGGTCGTCGCATAAACGAAGATCGCACCCGACTCGGCAAAGAGCTTCGGCAATTCTTCACGCAATTCCTCACGCAGCTTATAATCGAGATTGGCCAGCGGCTCATCCAGCAGCACCAGCTTGGCATTCTTGACAATGGCCCGCGCAAGCGCCGTGCGTTGCTGCTGGCCGCCCGAGAGGTTGAGCGGCAGACGGTCAAGATAGGGTGTCAGACGCAACAGTTCCGCAGCCTTGCGCACTTCCCGGTCGATCGTTGCCGCATCCTTGCCGGCGATGCGCATCGGAGAGGCGATGTTTTCGTAGACGGTAAATGCAGGATAGTTAATGAACTGCTGGTAGACCATGGCGACACTGCGCTTCTGCACCGCGACACCGGTCACGTCTTCGCCGTCGAAATGGATTGAACCGCCGGTCGGCTTGTCGAGACCGGCCATCAGCCGCATCAGCGAGGTCTTGCCGGACAGGGTCGGACCCAACAGAACGTTCAGCGATCCCCGCTGCAATGTCAGATCGGTAGGACGAATATGATATTCGTTCCCGACCATCTTCGACACTTTGCGCAATTCCAGCATTCGTCCTCGGGCCTCCCAACCCTCAGGCAATGTCTCCACCGGCAAGCGACTACACGACTACAAAACCGCTTCCCTTGCCAGATAGTCCTCAAGGCCCGCTGCTTCCTCACGCGAAAGGAACAGGCCCTGCTTGGTTCGCCGCCACAGAATATCCTCCGCGGTGCGAGCCCATTCGAATTCCATCAGATAGCGCACTTCGGCCTCGTACAGCGTACCGCCGAAAAGCCGCCCAAGCTCTGCTTCAGATTTCGCCTTTCCAAGCACCATGGGCGCCCTGGTCCCGTAGCATCGGATCAGGCGCTCAGCATAGACGGTCGAAATGAAGGGGTAAGAGGCCCTGAGAGCCTGGACCTGCTTTGTGACCGCAGTCACTGCAAAATCGCCGCCCGGAAGCGAGCTTCCGGCTGTCCAGGGACCGCCGCGAGCCCCGATCGCTTCGCTGATCTTCTCAAGCGCATGCTCGGCCAGGCGACGATAGGTCGTCAACTTGCCACCAAAGACGTTCAGCAGCGGCACGCCGCCGTCCGTCTCCACCTTCAACACGTAGTCACGTGTGGCTTCCTGCGCCTTGGATGCACCGTCATCATAGAGCGGGCGAACCGCCGAATAGCTCCAGACGATATCCTCGGGCCGCACCGGCTCCTGAAAATACTCACTTGCCGCATTGCAGAGATAGGAGACTTCTTCGTCGCTGATCTTCACATCCTTCGGGTCGTCGCGATAGTCCCTGTCGGTAGTCCCGATCAGGGTGAACTCGCCCTCATAGGGTATGGCGAAAATGATGCGATTGTCGGGGTTCTGGAAAAAGTATGCGCGCGGATCGGAAAACTTCTTGCGCACGATAATGTGGCTGCCCTGCACGAGGCGCACATTGTGCACGTTGTTCTTACCCACCGCGCCGGCAAGCACCTGGTCCACCCATGGACCGGCGGCATTCACCAGCATGCGCGCAGAAAACGTCCTGGTCTCACGCGAATCATTGGACCGGACCGTGACCTGCCACAGGCCATTCTCCCGGCGGGCGGACGTGACCTTGTAACGGCTGAGGATCGTGGCGCCACGATCGGCAGCGTCCCGGGCATTGAGCACCACCATGCGGGCATCATCAACCCAGCCGTCGGAATATTCGAACGCCTTGGTGAAGATCGGCTTCAGCGGCTTGCTAGCGGGATCGCGCCGCATATCCAAAGTCTTGGTGGCCGGCAGAAGCTTGCGGCCGCCCAGGTGATCATAGAGAAATAGGCCAAGACGGATAAGCCAGGCCGGGCGGATGCCGCCCTTCTGGAACGGAAGCACGAAACGGAGCGGCCAGATGACGTGCGGCGCCATGGCCCACAGCACCTCGCGCTCCATCAGAGCCTCACGCACCAGGCGAAACTCGTAATGCTCCAGATAGCGCAAGCCGCCATGGATCAGCTTTGTTGCGCCGGATGACGTGCCCGACGCGAAGTCGTTCATCTCCGCCAAGGCAACCGAATAGCCGCGGCCGCTCGCATCGCGCGCGATCCCGCAGCCATTGATGCCGCCACCTACAACAAAGATATCGAAAACCGTTTTGCCTGACATCATCCCACCCATTTCGCACTGCACTAGTTTTTTGCAATTGCGAAAGCATGAATATCTAATTCGAAAATGAAACGAATGTCAAACGAACTTTAAATAAAAGCCGCCGCGTTCAGGAAATGGCCGGTTGAGAAGTTTCTATCAGCCGCACATCGCCATCAATGCAAACCGCGCGTACCGAGGCGCTGGGACAATGATCGGTGATGAAGGTGTGGACCTGCGAGATATGGCCGATCCGCACCGGCGCCGTGCGTTCGAACTTGGAGGCATCGGACACAAGGATGACGTGGCGGGCATTGGCCATGATGGCCTGCGCCACCTTCACCTCGCGATAATCGAAGTCTAGCAGCGCCCCATCCTCATCAATCGCCGAGACGCCGATGACGGCGAAATCGACCTTGAACTGTCGAATGAAATCGACTGCCGCCTCGCCGACGATACCGCCGTCAGATCCACGCACCACGCCGCCGGCGATAACCACCTCAATCGAGGGAAAGATCCTCAAGCGATTGGCAACATTGATGTTATTGGTGATCACCATCAATTCGCGATGATCGATCAGGGCTTCGCCCACCGCCTCCGTCGTCGTACCGATATTGATGAACAGCGAGGAATTATCGGGAATAATGGCAGCGGCGGCGCGCCCGATCGCCTGCTTCTCCAGCGCCGCCATGGAGCGACGGGCCTCGTATTTGACGTTTTCATTGCCGCTGGGAAACACCGCTCCGCCATGAATGCGGTTGAGCGCCCGTTCGTCGCAGAGATCGTTCAGATCCTTGCGGATGGTCTGCGGCGTCACGGCAAAGCGCACCGCAAGTTCCTCCACCATGACACGCCCCTGCTCCTTGGCCAGGGCCATGATCTCAACCTGCCGCGCCGACAACAACATACCAACCTCCCGACATTCGTTTTTTCTTCATCCTAGAACAAAACGAATGCGGAACAAGTGCGTCTTTAGGAACGCCCTGAAAGGGGCGTGAATGCCGATACCGACAGTTCAAAGTTCGCTACCGAACACGGCGGTAGGCGTAGATCACCTGGTCAAAGTGGGAAATCCCTCCCTTGAGTGATCAATGCCCCACCGCCGTCGGGATCCGATAGAGACTCAGGTCCTGGTTGCGATAAATCAGCGTGAAGTCGGCGGGCACCTGGCGGGCGTTGCGCACGACCGCATAATAGTGCCCATACTGACGCTTCAGTTCCGTCGCCTCCGGCGAGATTTCGCCATTCAGCACTTTCTCATTGATATCAAGCCGCTTCATTCGCTCCGCCACGTTGATCCGCAGGTCGTTGAAGCTGGTGAACCAGGAGGACAAGTAGAACTGTCGCTCTGCCACGGCCGAATAGGAATTCCATCCGTCCCCAATGCGTTGTTCTGGGCCGGTCAGGTCCGTGAACAACAGCGCATCCTTTTCCACATCGGTGCGGACCTTCGTCCACATGTCGTACATGGCGGGGGTCAGCTTGTCCTTGTCCCCGTTCATGAACTGGGGATCAATTCGCACCCAACCCGCGCCGACGCCAACCACGAGCAATCCCATCCCCGCGGTGATCAGCAGGAGCATGGCCCGCCGCAGGAAGACGAAGTGGCGGCCCTCCAGCGCCAGCGAGAACAGGCATATGGCGACCATCACCGGCACCCAAACGAAGAAGGTCTGCGACCCGCCATAATCCCGGGTTGCGATGTAAGGTAGCGTCATCACGGCACCGGCCAGCAGCATGCGCCAGACCCGGCGAACCTCCTGCCTATAAAGGATGACCGCCAGGGCCACACCGAGGAGATTCAGCATGGCGACGGAGTAGAAGAGGTATGGATAGGCCACATAGGCAGCAAACCCGCACCAGTAGGCGGCAGAGAGAAAGCCTAGCCGCACCCGCAGCAGTGCAAGGCCGATCACCACCCAGCCAAGGTCACGCAGGGCGGAGATGAAGATCACCATGGGATCTGAGACATGCTGGTTGAACAGCAGGATACGCACCTCGGGCCCAGGTACGTAGAGATGCCAGTAGACGCGCCCCCAGTTGATGAGGCTAACCGACCCCACTGCCAACACCACCAAACCCGCGATCACAATAACCGTTAGCTGCCCCCGGGTGGGCCGTCGTCTGAAGAAGAGCTGCAGAAGGTCGAAGCCGAGGATCAGGGGCCAGGAGACGAATACCGCCATCTTGGAAAGGGCCGCACCGGCGGCAATGCTCATTCCTGCCGCTGCCGTGCCGATCGGACTGCCGGCTGTCAGTGGCCGCAGAGCGAAGGCCGAGAAAATGAGCGGTATGGCCAGCGGCACGGCGGGCGAATCCACGGCAAAGCTCGGATAGCGCGTCGCCGTCATCACCAGGGCAGTGACCAGCAGGACGAACCACGGATCGCGGAGCGGTTCTCCCTGCTCCCGCGCCGCATTCGCCGCGCCATAAAGGCCGCTGGCCAGCCAGCAGCCGAAAAAGATCCCATTGCTGCAGGTGAGGAAGGCCATGGCGTCGAAGCCCGGAACGTTGAGGAAGGCCGCTCCATAAATCATCGGTGGTGTATTGCCGTAGGGCAGTATATTGCCTTCTGCCGCCAGGTTCCACAGCGGATAGAGGGAGACCTTCAGCGTGTGGATCACGCCAGCGCTGTGGGCGATGTCGCCTTGGGTGCCGTTGCTCAGGGTCTCTGTCGGCCCGTGCCACAGCAGAGCCATGTACAATGCATATAAGGCGATCGGCACCGCGCAGCCGCCGAGGACAGTCAGGAGCCTGACCAAATCGGCCCGGTCGGGCCGCCAAACCAGCAGCGGTGTCCACGACAGCACCAGGAGCAACGGCGCCAGCCATCGGCCAATGCCATCCCCGATGAAGAATGCCGCCAGCAACACCGTCAGCGGCAGGGCCAGAGGATAGCCGTAAAATAGCCACTGGCTGGCCCGTCCACCCGCCTGGCGCTGGACGAGGGCGCCCATGGACATGGCGGTTAGCGCCACAAGGCCGAACAAGACGAAGCCTATCAGCGTGTGCCCCGCGATCAGACGGATAAGTCCCCAGTCCTTGGTCGCACCGTTGAGTTCGTTGATTGGGTGAATGATCCCGGCTGCCACCAGCGCGAGAATGGACCCGCCACCGGCGAGCATGAGGGCCGTTCCCCCGGCTAGAACTGCAGTCTGGCGTCCCAGGCACCAGTCAAACAGATTTCGGCCCCAGAGCAGCAAGAACACGAGAGTTAGCAGCACGTTGCCAGCCATCACCGCTGGCTCTAGTTGGAGCGTTGCCGTTACCCGGTAGCTGCGGCCGTTGGTCCGCGGGTCGCTGTTGTCGCTGGCTGAGAAGTAGAGCTGCTCCTTCCAGTGCGAATAAACGCCTCCGCCGATCTTGCGGATGTCGTCGTGCGAGGCGTGCATCGGGCCGAGAGACCGTCCGTCCTCCTGCAGCGTCAGGGTCGAACGATTGCCGTTAAGGCCGTCGGAGCCGATCTCGAAGGGGAATTGGGTCTGGAGCCTGTCCTGGATGTTGGCTTGATAGGCCGATCCGGATTCGGCCAATATCTGGTCGGAGGGAATGTCAGCGCTGATGGTCCAGACACCAAGCGCCAAGACGAGTGCGCAGAGATAGACTAGCGCGATCACGCTCCCTAGCAGCGAGCCTACCAGTGTCCAAACCGTCCTACCCATTGCCACCGTCCCCCGCATCTTTTTCCGTTCCGACGCCTGTGCTCGGCCATAGGCCGCATGACATCAGTCCAATGATTTTTTCATGTACAAAAAAGGCGCTGGCTTCGCGCCGCTAGCGCCTACGACCCGGAAGCCATTGCGCTCATAAAAGCTGATCGCGCGGTTGTCTACCCGGTTTTCCGTGCGCACCAGATAAGCGGGAAAGCCCGCCTCCCGCAGCAGCTTTTCCGCATGGCGCAGCAGCAAGGTGCCCTCCCCTGCGCTTTGGCGCCCAGCTGCCACGAAAATGGCAACGATCTCTGGCAGGTCCGCAATATCAGGAGTTTCGCCCTCGCCGCCGGCCAGCGCCGCCAGCAGGTTGGAGGGATGCCGCAGGAGAGCCCAGGCCAGCGTTGTGCGAAGGGCGCTGCGCCGCGTCAGGGTCTTTGGAGACAAACTGAGCAGGGCTGCGCCGCGGACCTCGCCGTCTTCGCTCAGCGCAAGGACGTGCTCAAGGTTGGATCTTGCAGCAAACGCATAGAAGGACCGCGCAAACGGCAACCCGAGCCGGGAGATGCGCGACCCCGGGAGCACTTCCACATGAAGTCGGGCCACCGCGTCCAGCACCCTCCGATCCGGATCGAGCAGAACCGTCATGTCCGGTCCGCCCCGTGTCTGGCGGCCGAGCGGGCCTGGGCGATGAACCGGGTGCACAGGAAGTGCAATGGCAGCAGGATGCACTGAGTGATGACCGGATACATCACCGGCGATACGTCGATGTTTCGCTGGATCCAGCGGAAAACCGCGATGCTGACGGCTGTGTAGGCTACATTGTAGGCAAACAGCATAAGGAACTTGAGCACGGTGAACCTGCTCTTGAACACGGAAACCATGTTCAGGACCACGACATACAGGATGCCGAACACCGTCGAGACAATATAGGATACCAGCGGCGAGGCCCAGAGCAGCAGACCGATATAGAGCACATAGGTCAGCAGGAAGTTCGAGCCGCCAACTATCAGGAAATTGATGACCTGCCTGGACAGAACGGTCCATTTCTCGGGAAGGGACGGCTTTCCGGGGCTAAGAGGCTTCATGTTTACTCCTAGGCGGCGGCAGTGGCGATGCGATCAGCATTGGCCATCTGCAACAGAGCAACCGTGGTGGCGGGAATGGCAGGAAGGACCGCACCGTCGACAACATGCACCCGGCCGAAGCCAGCTAGACGGCCAAGCACGTCAGTGGAAAGGCCGCGGCGGTTGTCGCCACCCATCGGAAGGGAGGCGCCGAAGTGGTTACCACCGCCGGGATCACCCACCATGGTAAGGGGAAGGAGGCCGAGGACGCCCTGCCTCAGCAGCCGGGCGGAGAGGTGGCGTGCCACCGCCAGGCAAGCCCGGCGGGCCGCAGGGTTCGGAACGGCCGAAATCTGAAGGCGGGAGGGGCCCTCCCCTGCTGACGCCTTCAAAACCAGTTGCAGCGAAGAGGACTGACTGGAATGGAGCCCACCCCACGCGATCATCATGCGTTCATAGCCGAACCGCATTACCGCCTTCCGCATGGAGGGAGTCCACGGGTCCACACCCATGCCCTGCAGCACAAGATCGCTGATCGCCGAGATCTGGGCGTGGTACCAATGGGGCGATAGCCGGGGAGCCTTGAAATCGACGAAGAGATTGGCCAGCGCATTGATACGTGGCCATTCCAGCGGTGTGCGGCGCCACTGCAGTAGCGGCAGAACATACTTCTGGCTGTCCTTTACCGCCACCGGCGTATCGTAGAGGCCAAGGCTCTCGAGCACCAGACGGGTCGACTGAATGGCGCCCGCGGCGACAAACACCCGGTCGTACTCCTCAATGCGGGATGCGCCCTCCGAAAGGTTGCGCACCGTCAGACGCACCCGTCCGTCCACCTCTTCGAAGCGCTGCACGATGACACCGGTGCGGTAAAAGAGCTGTCCCTCTGCATGCAGCCGGTCGAACTGCGGCGCGCTGGAAAATATCTTCTGGTACACGCAGCCAGACAAGCAGAATCCGCAGTAGCGGCACCCTTGGGCCTCCACCGCGAGCCGCGAGGCCCCGGCCAGAAACGGCGCGTCGGGCGATGATCGAACGCGCCGCAAGGCCTTGAGCAGGTGCGCGGCCTGCTGTGGCATCTCAAGCGCACGAGAATTCTCAGTCAGCAGGGGAAACGCGCCCGCCAAGTCGTCCTCGCGCGCCGAAAGCGGCATCAGCGCCAGCACGCGGCGATACGATGGCTCGAGGTCGGCAGCCTTGATTGGCCAGCCCGCGAGATCGTCGGGATGAGTAGGTAGGACCGCCCCACCCCAAGCCACGCTGTATCCGCCCTTTGCGAAGCTGCCACTGGGTAGCCCGCTATCCACCTCCAGCGGCAGAAGATCAGTGGACCCGGCGGTGTAGAAATCGCTGCCGAACACACGCTTCTTCGGTACCTTGCCCTTGCCCAGGCTATCGTTCGCGGTGACGAGGCGGCGGTCTGCGCCGGTCCAGTTCTCGGGCTCGACGGTCTCAAGGCGCCGGGTCACGGCCAGCGTGGCCTCGGGTAACCGTTCACCGACGTCGAGGACTTCGGGCCGAAATCCTCGACGGATCAGCGCTTGCGCGCAGGCGAGCCCAGTCAGTCCAGAGCCGATGACGGCGACTTTCGGCGTCATTGGTTGAAATAGGCTTTTATAACTGCGACGGTCTTGGCGATCTCGGAGCGCTTGTAGCGGGGATAGGTCGGCAGGTAGATCAAGCCGTCAGCGGTGGCTTGGGCTCTCGGGCAATCGCTGGCCCACTGGGAAAAGCACGGCAGCGCCGCGCAGTTGCGGTGGTAGCTTTCGGTGATGTCGCGCCCGTGGCGCATCGCAAACTTCACAAGATCGTGGCGGTTCTCGTACTGGATCGGAAAATACCAGTACATGTGGGACCCGTCGGTGCGCATGGGCGGCATGATCAGGCCCTTCACATCCTTGAGGTTCTCGTAATAGAACTTCGCGTGTTCGACGCGCGCCGCTGTGTCCCGGTCCACTCTGTCTAGCTGCTTCAGCACCAGCCGCGCCTGAATAGGCCGCATGCGCCGATCGTATTCGTCGGGAATCTCGGTCTTCAGCTTGGGATCCACGTCGATCTTCATCCGGTTGTTAATCGACTCCACCTCGTTGATGAAGGCATATCGGAACAGCCAGAAGAAGAAAGAGCGGTAGAACAGCGGCATGGTGATGATGTCGGTCACGGCAGCGTTGGCTACCTTGGACAAGTACATCGAAAGGCTCTGATAGGGCCGCTGATTGATCGTGGTGCGGATCTTGTCGGCAAGCTCGGGTCGGTTCGTGACGATCGCCCCGCCATAGAAGGAATTGACGTTCTTGAACATGCCAAAGCTGAAGACGCCGATGTCGCCGAAGGTGCCAACCGGCTTTCCGTTGACCCGCACACCGTATGCCTGTGCCGCATCCTCAATCAGAGGAACCCCCTTCTCCCGACAAGCCGCGGCAATTCGCTCTATGTCGCAAGCCAGGCCGTAGAAGTGGGTAACCAACACGGCGCCAGTGTCCGCAGTGAGCAGGCGCTCCACCTCGGCCGCGTCAATGTTGCAAGTCTCGCGCTCGATGTCGGCGAAGACCGGTTGGCCGCCCGCACAGACGACCATGTTGACAACGTCGGCGATGGTATAGGGCGACATGATCACCTTTTGACCTGGCCGAATCAACGCCTTGACCGCGTGGTACAGCCCGACGCGAGCAAGCGGCATCGCAACCGCGGCGGCGGTGCCGACGCGCTTGGCAATCTCCTTCTCCAGCTTGGCAACGTCATCGCCCGAACGGCGGTCGCCAACGACCAGGCTGGCCAGCACGTCGACATACTGTCCGAGCGTGGTATAAATCCTCAAACGGGGCAGGGATCCTATCATCGTGATGTCCTCGATCTTCTATGAGCGGGTCAGGCGCGACCCTGCAACGTTTCCTGAACGGCAATCCAGCTCCAAAGGAACAGACGATGATCCTGGGCCATGGCGCGGTGGTCTCGCCAATAGCGCAGGACACCGTCCGCGTCGATCCCCGGGCATTCGACATCGAGCGGATAACGCGTCCATTCCTTCAACCATTTGGCCGCCGGAATGCCGAATCCCTTCTTCTTGCGGGCCAGCACGTCCTCGGGCACCAAGCGGCTCAGAGCCTTTTTTAGCAGGTACTTGCGCGTGCCGTTTCTGTATTTCAGCCGGTAGGGAAGCCGGCAGCAAAACTCAACAAGATCCTTGTCGAGGAAGACCGCCCGGGTCTCCAGAGATACCATCATTGACGCCTGATCGGTCTTCATCAGGATATCGTCGGGCAAGTAGATCCGGGTGAAGAACTCAAGCGCTCTTTCCTCCGGGCTGAGATGGGGGCTGGCATTCCAGACCTCAATAGCATCAGCATAGAGTTCTTCGTCGGACACAGGCTCGGCAAATAGGTCAGCGATCTCGTCGCGCTGCAGCGGCCCCATCCATGTGGGCAAGCGAAGGGCCCCGCCCCGCTTCAATCCCTTCATCGCCCGCTTCAGCTTGAAATCGAGCGACATGTTGTTGTGGGAGACAGGAAGGGCATCGACCAGGCTGCGCACCAGCCGATGGGCAGGCCCGGGAACCAAAGCATCGTAGAGCCCAGCAGGGCCAAGGGCCGCCATGGGATCGTAGCCCGCAAAAAGCTCGTCGCCACCGTCACCAGACAGGGCCACGGTCACTCGCTCCCGGCTGAATTTGCTAAGCAAATACGTCGGTATCAGCGATGGATCGGCCAGCGGCTCGCTCATGCGCGAAAGCACTGAAGGCGTCAGGGCCTGGGCTTTGTCCATGTCCAGCATAAGCTGGTGATGGTCCGAACCGAAATGGCGAGCGACCCGTGCCGCATGAGCGGACTCGTCGAAGGACTTCTCTTCGAAGCCGATCGTAAAGGTCTGCAGACCAGCGCCCGGGATCTCCCGGCTGGCGGCTGCCAAGATGGCGCTGGAATCGACCCCTCCGCTCAGCAGGATGCCGATTGGCACGTCGGACATCAGACGCCTGCGCACCGACTGAGAAAAGAGGTGAGCCAACTCCTCCACCAGGGGCTCCTCGGGGCCGTCGGCGAGACCTTCATCCGGGCGCAGCGCGAAGCTATAGTACGCGCGGGGCTGAATGGGAGCACCGCTCCCCGGACGATAGACAACATAATGCCCTGCCCGCAGCTTGCGCACGCCCCGATAAAACGACGATTCTCCGGGAAAATAGCCGTAGGCGAAGAACTTTTTCAGTGAAAGCCGATCAACCTGCGGAGAGGCCATGGCGGGGAGGAGCGCCGCCAGTTCGCTGCCGAAGATCAGGCTGGACCCCTCCTCAGCGTAAAAGAGCGGCTTTTCCCCGAAGCGGTCGCGGGCGAGCACCAACTCGCCCCGCGTGCTGTCCCATAGAGCGAAGGCGAACATGCCGTCGACCCGGCTCAGCAATCCCTCGCGCCACTGCTCCCAGCCGTGGATCAGCACTTCCGTGTCGGAATGGTCTGTGCGGAAGACATGGCCACTTGCCACCAGTTCGCGGCGCAGATCCAAGTGATTGTAGATCTCTCCGTTGAAGACGATGACGACCTTGCCGTCTTCATTGAACATGGGCTGGCCGCCGCCGCCAGTGTCGACCACGCTAAGGCGCCGGTGACCAAGGCCAACCTCGCCTTGCGGAGACAGGAAGAACCCCTCTCCATCAGGGCCACGATGGGCGAGCGCGGCTGTCATGGCTTCGAGCACCGATCGATCCGACCGGCCAGCGAAACCGGCTATTCCGCACATGCCTAGTCCATCCCCGAATAGATACGTCGGATGCTGTAGGCCGACCTCTGGGACGATTCAAAATAGGTCCGCATCAGAACTTCCGCCAACAGGCCCATCAGAACAGCCATGAAGCCCATCATGATGCACATTGCGATGAACACCGGCAATGGCGTGCTGATCATCGACACATGGTCTACGATTTTCAGGTAGACCATGTAGAGGAATGCGAGCATGCCGATGCCGAAGCAAAAACCGCCAAACGCACCAAAGACATAGATCGGCTTCACTAGGTAGCGATCCAGGAACTTGACGACGATGAGGTCGAGCGTCACCTTGAAGATGCGCTCTAGACCATACTTGGACTGGCCGGCGACCCTGGGATGGTGTCGCACAGGCACCTCGATCACCTTTGCACCCATCCAACTTGCGTAGATCGGGATGAAGCGATGCATCTCGCCGTAAAGCCGCACGCCGTCCAGCACCTCACGGCGATAGGCCTTGAGGCTGCAGCCGTAATCGCGCAACTTGACTCCCGAAACCCAGGATATGATGCGGTTGGCGACCCGACTGACCATATTGCGTCGGATCGCATGGTCTTGCCGGTCCTTGCGCCAGCCGGACACCACGTCCGCGCGCTTCAGCTCTTCGAGAAGCATAGGAATGTCTTCGGGGTCGTTCTGCAAGTCAGCATCGATAGTCAGGATGGTATCGCCACGGGCCGCGTCGATACCAGCCATCATCGCGGCAGTCTGGCCGTAGTTGCGGCGCAGGTCGACGACACGAAGTTCGGGAAATGACGGGACCGCTGCGCGCAACAGTTCCAGCGTGCCGTCCTTGCTGCCATCATTGACAGCTATTACCTCAAAACGGCGACCCAGACCCTTGGCAACCTTGAACACCGACTCCAGAAAACGAACAACGTTTCCCTCTTCATTATAGAACGGAGCGATGATTGATAAATCAATTTTGTCCGGCGCGGAATCAATCATGTCGCCCATCGTCTCCACTCTCAAATACTTCCCTTGTGTCAAGACACCCCCAGATTTCCATTGCGAGCCATGCAGTAAGCGCAGAGTTATAGCTGAACTTGACGATCGCATCAGATCTCGAGCGTTCCTCAATTCCCTTGAGAATTAGCTTTTTCAACAAGTTAAATTGATCGGCGGCACTATACACAGAGTTTTTTGGCAGCGCAACGAATCCTAGCGATTTATTGACTGGGTGTTTGCTGACCCCATGGCACGGCAAGGCTCCCTCTGTTGGACCGGTTGCGCCTGGAGAGATCAACCAAGTATTACCAACCCTCAAGAAGCGCGCTTCGCTCAACCCGTATGCGCCAGTTGAACGCGGCAACAGGTTGAGGGTTTCGCTGGCTGCCGAATTCTGATCCATTGCCCTGACTGGTGATTTGGGTCGCAGACAACATGACCGGAGCCTTCAGTGATGATCTTTAACTACCTGCCCAGCGGTATATGACCCACGCGTTGTTGCGGTGAACCTCCTCCCATTCAAGCGGCATGACCCGCTTTGCGCTCACCACGGCAAAATAGTCTCTATAGTGTCGTGAGAGTGGCACTGCATCAGGCGCAATCTTTCCCGACAATACAGCTTCATTGTCACCAAACCGCTTCGCGCGTGCATCCAGATCAACCCTCAAACTGGATTGAACCCAGTTTGCAACAAAGATCTGCCTTTGTCCTGATAGCGCGACAGTGTTCCAGCCTCCGATCTGGTTTGTATCAACAGCAGATGTCTGATCCGTGAAGATCAATGCGTCCGCTGGGGTTCGCTCGCGCACATCGCGCCAGATGTCCGTAGCAGCATAGGGGAGTGTTATATCCTGCGCGGCGAAGCTTAACGTTCGATTTTCAACCGCAAAACCCATTATAGCCAGAAACACGGCTAGACTTGTGGATGATACAATCAGAATTGATCTACCTATATTTCTCTGCTGTACATTCTGAAGACAGAAGGTATAAACCGCACCCAGCAAACCGGCGATCGTCACGAGCCAGATAAGGCCAGTCACTTTTCCTGTAACATCTGTAAGCATCATGGCCGGTAAGGCCATGATAAGCCCCAAAAGCAGGGTTTTCCGGCCGCTTTGCAATTGCTGCGGCCATGCCGCGACCAGAAAGCCAATGGCAAGCAGAGATGTTGCAAAGTTGATGTGAAACAGAAACTGGAAGAGGAAAAAGGTCAAAAAGCCAAGAGTGAGTGCCGCTGCTATGGTCCAGGGGAAAAGGCGCCAGCACGCAAACGAAAGGATGAAGAGGGATGCATCTCGCAAGATATACGGATAGGTTACCTGAAGTGGCTGCCCGTTAACAACGGCCTGAAGATACGTTTCTGGACCCGCTGGCGCGACTTTGATGAATGTCGGCAGGTAAAAATAGAGCATTCCGCAGGCATAAAGTGATCCAGCCGCGCAAAGAATGATGCACGCCCAACGAAACATGCGTGAACCACGCATAATCTCATCAAAAACCGCGGCAATCGCAAGAGGTCCCAGAGCACTCACCGACACCACCTTCCCGGCCATGGACGAAACCAGGGAAGATGCCAACCCGGCCAAGGCGAGGTTGCGATTCTGGAGACTTTTTATCAAGAACCAGACAACAGAAACGCTCACAACCAAGCTATGGGGAACAGGCGGACTTTCCGCCATCCAATAGGGGTAGCGCCCGGCACCCAGAATAGCCAAACCCAGCACGAGCAAATGTTTGAGCGGCAGCCCTTTTGAGGCCATATCCTTGAAAAAAGCTGTGGTGATAATCGCAAGGCCAACACAATATGTCATGGCCGTTCCCGTCAGGATGAACAGGTATGGGTCTATCTCCGCTGTGCGCAGCCCCAAAGCTGCAAGCGCAGGGAACAGTTTGTTGGCAAATATGAAGCCACCCGCGATCTCCCCCTCCACGGCAAGCTGAGGAATCGGAAAGCCCAATCCGGCCATTGCCCAAGCATCGTTGGCATAGAATGTCAGATCCCCTGAGGCATAGCCATCCTGGCCAGCATAAGGGCCATGCCAGTTCATGCCAAACCAACCCGCCAGCAATGCAGCGAAGGGAAACACGAACAGAACCAGGCCAACATATTCCTTCAGATGAGGGGCCTGGCCTTCGCCCTTCATCCATCCAATACCGGCAAAAACGATCAGGAGCAGGGCTCCCGGCCATGTAAAGCTGAAGGTCAGCAGTGTGAAGACCATGCCCATGAGCACGAGCAGACCAAACGGGAAAGATGCCACGATCTGCGCGTGTAAATTCAATACGCGGAATGCGCGAAGCCAACGCAGCAACCCTGCGCCGAGAAAAAAGGGCAAAATGGCGACAAGTAGCCCCAGAAGACTATGCCAGAGCAGGGAGAGTGCAAGTCCTGATGCTTTGGGGGGCGTGAAAAGCCAATCGGATCGGTTTACAAGATTGAACAGAAAAATGGCTTCAGCTGTCAAAAACACCAGGAGAACAATGTAATCCACCAATGTGAGGACAGGCGTCGACGGGCGCTTATGCTGAATAAAGCTTGGCGATATAAATCTTACAAAAACAAATATTGTAACGGCAATCCCAACCCAATAGGCAATCAGAAAAGGCAAGCGAATCTCGCCTTTTATAACTCCTGTATAGGTGTAGGAATTGGTTTTAGGGTTACTCCCGTCAACTGTTGAGAACCATACATGTCCTTGCCAGTGAGAGAAACGCCCTTGCCCTTCTTTTCGAATAACATCATGCGACGTCGCAGCGGGACCAAGTGCCCGTCCATTCTCCATCAGAATTAGACGATTCAACGCCCCGTTTGCCTCATCCTTGTATGTGATGAACACATTTTCTTGCACTGGTATTGGCGCAAGATAGAGATTCCCGGAATCAAATTTTATATCGTTTTTATTGATAAAAAAAATGGTTTCCACATTCTTTATATGAAAAAATACTGCTATAGATATCAAAACAAAAGACGCCAATATTATAAGATATCTAAGTGTCATCAGGCTTCCCTTTATTTTTTCTTATTTTAGCCGGATACAGCGATTTTCCAAGTTTGATGAGGCGATCTAACGCTACCATCGTGTTCGATGGCAACATTTCAATGGTCAGTATAGGCATTCACGCCCCTTTCAGGGCGGTCATCGTCATGCGGCGGCTAGCACTAGTGGGCAGGGATGAGCCGGCAGCAAGCGGCGAGATGACCAGTTCCATGCCAAAAAAAATCATACGGCATGCACCGCTTTAGAGAGAGCCTCTTTAACCCGCTGCTGCTCGACTTCGGTGAGACCGATGAACAGGGGAAGGCGCACCAGGCGCTCCGATAAGTGGTCTGTGTTGTTCATCGTTCCATGCACGCGGCCGTAACGTCGGCCCGCTGGGGACGAATGGAGGGGCACATAGTGGAAGACGGAGGATATGTTCTCGCGCTTCAAATACGTAAGAGCCGCCTGGCGATCCACATCGTCACTCAACAAGACAAAATACATGTGCGCATTGTGTTCGCATTCCTCGGGAATGATAGGCCGGCGCAACAGGTTCTCCCGCTCGAGATCTTCCAGCAAGAGGTGATACCGGCCCCAGCAGGAAAGTCGTTCGGCCGTGATGCTGGCGGCCTGTTCAAGCTGCGCCCACAGGAACGCCGCAACGATCTCGCCCGGCAAGAACGACGATCCGACTTCCTGCCAGGTATACTTGTCTACCTCACCTCGGAAGAAGCGGCTTCGATCGGTCCCCTTCTCGCGAATGATCTCCGCGCGTTGCGCGAAGGCAGGATCATTCACCAGCAAGGCCCCGCCCTCGCCGGAAATCACGTTCTTCGTCTCGTGAAAAGACAGGGCTCCGAGATGCCCGATACTACCTAGCGGGCGGCCCTTGTAGCGCGCCATGATGCCCTGGGCGGCATCTTCCAGAACATACAAGCCATGCCGTTCGGCAATGGCTTGGATCGTGTCCATCTCACACCCGACGCCCGCATAATGTACGGCCATAATGGCCTTGGTCCGCGGGGTGATGGCCGCCTCGATCAAGGTCTCGTCGATGTTGAGCGTATCGGGCCTGATATCGACAAATACCGGAACTGCACCCCGAAGCACGAATGCATTGGCCGTCGAGACGAACGTAAACGAGGGCATGATGACCTCGTCGCCTGGCTCCAGATTGAGCAGCAGCGCCATCATTTCCAGGGCCGCCGTGCAGGAATGCGTCAGCAATGCCTTGGCCGCACCCGTCTGCTCTTCGATCCAGCGGTTGCAACGTTTGGTAAACGGGCCGTCGCCAGCCAGAACGAAGCCGGCATTGGCCTCGCCGATATAGCCGAACTCGTTACCCGTCATATAGGGCCGGTTGAAGGGAATGCGGGGCTCGCTCATTGGTGAAGGTCCGTGAACAAATGTACTGCGTACTTGCGGATATGCATGAGATCTTCGATCACCACGGTCTTCCACTTGCTGCAGAGGCCAATTGGGGGGATACCGCATCCGTCACGTCAATCATGTTATCGGTTCGCCCAACTTCCAATCGATAGCGGATAAATTTCTAATAGCTGATGCAATGGGCGTTTCGCAATCCACCTGACGATTTACCCGCAATTGCATGAGAGAGTTGGCTGTAGCAATGGCGCCAATCAGGAAAACGACCGTCATTCGTTAGACAGCACGGCAAGGCCAAACCCGGTCTTGCCGTATCCATTACCATTATACAGCATGTAGCGCTGCCCCGCGTGGTCGAAGACGAACGGATATTCTATCATCTCGCTGTCCCAACCAGTGGCTGAGACATCTATGCCGGCGTCCTGTAACCTCAGTTCCCATGATTGACCGTCATGGCTTACGGCGTAACCGATTCGATAGGTCCGGCCGAGCCCTCCACGAAATGAAAACCACATATGAAACCCATCCTGATCACGAATGACCGTCGGTCGGGAGAAAGCCTGGGCAACACCGATCTGGTAGGGGACTGACACCCCTTTGCGAATCCAGGTATGCCCGTCCTGGGAAACCGCCGAATTGATGACGTGCAACATTTCACCGTTGCCAGCATCCCATGTTATGGTCGAGCCATACCACATAAGGAAGCTGCCGCCTTCGACCTGCTCCACCCAAGGATAGGACAAGCTTACAGGATCAATATCATCAATACCCATTAGTGGGACGTCACTGTCACTTTCCAATCTCAACGAATCCGTAACGCGCAGTCGTCCAATATCACCGCGCCAATGTCCGTCGCTTGGGTTTTGCCACCCCATAAAAAGCATATAGCGCTGTGTGCCGGCGACATAACAATTTCCGACACTGACACCGGCATCATAAAAGCTTCCCGGCGAGCCATACTCGAAGAACGGCACCTCGTACTCAGAAACGACTATTTTCTTTTCAATATCTATGTCGACGGCACCGACGGATGACCTGTTGTCCTTGTCTCGCCCGCTGAAAAACACGCGATAGACATTGTCCTTAAGGTGGACTGGCAAGGGGTTAGCCGCATGGGATCGTAACTTAGGATGGTTTCCGCGAGGAACGTATAGCTGCCCGAGTTTTATCCAACGCATCGCCATAATTATATCCTACGCAGCTTTGTGCTTGGTACTTTGGAGCGCTCAGTCTCCCGTTCCATGTAAATGCCTTCAGGTGCTGCGTCGGATAAAATTAATGCGCCAGCTCCAATGACGCAGCGGTCCCCAATCTTGATGCGATCACGTAAAGTCGCATTCACCCCGATGAAGCAGCTCTCACCGATCTCAACCCCGCCGGACACCACAACATGTGAGGCTATGAAGGTGTGGCTTCCGATGATCGAATGATGCCCTATATGATTGCCGCTCCACATGACAACGTTATTGCCTATCCTGGAGTAGGGTTGGATCGTATTATCTTCGAAAATAAAGCAGTTTTCACCAATTTGACCACCATTGAGGACAGAGGCGCGGGGACTGATATAACTTGTCAGTTCATAACCAATAGCTTTTGCAGCCTCATACTTCTGACGACGCAAAGCATTCAGTTTTGCGTAACCAACTGCTACGAACATGGCATGATCTTCAGGCGGATAAACGCTGGAAACGGTCTCAAAGGGAACAACCGGCAAGCCGCATAATTCCGTTTCTGCGAGATAGGCGCCATCTACAGTGAAAGCCACGACTTCATGGTCAGAGTCGGCGGAAAAATATGCATGCGCCATCAGCGCGATGTCACTCGTGCCAAAGATTACAAGCGGCTTCTTCATGATGTCCCTCCATATGCGCTCGCCTGCCGCATACCACCGACATATTATGCGTTATCCCGAAAGAATTGGCGAACATTGCTGCCGTTAACGCTGATGCCTGTTAACAAGCAGGAATGGTCCTTAAAAACCATCTATCGCAGACATCGGTCTTTCAGCGTCGCGCGCCATAAACTGTCCTTACTATGAAATATGGCCTTTGCTTAGTTTCAGAAAAAACGCCCGCCAAATAAATGCCAATTATTCCAATAAAGGAAATTATCAGACCACCAAGAAGCCAAACCGAAACCATAACCGATGTCCAACCCTCCACGTAGTTTATGGATGTTAAGCGCAAGACAAGCAGGCTAAATGCGTAGAGCAAGGCAGATATAAAAATACCGATACCGCAATAAAAAATCATGTATAGAGGCATTGCGCTAAAGGACGTGACGGCGTTTACCACGTACGCCATCTTACGCACAAAATTGTATGTTGATGGACTGGTGGCTTCCTTGACCACCGGTAGGGCTATCTGCCGATAGCCAGTAATGATCCACAGGCACGAGATTACCATTTCGCGCTCGCGGTGCTGCAGAAGGCTGTCGACATAGCGCCTTGTCATCAGCCTGGCGGTTGTGATGTTGCGCGGATGATTTATAGCCGAAAGGAAGTTGAAGACCGCATAGAAGATCTCGCCGCTTACCCTTTCGAACCATCCGCCCTTGCGGCTAACCTGCTCCCCAAAAACGACATCGCATTGCTTGTCGTGCATCATTTCGGCAAAAGTTTCCAACCATTCAGGCTGCTCTTCCAGATCGCTATCTATTAGAAATACGTAAGCGCCGTTGGAATATTCAAGACCGGCCATCATGGCCTTGTGATGACCGAAATTGCGAGACAGATCGACCACAAGCACATGAGGGTCCGCCTGGCTCAATTCGACAGCACGCTCCAAACTATCGTCCGGCGAGCCGTCGTTCACCAGAACAATTTCATAATCATCACCGGCAAATGCATGGGCGACCTTCGTTACTCGCTCATAAAACTCGGAAATATAGGGCGCAGAACGATAAAGAGTGGCGACGATTGATAGTTTCATAGATGGCAGAACTCACGGCATCTCATCGAAAACGGCCACTGTAACACATTTGAAAACTTTCCGCCCGATAAGGTGATCGTTCTAGACAGTTTACCCTATGCCGTCAATCGCGGGGGCACGGACGGACGCCGTCTACCGTCCCTAGAAGGGCGTGCTTGTCAATCTTTCCATTGGAATTCTTTGATGGAGCGTCCATGATGACCCATCGGCTCGGAGCGATGTAATCCGGGAAAAAATTCGCCAGCTTGTCCAGTATATCCCGGTCATCGACGGAAGCGTCGGCGGCCACAAAGCCGATTAGCCTGCTATAGTTGTTATAACGACGATGATAGACCGCCGCAGCCTGGGTCATCTCAGGCACACGGGACAACGTCTGCTCAATTTCCCCAAGCTCGACTCGATAGCCCATCGAGCCGATGAATATCAAGCCTGGCCGCGCGGTTGCCACAATACGGCTGTTGCGAGCTTTTGGTGAGGCCGAGTCAAATGCAAATAGACGATGCCGTGCCAAAACGCCGCACCTGCAGCCGCTGGCTAACAGCACGGCGGCAAAGCGCCCGGGATGCGACCCAGACCAGCATAGCACACGCTATTGCCGGGCATATTCAAGGCGCGACGATCCGAATGTCGCTGGACAATATCCTGAAATGCCATGCCGAGATTGTGGTGATGGGTCATGATGGTCATCCACTGCCCTTAGGGTATCAAGTCCCGGACAGCCAGAGCCCGGCCGGTTGCTGGCCTGTTAGCACAGCTGATCCTTGCGTCATACACGTTTTCGCGCCAGCACGACGCGGCTTCCGCCCGCCGGCCATCGCATGCCCCGAAGAGTGAGAGACACTTCAGCCCCGGTCACCATGCCAAGCATTCGGTTCATGCCCGGTGATATCGCAAATTCGTTTTCGTGAGCCCCAGGACTTTGCGGCCGAAGCTTGGAGATCAGGCGGGATGCCATCATCAAGGGCAGCAAAAGGCTGACGAATGACGTGGAAAACACCACTTCAAAGCCTGCTCGCTCCAGCTTGGCCTCCAACTCACCGAGCCGATAGCGGCGTTGGTGGTGCGCCACGCGATCCGTTTCGCTCCAAAGCGCGGGATGTTGGGGCACGGTGATGATGGTGCCACCATCAGGTATAAGCGCATCCCGGATCTGACCGAGGACAACCTCATCGTCGGCGATGTGCTCGATGACATCGAATGCACCTACGAGGTCGAAGACGCCCTGGACGGGAATCTGCCGGGCGTCCATCTGAACGAACTCCGCTTTCCCACCAAGACGCATCTGTGCATGCCGCAGGCCTGACGGATGCAATTCGCTCCCCATCAAACGATCCCACGTCCTCATGCGCGCCACGGCGGCCAAAACGGCACCATTGCCGCAGCCGATCTCAAGGAAAGAACGGGCGCGCGGAAAGTGGCGTTCAATCAGCCCGCAGATCATCCGGTTTCGGGTGCGAAACCAGAAATGCGTCTCTTCCTGCTCTTTGAGCATCGCAAAATTTTCCGGATTCATACCCGACATGGTGTCGGCCAGTTCTGGCGCCAGCAGCGGCGTCGCACCATCCATGGCAAGCATGGTGCCGCAGGCAGGGCAGGTCCAGCACATCGGAAACACCGTTTCGGTGTCGCCGATAGGCTCCGCAGTGCCACATGTGGTGCAGAGTCGATTGCCGCGGGAGCTTTGCATAATGTCCTCCAGCCGCATCATTGGGATGCAGCGTTTTTGATAACGCAGGTTACAATATGCCCGATCCCGACCGCCTGCAGTGTCCGCATCCTGCCAAAATCGGCACTTGTCCTCATTCCGGATCGCGCGTTGACGATCAACTGGCCATAGGCGTTAGACGTCGACGTTCCGGCGATAGATAGGCATTGGGACATGAATGGGCTTTCGAAAGTAATTATGCCGCGCGCCTGCCGCAGGGTTGAACCAGCGAGGCGTGCGGCTTATAGCACCGGCTTAAGCCGTTGTGCCAGCGTGAGGGGCGGGTAATCATGCGCATATCCATCATTCAATCGTGCTACATTCCCTGGAAAGGTTTCTTCGACCTTATTGGCCGCACGGATCTGTACGTTATTCTCGATGGCGCTCAGTATGCCAAGAGGCATTGGCACAATCGAAACCGCATCATGACCCCAAACGGCGCGATCTGGTTGACCATCCCGGTCGTCACCAAGTCGAAATTCGAACAGCCGATAGAAGACGTTTCAATTGCGGAGCCCTGGGCCGAAAAGCACTGGCGCTCCATCGAGCTTGCCTATCGGCGGTCGCCCTATTTTGAGCAGGAAGCGCCCCTGTTGAAATCGCTGTATGAGCAAGCGGACAGTCTTTCCCTGCTAACGGACGTGAACGAACTGTTCTTGCGGGCACTCATGCAACGGCTTGAAATTAAAACGGAGGTTAAGCGGGACCGCGACCTTAACGCGCGTGGCACTCGCGGAGAACGCCTTCTCGACATCTGCATGACGGCCTCGGCCTCGTACTATCTCTCCGGTCCGTCGGCGAGAGATTATCTGGACGAAAAGCCCTTTGAAGCGGCGGGCATTTCCGTCGAATGGATGAATTACGGACCTTACGCCGCCTATCCGCAACGTGGCCCGTCGTTTGATCATGCGGTCTCGATCCTCGACCTGCTCTTCGCCGTCGGACCCGACGCCGCCCACTATTGGGGCCCTGCTGCAGACACGGCCCTTTCGGAAAAAGCGATCAAGTAGGCGTGGTACGACCACGGCAGCCAAGCCCATCGATCCTCCTCTGTATGACTGACCTGCACTGAGACTTGTGACGGCATGAGCCGCGCCGGCTTTACCGGAGGCTCAACTTGCAACAGGTAGTGTGTATGCGACAAACAGATTTTCACCTGAAGTCCGTGCCGCGTCGTTCGAAGATCATATCGATTGTTCTCGTTCACATGACCAAGGACCTGGACGCGAAGACTATGCAGCATTTCATCGTCATAACCCGCAGTGCATGGCAATATCGTTTCGATTTATTTTGAAGAGCGAAGTCGTATCTCGCCCGATGTTTGGGAGATATAACCCCGTCACGGTGTGATGCCAAGCTTAGAAACGCAGCAAGCCCCACGGAGGGGCTTTGTTGGTATCGCAATTATCGTTGGTTGCGGGGGCAGGATTTGAACCTGCGGCCTTCAGGTTATGAGCCTGACGAGCTACCGGGCTGCTCCACCCCGCGCCAAGGT
>NZ_FWXU01000053.1 GCF_900176345.1 Rhizobium sp. RU36D
CATCCTAACGCCTACCTCAAAAGGGAGCCAGCGGCGCAATCTACGATCAGCACGCGTACTTGGCCAGAGAGTATATCCCCAACGCCCTCACATCATCAGTGCGTCGTTTATAGCCCGGCGCGCCGGTGGATCACGAGTTGCGCGACGGTGGTCACCACTGCGTTGGGCAATTCGGAATGACCCAGCAGCATGTGTAAAAAGGCGCGGTGATCGGTGTAGCCGAGCGAGGTCATGACCTGGTCGAAGCCGCGCTTGCTGATGACCTGCATCAGGGCCTCGGTGCCAGCGGCCGATAGGCGGGGCTCGTGCCCGCCGTCGTGCTCGAAGATGTCGCCGCTGGTTTCGGCCTGCGTTGGCGCCAGGCGGGCGAGCTGCTGCCTCATCGTATCCCGCACGAATTTGGACAGGCCTTTCGGCCCCACGATCGCGGCGGCTCGATCGACATCCGCTCGATCAAGGTGAAGGCTGATCCGGTGCATGTGGAGTGGTGGTCTTCCCATGCGTGCATGCTGCAGGGATTCGGCTTGCGCGTAGGTTGCGTCGAATACGACTCAAAGCGCTCGGGTCATATCAGTGCGCAGTTTATAACCCTGCGCGTTAACCAAAATCCCGACGTTGTATGCCGGCCGCATCGTCGGGCGATCATCCATGGCCGCTTGGAAATGACGACATGACGAAACATGTACGCGTTGAGAATGCCGACACCTCCGACTACAAGGTCGTTGTCGAGGTGTGGGACAAGGGGCAGGAAGGTGCAGAAGACAAGCTCGCCTTCGTCGAAAACCTCGACTACCCCACGGCTATGACCAGCTCGAGCGTCTACCTGACCTCGACCCGCTACCTGGTCATCAAGGAAAAGTCGGTCGCTGCTTAGGCTACGTGCCGGCGCGCCGATGGATCACGAGCTGCGCAACGGCGGTAACCACCTCGTTGGGCAGCTCGGAATGACCGAGCAGCATGTGCAGGAAAGCCCGGTGATCGGTGTAGCCGAGCGAGGCCATGACCTGGTCAAAGCCCTTCTTGGCGATGACCGACATGAGGGCGTCGGTGCCAGCGGCCGACAGGCGGGGTTCGTGCCCGCCGTCATGCTCGAAAATGTCGCCACTGGTTTCGGCCGGCGTCGGTGCCAGGCGGGCGAGCTTCTCGCGCATAGCGTCGCGGACGAACTTGGATATGCCTTTCTCGCCGACGATCTCGGCCGTCCGTGCGAGATCGCCGGGATCGAGGTTGAGGCTTGTCCTCTGCATATAGAGCGGCGGTCTTCCCATGGCACGCATGGTGGACCGATTCATCTTGCGCGGAGGTTGCGGCGTAGGCGTTGCAAAGTTCCCGAGTCACGTCTGTGGGGGGCTGCGTCAGGCGGACTGGTTTGACTGGCTATTCTGGCGCATATAAACTTGTGGTTAGGCAGCGGACGAGGTCACGGAGTTCCGGCTGTCTTGGAGTGGTTGGCTAACCTCGTGCTGGTCGCTCCGCCAATCCTTTCTCAATATGCAACGAACTCACTTTTTTGACAGACAAAGTCGCACAAGGTCAACTTTTCCTTGCAAACCGGCATAATCAAGTCTTTCTTGGAAAGAATGAGAATTTCTTTGGCCGAGTTAAGTGGTTGATTTAATGACTGTTCGAAGAATTGCCGCTGTTTGGGCGGCTGCAGTTTTCGGGGCCGGTGTCCTCTATTCTCGTACCTCTGGCCATCTCCATAACGCGCAATTCTGGGCAGAGGATGGGGCAGTCTTTTTCAAGGATGCCTTTATCACCGACGGAACGACGATCGCGCTGCCGTTTGCTGGCTACTTGCACTTCATGCCGCGTTTCACAGCTGAGGCGGCATCACTGTTTCCTTCCGCATCGGCGCCAGCCATTTACGTTTGGGCGGCCTTTGCGGTATCCGTCTGGGCAGTCCTCGTCGTGGCCGCGAGCAGGTTGCCGGGTGCCCCGTTCCTCGCCGCTGTGATGCTCATGGTGCCGCATACTGGGGAGGTGCTGGCTACCATCACCAACGTGCAGTGGATCTGTGCGGCCGCCTTGACTGCCGTTGCTTGTTCGCCAAGTCCTTCCGGCCGTCTCAATCGAGCCAATCAAGTGGTCTTTACCTTCGCTGCGTCCCTCTCCGGACCTTTCTCCGTTTTCATCGGGCCTGTAGCGGTAGCGCGCGCTTGGCGTTTTCGCGATCCGTTCTCGATCCTGATTGCGAGCATCATTTGCGGCGCTGCCGCCTTGCAATTTTATATGGTGTTGCATCACTACGCTGCATTCGAAGGTGAAAAGCACGCGCTGCATCTAGCCCTGACGCTGATAGATCGGGTATTCGGGACGCTCACCCATGGTTGGCGATCGGAAACGCCTGGTGAACTGATGCTTGTCGCTGCGGTGATCGCTATCCTGTTCCTGTTGCTATCGATCAAGGAAATACGCTGGTACTGGTGGTGCTTTGCCTTCGTATTCGCCGCGAGCCTCGCATCCACATGGACGAAGTTTGCGCCCGGCATGTCTATGCACTTTGATTGGCCAAGCATGGATGATCGCTATTTCTTCGTGCCGCGCCTGCTGGTTGTCTGGTCCTTCGCCATGGCGCTCGTGGTCGCGTCCATGTTCTGGAGGGCCATATCTGCTCTGTGTCTCGGAGTTTGCCTCCTTGCAGGGCTATACACCCACGATCACGACTGGTGGAACAAAAGGCCGCTGGAGCCGATGTCCTGGCGTGCGGAGGCTATGCGGCTCGATCAGGGTCAGTCGGTATCCATACCGATAAATCCGCCGCCTTACACCGTGACAATCCAGCGATAGCGCTCGGGTCATTTTACGCTGTCCTACTCATTGCCGGGGAGCTCTTCCCGGCATGGCTACCTACTGCGGGTGGCCGCAGCCTTACGGCTGCAACGGCGGGTCTTGAGTGGCATCGCGTCCCGCCTGGCAATCATTGGGGATCATCGCCACACCCGAGGCCTGCGCAGGCGTGGGTTGTGTGGCAGAAATCGTGATCAGACACAATGGAAGACTTTTTTCAGTTCACGGCCGTTCGGCCCGTGTCCCCGCCCGCCGCTTATCTTGGCGGCAAGAAACAGCTCGCCCAGCGCATTGCATCGCTGCTCGAGCAAATCCCGCATGCCCTCTATGCCGAACCATTCGTCGGCATGGGCGGCGTGTTTTTCCGGCGCTCGCTCATCCCCCGGACCGAGGTGATCAACGATCGCTCCGGCGATGTGGCAACCTTGTTCCGGATCCTGCAGCGCCACTATCCGCAGCTGATGGAGGTGATGAAGTTTCAGCTGACCTCCCGGCGCGAATTCGAGCGGCTGGCGGCAACCGATCCCACTACCTTGACCGACCTGGAGCGGGCGGCGCGGTTCCTCTATCTCCAGCGCCTGGCATTCGGCGGCAAGATCGTCGGCCGATCCTTTGGCGTCGATGCGACAGGCCCCGCCCGGTTCAACATCAACCGGCTGGGCGCTGTCCTCGAGGAAGTGCATGAGCGTCTCGCCGGCGTGGTCATCGAGAACCTCGACTGGGCAGATTTCATCGGTCGGTACGATCGGCCGAACACGCTGTTCTATATGGACCCGCCGTATTACGGGAACGAGGGCGACTATGGAAAGGAAGCCTTCTCGCGAGAGCAGTTCGCCGTGATGGCGGAACGGCTCGCCGGGATCCAAGGCCGGTTCATCATCTCGCTGAACGACTGCGCTGGAGTCCGCGAGGCCTTCGGGCGCTATCCGATGGCGAAGGTCGGGTTGAGCTACACAGTGCGTGGGGGTTCCGGCAAAGATGTGGGCGAGGTGCTGATTTTCGACCGAGAGGAAAACTTGCCGGCCAATTTGCCGCTGGATTAAATGAAAGCCGCCTTCGCGAGAGGGCGGCTTTTTTGTTTTTGGCCCGACGCCTCGAAGCTACAGCGCAGTGAAATCGTGCAGGTTGAACCGGTCGGCTACGATGCGGCCGGAGTTCTCCCGCGGGCGGACATAGATCTCCAGAAAGACGCTTGTGCTTTCCCAGCCGCCGCCCTTCATGGCCGTGGTGATGTCGAGGCCCATCTCGATTGCCCAGTTGGCGTATGTGTGGCGGCCGCAGGTATGGGGTGGCTTGGCGGGAATATCGGCGCGTGCGCAGACGGCATTGATCCGTTCATTCACGCTGTGCCTCGATGTGAACCGAAAGACCCTGTCGTGCCTGTCGATCTCCCTCGCGAGCCAGCGTCGGGTTTTAGGCTTGACATCCGGAGCGCTCAGGGCGCCACGAAGCTCAGCCAGGACATCCGGCAAGTTGGCTTGTAGTTCTCGCATCCGCGAAGCGGTATCGTCCGTGAGGTAGCGCTGCGAATTGGTCGATGTTTTCGTCTTAAGCAAAAGCGCTGTGCGACTGGTGAGGTCAACCTGGTCCCAGCGAAGGTTCACAGCTTCGGAGATACGGGCTCCTGTTGTCGCCATGAACATGACGATCGCGGCGACATGGGGCAGATCATCCTTCTGGCATTGGCGCATAAAGCTATGAAGCCATATTGCTGATGCCGGCTTTTTGCGCTTGGGCTTCTCGGTTTTAAAAGTGCGGATCGAGATGCGGTTACACCATCCGTGTTCGTAGCCATGCAGGATGACGGCACGCGCCGGCGTCAGCGCTTGGCGGTTCTTGGTCACTCCTTTGTGGTTTGGGTACAGCGCTTCCGCCATCGCCCTGAGATGAGCCGGATAGATAGACTTGAGCGGTGTCTCTCCAAAATAGGCTATGATCGGGAAGAGGTATCGAGCCTCCCCTCCTCCTTTCAGATAGTGGCGTGCGGCTTCGGCGAATGTGGGTTCTCCGGGAACAGCGAAGTTCTCTTGAGATGGGGGAAGAATGAGTTGGGAATTGAAGCGTTCTGGTGAAGCGCCTACAAGTGCGTTAGCCATCGTGACCTCTCATAAAGGTTGGGCTGGTTAGGGCGCGTCGTCGGGTTGCACCCCGGCGACGCGCTCGCATTTGTAGACGCAAAATTCGGATACTTAAACCAAAGGTTTTATCTAGGGTTAATGACGCACTAGCGTCAATGTGCGTTAACGCACATGCGTCAATAGAATTTAGACGCCGGCCTTGTCCATCAGCAGCTTTAGAGCCTCGGGATAGCTGAGGCGGTTCTCCATCGCCCATGTAACGAAGCGATTGTAGGTCGAGATCGGCGGGCGGATGTTCAGGTTGGCAGACGGCTCTGCTTCCTTGCGCCGCACAATCTTCTGCACGGGCTCACGCGTCACGAAGCCGTGCCGTTCGGCCACCTCATCGATCCTGTGATCTGGGACTGTGGCTTCCGTCTCGGTGTCAGGCTTGATTGCGGAGAGGCGATCTCCAAAGCCGAGGTTCTTTCCAGTCATGCTGCGACATCCTTCTTCACGACCAGGTCGATAAGCTCTTCGGTCAGGCGCAATGCATTTTCGCGCGCCTGCGGAAGTCCATTCACCTGGGCTGGGTCCATTTCATCCAGATCGAGCTGGTGAAAAAACATGCTTTTGAAGGCGGCGCGCTCATTCAGGTGGCTCTTGAAATGCGAAATGTCTCCCGCCTGCAGCTGGGACAGGATCGCTCTTTCAAGCTTTGTGGGGATGGTCTGCGATGTCCGCGTGAACAGGATGCGATAGGGGATATCCTTGTCGAAGGACTGGCCCTCGTCCTTGATCAGGTGGATGGCCTTGGCCGCAAGCTCGGCATCTGTGGGGCTTGCCTGAATTGGGATGATGGCGAGATGTGCCCGGAACAGCGCGCGCGACATGAGCCGGCTTGCCGTGCCTTCAAGGTCAACAAACACGAATTGCTGCTGGCGGCGATGAATGTCGAGCTTTTCCGAGAAGCTGGTTTCGTCGATCGCGCTATCGACGACGACGGGATTTTTCGACCCCCCTGCCCTCCATCCTGCGATCGGCTGGTTTCGATCGCAGTCTAGGATGGTGACAGAGGCGCCCTGGCGGGCAAGCGTGGTGGCGAGGACCAGCGTGGTGGTGGATTTGCCGGCCCCGCCCTTTGGGTTGGCGACTGCGATAACTGGCATGCGGGAACCCCTTCTGTTGGAGAACGATGAAGCGTCATCATGGATGATAATGCTTTATGCCGCGTTAAAATGCTACATGGTTAACGTTAATGCGTCAGCGTTAATGCGCGTCAACATTGACGCAAATGCGTTATTTTGGCAAGCGGCACCGGATTTCCGTAGGCTCTCTTTCAAGAGCCCATGTGAGGCCAGCAACGTCCGATAGTCATCATTCATTTTCGCAGTGGCTGGCGACCCCGGACCGCACTTACGCGGGACGGAACGGCCGCAGGGCCGCGTTAGCGGTCCGACAGGCGGCCTCCGCTTCTTATTCCTTCTTAGTATTAGAATCAGATCTGGTTTCAGTCCGGTCGGCGGATTCACGTAACAACAACATCTTTGATCGCATTCGAGCGAGAGACCTCAAGACTGGATTGTCGCTATCCGCGAACAAACCGAGTTGGTCCGACGTCACCATGGACTGTTTCTCGAACTCGGCCAGTTCGACCTTGCGTTCGTCCTCAGCCTGCAGAAGATCGTCGGATGGGGCAGGGCGTGCGCCATAGCGACCAAGAAAGGCCAGTGCGCGGGCCGGAAGCGACAGGCGATAGGCGTTGGTCACCTGCCTGACCTGAGGGCCGCGCTCGCCCTCGGCCTCGGTCGGGACATAGCGTCTGATCCAATCCAGAAAGCCATGCGTGCGCAGTGCCTTCAATGCCCGGACCACCGCGTCGCGTGATCGGCACAACTTGCTCATGATGGTATCGATTGACGGCTCCAGTCGGCCGGTCTTGAAATCAACCAGGTTGGTCAGAAGCTCCAGCACCTCGATGCCGACCATTCCGAGCGGACCGTTGCGGCAACCCTTCTGCTTGTTGGCGATCTCATAGCGCCTGGCTGCCAGAACGATACGCCTTGCGTCCTGACGTGTCGTGCGCCGCCAGAAGGTGCCTTCGCACCGGCCGGCAAGCCGCGAATTGCGATGTACAGGATTGCGCGCGCGTCTACCCTTCGCCGGCGCAAACGCCAGCGCGGCCCCAATTTGCTTGAACATGGTCCGTCCGTCTCCTTGTCAGGGGAGGGCATGGACTCCAGACAAAAAATCTGCGTTCCCGCGAGTCGCAGACTCTTGCAGGTCGGTCAGGACTGAACTATGTTGAAGCTGCTTGATGGCTTCACATAGCGATCTGGAATTCCCAAAACCCCTGCGGCGCCAACCGCGGGGGTTTTATTTTATGCCCTTGTGTTTTCGATATAGAACCTCACCGCTTCTTCGATCAGCGGGGCACGCGATGAAACGCCCCGCTCTTCCTTGATCCGGTCGATCATCTGAACGAGATCGACCGGCATATATGTCGTCACGGGCATGCGCCCTGCGGCGGCCTGGCGCGCTCTGTGCGCGGCAACGTCTCTGCTATTGCGGTCAGCATGCTGTGTCATCCTTACAGGTAAGGGCTGAGTCGTCTGATTCTGCAAGTCGCTGTCCGCCTTATCCCTTGAATACGTCTCAAGCATCGGCCATCGAGCCCCTCTGCTGCTTTGCCTGATAATGCAAGATTATCACTCCTGATAACCCTGTTGGGGCCGCGTGCGGTTTGGCGCCCGAACCCGCCTCCAACTGTCATCAACATACCTATCAACGATCGTCGCCATCATGCCCGCCTAGGCGGGCGGGAGGGCGGACGGTGGATCCGCGTCATCCAATCGACGCATCAAATCAGCCATGCGAGCGCGAAACGCGTTGACGTGTTCGTGCTTTACCCAAACCCGATCGATGCCCTCGTAGAAGAGTGAGAAACTTACCACCGATGGAAACGCCTCAGGGAACGACGCTTCGCGAGCGAACTCATAGGAGGCGTATTCCTCCTGACGGATCCGGAGCCAGGCTTTGTAGGCCTGTTTGAAGCCAGACTGGGTGCGAACGACAAAATGGCCGCTCCCAATATTGATATAGTTGGACTCGCTCTCACTCATGTTCCGAGATCCTTTTCGGCCTCTTGAAGACAGCTCGCCCCATCTGAAAATCAAACGATACCAGCTCCCATTCCTGCTCACCCTCCGCATCCAGGAGCGATGTCAGCTCGTCATCGGAATGGCGATCGAATGTGCGGACGACATATTCCCAGGGCGCGTACTTTGTTTCCTCAACCGGCATCCTGGTCTCCTATGGTCAATCCGCCGAAAAACAACCAACTAACGTCGCCAACGACAGTACCGAAAAACTGGGCGGCGCGCATCATGCACCCTCCGCCCGCGTCGGGGGTGTTTGGCTATGGGTCATACTCGTCCCTCCGTGATCAGCTTTTCCATCATATCGATCCGCTGACCGATCCAGGCC
>NZ_FWXU01000048.1 GCF_900176345.1 Rhizobium sp. RU36D
CCAAAATGGAAATATGCATGGCTACGCTCCTTCCCTTCAAGAAAAGGACATCATACTCGACGTCCTCGGAAGGGCGGGCCATCCCATAACCAACAGACGGAGCTCATATCGTTACACTCGCCAACAATCGAGTCCGCGTGCATTCACCCGCATCAGCGAAAGACGACCGGTGTGCACCAAGCAGTTATCGTTTCGCCTTGTTTCGCGTTGATGTCCCCATCGCCAACGCATCGGGCGTTGGGCTCAGTCCTGCCAGGAGAACTTCGATCTGAGATTGAAACGATCGGACGGCGGCGTCGAGGTCGGGCTTGTCATCCATCAGAAAGCGCCGGATCTCCACCTGGAACAGGGCGAAGATCATGTTGCCGATCAGCCCTGCCTCATGGGTGGCCTTGATATGTCCGCGGGTCAGGTCTTGCTTGATCACGCCGACAATCAGTTGCAGAAGGCGGCTGCGGATCTCATGGAACCGCCTGGATTGCACGCCCTTGTCGTAGAAATACATTTCCCGCAGGGCATAGCGGGAAATCTCGGGCCGCCGGCCGTAATGCGTGAGATGCAGCGTTGCGATCGACAGCATATTGCTGAGAAAGGAGGCAGATGGCTGCACCGCAGCTTCTGCCTGCCCGAGCACATGCTCAAGCTCGTCATTATAGATGAGGAACAGAAGATCCCGCTTGTTTTCAGCGTAGAGGAACACCGTCCCCAAGGCGACGCCAGCGATTTTTGCGATCTCGCGGGTCGTGGCGTCGTCATAGCCCTTGGTCAGGAACAGGGCGAGAGAGGCGTCCTTGATCCTCTGCAGCTTGTCCGCCTTCTTGCGTTCGCGCCGAGATCCGCCGATCGCGGGTTCGATAGCCGTTACATCCATGCCACTCTCTTCCAAAACAGCATCTCCCTCAGCCATGATCAGCGTAAGAGCGACTGCCCGCTTGCGCCATCAAAGAAAAACAGCTTGCTCGGATCAATACTCCATTCCGAAGCACCAACCTGCAAGGGCACGCTGCCGGGCAATCGCGCCACCATGGCGGCACGGCCTCGTCCCGCTGCGGCCCTTATCTGGTCGGCAGCACTGGTATCCACATCCGCTGCAACCTCAAGCGCCGTCGCATCGGTCACCACGTCGGCATCGATGCGCAGATGCGCCAGTTGCTCCGGCGGCAAACGTTCGATCAGGGTGACCTCGGCTTGAAGCCGCGGCAGGGACGGATCACCCTGGCTCGGCACCAGAAGATCCTCGGGCCTTACACCGACGGTGATCCGGCGTCCGGCCTGGGAGCCAAGACCATGGCGAAGCACCAGGTCAGCCGGCAGCGGCACCTGCTGCGTGCCAATGCGTAAGACCACCTTACCGCCATCCGAGTGGAGCACGGCCCCCAGCAGGTTCATGGCCGGAGAACCAACAAAGGCCGCAACGAAGAGGTTCACCGGATTGGAATAGAGTTCAAGCGGCGTTCCCACCTGTTGCAGCACACCCTTGCGCATCACGGCAATTCGGTCGCCCATCGTCATGGCCTCGACTTGGTCATGGGTGACATACAGCGTGCTGACGCCAAGGCTGCGTTGCAGGCTGGTGATTTCCGCCCGCATCTGCACGCGCAGCTTCGCGTCGAGGTTCGACAGGGGCTCGTCCATCAGGAAGGCCTTGGGGCGTCGCACGATGGCCCGCCCCATGGCAACGCGCTGGCGTTGGCCGCCGGAGAGGTTCTTCGGTCGCCGTCCCAGATGTTCCGTCAAGCTCAGCGTTTCGGCTGCCGCATGGACGCGCTTCTTGATTTCTTCGTTGGAAAGCTTCTGGTTTTCCAAGGGAAAGGCAATGTTCTCGAAAATCGTCATATGCGGATAAAGCGCATAGTTCTGGAAAACCATGGCAATGTCACGGTCGCGCGGTTCAAGGTCGTTGACGACCTTGTCATCGATCAAAAGCTCGCCGCTGCTGATGTCTTCCAGTCCGGCGGCCATGCGCAATGCCGTGGTCTTGCCACAGCCGGAGGGTCCGACCACCACCAGGAATTCGCCGTCGGCGATCTTCAGGTTCAGGTCGTTTACCGCGACGGTACCATCAAGGTAGCGTTTGCCGACGCTCTTATAGGTGATTGTAGCCAATTCAAACTCCTCGATGGCTCAACTTTTGATCCCGCCCGTAAAGCCCTGGATGAGCTGCTTTTGGGCGAAGATGTAGAAGGCCAGTATCGGCCCTATGGAAACGAAGACGGCGGCAAAAACCATGTTCCAGCGCGCGGTGAATTCACCGACAAAGCCGTAGATTGCCACCGGCAGTGTCTGTGCCTGGCTACCGCTCAAGAAGATCATCTGCATGAAGAAGTCGTTCCAGACGATCAGTCCGGTCATGATCGCGACCGTGCCGGTGATGGGACGCAGCAGTGGGAAAACGATGCGGAAGAAGATCTTCCAGCGGGAAGCGCCGTCCACGCGGGCGGCCTCTTCATATTCCTTGGGCAGGGATCGCACGAAGCCGGTGTAAAGAAACACGGCCATCGGCATCAGCAGCCCGGTGAAGAGGACGATCAATCCCAACTGGTTTCCGATCAGCCCGATCGAGCGCATCACCGAATACAGCGGAACGACCGCCAGTTGGTAAGGCAGGATGATGCCGACAACGAAGAACGTATATAGCAGGCTGCCCATGCGCTGGGAACTGCGCGCGATGACATAGGCCGTCAGCGAGCCGACCACGATCAGGATGGCGACGGAGCCAATCGTGACGATCAGGCTGTTGAGAAGCGCGCTGCCGAGGGAGGTGCCCGCCGAGCCCTGCCAGGCGGTGGCAAAATTGCCGAGCACGATCTCGGATGGAAAGTCCATTGGCTTGGTAAACACTTCTAGGTCGGGCTTCACCGAAACGATCGCCAGATAATAGAAGGGAACGCACCACAGCGCCGCGATCGCCAGGACCAGGATTTCACGCCAGAAGGCCTTGAGGGTATAACGATGGGTGTTCATGCGAACTTCTTCTCCCGCGCACGCAGTAGCGCAATCTGCACCGCCGACACGACGAGGATCAGCGCGGTCAGGATCAGGGCGAAGGCGGAGCCATAACCGAAACGACCATAGACGAATGTCTGCTTGAAGATTTCGGTGGCGAGCGTTTCCGAGGCATGCCCCGGTCCGCCGCGCGTCAACGCCATCACCTGGTCGAAAACGCGCAGACCCAGCACGCTGGTCATGCTGACACTGACGGTCGCGGCTGGCGCCAGCAGCGGAAAGGTCACACGGCGAAAGGTTTTCCAGGCGGATGCACCATCCACCGCGGCAGCCTCGTCAAGTTCGGCCGGTATCGATTGCAGGCCCGCGAGATAGAAGGCCATGCAAAGACCCGAAAACTGCCACACCATGACAAGTGCGATCGACCAGAGCGCAAATGTGCCGTCGCCCAGCCATACGCGCTGCAGAGACCGCAGCCCCATTTCGGCCAGCAAGGTGTTGACGGGACCACGGGCATCCAGAATGAACTGCCAGATATAGGAAACCGCCAGCGGGCTCATCACGACAGGCGCGAAAAACAGACTGCGCAAGACGAAGCGGAGCTTCAATGTCCGGTGAAGGGCAACCGCCAGGGCAAGACCGATCCCATTGCTGCCGATCACGAATGCCGAAGCCAGGACCAGCGTGTTGATCAAGGCGCCGAGCGAATTGGAATCGCCGAGGATCTCGACGAAGTTGTCGAGGCCGACGAAGCGTGGCGTGGACAATCCGTTCCAGTCCGTGAAGGCGTACCATCCGCCGGCAAGCACCGCGACGTAATGAAAGAGAAGGCAGAAGATGATGCCAGGTATGGCCCAGCTGATCGGGACCAGCGGACGCTTGGCACGCGTCACGGAAACGAGAGTGCTCACGCTACCTCACGAAGTCGATGGGTGAATATGGCGTGGGGGAGAGGCGTTGCGCCCCCTCCCCCACCGTTCTGTTAGCGCCAGGCCTTGTCCAGGTCGGCAAGGAACTTGTCTGCGTCGATCGTGTCGGCGAAGAAGGCGCTGCCATCCGAGATCAGCGTGCCGCGCACTTCGGCGGCCCGCCAGGAATGGTGGGGCACCGTGAACACCCGGCCATCGGCATAGAATGCGGAGAGGTCCGAAAGGGCATTCGGGAACACCTTGGCTGCAACATCAGCCGGTGCAGTGCCGCCCGCGATCGCCGTATAGTCCTTCATGTTTTCAGGCCGCGCCAGATAGTCGAGGAATTCGAGCGCCAGTTCCTTGTTGCTCGCCTTCGCATTGACGCTCAGCGTATCGTTGAAAATGCCCATGGCGAGGGTGTTTTCAGGCTTATCGCCCGGAAACGCCGTCATGCGCAAATCGATATCAGGCGCCATGCCCTTCACCGCACCCATCAGCGAGGTCGGGCCGACGGCGCTGATCACGTTGCCACCGGCAATATCTGCAAACAGCTGCGGCGGAACGACCGCCTGGACACCCAGCGGAAAGCATTTGGCATCCTGCATGGCGTTGACGCGGTCAAGCGCCGCGCGCCAGCCCGGCGTATTGCTGAACGTCACCTTTCCTGCGGCACGGTCTTCGCTCCACTTGGGGTTTTCCGCAAAGACGGTGCTGAGGGCCACCGACTGGTAGAAGTAGAATGAGGACGCACCGGCAACGCCGACTGCGCGCTTGCCCTTGGCATCGGCTGCCTTACACACCTCGATCAGTTCGTCGAAGGTGGTGGGAACCTTCAGGCCGAGTTCGTCATAGAGCTTCTTGTTATAGACAAGGCCGATATTGGCCATGCTGAGCGGGAGACCGAGCAGCTTGTCGCCGGCCCAGTGCTCGGCGACGCGGGTCTTGGGAAACTCGGCCGCCCAGGGCCGCGACGACAGATCTTCCAGGTGGCCTGCTTCGCCCAGCGGCAAGACGGATTCCGGAGCGCCCCAACCCGAATTGGTAAACATGATATCAGCTCCGGCGCCGGCCTGGAGCTGGGTCAGCAGCGCCTGTGCATAGTTCTCGCCTGACGGGACCTGCTGGATCTGCACGTCGATATTGCCGCGTTCCTTCTCGAACTTCTCGGCCATCTTGGCAATGCCGTTACCGGTGCCGCTCGCAGGCGCCAGAATGCGCAGCGTTGCGGACTGCGCCATGGCAGCTCCGGAAACGGCAAGCGCTCCGAGGGCAACCCCCAGATACAAGACACGGTAATGCGACGAACGCGTTAGCGTTTTCATGGTCTTCTCCTCCCTTGGGCTCAATTTTCAGCCCGACCAAATTAGTGATCATGTTCAATTAATTTCTGAACGATTGTCAAGATCAATTCTTTGCAGAAAGGCAGCCGCACCACATCGTGTGGAGCTGAAATTCTCATTATAATATTGAAATATAGGTATTTTTTCTGCTTTTTTCTTCCACAGACGCCGCGCCGGGCGCCACCTGAAGCGATCAGATGGCAGGGGAAATCCCCTCAAAAATCCGTTTCCTTCCCATTTTTTTGATCGTGATCAGAAATTTGCTTGACGGCGCGTGCGCTTTTGAAAATGATCATGTCCAATAAACGAGAGGAGGAGTCGAGCCATGATGTTCGACAAAGTAATCGACGAGGGAACGCTTCGTGCGTTGCCCTCGGGCTTCAGTGTGGGCGTCAGACTGCCGTGGTATCGGGCGCTTCCGCTCTCGACGATATCGGTGAACAGCCTGCGGATCGACGGCCAGGATGTGGCGCCTGAGCGCGTCCGCTTCATGGTCAATGACAAAGCCTACAGCCTGCCGGAGCTCGCGGACCTCTTTGAGGAGATGTGGTTCACGACCGACACGGCAACCCTGGAGGTCGCCGATTGGGGCCTCACGGCCGGATCCGAGCATGAGATAACAGCCGAAATCGAGATAAGGCCTCCCTACATCAAGGGGCTCAGACGTGTCGGTCGCGTTACCAAGACGATGAGGGTGCACTGACATGAGCCAGACAAACGCGTCACGCGCCGATATTCGCCTCGGCGCCACCCTCTATGCCTATACCAACGAATTCCATCGGCGGCAGTTCACGCTAGAGGGATTGATTGCCGAGGTCGCGCGCCTTGGCCAGGGGCCCGGACTGGAGATCGTCGGCTTTCAGAGCCTCAAGGGCTTCCCGGATGTGAGCGATGATACGGCCGCCCGCTTCAAGGACTGCGTCGCGCAGCATCAACTGGAGCTGACTTGCCTTGGCATCAATGCCGACGCCCATCTGCGTGCCGACCGTTCCCGCACCCGTGAGGAACTCGTTGATTTCCACGCGCGCCAGATCCGCTCCGCCGCCAAGCTTGGCTTTCCGCTGGTCCGGTATCAATATGCGGCTGGTCCCGAGGTGATCCGGGAGCTGGCGCCGCTCGCTCGGGATCTCAACGTCAAGCTTGGCCTTGAAGTGCATGCGCCGCATACGGTGGATCATCCTGAGGTGCTGGCCTACCGCGAAATGTACGCTCAGGTGAATTCACCCTATCTCGGTTTCATTCCCGATTTCGGGGCATCGGCAAAGGCTGTTCCACAGCGCTATCTCCGATATTACCGGGGCAATGGAATTCCGGAATTTGCCATTGAGGCCGCGCTCGACTTGTGGGCGGAGGACAGCGATCCCTTTACCAAACGGCCGCGCTATCTGGAATGGGCAGAGAAGGCCGGCGTCGACAGGGGCCGCGCGCTTGAAATCCATACGATCTTCGGTCTCTTCAGCCGCCAGCCCCTTAGAAACTGGCTCGAGATCATGCCGCAGGTCATCCATGTCCACGGCAAGTTCTACGAGGTGGATGAGACCGGTACGGACCAGGCGATCGATTATGCTTCGATCCTGGATGTGTTCGTTGAAGGCGGTTACCGCGGCTATATCTCGGCAGAATGGGAAGGTCACCAGGTCACGGATGATCCCGGCTTCCCCGAGGTTGAGCGGTTCCAAAAAATGCTGAAGCGGCTTTTGGCCGAACGTCAGTAATTCCACGGCGGGCATCGGTCGCAGCATCGATGTCCACCCTCTTCTCCAATCGTGAGTTTTGCGATGACCGACTACGACTTCATTGTCGTTGGCGCCGGCTCTGCCGGCTGCGCTCTTGCCGAGGGCCTGTCTGCGAATGGGCGACACAGCGTGCTCCTCGTCGAAGGTGGTGGAGCCAACCGTCATCCCTTCATCAGCATGCCGCGCGGCTTTATAAAAATCTTCGGGCGGCAGGAATATTTCCGCAGCTTTCCCGTCCGGCCGCAACTCGATCGACCAGCGGAGATATGGCGCTATGGCCGCGGGTTGGGCGGCTCCAGCGCCGTCAACGGCACCTGGTATCTGCGCGGCATGCCGGCCGACTACGACGCATGGGCGGCCATGGGCAATCCCGGCTGGGGCTGGTCCGAGATGCTGAGAGTGTTCCAGGCGATGGAATGCTACCGGGAAGCCGGGGCAGATTCCTCGCGCGGCAAGGATGGCCCGTTGACCATCACGCCCAATCCCTATCGCTCGCCCGTTCTCGACGCCGTGCTGAAGGCCGGGGGAGAAATGGGCTGGCCCGTGATGGACGACGTCAACACACCGAACACCGAGGCGATCGGCTACACCCAGTCAACCGTGGACCGGCAGGGTCGCCGCGCCTCCAGCTACATGGCGTTCATTGCCAAGAACCGGGGACGGGCCAATCTCACGGTCATGCAGGATGCCGAAGTCCTGGCCGTGACCTTCGAGGGACGCCGGGCCACGGGTGTTCGCGTTTCGAGACGCGGCGAAGAGTTCACCTGTCGGGCGCGACGAGAGGTCGTCATATCAGCGGGTGTGTTCGGTTCGCCCAAGCTGTTGCAGGTGTCTGGCGTCGGGCCGGCTGCGCTCCTGCAGAAGCTCGGCATACCGGTCGTCCATACCAGCAAGGCCGTCGGTCAAAACCTGTGCGACCACGCGATGCTCACGATGAACTTCCGCCTCCATGGCCATCCCGGCTTGAACAGGGAGTTCGGAACCTGGCGCGTCTACCTGCACGCGATGCGCTATTTTGCGGGATTGAAGGGGCTGATGGCTTTTACCGGCCCGCCCGTGACGGCGCTGGTCTCCTCCGATGGCAATACCCGCTGGCCCGATATCCAGATGGGGATCGGCCCCTTCACGATGAACTCCTCGAAAGCCCGCAAGGCCGATCCCGGTCGCGGACTGATCGAAGACCTGCCCGGCATCATGTTCAACTGCTTCCATCTGCGGCCGCGCAGCCGCGGCAGCGTCGATATCACGTCCCCGGATGCGGCCGTCGCGCCGGAAGTGGACGCCCGCTGGTGGTCGGACGATACCGATCGGCAGATGGCCATCCGCATTGTCCGCCTAGTTCGACAGCTGGCATCGCAAGCCAGCCTGAAGGCCTATATCGGCGAAGAAACCGTTCCTGGCCCGTCAATCCAAAGCGATGACGAGATTGCCCAGGAGCTGAAGTGGATGCTCAGCCCCGGTCTGCACGGCACCGGCACCTGCACCATGGGGCCAGATCCCGCCACCTCGGTGGTGGATGCACGTCTACGCGTGCATGGCCTTGGCGGTCTGCGCGTCGCGGATTGCTCCATCATGCCAAGCCCCGTTTCGGCCAACACAAATGGTCCCGCCATGGCTGTGGGGCGGCGGGCCGCTGAACTGATCTTGGAGGATGCACGCCCATGAGTGGTCTAGACCCCGCTGCGGATCGAAACGGTCGATCCGGCCCTCGCACACTTGCCGAAGCCAGAAGCTGGATGCTTGAACGGGTGGCATCACGCGTTCATCCCATGGCCCTGACGCCCCAGGAGCGCACGCGCGAGGCGATCGAAGCCCTTCCCGGCCTCGATGGCGAGGCCTGGGCAAACCACTGGATGTCCTATGGCGACATCGCTCGGACTGAGGCGGAAGACGCGTTGGCACGCAACGACCGTCAGCTCGCCCGGGACAAGTTCTACGAGGCCTATGGCTTCTATTTCCTGGGTCGGTTCCCCTGCCCCAATCACGATGCCAAGAACGAGAGCTATTCCCGGGCGCTGGCGGCTTATCGTGCGTTCGGGGAATTGTCGAACCCTCCGCAGGAGGTGGTCGAGGTTCCGTTCGACGGCCGCGCAGGAGAAGGCCGCAGCATCACTTTCTACGTGCGCATGCCTCCCAAGGCATCGGCGCCGCCACCCGTGGTCGTCATGTGGGGCGGCGTCGATGCGTGGAAGGAGGAGATGACGATCCTCACCGATACGCTGCTGGCGCAAGGCATCGCCACGGTGGCCGTGGACAATGTCGGCACCGGCCAGTCCCCGATCAAGGCGACGCGCGACGGCGAGCGGCAGTTCCTGCCCATCCTCGATTGGGTTGAGACCTCAGGACGGTTCGCGCCGGGTCGCGTGGCCATTGTCGGACGCTCCTTCGGCGGCCACTGGGCGACAAAGCTGGCCCATCTGCAGCCTGAACGGTTCCGGGCGGCGGTCAACTGGGGCGGCGGCGTCCACTATATGTTCCAGCCCGAATGGATCGAGCGGTCCCGTTATCCGGAAAGCTATCTCATGGAACTGGTCGAAACCCGCAGCCGCATGCTTGGCGCCGCAAATGACGCCGAATATCGGGAGGGATTCCGCGAATTGTCGCTGCTCGACCAGGGCCTGCTCGACCAGCCCTGCGCGCCGCTACTCCTTGTCAACGGCCGCAACGACCAGCAATGCCCGAACGCCGATATCGATCTTCTGCTCGATCATGGGTTTCCCAAGGAGGTCCGCCTGTTTCCGGGCGGGCATATGGGCTTCGGACCCCATACCGTGCCCACGATTATCGCCTGGCTCAAACGCAAACTGACCTGAAGGGAGAAGGCCGATGGCCAATTGGCAGGAGATGATGCCCTCGACGCGAGCCTACCTTATGAACAAGGTGCTCTATGAACTCCACCACAACGCGGACCACCTGGAAGCCTACAAGACGAATGCGGATGCCTATCTGGCCCGCTTCAATCTTCCAGACGACCTCGCCGCCAACATCAAGAACAACGACGTCGCCGAGATGTATCTGAGCGGTGTCAACCCGTACCTGCTGCGCGCCCACTGCATCGGCGTGCGCATTCCCGAAGATGTCTCGCTGGCCGCGCTTCGCAGCCTTCTTCAGCGCAAGGAATACAACAATGGCTAAGATCACCGGCATTTATACCGCCAGCCATACCCCCGTCATGCTGAATTTTCCCGATCGGATCCCCGCTGCCCTGCGCGATGAGATCTTCGGCGCCTATGCCGCCATGGGACAGGATTTCATGGCTGGAAAGCCCGATGTCCTGCTGGTTCTGTCCAACGATCATCTGCACAACTTCTTTCTCGATAACTTCCCGGCCTTCTGCTTCGGTTGCGCGGAAAGCTATGAAAGTCCCATTGAGCACTGGCTTCACGCCAAGCGCCGCACCTTCGCCGGCGATCAGGCCTTCGGTTCCTTCCTTCTGCAACGGGCACTGGAAAATTCCTTCGATCCCTCCTTTTCCATGGAGATGGTGCTCGACCACGGCTCGCTGACGCCGCTCGAACTGGCGGGCATGGATCCGGATCTGCCTGTCGTGCCGATCCTGATCAACTGCGTGCAGCCGCCGATGCCGATCATGCGTCGCTGCTATGATCTCGGCACTTTCCTCGGCAAGGCGATCGCCGAGTATGACCGGGTCGAGCGGGTGGCGATCCTGGCAACGGGCGGGATCAGCCACGATATCGCCACACCGCGCATGGGCATGGTCAACGAGGAATTCGATCGTACCTTCCTGGACCTGCTTGAGAGCGGCGATATCGACGGCACCATCCGCTACGCCACGGATTTCGTGCATACGGCCGGCAATGGCTGCGAGGAAATCCGCATGTGGATGGCTGCCATGGGCGCGGCGCAAGGCGCCCGCTATGAGCGGACTTATTATCGAGCCGTCAATGACTGGTATACCGGCATAGGTATCGGTCGGTTCGTCGTCGGAGCCTGACAGATGGCAGTCATCAAAACCGCCCTCATCGTCGGTGGCGGCATTGCGGGAATGTCCGCCGCCATCGCCCTGCGAAAAATCGGCGTCGATGTTCACCTGATTGATGTCGATCCGCACTGGCGGGTGGCGGGAGCCGGCATCACCATCACAGGACCGACGCTGCGGGTGATGGCCGAACTAGACATCCTGCCGGACGTGCTTGCCGAGGGCTTCACAGCCGATGGCATTCTTGCCTGCGATCACCACGGTCATGAACTCGCACGCATAGATACGTCGATGCGCGCGGCAAGCGGCGTTCCGGGTGCGGGCGGCATCATGCGGCCGGTGCTGCATGCCATCATGACCCGCCGGCTAAAGGCGCTCAGCCCCAGGGTCTCGCTTGGCATCTCGATTGCGTCCATGACCCAGGGCGATGTCGCCGAAGTGACCTTTACCGATGGCACCTCAGGCGTCTACGACCTCGTTGTCGGTGCCGACGGCATTTATTCCCAGATGCGCAAGCTGCTGATGCCTGAGGTTTCCCTGCCACGCTATGTCGGTCAGATGTGCTGGCGCCTGACGGCAGAGCGACTGCCTGACATCGACCGGCGAACCTATTTTCTGGGCGGGCCGTCGAAGGTCGGGCTCAACCCCGTCGCACCTGATGCCATGTACATGTTCCTCCTGGAGCCGTCTGCCGAACCGCTCCGGCGGGAGCCGGCCGAGGAACTGGAGCGGCTCGCCGAGTTGATGGCGCCCTTTGGCGGCGCAATCGCCACTTTGCGCGACCGGCTGGATTCCACTGCACAGATCAATGTAAGGCCGCTGGAAACGCTGTTTCTTGATCAATCCTGGCTTCAGGGACGCACTGTCCTGATCGGCGATGCTGCCCATGCGACAACGCCCCAGCTCGCGTCCGGCGCAGGGATGGCCATGGAGGATGGCGTCGTGCTTGCCCAGTGTCTTGATGATGAGACCGACTTCGCCGCGGCCTTGCACCGATTCATGGAAAGACGACTGCCACGCTGCCGCCTCGTGGTCGACAAATCCCTGGCGCTTGGACGCATGGAAAGGTCGAGCGGTTCGCCCGTCGATCAGATCAAAGTCGTCGAAAGTGCCTTGGCCGAACTCAACGGGCCGATCTAGGAGAAGACTGTGCAGATGAATGTCAACGACCATTCCCTTCATGTGCAGGAGGTTGGCACAGGGCAGCCGATCATTCTTCTGCATTCGCTCGGCACCAGTTCTGCGCTCTGGGCCCAACAGATAAACGATCTTGCAGACCGCTACCGACTGGTGACGATAGACTTTCGCGGGCACGGACAGTCCGAGATCAGCCGCACGCCTGTCACCATCGAACTGCTGGCAAGCGATGTTGTCGCGGTGCTGGACCGGATTGGCATCGAGCGCTTCGTGTTGGCCGGGATCTCGCTGGGTGGGATGGTGGCTCAGGTGATCGCAGCGCGTTTGGGCGAACGCGTGGAACGGCTGGTTCTCATGGATACCAGTCTGGCGCCACTGTCGCGAACCATGTGGATCGAGCGCGCCGCCTTGGTACGCAGCAATGGATTGGCTCCCCTGGCAAGCGACATTGCCGCACGCTGGCAAAACCCGACCAGCGAGCAGTCGCCTGCAGCTCGCGCGGCCCTTGAAAGCTTGCTGGCGACCCCGGACGAGGGCTATGCAGGCGGATGCGACGCCCTGGCGCTGGCCGATTGCACAGGTCTGGCACCCAACATCACCAGTAAGACGACGATAGCCGTGGGAGCGCTGGACAAGGCCACGCCCCCTGCATTGGCGCAGGACCTGGCAGGTGCCATCACCGGAGCAGACCTCGTCATCCTGCCGGACTGCGCCCACCTGCCGATGATCGATCGGCCCGACCTCGTCACCGACTTGCTGGAAAGGACCGGTTGATGGTGGCCGATGAGGCGCGTATGCGGCCTGCGCTCATCATGGTCGCCCCGAACGGGGCAAGAAGGGACAAGGCGGACCATCCCCGGTTGCCGATCACCACTGAGGAAATTGTCGAGACGGCATTGGAATGCCAGGCCGCCGGTGCCTCTGCGCTCCACCTGCATATTCGGGATGACAAGGCGGCCCACAGCCTCGATGCGCCGACCTATGCAATGACGCTGTCACGGCTCTCAGACGTGCTGGCCGAAAACTACCCGATCCAGATCACCACTGAGGCCGCTGGCCGGTTCGAGTGGCAAGAACAGGTCGGGCTTGTAGAAGCGCTGGAGCCGAGATTCTTCTCGGTCTCCATTGCGGAAATCTATCGCGGTGGCGCCGACGCTGTGTCGCGGCTTTTCCTGCTGGCAAGCCTTCGTGGCCTGTGCCCGCAAATCATCCTCTATTCGGTCGATGACATCGCGCTTCTGGCACGGCTTGCCGCTGCGGGCACCGTTGATCGCGCCACCCGCTTCACATTGCTGCTGGTCGTCGGCCGCTATCAGTCAGGTGAGGATGTTTCACTCCAGGATTTTCATGCGCTTCATCAGACCCTGACGCAGTCGGGCCTTTCGGATGGCCAGAACTGGATGGTCTGCGCCTTCGGACGCGTCGAAACCGACATACTGGCCGCCGCGCTCGAACTCGGCGGCCACGCCCGGGTGGGCTTCGAGAACTCCCTCGTCAACACCTCAGGCGCGCTGGCATCCTCTAACGCCGAGCGCGTGGCGACTATCGCCGATCTCTGCAGGGACAGAGGTCGCCCAATCGCCACCCCTACGCAAGCGCTTGAGATTCTTGGGCACAGTCTTGCGAGTGGCACTGCCTAATCTCAAATTCTGATGGTGCATGCCTCGCACCGGGTCGAAGGGATCGGCTATCGGAGTGGCTATCCTGCCCGAGGAACGGCGGACGTAGGCTCTGCAAGCTACGATCACTCGACATAGTTGGAGATGCATCCGCAAGCCGAAAGCGTCAGCCGGCTGGCACAGCTGTCGTCGGGAGCAAGAACCCTGCCCCACGGCCTGCTGCAACTAGGCGCAGAATCATTTCCACTCAAAGAGGCGCTCTGATCGGTGTGGACGCTCCGAGACCAGGGGCGACGCGGTGCCGGCCATCGCGGCATAGCTAAAAGCATCAGCATCATCATTGAAGCCGATGAAGATCATCATCATTGATCGAGTGTCCGGCTGTCCCTTCTTGCGATAGGTAAAATTGACAGCGCAGTAGGGATAGTCGGCCTGGACTGCCAAGCCGGTGGCTCCGACATCCTGCGACCCGGCTTCGGCCTTCAAGGCGACGAACTGACCGAGTCCGAAGAACCGTTCGATCGCCGCAAACGCCGTCGCCTGCGACACCTGCCGATTGCTCTGTGCACCGGCCGGTCGGCCGTAGTAAATGCTGTCAATCTGGCCCCGGCGCCTCTTCGTTTCATAGACGATCAAACTGCCAGCGGCAGTGACGGCCACATGAAGGCTATACGTCTGAAATCGCTCCGGGTGGCCATCAAGCTCCGCGATGATATCTCGCAAGTCCGCGATATAGTCCGCGTATAAAGCAACCGTCATAGTTCAATCCTGATACCGGCGATCCAAGGTGTCCAGGCCCTTATCATGCGACAGCGCCCGGTGAAATCGGTTTCGGACATTCCGACCGGCCAAAGGAAATCAGACAAATGATGTGCGAGTTTATGATGTATTTTTTACCTTACTCGCACAGGTCGCTTGCATCTGATCATAGCCGATAATCTTGCATTATCGTTTCTAATGTCCGCCAGGAGCGTTATCCCGAAAATGGTGGCAATTTTCGCCTCAAGCGCGTTCCGCCACCCTTCG
>NZ_FWXU01000038.1 GCF_900176345.1 Rhizobium sp. RU36D
TCCCCTTTCGTGTCCGAGATCGTCGCCAAACGCTCGAACACAAGTAGAATCAACACCGTGCGCCATGTCCACCAAATTTAAACCGGACAGCAGTGGGTCAAGCCCGAGGATGACGGAGGCGCGAGGTTTGCGAGGTCGCCCCAAATGACCTCCCAAGGGTGTCCACACCGCCTATGTCAGCACGAAGCTGTCCTACGTACTCCGGTCGCCTCACAACCCCGTCATTCCGGCCTTGAGCCGGAATCTAGCCACGGCGCGTCTGCGCCGTGAGAAGAGCCTTTTGCGATCAGGGACTTGAGCGTGTTTGATCCGGCGCGGCGACCGGTATTCGGGAGCCCAATTCACTCTGCGCCCCAGCGACCAAGCCCCCATCACTCCGCCTCACCTCCATGAACCTTATGCGGTTGTTGAATGGGTCGGTCACTGTCACTTCAAGCCGGCCGTCCACCTCTTCGAGACCGGGTTTCATGTAGCGGTAGTTCTTGTCGATAAGTTGCTTCTGGAACGCCCGGATGCCCTTCTTGTAGACCACCATATTGCCGCCCGGTGTGGCGTCGCCGGCGTGTTCGGTGAGATGAAGCCGCAGGCCCCCACGCGAGACCTGCGTGTAGAGCGGGAAATTCTCCCCGAAACGGTGCTCCCAATCGACCGTGAAGCCGAGGAAGCCGAGATAGAACTCGTGCGCCTTCGCCACGTCGAAGATCCTGATCATCGGCACCGCCTGCTCGAAGGTGATCGGGTCTTTACTGCCTGTCGCTTCGATCTGGTCCGACAGGATGTTCCAACTGGCCAGCCCGAATTGGCGGGCTACCAGTTCCAGCGCCAGGGCGTGGTTGATGCTGATGTTTTCCGTGGCCAGTGCCGCCTTCAGCGCCTTAGCCATGGCTTTTGCGTCGCGAAAATCGCGCATGCCGGTCTCTCCCGTGCTGGGGCGTTGTGCTCGTCAGTGCCCGCATTGCCAACGGTCTCGCCCCCGGGTGAAACGGGTTCAAAAGCGCGATCTCGGAAGCGTTCGCCATGCCTTGTCGGCGCGGGCTGCCGGCCGCTTCCAGCCGTATCCCTTGCCTATCATGAGACGGCGCTGCCTCCAATCACCGCATCTCGAGCGATGACGAAAAGCGGCGTGAGAGCTGCCAGACAGCCAGCCTTTGCTACAACGGGTTCCAATCCCCGGTTGCCGGTATGATATGACAGTGAACCCGGTGGCTTTTGCCGTGCATTCCAGCAATACCGGCCATATCGGAGCAAAAACATCGGATGTCGGTAAGATAAAAACAAGTTGTACAGCCGGCAATCGATTCAACAATTGTCAATTCAAGGCTGTTACAAGGGTCGGGCCTTGCGATGTCAATCCATCTCCGGTCGGCATGACGCCGATACATGAGGCAATGTCATTTTGTTGGTATTGCGTTTTGCGGATTGATTCAGATGAAAATTTCAGGAGCCCAAAGCCGGCATCTGGATACTGCCCTGGATGAAGATGCCGGGGCACATTCCCTGCCCACCGCGCCGCTTTATAGAGAGCTGTCGATGCCCGCACCTTCGCTGCGGCAGGATATGGCGCGCGCCTACAAGCCGATCGTCCAGGGTTTTCTCGTGCCGGCGATCGCCTATTACGGCCTGATCACCATTGCCCATTACAGCATCGAGGAAGGTGCGTTTGCGCATATTCTCGGATTGCTTTCCCTGCTTACAGCCCTGGTCGGCCTGTTCTTCAACCGCGTCTGGCTCAAGGAAAACGATGGTTTCGGCCATCTTGAGCTCGTCAATGCGGTCATGAGCGCGCTGATCTACGTCAATATCGCCACCTATCTCAGCATTCATTTCGAAGCGCCGAAACTCGTCTATTTCGTCTTGCTGATCCTAGTCATCGCGGCCTCCAGCGTCAGCGCGCGGGTCATCGTCGTCGGTTCCGTCGTGTCGCTCGCCACCATGCTGTGGTTCGCCTGGGATGCGGGCCATGAGGTCTTCGTCCAATTCGCCTTCATCGGCCTTGCCGGCGCCTTTGCGGCCTTCGGCATGGCCTGGCTCATGCGCGGCGCCATCCTCAGGGCAGTGCGCGCGCGGCTGGTGGCGGAAGACCTGCGGCACAAGGCGCAGATCCAGGCGGATTACGATGCGCTGACCGGCATGCCCAATCGCCGTCGCTTCTTTGCCGAACTCTCCACCCTGCTGGGCAAGCGCGGCGCGGAGACCGGCCCGGTGCATCTGGGGATCATCGATCTCGACGGCTTCAAGCCCGTCAACGACCTCTATGGCCATGCCGTGGGCGATGGCCTGCTGATGGAAGTGGCCCTCCGGCTGCTCAGAACCTGCCCCTCCAGCTATCTCACTGCCCGCCTGGGCGGAGATGAATTCGCCGTGCTCATTCGCCGGCCGATGAGCGAGGCCGACCTTCTGGAATGCGGCCATGCGATCTGCGAAGTGCTATCAAAACCCTATGTCGTGGGCGGCATTGCCATCAATGTCACCGGCTCGGTCGGCTTTGTCAGCCTGTCCGAGGGCTGCAGCAGCATCGAGCAGCTGTACGAACGCGCCGATCACGCGCTGTACTGCGCCAAGCGCGGCCATGGCGGCGAGGTGGTGGTGTTCAACGACAGCCACGAGGCAGAGCTCAGCAATATCAGCCGGGTGGATCAGGCGCTGCGCAATTCCGACCTGGAAAAGGAGCTGTTCGTCGTCTTCCAGCCGCAGGTGAATGTCAGCACCAGGCGCGCCGTGAGCTTCGAGGCCCTTGCCCGCTGGCACAGCCCGACCCTTGGCATGGTGCCGCCCTGCGATTTTATCGCGGCGGCCGAACGCTCGGGCCTGATCGGCCGCATGACCGGGATCCTGCTGCGCAAGGCGCTTGCGGCGGCGGCCACCTGGCCTGATGACATCGGGCTGTCCTTCAATCTCTCCGCCCGCGATCTGGTATCACCCAAGTCGATGAGCAATATTGCCAAGATCGTCCGCGACAGCGGCATCGCGCCGGAACGGATGATCTTCGAGATCACGGAGACATCCGTTGTCACTGATTTCGAGCGGGCGCTGGGCGCGCTGCATGAGCTGGCCGGCATGGGCTGCCGCATCGCGCTTGATGATTTCGGCGCGGGCTACTCCAATTTCGGCAATATTCACCGCTTTCCGCTGCATCAGGTCAAGGTCGACCGCAGCTTCGTCACGCGCCTGAAAGAGGGAGCGGTCGCCCAGAAGATCATCGTCGCGATCGTCGAGCTCTGCAACAATCTCGGCCTGGAATGCCTGGTGGAAGGGGTGGAGACGCAAGAGGAACTCGACGCCGTCGTCGCCGCCGGCGCTTCCTGTGTCCAGGGCTATCTTTTCAGCAAGCCGCTGCCAGCGCTTGCCGTGCTGGATTACCTCGCGGCAGATCAGGCACCAGACGCCTTGCAGAAGACGGCGTGACCATCGACCATGTAAGCTAGCGCCGCGTGGCCGCCCTTGTCTGGCCAGAACGACCTGCGAACATGTCGCAGCGGAAGGCAGTAAGGACAATTGGTTGGCGGATTGCAGCGATGTACGACAGTTTGAGGCTTTTCCTGTATAGCGATCAGGTGATAGCGCAGAATGCTCGCATTGATAACCAGTTGCTGCAACTCATCAATCGCGGATCTGGGCGGAGGATCGGTTATATCCCTTCGGGACCCGATCCGGACCGGCGCTTCGTCGCCGACCGCCGCCGCTACTATGCAAAATACGGGCTCGAAATCGCCGTGGTTTATGATCTCGATGTGCCCCAAACCCCTGACGACCTAGCATCTCTGCTATCCTGTGATGCGCTCCACCTTTCTGGAGGCCATACAATGGGCTTCCTCACCCGGTTGCGGCGGGCCGGCATGATCGACGTTTTGCGGGAGTACGCCTCTTCAGGCGGCCTGCTTGTCGGTACGAGCGCGGGCGCAATCCTGATGACGCCTACGATCGCCGTTGATGCTCTGTTTTCCGGCGGCAGGCCAGAAGAGGTGAGGGAGGGGGACGCGCTGGGTCTTGTCCCCTTTGAGTTTTTCCCCCATTGCGATGCGAAGCCTAGCTATCTGACACAGCTTCTTAGCTATAGCACCGTCACGCCGCGGCCCATCATGGCGGTGAGAGATGGCGACGGCATTGTCGTGGCAGCGGGCATCGCCCACTGCGTTGGCGGTGCCATCCTCATTAAGGATGGCATGATGATGCGGTCCGTGGAATGCGTCGATCTTGGGACGATGGAGCCTGTGTAACACGTGCTGGCCTCAGCCGTCGTCGAAGGTCACGGCTTTCAGCTTGTCGATGCCGAGCACCTGCAGGGCGAGTTTTTCGTAGAACGGCTCGGCCTTGCCGCTCCGGATCTTGTGCAGGAAGTATTTCTCGAAGCCGATCTTGGCGGCATGCACCCATTTGCCCTGGGACGACCAGTTGACATTGCGCGGCGGGATCTGCGGCTGGGCGACGAAGGCGATGCCGCCATCGCCGAAATCGGCAAGGCAAACGGCATTCCAGCTTCCCTCAGCATTGGGCCGGTCGCCACGGATCAGCCGCGCGATGTTCTTGGCGGTCGCCGTCACCATGCTTTCGATCATGAAGCCGGTCTTTGGCACGCCGACCGGCACGGGCGTCTTGCCCGTCGGCGCGATCGCCACGCAGACGCCGATCGAGAAGATGTTCGGAAAGGCCTTGTTCTGCTGGTGCTTGTCCACCAGGATGAAGCCGCGTGGATTGGTCAGACCCTCGATGCCGCGAACAGCCTCGACCCCGCGAAATGCCGGCAGCATCATCGTGTAGTCCGAGGCGACCTCATGCACGGCCTTGACGCTGCCATCGTCATTGATCTCCTCGGCCACCACCTTGTCCGCCTCGAAACGCTGGATCCGGGCATTGGTGATCCACTTGATATGCTTGGAGCGCAGCGCGCTTTCCAAGAGGCCCTTGGTGTCGCCCACCCCATCCAGCCCGAGATGACCGATATAGGGCTCGGCGGTGATGAAGGTCATCGGCACCTTGTCGCGCAGCTTGGCGTCGCGCAGTGCCTTTTCCAGGATGAAGGCGAATTCATAGGCCGGGCCATAGCAGGAGGCGCCCTGCACCGCGCCGATCACCACGGGACCGGGTTTGGCCAGCAGGGCGTCGAAGGCAGCCTTGGCATCCAGCGCATGGTCGATATGGCAGACGGAATGGGTATGGGCGGCAGGGCCGAAGCCGGGGATTTCGTCAAAGGCCAGTTCCGGTCCGGTCGCTATCACCAGATAGTCATAGGACAGGAAGGTGCCGTCCATGAGTTCGATCCGGTTCTCGGCCGCATGCAGCCGCTTCGCGCCTTGCGGATAGAGATCGATGTCGCGCTTCTTGCAGGCCGGCGCCAGATCGACCTCGATGCTCTCGCGATCGCGCCAGCCCACCGCGACCCAGGGGTTCGACGGTACGAAGGAATAGGTCGAGCCCTTGTTGACCACGATCACCTTGTCACTGCGCGACAGCGTATCCCGCAATTCATAGGCCATGATGGTGCCTCCCAGACCGGCACCCAACACCACGACATCAGCCACTGAAACCTCCTCCGTTTCAAAAATATAATTATCAATATATACGAAGATACGTATATAAAAATGATATCTATCAATTCCTCCGGATTTTTCTCATGGCGGTGACCGTGACAGCCAGAACGCCAAAGGCGCCGGGATTGCCGTCCCGGCGCCTTTGATGACTTCAATGCATTGATGATTGCCCGGCGTGCGTGCCTTCAGCTCGCTTCCTAGAACTCGTCCCAGTTCTTCGCGGCGGCAGCCTGCCCGCCGCCGCCGAAGGCGCGGGCGAGTTTGCCGGCGAGCTTGCGTGCGGGGGAGGGGGCTGCGGCATGGTGGTCCGCGGTCACCGCCCGCGGTCCGGACTCTGCCGAACGGCTCCCGCCGCCCGCCGTCTTGAACTGCGCTACCAGCGCCATCAGCGCCTCGGCCTCCTGGGCCAGGCTGTGGCTTGCGGCGGTGGATTGCTCGACCATGGCGGCATTCTGCTGCGTGCCCTGGTCCAGGGTATTGACCGCCGTGTTGATCTCCTTGAGCCCGATCGACTGTTCGCGCGAGGATTCCACCACGGCATCGATGTTGGAACTGACGCGCTGCACCTGGGCGACGATCTCGGTCAGAGCCTTGCCGGTCTGGTCGACCAGGGCGACACCACTCTGCACCTGCTGCGACGAGGTGTTGATCAGCGCCTTGATTTCCTTCGCCGCCTTGGCGGAGCGCTGGGCCAGTTCGCGTACTTCCTGGGCAACGACGGCAAAGCCCTTGCCCGCTTCGCCGGCACGGGCCGCTTCGACGCCGGCATTCAGCGCCAGCAGGTTGGTCTGGAAGGCAATCTCATCGATCACGCCGATGATGTTCGAAATCTCCGTCGAGGATTTCTCGATCTGGCTCATGGCCTCGATCGCTTCCTTGACGACCAGGCCGGACTTTTCGGCGCTGCTGCGGGTGGCGCTGGCCAGGTTGCCGGCCTCGGCGGCGCGCTTGCTGGCATCGGCAACCGTGGTGGTGATCTGCTCCAGGGCAGCGGCCGTCTGTTCAACGGAAGCCGCCTGCTGTTCGGTGCGCTTTGCCAGGTCATCGGCCGAGGACCGGATTTCGCGCGAACCGGCATTGATCGCCTGGGCGTTGACGCTGACCTTTTCGATCGTGACGTTCAGCCGTTCGATTGCCGCGTTGAAGTCGGTCCGGAGCTTGTCCAGATGGGCGATGAAGGGACCCTCGATCCGCTGCGTCAGGTCTCCATGGGCCAGCCCGTCCAGCGCCGTGGCCAGCGTATCCACCGCCACACGGGCATGTTCGGCATCGATTTCGCGCAGCCGGATGCGCTCGGCCCGTTCGCTTTCGGCGGTGGCGCGCTCGTCGGCAAAGGCCTTCTCCATGCGCACCTTGTTCAGGATATTGTCGCGGAACACCGCAATCGCACTCGCCATGTCGCCGATCTCGTCGGTCCGCCCCGTATGGGGGACGTCGGTGGTGAGGTCGCCTTTGGCAAGGCCGCTCATATAGTTGGTAATGGTGGTCACCGGCCGCACCAGCCTGCGGGAGACGAAGATGGCAATGGCCGCGCCGATCGCCAGCAGCGCGATGCACAGGGCCACCATCGTGTTGAAGAAGCTCGATGCGCGTGCCTCCAGGGCTGCGGATTGCGCCTCTGCCGCCTTTACGTCTGATGCAACGATGCCGGCGACGATGCTGCCGCTGGCCTCAACCTCCTTCTGCAACTTGTCCGAGGTGGCGTCGAACGTGCCCATGAACTTGTTGCCGGCTGCCGGTCCACCGGCGATATAGGCATTTGCCATCTCGATGCCGCCGGCATGGAACTCGTCAAACCGCGCCAGCAATTGTCCCATGGTCACCGAGAGGCCATCCACCTTGAGCTCCTTGGCGAGCTCCATCACCCGCGCTACCTTCTTCTTCAGCGCCGCGGCACTCTCGTCCGCCAGCGCGAAACCGTCGTCCAGACCATCGAGACCCTGGGTGGCGGAAATGTCCGTCAGGGATTCCTGCGTGCTGACTACCTCAAGCTCGATCTCCTTTTGTAGGCTCACAAGCTCGCGCACCGCGGCGGATGACGTCTTGTAGTCCTGCAGCACGCCGAGTGCCGAGTTAAGCTGCTGGTTGGCAAACAGCGCTGAGAAAACAAGCGCCGCGGAGCCAATAAGGATAAGTCCGATGATGGCGGCGGGAACTGTAACGGCGAGCCGTAACGACCTGGAAGACATAGTGCACCCACAATAGAGACGATCAAAAAATGCATGTCCGTATCAAATGAATTTCCAGCGAAACGGCTCGGAACCATGTGCTGAAATCGAATGCTTACGTGACTTTGCCTATCGTCAAATAGGACCATGACCCGTTAAGGGTTCGTAAGTTTTTTATCCAACCGGTAAAAATAGTCATTACTCTACGTATGGGTGTGAAGGGCCTGTGGCCTACGCCATTCCCGCTCCGAAAATCCCGCATTCTCCGGGGTTTTGCGGGGTAATTTCGCAGTTACATTCACGAAATCTCAAATAAAGCCTGTGCATCTGGTCTGCGGTAGAGGCATGAAGGAGAGCCGCGAGCGGCTTTCTGCCTCAGCGTTCGGGCATGCGCCGCCCGCCGATCCCGCCGCCTCTTGATGGCCGGATGATGACGCATTGAAGAGATGAGGTCCTACGATGTCCCTGCGATGGTAGACGTCGTCGGATCGGAAGATGGAGCGCTTGAGAGTGACGGATGGGTCAATGACTGCCGCAAAAGCTGGTCATGCGGCAAAGGGGCCGAGTGGCTCTGCTGCCTCTGAGCGTGCGAGCCTTGAGATCGAGATGGCCAAGGCGGTCCATCCCATCATGGTGCGCGCGCTGACCCCGCTTGCGACCTATTTCGGCGGCATCATCATCGTCTATTTCTTCATTGAGACCACCACCGGCTTCCTTATCATGGCGCCGCTGTCGGGCCTCACGGCGGCCGTGTTGTTGCTGGCGGAACATCGTTGGCTTGCCGAATATCGCAGCATCCGGCAGCTGGAGGTCGTGGGCCTTGGCGTCGGTCTGCTGATCTATGCCAATATCCTGGCTTTCCTGCACGTGCATCCGGAGCCGGCGCGGCTATCCTATTTCCTGCTGCTGATGATGTGCGTGGTCACCGTCAGCCCCACGCGCCGCATGGCGGTCGGCGGCGCGGTGCTTTCGCTCGCCTCCATGCTCGTAAAGGCCTATTTCCACGGGCCCGACATCTTCGCCCAGTTTGCCATGCTGTCGGTCGCCTGCAGCTTTGTCGCCTTTGGCGTGGTGTTGTTGATGCGCGAGGCGGTGGAGCGCGCGGTGAAGGCGCGCATGGCCGCCGAGAACCTGCGCGGCCAGGCGCAGGAGCAGGCCGAAAAGGACGCCTTGACCGGCCTGCCAAACCGGCGCCGCTTCTTCGGCGAGCTGGAGCGGCTGATCGATCCCGCCACCGCCGCGCCGCCCTTCCATGTCGGCATCATCGATCTCGACGGCTTCAAGCCCGTCAACGATCTCTATGGCCATGCCGTTGGCGATGCGCTGCTGATCGAGGTCGGGCATCGGCTCAGGCATGTCCTGGCGCGGGAGCACATGGTGGCACGGCTCGGCGGTGACGAATTTTCCGTCATCGTCACGCGCCCGGTCGAAGCCAATGATGTCCATGCCCTGGGACAGGCTGCGATCGAGGCCCTGCGCCGACCCTTCAAGGTCGGAGACATCGACATCAGCATTTCCGGCTCGGGCGGCTTTGCGCGCTTCCCCGACAATGGCAGCAGCATCGCGGAAATCTACGAAAGGGCCGATCACGCGCTCTATAGCGCCAAGAGCCACAGCCGCGGCGATGTGGTGATTTTCGGTGCTCGCCACGAGGCGGAGCTGGACAATGCCGGGCGCGTGGAGCAGACCTTGCGGCTGAGCGATCTCAATAAGGAACTCTTCATCGTGTTCCAGCCGCAGATCGATGCCGTGACCGGCCAGACCGCCGGTTTCGAGGCGCTGGCGCGCTGGAACAGCGCCCGCCTGGGACCGGTCTCCCCCGGCGTCTTCATCACCGCGGCCGAACGCTGCGGCATGATCGACGTCGTGACCGAGATCCTGATGCGCAAGACGCTGGACGCCATGGCGCAACTGCCGCCGGCCATGCGCGTGGCGATCAACCTCTCGGCCCGCGACCTCGTCTCCGAACGCACCATCGAACGCATCTGCACGTTGGTGCGCGACAGCGGCATCGAGCCCGGCCGGCTGGAATTCGAGATCACCGAAACGGCAATGATGACGGATTTCGATGCCGCGCGTGACGCCTTGTCGAAACTGTCGGCCATGGGCAGCCGCATCGCGCTGGATGATTTCGGCTCGGGCTATTCCAGCTTCGGCTATATCCACCGCTTCCCGCTGAACAAGATCAAAATCGACCGGTCCTTCGTCACCGAACTCGATGGCGGCGATATCGGCCACAATATCATCAGGGCGATCGTCGATCTCTGTCGCAACCTGAAACTCGATTGCCTGGTGGAGGGTGTGGAAACGCCCGAGCAGTTCGCAGCCGTCCAGACGGCCGGCGCCCGCTATGTCCAGGGCTACTACTTCAGCCGTCCGCTACCGCTCCCCGACGCCCTGTCATTTCTGGAGCGCGAGACCCGACCCGCCAGCCGCGCCTCCTGACAGAACCAAGGTCCGGTTGTCAGCCGGGCAGGCGGGGCTTGAATTTCTGGTTGGGCATCAGCTCCTGGGCGATCGCCATGCTGATCAGCGACAGCGGCAGGGCCAGCATCGCGCCAACGGCACCCCATAGCCATGTCCAGAAGATGATGGCGACGAACACCACGAAGGGATTGATCTCCAGCCGCCGCCCCATGACGGCAGGCGTCACCAGGTTTTCCATCAGCGCGTGCACGGCGAAGAAGCCCATGGCCGGCGCCAGGCCGAGCAGGATGTTGTCATGGGTCAGAAGCCCGCCGATTGCTAGCGCCAGGGTCATGCCGGTGACGCCGAGAAAGGGAATAAAGCTGGACAGGAAAGTGAAGAAGCCCCAGACGATCGGCGAGGAAAGCCCGCCGGCCCAGGCGATCACCGTCATGATCAGGCCGGCCACCGCGTAGAGCAGGGCGGCCGTGGCGAAATAAAAGCCGAGCGCGGTCTCAATCGAATTGATGATGCGGATCGCCGAGAGCCGACGTGCGCGATCGCGAAACGAGATTATCAGGGCCCGGCGGATATGATGGCGGCTGCCGAGAAACATGATCAGCGCCGCAAAGAAGATCAGCCCCTGCACAATGGCCGGGGTCACATTTGCGGCCAGCGTCGAGAGGATCGTGCCGGAATTTTCCGCCAGCGCATCCATGGTCATCGGGCCGCTGTTGAAGGCGGCTGGCGAAAGCTTCAGCCACTTATGCTGTTCCAGATAGGGCAGCACTCGCGCCTCCGCCCGCTCCAGCATCGCAGGCGCATTGGCAGCGAGATCGGTCAGCGGTGTGAACAGCGCATTTGCGGTAAGGAACAACAAGACGACGAAGACGGTGGATAGCAGGAGTGCGGTCGCCATCGGCGGAATGCCGAATTCCTGCAGCCGGTCGGCGGCAAGCCCGAGGATCAGGCCGACGACCACCGCAAGCGTCACCGGCATCAGGACGGTGGAGGCATGGTCGATTGCCGCAAAGGCAAGAATGGTGAAGATGCCGATCACGGCCCAGGCCTGGGCAAGATCCAGCGTGCTCTTGCGCACCGATACCCGCTGAAGCCCCGGGCGAACCGGCTCTTCTTCCTCGCCCTCGCCCTCCTGCATCCGGATGGCATATTGCGGATGCAGTCTTTCGACCCGGTTTTCCATGTTTGCAAACCCCCGATATGCCGGCCTGTGTGCGAGATAGCAACCACAGGGCGCGGCAATAGATGGCCTGAAACGCGGAGCCCCCCGCGGCGGTTCCGTCGCGGGGTGAGAACGTCACGTTAATCCTGAAAGGCTCTAAGCCGCGAGCCGGAGGCCGATGCCCGAGGGATCGTGCAGCACATAGCCTTCCGCATCGCGCGTCACCGGGATCTCCAGCCGCTCGATCGCCGCAAGGGCTGCATCGCGCGCTGCCGGGTCGTTGAAGCCGAGCGTATATGCCGCAAGGCCGGTCATGTCGCCGGAGCGCACCGGCGCACCGCGACTGTTCCAAATATTGGCGGCGACGTGATGGTGATAGGTGCCCGCGCCGAAGAAGCTCGCACCGGGATAGCGCGCCATGATCTTCAGCCCCAGCACATCGCGATAGAAGGCGTCGGCCGCCGGAATGGCGCCGACCTGGAGATGGATATGGCCGAGGCCCGTTCCGTCCTCCATGCCCTGCCAGGCCGTTTGTGGCGCTTCGTTATAGAGCTTCTGCAGGTCAAGCCGTTCGGTCGCCATCTCCACCGTGCCATCCGCGTGGAAGCTCCATTCCTCAGGGTTCCGGTCGCGATAGACCTCGATGCCGTTGCCCTCGGGATCGGCCAGGTAGATCGCCTCGCTCACCAGATGGTCGGATGCGCCCTGCAGCGGCACCTGCTTTTCCACGATATTGGCGAGCCAATGGGCCAGCGCCGCCCGGCTCGGCACCAGGAAGGCATTGTGGAACAGGCCCGCAGCATTGCGCGGTGCCTGTCGCGCATCGCCCCGCGTGGAAAGCGTCAGCAGCGGCGTCTCACCGACGCCGAGCACGGCGCCGCTTTCATGGCTTTCAAGTGTCGTGAGGCCGATGATCTCCCGGTAGAAGCGGGTGACCCGGTCAAGATCCGAAACCACCAGATGCGCGCCGGTCACGTGGATCGGCCGGGTCAGGGCGAAACTGGTCTGTGCTTGGGTCATGGCATCTCTCTTCCGCCGCATGGGCGTTAATCTCGGATGGTTGGCAGGCCGCGTGGCCTTGTCTTGTGCATCCAATATGAGGCTCACCCATCGTTCACGAAAGCGCATGTTTTGCTGATTTATCGTCAAGCAAACATTGACGATGGGCTCAGTGCCAAAAACTTGATCCTGATCAATGCAGTAACATCTCTGCAGACCGAAGATCACCTCATGAAAAGGCGCGGAAAGGGATGGCCGCGCCCAAACCAGGAGAAGATCATGTACAAGAAGATCATCGTACCCGTCGATTGCGGCGCGCTCGACAAGGGCGAGAAGATTTTGCAGAAGGCGTCGAGCCTGCTGGATGCCGGGGGCGAGATCATTCTGCTCACCGTCATCGAGGACATGCCGGGCTATCTCGCCATCGACCTGCCGGTCGACATCATCGAAAATGCCGTCAATGACGGCAAGGGCAAGCTGGCATCGCTGAAGCAGAAGACCGGCATCGAGGCCCGCGTGGAACTGCGCTCCGGTGCCCCGGCGCGCGAAATCCTGGCGGCGGCCGGAGAGCACGGCGCCGATCTTATCATCATAGCCTCGCATGTGCCCGATATCGGCAACTACTTCATTGGCGCCACCGCCGACCGCGTGGTGCGCCATTCCAAATGCTCCGTCCTGGTGGATCGGTAAGGCATTGCGTCTTGCCGCGGGAGAGACTGACATGACTATCGATACGGCCAGATACGAAGACATCCTGCGCACGCGCAGCCGCGAACTCTACGCCCGGCTGCACCGCATCGATGACGATCTCGGGCGCCAAAAAAACCCCGATAGCGCCGACCAGGCGCTGGAGGCGGAAAATGATGAAGTGCTGGAAGAACTGGGCGAGGCCGGCGAAAACGAACTCAAGGCTATCGACGCCGCGCTGGCCCGCATCGCCAAGGGCACCTTCGGCACCTGCACCAAATGCGGCACTGCCATCAACCCCGAACGCCTGGCCGCCGTGCCGCACACCCCGTTCTGCCAGGATTGCGCGGCGGGGAAGTAGGTGGGGCTGTGCGTGATATAAGTATCCCCTCACCAACAAAATCTGAGGTTTAGCTGCGCTAATTCCTCGATTGCCTTCGCGCGACGACGCGCTCAGGCCTCCGTTCGCTGAAATCGATTCACTGGATCGATTTCTGGCCTTTGGCCACCGCTCCGAAGCCTCTCCCACAGGGGGAGAGGTGACCCCGAGGGTGCCGTATTTTCCCTCTCCCCGCTGTGGGAGAGGTTACAAAATCACGATCTTGGCCCGCAGGGCCCAAGTCGTAGATTTTGTTGGTGAGGGGAAATTCTCTCTCTCGCCTCACACCACCCGCAACCATCTGCGATAATGCACCACCGCGCCGATGCCGGGCAGCTCGAGGCAGGCCGAACACGAACTCGCGCTGCATCCGCATCCGCATGCCCGTATCACCCGCCCACAAAACGGCGACGGCTTTCAATTCGCCAGCACGCGCGGGGAGGGGAAGGTGATTTCCACCAGCGTGCCCTCATTGGGTGCGGAATGGATCGAGAAGGTCGCGCGGTTGGCATCCACCATGGCTTTGGTGAGCGGCAGGCCGAGGCCGGTGCCGTCATTGCGGCTGCGGCTGCCCGTTGCCACCTGGCGGAAGGGCTTCATCGCCTGTTCCAGCTCCGAGCGCGACATGCCGATGCCGGTGTCGCGGATGCGCAGCACCACGCTGCCATTGCTCTCATAGGCCGTCGAGACGATGATCTGCCCGCCTGACGGCGTGAAGCGGATGGCATTGGCGAGGATGTTGAGCACGATCTGCTTGATGGAGCGCAGGTCGGCCACAACATGCGGCACCGATTGCGATAGCGCCGTGCGGATGATCACCCGCTGCGAATTCGCCTGGGGCTGGACGATCGACACCGCCGACGACACCGTGTCGTTGAGGCCGACCTCGACAAATTCCAGGTCCATCTCGCCGGCCTCGATCTTGGAAATATCCAGGAGGTCGTTGACGATGTCGAGCACATGCCGGCCGGAGCGGCCGATATCGCCGGCATATTCCGCATAGCGCGGATGGCCGATCGGACCGAAATGCTCCGACGCCATCATATCGGCAAAGCCGATGATGGCATTGAGCGGCGTGCGGATCTCGTGGCTGACGCGCGCCAGGAAATCCGTCTTGTGGGCATTGGCGGTATCGGCCGCGCGCTTGGCGGCGCGCAGTTCTTCTTCCGTGCGCTTCCACTGGGTGATGTCGCGGATCACGGCGCAATAGCCATCCGAGGAGGTGAGCCGGCCGATGGTCATGAACAGCGGCAGGAAGCCGCCGGAGGCCTCGCGGCCGATCACCTCGCGCCCGTCGTTCAGGACGCTCGCCACGCCATTGTCCATCAGGCCATTGAGATAGTCGAGGATCGCCTTCTGGCTTTCATGGGCAAACAGCATGACGAACGGCTTGCCGCGCGTGTCGGCCTCGTCATAGTTGAACAGCGCGCTGGCCGAGCGGTTCATCGAGCGGATATCGCCTTCGGCACCGAGCAGCACCACGCCATCGGTCGCCGTTTCCAGGATCGAGCGCAGTTCCTCCGTCTCGACCTTCAACCGCGCAAGCTCGCGCGCAGCATCGACCGATTCCACGGCCACATCCGGGCTCGTGGGCCTCTGGGCGCGGCTTGTGGCGGTCGGCGTCAGGGCCAGCATGAGGGCGGTGGCATGGTCCGGCTCCCAGCGGATCGATTGCAGCCGTGCCCGCACGGGCACCAGCTCATCATCGCTGCGCACCACCACGACCTGGCCGGCCTGTTCCGTCGCGCCTTCGATATCCTGTCGCTCCAGAAGCGCGTCAAGGCCGCCGGCATCGATCACCGCCTGAAGGCTGTCATAACCGGTCAAATGAAGGAATTCCGGATTGGCATGCACGAGATCATCGCCGCGATGGATCAGCAGCGCCAGTGGCAGCATGTCGACCACTTCAGGCGACAGGCTGCGATCGGCGGGCAGCCGCACCACATTCGAGGGGATGTCCGCTTCATCGGTGTCTTCGGTCACGGCCGAGACCAGTTCGGACGTCGTATCCTGTGCAGCCGCTTGTTCCGCCTGAGCCGCGTCCATGACTGGCGCCGGGATGTCGGCGGTCGCATTTGGCGCTGCCGTGTTGGGCGAGGCATCTTGCGCTGTCTCGTCGGCGGTCGCGCTCTCCCGCAGGCCGAGCGGATCAAGCTTCCGGGCGATCTCGCGGAAGGCTGCCTGCTCATGCGGCGTCAGGCCGTCACGACCCTTGGCGCGACGCTCTTCCAACTGGATGACCTTGTCGGAGAGCCGGCGGCCTTCCGTTTCGACGATGCGCAGCGCCGGCGGTTCGACAGCCGGCAACACGGGGACGCTGGGCTGCGACGACACGGATTCATGCAGGAACTGGCCATCATCGGCCTCTGCCTGGGTCTCATCAACCTCATCCTGGGCGGGCGCCGCCTCATCGGCCATGCCGTTGGTCGTGGCGTCGGTGGCCTCGGCCGTCTCCATGGGCTCGACCGGCGCGGGACCGAGGTCCTGCTGGTGGTCCTGCGCTGATGCCTCCAGAGCCTCAGTGGCGTCGGCCTGCTCTGCCGGCTGCTCGACCTCGACGGCCTCTAGCTCGTCCGTCTCATGAGCATCGGCAGGCGTCGACTCGACGAAGGTCATGCCGGTGGCATAGGGGTCTTCGATGGCATCGGCGGAGCGCACGATGCCGAAGCCGCGAAAGCCGTCGAAATCGCGGTTGCGGCTATAGGTCGGCAGTGCGGCGAGATCGACCGGCACCATGAGATTGGTGCCTTCGACAGGCCAGTAGATCGTCTTACCGGACCAGGTGTCCCGCTTCTTCAGAAGTTCCGCGATCTTGCCGTCCGGATCGAGATTGAACAGCGCCGACACGTCGCCGAAGGCCAGGCCGTTGATATCGGCAGCGCGCGGGCCGACGGCCTGGGCGAATTCGCGGGAGATCTCGCAGAACCGGCCCTGTGCATCGATTTTCCAGACGAAACGCAAGGGCCGCGTGTTGCGGTCGAACACAAAGGTTGGGGCTGAAGGGTCAGCCGTGGGATGAACGAGGGCGGTTTCGGCGGCGACGTCAGCGACAGGTGCCTCGCTGGCGGATGCGGCCGGAAGCTCTTCCGATGGCGCCGCGGGAGCGTCCACGGCAAGCCCGGCTTCGGCTTCAGGCTCGGCGGGCGCTTCCACCGGTTCCGGCAGCCTCGCGGGTTCATCCTGCGGCTCGGGCTGGGTCACCTCAGGCGCGGGAACGTCGGTCTCCTCGTCGGCTGCCGGCTCGCTTGCGTCACCCTCTGCCTCGGGCTCATCGATTTCCTCAATGTCGCCGATGGCATCCACGACGGCGGCAAAGCCTGAGGGTTCACCGCCCGCATCCTTACCGGCGGCCGGTGCCGCGGCAGCGGTTGATTCGCCGTCATGGCCGGGGTTCATGTCGCCAAGAATGGTTTCCACCGTGAACAGCAGGTAGAGGCCGGGCTCGTCCGACACCTTGCCGATCGCCGACGGCAGATAGCCGCGACCGGTGCGGATCGGCCGCTTCAGCAGCCGCTCGGGCATGCTGCCGACCAGCCGCACCAGGGCAGCGGCCGTATCCGCGCCGATCGCCAGCGCGGAGAAGCTTTCGGACGCCGCAACGACGTTGCCGTCGTCGTCCAGCATAGCCATATGGGTGTCCGGATCATCGAAGCCGGAGAGCATGCGCTGCGCACGCTCGGCAAGTCCAAGCTTACCTTCCAGCGGAACGGAGAAGAGCACGGCCGTATCGCCGGCCCGGACCTGCACCATTTCCACGGTCGCCTGCATCGGCGTCATCCGGAAACCCGTGGGCACCCGCATCACCAGCCCACGGCTGTCACCGCGCTGACCGAGTTGGTCGGCACTAGCCTTCAACTGGCGGAACGACACGTCCTGGCGATTGGGTCCCTGGTCGATGAAATCATAGATGGAAGCCTTGCCGAAAAAGGCAGCACCCGCGCCATTGGCCCAGAGGACCCGATCCATGCCGCGCGCAAACAATACGAGCGCTTCCCCCCGCGCGAATCGGGACCGCACGTCCTTGTGAACGGCAATGTCGATGAAGGGATACTGTACTGCGGACATGGTCTAACCTGCGTTCGCCCGGGTCATTCCGGTCAAATTAACAGATTTTTAATATCTAGGCACGGGTTCCGGGTCCAGCGACCCCGGCCTAATTCAAAAAACACAGTTAACCGGCGAAAAAATTTATTGTGCATCGCACAATGATATTGCAATGCACAACAGAAGTGTCTATATTCAGATCATCGAAAACAACCAGGGCGCTTATGGAAAGTCGCCCACTGATGCGAGGAGCTCAAGATGGCTGCCATGAACACCAATGACGTATTTTCTTTCTCCACTTTCGACCCGTCCAAGATGACGGAAGGTTTCCGCGATTTCGCCGAGAAGGGCGCAGCCCAGTCCAAGGAAGCCTATGCCAAGATGAAGACCGCAGCCGAGGAAGCCTCCAAGACCGTTGAAGCCACCATGCAGACCGCCCAGGCCGGCACGGTTGAGCTCGGCCTCAAGGCCATCGACGCGATGCGCACCAATGCCGAAATGTCGCTGTCGCACATGGAAGCGCTGCTCGGCGTCAAGTCTGTTGCCGAACTCGTCGAACTGCAGACCGCCTTCATCCGCAAGCAGGCCGAAGTGACTGTCGAACAGGCCAAGTCGATCCAGGAAACCGCCAAGAAGGTTGCCGAGACCGTGACCAAGCCCGGCAAGGAAGCTGCCGAAAAGGTGATGTCCACCTTCAAGGCCGCCTGAGCGCTTCGACCGGATTTTATGCGAGGGGTCGGGATGTTTGTCCCGGCCCTTTTTCTATCGGGTGCAGAAAGGGCTTGAAAAATTCTTCGAGTGCTCGTATGTGACCCCCCAAGCGCTGCAAGGCGCTGTTGTGCGGTTGTAGCTCAGTTGGTTAGAGCGCAGGTTTGTGGCACCTGAGGTCGGAGGTTCGAGACCCCCCAACCGTACCATTTTCTCCTTTGATGTTTTTCCATGACAGTTCCGAGAGTGGCAATGGCCAAAGCGCATGATCGTTTGCGCTGCCTTCGATTTCTGCCTGTAGATTAGCCCTCAACCACGCTCCGACCGGGTCGGTCGATCCCGCCGTGCTATTAACATCCCTTAACGTTTCGGGGTTTTAGCCCCCGGTAATTTACCAAGCGTTAACCATAATTAGCGAAACTTTCGAATGTAGTCGTCAAATCGTAACGCGTTTCGACTCCAGCCCCATTCGAATGTCGAGCGCAAAACTGATGACCATATCCCTCCTTTCTGATGTCGCAGCCTCTAGCTCGGAGAGCCGGCCTAAGAAGCATTGTCGCCGCGGTATCGGTTCGGCAACCAGGTTTACGGTCCTGGCCTTGCTGGCTTCGGCATCGCTGCCGCATGTGGTATTGGCGCAAACCGTGACATGGAATGGTCCTTCCGGAAACTTTGCTACCGGCGGAAATTGGGACACGACAGTCGCCCCCACGTCCGGCGATACGGCTGTCGTCGGCGCTGGCTCTGGCACGGTGACGATAAACAGCAGCAACAGTGTAACCCAACTGAACATCAATGGTGGCACGGTCGAGATCGTCGCGCCCAGTGGGGCCCTGACGGCCTCAACCGGTACACGGGTCAATGGCGGCCATCTCGACATTCATAACGGCGCGTCGCTGAGTGGCGGCTATCTGGTTCTCGACAGCGGTACGGTGACGAACAACGGTGCGGTCAGCACCACAGTCGACGTCAACTACGGCTCGACGTTCACGCAAGACAGCCTCGGCACGATCAGCGGTATGATCAATGTCTACGATGGCACCTTCAACAACACCGGCACCATCACCACGGTTGAGATCCATTCGTCCGGCACGCTGAACAACAACGCCGGCAGCACGGCGACGACAGTCACCAACAACGGCACGCTGAGCAATTCCGGTTCCATCACCACGCTCAACCAGCAGTCCGGGACCTTCACCAACAATGCCGCAGGTACGCTCAGCGGCACATTGACGGTCACCGGCGGTACCGCAAACAATGCCGGCACACTTGGAGCCGTGGTCAACCAGGCCGGCAGCACCTTCAACAACACCGGCACAGCCGGCGCGCTCACCAACAACGGCACGGCGACCAACACCGGCACCCTGTCTTCGGTCAGCCAGGTCGCGGGTTCTTTCGCCAACAACGCCGGCGGCAATGTCACGGGCACGGTGACGCTGTCTGGCGGTTCCATGACCAATGCCGGCACCATGGCCACCGTTGAAGTTCAATCCGGCAACAGTTTCACCAATACCGGCACGGCCACGACCGTCAACAACCGCGCAGGCGGCACATTCGTCAACAACGGCACGTCCACCACCGTCAACAACTACGGGACGGGCACCAACGGTTCGGGCGGCACCATCACGACGCTGAACCAGATCTCCGGCACCTTCACCAATGCGTCCGGCAGCACCGTCTCCGGCACGACAACGATCTCCGGGGGCACGCTGACCAATGCCGGCACGCTGGGTGCCGTCACCAACCAGTCGGGTTCCACTTTCACCAACAACGGCACCGCCGGTGCAGTCACCAATTCGGGTACGGCCACCAATAGCGGCACGGTGGCATCGCTCACCCAGTCCGCCGGCACCTTCACCAACAATTCCGGCGCGACGATCACCGGCAGTTCCACGGTTTCAGGCGGCACGCTGACGAATGCCGGCACGGTCGGTGCGGTCACCGTCCAGTCGGGCGCCACCTTTACCAATAGCGGCACGGCCGGCGCGCTGACCAATGCCGGCACGGCCACCAATACCGGCACCATCGCCTCGCTGAACAACACGGGCGGCACCTTCACCAACAGCGGCAACGGCTCGATCACCGGCACGGTTACGGTCGACGGCAGCACGCTGATCAACAACGGTTCCTCGCTCGGCGATATCCAGGTGCTGAATGGTGGCTTCCTCAAGGGCGCCGGCAATTTCGGCACGATCACCATCCGATCCGGCGCGACCATCGCGCCCGGCAACTCCATCGGCACCAGCCGGATTTCCGGAAACCTGGTCTTCCAGAACGGCTCGTTCTACGAGGTCGAAATCGATCCCACCGGCGCTTCCGACCTGATCACTGTCACCGGCAGCGTGACCATCAATGGCGGCACGGTCACGGTTCTGGCAGCGAGCGGCAATTACCAGCGCTCGAACGAGTATCAGATCATCACTTCGGGCACGGGCGTCACCGGCACCTTCTCGACCATCACGTCGAACCTCGCCTTCCTCGATCCGACACTGGTCTATCGTGGCAACAATGTCTACCTGCGCATGGAGCGCAACGACATCCGCTTTCAGAGCATCGGCCTGACGCCGAACCAGCGCAGCATCGGCCTGGCGCTCGACAATGGCTGGGCACCCGCCGGCGTGATCACCGCGGCAACGGGCCTAAGCGCGGCAGGCGCCCGGACGGCCTTCGACGATCTCTCCGGCGACATCTATCCCTCGCTTGCGAGCGTGATGCTGGATGAGAGCCATGGCCTTCGCGATACCCTGACGGCACGCATGGCCAGCGTCGCCGACAGCCCGTTCTGGCTGGAGGGCTATGGCGCCTGGAACCGTCATTTCAGCAATGGCAACGCTTCTGCGGTAACGACGGGCAGCGGCGGCTTCCTGGCCGGTGCCGATGCCGAGATCGCCGAAGGCTGGCGTCTGGGTGCTGCCGGCGGCTATGGCTTCACCCGCGCCTCGGCGACGGCGGCCAGCGCCGATGCCGACATCGACACCTATAGCGCCGCCTTCTACCTGGAAGGAACGCTCGGGCCGCTATCGCTGCGGTCGGGTGCCGCCTATGCCTTCCATGATGTCGATGTCGATCGCACCATCGCCTTTGGTGGCCTGTCGCAGCAGCCCTCGGGTGATTTCAATGCGGCCACGCGTCAGGTCTTCGCCGAACTGGCCTATGGCATTGATGCCGGTGAGGTAAAGTTCGAGCCCTTCGCCAATCTCGCCTTCGTCGACTACACCGGCGATCCCCTGCGGGAAACCGGCGGCAGCACGGCGCTCAACGTGGCCGGCATCTATGACAACGCCTTCTACTCCCTGCTCGGTGTGCGCGTTGCCAGTGACACGACGATCGATGGCATGCCCGTCAAGCTCGGCGGTCTCTTGGGATGGCGCCATGCCTATGACGCCGGTGCCCATGTCACCCGCATGAACTTTGCCGGACAGCCCGGTTTCGACATCGGTGGCGTGGCTGTGGTCGAGGACCAGGCCGTGGCGGAACTCAAGGCGACCGTGCAGTTCACGCCGGCTGCGTCGCTGGAACTGTCGTGGCAGGGCACATTTGCGGAAAAGGCTTTCGGCCAGCGTGCGGGCATCCGCCTGGGCGTCAGCTTCTGACCCCCGTCTGCCCGGCACAGGGCAGACAATCAAAACAGCAGGAAATAGATCCCGCAGGCGACGACGAACAATCCGAGGGCACGGATGACCTTGCCCTCGTAGAGCCGCCCCAGGCCCAGCCCCACGCCGATGCCGAGGATATGGATGAAGCCAGTCGAGACGACGAAGCCCACGGTATAGGCGGCCGGGTCCTGCGCCATCGGCGCCATCTGGCCATGGGGATAGCCGTGGAACAGGGCAAAAAACGCCACGATCACCAGCGCGACCGGCTCCGGCGCCACCCAGGCCGCGGCAATCACGCCGCCCAGCACCAGCAGCGACACGGCAATGCCGATCGGGATGATGAAATCCGACGCCAAGCCCAGCATGCCGAAAACGCCGCCGATGCACATGATCAGCGGAAAGGTGGCCGGCAAGATCCAGACAGAGCGACCGCCCATCTGGGCGCCCCACAGCCCGATTGCCAGCATGGCAAGGAAATGGTCGAAACCGAGCAGCGGATGCTCGAAGCCACTGCCGAAGCCGCCCATGGCGCCACCCAGCGTGTGCGCCAGGGCAGGGGTTGTCAGGCAAAAAGTCCCGAGAATCAGCGCCGCAGATCGGACGGTGGCGGCGGACCTTTGACGGCGACGTTCGATGTGCTGTCGTGCCATGCTGCGACGTCCTTGCTGGCTTTCATGAGGGCTCACGCCGGGATACCGACATGGCCTCGGATATAGTCCAGCAGATCGGGCCTGACAATCTGGGTGGCCATGCCAGGGCGTCCTGGCACGCTCTATCGATTGTCCGCCAAAATCATCTCTGCCGCCTTTTCCGCAATCATGATCGTCGGCGAATTGGTATTGCCTGACGTGATGGTCGGCATGATCGAGGCGTCGGCGATCCTCAAACGCTTCAGCGCCCTCATGCGCAGCCTGATGTCGACGACACTGTCCGGGTCGGCGCCCATGCGGCAGGTGCCGACGGGGTGGAAGATCGTCGTGCCGATATCGCCGGCCGCTTTCACCAGATCCGCATCGCTTTCCAGAGCGGGGCCCGGCTTGAACTCCTGCGGCCTGTAGCGGGCAAAGGAGGGCTGGGCGGCGATCCGACGCGTCAGCTTGATGGACCTGACGGCCGTGTCCTGATCGCCTGGCGTGGAGAGATATCGCGGCCGAATGGCGGGCTGTGCGGCGAAATCGGGGGTGCGGGCATGGACCGATCCCCGGCTTTCGGGTCTCAGATTGCAGACGCTGGCCGTGATCGCCGGGAAGGAATGCACGGGCTCGCCGAACTTCTCCAGCGTCACCGGCTGCACGTGATATTGCAGGTCGGGCGTTTCCCGGTCCGGGCTGGAGCGCGTGAAAATGCCGAGCTGGCTTGGCGCCATGGCCATCGGCCCGGAGCGTTTCAGCAGATATTCCAGTCCGATCGAGGCCTTGCCGATCAGGCTCGATGCCTTTTCGTTCAGGGTGGGAACGCCCGTCACCTTGAAGGCCAGCCGCAGTTGCAGATGGTCCTGCAGGTTCTCGCCGACCTCGCGCACCTCCTTCACCACATCGATGCCGGCCTCCTGCAGCTCATCGCCACGCCCGACGCCGGAGAGTTCCAGGATATGCGGCGATCCGATCGCGCCGGCGCAGAGCACCGTTTCGCGCCGCGCGGTAAAACGCTTGGCCATGCCGTCATGCTGCACTTCGACGCCGGTCACCGCGCCCTCTTCGATCAGCAGGCGGCGCACATGGGCCTTGGTGAGCACCGTCAGATTGCCGCGCTTCACGGCCGGGCGGAGAAAGGCCTTGGCCGTGTTCCAGCGGATGCCGGAGCGCTGGTTGACATCGAAATAGCCGGAGCCTTCGTTGGTGCCACGGTTGAAGTCGGGGGTTTCGGGAATACCGGCTTCCTTCGCCGCTTGCTGGAAGGCCTCCAGCACCGCCCAGCGCACGCGGGCCTTCTCCACCCGCCATTCGCCGCCGGCGCCGTGCATCTCGTCGGCGCCTTTGTAAAAGTCCTCGGATTTCCGAAACAGCGGCAAGACATCGTCCCAGCCCCAGCCCTCGCAGCCCATCTGGCGCCACTGGTCATAGTCGCGGGCCTGGCCGCGCATATAGATCATGCCGTTGATCGAGGAGCAGCCGCCGAGAACCTTGCCTCTGGGATAGCTGAGCGCCCGGCCGTTCAGCCCTTCCTCGTTGTCGGTCGTAAAACACCAGTCGGTGCGCGGGTTGTTGATGCAATAAAGATAGCCCACGGGGATGTGAACCCAGTGGTAATTGTCCGATCCGCCGGCCTCCAGCAGCAGCACCCGCACCGCCCTGTCGGCGGCCAGCCGGTTCGCCACCACGCAGCCCGCCGTCCCGGCGCCGATGACGATGTAGTCGTAGGTGTTCATGGTTCACTCCGCATCGGCGCCTGGCCGATCGATGGTCTATTCGATGGTCTATGGTGCTGGGGTCGTGTGTGAACCCCCCTCTGTCCTGCCGGACATCTCCCCCTCAAGGGGGGAGATCGACTTGTGGCACAGTTTTGCCAACCGCCAACCTTGGCGAGGGAGCGAAGATGGTGCGTCTAGCCAATCTCCCCCCTTGAGGGGGAGATGCCCGGCAGGGCAGAGGGGGGTATTAGGGCCAAAAGGCCGCCTAGATGTCGTCTCTCGTCACCGCCTGTATTCAAACCCCAGCTTCCGCCCCAGCCGCGAGGCGTAGAATTCGCCTGTAATGCCGCGGCGGAAGAGGAGCACGCAGATCATGAACACCACGCCGGTGATGATGGTGACCGGAAAGCCTGTGGTCGCGAGATAATTGCCGAGCGTCACCACCAGGCCGGCGCCGATGATGGGGCCGATCATCGTGCCGATGCCGCCGAGCAGGGTCATCAGGATCACCTCGCCGGACATCTGCCAGGTCACATCGGTCAGCGTGGCGAACTGGAAGACCAGCGCCTTGATCGCCCCAGCGAGCCCCGCCAGCGCTGCCGACATGACGAAGGCGCCGAGCTTGTAGCGGGCGACGGAATAGCCGAGTGAAATGGCGCGCGCCTCGTTTTCGCGGATCGATTTCAGGATCATGCCGAAGGGCGAGTTGACGAAGCGCCAGATGATCAGCAGACCGATCAGGAAGATCGCCAGCACCAGGTAATACATGGTGAGTGGCTGGTTGAGGTCGATGACGCCCAGGAGGTGGCCGCGCGGAACAGACTGGATGCCGTCTTCGCCATGGGTGAATTCCGCCTGCAGGCAGAAGAAGAAGAACATCTGCGACAGCGCCAGCGTGATCATGGAGAAATAGATGCCCTGCCGGCGGATGGCGAAGAAGCCCATGACGAGGCCGAGAACGGCCGCGCCGAACACCCCGAGCAGGATCGCGATCTCTGGCGGAAAGCCCCATTCCTTCACTGCATGGGCGGTGAAATAGGAGGCGCCGCCAAAGAAGGTGGCATGGCCGAAGGACAGGAGGCCGGTATAGCCCAGCAGCAGGTTGAAGGAGCAGGCAAACAGCGCGAAGCACAGCACCTTCATCAGGAAGACGGGATAGAGGAACAGCGGTGCCGCCAGCAGAAGGGCGATGCCCACCAGCATCAGCGCCTTTTGGGCATGGGTTGACTGTCCGCCGGTGGCGGGTGTCGCATGGGTCGTTGGTGTCGCTGAATGGGCCATGTCACGCATCCCGACCGAAGAGGCCAGCCGGCCTGATGAGAAGAACGATCGCCATGATGACGAAGATGACGGTATTGGAGGCTTCCGGGTAGAACACCTTGGTCAGGCCCTCGGCAATGCCGAGCATATAGCCGGTGACGATGGCGCCCATGATCGACCCCATGCCGCCGACCACCACGACGGCAAACACCACGATGATGATGTTGGAGCCCATTAGCGGCGAGACCTGGTAGACCGGCGCCGCCAGCACCCCGGCAAAGGCGGCAAGCGCCACGCCGAGCCCATAAGTGAAGGTCAAGAGCACGGGCACATTGACCCCAAACACCTGCACCAGCGTCGAATTCTCGGTGGCCGCCCGCAGATAGGCGCCTAGCTTGGTCTTCTCGATCAGCAGCCAGGTGCCGATGCACACCACGAGCGAGACGATCACCACCCAGCCGCGATAGATCGGCAGGAACATGAAGCCGAGATTGGTGCCGCCCGCCAGCGCCGGCGGCGTGGCATAGGGCTGGCCCGAGGAGCCGTAGAGATAACGGAAGGTCCCCTCGATCGCCAGCGCCAGGCCGAAGGTGAAGAGCAGGCCGTAGAGCGGATCGAGATCATAAAGCCGCCGCAGGAACAGCCGCTCGATCACAGCACCCACGACGCCGACAATCAGCGGTGCGAGGATCAGCGCCGGCCAGTAGCCGATGCCGGCGAAGGTCAACAGCAGGTAGGCGGCAAAGGCGCCCAGCATATATTGCGCCCCATGGGCGAAATTGATCATTCGCAGCAGGCCGAAGATAATCGCCAGGCCGAGGGAGAGCAGGGCGTAGAAGGAGCCGTTGATCAAGCCGATCAGCAACTGCCCGAACAGCGCCTGCATGGGAATGCCGAAGATCATGGTCATGACATCAGGCTCCTCTGTTGGCTGCTTTGGCTTGAAAGACCCTCTCTGGCCTGCCGGCCATCTCCCCCACATGGGGGGAGAAGAATCGCGGCACCGGCGTCATGTGAAGTCGCGACCGTCAGCAGGGCTACTCCGTTTCGATTTGTTGGAGCGGTGATTTCGTTCGCGAACCATCCCAATAATGGGGAGCGCTTAACCCAGTCGCTGCTTCCGTAGATTGAGGCGAGCGGGCGCTCCGGGTCTTCTCCCCCCTTGTGGGGGAGATGGCCGGCAGGCCAGAGAGGGTCTTTTTGCATGATCATCATCCCTCTACACCCCCAGAACCTTGTGCAGCATGTCCATGCGCTCGGGCAGTTCGCCCACCTTGAACTCCGCCATCATCTGCCCGTGCTCCATGAGGTAGAACCGGTCGGCGACGCGGCTGGCGAAGCGGAAGTTTTGCTCGACCAGAAGCACGGTCATCCCTCGGCTTTTCAACTCCTTCAGCACCTCGCCGATGCGCTGGACGATGACGGGGGCAAGCCCCTCGGTCGGCTCGTCCAACAGCAGCATCTTGACGCCGGTGCGCAGGATGCGGGCGATCGCCAGCATTTGCTGTTCGCCGCCGGAAAGGCGGGTGCCGGGGCTGTTGCGCCGCTCGTGCAGATTGGGAAACAGCGCGAAGATTTCTTCCGTCGACATGCCGCCCTTCGCGACCTCGGGCGGCAGCATCAGGTTTTCCAGCACCGTCAGCGTGGAAAAGATGCCGCGCTCCTCCGGCACGAAGCCGATGCCGTGATGGGCGGTGCGATGCAGCGGCACCTGCATCAGGTCCTTGCCGCCGAAGCTGATCTGGCCCTTGCGGGCCCGCACGATGCCGGTGATCGTGCGCAAGGTCGTGGTCTTGCCGACGCCGTTGCGGCCGAGAATGGTCACGGTCTCGCCCTCGGCGACCGTCATGTCCACGCCGTGCAGGATATGGCTTTCGCCGTACCAGGCATTGAGCCCGTGGACCTCAAGAAGCGGGGTCATCAGGCCTCCTCCGTACCCATATAGGCGGTGCGCACGCGCGGATCGCGGCTCACCGTCTCGTAATTGCCCTCGGCCAGGATCTCGCCTCGCTGCAGCACCGTGACGTGGTCGCAGATATTGGCGACGACGGAGAGATTGTGCTCCACCATCAGCACAGCCCGTTCCCGCGCGACATCGCGAATGAGGGCGGCGATGACATTGACGTCCTCCTGGCCCATGCCGGCCATCGGCTCGTCCAGCAGCAGCACCTTGGGTTCGAGCGCCAGCGTGGTCGCGATCTCCAGCACGCGCTTGCGGCCATAGGAGAGATCGGCGGCAACGGCATCGCGCTCCTTGGAGAGCCCGACGGCGGCCAGCAGGGCATCGGCGCGCGCCGTCAGCGCATCAAGCGCCGAGAGCGGCTTCCAGAACTGATGCGCCAGATTGTTGGGACGCTGCAGCGCGACACGCACATTGTCCAGAACCGTGAGATGCGGAAACACTGCCGAAATCTGGAACGAGCGGACCAGACCCATGCGCGCCACCTTGTCGGGTGGGGTGCGGGTGATATCGGTACCCAGCAGGGTGATGCTGCCCGCGGTCGGCTGCAGAAACTTGGTCAGCAGGTTGAACACGGTGGTCTTGCCGGCGCCGTTCGGGCCGATCAGCGCATGCACCCGGGCATGGTGGACGTCGAGGTCCACGTCGCGGACGGCGGTGAAGCCGCCGAAATCCCGGCGGAGACCCCGGGCGGACAAGACCACCCGGGATTCGTCGATAGCTTTTTCAGCCAATGCGGACATCAGGGGCGGGCCGGATCAGGACTTGACCAGGTCGCAGCCGCTCTTGGCCGGATCGATATAGGCTTCCTTGCCGGGGATCGTGGCGAGCACGTTGAAGTAATCCCAGGGGGTCGCGCTTTCGCCCGGCTTCTTGACCTCAAGCAGATACATGTCGTGGAACATACGGCCATTCGGGCCGACGCTGCCGCCCTTGGCAAAGACGTCATCGACAGGCATTTCATGCAGCGCCTTGGCAACGGCTTCCGTCTCGTCGGTGCCGGCCTTCTCGATCGCCTTCAGATATTGCGAAACGGCCGAATAGGTGCCGGTATGGATCATGTTCGGCATCTTGCCGGTCCGCTCCATGAAGCGCTTGCCGAATTCGCGGCTGGCATCGTCGCGGTTCCAGTAGAAACCTTCCGTCAGCGTCAGGCCCTGTGCCGCCTCAAGTCCGAGACCATGGACCTCCGCCAGCGTGAAGAGAAGGGCTGCGAGACGCTGGCCGCCGGCCGTAATGCCGAATTCTGCCGCCTGCTTGATGGCATTCTGCGTGTCGGCGCCGGCATTGGCGAGACCGACAACCTTGGCACCCGAGGACTGCGCCTGCAGCAGGAAGGAGGAATAGTCCGTGGTGGCCAAGGGATGGCGGACGGAGCCTGCTACCGTGCCGCCATTGGCCTTGACGAAATCGCTGGTCTGCTGCTCCAGCGAGTAACCGAAGGCATAGTCGGCGGTCAGGAAGAACCAGCTGTCGCCGCCGTTCTTGACCAGCGCGCCGCCCGTGCCGACGGCCAGGGCATGGGTGTCATAGGCCCAGTGGAAGCCATAGGGGCTGCACTGCTTGCCGGTGAGTTCCGTGGTGGCGGCACCGGTGACGATGTCGATCTTCTTCTTTTCCTTGGCGATCGCCTGCACGGCCAGCGCGACGGACGAGGTGGTGAGTTCCATGATGGAATCCACCTGCTCGGTATCGAACCACTGGCGCGCAATGTTGGAGGCGATGTCGGCCTTGTTCTGGTGGTCGGCATCGACGATCTCGACCGGCACGCCGAGAACCTTCCCGCCGAAATCTTCTACGGCCATCTTCGCGGCCTCGACCGAGGACTTGCCGCCGAAGTCGGCATAGACGCCGGACTGGTCGTTCAGGATGCCGATTTTCACCTTGCCATCGGATGCGTCAGCAAGAGCGGCTGTGCTGCTGGCGAGCAAAAGGGCAAAGGTCGCAATGAGATTGTGTCGCATAGAATTCTCCTCCCAGAGATCCATAGTCCAGAGACCGGCGTTTGCGAATCTGTTCAAATTTGACCAGCAGTTCTCCTCAAAACCACTGACTGAAGTCATGATCCGGCAAAAATGTCGTTGACGCAAGCAGGCTCTCTTGCCAAATAGCAAACAGGGTCTGTTCATTTTTGAACAGGGGAGGGCCAATTGACCAATGCGAATTTCACCTGGGACGACCTCCAGTACTTCCTGGCGGTGGCCCGCAGCGGACAATTGTCGACAGCCGCACGGCAGCTGCGCTCAAGCCATGCGACCGTCTCCCGCCGCATCGACCGGCTGGAATTTGCCCTGAAGGTGAAGCTGTTCGAGCGCAATCCGCGCGGCTATGTCCTGACCCTGATGGGGCAGCGTTTCGTCGACACGGCCGAGAAGATGGAGCAGGAAACGGAGCGCCTGCAGGCGGACCTTTCGCTGGGCTCCACCCACCAGCGCGGCGTGGTGCGGATCTCCGCGCCGGAGGGTTTCTCCAACTTCTTCTTCACCCATCATCTCCAGGGCTTTGTTGAGGCCAATCCCAATATCTCGATCGAACTGGTGACGATCCAACAGATCATGGCGCTGTCGCGCAAGGAGGCCGATGTTGCCGTGGTGCTGGATCCGCCCAAGGCCGGGCCCTATTTCTCCGAGAAGCTCGGCGACTACCACCTCAAGATCTACGGCACGCGCGACTATCTCACGCGGCACGGCATGCCTGAGAGCCGCGAAGACCTGCTTGCACATAACTTCATCGGCTATATCGAAGACATGATCTTTGCGCCGGGGCTGGATTATCTCGGCGACATCCACCCGCGCATCAAGCCGCATTTCCAGAGTTCGAGCATCTTCGCCCAGCTGACCGCCACGCGAAACGGGCTGGGCCTCTGCGTGCTGCCGATCTATATCGCGCGCCGCTATCCGGAGCTGCAATTGGTGCTGGGCGACGAGGTGACTTTGCATCGCCATTACTGGCTGACCTGCCATCGCGATCTTAGGCAAGTGGCGCGCACCCGTACGGTGATCGATTACCTGACGCAGCTCATGCGGAAGAATGCAGGCCTTTTCGTCGAGCGCGAGCCGGCGGCTGCGGCGGCGGAATAGGGCAGACTGCGGCGGCGGTGGCAAATCCGAGGTTGAGGTGAAGCCGGGCAGGCGCTATCACGGGCCAGACCTCCCGGCCGCCAACAAGAAGATCCGCAGATGACCAAAGCTTTCCTCGTCACCCATTCCGGTGGCTTTCACGCAGACGAACTCCTGTCCAGCGTTATCCTCATGCGGCTTTTCCCGGAGGCGTGTATCGTCAGATCCAGGGCGCCGGAATGGGTAATGCCCGCCGAGGACCGGATCGTCTACGACGTCGGCGGCGCCTATGATGCCGAACGGGGCATCTTCGATCATCACCAACGCGGTGCGCCGCTGCGCGACGACGGCCAGCCCTACAGCTCCTTCGGGTTGGTATGGAAGCATTTCGGGCGGGATTACCTCCTCGCCTCCGGCCTGCCGCAGGAGCATGTCGAAGCGGTGCATGCCTCCTTCGACGAGAGCTATGTGCTGCCGACCGACCTCGTGGACAATGGCGCGCTCAATCCCTCATCTGCCGGACCGCTGGCGGCACTGACGCTGCCGGTGCTGCTGGAAACCCTGAAACCCGTCTTCGACGACACCGATCCCGAAGCCACGGATCGGGCCTTCCATCAGGCGCTGGCGCTAGTCCGCAGCCTGGTCGAAGCCAAGATTGCAGGGTCCGCAGCCAAGCTGCGCGCCGAGGCGATGGTGACCAAGGCCATCCAGACGGCCGGCCAGAGCCGCATCCTGGAATTGCCCTTCGGCATGCCGTTCCGCTCCGCCATCGTCAAGGCCGGCGCCGACCACCTGCTGTTCGTCGTGCACCCGCGTGAAACCGACTGGTGCATCACGACGATCCGCGTGGCCGACGAAGGCTTCGAAGTGCGCGCCGACCTGCCCGCAGCCTGGGCCGGACTGAACAATGCGGCGCTGGAGGCAGTGTGTGGTGTTCCCGGTGCCACCTTCTGCCACAACGGCCGCTTCGTCGCCGCCGCCAAGACGCAGGAGGCAGCGCTTGCCATGGCGGAGTTGGCGGTGCGGGAGGCGCTGTCGGCAAGGCCGGCTCTGTGAGGTGAGGCCGCTCTTTCGGCGAAGAACGTCGGGATTGGCTAAGACCGGATGGGGTGAGATGCGGGTCCCCGATTATTGGTGAGTGGGGTCACCCCCCTTTGTCCTGCCGGACATCTCCCCCTCTGTGGGACTGTTGCCAAATTCGGCTGATGTGATTCAGTTGGTTTGCAGCGATTTGAGGGGATTTGATGTCTGTTCGACGGGATGGCCAGTTCAGTTTTGTGGATGCGCTG
>NZ_FWXU01000002.1 GCF_900176345.1 Rhizobium sp. RU36D
CGAAGGGTGGCGGAACGCGCTTGAGGCGAAAATTGCCACCATTTTCGGGATAACGCTCCTGGCGGACATTAGAAACGATAATGCAAGATTATCGGTTGTTAAAGGAAGGCGACGTTGCGTGCGGTAAAAGATATAAAAATTGGAAGAAACTGTATTTATTGGTGCCTTCGGCTCGATGACGAATGGCGAGGTATTCGGTGCGGACCACGCTGGAATGAACCGGCACCGCTTGGCGCGACGCGGCCCGGGACTTCCCGAGCGAGCCGTCGGGACCTCATCTGTTGGATGACGGAGTCCCCTATTTTTGCGGATGGCCCTTTGCGGTAAAGCGCTGCCTGGGTGTGGCTGGACGCTGGAGGATCGGCAGCGTGCTCGACAAGAAAGTTGGTCGCGACGACCGGCTGGTAGGCCTGAAGACTGCCGGAGCGCACTTTGCCGCTGCAGAGAGCCTCGTGGTTCATCCCGAGATCACCGCGCTGGGTGCGGCACGCTCATTCATATCGATGGCCGGGCAGATCGGGTGATATCACGCCAGGCCTGTTCTATATGTCGGGCCGTTCAGCGGAGACACTTGCACTTGTCATATATCAACGTCCAGTTGCACTTCATGTCCTCTGCAAGATGCGGGTTAAGGACGGTGATGTCATTGATGTCGACGCGGCCGCAATACCATCTGCCGCAGGCATCGACCTTGATGACACCGGGGAACCGGTCGGTGCGGCGGGTGCAGCTCCGACCGAGCACCACGCCCTTGGGGCCGACCGTGGTCGATTGCTGCCTCGTCTGGGGCTGTGCCTGTGTCTCTGTCTGTGTCTGGGCTGGCCCCGCCATGCCGAGCGTACCAATCACCAGCAGGCACAATAGCATAGGCAGACTCGGCATGGGCATGGTGCATCGCGACATCACGATCAATCCTTGGAATGGGTGTAGGTGGGCACGGGCGGTGGCGGTGCTGGCAGCGATGGCATGTCCTGGGTAGCGGGGGACTCCAATGTGGCAGGAGCGGTGCGGCGATCCGGGCGCGGTTCTGCTGCGGTCTCCGGCACGGGCGGTAGCGATCTCCGATCACGGGTCCGGCCGTCGCCCAAATCCAGTCTACGGCCCATATCAAGACCGAAATTCAGCATGTCCTCGATCGACGGGCCGGATGGTTGACGCTCCACCGGTCCCAGGAGCACATCGCCCTCATCACGCTGGGGACGTCTACGTTCACGCACAATGTCGTTGTCGGGCTTGCGGTTCTTTTCCCGGGTCTTTCTGAGGTCGGGCGTGACCGTCTTGCGCTCCCGCTCGATAATCAATTCCTTTGGCTTGTGAAGGACTTCCGGCTCGCACCGGCTGCCTTGGCGGACAAATCGCGGCGGGCATGCCATCGCAATCGGGTTGCCGACAGTATCCCCGCCATTGCAGACCAACCGCTTGTTCTTGCCTTCGCCCACCATCTTGCAGGCAGGTCGGCAGGCATGGGGATTGGTGGGATCTATGCCATTGGAGCAATCGAGCTGCCTGCATTGCCGATCGCCAGGTCTTGCCACCATGCCCGTTGGACACTCGTTGCATTGCAGGGCGCCCTGGCCGAGCGCTGCCGCATCCGGCACGAAATTGGCGGGGCAGGAACCGCAGGAACCCGCACTGGCCAAGGCTGCGGGTGCCTTGACGAAAAACTGGCCAGCGCTGCACAGCGGCTTGCATTGGTAGCCTTCCGTCACGCCAAGACGCACGGGCTTTTCACCGGCCGGGCAGGTTCTGGTGGCTGGGCTGCAGATTCCTTGGTTCAGCCGGCCCGAAGAGACCGTCACCGCCTGTGCGGTTTCGCTGAAACGCTCGGTGTCGCACGGCGTGCAGGTGCCATCCTCGATGCGCTGATCGGCAGGGCAACCGCAAGAGCGGGCCTTCGGATCATAGGTACCACCGACCGGCAGCGCGCAGCCGCAGCGGATCAGGTCAGTCGCGCCGGCCGGATCCTCCTGCCGCTCGAAGCGACCAGGCGGATAGCAGGTGCAGGTTCGGGTCTGGGTCAGGGTCGGCGTAACGGTGGTCTGCGAGATCATGCTCGCACCATCGGCCGTCTTGCTGAAACTATAGGGCCTGGGAAACTTGATCCAGCCGCCACAGCCATAGTCGGTACTCACATTCACATGCGGGGTCTCCTCAGAACTGCCAAATGCGCCTTCATCGGCATCCGGGAAGATATCATCTACAAGATTGCCGACCGCTTCCGCGCCGCTCTCCAATCCGTCCAGAACTGCTTCGCCAACATTGGCAATAAAGCCCGCGCATTGCTTGACGTCCTGGGCATAGCCCTTGGCGATTGCCGCCACGGCCTCCGCCTTGCCGTAGACGGCGCAGCCGCAGTTCATATATTGGAAGATCTGATCCAAACCCTGGATCTGTGCGATGTTCGAGCCCGCCTGCCCGGCGGCAAAGTCCACAAGCTTCTGGTAGCTGTCGCCAAGCGCTTCTTTCAGGGCATCGGAGATCCCAGGCGTATTGATCAGGATCTCGGAAATGGTGGTCCCGATCTGTCCCGTCGTCATATTGGTGCATTCGGCCTTGCTGCCATAGGCGCCCGCAGCGCCGGCACCAACAATCGCTACCACGGTCGCCGCCAGCACCACATCGCCGCTGGCGATCTGCGCCGAGCATTGGAGAAATTCCGGGTCGGCCGCCGAAAGCCCAAGCTGGGCCAGGGACTTGTAGCCGCTATAGGCATTCAGGCAACTTGCGATGTCATCAAGCGCATCGGCCTGGGCCGCACGCGGCGCAGCCGTAAACAAGGCGATGGTCACCAGGAGAGTGACGCCCCAGCGCAATGACGATCTGACCCGCCGCCGCAGCTTGTCCTTGCCGCGCGCCATGTCAATTCAGCCTGACCGCCTGTACCCGACGATTGCTCGCCCGCCCATAGTCGGTGCCGTTGTCCTCAAGCGGCTCCGACAGGCCACGCCCCTCCGCCTCGATCCTTGAGGGCAGGATACCCTGCTGGATCAGCCAGAACTTCACCGCGCTGGCGCGCTTGGTAGACAGCGTCTGATTGTATCCGGCGGAGCCGACATTGTCGGTATGGCCGATCAGTTTCAGGTTTAGGCCCGGATTGGCTCTCAGCGCCGCCAGCAGTTCGTTGAGCAGCGGCAGCGAATCCTCGTAGAGTTGATCGGAATCCGTGGCAAAATGAACATAAAGCTGAACCTGTCCCGTCTGCATAAGGCTCTGGGCGATCGGTAGCTGGACAGGAGCGGCCGGCGCTGCCACCGGCTGGACGAGTTGATGACTGAAGCTGAAGCTTCCCTCCATCGCGCCGCCATTGGAGGAAATGACGCCGTTGCGGGTTGCGCCAGCATAGCTTTTGCGGCCGGGCTGCGGCAGGACCGACACATTGCCACCAGAAGGCGTTAGGACGCCGTAGTGGACGGCGGCGAGGCAAATGGCCGAATCCTCAGAATAGATATCCATGCCCCAGATGCCGCCCGCATTGCTCTCTAGCGCCGAGCAGAAGCAGCTAAGGGCCTCGGAAGAGCCGCGAAACGCCACGAAATTGTCCGGGCACTGGCTGAGCGGCACCAGCGGCAGCGGCTGCACGATTGGCTGCACCGGGACGTAGCGGGCCTGAACCGTGGTTGGCTGGAAGCTGAAACTGCCTTCCATCGCACCATTGTTGGAAGAACTGATGCCGTTGCGCGTGACGCCGGCATAGGCCGGCCGGCCGGGCAGAGGCACCGCGGTCACCAGGCCGCCGTCAGCCACGAGAAAGCCGGCATGCACTGCCGCAAGACAAAGATTGGAATCCTCCGTATAGACATCCATGCCCCAGACTGCGGAACTGTTCGTATCGACGGGCGGGCAATGGCAGGTCAGGGGCGCGGTCTCACCGCGCCAGGCAACGAAATTCTCCGGACACTGGCCGACCGTGGCGGTGGCAGGCTGCGGCGCGGCCGAAGGCGCAGGCGCCGTCGTGACGGGCATGGCCGCAGGCTGGGGAGGGGGCGCCGGCATGGCGGGAGCAGGCGCCAGGGGAGCCTGACTGACGGGAGCGGGCAAGGGTTCAGCTGGAACGGGTGCGGTGGGCGGGGCCTGTGCCACCGCTGCCCCGGCGAAGCTGAAGCTGCCTTCCATCCGTCCGTTGTTGCCCGAGGGGATGCCGTTGCGGGTCAGCCCCGGATAGGCCCGTTGCCCCGGCAACGGAATGACCGTGACATCGCCGCCGTTTCTGCCGATCCGGCCCGCATGGACTGCCGCCACGCAGATGCTGGAATCCTCGGTATAGACATCCATGCCCCACACGCCGCCCCACTGCGTGCTCTCCGCAGAGCAGGTGCACGACAGCGGCGCGCTCGTGCCGCGAAACGCCACGAAGTTGTCTGGACATTGCTGCGCTGCCGTGGCTGCGCCACCATAGGACAGGGCGACAACAAGGCCACCGATCGATATCAGCAGTTTGAACAAGGGCGTCACGATCTGCTCCCAGGTGCCTTCCAGCGCTTTTTTCAGCTTGGGGAAACCTGTGGCTTTTTGCACTCCCCATTCGGGTAGGTTCCCGCACGGCGACTGATGGCGCTGTTGCGCCAATGCTGATATGCGGGCATGATGCCGCATTGGGTCATGTGTCCAGTGGGAGCCGGCATGGGACAGGTTGCAGGCGATGTGGCGCAGCTTCATACCGCATTCTACGAGGCCGCCGCCAATCCGCAGATATGGCCTGAGACGCTGGGCATGGTTGCGACAACCTTTTCGTCACGCGGCTGCCTGCTGACGACACCGAACTTCACCCCCGGCGCCATTCCCCATTCTCCCGGCATGCAGGATGTGCTGGATTGCTTCTTTTCAGAGGGCTGGCACAAGCGCGACCTGCGCACCGCGCTTGCCCGGGCCAAGCCCGCCATCACAGGTTTCTTCGCCGACCAAGACCTCATTTCGGCCGAGGAAATGGCAAAACACACCTACTATCGCGACTTTGCCCGGCAGGCCGGCGTGCCCTGGTTTGCCGCGGCGCTTCTAACGACAATTGCCGATGACGATTTCGTCGCGATTTCGCTGCAGCGCTCGCAGGCGGAGGGACCTTTCTCGCGTCGGGAGCTTAAGGCCCTGAACACGCTGTTGCCGCAGTTGAGAAATGCAGCCGAGCTTGCCCGAAGGCTGGCGACCCAGCACGGCAAGGCGCTTGTTGATGGTCTCGCGCTGGCATCAGAGCCGGCCGTGCTGATGGATCGACACGGAAGGGTGGCGTTCGTCAATGCCATGGCGCAGGCCTTGTTGGGATCGGCGCTCAGTATCGTGGCAGGCAGGCTGAGAGCCGCGCGGCCAGCAGACAATACGCAATTGAACGGGTTGATCGAAAGGGCATGCGTCGCGGTGACATCGCGAGACGAGATGCCCGCCCTGGCTCCCGTTTCGCTGCGCGACCGCGACGACGAACAGTTGCTCGTGGCCCGCGCCGCGCCGATACGACGGTCCGGGGAGGATGTGCTCGGCTTTTCCGGCGTGGTGCTGATGCTGACGGATGTCCGTGCCGTCCAGCGCGCCGACATGTCCCTGGCGACAAACCTGTTCGGCCTCACGGTTCGCGAGACGCAGGTTCTGGCCGCCCTGGGGCAATACAGCACCCTTGAGGCTGTGGGCCAACATCTCCAGATTTCGCGTGAAGCCGTCCGGTTTCACCTGAAGTCGATCTTCCTGAAAACCAATACGCATCGGCAGGCCGAACTCGTCAGGCTGATCGCAAAGCTGTGTTAAAGCGTGTTGCGATCTTTCAGATTCGCTTCCACGCTTTAATCCCTAGTTTTTCCAGCATCTCGTTGTCGCAAAACCGCTGCACACGTTTGCGCGACTCCTCTCTTGTCAACAAGACCAAGTCTGTCTCATCGGAGCTGATGTCGAACACGCGAGCTTGCCGCTGGCCGAGCGGCCATTTCGGAACCGAAGTTATTGAAGCTCGGCCTTGATGAAGCTTCCACCCTTCATGATGATCGGCATATGCGCTCCCTGTTTCGTTAGCAGTGAAAGATCCGTCAGCGGATTTCCATCGACAACGATGAGATCTGCGAAAGCACCTGATGCAACCGTGCCGATACGACCTTCCATGCGCAGGAGGCGTGCTGCGATATGGGTCGCGGAAGCGATGACTTCATGTGACGGAATCACGCGTCCGCGGATAACGAATTCTTCCGACTGATGCACATGCATGCCGCCCAGGAGGTCGCTGCCGTAGGCCATCTGCAGACCTGCGTCGCGCATGATGGACAGCGATTCCATGCCTGCCAGTCGCACGTCGTCGACCTTTGCAATCGACGCTGCAGGCAGCCCCATCGAGGCCCCTTCACTCGACAGTTTTTCGTAGGTGACCAAGGTCGGTACGGCGAATGCACCCTTTTCAGCGGCAAATTTCGCCGTCTCCGACGTGATCAAATTGCAGTGCTCCAAAGAATGAACGCCACATTCCACCGCGCGGCGAATGGCCTTGTCGGTGTAGAGATGCGCCGACACGTAAGTTCCGGCATTCTCGGCCTCTTCAACGATCGCTACAATTTCTTCGACCGAAAACCCCAGGAAATGGATCGGGTCCGTTGGCGAAGAAACACCGCCATTTGCCATGATCTTAATGAATTCGGCGCCGCTCTTCAGTTCTTCACGGGCAGCGCGCCGAACCTCGGGAATGCCGTCGCAGATACGGCCAAGTGCACCAAGCGGGAAACCGTTACGACGCGTCGGCTCATCGTTGTAGGGGCCGCGATAGTCGCAATGTCCGCCGGTTTGTGCCAGCGCCTTGCCCGAGATGTTGAGGCGCGGCGTCGGCCAGAAGCCTTCCCGCGTCGCGGCAACCAGGGCTGAGGTGGCTCCGCCGACATCGCGCACGGTGGTGAATCCGCGGCGGAGCATTTCGCCCATCAGCTTGAAGGCCCGCACCGTGATCAGCGCATCCGGCAACTGTCCGTTGAGGCCAAGATCGGCCGTCGAGGCGACCACATGCACATGGGCATCGATCAGCCCCGGCATCAAGGTCAGGCCCTTCAAGTCGATCCGCTGGGCGGTTGTGGACGAGACTGCTTTGCCAACCTCCCTGATCATCTCGCCTTCCACGAGCACCTGCATGGGCTCTGTCGGTTCGTCGGCTGTTCCGTCAACGATCCGGGCGTTTTCAAAGAGAATGCTTGTCATGTCAAAGTCCTGAATGAGAGAGGTCAAAGCCAAAGGCGCGCTCAGGCGCGGCGGGCTTCGAGATAGGCGGGAATGAGCAGAGGGGCATAGGCGGCAGCCTTGTCCAGATGCGCTTGCGTGTAGGCGCCTTCCTTGTCCAGCAGGTTCATCGTTCCGATCGTCTCGCCATTGTAGACGACCGGAATGTTGATGACGGCCCCGAGCCCGAGGCTGAAGATCAACTCGTGATCGAAGAAAGCCCAGACGATCGCAGCCTTGTCGGGACCGAGGAAGGGTTGCCCATTCTTCAAGACCTTTTCGCCCCAGGGTGTCGGGCCCATCGCCTTGCGGCCGAAGACCGGATAGGAGTTTTCATCGCTGGAATACACCCTGGCGACCTCGTGACCATCCGCATAAAGAAGCGTGAAGAGACCGAAGCCGATGTCCTTCGACAGCTGCAGTTCGAGTTCGCGGTAGAGCGTCTGCGGCTGGCCGGGTCTTGCAAGGTGTTGAAGAAGATCAATCATGGTTTTGGCTCCGTCTTTGGCGCAAGGCCGGTACGTTCGGGAAGAAGACCCTGCGGGCGTAGGTGAAGCACCACCAGAAGCGCAATTCCGACCAGCATCTCGCGCACAGCCGCAACCTGGCCAGCTTGCAGTCCGGGAAGGATTTCACCGAGGAAACGCGTGGCCTCAAGGAAGAACACAACGAGATAGGCACCGGCAAGGCCTCCCAATGGCCGCCCCACGCCGCCGGCCGTGACCGCCAGGAAAATGTAGATCGTGATCAGCGGCTGGAAATGATCCGGCGAGATATAGCTCTGGAAATGCCCATAAAGCGCTCCGGCCAGCGCCGCTATGGCGGCAGAGAGCGCGAAGGCCTGGATCTTGAAGCGCGTGACGCCCTTGCCCGCAAACGCCGCAAGCTCCGGATCTTCGCGTATGGCCTTCATGACCCGGCCAAAAGGAGAACCGTCCAGGCGGTTCAGCATCAGGAAGATGCCGAGAACGAAGACGCTGACGAGCGCGAGGTAAAACAGGTTGAAGCCCTCGGTACCGAGCGCCACGCGGAACGGTGCCGGAATGCCCGACACGCCATCGGAACCTCGCGTCAGCCAGCGCTCGTTTAGCGCCACCATGCGCACGACCTCGGCAAAACCAAGCGTGACGATGGCGAGATAGTCGCCGCGAAGCCGGATCGTTGCAAATGTCGCGATAACGCCGACGCCTGCACCGATGATGCAGGCGATCGGAATGGTCAGGGCGAGTGGTACGCCTGCTATGGAAATCAGCGCGGACACATAGGCGCCGACGGCAAAGAAGCCGGCAAGGCCGAGATTGACCATGCCGATCCCGCCCCAGATCAGGTTGAGGCTGAGGGCAAGAAGCGCATAAATGCCGCCGAGTGTCAGCGTGAAGATAAGATAGGACAGCATCAGGCGCTCCTTTCCCCGAGAAGACCCGCGGGGCGCAGTGAAAGGATAAGCAGGATGGTGGCGAAGCCAACGGCCGAGCGGTAGGTGGCCGGCAAGACCAGCACCGCCAGTTCCTCGCCAATGCCGATCATCACAGCACCAAGCACGGCACCCGGAATGGAGCCGAGGCCGCCAAGCACAGCCGCGGCGAAAATGGACAATAGCAGCCGCGATCCCGTCATCGGATCGATGGCGGTATCAAGCCCCAGCAGCACGCCGCCGACACCCGCAAGCCCCGCGCCGAGCGCGACAGTCACCATGGCGATCCGGCGCGGATCCATGCCCATCAGTTTTCCCAGATCGGCATTGTCGGCCACCGCCCGCATCGCCTTGCCGAAGCGGGTGAAACGCAGGAAGGCAAACACAGCGGCCATGATCGCAAGCGCGATCAGAGCCGTCTGCAATTGTTGCGGTCCGATCCGTAAGTCCGCAAAGCGCCAGTCACGCGCCAACGGCGTGTCAAATCCCTGCAGATCATTGCCGAAGGTGAAGCGGATAGCGTTTTCGATGATGAGGTTGACGGCGATCGAGGCAATCGCGACTGCTAGTGCTCCAGATGGCCGCAGCTTTGCCAGTGCGACCTCTTCGGCAAACAAGCCAACCGCCCCGCCGGCCACGAATGCCGTGATTGCGGAAGGCAAGACCCCGAAACCGAAATGCGTGTTCACATACCATGCGGCAAACGCGCCGACCGTGGCATAAGCCGCTATCGCGAAGTTCACATAGCGCAGCACTGCGAATATGGCGGTGAGGCCGATGGCGGGAATGGCAATCAGCATTCCCGTCATCACTCCGTTCAAGATGGCTTGAACCACGGTCGTCATCGTTGCCTCACGCGATCTTGACGAGGGTCAGTTTGCCGCCGAGAACCTGCTCGTAGCGGAAGGCGCTGTCGGTGATATCGCCCTTGTCGGTGAAGTCGCAGGGGCCTGAGGCACCCTGGTAATTTACCGGCTTGCCCTCGGCAATCAGCTTGAGCCCGTCGAGGGCGTTATCGACCGCGGTGCCGTCAGCGCCCTGTGAGACAAGGCGGATGGCATCGCGGATCGAAACGCCGTCCGAATTGCCCGCCTTGGCGATCGCCAGCGCCACCAGGTTCATCTGGTCATAAACCTGCGTCGTGTAGGGATCGGGATTGGCCACGCCGATCAGACCCACCAGGCGCTTGTATGCCGTCGAGGTTTCGGCCGGCGACGGTGCTATGGTGAAGATGCCTTCAACGACTTCTGCAGGCACGCTGTCGATGAGCTTCTGGTTGACGGAATATGCGAAGGCGATCTTCTTGCCTTCGTAACCGGCGCGATAGATATCCTTGAGCAGAACGGTCGTATCGGCTGCGTAGCCACCCAGCACGATGACGTCAGGCTCATAGGCCATCATCTCGTCGACTTCGCTGCGGTAGGACGGCTTCTTGTCGTCGTAGATCAGCGACTTCGTCTCGCCGCCGGCGGCCGTGACGGCGCTGGTGATATTGGTGAACTGGCTTTCGGCGAACGGCGTCTGCGGCGAGACGAAGAACAGCTTCTTGACACCCTGTTCGACTGCGAATTCACCGAACTTGCGGCCCTGGAGTATGGTCGTGGGCTGCGTGCGAATAATGAAGCCCTGGTGGGGAAGCGTGGTGATCGCATCGGCGCCGGAAACGGTCAGCAGCATGGTTTTGGATTCCCAGCAGATCGGTGCGACGGCGGTTGTGACCGACGATGCCCAGGTGCCGATGATTGCCGAGACCTTGTCCACATCCACGAGCTTGCGGGCGGCACGGACGCCGGCTTCCGGGTTGGTCTGGTCGTCTTCGGAGATGATCTCGACCTTGCGTCCGAGGATGCCGCCGGCAGCATTGATCTCGTCCGCGACCGCCTGAATGGCCTTGACCATGACCGGGCCGTAGGTGCCGCCGGAGCCGGTCAGGGGCGTGAGCGCGCCGATACGGATGGCTTCCCCCTCTGCCATGGCGCGCAAGGGTGCGATGCTGGTGAGGGCAAGCGCTGCCGTCCCACCGAGGAAGGCGCGGCGATGAATCTTCATGTCGATCATGTCAGTTCCCTTTGTTGTTTATGCGGATAAAGCTCGGATGGGCATGCGTGTCGTCAGCCACCGAGAAACAGGCGGCGGATTTCCGGATCGACTGCGAGATCCTTGCCAGCACCCGTCGCCGCATTGCGGCCGGTGACGATGACATAACCGCGCGTCGAGATTTGCAGGGCCTCAAGGGCGTGCTGCTCGACCATCAGGATTGGAAGCCCGGTGGTGTTGAGCTCGATGATGGCGTCGAACAATTCGTTGGCCGCCTTGGGCGACAGACCGGCTGTCGGCTCGTCGAGCAGCAGCAGCTTGGGCTCCGTCATCAGGCCCATGCCCATGGCCAGCAATTGCCGCTGCCCGCCCGATAGTGTGCGGGCAAGCGCCTTGCGCTTTTCGGCCAGCACCGGATAGCGCGCATAGATCGCATCGCGGCGACCGGCCATTCCGCTCGGGTTGGAAAAGCTTGCCACCTCAAGGTTTTCGGCGACCGACATGGTGCCGAAGACGTTCTTTTCCTGCATGACGAAGGCAAGCCCGGCCTTGGAGCGGCCAAGCGCATCCTGGCGGGTGACGTCGACGCCGGAGATCGTCACGCTACCGCCCTTCAGCGGCACCAACCCGGCTATGGCCTTGAGCAATGTCGATTTGCCCGCGCCGTTTGGCCCGATTATCGTGACGATCTCGCCCGACTGGATTTCGACCGTGGCACCCTTGAGAATTTCCTCTGCCGCGCCATAGCCGGCAATCAGTCCTTTTGCTTCCAGCATGTCAGTGCCTTCCCCCGAGATAGGCTTCCTGGACCCGTTCGTCGGCGACGACCTCCTCGAAGCGGCCCTGGGTCAGCCGGCGACCTTCGGCCATCACGATCACGGGGTCGCACAGATGGCCGATCAGCTTCATGTCGTGTTCGATCAGGCAGATCGTTACGCCCTCGGCATTCAGCGCGCGCAGATGTTCGGCGATTTCGCCTGTCAGCGTCGGGTTGACGCCCGCCATGGGCTCGTCGAGCAGGATAAGACGCGGCTTGGCCATCAGTGCGCGGCCGATTTCCAGCAGTTTCTTTTGCCCGCCTGACAGCGCGGTTACGGGATTGTCGAGCACATGGGAGAGCCGCAGTCGGGCAGCGACGGCCAGCGCCTCCTGAGCAAGCTCGTCCTCGTGCCGGCGGGCCGTGCGGTTGCCGGTCAGGCTGGCGAGCAGGCCTTCGCCGGGATGCCGCTGCCCATAGAGCATCAGGTGCTGGAACACCGTCAACTTTGGAAAACCGCGCGCCAGCTGGAATGTCCTGACCAGGCCGCGCTCGACGCGCTCGCGGGGCGATACACCTGTGATGTCGGTACCATCCAGCAGTACTTGCCCGCCGTCTGGCGGAAACAGGCCCGAGACCGCATTGAAAAGCGTGGATTTCCCCGCGCCATTTGGTCCTATCAATCCCGTGATCGTGCCATCGATTACCGTCAGATCGACGCCGTTCAGGATCTTCACGCCATAGAAGCTGCGCGTAACGCGCTTAACCTCGAGAAGCGACTTCATGCCTTGATCTCCCCGGGAGCGGAGAGGCTGGCAAAATAGGCGCGAACCTGTTGCTTCCAGAATTCCAAGAGGTGTTCGTAATAGGATCTGTCGGAACGCAGCACGGTTTGCGCGATCATGCCCCGGATCATGCACATGGTCGCGTTCATCACCACGCGGACCTTTACCGGCTCGACGCTGCGATGGACGGCCAAGGCAGACCAGATTGCATCCAGCCCGTCGTGAAACTCCTGCACGACAGGAATGAGGCGACTGCGGAAGCCCGGGTTGTGGCGCGCCTCCGGGAGGTATTCCATTGTGACGTAGAAAAGGCGATCAAACATGATGTCCCAGAGGTAGTCGACGATTTCGTCGCTGGACCCGCCACGCGTGCCAAACTCATCCGCGAACCGAAAAAGCTTCTTGTTGACGATCGCCAGATGGTTGGCGACGGCGCTGACAATCACATCTTCCTTGGTTGCAAAATGATGGGTCAGCGCGCCGCGGGAGACCTTGGCTCTTGCGGCGATTTCGGGTGTCGAGGTCTTGGCAAAGCCCTTGTCATGAAGAAGGTCGATGGTCGCGTTTAAGATCGCCTGAACAGTCTCGTCTGACCGCTCTCTTTGGGTGCGCGTCTGTGGTTTTGCAGTGGCTTTGGCGGGTTTCAGCATGTGCCCTCGAGCAGTAGTGGCTGTTCTTTGTGCATTCGTCCCTGGAGGCCGAAATTTGGGCCTGACACAAAAGCGCCATACAACTTACAAACAGTCAAGTCTGTTTTTATGTTGGCTTTCGCTGAGGGCCATCTGAAGCACTGCAAGGACGCAGCGCATCACTGTCGATCCCTGTCTGGGATGACTGTCAGTGGAGACGCATCATACTCCGATGGCGGATGGACGGGGGTCGATGATCAGCTATCGTCGGAAGAAGGAGGGAGCGCGATGACGGCCGATCCTGGTGTCGCAGACTTCAAGCCGCGAAGCTTTTCCCGGATGATGGTCAGCAGACCGGCCGACGCAATGACGACGATACCGACGAGAGCGAGTGCGTCAGGATATTCGCCAAACAGCAGAATCCCGAACACCACCGCCCAGGCGAGCTGGGAATAATGCATCGGCGCGATCTGGTTGGCGTTTCCATAGCGCGCGGCCAGAACGAAAGCCCATTGCCCCAGGCCATAACAGACACCTGCGAGCGCCAGCAGCGCCAGCTCCCGCAGCGTGGGAACCGTGATGCCCCGGAATGTCATGGCAACGGCATTGATCGCCAGGAGATAGAGGATGAGCGTGCCCAGCACGCTGGTGGTCTTCACCTTGCCGCCGACGCGCCGGAGAATGATGATCGCCGTGCCCGTGCCAAGCCCGGTGCCGATGGCGGCGAGATGACCCAGTTCGAAGGGCAGATAGCCAGGCTTGACCACGAGAAGCACGCCTATGAAGCCGATGACCACGGCGGTCCAGCGCCAGGGTCCGACATATTCCTTCAGCACCAGGGCCGACATGATCGTCACGAATAGCGGCGATAGAAACACCAGCGCATAGGCATGGGCGAGGGGAATGGTGGTGAAGGCATAGACGCCGCAAAGGCTCGCCACGACGCCGCAAATGGCGCGACCATGGACGGCAAGCGGATAGGGCGTGCGCCAGAAATCCCGCCATTTCTCATTGGGGTGGCGGGTGATCAGCAGGGCGAGCCCCGCAAAGACATTGACGATAAAGGCGATCTCGAAAATCGTCAGCTGACCGCCGGCACCCTTGACCGAAGCATCGGTGATGGAGAAGGCCGCATAGGCGAGCAGCGCGAGAATATAGACATTGGTCACCGTGCGGCTCGCATTCGATATGTCATTTCAACTCATGGACTTAGACGATCCTTTCGTGCTCAAAGGTTGATGTCAAGCAGTTTGGCTTGATGGCTGCTCGCGGACATGCCCACCGCCGGCATCGGAACGGCGGGCTGCAGACTGGTGCGGGGCATTGCCAGTATTTGATTGGCCGCGCTAGCCCGGCACATGTGCGGTCTGGACCAGGGCGGCCTTCAACCGCGCCGTCTCCATGCCAAGCTCGATGAACTGGCGGGCATGGCGGGCCAGGGCGACATTGTCGTTCCAGAGGTTGCGCCAGATGGCGGTCTTCAGCGACAGATCCTTGTCCACGATCGCGGTCGAGAAGGATTCGAAGGTGACATAGTCGTCCCAGCCGATGGCCACCAGCGCATCGAAAATCGCGGCGAAATCGATGGTGCCGGTGCCGAGATAGCCGCGGTGGCTTTCCCCGATATGCACATAGCCGATCTTGTCGGCGGCATGGCGAATGGCAAGGCCGACATCGGCTTCCTCGATGTTCATATGGAACGTATCGAGATGCAGGAAGACGTTTGAAGCGCCGGTGTCGCGGATATAGGCCAGGCCCTGGGCTGCGGTATTGAGCATGTTGCTCTCGAAGCGATTGACCACTTCAAGATTGAGCGTCACGCCGGATGACTTGGCGCGGTCGGCGACCTTCGACAGGGCGGTGACGCTGTTGTCCCAGCCCTTGCGGGTCAGCGCATGTTCCTGCTTGCCATGGGCGGAGCTCAGGATGCCGGCGAGTTTCTCGCCACCGAGATCGCGCACCAGGGCAACGGCCCGATCAAGGATGTCGATACCCTTGGCGACCACGGCGGGATCCTCGCTGGAGAGATCGCCCTCGGGCGGGAGACCCATGCTGATGGCCACGTCGAGCTTGAGCGCCTGCAGTCGGCCCGCTAGCCATGCCACATCCACCTGCGCGGGATCGAGATAGGAGAACTCGATCAGGTTGAAGCCGAGGCTGTGAGAGCTTTCGAGCGCCTTCTCCAGGTCCGCACGGGAAGAGCCTGCGCTCCAGACAAAGGAATGGACACCGATTTTCGACATGGTCGCAGCCGCTTTCGTCAATGATAACAGGGAAGGTGACCGCCGGGCATGCCGTCTTAGACATGCCCGGCGTTCCGGGAGGAAAAGATTAGCGGGCGGCAGTCCAGCCCTTGTAATCCTTGACGTTTTCGGCCGTGATCAGCTGCGGATCCAGCAGCACGACCGGCTCTGCCGGCTTGTTGCCGTTCAGCACCTCAACGCCCATCTTCAGCGCCTGGCCGGCCATGACATAGGGATCCTGCGAGGCAGACGCCTTGATCATCAAGGTGCCCGATGCCAGCGACTTTTCGATATCGGGGGCGCCATCCACGGCGGTCAGGAAGAATTCGCTGCGGTTCAGCTGCTTGGCCGCCAGTTCGGCGCCGATGGCCGTGGGATCGTTGATCGCGAAGACGGCGTCGATCTTGTCGAAGCGGGTCAGCAGGCCCTGCATGACGGCCAGACCGCCATCGCGCGAACCCTGGCCGTTCTGGTCATCGGATAGGATCTTGATGCCGGCATGCTTGCCGAGCGCTTCCTTGCAGCCCTGGACACGTTCCAGGATCGAGGACGATGCGGGGCCGTTGATGATGACCACGTCGCCCTTGCCGCCCAGCTTGTCGGCGATGTAGTTGCAGGCTTCGGAGCCGGCCTTGACGTTGTTGGTCATGACGGTGACATCGGCGCCGGGCGCGGAGACGTCGAAGGCGGCAACGACCACGCCAGCGGCCTGGGCCTTCTTGACGGCCGGTGCGATGGCCTTGGCATCCACGGCGTTCAGCATGATGATGTCGACGCCGGCGGCGATGAAGCTGTCGACCTGTGACACCTGCTTGTTCAGGTCGTAATCTGCGGAGACCGAGATGACCTCGACATTGGGGTTGATCTCCTTGGCGCGGTCTTCGATGCCCTTGATGGTGGCAACGAAGAAGGGGTTGCCGAGCAGGCCGACGGAAATGCCGATTTTCTTCAGATCTTTTGCGGCGGCAGGCATGGCGATTGCAACGGCCATGGCGGTGCCGACGAGCAGCTTGGACATAAGACGCATGTTTTCCTCCTTGGAAGGCGCTCCTCGCGCCGTTGTTTCCGGTCGCAACCGGTTTGTTCAGCCGGGCATCATGTCCGGCCAAGCCCTTGCAGCCTGTATCGATCGAGCCCGACGGCGACGATGATGACGAGGCCCTTGATGATGTATTGCCAGATGTCAGAGACCCCTACGAGGATGAGCCCGTTGGACAGGACGGCGATGATGAGCGCGCCGATCAGCGTGCCCCCATCTGGCGCTCGCCGAGCGACAGATCGGCGACGCGGCGCCCGCTGTCAAAGCCGATGCCGAGTTGGCGTAAGATCGGTTCCGCCCGGCGCCGCATCTCGGCGCGATCGGTCAGGCCGAACCGGGAGGGTTCGTTGCCGAGGAACATGTTCTGCGCCACCGTGAGGTTCGGCGCCAGCGACAGCTCCTGATAAATCACGGCGATGCCATGGGCCTTGGCCTTTAGCGGGTCGCTGAGCGTCACCGGTTGCCCGTTGATCACGACGGCCCCGCCCGGATCTGCGGTATAGGCGCCGGACAGGATCTTCATGAGCGTCGATTTGCCGGCGCCGTTTTCGCCCATCAGCGCGTGGACTTCGCCGGGATAGACGGTGAGGCTCACGCCGGAAAGCGCCTTGGTGACACCAAAGGTCTTGCTGATGTCGCGCATTTCCAGAAGCGTTTGGATCGGCTGAGGCGAGATGGTCATGCGTGCACCGCCTTCTTGCCGGAGCCGCTGTCCTCGATCAGGCGGCGCCATGCGGCACGATAGGCCTCAAGCCCCGCGATTGTGATCGGCGAGGCGACCTCGCAATCGTTGACGAATGGGCTTTCACCCTCCGACCGGAAGATCAGAGCGGCGGCGCCGAACGCGCTTCCTTTCGGATTGGCGCTGGTATGCACCGTCTGACCCGGACGCAAGGCCGCCAGAACCGAGGCGTAGAGGCCGGTCTTTACGAGGCCGCCATCAATGACGATGTCATTTCGGGACCTGATCAGATCGAGCGAGAGATCGGTCATCAAGGCCACATAAAGCGTTGCCACCGCGGCACGCTCCTCGCCCTCGACGACGGGGCCGATAAAATGACCTTGCTCGCCAGGCACAGGGCCGCCCGGCGCAAAGGACGGCAGCGCGAAGGCACGCTTGGCGATCACCGAAGCCAAGGCTTCCGGCGAAACCGGGCTGGTCCAGCCGCCGCTGGCGATGTCATATTCGCGACCGCCCATGAAGCGGATCGTCGCCACGGGTTGGTGATCGACCGTCACATTCGCCAGCATGTCGCGGGACGCGTCGAGCACATCGAGCGGGCTGGCGGAATTGAAGATGATGACCCAGGTGCCCGTGGAGATCAGCGTGAAGTCACTGAAGCCGAGCGAGCGATAGAAATAGAGGGCCGAATTGCTGTCGTGTACGCCGTTATGGACCACGACCTCACGGCTTTTGCCGTCTGGAAGTTCGACCTGGTGATGGCCGATAGGGCTGCCGGCGGCGGCGAAGTCCGGCATCAGGTTGCGCCAGTTCATCCGGTCGACCAGGCTTGAAAAATCATCTTTCAACGGTGCCCAGAGATGCGAATGGCAGCCGAGATAGGACACCTCCGACACCGCGCTGCCGGAAAAGCGCCAGCTCCAGAATTGCGGATAGGAGAGGATCGCATCCGCCCTGGAGATCAGTCCAGTGTCCCGTTCATTCAGCCAAAGAAGATGACGGCCATAGTTGAAGCCCAGGGGCAGCATCGGCGAGAAGGTTTCCCGAAACTCCGGTACCATCGCATCGATGCGTGCGGCGATGTCAGCCGGCGGTTCCTGTTCGTAGTCGAGGATGCCATGCACCAGCGCATCCCCGCTCACCAGAGCGAAGGTGCAGCCGTGACCGGAGAACATCACCCGATCGACCTGATGTTCCGTGATCACACGGGCGAGTTCCCGGCGCATCCAGTCATAAAGAGCCGCGTCATCAAGGACCCGCAGATCGCCATCCATGCGCCAGACCGGACGGGTTCGCGCCTCGTCCAGCACCTTGCCTTCGGCCGATATGACGAAGAGCTTGGAATTGGTCTTGCCGAGGTCAAAAACGGCGATCGGGAAACGGCTCAATTGGAACCCCCCATGCGCGCGATCAGGATGGTGACGCCGGCATCCTCCAGCATCTTGGCCGCGCCATCCGGCAGGCCGTCGTCGGTGATGATGGTGCCGATCCGCGATAGCGGCAGGACCACATTGCGCGGCTGAATGGAAAACTTGCGGCTGTCGGCCAGAAGGACGATTTCGTCGGCGCAGGCGGCGAGTTCGCCGATGACCTTCACCAGCAGCGGATGGGATTCCAGCAGGCCCTTGCTGCTGATGCCTTGGGTGCCGACGAACAGCCGCGAGGCATAGAAGCTTGGCGAACCCGCGGCCGCATCATGAATGATGCCCGGCTCGCGATAGAGATCGCCGCCGGCAAGCGAGAGCTGGCAGGTGCCGTGTTCGCCAAGATGGGCGGCGAGCGGCATGGAATTGGTCCAGATCCTGAGATTGCGCTGCGCCAGCAAGATGCCCAGTTGATAGCAGGTGGAGCCGGCATGCACGATGATGGAATCGCCATCGCGCACCAGGCTTGCGGCCATGGTGGCAATCGCACGCTTCGCCTCAACGGCAATATCACGGTTCTCGTCATAAGGCTTGGCCGAGAGGCGGGCGCTGTCGCCGGCTTCGCTGGCGGAAATGCCGCCATAGACCTTCCGTGCCCGACCGAGTTCGTGAAGCTTGTCGATATCCCGGCGGATCGTGGCCGGAGACACACCCAGATGCTCCTGCAAGTCGCGAACCGAGGCAAACGGCGTCTCGCGCAAGAGATCGATGATGGCCTTGTGTCTCTCGGTATCGTTCACGGAAATCCTCCCGGCGTCTCCCTGCGCAAGTGACAAAAGATAATCACAGATCAAACTTCCTCGCAAGCATGATGATCAAAATTCTTCACGGTTGACGATATGTCGTCATTCACCTACGATCTCTAGCAAAGTTTTCTCAGGCCTGTCCGGTCATGAGCGAGTAGAGGAGGAGCCAGGATGGCCTTGGGCATTCGGGCGCAAGACACTGAAGAATTCGACGCCTTTATTGAGTTGTCGCGGGAGATCGGCAGCGACATTCTCAAAACCCAGGGCGCTGGCGGAAACACGTCCTGGAAACGCGACGGGCTGATGTGGGTGAAGGCCTCCGGAACCTGGCTGGCCCATGCGTGCGAGCGCGACATCATGGTCCCCGTGCGGGTCGATCCTCTGGTCGCGGCCTTGCGCGATCATGACCCAAGGGCGGAGAAGGCGGTCGACTTCATCGTAGACGACTTGAATAGCTCGGGCCTTCGCCCTTCGATCGAGACGAGCTTCCATGCCGCCCTGCCGCAGGCCGTCGTCGCGCATTATCATTGCGTCAACACCATCGCGCTGTCCGTGCTCCAGGATCGTGATGCGGTCATTGCCGGGCGGATGGCCCGCGTGCCAGACCTGACCTGGGCGACCATTCCCTATCGGCGCCCCGGAACGCCGCTGGCGCACGAGATCGACCGGTTTGCTGCATCGAGGCCCGACGTGCTGATCCTCTACAATCACGGCATCCTGGTCACAGGCGACACGGCCGAACAGGTGCGCCAGCGCATCCGCCTGATAACCGAGGCGCTGGCCGTGCCGGAGCGAGGCACCGATGCCGCCGATTTCGATGGGCTGACCGCGCTGGCTGAAGGCTCTGATTTTCATCCGGCAGAGGATGCCGGCAGCCACAAGACGGCGCTATCCCTTGATAATGTTGCCATCGCTACCAGCGGTTCGCTTTATCCGGACCACGTGGTGTTCCTGGGCGCCGAGATCGGTGTCCTTGCCGAGGGGCAGGCCGTGCGCGACTACGTCGCCGGCAGGCGTTCGCAGGGGAGTGCGGTGCCGAAAATGCTGTTGGCGCCGGGGCAGGGGGTGCTGCTGGCCAACGAACTGACCGCTGGCGGACGCGTCATGGCGCGTTGTCTGGCAGAGGTGGTCGGACGCATCCCTGATGCGGTATCTCCGGTCTATCTCAATGCCGCCCAGGAATACGAACTCACCCATTGGGAGGCGGAACAGTATCGCCAGGCGCTGGATCGCAAGGCGAGCCAGAGGGCATGAGCATGGGCGCTGAGCCGGCTGTGGCGCTGGGCATCGATATCGGCACCTCGGGCGTGCGGGCGTCAGCCGTCACGGCCGAAGGCGAGGTGATTTGCCTTGCGTCGCGACCGTTCGCCGACGACGTTTCTGCCAGGTCTCCGGCCGCCTGGTGGGCCGGGGTCGAGGATTGCCTGAAGGAACTCGCCACTGCCGTCTCGCTGAGTTCCATAGAAGGCATAGCCGTGGATGGAACCTCGGGTACGGTCTTGGCCGTCGACAGCGACGGTGCGCCCATCTGTGAGCCCTTGATGTATAACGAGACCTGCCCGGACGCCGCCATTGTCGAGCGCATCGCCGCCCATGCACCGCTCGACAGCCCCGCCCGCGGTGCCACGTCGGCGCTGGCGCGGGCCATCCACCTGTCCAGACAGCCCGGTGTGCGAAACGTCCTGCACCAGGCAGACTGGATCCTGGCGAAGCTGGGGCTTCCCGTGGTCGCCAGTGACGAGAACAACGCACTGAAGACCGGCTTCGACCTGGCCGCAGGGCTGTGGCCCGACTGGCTTGAGGCCTGCGGCATGGATATCGCGCTTTTGCCTGATGTGATGCCCGCGGGCATGCCGCTTGCGCCGGTCGGCCGTGCCGGAGCCGCATTCGGCCTCTCTGCCGGCTGCCGGCTTCACGCGGGGACCACGGATGGCTGCGCCTCCTTCCTGGCGACCGGGGCCGGCGCGATCGGCGACGGCGTGACGGCGCTGGGCTCGACGCTTGTGCTGAAGCTCGCCTGTGCCGCACCGGTCAATGCCGCTGCCTACGGCATTTATTCTCATCGGGTGCTGGACTTCTGGCTGGCGGGTGGCGCGTCCAATTCCGGTGGTGCGGTCATCCGTCATTTCTTCGACGAGGCGGCGCTGAAAACCCTGACACCGCTGCTGCGCCCGGCCGAACCGACCGGGCTGGACTATTATCCGCTGCTGCGGCCGGGTGAACGATTTCCCGTCAATGATCCGGCCTGGCCAGCGCGGCTTGAGCCGCGCCCGGCCGACGAACTGACCTTCTTCCAGGCCATACTTGAGGGGATAATGGCCATCGAGAAGTCAGGATACGAGCGCTTGACGGAGCTGGGCGGGCCGTCGCTCAAATCCGTACGGACTGTCGGTGGCGGGGCGGCCAATCCCGCCTGGTCGAAAATGCGTGAGGTTGCCATCGGTGTTCCGCTGCTGCCCGCCCGCTCGGCGGAGGCCGCGGTCGGTACGGCCTCGCTGGTGCTTGCAGGACGGGAGCGCTGGCCATGAGCCTGGCGCCGATGACGACGCTTTCCGCCCTCTGCGTCCGGTTCGACACCTTCTTCGTCGACCAGTTCGGCGTGTTGCGCGACGACGACGGCGCCTATGCCGGGGCCAACCAGGCGCTGTTGCACCTGAAGGCACTTGGCAAGACCGTGATCATCCTGTCCAATTCGGGCCGCAGCGGCGACTACAATGCCGAACGTTTCGTCAAGCTGGGCTTTGATCGCGGCGGTTTCGACCGCTTCCTGACCTCGGGAGACGTCGCCCATGCCGTGCTGAAACAGGAGTTGACGGCATCGCCAGCGGCCAGGCGCTGCCTGACCATATCAAGCGGGGACGACCGCAACCTGGCAGAGCGCCTGGGCTTTGCCTCGGTCGAGGCCGCGGCGGATGCCGATATTGTCATCATCTCCGGCAGCGAGGCGGAGAGCATATCGCTCGACGCCTATCGCGACAGGCTGTTGCCGGCCGCCTGCCGCGGGGTTCCCTGTGTCTGCACTAATCCGGACCGTGATAAGCTGGTCAAGGGTGGCGGGACCGCGCCGGGCGCCGGCGCGATCGCCGCGCTTTATGAGGAACTTGGTGGCAGTGTGCGCTGGTTCGGCAAGCCGTTCCCGGACATCTACAGCCAGGCCCTATCCTTGGTCCCCACCAGCGCCGAGCGGATCGTCTGCATCGGCGACAGCATAGAACACGATATCGCCGGCGCCGCCGGAGCAGGTCTTGCATCCTGCCTGGTCCGCACCGGCATACTCGCCGATGCGGTGCCCGCCGACCTCGAGGCGGTCGCTGGGCTTCACCGGGCCTGGCCCGACTATCTCATGCAGGCCTTTGTGGTTTGAGGAGCTTGCGGCCCGCTCCGAGATTGCCGAACCCATGATCGACCTGCGGCGGGTCAGTTCGACCTGCGGCCCGTTTTGGGGTCGAAGAGGTGCAAGGCTCCAGCCGTGCCCGCGAGGTGGACATGGTCGCCAACGCTGATCTCCATGTCACGCGGGAACTCCACGGAAATGGAGGTACCGCCCGCAAGTTCGATATAGCCGAATGTCTGGCTGCCCAGCCGCTCGGCGACCGCGACCGCGCCTGAAAACCATGCGGCCTCCGCCGAACAGGGCGTCAGGTCGCTGGCCCTGACGCCGATGACATAGGCACCGGCGGGAGCAGCTAGGCCCGCCACGGCAAAGGTTTCCCCGGTTGCCAGGGCCACTTTCGTGCCGCCCGTGCCATCGGCGGAGAGGGTCGCCTCCAACGTGTTCATCGTCGGGCTGCCGATGAAGCGGGCGACAAAAAGGCTTGCCGGGCGGTGATAGAGTTCCAGCGGCGCGCCGACCTGTTCGACCACGCCGCCATTCATGACCACGATCCGGTCTGCCAGCGTCATTGCCTCCACCTGGTCATGGGTGACGTAGACCGTGGTCGCTTTCATCCGGCCATGCAGCTTGGCGATTTCGAGACGCATTTCGACGCGCAGCGCCGCATCGAGATTGGAGAGCGGCTCGTCGAACAGGAAGGCCGAGGGCTCGCGCACGATGGCGCGGCCCATGGCGACACGCTGCCGCTGGCCGCCCGAGAGCTGGGCCGGGCGACGATCAAGGAAGGGCTGGATCTTCAGGATATCGGCGGCCTTGGCCACGCGCCCATCGATTGTCTTGTCATCGGCACCGCGCATCTTCAGGCCGAAGGCCATGTTTTCCTTGACGCTCATGTGGGGATAGAGCGCGTAATCCTGGAACACCATGGCGATATCACGATCCGAGGGTGGCAGGGCGTTCACCACCTTGCCGCCGATCAGCAGCTCGCCGCCGCTGATCTCTTCCAGCCCGGCGATCATGCGCAGCAGGGTGGATTTTCCGCAGCCGGACGGCCCGACCAGCACCAGGAACTCGCCGCTCTCGATTTCGATATCGACATCGTGGATGACCTGCAGCGCGCCATAGGACTTGCGAACCTGCCTCAACGAAATTGCACTCACCGGTATCTCCTCCCACGGCCAAAACAGGCCTTGACGTCATTTATCAATATCATTATCGATAATGATGACAAGACGTCAAGCAACTCCTTCGGGTATCGACATGTCGTATTTTTCAGAGCGCAGCCAGGGCCGCCCCATCCAAGGCAAACCGCCGAAATCGGCGGCTGCCTTCAATGGGCTGAAGCGAGAGATCATGCTGGGTCTGCTTCCTGCGGGGGCGGCGCTGACCGAACTGGAGCTTGCCGCGCATTTCGGCTGCAGCCAGGGCACTGTGCGCGAGGCACTGCTGCAGCTGCAGGAAGAGGGGCTCGTGCTGCGCAATGGCCATCGTGGCACCCAGGTGTCGCAATGCACGGAAGCCGAGGCGGTCGAGATGTTTCGCGTGCGCCAGCAGATCGAATGCAACGGCATGGTGCGCGTCATGCATGCCCGCAGCGCCTCGCTGGTGCCGGATCTGCGCGCCATGCTGGCCGACATGCTGGAGGCGGCGGAGGCCGGCGACGAACTGGAGCTCGCCTCCCACGACAGGGATTTCCACCGGCGCATGTTTCGGGATGCCGACCTTCCGGCGCTCGATCCGATCCTGCACCGCTGTCTGATCCATAATCACCGGTTCAAGATTTCGCGGTCCCAGACGCCGCGCGATCTCGTGGCGACCGCGCGCCGCCATGGCGTCATCATCGAGGCAATTGCGGACGGAAATGTTGCTGCGGCCTGTGCCGCGCTGAGTCACCACATCGCCACGATCGTCGATCTCGGTCCCGATGTTTTCGCGGATGCCACGCAATGACGGCCGAGCCTTGCAACTTTCCCCGAGACCTTTCGGCCGAAATGGCGGCGCTCAATGCCCGCGTGCTGGCCGAGGACGGTCCGCAGCCGGACGCCACGCTGATGCCGTCGGCCGAAGGCCGCGCCCTGGTGGAGCGCAACAATGAGAGGTGGAACCGCGACCTGCTGGCGCTTGCCCGCCGCGAGACGGTTTTCATCGAGGCCGATCCGGCGCTGGGTTCCGCCCGGCGCAAGCTCGAAGTGCTGGTGCCGGACAATGCCCGGTCTGGCGCGCTGATCTTCGTTCATGGCGGCGGCTTCTGCTTCTGCAGCACCGCAACCCACGAGCGCTGCGCCCGTCTGCTGGCGATCGAAAGCGGCCTGCCGGTGCTGATGCCGGATTATCGGTTGGCGCCGGAAGACCCTTTCCCTGCCGGGCTGAAGGACGTGGTAGCGGCCATGCGCGCTGCCTTTTCCGCGACCGCCAATCTCGGCGTGACATCAGGCCCGCTGCTGATTTCGGGGGATTCCGCCGGTGCCAATCTCGCGCTTTCGGCCATGCTGCACGAGCAGGAAGCCGGCCGAACCAGTCTTGCCGGGGCCCTGCTGTTCTACGGCACCTATGACTGCGATTTCGACACGCCGTCCTATACCGAATTTGCCGAGGGTTTTGGGCTGACGCGCGCGAAGATGCAGCGCTACTGGTCGGCCTATGCCGGCGGGCGGGAACCGACGGCGCTAGGCAGTGACGTGCTGGCCGCGCCGCTCCGGGCCTCCGATGAGGCGCTCGCCGCCCTGCCGCCGCTTTATCTCGCCGCCGCCGGTGTCGATCCGCTGCTGTCGGACACGCTGCGGCTGGAGGCACGGCTGAAGGCGCTCGGGCGCGACGAGACAACCACCATTCATCCCGGCGTCACGCATGGGTTTCTGCAGAATTCGATCGACCTTGAGGCGGCGCGGGGGGCGCTCCGCCTTGCGGGACAGGCAGCATCAAGACTGGCCGCGACAGCGTAGCCAGATAATCTCAGGAGGAGGAAACATGAGCTACTTGAAAAAACTGACCATGGGTGTTGCCCTTGGCGCCATGCTGGTTGCCGGTGGTGCCCAGGCGGAAACCGTTCGTTTCTGGTATCACTTCGACAACCCGGAAAACCCGATGGCGGACCTCGTGAAGAAATTCGAGGCGGCCAATCCCGGCATCACGATCGAAGCCGAAAACGTGCCGTGGAACAGCTATTACGACACGCTCTACACCTCGCTGGTCGGCGGCAATGCGCCTGATGCGGCCATGGTCAAGCTGTTCGCCCAGCCGCGCCTGGTCGAGATGGGTGCGCTGGAGCCGATCAGCGAGCGCATCGATGCCTGGCCGGGCAAGGCCGACCTGCTCGACAACCTGCTGGAACTCAACAAGTCTTCCGATGGCCAGCAATACTATCTGCCGATCCAGTATGTGGCGCTCTATCTCTATTATCGCGCCGACCTGTTCGAGCAGGCGGGCCTCAAACCCCCGACGACCTGCGAGGAATTCCGCGACGCCGCCATCAAGCTGACCAAGGCGCCCGACACCTATGGCTTCGGCCTGCGCGGCGGCAAGGGCGGCTGGGACCAGTGGGGCGCATTCGTGCTTTCCCAGGGTGCCGAGTTGAAAAAAGGCGGCCTGACCAATGACAAGGCTGTCGCCGCCAACCAGTGGCTGATCGACCTGTTCCAGAAGGACAAGGTCATTCCGCCATCTGCCCCCAATGACGGCTTCCAGGAAATCACGGGCGCCTTCAAGAGCGGCAAGACGGCCATGACGATCCATCACATCGGCTCGTCCAACGACATGGTGAAGGCGCTCGGCGACAAGGTCTCCGCCGTACCGGTGCCGGAATGCGGCGGCGGTCGCTGGACCTCCTATGGCGATGAATCGCTGGCGATCTTCTCCGCTTCGGAAGCCAAGGATGCCGCGTGGAAGTGGATCTCCTTCCTGGCGGAAGGCGAGAACAACGTGGCCTTCAACAAGGCGACCGGCCAGATGACCGTGACCCAGAGCGGCGCCGCCAACTGGACGCTGCATGAGCGCCGCTTCGTCGATGCCACGGTCGCCTCGCTGCCCTTCGCGCATGTCCTGCCGCAGAACACGGCAACGTCGGAATTCGTCAACACCGCCTGGCAGACCAACATGCAGCAGGCGCTGACCGGCCAGATCACGTCAAAGCAGATGATGGAGCAACTGGAAGCCCTGTTCGCGCAGTAACACGGATCCTCCCGAGGGGGCGTGCGAGCGCCACCTCGACCCTCTCCCCGTCTCCGTATCCGGGGAGAGGGCCTTTTTGCCACACCAGAAAGGGCCTTTTGCCAAGCAAACAAGGCCTTTCCTTCGAACCCATACCCGCCCGGCCTTCGGGCGGCCTTCTCCACCCAGCCGCAAGGCGAGGATCAAGATCATGTCGACCGTTGTTTCACCCCGTCAGCCCGCCGTCGTTATAGCGCCTCAGCTATCGACCCGGCTGATGCCCTATGCGCTTCTGGCGCCGGCCTTCCTGGTCACCCTGTTCATCGTCTTCTTCCCCATGGCGCAGGCGGTCTATACCAGCTTCTTCGACCTGATCCTGTGGAAGCCGAATGCCTCGAAATTTGTCGGTTTCGGCAATTATATCAAGCTGTTCGCTGATCCGGTCTTCTGGACGGCGCTGGGGCATACCGCCGTGTGGATCGGGCTTACCGTGCCCCTGCAGATGGGGCTCGGGCTGATCACCGCCTTGCTGCTGAACCGGGAATTCCCCTGGCGCGGCCTGGCGCGAGCGCTGATCATCATTCCCTGGGCGCTGCCATCTGTGGTCATCGCGTTGATGTGGCGGTGGATCTATGACCCCAATACCGGCGTGCTGAACGACATCCTGTTGCACCTCTCCATCGTGCAGACGGCTGTGCCGTGGCTGGCCGATCCCGATCTCGCGCTCTATGCCATCATCGCCACGCTCACCTGGCAGGGTTTTCCCTTCTTCGCGGTCATGATCCTCGCTGGTCTTCAGGGCATTCCGAAAAGTCAGTACGAGGCCGCCTCGATCGATGGCGCCAGCGCCTGGCGGCAGTTCCGCCATATCACGCTACCGGGCATCGCCCCCGTGCTTGGCACTGCCGGTCTGCTCAGGGTCATCTGGGTTGCCAATTCCATGGACGTGATCTTCGTCATGACCGGCGGTGGCCCCGGCTATGCCACCCACACGCTGCCGCTCTACGCCTTTGTCCGCGCCCGGCAGAACCTCGATTTCGGCTATGGCACGGCGATCGCTGTCACCTTCACCCTGCTGCTCGGCGCCGTCGTCGCCGTCTATCTGATCCGCACCATGAAGGAGGTCGAACGATGAACCAGCCCTCGACGCTCCGCCGCATCCTGACCACCGACCTGCCGGTGGCCATCATCGTGCTTTTCGCCATGGCGCCCTTCGCCTGGATCATCCTGACCTCCCTGACACCGACCGATATCCTGAATGCAACGGGTGTATCGCTTGACCCAACGGGCTGGAGCTTCGACAATTATGTCAGGCTGTTCCGCCAGACGAGCTTCCTCGGCAACATGCTGGACAGCCTGATCATCGCGGCCGGCACTGTCGTCATCGGCCTTCTTGTGTCGGTCACCGCGGCCTATGCCTTCTCGCGCTTCCGCTTTCCCGGCCGCAAGCTGGTCATGCTGCAGTTCCTGCTGATCAACATGTTCCCGATCGTGTTGCTGATCCTGCCGCTGTTCATGCTGATGCGCAAAGCCGGCATTCTCGACACCCATTTCGGCCTGATCCTTGCCAATGCCACTGTCGCCATTCCCTTCGCGGTGTGGATGCTGACCAGCTATATCGGCGCCATCCCCAAGAGCCTGGATGAGGCTGCCATGATCGACGGTTGTTCGCGGTTGACGGCCCTGCGCCGCGTCGTCCTGCCGCTGACCATGCCCGGCATCATCTCCACCGGCATCTACATCTTCATCACCGCCTGGAACGAATATCTCTATGCACTGACGCTTGGCGGTAGAAACGTCCGGCCGGTGACGGTGGCGATCCAGACGCTGATCGGCGAATACCAGATCGAGTGGGGTTTGCTCTCGGCCGGCGCGGTCGTCGGCGCCATGCCGGCCACCATCCTGTTTCTCATCGTCCAGCGTCGCCTGATCGGCGGTCTTACCCAAGGGGCCGTCAAGGGCTGAGTTTTTAGAAGTAAAGGAATGACCATGAACCCCGTCGGGTTGATTTCAATGCAGTATGCAAGGCCATTTACGGCCGAGCATTTCCATCTCTTTTCCCGCATGCGCGAACTCGGCTATGATTTCGTCGAGCTTTTGGTGCCAGAGCCCGGCGAACTTGTCCTCGCCGACACCCGCAAGGCGCTGGAGGATGCCGGTCTCGGCGTGGTGCTCGCCGCCCGCGTCAACCTGGAGCGCAACCTCTCGTCGGAGGACCAGACCGCCTATCGCAACGGTGTCGATTATCTGAAATATGCCGCCGATACGGCCGCCGCCCTAGGCGCCACCATCGTCGGCGGGCCTCTGACGGGCAATCCGCTGGTGTTTGCCGGCCGTGCGCCCAAGCCTGTCGAGGAAAGCGAGCGCCATGCCCGCAAGGCGCGCTGCGTTGCCGGGTTGCGCGATGCCGGCGACCATGCGGAAAAGCTCGGCGTGACGCTGGCGGTCGAGCCGCTCAATCGCTTCGAAAGCGATGTGCTCTGCACGACGCAGCAGGCCATGGAACTGCTGGACGCCGTGTCCCATCCCGCGGTGAAGATGATGCTCGACACCTTCCACATGCATATGGAAGAAGCCGACATTGCCGAGGCCATCCTTCTAGCCGGTGACCGGCTGGTGCATTTCCAGGCCAATGAAAACCATCGCGGCTTCCCGGGCACCGGCGCGACCGATTGGGTGAGCGTCTTCCGGGCACTGCACCAGGTCGGCTACAAGGGCCCGGTCTCGCTCGAACCCTTCCGCCGCAATGACGACCGCTTCGGCGTTCCCTTCGCCCAGTGGCGCCCGCCGCACGAGGACGAAAGCGAGCGGTTGGCCCAGAGCGCCAATTTCATCAAATCCCACATCATGCTGACGGAATATCGCAGATGACACTGAAAATCGGCTGGATCGGTTGCGGCGTGCACGCAACCCAGATGCTTCTTCCCCAGGTGGTACGCCACGACGTGCAGCTTGCCGCGCTTTGCGATATCGACGGCGCCCGGCTTGCCGCGGCGGGCCGCCAGTTCGGCGTGTCCAAACTGACCAACGATGCCGCGGAACTCATCGCAACGCCGGGGCTCGATGCCATCGGCATGGCTGTCGGTCCCGACCAGCATCTGCTGTTCGGCAAGGCGGCCCTGGAACGGGGCCTGCCGGTCTTCATGGAAAAGCCGCCATCGGGCAGTGCGGCCGGCGCGCGCGAGCTGCTGGCCGCCTCTGAAAAGGCGAAAAAACCGCTGCTTGTGGGTTTCATGAAGCGCTATTCCGCCGGCAACAAGATCGCGGCGAACATCGTCAAGTCGGGCCGCTTCGGTCAGGTGCTGGGTCTCACGGGCTATTACATGACGGCGCCCGGCTATTTCGTCGGCAATGTCGATTACACCGGCTTCTTCCTGCACCACTGCGTGCACTATATGGACCTCGTGTCCTTCCTCGTCTCCCCGGTGAAGAAGCTGACCGCCCGCAAGGTGGAGAAGGAGCCGGGCAAGGTGCTGTTCCATATCAGTCTGGATTTCGAATGCGGCGCCATCGGCACCATCGCCATGGGCACGATCCAGTCCCGCGGTGCACCGGTCGAGCGCATCGAACTGATGGGCGACCACCAGCGCATCGAGGTGGACAATGTCATCGATGTCAAGTGGAACCGCAATCCCGCCTTCAAGATCGACGACCCCAGGGCGGCGCTGCTTGACGATGTCGACAGCCTGACCTGGAAGCCGAACTTCACCGCCGCAGCAAATGAAGACCCGAAGGGATACTACTCCCTGCTGCAGGACGTGATTCCGGCCCTGGGCGGCAAGGAAACGGCAGCCCCGACCATTGCGGACGGTGTCGTGGCCATGGATAGGCTGGAAACGCTGCGCCGGGAACTGGCACTGTAGGGTAGGCAAACAGGGTGTGCTGCGGTTGCAGACTGAAGCGTGTCGCGATCTTTCAGATTCGCTTCTACGCTTCAGTCCCTTGTTTTCCGCATGTCGTGGTCGCAAAACCGCTGCGCACTTTTGCGCGACATGCTTTAGAGCCTTTCAGGGTTAACTAGAAGCGTTCTGCCGGAGCAGATTTTCGTCAGGGCAGAGGCGATTGGCGACGGGCATACCCTGGGTACGTCCGAGCCGATCGCCTCTGATCCTGGCGGAAAGATGCCCGGCCCTTCGGGCTGGCTGAAACGGGCCGCCTGGTCGACCGACCGGCTTGGCCGTAGAGCCTGGCTACGACGCGCGCCGGTCGGTCCACCATCCGACTCCGTTTGAGCCAGCAGAACGCTTCTATTTGACCCTGAAAGGCTCTAAGACGCGATCAGGACTTCCACGCCACGCCGCTCGAACTCGCGCGCGACCCGGTCCGGAATGCCATCATCGGTGATCAGGGACTGGATCACGTCGAGGGAACTCAGGCGGGTGAAGGAGGATCGGCCGATCTTGGTGGAGTCGGCGACCAGGTAGACATGGGCCGCCGCCTTGATCATCGCTTCCTTCAACTGAAGATCGGCAAAGGACGGATAGGTCAGTCCGGCTTCCAGATCGACGCCGGCGGTGGCGAGGAAAAGCTTCCCGGCAAAGATGTTGCTGAAATACTCGACCGACTTGTCGCCCGAAAGGGACAAAGTCGGCGACTTGAACTGGCCGCCGGGCATATGCACGGCGAAGGTGGGCACGGCGCCCAGGATGATCGCGATGTTCAGCGCATTGGTGATCAGGGTCAGATTGCGACGGGTGGTCAACCGCATGGCGATCTCGGTCGTCGTGGTACCCGCATCAAGGATCAGCGTTTCTCCGTCCTTGACGAGCCCTGCCGCCAAGGCGCCGATCTTGCGCTTCTTGTCCATGTTCTCCTGGTGGTGCAGGGTCATGGTGCCGACCTGGGGCGCCACCGGGTTCAGATAGGCGCCGCCATGTTCGCGGGTGATGAAGCCGTCATTTTCCAGCCGCTCCAGATCCTGCCGGATCGTGGCTTCCGACACATGGAAGGCTGAGGCCAGTTCACGCACACGGGCAGACCCCTCCTCCTGGAGCCACTCCAGAATCCGGCGGCGCCGCGGCTCGGAAAGCAGCCCCACCATGGATTCGGAAGAGTCATTGTCCGTCTTCGAGTCCATTCGCTGGCCCAAACCCCATATTCGCAAACAGTAGAAACTGTTTTGATCTTATCCAACGGCTCCCTTACAACAAGGGGCCGCTGGTGGAAATCCTCAGGCGGCCTGGCTCTGGAGCACGACGCGGGCCTGCAGTTTCTGCTGCACCTGGTCGACCACGACAGCCGCGATGATGACAAGGCCCTTGATGACGGTCTGCCAGAAGGATGAAACGCCCATCATGATCAGGCCATCGGCCAGGATGCCGATGACGAAGGCACCGATAATGGTGCCGCCAATGCGGCCGCGACCACCGGACATCGACGTGCCGCCCAGGACGGCCGCCGCGATCGCGTTGAGTTCAAACGTCTCGCCGGTAGCGGGATGGCTGGCCTGAAGCTGCGAGGCGATGATGAGGCCGACCAGGGCGGCGCAGAAGCCCGAAAACATGTAGACGAAGAGCTTGATGCGATCGACATTGACGCCGGACAGGGCCGCACCGCGTTCATTGCCGCCGACGGCATAGATGTGGCGGCCGAGCGGCGTGCGTGTCGCCAGGTAGGCGGCGAGCAGCGCGACGACGACCATGATCCAGACCGAGAGGGGAAGGCCGAACAGGCTGCCCGAGCCGATCAGCTTGAACGTATCGGAACCATAGTCCGGATTGCCGGCGAGATTGGGGAACGTCCGCCCGTCCGAGAACAACAGGGCCGCACCACGGGCGACATAGAGCGTGCCCAGCGTCGCGATGAACGGCGCGACATTCAGCTTGGTGATCAGCACCCCATTGATAAGCCCGATCAGGATGCCGACGATCGAGACGATCAGGCAGATTTCCAGCGTATTGAACTGCAGGCTCCAGCCGATCTGCAGGTCGATGCCGTAGAGCACGAGATAGCCCGCGACCATGGCGCAAAGGCCGACGATCGACCCGACGGAGAGATCGATGCCGCCGGACACGATGACGAAGGTCATGCCCATGGCAAGCAGGGCATTCAGCGCCACATGCTTCGAGATGATTAGCATGTTCGCACCGGTGAGAAAGTTGGGTGCGGCGATGGCGAAAAAGGTGAAGACCAGGATCAAGGCGACAAAGGTCCGCATCTTCAGGAGAAGCAGCAGCATCGAGGTCTGCGAAGACGGGCCGGCAATCTTGCTGCCGCTGGCGGTGGCTGTACTCATCGGGATTGGACCTTGTTCAGATTGGGCGTGGCGGCGGAAATGACATCCGCTGCGGCGGCGCCGGCGGGAAAATCGCCGGTCAGCCTGCCATTGGCCATGACGAGAATGCGATCGGACAGAGCAAGCACCTCTTCCAGATCGGATGTGACGAAAAGGATGCCGAGACCATCGGCGGCCAGCTTGCGCATGGTGCGGAAGATCTCCGCCTTGGCGCCGATGTCGATGCCGCGGGACGGCTCGTCCATCAGGAGAATGCGCGGGCCGGTCATCAGGGCCTTGCCGATGACGACCTTCTGCTGGTTGCCACCGGACAGGCTTGAGACGGGATGTTCGAGGCTGGCGATCTTGATCGCCATGCGCTTGACGAAATCCGCGGCCTTGGCGGCTTCGGCCTTCAGGCTCAAATGAAAGCCGCGGGTGAAATCCCCAAGCGACGAGAGCGTGAGGTTTTCGCGAATGCTCATGATCTGCACCAGACCATCGCGCTTTCGGTCCTCGGGGATCAAGGCCAGGCCACGGCGGATCCTGCCGGAAACGCTTCTTTCGCGAACATACTCTCCGCCGATGAAGAGCTTTCCGGTGGAGGCGGGATGTTGCGCCATGATGCATTCCAGCAGTTCGGACCGCCCGGCACCCATCAGGCCATAGAGGCCGACAATCTCGCCTGATCGTACCGACAGCGACATGTGGTCGACCACATAGCCGCCCGCGGGACTGGGCAGCGATATCTCCTCGACACGAAAGACCTCTTCGCCCAGGGCGTGGTTTTCGGTCTTCGGAAACTCCTTGGATGCGCTGCCGATCATGTTGGAGACGATCCAGGGGATATCGACACCATCCATGGAGCGCGCACCGGTGATCACGCCGTCCCGCAACACGGTAATATAGTCGCCGATGCGGATCAGTTCCTCCAGGCGATGGGAGATATAGACAATTCCCACACCCTGGCGCTTCAGATCGCCGATGACGCGGAACAGCACCTCGACCTCCGCCGCCGAAAGGGCTGACGTGGGCTCGTCGAGGATCAGGATGCGCGCATTTTCGGCGAGCGCCTTGGCGATCTCCACGATCTGCTGCTGGCCGATCCTGAGGCTTCCGAGCTGCGTATCGGGAGCGATATCCTGTTCCAGCCGCTTCATCAGCGCAGCCGCGACGGCCCGTTGGGCAGCCCGGTCGATATGGATGCCGCCGACCGTCTTTTCGTGACCGACGAAGATGTTCTCCGTCACCGTCAGGTTGGGAAACAGATTGAGTTCCTGGAAGACGATGCCGACGCCATGGCGGGCCGCATCCGTCCGGTCGGCAAAGACGACAGGCTTGCCGTCGAGCGTGATCGTGCCGCCATTCAACTGCTCGACCCCGGCGATGACCTTCATCAGGGTGGACTTGCCGGCGCCATTTTCGCCGACGAGGACATTGACCGCGCCCATGCGCAGATCGAAATCGACATTCTTCAAGGCCTGCGTGCCGGGATAGACCTTGGAGCCTGAGCGGATCGTCAGCCCGATCGGATGCGTCTCGCTCATGGGGCAACCTCGATCGAAACCGGGGTGACCAGCGGCATCTCCGTGGCGGAGCGAATGACGGTCGCGCCGACAAATTCCACCGTGTTGTCCTTCAAAGATCCCTCGGCGGGCAGGGCTGAGACCGCCCGGTCATTCAGCGCACGGCCGAGCCGGGCATATTCGATCTGGTCGCGAAACGCGGAGAAATCATAGAGGGGCGTGGCGTCGCGCAACGCCGATCCCTTGACCACCGGGCCGAGCTGCAGGGTGGCATCGGCCTTTCCGTCGCCATTCACGTCGATCTCGGCAATCGCCGCCTTGGATTCGCGGTTTTCCGACAGAACCTTGGCCTTGCCCTTGACGGCGAAGTTCCAGCCACCGCCGGCACCTCCCACCCGCAAGCCATATTTGCCGCCGGCAGCATCCAATCCCGCAACGACCGCCTCGCGCAACACGGCGAGATCGACCGCCTTTTCAGAAAGGGCCGGAACGAGCTTTGCGTCGAACGTGTCGGCCACGAGGGTCGCGATCGGATCGGCAGCAGCCTGGTCGGCCGTCTGCGTCTTCACGAGCTTGCAGCCCGTGAGACCAGAGACAGCCAGCAGGCCCATTGCATAAAGGATGGGTTTCATCATCTGGGGACCATGCTCTTCAACAAAAGACGGTCACCCGGAGCGCGGACGCACCGGGTGACCTGAGACGTCACGTTACTGCTTGAGAGCAAAGGTCTCGAGCTTGGACGCGTTGTCCTTGTTGATCAGAATGCAGTCCATCAGCTGCTTTTCTTCAACACCGGTCGAGCCGGTCTTGATGAACTTGTCGGCCTGCTCGACTGCCAGCTGGGCCTGCTGGTAAGCGGGCTGCAAGACCGTGGCCTTGATGCCGTCCTTCAGGATGGAATCGCGGACATCGTTGGAGCCGTCGAAGCCGACGACGATGACATCCTTGCGACCAGCGGCTTCAAGGGCAGCATAAGCACCCATGGCCATGGTGTCGTTGCCGGAGATGACGCCCTTGATGTCGGGATGCGCCTGCAGGATCGATTCCATCACCGTATAGGCTTCGGTCTGCGACCAGTTCGCCGTCTGGCGGGCAACCATCTTCATGTTCGAATACTGGTCGATCACGTCATGATAGCCCTGCGAACGAATGCCGGCATTGGTGTCGGATTCCTTGCCGACGAGTTCGGCATAGTTGCCTTTTTCGCCCATCAGCTTGACGAATTCTTCCGCGCCAAGCTGCGCGCCCTGGTAGTTGTTCGATACGATCTGCGAAACAGCCACACCCGTTGCCGTGATTTCGCGGTCGATCAGGAAGGACGGAATGCCCTTGTCCTTGGCCTTCTGGACGGCAGCGACGGAAGCGTCCGCACCGGCGTTATCGAGGATGATGGCCTTGACGCCGGCCGCGATGGCGGAATCGAACAGCTCGTTCTGCTTGTTGGCGTCGTCGTCATGAACCATGATCATCGTCTCATAGCCCAGTTCCTTGGCCTTGGCCGCGGCACCGTCGGCTTCCGCCTTGAAGAACGGATTGTCATGGCTTGGCGTGATGATCGCGATGGTACCGGCGGCCATGGCAAGGCCCGGAACGAAACCGGACAGCGCCAAAGCGCAAACGGATACGAGCATGCGGCGTGAAATTTTCATGAGAAACCTCCCTCTCTCTAGCCACCTCCATGTGACCTGTTGCGTTTTCTATCGAATGGTTTCGTTTCTTGTCAATACGTTTTGTATTTGTCCCGATTTATCGCCACTTACCTGTCGTTTCGACCGCATAGCGAGATAATTTCGCCGCAACGCAGCAATTATGATGAGGTATCGCGAAACTCTCTTGTCGGAACTGCGAAATTATGGAAGATATCGAAATCAAACGTCATCAAACGAAAACATCTGCACAGGCCATCGACCCCAGCGAAGCCAAGTTCCCCACGCCAGCAAACCGGCGGCCTGTTGCACCGATTACCCGAAATGGAGGAGATAAACCCATGACGACACAACGCTTTGGCGCCGGCATCTGGCACTTTGCGACCTATGTCGATCGCTACGCCACGGATGGCTACGGCGCACCCCGCAGCGTCATCGACGCAATCGACCTGGCTGGCCAGGTCCGCGATCTCTCGGTCGTCGACATCAACTATCCCTTTTTCGGCGGAGATTTCACCAACGCGCAGATCAAGGCCGCCCTCGACCGCAACAATCTCGGTGTCATCGGCATTACGCCTGAGATCTACACCCGGGAATTCTCCAAGGGCTCCTTCACCAATCCCGATGCCGGGGTTCGCAGGCGCGCCCATGAGATCGTCACGGAAGCCTGCGACCAGGTTCGTTACTTCGGCGCCGATTATGTGAAGCTGTGGCCGGGCCAGGATGGCTGGGACTATCCCTTCCAGGTCGATTACGGCACGCTCTGGAAGCACTCGCTTGATGGTGTCGGGCAGCTGGCCAGCGAAAATCCCGATCTGAAATTCGTGATCGAATACAAGCCGCGCGAGCCAAGGGTGCGCATGAGCTTCGGCTCGGTCGCCCGCACGCTGCTGGGCATCGAAAAGATCGGCCTGCCGAATATCGGCATTCTCCTGGATTTCGGTCATGCGATCATGGGCGGGGAATCCGCGGCCGACAGCGCGCAGCTCGCCATCGACTATGGACGTCTGTTCGGCATGGACGTGAACGACAACTATCGCAGCTGGGATGACGATCTCGTCGCCGGCAGCCTGCATCCCATCGAACTCTTCGAGTTCTTCTATGTGCTGAGGAAGAACAAGTGGGAGGGCGTCTGGCAGCTCGACCAGTTCCCCTTCCGCGAGGACAGCGTCGCGACGGCCAACCACGCGATCGATTTCCTGAAGGCGGCAGACAAGGGGCTGGATGCGCTCGATGTCGATGCGCTGAAAGAAGCCCAGAGCCGGCACGACGCCATCGCTGCCTTGCGGATCGCGCAGAAGGCTCTCTTCGGCGCCATGTGAGCACCGCTTACGGCGGCTTAGGCCGCCAGATTGAAAGGCTTGTTGAATGCTGAACAACGATACCGTTCAGACCATCCGGGAGAAGGCGCTGTGGATGCGCCGGCGCGCCTTCACGATGGTCTATGAGGCCCAGCTCGGACATCCGGGCGGGGACTTTTCCGCCATCGACATCATCGCCACACTCTATTTCGGCGTGATGCGGTATGATCCCAAAAAGCCCGAACTGGAAGGCCGGGACAGGTTCATCATGTCGAAGGGACATGCGACCGGAGCGCTCTATACCGCGCTCTGCGCCGCTGGATACTATCCCGAGGATTGGCTGAGCACCTATATGCAGCCGCATTCGAAGCTGAACGGCCATCCGAACCGGAACTACCTGCCGGGCGTGGAAACCAATACGGGGCCACTCGGCCACGGCATGCCGGTGGCGCTCGGCATTGCCATCGCGGGCCAGATCTCGGGAAGCGACCACCGTACTTTCGTGCTGACGGGAGATGGCGAGTTGCAGGAGGGATCCAACTGGGAGGCGGCGATGACCGCCGGTCACCGCAAGCTGGAGAACCTGACCCTGATCGTGGACCGAAACCGTCTGCAGCAAGGCATGGGAACGGAGGAGACCAATGGCCTCGATCCCCTGGACGAAAAATTCCGCGCCTTTGGCTGGGAGGCCGTCATGGTCGATGGCCACGATATTGGTGCGCTGCTCGAGGTTCTGGCATCCCCGCGCTTCGGCAAGGGTCGTCCGCTCTGCGTCATCGCCAATACGATAAAGGGTCGCGGCGTGTCTTTCATGGAAAACAAGGCCTCGTGGCACCATGGCGTGCCCAATGCCGAACAATACAGGATTGCCTTGGAGGAACTGGTCTGATGGCTGCTCCCGCTGCAAAACAGGAAGGCTTCAGCGATTGCCGTGATGCCTGGGCACGCACCCTTGAGGAACTTGCTGCCCGTGATCCACGGATTGTCGCCGTGGTCAACGATTCCGTAGGATCATCGAAGCTCGGTGGCTTCCAGAAGGCATTCCCCGAACGGATTATCAATGTCGGCATCGCCGAGCAGAACATGGTGGGCGTCAGCGCCGGCCTTGCCAATGGCGGCAAGGTGCCGTTTGTCTCCGCGGCCTCATGTTTCCTCACCGGCCGCGCCATGGAACAGATCAAGGCGGACATCGCCTATGCTGGTTTCAATGTGAAACTTGTCGGCCAGTCCTCTGGCGTGGCCTATGGCGAGCTTGGGCCCACACATCACTCGATCGAGGATTTCGCCTGGCTCCGTCCGCTTGATGCCATCACCGTCATCGTGCCCGCGGATGCCTGGGAAACGGCTGAAGCGGTGAAATGGGCGGCGGCCCATGAAGGTCCGGTCTATATCCGTCTCAGCCGCATGCCGGTGCCCGAGCTTGCCGTGAAGGACCGTGTCTTCCGCCCTGGAAAGGCCGAACGCGTTCAAGACGGAGGTGACGTAACGCTGATCGGCTGCGGCACCACGGTGCATCTGGCCGCCCGTGCAGCACAGACGCTGGAGGCCGAAGGCATCAGCGCCCGCGTGCTCAACATGGCCACCCTCAACCCGCTCGACGAAGAGGCGCTCGCCGCTGCTGCCGACGAAACCGGAGCGATCGTGACGATAGAAGAGGCAAATATCCGCGGCGGGTTGGGCGGCGCGGTTGCCGAGTTTACGGCAGGGCACCGCCCCGTGCCGGTAGAGCGGGTCGGCTTCCCGGGCTTTGTTGTTACCGGCTCCGTCGACTTCCTCTTCGAGCACTATGGCATTAGCCCCCACGGTATCGCTGCGGCAGCGCGTCGGGCATTGGCGCGCAAGCGGTGAGGTCCATGGTGGAGAGGCAATCCTTCGTCATCGCCATTGACCAGGGCACGACCAATACCAAGGCGGTGTTGGTCGATGCCTCCGGCAAGGTCGTCTCCAAGGCATCCGCATCCCTGACATCGAGCTATCCACGCCCGGGATGGGCCGAGCAGTCGGCCAACGACATCTGGGACAGCGTGCGCTCGGTCATTTCAGAGATTGTTGTGGGCGGCCACGGCCCCATTGCGGGGATCGCGATCAGCAACCAGCGGGAGACCCTCGTGGTCTGGGATGCTGAGACCGGCGAACCGCTGGCACCTGCAATCCTGTGGCAGTGCCGCAGGACCGCAGCCGCCTGCCAGTCCCTGATCGATGCCGGGCACGACCCTGATGTCGTCGACGTGACCGGGCTGTCGATCAACGCCCTGTTCCCCGCCTCGAAGCTCGGCTGGGTCATGGACCATGTGGCATCGGCGCGGGACCTGGCGGCGCAGGGACGGCTGCGCGCCGGCACGGTGGACAGCTGGCTGCTGTTCAAGATGACGGGCGGCAGCGTCTTCGCGACGGACCATTCCAACGCCTCGCGCACCATGCTGTTCGACACGGCCAGACTGGCCTGGAGCCCTGAGCTCTGCGACCTCTTTCATGTGCCCATGTCGGCGCTGCCACAAGCCCGACCGTCCAACAGTCATTTCGGCGAAACCGCTCTGGACGCGACCGCGCTGCCCGGCGGGACGCCGATCCTGACCATGATGGGTGATAGCCATGCCGCTCTCTACGGCCATGGGGTGCGCAGGCCGGGACTGGTGAAGGCGACATACGGAACCGGCTCCTCGCTGATGACCCTGACCGACAGGCGCGTGCTCTCTGGCCATGGCCTGTCCAGCACGATCGCCTGGTCCGACGATCGCGGGGTTGCCTATGCGCTGGAGGGCAACATCACCGTCTCGGCTCAGGCGATTGCCTTTGCCGCGACCATGCTGGGCCTTGCCGGGCCTGCTGCATTGTCCGACCTGGCGCAGTCAGTTCCGGATAGCGGCAAGGTGGTCTTCGTCCCGGCGCTTGCCGGCCTGGGCGCGCCGCACTGGACGGATGCGGCCACCGGCACGATTTCCGGCATGACCCATGCGACTGCCCCGGCCCATATTGCCCGCGCAACCATGGAGGCCGTGGCGCTCCAGATCGCCGATGTCTTCAACGCCATGCAAAAGGATGTCGGGGCGGATTTGTCGGGCCTGATGGCAGATGGCGGCGCGTCCACCAACGACTTCCTGATGCAGTTGCAGGCCGACATCCTGGATCGACCCGTGCTTCGGGGCGATCAGCCTGAAGTCGGCGCCCTCGGCGCGGCCGCTATGGCATTTCGCGCGCTGGGCATCACGGCACCCGAACCGTCCCATGCTCGCACATTTGCTCCCGGAACCATGCCGGCGGAGGTGCGCGCCGATGTGCTCACACGTTGGCATGAGGCGATCGCGCGGGTGAAATCGCCGGTATCGACAAAAGGTTGAGACGATCGGAAAGCCTGCAGTGGCGCTATCATCGCGGTCCTGCCGCGGTTTCCGTCAACAAGGTGTTCCGATACGGCGCAGACCTTGACACCTCCGACCCCCTTCCGCGGTGCGGATTCGCAGGCATCTGCGAAGTCCAAAGCGTCGAGACCAGCAAGACGCCGTAGCAGCCGCGCCCGACGCGCCGCATTGCAAGCCCAAGATACAGACCGCAAATCGGCAAGCGGAGATCAAAGACCCCCCGTGCGCCTACACGGTTGCGCAAACGGAGGCGCGCGCGATGGATTCTGGATAAAAAAATAACAATGTTGACAATGTCTTAAGGTAATATATAACGTAATACTTAACAACATAAAATCCATTTTTATGTTTCAAGATTAGGTTATTACTTGTCCGCTTAGATAGAAAATTTTGATGTCTAAGATGAGAGTTGAGTGAGCTATGCAAAACAACCCGCTGGTCGCCGTCATTTTACCTGCATATAATGAGGAATTGACAATTGCCTCTTGCATACACGATTTTCATGCGGCGTTACCAGATGCTTCTATTTGGGTTATTAACAATAGATCAGCGGACGCTACAGAAACAATAGCCAGGGACACTATATCGAAGTTGGGTTGTGCAGGGGGCGTTATCAACGAGCGTCGCCCCGGCAAGGGCAATGCAGTCCGTCGCGCCTTCATGGATGTCGAGGCAGACATCTATGTTCTCGCCGATGCGGACATGACATACCCGGCCTCCCAGGCGAAGGATCTCATAGCGCCCGTTGTGGCGGGCCAGGCGGATATGGTGGTGGGGGATCGCCACAGCGACGGGCACTATGCGGCCGAGAATACGCGGGCTTTGCATGGCTTTGGCAACCGTCTGGTGCGAAACCTGGTAAACAAGCTGTTTGGCGCCCAGCTTGCCGATATCATGAGTGGTTACCGGGTTTTCAATCGTCATTTTGTCAAATCCTATCCCATTCTCGTCGAAGGTTTTGAGATTGAAACGGATATGACATTGCATGCGCTGGATAAGCGTTTTCGCATTGTGGAAATTCCGGTGAATTACCGTGACAGGCCGGAGGGCAGCTTCTCCAAGCTGAACACATTCGCGGATGGTGCGCGCGTGCTCACCACGATTGGCAATATCCTGCGCTATTATCGCCCCTTGATGTTTTTTGGTGGTGCTGCCGTTTTTGCCGCTATCCTGGCGCTGCTGGCCGGCATGCCTGTGATCGACGAATATATTCGTCACGCTTACATCGAACATATTCCTCTGGCGATCCTTGCCACGGGGCTCGGGATCGTGGCCATGCTGCTGGCGGCCATTGGCCTCATTCTCGATTCCATCACGCACCAGGACAAGCGCCGGTTTGAACTCGCACTTCTGGCGCGACGATTTTGACGTGACATCTCCCGACGCCAAAAATCGCGGAGTGACGACCAGGCTGAATGATATGTCCTCCGTTCCGTCGAAGGTTCTGGATCAGACTGATGATCGGGATGGTTTGGCAAAAGAGGTCAATCACCTGCATCAATCCCTGTTCGGGCGGCCTCCCACTGCATCCGTCATAGAGCACTATATTCAGGCACATATGATCATGCCTGAATTGCATGATGTCCATGACGCTGAGGTTCGAACCGTTCGTGCGGTTATCGAAAAAAAGCTGGACGCTATTGCCGTTGAGCCATGGCTGCGCGACAAGAACAGGCATCATCTGCTGTCAAGGAAGATCTTTCTGCTGAGTTATATTTCTGAATGTGACGCGGAGCACGTTGAGTATAACAATCATATCGAAAACAGATTTATTTACTTCGGTGTCATGCTGTTCGAATGTGCGCGCGCATCCTTTACTATGGCAAAGGGGCTGTATTTGAAGGTGCGGCATGGACTTTTTTGATTATGTGATCATCGGTTCCGGCCCGTCAGGTGTTTCAGCGGCCAGAAGGCTGGCTGGGTTGAAGACCTGCATCATTGATGTTGGAGAAACAGCCCAGACCGGATTTGCCTATAAGACGCTGTCCGAGGCGAAAGCCTCCGGAGATGTCCAAGGCCTCCTGGGGCATCGGTTCGAGATGCTCTCAACGATCCAGGCAGCAACGGCATCGCATCCAAAACTACGCGCGGCGGCTGTGCGCCATATCATGCAGGGCATTCCGTTCCATGTCCGGGGCGCGCAAGGCGAAACGATTGTTCGCGGCGCCGGCAGCTATGCCCAGGGGGGCATGTCCAATGTATGGGGCGGCCAACTGCTGCGCTATTCCGAGGCCGATCTCAGCCATGCCGGCCATTGGCCCTTCAAGGCATCCGTCCTTGAGGCGTATTATGAGGACCTCGAGAAGCATATTGGCATTTCGGGAGAGCAGGATGATTTATATCCCTTTCTTGGTGCGGCTACCGATCTGATGCCGCCTGTCCCTCTTGTTCCTGCGGCACGGCATATGCTTCAGGCATACAAGACGGTCAAAGCGAAGAACAGAAAGCTCGACATACTGCTTGGCCGGGCGAGGCTTGCCATACACACGGTCAACCGCGGGGAACAATCTGCTTATCCCTTTGGCGAGACGGAGTTTTTCCTATCCAATCAAGCCGGCTTCTACACGGCCGGGCGCACCCTGGAGCAGTTGCGCTCGTCATTGGACATCACCTATATCGGGGGGCATGAGCTCTGCGCCTTTCAGGAGACGGATGACTACGTCGAGTTGAATGTGCTGGACCGCGCCTCCGGCGCAAGACGGTCAGTGCGAACACGGCATCTGCTGCTTGGCTGCGGCACTTTGCAAACAGCGCGTCTGGTGCTGCTGAACAAGCAGGGCTCGAAGCGATCCCTGCCTTTCATGGATCATCCACCAACCTTGCTGCCCCTGTTCATCCCCGCCATGTTCGGGCAGAGACTGCCTGCCAACAGTTTTCCGGTTCAACTGGCGGCAACACTGGATGGAGTAGAGAATTGCGATATGATCAGCCTTTATTACCCCGGCGCAATGCTGCGGTCTGACTTGATACCGGATATCCCTCTTCCGGCGCGCAACTCCATTCGTCTGATGAACTGGCTCCTGGCCGGCATGTTGGTCGCGCAGATTTGGGAAACATCTCGGCCATCCACCAATCGCCTTGGCCTTGATGAGAACAATGATATCGTCATTGATTACCCCGATCGGCCGTCTTACGGGCGACTGGGCAAGGTTATTTCTGCCTTCCGGGCACTCGGGGCATATTCCCACCGCAGCCTGGCATCCATGTCGCTGCCGGGTTGGGGGTTTCACTATGCAGGATGTCTTCCAATGCGCCAGGCACCTTCGGAATTTGAAACGCACGTCGACGGCCGCTTGTGGGATAGCCGCCGCGTGCGCGTGATTGATGGCTCCGTGCTACCCTCGTTGCCGGGAAAGAACCACTCCCTGACGATGATGGCGAATGCGGCGCGTATTGCAGATGAGGCACGCCAATGCGGATACTGATTATCGGGGCGGCAGGCTTCATCGGCTCGCATTTGTGCCGCTATTTTTCAAGCCAGGGGCATGATGTCGTGGCGTTGTGCCGGTCCGGCAGAGTAGCGGGGTTTTCCGGCGCGGTTTTCAAATGGGCCTTGGGAGACCCTATCCCCGACGGCGCCTTGAAAGGCATTGATTGCGTCATTCATCTTGCGCATGATTTCGACGGTGAGAAAGGCGCAGATCTGACGGTTTCCTCGACCTTGGCTTGCATCGCACAAGCGCGGGCGGCACGTGTGCCAAGGCAGCTCTTCTATTCATCCTATTCGGCGGGTGAGCATGCAAAATCGATTTACGGGCGCTCCAAACGTATTATCGAACGCGCTGTCCTTGAATCAGGGGATGTGATCATCGTCCGGCCCGGGCTCGTTATTGGTGATGGGGGGCTTTACCAGCGCATCAAAGGCATCGCCCGCACGTTTCCCATCATCCCGCTGCCGGATGGTGGCGTCGGTCTTGTGCCTGTCATCACCATTGAGCGGCTGTGTGAGGAAACGTTGCACCTGATCACGGACGCCTCGGTGCCTGCTCAGGCGAATATTTTTGAACGTCAGCACAAATCCTTAAAGGACCTGGTCCTGGACGCTGCGGCGGAAACCGGCAAAAGACCGCGTATCCTGTATATCCCCTCAGGCCTTGTTGTTGCCGTGCTTCGCCTTGCCTCAAAATTGCGCCTGCCACTCCCGGTTAACGTTGACAATCTTGAAGGCTTTCTGGCAAACCAAACCGCAGTTCATTACTCGACCTTGCGGAAAGAAATACCATGATTGTTAATCAGTTGCGTCGCATCATGTATGAGCCGAAGGTTCGTGATGTTCCTGTTGACGATAATGCTCTGCTGGGTATTCACGGCGCTGTGCTGCGCGAGAAGCCTTTGCTGCGATCGGCCTTCGAGACCTTCTACACCGATATGGCGGCGTATTGCGACAGGTTCTTCAAAGTGCCGGGCCTTGAGGTGGAGCTTGGCACGGGTGTCGGCTTCTTCAAGCAGATGCGCCCGCAACTGAAAACCTCCGATGTGCGCAAAGGCCCAAATATCGATCTTGAGCTTGATGCGCAGGCGATGGATCTGCCGGACGCCTCCGTGCGCTGCGTCTACGCCATCAACGTCTTCCACCATCTTCCAGAGCCTGAGAAGTTCTTTTCGGAATTGACCCGCGTGCTTCAGCCAGGTGGCGGCTGTGTCCTGGTCGAGCCGAATGGCGAATTCTTTTCCGCGCTGGTCCACCGTCATCTGCACACGGACGAGCATTTTGACCCGAATGCCGAGGGCTGGAAGACCCAGGATATCGCAGGCCCTCTTTCCGGCGCCAATCAGGCCCTTTCCTACATCGTGTTTCAGCGGGATCGGGAAGAGTTCGACCGGAAATGGGGAGACAAACTGGAAATCGTTCATCAAGGCCATGAGCTGAACTCGCTGCGGTACCTGCTCTCCGGCGGGCTGAACTTCCGCTCGCTTGCACCTTCGTTTATGACCCCTGTCATCAAGGGGCTTGAACTGGCCTTGTCGCCGCTGAGCCGGTTCTGGTCTCTTCACCAGGTCATCGTAATTCGTAAACGCGCATGACCATTGAGTACATCAAGTTTTTCATCAATGGCGGCATTCTAGGGCTCCTGGCTTGGGGTATTCAGCTCTGGTTGTTTACTATTCTTGATGGCGATTCAGGATATGTTTATGCCATTGCAAGTGCGGTAACATATCTCCCCCTTATCGTGATAAACTTCATCATTCAGAAGAAGCTTATATTCAAACGCCAGGGAATATTCTGGCGTTTTGTTGTTTCAAATCTGTCCATCATGATTTTTGTGTCGCTGCTGTCGCCGGTCTGTCGTGATGTGCTGGACGTCATTATCGGGCCGGACTGGGGGAAATATGGTGGCTTTGCGCTCGCCGCCTTGATCGGGTCCATCCCATCATTTCTCATCAAGAAATTCTGGGCATTCAATAAAGTCGGTGAAAAGACCTGAACTATGGAAAAATTGGGCAGTTCAAATAATAGTTTGGGACTTGTCATAGGCCGACTGAACCAGCTCTTCATCACCAACCTTCATTTGGTCGGTTTGATATTTTGTATATTATTTGCGGCGCAGTTTTTTTATTTGAACGATATTTCCGATCTACGACTTATAGTTGACGGAGACACAAGAGGTTACATCTATCCCGCTTTCCACGCATTGGAAGGCGATGGCCTGACGCTTATTTACGCGAGGCCCTTTATCTATCCGTTTTTCCTTGCCGCTGTTGGATATGTCACCGGGGGGATTGAGGATGTAGTATACGTTCAATTTTTCATTTTCTTTGCGACATGCTATGTGATTTATTTGACTTGCTTGAATCTGGCGTGGTTCATGCACGTGAATTTCGAGAATAAGAGCTTATATTATTTTAATTTCATTTTCAGTTTATTGTTCTGTTATCTGTTTTATGTATCTGAATTCCAGCTATACATGGCCTCTTCGGCGAGGCCGGAGATATTTACGTCTTTTATTTCTGTATTGTTGATATATTTAATTACTAAGCAGCTGAACCCAAATTCTTTGACCGTGAAAGTTTCGGCCTCGATTTTGGTCGTAATATTTGGATCGATCTTGATTTTTACGACCCAAAAATGGGGCCTTTTCCTGCTTGTTGTATTTGCAATATCTCAGGTTATTTTATACGTTAATTTGAGAAACGCTAAGAAATATTTTGCAGTTTTAATATCATCAGTAGCTATATACGCCGCTTTTTTTGGGACCAATTCATATCTGGTCAATAAATACGACGCTGAACTTAGTAAGATTTTTGGACCGACAGTTTTGGCGTGTTCAAATCTGGATATCATTGCTAAAAATATCCAGAAAAACAATTACGCTGAATTTGATGCGCCCCTTTTAGGGGATATAGTCAAACTGTATAATCAGAGTGCATCAACGCCGGGATATCAGAGACTTGGTTTTAACATTGACTTTTGTCTTTATAACCAAACTGATAACATAGTTGCGCTGCTTGGGCGTAACAACATTGCCAGCTATGAGGGAATCAAAGATGTTTCCAATAAGATGGCTTTGGATTCTATAAAAAGTAACATCGATCTATTTTTATATAGAGTGTTAAATCAAATATTTGTGCCTTTGACCGAGATATTTGAAATTGCAAATTATAATATTGATGGTAGCCATAAAATTGAGCACGTTAACGATGAACGGACTCTAACTGAGCTGGACAATGGTGAATATCATCGTAGATTCATCGAAAGTGAAATCGTTTCCGGAAAAATGGATTATGATGTACCTAAGTCTTTGTACATCGTCGATCTTATTAAGAACAACTATCTCGTGATGTTTGGAATTTTAAATTTAATTATTCTCGTCAATATTCTGCTATCAAGAAATGTAAAGCAGATAGCTGTGTATGCGCTTGCGTTTATCGTATACGGGGCTTCTGTGCTGCCGGTTGCCATGACGCATTCCTTTGATATCGGCCGATATATCATCAATACACAGCAAATTATTTTTCTTCTTTTGTTCTCTTTGATTGTGCTGACGCAGCTCGCGCTCACTGATCTTTTGCGCGGAATAACGCAGAGGCTAGGCGCCGCGAAAAAGCTCCCTTCTTGAGCTTTGACGGATTGCAGCGTTTCAAGCGACTGCCTCTTCCGAGGCAGCGAACGAGGCGCGTCTAGAGGTGGGCCGGTATGGCCGTCTGCAGAGTGGCCGCAGTTCCACGCGGTCCGTTGACTGAGGATGCGACCATATCAGGCTGCCCCGTAAGCGCTTTATCCTGTACTCGGATCAGGATCGCGCGATGCGCGAAGGCGCTTCATCAAGAAGGGTGCCGAAGCCTTTGTTTGGGAAACAGTGCTGGAAACGTGAAATCGGGTTCAGCGTGGCGTTACCGCCGAACCTCAGTCCGGCGGACGCACATTCCTGGAGACGACGATGCGGAAGCCGTTGCCGCGCCAGAAGCCGTCTGGTTCCAGGCTGCCGCGATAGGTGCAGCAGGCCTTGGCCAGGCCACTCGAAAAGCAGCCGCCGCGCAGCACCCGCCGGATGGTCGGTCCGGCATCCGGCGCCTCGCGGCCGTCGTCTCGATAGGGATAGCGGAATGAAGGCGTTGCCATGTCGTCACCCCAAAGCGTGGTCGCCCATTCCCATACCTGGCCGGCCATATCATAGCAGCCATAGGGGGAGCGGCCCTTCGGAAACAAGCCGACTGCGCATGTGTTGTTGAAGCCGGCTTCTTCCGAATTCGCCGCATCTTCGATCCATGCGGTGCCCCAGGGATAGACGATGGTATTTGGCCCCATGTCGGGCTGATCACCGCGGGCCGCGCGCTCCCATTCCGGCTCTGTCGGCAGTCGCACGATCTCGTCCTCAGCGATCCGTCCAGCTGCACGCCATCGGGCCGTCAACCATTCACAATAGGCCCGTGCGTCGCGCCATGTCAGGTCCGTCGCCGGTGCGGTGGCCCGCTCCTCGGCAAATCCGTCGGGACTGCGCCACGATCGCCCTGTCTCCTGCACAAACCGGCCATAGGCGCCATTGGTAACGGGATAGATGCCGATGCGGAATGCATCAACCACGACAACGTGAGGCGGTGCCGAGTTCGGATGCGTATCCGAACCAAACGTGAAGGACCCGCCGGGGACATCGGCCAGTTCCTCAAGATCGCGCGGGTCGCCCCAGCGCGCCAGGAACCGGGCGGCCTGTTCGCGCTCTGGTGCAGAAAGCGCGCCTTCCTGAATGATCGTCAGCAGGTGGGCGGCAATTCGGTCCCGCTGCGCACCGGCGTCTGTCTCAAGATCAGCGGCCAGAAGCGCGCCGCGCAGCACGGCATCGCCGCCTTCGCCTTCCAACAATGCATCGATCAGCGCCGCCCCTGCCGGCTGGCCAGCGAGGCGCGCGGCAAGACTGCGCAGCGAAGGCGCCCACACGGACGGCTGCCCTCGGAAATGCTCTGTTGCCAAGGCAGCTGGTTCGCCTGCCAGATGGCGCGCGGCGAGCAATTGCCGCACCCGCGTTACCGTCGGCACGGTCTGGTCGGCGTCATGCCCGGCCAGAGCAGCGAAGGCTCGTGCGCAGAGACGATCGATGGCCTCATTGTCCGCCGCAGTCCTGGGCAGCCAGCGATCGGTTATCGTTTCGGCGGTCTCTCCGACGTCGCCAGCCTGCAATGCCATGATGAACTGCGCCGGATTGGCTGCCGCCGACCCCAGAGCGATGCCGGATGCATCAAGGTCAAGGCCGGCGAGCCGCATGGCCGCCTGCCGGCGCTGGAATAGCAGAAGCGGCAGCAGGTCGTAACGCACGATATCGGGCGGCAGCGTCCAGCTCTTGACGACAGATGTCTCGCCGAGCGCCAGCATCCTCACGCGCGCGTACCGCTTCTGGAAGGCGATTGCGTCCGTGAGCAGCTCAAGCCCCCGGTCGCCGGCCGCCTCGATACCGTCGAGAATGACGAGAAGCGTCGCACCATCAGGCTCCACCGCCCCCGGTAACGCACTATCGATCAGTTCAGCAAAGGTCTTGGATGCCTGGACCGCCAGGTAGATGGGCCGGACCTCGCCCATCTCACAGTCTTCCGCCTGCAACAGGCCATCCTCGTTGCGCGGCAACGGGATCGGTGACGCCGGGGACTGGCCCCCGGATAGCCGAAAGGCCAGGTTCCGGGCAAAGCTGGTCTTGCCGCTGCCGGTCTCACCCGTCAGGACGAGGGCAGGATGCGCGGCGGTCATCTCCAGTGCCGAGAAATAGACCGCCGGCTGCGGCTCGGCCTTTTCCGTCAGCTTGCGCAGTCCCTTGGCAGCCTTGTCCTCTACGGTGAAGTTGACCAGCAATGGGATGTAGCCGGTTGCCAGATCGATGACGGAGCCATCGGCAAGCGCGAGCAGGGGCTCGGCACCGAAGGCGCGCTCGGCGGCCAGCAGCGCGTCCAGGCCTTGGGTGGTGTCAGACATGAAAGAGCTTTGCGACATCGGGGTTGTGGAAGCGCTGGATCTCGATCGCGTAGCCGGCCGGATCTTCGAAGAAGAAGTGTTCGCAGAACGTGCCGCGCAGGATCTCGGACAGCCCCTTGACGCCGACCTCGCGCATCCGCTTGTGCCATCCCTCGACATCCTGCGAAACGATCGTCAAAAGCACAGCGCTCTTTTCCTGATGCTTCAGATGGCCGCGATTGCCATCAACGAGGCCGAAATAGCTGTTGTCGGCAATCCGGTAGATGCGGGCCATGGTCTGGTCCAGCACCAGTTCGAACTTCAGCACCTCTTCATAGAAGGGCGCCACGGCCAGAATGTCGTCATAGTAGAAAAAGGTGATCGCGTAGTCTTTTTTCATCGTTCCGGTCCTTGGATGTGTCAGGCGATGTTCAGCGTGCCCTTGTGATCGATCGATAGTCCCGCAATGTCCTTTTTCGCGGCGAAGACATCGACAGGATGCAGGAGATAAAGCCAGGGCGGGTTGGCATTGAGATAGGCAAGGCAGGCGCCATAGGCAGCCTCGCGCGCCTCCTGCGTGACGCTTGCATTGGCAGCGGCGATCAGGCGTTCTGCCTCCGGGTCATCATAGCCCTGCCACCACACGGCCTTGGTGCGGCTGGAAATCTTGTCGTTGAGAATGCGGTAGGTGCTGTGTGGCGAGGAATCGAAGATCGCCAGATCCCCCATTTCCTTGCGCCCGATCTGTCGCGCATATTCGGGCCGGTCAAGTTCCACGTCGATCTCGACCTCGAAGCCGACGGCCTGGAGCGCCTCCGCCACCACGCGACTGACCTCCAGCGCCCGTTCGGGCATATAGGTCGGCGTCCTGAGCTTCACCCGGCGGTCGCCCTCCACCTCGGCCAGCAGGGCGCGGGCGCGCTCAGGGTCGAAGGGGATCGGCGACAGGCCGGCCGAGGCCAGGCCGAGATGAAAAGGGCTGACAATGCTGGCAGAGGGCACCGCGAGGCCATGGAAGATGTCGCGGGCAATGGCCGCCGCGTCGACCGCCAGATTGGCCGCGAGCCGGGCCTTGGGCGAGCGAAACAGGCCGTTCTGGCAATTGAGATAATACATCACCGAGAGCGTATTGACCGCCTTGCCCCACTGGAAGGCATCATCGAAATCAAGGCGGCCTTCGACACGCTCCAGGTTCAGCGCCGCATCCACGGTGCCGGCCTTCAACGCCGCGTAGCGTCTGTCGGCCAGGGGTTCGCAGACCGCCACGATGTGCTGCGGCCCGCCATCGCCTGACACCCGCTCCAGCACCGCACGCATCTTCGGCTCGAATGCCGTGACGCGGTACGGCCCGGTCCCCAGGACAGGCGTTCCATCTGAAGCAAACCGGCAAATGTAGAATTCGGAGAAGATATCCAGGATATCGGCGATCGGCTGCGGATTGCGCACCACGACAATGCTGTCGTCCTTGCCGTCTGCGGATATCTGCGCCTCCGCCAGATAGCGCGCATAGGACCATTTCATCCCAAACGTATCGACGGCATCCAGGATTCCCTCGATGAAGCCGATGATATCGCCCGCAACGCAGGGCTTGCCGTCATGGAACCAGGCACCCTCGCGGATCGAAAACCGCCACTCGCGTCCGTCCTCGCTATGGGTCCAGTCGGAAAACAACGCCGGCAGCACATGTCCGTCATGCCATTTCAGCAGCGGCTCGAACACCAGGTTTTTCAGGGTCAGAACGCTGGTATCGTCGGTCACGCGCGTGGGCGGCAGGAAATCGACCTTTTCCAGGCTGATGGTCAGGGTGGACATGGAAGACCTCACTCAAGCGCGCTGCGGCGCCGGGGATTGAACCAGTCAGCCAGGGAATCGCCGATCAGGTTGAAGGACAACACCGCCAGCAGGATCGCCGTGCCGGGCGCGAGCGCCACCCAGGCGGCGCTGCGCACATATTGCAGGTTGGCGGAGACATCCGCACCCCACTCGGCCATCGGTGGCTGGGCGCCGAGGCCCAGGAAGCCGAGGCTGGCCGTCTGCAGAATGGCGCTGCCGAGCGCCAGCGTGGACTGCACGAGCAGCGGCCCGAGCCCATTGACAAAGACGTAGCGGAACAGGATCCTCGGCGTCGAAAGCCCGAGGGACACGGCGGCTTCGACATAGGGCTTGACCGAGATGCTGAGCGCCTGGCTGCGGGCCACCCGGGCGAATTGGGGCGCCAGCGTGATCGACACCGCGAGCATGGCATTTTCCAGGCTGGGTCCGAAGGCCGCGGCGAGCGCGATGGCGAGCACCAGCGCGGGAAAGGCGAGCATCGCATCGACGATGCGCATCAGGATCGTATCCAGCCAGCCGCCGGCAAATCCGGCGAGCATGCCGACGGTGACGCCGACGAGGAAGGCGATCACCACCACGCCCACGCCGATGGCGAGCGTTGCCCTGCCGCCATACATGATGCGGGTGAAGACGTCGCGGCCGAAGGCATCGGTGCCGAGCCAATGTTCAAGACTGGGTGCGGCCAGCTTGTGGAGAATATCGAGCTTGGTTGGCGAATAGGGCGAGATCATCGGCCCGATGGTGATCACAAGGATCAACAGCCCCAGGATGATGGCACCGGCCAGCGCCAGCGTGTTGTTTCGCAGGAAGGTGATCAAGTCTGCCATGTCATCACTTCATCTTCTTGCGGACGCGCGGGTCGAGTACGCCGTAGAGCAGATCGACCAGGATCGACGTGACGACGAACAGCAAAGCGAACACCAGCGTCGTGCCCTGAATGACCGGGTAGTCGCGGTTCTTGATGGCCTCGAACATATAGCGGCCGATGCCGGGCCACGCGAAGATCGTTTCGGTCAAGATGGTGCCGCCGAGCATTTCAGCGAATTTCAGCCCGATGACGGTGATGGCCGGCAGCAGCGAGTTGCGCAGGCCATGCCCCAGGATCACCTCGCCGCGGCGCAGGCCCTTTGCCTTGGCGGTGCGAATGAAATCCTCGCTCATCACTTCCAGCATGGAGTTGCGCACGAAGCGGCCGAGCGTGGCACCCAGAAAGGCAGCAAGCACCGTGGCCGGCAGGATCAGGTGCTGCACGGCGCTCCACACGGCAGCCCCATTGCCGGTGATGATGCCGTCGAGGATGGCAAAGCCGGTGACCGGCTCTGAAATGATGAAGGAATTCATCCGCCCGGAGACCGGAAGCAGGCCAAGATAGGTGCCGAACAGCAGTTGCAGGATCAGTGCCAGCAGGAAGGCCGGCATGGAAACGCCCACCAGCGAAACGACGCGGGTGATATGGTCGAACATGGAATTCGGGCGGGTGGCCGAGAGAACGCCGATCGGAATGCCGATGACGATGGCGGCCAACAGCGCCAAGACCGCAAGTTCGATCGTTGCCGGCAGGCGGGCAAGGATTTCCTGTGCAACGGGCTCTCCGGTCTTCAGTGACACACCGAAATCGCCCTGCAGCAGTCCGGCCACATAGTTGAGGAACTGGACGGGAAAGGACTTGTCGAGATCGAGCTGGCCCCTGAGCGCGTCGATCTGCTCCTGCGTCGCGCCTGGCCCCAGCAGCGTTACCGCCGGATCGCCGGGGATGAACCGCACCAGCGAAAAGACGATGACCAGCACGATACCCATGACTGGTATCAGGCCGATCAACCGGCGTAAGATGAAACTCGCCATGCCCTACACTCATATTTCGGGAAGGTGGCCTGCGGCGAAGGAGCGCCGCAGACCTGGATCCTACAGCAGGTCGCGTTGATTCGGATTCATGCGACCTGCTGTAGACTTTTGTTTCGCATGTCTTTGTCCCAAAACCGGTGCCCACTTTTGGGAGACATGCTTTAGCAAGGATCGAAGAGCCCACCAATCACGGGAAGCGGCATCGATGCCCATGGAAAATCCCGGGCGGAGAGGATGCTCCGCCCGGGATGAGGTTATTTCTTCGAGACAGACCAGTACTCGTTCAGCGGCGGTGCGCTGTTGACCACGAGACCCTCGACATTGGCGCGCTGGAAGACGATCAGCTTGGGGCTGAACAGGTAGGCACCTGGCACGCGCTTGATGATCTCTTCCTGCACCTGATGATAAAGAGCGGTGCGCTCGGCCGTATCGACGGTCTGCTGGGCCTTGAGGATCAGGTCGTCGAGCGCCTTGTCCTGCGGCATGCGGAAGGTCATGGCAGTGTCGGCGAGCGAAGAGAGGTAGCCGATCGTGATATGGGCGTCGGGATCGTTGTACCAGGGCTGACGTCCATCGAGAGCGAAATCGAACTGGCCGGCGGTCTGCAATGCGCGGTAAGCCGGGAATTCGGTCTGCTCGATGGTGGCGGTGATGCCGATATCAGCAAGATTGGCCTGCACGAAGGTGGCGACGGCACCCCAGAGCGGTCCCTGGAAGCTGTAGAGCTTGAGCTGGATAGTCGAGGGATCAACACCCGCCTCGGCCAGCAGCGCCTTCGCCTTTTCAACGTCGTAAGTCGGCGCGAGCTCCTTGATCTTCGGATTGAAGGCCCAGCTGTTGGTGGTCAGCGGACCATAGACACGCTCGGCCGTACCGCCGAACACACCCTCGAGAAGACCGTCATAATCGATGGCATGGGCGACAGCCTGACGCACGCGGATATCTGCGAACGGACCATCGGTCTTCTTGTTGTTGAACTCGAGCTGGCGAATGATCTGGCTTGATACTTCGATGATCTTCACATCCGGATTGCTCTTGAGCGCGGCAATGTCCTCAGCCGCGATGGCTGACAGCTGGCCCTGCTGCTGGATGATATCGACGCCACCGCTTTCGAGCTCCAGACGACGGGTCGAAGCTTCCGGAATGACGCGGTAGATGATGCGCGACAGCTTCGGGGCACCGCGGAAATAGTTCGGGTTGGCTTCGAGCACGACATTGGTGTCGGCCTGGGCGCTCTTGAACACGAACGGACCGGTGCCAACAGGGTTCGAGGCAAACTTGTCGCCGAATTTTTCAACGGCCGCCGGGCTGACGATGGCCGATTGCGGCTGCGCCAGGATCGACAGGAAGGCCGGATAAGGCGAGGACAGCGTGATCTTCACCTCCGTCGGAGAAACCACGGCGATGTCTTGGATCAGACCAAAGGTGGCCGCGACATAGGAATTGCCTGCCTTGGTCCGCTCCAGCGAAAACTTAACCGCTGCCGCATCGAATGCCGTGCCGTCCTGGAACTTGACGCCTTCGCGCAGCTTGAAATCAAAGACCTTGCCGTCGGCCGAGACCGTCCAACTGCTGGCCAGACGCCCTTCAAGCGTCTTGAACTCGGGCGATGTCCAGGCAACGAGCGTGTCGAAAACGTTCAGGATGATTTCGCTGCCGATCGGCTCGGCCTTGTTGGTGCCCGGCTCGAGACTGACGGGATCGGATGGAACCGCAATTACCAGCGTCTTCAGCTTGTCATCGCTCTGCGCACTTGCCACGCCTGCAAACAGCGGCAGTGCGACCAGCGCTGCGGTTGCAAGTCCTTTCAAGAGTTTCATCCACATGACCCTTTCACGGTCTGGCGGAAGCACCCCCGGAGAGGCGCCGCCGCGCTTCGTTAAATCCACCAGACAAGACTGCCGTCCTCTGATATTCTACGAAATATACCATCACTCGAAATGCTGTAAAGGCAAGTTGCCGGCATTTTGACCAAATAGATTTAATGGCTCAATTTTTGTGCATCTGCGAAAAAGTTGATGTCGTTCAGAGTGGAAATTGTAGAATTTTAAAGCAGTGCAGAGCCAGTCTGACTGCAATCGTCAGGCGGGATTCGCCCCGCGGACGACAGGGCGGGAGGGGTCGCTGACCCAGGCGGACCACGAACCGGGATACATGGCCGCCTCTATGCCGATGGAGGCGAGCGCCAGAACGCTGTGGGCGGCCGACATCCCGGCCCCGCAATAGACGCCGACAGGTCGGCTGCCATCCGCACCCAGCGCCCGATACATTTCCTGCAATGTCTCGGCATCGGTGAAATTGCCGTAATCCGTGACATTGTCCGGCGCCGGCGCGCTGAGCGCATGGGGGATATGGCCGCGCGGAGGCTGGCCCGGCTCGGACCGCCCGCCGATATAGTTGGGCCGGATGCGGGCATCGAGCAGCACACCCTCTCGCGCTAGGCGGAGTGCGCCATCCGCATCGAGTTCGGGCATATGGCCGGGCGACAGCACGATGTCGCTTGGGTTCGGCTGTGTAGCCTCGCTCGTCACCGGAAGGCCGGCGGAAAGCCAGGCTGGAAACCCGCCATCCAGAACGCGGACATCCGGCAGGCCGGCCCAGCGCAACACCCACCAGGCCCGTGCCGCCGTCATGCTGCGATCGCCGTCATAGACAACAATGGTGCTTTCTGGCCGCAGACCCCAGGAGCGGGCCTTCTCCTGCAGCACCGCAATGTCGGGCAAGGGGCGTTGCCCGCCCTCGAAGCTGGCTGGCGACTGGAAATCCGTGTAAGCTTGCGTATCGATCGCTCCGGGTATGCGCTCGCCCTTGAACGAGGGTTGACCGGTGTACGGATTGATCGAGTGCACGGCAATCACGGTCACGTCGCTGCCGGCAGCCTGCATAGCCTGCAGTTGCGCTGGCGTCAGAAGAACCCTTTGGCGAATGTCTGTTGTCATGGCGGTCTCCGATGGCGACTGTATCTATGCGAGGCTCGCCGATCCTGCAGAGGAAGGCAAGTGAAAATATATCTCGTGATATTCTACGAAATATTTCTGATTGACATTTTCCGGCTTGGCCTGTGCAATGTCATGGTGCCAACAATATGCCATGACCCGGAGTGTGGAGCTTGACAGTTCTTTCGGTCGAAAATCTCACGACTGCCTTTCGCCGCAAGGGCATCTGGACCCCCGTGGTCAACGACGTCAGCTTCACCGTCGATGCTGGGGAGACCGTGGCCATCGTCGGGGAATCGGGCTCGGGCAAGAGCGTCACGGCCATGTCGATCATGCGGCTTTTGCCGGAGCATGTGTCGCGGGTCACGGGCAGCATCCGGCTGGAGGGCAGGGAACTGCTTACACTTCCGGAAAACGAGATGCAGGACATTCGCGGCAACGCGATCGCGATGATCTTTCAGGAGCCGATGACCTCGCTCAATCCGGTGCTGACGGTCGGGCGGCAAATTGCCGAGGCGATCATCCGCCATCGGCCTGTCAGCAAGGCGGAGGCCCGCGCGCAGACCATCCACCTCATGGAACGCGTCCGCATTCCCTCGGCGGCCAGCCGTTTCAACGAATATCCGCACCAGCTTTCCGGCGGCATGCTACAGCGGGTCATGATCGCGATGGCGCTGGCCTGCCGCCCGAAACTGCTGATCGCCGACGAACCGACCACCGCGCTTGATGTGACGGTCCAGGCCGAGATCCTGCAGTTGATCAAGATCTTGCAGGATGAAGAGAACATGGCGGTGCTGTTCATCACTCACGACATGGGTGTCGTCGCCGAAATCGCCGACCGAACGGTGGTCATGCTGCGCTCGCGCGCGCTGGAGACGGGCACGACCGAACAGATCTTCGCGCAGCCGGCCAATGCCTATACCAAGGCGCTGCTGTCTGCCGTGCCGCATCTCGGATCGATGCAGGGACGCGCCCATCCGGCCACCTTCCCGCTGACCGATACCGATACAGGTCTGGTATCGGCGGAGCGCGACATGGCCGGCAGCATTGACCGGCAAAAAGCGCCCGTTCTCGAAGTTCGCAATCTCGTCACCCGCTTCGACGTCAAGTCCGGCCTGCTCGGCCGCGTCAGTGGCCGGGTCCATGCCGTGGAAGGCGTGTCGTTTGACCTGCATGCGGGCGAAACCTTGTCGCTGGTCGGTGAATCCGGCTGCGGCAAGTCCACAACCGGCCGCTCGGTGCTGCGGCTGGTCGAGCCGGTCAGCGGCACGATCCGGATTAACGGCGTCGACTTGCGGCAAATGGACAAGCCGGCCCTGTCGCGCCAACGCCGGCATATGCAGATGATCTTCCAGGATCCATTCTCCAGTCTCAATCCGCGCATGCGCGTGGGCGAGGCCATCATGGAGCCGATGATCACCCATGGGCTGGCGAGCCGCAAGGAGGCCCGGGACAAGGCCGCGGACCTGCTGCAGCGCGTCGGACTGCAAGCCGACATGGCGCAGCGCTTTCCGCATGAGTTCTCCGGCGGCCAGCGCCAGCGCATCAGCATAGCGCGTGCGCTCAGCCTCAACCCCGAACTGATCGTCGCAGACGAGGCCGTCTCCGCGCTCGATGTCTCCGTCAAGGCGCAGGTCGTCAACCTGATGATGGAATTGCAGGAGCGGCTTGGCATCGCCTATCTCTTCATCAGCCACGACATGGCGGTGGTCGAGCGCGTCAGCCATCGGGTGGCGGTGATGTATCTTGGCGAAATCGTCGAGATCGGCACCAGGGCGCAGATCTTCGGCAATCCGCAGCATGCCTATACGCGCCGCCTGATCAGCGCCGTCCCCATTCCCGATCCCGCCCGCCGGCATCTGCGCCTCGTGCCGGAAGGGCGCGAGATCGGCAGCACGGTCCGCCCTGTCGATTATGTCGTGCCGCCGGCGCGCTATGCGGAAGCGGCACCCGGCCACCTCGTCAAGGTGGCGTGACGGACCTTGGGTTCAGAGGGTCAGCCAGCCATGGCCGCTGGCCACAAGCGCGCCCAGAATGCCGGCGCGGGTGTTTTCATTGTGGGCAACGATCGCCTCGCGCGCCTTCTCCGGATCACGGGCGCGCAATGTCGCGACGATATGATGGTGGTCGTCATTGGTCTCGGGATTGATGTCCCGCACCCTGGCGCCCATGTAGAAAAGGCGCGCACATTCCTCCAGATGGCTCATGACCAGCGCATACAGGCGCGGATTGCGCGAGCCGCGCGCAATGGCGGAATGGAATTCCTGGTTGGAATCGATGAAGGTCTTTGTGCTGACCTCCTCGCCGATGACATAGGTCACATCCGCCAGCCGGTCGAGGCCGTCCAGTTCGTCCTCGGTCAGGTTCTTCGCTGCCATCGCCGCGGCCGTGCCCTCCAGCATGCCACGTATGGCAAACAGGTCGTTCATGTCCTTGACCGTGACGGGCGTGACCCGGTAGCCGCGGCGAGGATAGGCTTCCATGAAACCCTCGACGCACAGCCTCGCCAGCGCTTCGCGGACCGGGGTCTTGCTCACCTTGAGCTGCTCGGCAAGCTCCGGCTCCGAAACCTCCGTGCCGGGCGCCATCTCGCCGGTGATGATGCGATTGCGCAGAACGGCATAGGCCTGTTCGGTCAGTGATTCCCGCTTTTCGCCCGGCGCATGCGCCCTGCTGACAATGCCTGCCTCGTTCAAAGCCAATCTCCAGTTTCGCATGCTTACTGGGCACACCGATGTTTGCACCTTATGCCAGCGACACGATGAATTCCAAGCGTCGATCGTCTCGCGTTGCGGTAGCCAACAGAGTTTTGACAGCCGCCCAGTTATGATATATTACGTAATATATTTTATGAATACAAATGGTTCGGCTGCATCGACTGCCGGCATATCGCAGGTATCGCCTTGTCTGAAATCCTCGTCATCAATCCCAACAGTTCCGTCGCCGTGACCCAGTCCATGCAGGATTGCCTCGGCCCCGTGCGGCAGGCCACGCGCCACGATATCCGCTGCATCGAACTTGCCAAGTCGCCGCCAGGTATCGAAACGGATGCCCATGTCGGTGAAGTGATCCCGAACATCCTGGAAGCCGTTGCCGCCACCGCCGCGGATGCCATCGTGCTCGCCTGCTTTTCCGATCCCGGCATTGCCGCGGTTCGCAAGGCCACGCGCCGGCCCGTCATCGGCATTGCCGAGGCAGCCTATCTGGCGGCGCTGGGGCTGGGCAGCAAATTCGGCATCGTTTCGCTGGGACAGTCCTCGATCGATCGCCACCTGCGCTATCTCAAGACGCTCGGTTTCGACGGACGCCTTGCCGGCGACCGCTCGATCGACATGACGGTCGTGCAACTCATCGCCAGCGACGTGATTGAAACGGTGGCGCGCACCGGCCGGCGCCTGCGCGACGAAGACGGTGCCGATGTCATCATACTCGGCTGCGCTGGGCTTGGCGGCTATCGCCAGGCCATGCAGGAGGCGCTCGGGCTCCCGGTCATCGATCCGGTTCAGGCCGGCGTCGCCCTGGCCTGCACCACGCTCGACCTGCGCTATGGCCCGCAGCAGCACAAGGGGATCCCGGCATGACCACCTATGACACTGTGATCCGCGGAACCCTGGTCCTGCCGGACGGCCCACAGGAAGGCGCATGGATCGCCATTCGCGAGGGCCAGATCGCTGCGATCGGCAGCGGCGAGCATCCGGCATCGGCGGCCTATTTCGATGCGGGCAGCGACCTGGTCATTCCAGGCGTGATTGATGGACAGACCCACGCCTGCAGCTATGGCGGCCTGCCGGGCATTCGCTCGACCACCCGCTCGGCGGTGGCAGGCGGGGTCACCACGATCGTGGATATGCCTTATGACAATCCGGCACCGCTCGACAGCGTCGCACGGCTGGACGCCAAGGTCGCAGCGATCGCGGAGCACGCCCATGCCAATGTGGCGCTCTATGGCACCGTCATGCCCCAGCAGTCGACGGAGGAGATCCAGGCGCTGATCGATGCCGGCATCGTGGCCTTCAAGATCTCGACCTTCGAAAGCAGCCCGACGCGCTTTCCGCGCATTTCCGCCAACCAGATCCTGGAGATCTTCGAGGTGCTGGCTGAGACGGATATTCCGCTCGGCGTGCACAATGAAGACCAGGAGATCGTCCGCGCTCGCATTGCGGCGGCCAAGGCAGCCGGTCTCAACAGCATCGAGGCCCATTCGCAGAGCCGGCCGCCGGCTGCCGAACTGGCTGCCACGGCGCAGTTCCTGGAGCTTGGCGCTGCCGCTGGCGCCCATGCGCACATTGTTCATCTGACGACCACGCGCGGTTTCGACCTCGTCGAGAATTACCTGTCGGATGGATATCGCGCCACCGGCGAACTCTGCGTCCATTACCTCTGGTTCGACCCCGAAATCGACGGTCCGGCACTGGGCGCCAGGATGAAGGTCAACCCGCCCATCCGCCCCGGACAGATCGAGGAGCTCTGGGATGATGTCGACTCGGGCCGGGTGGCCTTTGTCAGTTCAGACCATTCCAGCTGGCCGATCGACAACAAGCTGACGGACTCCATCTTCGACGCCGGCGCCGGCGTCCCGGGCCTCGAAACGCTGCTGCCGGCCTTCTTCACCGGTGCCGAAATACGCGGTTTCGATGCGGTCCAGATGACAGTCGAGCAGCTCTGCGAGAGACCCGCCAAGTTCTTCGGCTTGTGGCCGCAGAAGGGCGCCTTGCGGATCGGATCCGATGCCGACATCACCATTGTCAGGCGCGAGCGCCAGGTTTGGGATTCGGCCCAGGCGCATGACGAGCTTTGCTGGAGCCCGTTCGACGGCCGCGAATTCTCGGTCCGCGTCGCCCGCACCTATGTCGGCGGCAAACTGGCCTGGGATGGTGCTGAGATCGTCAACTCGCCTGGTGACGGGCGCTATGTGGCGCGGGGTACTTCCGCCTGGTTCTGATTGCCTGAGCCTTTTCCCTCCAAAATTTCAATTCTGCCAAGGAGCAAGACATGGCCCTGATCAATGCCCAGACATCGGGTGTTTTCGTCATCGCCTGCACACCCTTCAGGGATGACGGGGCAGTCGATACGGCGAGCATCGACAGCATGGTGGATTTCTACTTTGACAAGGGCGCCGATGGCCTGACCATTCTCGGCATGATGGGCGAAGCGCCGAAGCTGACCCAGGCCGAATCGATCGACATCACCCGCCAGACCCTGAAGCGATCCGCCGATAGGCCCGTCGTCGTCGGCGTCTCGGCGCCCGGCCTTGCGGCTTTGGGCGAGCTGACCAAGGCGGTCATGGACATGGGCGCGGCCGGCGTGATGGTGGCTCCGCCCGCCAGCCTGCGCACCGATGAGCAGATCATCACCTATTATCGCAATGTCGTGGAAACCGTAGGCCCTGACGTGCCCGTCGTACTGCAGGATTTTCCGCTGTCGACGGGGGTGCAGATTTCGTCCAAGACCCTTGGCCAGATCTTCGAGACGCATCCTGGTATCGTCATGCTCAAGCATGAGGACTGGCCGGGGCTGCAGAAGATCACCGACCTGCGCGATGCCGAGGCCAAGGGCCGCCGTCGCGTCTCCATCCTCTGCGGCAATGCCGGGGTGTTCCTGCCGGAGGAGATGCAACGCGGTGCCGATGGTGCCATGACCGGTTTTGCCTATCCCGAGATGATGGTGGATGTCTGCCGGCTGGCGAGGGAAAACCAATATGATGCAGCGCGGGATCTGTTCGATGCCTATCTGCCGCTGATGCGCTATGAACAGCAGCCGGGTCTTGGCCTGGCGGTGCGCAAATATGTGCTGGCGAAGCGCGGTGCCATTGCCAGTGCCGCCCAGCGGCGTCCGGGAGCAGCCCTTTCGCCTCTCGCCGTGGCCGAGGTCGAAACGCTGATCGCCAGGCAGGAGCGCCGGCTTGCACAAGCATAAGATCGGAAGGATCTGAGAGACATGTTGGATTTCGACAGGATCATCGAGCGGCGTGATACCGGAAGCTCCAAGTGGAGCCGGTATGGCGCCGACGTGCTGCCCATGTGGGTTGCCGACATGGACTTTCCATCCGCTCCGGAAATCTTCGACGCCATCCGCCGCCGCTTGGACCATCCCTGTCTTGGCTATGGCGTAGGCCGCGACGAACTGCGCCACCAGATCGTTTCCGACATGCAGACGAAATACGGCTGGTCGATCGAGCCCGAGGACATCGTTTTCCTGCCGGGTGTGGAACCTGGTTTCAACATGGCGCTCAAGGCGATGCTGCAGCCCGGCGATGGCGTTGTCGTTCAGACACCCGCCTATCGTCCGATGCTGAATGCGCCATCCCATTGGGACATGAAGCGCATCGACGCACCGCTGCTCGCAACGGACGACGGCTACAAGATCGACCTCAACGATTTCGACAAGAAGCTTGGGCAGGCACGCGCCTTGCTGTTCTGCAATCCCCATAACCCGACGGGCAAAGTCTTCACCCCGGATGAACTGCAGGTGATCGCCGCCCTTTGCGAGCGGAACGACACGCTGATCATCTCCGACGAGATCCATTGCGAGCTGCTTTTCGACAATCGCACGCATGTGCCGGTCGCCACACTCTCGCCCGAGATCGCCAACCGCACCATCACCCTCATGTCGGCGGCCAAGACCTATAACATCGCCGGCCTGAAGACCGCTTTCGCCATCGTTCAGAACAAGGCGATGCGGGAGCGCTTCATGGCCTCGAAACTGGGCATGGTGGACAGCGTCAATATCCTGGGACTGGAAGCAACGCTGGCCGCCTTCCGCCATGGAGAGGCGTGGAAGACGGCGATGCTGGCCTATATCCAGTCGAACCGGGACTATCTATCGCAGGAAGTTGCCAGCCGCTTTCCGGAGATCCGCCTGATCAAGGCCGAGAGTACCTTCCTTGCCTGGCTGGATTGCAGCGCCCTTGATCTCAAGCCGGACCCACAAGCGCACTTCTTGAACCACGGCAAGGTTGGCTTCAGCGCCGGCGCCGAGTTCGGAGCGGGCTATGAGAGGTTCATCCGGCTCAATTTCGGCTGCCCGCGCGCGATGTTGTCAGATGGGCTTGATCGCATAGAGCTGGCGCTTTCGAAGCGGCACGGCTGACGCCAAATGCGGCATTGCCTATCTGCTGGGATCGGCGCTGCCCTCGTTAATTCCCTGCGCGTGTTTGATCGAAAATCGGGGCGATCTCGATCAGCTTCTGGCCGTCGCTGCTCCCCTTTTCAACAATATCGAAGGCCGCGCCCAGCATGCCCGGAACATTCTGGCGCGCCATTTCAATATCGTGACCGAGAAGTGCCACGAACGGGTCCCAGTCGAAGCAGCCGATGATGGGTTGCTCTCGTTCAAAATGCGCTGATGTTTTGATCCACCGCATGACACCTTCAAGCGAGATTGTCGAATTGACAAACATGCCGCGGGGCACGCTACCTTCCCGTTCCGCCATGACGCTCAGCGCCTGGGCGGCCTTTTCCGGCGCGTAGCCGCAGGCAAGGATGTGATGCTCTTCGATCGGCACGCCCAGATCCTGATGCGCCGTGCGGAAGCCGCGGATACGTTCGGCCGTGTTGTGGTCGGTCCCGCGACCTCCGATGAAGAGCAGCGGCGCCATGATGCCGGTCTTGGCCTGATGGTTGACCAGCGTGCGGCGCGTGAGTTCGCGTGCGCCGGCGAAGTTGTCTGAGATAATCGACGTGGCCTTCGTTCCGGGAAGGTCGAGATTGAGGCTGCGCGTGCCGGCGGCAAGGCAGATGTCCGTGATGCGATCCGGATTGGTGGCGCCGGTCGAGATCAGCCATTCGACCTGATAGGACAGCATGGTCCGTGCCGCTTCCACCTCCAGCTCGGGATCGCGCAATGTGCAGGTGATGATCGGGAAGAGCCCGCGCTCGCGCGCCATGATTTCGAAGGTCTCGACGATCGAGCCGAAATAGCGGTTATCGTATTTCGGGACGATCATGCCGATGATGCGGGATTTTTCCCGGCGCAGAAGGCTCGCCTGCATGTTGACGGCATAGCCCTGCTCCTCGGCAATACGGGTGATTTTCTCCGCGAGCTGGGTGCTGATCCTGCGCTTTTTCCAGTTGCCGTTCAGGACGGCGCTGACGGCGCTTGCGGAGGTTCCTGCCAGTTCTGCCAGATCATAGATCGTCGTCTTTTTTTGCGGGCGCTGCTGATTCACTGACTTCCTCCTGAGAGACCTAACTTGACATCAAACGCGAGAAGTGGCAATTCTTGCTTCATCGATTGAGCAACGGTGCTCAATCGATGATACGGTTTGGCTGTGGAGGGTCGACCGGGAGGCATTCTGTCTGTGCCCATGTCTTGCGGCGCCGATGTGTTCGGCGACGAACGACCTCCTGCGCGCTCAATTCAGGGCGACGCGGATAGGGTGTGGCGAGTGAAGGTCCGGACGGGTTTCTCAAAGCAGATTGTTCCCATTCAAGGAGGAGAGTTAGATATGAAAATTCGTTCCATGCTGCTGGCAACTGTCGGTCTCGCCGCAATAGGGTCCGGTGCCGCCCTGGCGCAAGAGGGGGCGACCGTCGCCTTCCTGATGCCCGACCAGGCGTCGACGCGCTATGAACAGCACGACTATCCCGGTTTCAAGGCTGAGATGAGCAAGCTATGCTCGAGCTGCACCGTGATCTACCAGAACGCCAATGCTGACGTCGCGCTTCAGCAGCAGCAGTTCAACTCGGTGATCGCCCAGGGCGCCAAGGTTGTCGTGCTCGACCCCGTCGATTCGGCTGCGGCCGCGGCGCTGGTCGAAATCGCCCAGTCCCAGGGCGTCAAGGTCATCGCCTATGATCGCCCGATCCCGGACAAGGCTGCCGACTACTATGTTTCCTTCGACAACGAAGGCATCGGCCACGCCATCTCGAAGTCGCTCGTCGAGCATCTGAAGGCCAGTGGCGTTCCGGAAGGTTCCGGCGTGCTGCAGATCAACGGTTCGCCGACCGATGCAGCGGCTGGCCTCATTCGTGACGGCATCCATCGCGGCCTCAAGGACTCCGGCTACAAGACGCTGGCCGAATTCGACACGCCGGAATGGGCGCCGCCGAAGGCACAGGAATGGGCTGCCGGCCAGATCACCCGCTTCGGCGCCGAGATCAAGGGCGTGGTTGCCGCCAATGACGGCACCGGCGGTGGCGCGATCGCTGCCTTCAAAGCTGCCGGCGTGAACCCGGTCCCGCCGGTCACCGGCAATGACGCGACGATCGCTGCCCTGCAGTTGATCATCTCGGGCGACCAGTACAACACGATCTCCAAGCCCTCGGAAATCGTTGCCGCCGCTGCCGCCAATGTCGCCGTCAAGCTGCTCAAGGGCGAGACCGTCGAAGCCAAGACCACGCTCTACAACACGCCGTCCGAACTGTTCGTGCCGGCTGTCGTGACCCAGGAAAACATCAAGGCAGAAATCTTCGACAAGGGCATCCAGAAGCCTGAGGAAGTCTGCACCGGCGAATATGCCGAGGGTTGCAAGAAGCTCGGCATTATCAAGTAATGTCTCCCAAGGCGCTCGGTCGGGGCTTGCCCCGGCCGGGCGTATTCCATTTGCAAAGAAGAGCGCCGCGTCATGCAACGAAATGACATCGGTCTGCCCCCGAAGGGTACGACCATCCTGAAGCTGAGCAATGTCTCGAAGAACTTCGGTGCCGTCTCCGCACTGAGCGATATCGAGCTGGACGTGAAGGCAGGCGAGGTCGTCGCGCTGGTCGGCGACAATGGTGCCGGCAAGTCGACCCTGATCAAGGTTCTCGCCGGCGTGCACCAGCCGAGTGCCGGCCGCATCGAGTTCCTCGGCCAGGAGGTCTCGCTCGACAGCCCGAGCCGCGCGCTCGAACTGGGTATTGCGACCGTGTTCCAGGATCTGGCGCTCTGCGAAAACCTTGACGTGGTGGCCAACCTGTTTCTCGGGCATGAACTGTCGCCGTGGAACCTCGATGAGGTGGCCATGGAAGTGCGCGCCTGGACGCTTCTGCGCGAACTTGCTGCCCGCATCCCCTCGGTGCGCGAGCCGATCGCCTCGCTGTCCGGCGGCCAGCGCCAGACGGTGGCGATTGCCCGTTCGCTGCTTCTCGACCCCAAGATCATCATGCTCGACGAGCCGACGGCAGCCCTTGGCGTTGCCCAGACGGCGGAGGTGCTGAACCTCATCGAGCGGGTGCGCGAGCGCGGCCTCGGCGTGATCATCATCAGCCACAATATGGAAGACGTGCGCGCCGTTGCCGACCGCATCGTCGTGCTCCGGCTGGGCAAGAACAACGGCGTCTTCACACCTGACGCCTCCAATCAGGAACTTGTGGCGGCCATCACCGGCGCCACTGAAAATTCCGTGTCGCGCCGTGCCGGCCGCAAGAGCGGCGAGCAGGCAGCCACCGGTGGGAGCCACGCATGAGCACTGACATGTCCCCCAATTCGAAGCCTACCTCGCTTGCCCTCGATCGCAGCGACGAGCGTGTCAGCCATGCCGACGGCATCGGCGGCATGGTCCGTGCCTTCATCAGCCGCGTTCGCTCCGGCGATCTCGGCATGCTGCCGGTGGCGATCGGCCTGATCGTCATCTCGACGGTGTTCAGCATCCTGAACCCGATCTTCCTGGCGCCGAACAACCTGGTCAATCTTCTGTTCGACTGCGCGACCGTCGGCATCATCTCGCTCGGCATCGTCTGCGTGCTGATCCTTGGCGAGATCGACCTCTCGGTCGGCTCGATGAGCGGTCTCGCTTCGGCGATCATCGGGGTGCTCTGGGTCAATTCCGGCATGTCGCTGCCGCTCGCAATCGGCGCGGCGCTGGTGACCGGTGCAGCCGTCGGTGCGCTCTATGCCATGCTCTACAACAGGCTCGGCATGCCGAGCTTCGTGGCCACGCTTGCCGGCCTGCTCGCACTTCTCGGCATGCAGCTCTACATTCTCGGGCCGACCGGCAGCATCAACCTGCCCTATGCCTCGCCGCTCGTGCGCTTCGGCCAGATCCTCGTCATGCCGGACTGGCTGTCCTATCTGCTGGCGCTGGTGCCTGGCACGGTGCTGATCGTCACCGGTATCGTCATTCGCAACCGTAGGCAGTCGGTCAATCTCTCATCGCAGCCGCTCAGCAGCCTGGTGATCAAGGCCGCCGTCCTTACCCTCGTCCTCGAGGCGGCCGTCTATTATCTCAATCTCGGCCGCGGTGTGCCGTGGATGTTCGGCCTGTTCGTGGCATTGGTGGTGATCCTCAACTATGCGCTGACCAAGACCCAATGGGGCCGCTCGATGTTTGCCGTCGGTGGTAATCGCGAAGCCGCGCGCCGCTCGGGTATCAATGTCCGCCGCATCTACATGAGCGCCTTCATGCTGTGCTCGACGCTCGCCGCCCTTGGTGGCACGCTGTCGGCCGCCCGTCTCGCCTCGTCCAGCCAGCAGGCGGGTACGGGTGACGTCAACCTCAATGCGATCGCGGCAGCCGTCATCGGCGGGACCAGCCTGTTTGGTGGGCGTGGCAGTGCCTATTCCGCGCTGCTTGGCATCATCGTCATCCAGGCGATCTCGAACGGCCTGACGCTGCTCAACCTCAGCTCGTCGCTTCGCTACATGATTACCGGCGCCGTTCTTGCCATTGCCGTCATCGTCGACTCGCTTGCGCGCCGCTCGCGTGTCAGCCACGGCCGCGCCTGACAAAAGAAGACTGGAGAAAGACATGACTGAACTCATGAAGGGCAAGGTTGCCGCCATTACCGGAGCTGCCTCGGGGATCGGCCTCGAATGCGCCCGCACGCTGATTGCCGAAGGCGCGACGGTTGTCCTGATCGACCGCGCCGGGGACAAGCTTGAGACATTGTGCCGGGAGCTCGGCGAGCGCGCCAAGCCTCTGGTGGTGGATCTCTTCGACGGCCCAGCCGTCTCCGGCATGCTTCCGCGCATCCTTGAGCTCGCTGGAGGCCTCGACATTTTCCACGCCAATGCCGGTGCCTATATCGGCGGTCCGGTGGCCGAGGGCGATCCGGATGCCTGGGACCGGATGCTGAACCTCAACATCAACGCCGCTTTCCGCTCCGTGCATGCGGTGCTGCCGCACATGATCGCGCAGAGGTCGGGTGATATTCTTTTCACCAGCTCTATCGCTGGCGTCGTGCCGGTCGTCTGGGAGCCGATCTACACGGCCTCGAAATTTGCCGTCCAGGCCTTCGTGCATTCGACCCGCCGCCAGGTGGCGCAGCATGGCGTGCGTGTTGGCGCCGTCCTGCCGGGGCCGGTGGTAACCGCGCTGCTCGATGACTGGCCGAAGGCCAAGATGGAAGAAGCACTCGCCAATGGCAGCCTGATGCAGCCGAAGGAAGTGGCCGATGCCGTGCTCTTCATGCTGTCGCGCCCGCGCAACGTGACCATCCGCGACCTCGTGATCCTGCCGAACAGCGTCGATCTCTGACGCCGGCAAGATCCCACAAGCCCGCCCATAGCCAGTCGACAGCAGAGCATGAGATCATGAGCCCAGTTCAAAACTCGCCCGAGGGGGCCTCGCACTACGTCATCGGTGTCGATGTCGGGACGGGCAGCGCGCGTGCGGGTCTGTTCGACCTCAATGGCAACATGCTCTCGGTGGCCAAGCGCGACATCACGCTCCACCGCGAGGCGGGCTCGATAGTCGAGCAATCGAGCACCGAGATCTGGAATGCCGTCTGCACGATCATCCGTGAGGCCGTGCAGACAGCCGGTGTGCCGCCCGAACAGGTGGTCGGCCTCGGCTTCGATGCAACCTGCTCGCTGGTGGTGCTGGGCGAGGGTGGTGCGCCGCTTGCCGTCGGGCCTTCGGAAGAGGCCGAGCGCGACATCATCGTCTGGATGGATCACCGCGCGGTTGCGCAGGCCGAGCGCATCAACGCGATGGGCCACGACGTGTTGCGTTATGTCGGCGGTCGCATCTCGCCCGAGATGGAAACGCCGAAGATCCTGTGGCTCAAGGAAAACCGCCCGGCGACCTTCGCCGCCGCCTGGCAGTTCTTCGATCTGGCCGATTTCCTCACCTGGAAATCAACAGGCGATCTCGCCCGCTCGACCTGTACCGTGACCTGCAAATGGACCTATCTCGCCCATGAGGCGCGCTGGGACGACAGCTATTTCAAGAAGATCGGCCTTGAAGAGCTGGCGGCTGAAGGTTTTGCCCGCATCGGCACTGAGATCGTCGAGCCCGGCACGCGCCTGGGGCAGGGGCTGACGGCAGAGGCCGCCCAAGCCATGGGGCTCAAGCCCGGCACGGCCGTGGCGGCCGGCATGATCGATGCCCATGCCGGTGGCATCGGCACGGTCGGCATCGGCGGCAAGCCCGCCGAGAACCTGGCCTATGTCTTCGGCACCTCCTCCTGCACCATGACGTCGACGACCGAGCCAGTCTTCGTGCCCGGCGTCTGGGGCCCCTATTATTCGGCCATGGTACCCGGCATGTGGCTGAACGAGGGTGGCCAGAGTGCCGCGGGGGCCGCGATCGACCAGCTTCTCTCGTTTCATCCGGCTGCTGCCGGGGCGTCCGCCATGGCTCGGGCCAAGGGTCTTTCCTTGCCAGCCTTCATGGCCGAACAGGCGGCATTGAAGGTGGCGAATGCCTCGGAGACCGTCGACCTTGCGGCCGGCCTGCATGTCGTGCCGGAATTTCTCGGCAACCGTGCACCCTTCGCCGACCCGCATGCCCGTGCCGTGATCGCGGGCCTGGGCATGGAGCGGGACTTCGACAATCTCATCGCGCTCTACATCGCCGGTCTCTGCGGCATCGGTTACGGCCTTCGCCAGATCATCGAAACGCAGGCAAAATCCGGCGCCTCGGTCGAGCGGGTCGTCATCAGCGGCGGCGCGGGTGCAAGCCCGCTGGTGCGCCAGATCCTGGCCGATGCCTGCGGCAAGCAGGTCGTGGCGACCGTCGCGGACGAACCTGTCCTGCTCGGCTCGGCCATCCTCGGCAGTGTGGCGGCAGGCGTCTACCCGGATGTTCGCGACGCCATGAACGCGCTTTCCGCGATTGCTTCCGTCTATGCACCTGTTGGCGATGGCATCGCCGAAATCCACGGGAGACGTTACCAGGCCTTTCTCGGCCTCCAGGATGTATCGAGGACGATACGGGATTTCTGAAACAGCTAGGCGACCCTGACTGACCGCTGGCGTATCTGCGGCAGGCGAATACGCGATCAAGAACGTACACGCCATGCTGGGGCAAACCGTCTGCAGGCGCCCGATGGTGTCAGCGCTTGCCCTCGGTAATCAGCAGTTCCAGGGCGCGCACCGCCATCGGGTAACCCTTGGCACCAAGGCCGGCCATAACGGTGGTTGCGGTCATCGATACATAGGAGCGATGATAGATCGGCTCGCGCCGATGCACATTGCTGATGTGATATTCGATGATCGGCCCCGGAAACATCTTCAGGGCATCCAGCAGCGCCAGCGACGTGAAGGTGAAGGCGGCGGGGTTTATGATGATACCGGCGCCCTCGTCGATTGCCTCGTGCACGAGGTCGATCAGCTTTTCTTCGCTATTGGTCTGCCGGAAGACCAGGGGGCGATCGCCCGCCGCCTCCCGGCACCATGCCTCCACATCGGCCAGGGTGTCGTGACCGTAGATCTCCGGCTCGCGCTTGCCCAGCCGGTTGAGGTTGGGTCCGTTCAGCACATATATTGGCTTCAGGGTGTTGGTGTCCATCATGTCAACCCTGGTAGCCCAGCAGTCGTGGCAGCCACAGCACCACGTCAGGCACGAAGGTGATCACGATAAGGCAAACCACCATGCCTGCGAGGAAAGGCAAGGCATCGCGGATGATGTCTCGCACCGGTACGCCCGAGATGTTGGTCATGATGAACAGCAGCAGTCCATATGGCGGTGTCACCAGCCCGAGCATGATGTTGACGACGACCACGACACCGAAATGCACCAGGTCGATGCCCAGCGCCTGGGCGGTGGGAATGAAGACCGGCACGATGATCAGCAGAATGGCGGTGCCTTCGAGCACGCAGCCAAGCAACAGCAAGAGCACGTTGACAAGGATCAGAAACCCGGTCGGCGACAGATCCCAGCTCGTCAGCACGACACGCAGCGTATCGGGGATGTTTTCGATGGTGACGACATAGTTGAAGACAAGGGCACCCGCGATCAGCAGACCGATGGAGGTCGATGATTTCGCGCTCAGCAGCAGCGAGTCGTAGAAGGCGCCCCAACTGATGCTGCGATAGATGCCGATGGAAATCACCAGCGCATAGGCGGCAGCGAGTGCTGCGGCCTCGGTCGGTGTGGTCACGCCGGAATAGATGCAGCCCAGCAGCAGGACCGGCATCATCAAGGCCGGAAAGGCGCGGATCGTGATCTTCGGGATTTCCCGGACAGGAACAGGCTCTTCGATGGGGAACTTGCGGCGGCGGGCGTCATAGGCAACCTGCGCCATCTGCATGACGGCCATCAGCAGGCCCGGCACCATGCCGGCAAGGAACAGATAGCCGATGGAGGCGTCCGAGACGAGGGCATAGATGACCATCGGAATGGATGGGGGAATGATCGGGCCGATCACCGACGTTACCGCCGTGAGGGCCGCCGCGTAGCTCGCGGGGTAGCGACCGTCGCGCGTCATCATGTTCTGCATCATCCGGCCGCTTCCGGCCGCATCGGCCACCGCTGACCCTGACATGCCGGCAAAGATGATGCTCTGCACGACATTGACCTGTGCCAGACCGCCGCGGAAACGACCGACGAGCACGTTGCAGAACGCCAGCAGGCGCTCCGTCATGGAGCCGACATTCATGAATTCGGCAGCGAGGATGAAAAGCGGCACCGAGAGGATGACGTAGTTCGAATACATGCCGTTCAGAAACTGTTCGGCCACCGTGCCCATGTCTGCCCCGACAAGGTAGAGGTAGACGATGGAACCGGTCATCATCGAAAGGCCGATCGGCAGGCCCAGAAAGGCCAGCGCCGTGATGAGGACGATCGAAATCGAAAATGGACTTGTGAGATTCATACGCCTGAGCCCGCTTTGGTGGGGTCGAAGGCTTCGGGCGCCTTGCCACGGATGGCGGCGAAACCGAGCCAGAGGTAGCGGACGATCATGGCGACCGCGAAGACCACATAGATGGAATAGAGATAGTCGAAGCGGATCTTGAGATAGGCCGTGCTTTCAACCTTCATGAAGGCGACGTAGTCGATCACCGCCGGCAGCGACACACCGAAGGCGACCACCAGGGCCACCGCACAGATGATCTGCATGATCCGTCTGGCACCGGAACTGGCGCTGGCCCAGAAGAAGTCGAACCGGATCTCCTCAACTTCGCGGATGACGAAAGCCGAGCCGAACAGCACGATCCAAATCCACAAGGCAACGCTTGCCTCATGGGTCCAGCCAATCGATAGATTGAGCGCATACCGGAACAGGATCTGCAAAATGAAGATGACGAACATGCTGAAGAGCATGAATGCAATCAGGTTCTCGGCGCGGGCCCTGAGCCAGGCGCCCCACGACATTAAATTGGATTTCATCCGGTTCGCTTTCGAGAAGAGGGGCACCGCAGGCCGATCGCGTGACCAACCTGCGGCGCCGTCCCGTTGAGGGGTTAGAGACCTGCGACCTTTTCAAGGATTCCGGCAGGCCAGCTCTTTGCCAGGTCGGACGCCAGGTATTTCTCCTGGGCGAACTTGCGGAAGGCGTCGATGTCAGGCTGATAGACCTGCAAGCCGGCCGCCTTGAATTCCTCGACCAGCTTGGCTTCCTGCGCCAGGTGCTGCTCCTCGCTCCACTGCATCGCCTTGTCGGCCGCCGCCTGGATCTTGGTGCGCTGTTCGTCCGAAAGGCCCTTCCAGACCTCGCTGGAAATCGTCAGCAGGTCATAGCCGATCAGGTGGGAGGTCAGCACGATCTGTGACATCACTTCGTAGAACTTCATGTTCTTGACGTTGGGAAGCGGATTGTCCTGGCCATCAATGGCGCCGGTCTGCAGGCCCGTATAGACCTCGGCATAGGCCATGGGCACCGGATTGGCCCCGATTGCCTGGCCGAGGAACTGCCAGGCGTCGCCACCGGGCATGCGCAGCTTGACGCCGGCCAAATCGGCTGGAGTCGCGACCTTCTTGTCCAGTTTCAACCCGACCTGGCGGGCGCCGAAATAGGTGGGACCCAGAATATGGATGCCGGCCTTTTCCTCGGCCATTTTCTTGAACTCGGCGCCGACGTCGCTGGCGAAGAAGGCGCGGACATGGGCGGCATCACGGAACAGGTAGGCCGATGTCAGCACGGACCATTCCGGGATCTGCTTGGAAATATCCTGCGGGGCGATATTGCCCATCTGCAGGTTGCCGCGCTGCAGCGCTACCAGTTCGGTTCCCTGCTTGAAGAGCGTGCCGCCGTAGAAGGGTTCGACCTTGGCCGTATCCTTAAGCTCTTCCGCGAACATCTTGACCATGCCGGCGCGGATGTCCTGCTCCGAAAAGACGGCAGAAAATTTCAAGACCGGCGCATCCTGGGCGAGCGACTGGCCGGGCAGGGCGAGCGCAGCAGACACACTGGCGACCGCCAGGCAGGCGCCCATCAGGAAACGTCTCGTGAATGTGTTGGGCATTTTGATTCCTCCTCAAAACCCTGACCGCCTCCACGGACCAGGAATTCCCTCTGAATAACAGGTCAAAACCCGTCACCATCATTTTGTACTAAACGGTTCGTTTATGTCAATACATGATTAGGAAATCTGTGGAAGCTGATATCATAATTCATCTTGCATTTCATCTGGTATTTTGCATTTTACCTTACATAGGGAACGGGAGCTGAATTTTTGGATCCGCATCGCAACGGAGAGACGGTTGGGGATGTGGCATCCCGGCTGATCCGGCAGGATATCCTTGCCGGCGTTTTGGAACCCGGCGCTAAGCTTCGGCTTGAACACCTGAAGGATCGCTACGGCGTGAGCGTGCCGACGCTGCGGGAGATCCTCAGCCGACTGTCAGCCGAAGATCTTGTCATTGCCGAGGGACAGCGCGGCTTTCATGTCAGCCCCGCCACGCCGCAGGAACTGATGGAGCTTGGTGAGTTGCGCGCGCTGCTCGAATGCCACGCGGTCTCTCTCTCGTTTGCTGCGGGCGATCTGGAGTGGGAGGCCGGGGTGGTTGCCGCACACCACAAGCTGATGGCCGTCGAGGGACGACTGATCGGTGGCGACATGCAGCGCACGGCGGACTGGGTGCGCTATGACTGGGAGTTTCACCGCGCGCTGGTCTCCGCCTGCAAATCCCAGACCCTGATGAACACCTTGTCTTCCGTGTTCGACCGCTTCCTGCGCTACCATCTTCTGGCGCGCAGCTTCCGCGGGAAGGCCGTATCGGATGATCACCGCAAGCTCTTCGAATTTGCTTTGGCCCGTGACGTGGCTGGAGCAACCGCCATGCTGAAGCAGCATGTGGACCACGGCATTGCCCATGTGCTGGCAACCGGCCGCTTTAGCTAGAAGCGGCCGGTGAACTGATATCGATCAGAGGGCGTTGATGCGCTCGAGCATGCCTGCGGGCCAGGATTTGGATAGCGGCGATTCCAGATACTGCTTCTGCGCATAGGTGCGGAACGCCTCAACGTCGGGCTCATAAACCTCAAGCCCTTCGCCCTTGAAGAAGTCGATCAACTCCTTCTCCTGCTTCAGATATTCCGCGGTGCTGGAGGCGAAGGCCTTCTTGGCCAGCGAGCGCATACGCTCCTGCTCGTCCTTGGGCAGCGCATCGAAAATCTTGGAGCTCACCAGGAACATGCCGAAGCCGATATTGTGGCTGGTCAGCACGATCTGGTCCGTGACTTCGTAGAATTTCATCAGCTTGTCGTTCGGCAGGGGATTGTCCTGGCCGTCGATCGCCCCGGTCTGTAGTGCGGTATAGGTTTCGGCATAGTCCACCGCCACAGGATTGGCGCCGATTGCCTTGCCGAGGAACTGCCAGCTTTCGCCGCCGGGCATGCGCAGCTTCACGCCGGCCAAGTCCTCCGGCTTCATGATCTTCTTGTCGCCCTTCAGGTTGACCTGGCGCGCGCCGTAATAGACCGGTGCCAGAATTTCGACCTTCAGCTTCTCCCGCGCGATCTTGCGGAACTCCTCGCCGATCTCGCTGTCGAAGATCGCATTCAGGTGGTCGGGGCTGCGCACCACATAGGCAGCGCCCAGGATGTCGAATTCCGGTGCCTGCTTGGCAAGATCGGCCGGCGGCAGGATTGCCATGTCGAGATTGCCGCGCTGGATGGCGACGAGTTCGGTCCCCTGCTTGAACAGCGTCGAGTTGAAGAAGGGCTCGAATTTGTAGCCGTCACCCAGTTCCTTGGCGAAGATATTGACCAGTGCCACCGAACGGGGTGCATCCGCGGTGGTCACATCTGCAAAGCGCAGCGCTTGCTGGGCGAACGCTGCCATTGGCATTGCCGCGAATGCGACGATCGCAACACCGGCAGCAAGCAAACTACGTCTTGTCGTGGAAATCATGTCATCCTCCTCCTTGCTCCTCTTTGGAGCGTCTTCAAATTGCAAACTTGTTTTCCGGCAGGCCCTGGGCGATGCCCTGCACCGCGAACACGGAGCCTGCCAGAGGTTCCGCAGCCAGCTGTTCCGGCGACAGGAATTTCGCCGCCGTGGTTATGAACAGCGTGTCCAGCCTCTCGCCGCCGAAGCAGACGCAGGTCGGATTGGTGACCGGTAGCGGTATAATCGTGTCGATGCGGCCGTCCGGTGCGTAACGGACCACCCGTCCGCCGGCGAAAAATGCCGTCCAAAGCCCGCCATCGGCATCGAAGCAGGCGCCGTCAGGCCGATCGCCTGTCGCGGAATAGTCGGCAAACATCCGCTTGTTGGAGATCTCGCCGCTGTCAGGATCCATGTCGAACACGTAGCTCTGGTACCGCCGCGTATCGGTGAAGTGGAATCGGCGGCGATCCGGTGACATGGCAATGCCATTGGCCACGATCACATCGCCGAACAGTTTCTCGACATGGCCATCGGGATCCACCCGGTACAACCCGCCATTCGGACGATGCAGGGCATTGTCCATGGTGCCGATCCAAAGCCGTCCCCAGGCATCGACCCTGCCGTCGTTCAGCCTGTTGTCGAAACCGTGCTCGACGGTGGCAAAATGCGTGATGGAACCATCCGGATGGCGCGATACGAGGTCGGTATCCCGTGCCAAGAGGTGACCGCCGGAGCGTGTCAGCGCCTGGCTGCCCAGGAATGCGCAATCGGAAGCCGGGAATACCTGGTGATCGTCACCTGAGGCCGTCACGCTTTGCAGCTTCGGCTTTTCGATGTCCAGCCACCACAGCCGTCCGGTTTCAGGGCACCATAATGGGGTTTCTCCCAACTGGTCCTGCCCGCGCACCAGGCACTCCACCCGGCTTGCCTCGATCGTCTTGGTCGTGCCGCTCACGTTCCCCTCCCTCATGACGAACAGGCGTTCCTCGCGCCGGCCGTCAACATCAAGCGCGCGAGCGCGCTGCTTCCGTCAAAGTCTGAAAATGTGCCCGCATGCGCTCGGCGTCCGGCTCGATGCCTGTGAACAGCGCAAAGGCGCCGACCGCCTGATAGACGGCCATGCCTCCTCCATCCGCCACGCGGCAACCGCGCCGGCGGGCTTCGGCCAGCAATGCCGTCTCCAGCGGGAAATAGACGATTTCAGCCACCCACAGGTCCGGCCGCAGCAACTCGGCTGGCAGCGGCAGGCCGGGATGCTTGTCCATGCCCGTCGGCGTGGCGTGGACAAGCCCGGTCGCAGCCCCAAGTGCTGCATCCGGCGTCACGGCGCTGACGATCGAAGCCGATGGAAAGTGCCGTGCCATGCTCATGGCCAGGGTCTGCGCCCGGGCCGGATCGACGTCCACGATCGTCAATGCGCGAGCACCCAGCTTGAGAATGGCAAATGCCGTCGCCGCGCCCGCACCGCCAGCGCCCAGCTGAACGACATGGGACAGATCGGCATCGGGCAATTGCCGCCGAAAGCCCTCGGCAAACCCCCACCAATCCGTATTGTGGCCGATCCGCCGGCCATTGCGCAGGACGACGGTGTTGACCGCGCCCAAGGTTGCCGCCTCATCCGACAGCTCATCGAGGAGCGGCATGACGGTCTGCTTGCAGGGATGCGTGATGTTCAGCCCGAGGAAACCGCGCTGTTCAGCCTCTGCCAAGAGCTGCGGCAACTGCTCGACGCCGACACCAAGGACGTCGAGATCAAGCAGCTCATAATCGTAGCGGTAGCCGTGTGCCGCTCCTTCAGCCATGTGCATGGCCGGTGTCAACGATCGCTGAATGCCTGATCCGATCAAGCCAACGCGCATCAAGCTTGTGAGATGATCCATATGCTTCTCCACGCCCTGTCGAACACGGGCGTGTACTCCTCCTGCCGCGAGCTGCCGCTCTCTCCAACAGCCGCCCCATTCACTAAGGCAAGAGATATTGTACTAACTAGTTCGTGTCAATCCGATCCAGAGATGGTTCTGGATTGTCACATGAGGCGGAGGCGGTTCATGCGAAGCCCCCAAAACCATGCGGATCGCTTTTTGCCGGATCGGACAGACGACCGCGATGGCTAAGCTCACGCGGCGTCCGGCTGTTGCAGCACGAAATGCTGATCGTCGACTTGTCTGTAGACCGGTTCGGGCATTGCATATCCCAGCGGATGGACGGCTGGATCAGCGGCCTCACGCCGTGTCCAGCCCAGGCTGAGACTCTTTTCGGCAACCATCCGGCTATGCGTCAAATACCCATTTGCCGGATCTAATTGTCATCAAAGCTTCGTCTAAGCGCATTACTACCCAGGCGTCCGATAAATGTCGTTGCACGCGCGTGCAATTTCATTTTTTATTCACGTGTGGCCCGGTCTGCCGGGTCCGCACGTAGCTTGTCCGGACGCGAGTTTGAGGAGACGCATGGTCGAGCCATTTGGCTTGGTCGCGGGCGTCTGGATTTTGGCAATAAGCCGACGTCGCATGACGCGGCAACCGAGGGAGAAGACGATGAAGCGTCGCGCATTCCTGATTTCCACCGCCGGCACTGTCGCCGGCATGATGATCCTGCCGAAGCTGTCCTTTGCAGCCGAAGGCCAGATCGACTGGTACACCGGATCTGATGCCAATGTGCTCGATTTCTGGACCAATACCGTCAAGCCGGCCTTCGAGGCTGCCAATGCCGGTATCAAGCTCAACCTTGTCGATGCTGGCGACAATGCCGGTATCCAGGCCATCGCCGATCGCGCGATCGCTGCAATGCAGACCAAGACCGATCCGCAGGCCGACTACTTCGAACATGCCGACCCGCGTCTTCCGAAGGGTGCGATCGAAGCCGGCCTCTACGTCAATATGAAGGAAGCCGGCCTGTCGAACTATTCGAAGGTCAATCCGCTCGCCATCGACAGCGACTTCTCGCTGCCCTATCGCGGCAGCCAGGTGCTTCTGGCCTATGACACCACCAAGCTGTCGGCTGCGGATGCGCCGAAGACCTGGGACGCGCTCGTTGCCTGGATCAAGGCAAACCCGGGCCAGTTCGTCTATAACCGCCCCGACAAGGGTGGCTCCGGCGGCAATTTCGTCCGCCGTGCGATCCATCAGGCCAACGGCCTCGATCCCAAGGTCTTCAAGGTCGACAACTACACCGAAGCCTTCGGCAATGAGGCGCTCGGCAAGGCTTGGGAAATCCTCAAGGACATCGCACCGTCGCTTTACGACAAGGGTGCCTATTCGTCCGGCAACACCCAGTCGATCCAGTTGCTGGCCCAGGGCGTGGTCACGATGACCCCGGTCTGGTCCGACCAGGTTCTGCAGGCGATCGCCCAGGGCGTCCTGCCGGAAACGACCGGCATCGTGCAGCTTCAGGATCTCGCGCTTTGCGGCAACTTCTCGCGCGCCGTGGTTCTGAGCAACGGCAAGAACCGCGACGCGGCGCTGAAGCTGGCCGACTTCATCCTGACTGAAGAAATCCAGGGTGCCATTCTCTCCGAACTCGGCGGCTTCCCCGGCGTCAGCTGGGAATATGTCTCCGACGATCTGCGCCAGAAGTTTGCCGACATCATCCCGAAGACCATCCCGACCTTCCCCGCGGGCGCCTGGGAAGTTGCGGTCAACGATGGTTGGTATCGGAACGTGGCGCCGACCATCGACCGCAAGTCGTGAGTTCAGGCGTGACATCGTCTGCCATGTCAGCCAAGACGTCGGGCAGGGGGCTGGTTGGCCTCCTGCTCGTCGCGCTGCCGGTTTCTCTCGTCGGATGGCTTGTCATCTGGCCTATCATCAGTGCCGTCATCCGGACGGTTTGGCGAACATCGCCCGAGGGCTCGGCGGGGTTTGACCTGTCGAGCTACGTCTTCTTCTTTTCCGATGCCTATAGCCTCAATAATCTCAGCCTGACGCTCTGGACCACCGCCGTCTGCGCCCTGCTGCTGCTTGTCGTATCACTGCCGATCGCCCTCTATCTGCGTTTTGCCAGTGGGAGCATTGCCTCCTATGTGCAGGCGCTTGCAATCCTGCCGATGTTCGTCCCCTCGATCATCCTGGCCTATGCGCTGATCCGCGTTCTCGGCCCGAATGGCATGGTCGACCTGCTGCTGAATTTCGCCGGCCTGGGCAAGCTGCGCACCCCCTATCTGACGCCATGGGGGCCGGTGATCGGCCTCGTCTGGGACAATATCCCGCTGACGGTGCTGATCCTGCTGTCGGGTCTCGGATCTGTCGGCAACATGGCGATCGAGGCGGCGCGCGATGTGGGGGCCAACCGGCTTCAGGTGCTCTGGCACATCATCCTGCCGCAGATCACCAATTCCATCCTGGTCGCGCTTTCCTTTGCGGTGCTCGGCATCTTCTCGGCCTTCACGCTGCCCTATCTGCTGGGGCCTGCCTCGCCGGAAATGATGGGGCCCTTCATGCAGCGCACCTTCCGTGACCTGAATGATCCCGTCGCGGCCATCACCCAGGCAGTGATCACGTTCGGCTTCTGCATCGTGTTTGGCCTGTTCTACGTGCGCTCCGTCGCCCGCAATCAACGGAAGTGACATCCATGCGCCAATCCCTTGCCAGACTGCGTCCCATTGACGGTTTCGGTATTCTGCTGGCCCTGCTGCTTTCGGTCGTGGTCATCCTTCCGCTCCTGGTGGTCGGCGTCTGGGCCTTTACGGAGGTCTGGCGTTACCCGAACGTGATGCCACAACAGTTCGGCCTGCGCTTTTGGGCGCAGACCCTGAACCGTGCAGACGTGTGGAACGCGCTGTGGCTGAGCCTCACGCTTTCGGCCGTGGTCACGCTTGCTTCCGCCATCATCTGCCTGCCGGCCGCATATGCCTTTGCGCGCATGCGTTTCCCGGGCCGTGACCTGCTATTCTTTTCGTTTCTTGCCGGTCACGCCTTTCCGAAGTTCGGGTTGTTGGTCGCGATCGCTGCCATTTTCCTGCAACTCGACCTGATCGGCACTTTCTGGGGCGTCGCCCTGATCCAACTCGTCAACACGCTGATGTTCATGATCTGGATCCCGGTTGCAGCCTTCCAGGCTGTCGACCGACGCATGGAAGAAGCGGCTCGCGATGTCGGCGCCGGGCCGTTCCGGGTGTTCTGGTCGATCACGCTGCCCCAGGCAGCACCGACCATTGTCGCAGCGCTGCTGCTGACCTTTGTCGGCACCTTCTACGAGACGGAGGGCGCCTGGCTGATCGGCGCGCCGGGCATTCGCACCATGCCCGTGCTGATGATCAGCTTCATCAACAACCAGATGGTCATCCAGTTTGGCGCGGTCTTGTCCGTCATGCTCTGGGTACCATCCTTCATCGCACTGATGTTCGCCCGGCGGGTGATCGGCGGAAACGCCTTCGCCAGGGGGTTCGGAGGATGAGGGGCAGCAATACAGGAATGACAACATGTCGAAACTGAGCATCCGTGCGGTCTCCAAGGTCTTTGCCGGCGCGACGACCGCCGTCGACAACGTCTCCCTCGAGGTTGCGGATGGCGAGCTGGTCTGCCTGCTCGGTCCGTCCGGCTCCGGCAAATCGACCTTGCTGCGGATGGTCGGAGGCTTCGAGCAGCCGACATCGGGAACGATCGCGATCGACGACCAGGACGTGACGCGCCTGCCGCCCGAGAAGCGTCCGACGGGCATGGTGTTTCAGAGCCATGCGCTCTGGTCCCACATGAATGTTTTCAACAATCTCGCCTTCGGCCTGAAGCTGCGGGGACGCCCCAAGGACGAAATCCGCGACAGGGTCGAGGCCGTGCTCGAACTGGTGGGCTTGAAGGGCTATGGCGGGCGCATGACCAATGCGCTCTCGGGTGGCCAGCAGCAGCGTGTGGCACTCGCGCGCTCCCTGATCCTGGAACCGAAGATCCTGCTGCTGGATGAACCGTTTGCGAGTCTCGACCAGCATCTGCGCGAGCGACTTCGGGAGGAGGTCCGTGATATCCAGCTTCGGCTGAAGATCACGACTCTGTTCGTGACGCACGGTCAGGACGAGGCGCTTTCCATGGCGGATCGTGTCGTGGTCATGCGCAACGGTGCGACGGAACAGGCCGATCGGCCCGAGGTCATCTACCGCGATCCGCAGACACCCTTCGTGGCAGGCTTTATCGGCACCATGAACTTCATCGAAGGCAGGGTCGAGAAAGGCCGTTTTCTGCATGCCGACGTTGCGGTGGATCTGCCGGTGGACGACGGGCCGATCACGCTTGCCGTGCGGCCCGAGGCGCTGGATCTTCAGCCCAGCGGAACCGGCCGGGCGACCATTCATCGCGTGACCGACTTCGGTACCCACGGTCTGGTCGATCTGCATCTGTCCGATGGCGTCAGGGTAAAATCCCTGGTTCGGAGCCCGGAGCCGTTCCGGTCCGGCCAGACGGTCGACCTCAATCCCCGCGCCTTTGCCGCTTTCCGCGACAACATCAAACTCTACCGGACCGCCGATGCACACTGATCCGATTTTTGTCGACCGCAATGGTCACAGGACCCTGCTCAAATGGCACCGGGCGAGGCGAAAGGCGAGCGATCCCGAGTTTACCCCGACGCGCATTCTCGAAGCCATGCGGGTTGGCGCCAGTGTGGAGGTCGACCTTGTCGTGCATGCCGATCGGGGCTTCGCAATCTTGCATGACCTCGACCTGGATCATGGCACGACCGGATCCGGTGCTGTCTTCGAGACAACAGGAGAAGCGCTGCGCCAACTCTTCCTGCGAGGCAATGACGGCACGCCGATTGCCGACCGGGTGATGCTGCTCGAAGATCTCTGCGAACTGCTGAAGGCAAGCCCCGCCCATCCCGATGCCCTGCTGCAGCTCGACTACAAGGAAGACCTGTCGCGTCTCGCACCGGCAGTCGTCGCCAACTTCGCCGCCGCGGTTACGCCTGTGTCTCACGCGATGATCCTCTCCGGCGGGGACAGCGCTGCGGTCGCCCGGCTCGCAGCCGCAACATCAGGTCTGAAAACCGGCTACGACCCGACCTATGTCGGCGTGCTTGATGACCTGAAGTCCCAAGAGGATTTTTCGCAGTTCATCTCTGCCGCGCTGAAGACCGCGCCGGACGCGGCGATGATCTATCTCGATTACGAGCTCATCCTGGCAGCCGATGCCGCCGGTGTCGATATGGTGGCCGCCGTTCACGCTGACCGTCGTCGGGTGGATGCCTGGACCATTCGCTCCGTCAATCCCACCACGCGGCGGCAGGTCCAGCGCCTGCTGGAACTGCGCGTGGATCAAATCACGACCGATGACCCTGAAGGTCTGAATGCCGCCTTGGCGGAAGGAACTGCATGATGTCCATCAATCCAGCACATGTTCTGGCCGACATGGTTGAGGCGGCGCGGCGCGCCGGCGAATTGACGCTTGACCACTTTCACCGCCGGGAGACGCTTGAGATCGGCATCAAGGGCCCGGGTGATTTCGTCAGCATCGCCGATGAGCAATCCGAGACCTTGATCCGTGAGTATTTGCTGACGCGCTATCCCGACTGGAGCCTGAGCGGGGAAGAATTTCCGCCCGTCGAGGGCGTGGATACATCCTACCGCTTCCTCGTCGATCCGATCGATGGAACCACCAACTTTCTGAACGGCCTCGACTATACCATCACCATTTCATTACGGCAGGGTGCAGAGACCGTTTGTGGCCTCGTCTACAATCCGGTGACGAACGAGATGTTCACCGCGCAGAAGGGGCAGGGCGCCTATCTCAATGGCCGAAAGCTCGTGATGCGCGACAGCGTTGATGTCGGCCAGATGGTGGTCGGCACCGGCCTTCCAACCCCGAACCTCTCCCTGCATCCCGGCGCCTATGAAAGACTTGATGCCATCCGCGCGCCGATCGGGGCTGTCCGCGTGCTCGGCAGTGCTGCCAATTGCTGCGCCTATGTCGCCTGCGGCCGTTTCACCGGCTATTTCGAGCAGACCGGTTTCGTCGACACGGCGGCCGGTATTCTGCTCGTGGAAGAGGCCGGTGGCATCGTGACGGATTGGTGGGGTCGGGGTCCGGAGTATTTTGAAAAGTCCGGACTGCTCATCGTCGCCAACCGGGCAACCCATGCTTTCCTGCTGAGCAAACTTCGCGGCGTCGAACCGCCACAGACTTGAATCGCTACGATCCAACAGTTCTGCCCGCCGCAAGGGCGATATCGTCGCGGGTGTCAGGCTGTTGTCTGCGCCAGCATGTCCGCAATCGTCGCCACGCGGCAGACGGGCTTCAATGCTGCGATGGCCGTCTCGTGCACGTCTGCGGAAAAGGCGGCGCAGCCGTCGGACAGGACGGTCACGTCGAAATCCCGTACATGCGCGTCCCGCACCGTGGAGGCGACGCCGCCATTGGTGACGATGCCGCAGACGATCAGTTTGCGGATGTCGCACTTGCGCAGCACCCATTCCAGCCGCGTCATGTAGAAGGCGGAATAGGCGACTTTCTCGATATTGATATCGGCGGGCGCCAGGCGATCGACGAGGCTGTGCCCCCAGGAGCCGGGGACGAAATCGCCTTTCGCCAGGAAGGGCCGGAGCGCCTTCAGATGCGGCGATATCAGCGGCTCGCCGCCCTTCAGCGGCACCAGCGTGAACTGGGTCGAGATGATCCAGCTGCCGGCAGCCCGCATCTGGTCCGCAAGCGGCGCCAACCGCTCCGGCAGTTCAGCGATCTCCGCCGCGGTCTGCCCCGCCCGGCCGTAAGCGCCGTCGGGATGGAGGAAATCGTTCTGCAGATCGACGATCAGAAGCCCGGTCTGCGCGGCGGATACGGTCTCGTGCATCAGCGCCTCTCGATGATCACATTGCCAAGCTCATCGACCCGTGCCTTGAGATCCGGATCGACCAGGACTGTGGCGTCAGGCTGTTCCAGAATGGCCGGACCTTCGATCTCAGCCCCAACAGGCAGTTCGAGCCGTGCATAGATGGCCGTGTCGTGCCAGGCGCCATTGAACCAGACCGGACGGCTGCCGCGGGCGGCTTTTTCCACCGAGCATTCGGCATCGGGGGCGAGCGCCTTCAGGCTGAAATGCGGGCGACGGCCGATTGCGGCGGTTCGCAGGTTGACGATCTTGGCCTTCAAGCCCGGCAGCAGGCGGCTGAAGGAGGCCCGGTAGGCCGCATCGAAGGCCTCCTGCACGATCTGTCGGGTTACGCCCGAGGTCGCATTCGAAACCGTTACCGGCAGTGGCACCGAGACAGTATGGGTCTGGCCGACATAATGCATGTCGAGTTCGAACAGGATGTCGACGCGATCCATCTGCAGGCCGGCCTCCTCGACGATACGGCCCGCGGCCTCGGCTTCCGCCACCATGCGGGCATCGAGCACGGCCGCATCCAGTTCATCGACGGTCAGGTTTACCGTCTGCACCTGATCGTGGCGGATATCGGCAATGACGCAGCCGAGCGCCGAGGTCACGCCTGGATACCGCGGCACGAGAGCGGCCTGCAGGCCGACATCCTTGATGAGCGCCCCGGCGTGCAGCGCGCCGCCGCCGCCGAAGGGCACGGCAACGAATTTCGCCGGATCGTGTCCGCGTTCGATGGAGACGAGACGGATGGCGCCAGCCATGCGGCCGTCTGCCACGCGAACGATCGCCTCCGCCGCTTCCATCACGCCGAGGCCGCAGGGGCCCGCGACATGCTCAACGATTGCGGCCTTGGCCGCCTCGACGTCGAGCCTCGCCAGCTTGCCACCGATCGGACGCTCCGCATTGATGCGGCCCAGCACGATATTGGCGTCCGTCAGGGTCGGGCGGGTGTTGCCCTGGCCGTAGGCGACGGGGCCTGGCCGGGAACCCGCACTTTCCGGACCGACCTGCAGCAGGCCCCCGGCATCGACATGGGCGATCGATCCGCCGCCGGCACCGATCGTGGTGATCTCGATCATCGGCGTGCGCACGACGAGACCAAAATCGATCGTGGTCTGGGCCGCGAGCGAGGTCTGCCCGTCGACCACCAGGGAGACGTCGAAGGAGGTGCCGCCGAGATCGCCGGTGATGATGTTGGGATAGCCTGCGGCCTTGGAAATCGCCGCGGCCGCAATGACGCCGGCTGCCGGGCCGGACAGCGCGGTGCGGACCGGCAGCCGGCTTGCGGTCTCGGTCGACATGACGCCGCCATTCGACTGGACGATATGGAAGGGGCCGGAAAAGGCCTCGCCTTTCAGCGCATCGCGCAACTTGCCAAGATAACCTCCAACGACAGGCTGGAGATAGGCGTTGAGTGCCGTGGTCGAGGTTCGCTCGAACTCGCGGATTTCCGGCAGGATCTGCGCGGACGAGGCAAGATTGCCGTTCGGCCAGACGGAGCGCGCCGCCTCCAGCGCCGCCAGCTCGTTCACCGGGTTGGCATAGGCATTGATGAAGCAGATGGCGAGGGCCTCAGCGCCGGCCGCGAGCGCCTTCAAGGCGGCGGCGCGAACTTCGTCGGGATCAAGCGCCTCGCGCACGGTTCCATCCGCCAGCACGCGCTCGTTCACCTCGAAACGCATGTCGCGCTCGATGACGGGCGTGAAGTCGCCCCACAGGCCCCAGGTATTCAGCCGGTCGCGGCGGCGCATTTCCAACACGTCGCGAAACCCCTTGGTGGTGATCAGTGCGGTGCGCGCGCCCTTGCGCTCCAGAAGCGCATTGGTGCCGACTGTGGTGCCGTGAACGATGGAGCCGAGATCGGCAATGGCACCGAAGGATTTCAGGCCATCAATAAAGCCGACGGCCTCGTCGCCACGATTGGAGGATACCTTGGCGGTGCGGAATTTGCCGGTCGCTTCCTCGTAGTAGAACAGATCGGTGAAGGTGCCGCCGACATCCACGCCGACGACGGCGCCGTTCAGGCTCTTGATATGGCTGTTCATGCGGCTTTTCCTTCACGCAGTCTGTCGGTCGCCTTGACATCGACCTCACCGTCCTTGGTCACCTCGACGCCGTAAAGCGTGCGGGCATTCTCCCGGCTGACGAAGCCCAGCCGGATATCGCGGGCGACCCTTTCCGGCGGGCGTGTCCAGGGATTGCCGTAACCGCCGCCGCCGGGCGATTCGATGCGCACCTTCTGGCCCGCACGAACCCTGACATCCGTGACCTTGGAGGCAAGCGGCGGCGAGCGTTCGCCCTCGTCGCTCTGCCAGATGAAACGGTTGAGCCCGCCCTCCAGGCCGCCCGCGACGCCCGGTGGGGCATAGACACCGCGTTCGCCAAGCAGGAAGACATCGGCGTCGGTCAGCGTCTCGACTTCGTAGACGGAGCCGACACCGCCGCGGTGGTACCCGGCGCCTGCGGAATCCGGTCGCAGCGCCCACTGGGTGAAGACGACGGGGTACGAGGCTTCCAGGATTTCGGCCGGCGGAATCGTCGCCATGGAAATCGGGTTGTTGGCGTGGTTCAGACCATCGCTTTCCGGATTGCCGCCCAGTCCGCCGCCGAAGAAGGAGAACATCACATAGCGGGAGCCATCGCCGCGATAACCGGCAATCGACAGCGCATTGATCGTGCCGAAGGGCGCGGCCGTTGCCCGGCTCGGATCGGCCTTGGCGAGCGCTCCGAACACGACACCGATGACGCGCAGGATGGTTTCGGTGTAACCGCCGACCGGCTTTGGCGGCTTGACGCCGAGCAGGGTGGTCTCGGAGATCACAAAGGTGATCGGCCGCAGGCATCCGGCATTGGCCGGCACTGATGTGAAGACGTGCTTCAGCGCCACGTAGCAGCAGGCGGCAGCCGTGGAATAGGCGATGTTGAGCGGCCCGGCACAGGGCGCCGAGGAGCGGGAGAAATCCAGCACCATCTCGTCGCCCTTGATGGTGAGGTCGAGCGCGATGGTCAGCCGCTCCGGCGTGATGCCGTCATTGTCGAGATAGTCCTCGAAGCTGTAGGTGCCGTCCGGCAGCGCCCGGATGGCATCGCGCATCATCGCATCCGCCCGGTCGGAGAAGACGTCGAACGCCTGGGCGACTGTGTGGTCGCCATAGGCATCGAGCAGTTCCGACAGCCGCCGTTCGCCGAGATCAAGCGCGTTCAGCTGGCCGTTCAGGTCGCCGTAATTGGAGGTCGGCACACGGGAATTGGCGGCCAGGATGTCGAGGAGGTCGCGGTTCATCACGCCCTTGGACACCAGCTTGACCGGCGGGATGCGCACCCCTTCCTGGAAACTTTCGGTCGCCTTGGCGTTAAACCCGCCCGGCACATTGCCGCCGATATCCAGCCAGTGGCCGACGGAGGCGATCCAGCAATAGAGGGTTCCGCCGCGAAAGACCGGGCGCACCAGCCGGAAATCGTTTAGATGGGTGCCGCCGGCATAGGGGTCGTTGAAAAGATAGGTATCGCCGGGATTGAGGTCCCCATCCACGGCGACCTTGTCGATCACGGCCTTGACGGCAAAGGCCATGGCGCCAACGAAGATCGGCAGGCCGCGGGTGCCCTGCACCAAGGTGGCGCCGGTCTCCGCGTGATAGAGGCCGTGGCAGGCATCGCGCGCTTCGGCAATGATGGGATTGAAGGCCGAACGGTAGAGGGTGGCGTCCATTTCGTCGGCGATCTGCTCCAGACGGCCGTTCAGAATGGCGAGCGTGACCGGATCAAGAGCGCTTTTCATGCGGCGTCGTCCTTCGAATTGCCCTTGGCAGATGAAGCGTGGTCGGTCGCGTCGAACTGCTCGTAGCGACGGCCGAGATCGAGCATTTGCGGCGTACCGATGAGGTCGTTCAGCCGGCCGAAATCGAACATGCGGTTGGAGAAGGGCGTGTTGGTCCCATGCTCTTTCAGCGAGGCGTAGTAGTCCTGAGCGGTGCGGGCCAGCGCCCGCACGATGCCGCCCGGGAAGATGACGATGCTGTAGCCCATCTCTCCCAATTCCGCGGCGGAGAACATCGGCGTGTTGCCGCCCTCCACCATATTGGCCAGCAGCGGTCGGCGGCCGGCAAGGGCGGAGCTGACTGCCGTCAACTGTTCGGCGGAACGCGGCGCCTCGACGAAGAGAATGTCTGCGCCGGCTTCGGCGTAAAGGGCCGCGCGGTCGATTGCCGCTTCCAGCCCCTCGATGGCCACCGCGTCGGTCCGGGCGATGATCAGCGTATCTTCCGAAGCGCGGGCATCGACGGCCGCCTTGACCTTACCGGCCATTTCCTGGGCCGAGACGATGCTCTTATCTTGCAGGTGGCCGCAACGCTTCGGCAGCGTCTGGTCTTCCAGCTGGATGGCGCTGGCGCCGGCCCGTTCGAAGGTTTTCACCGTCCGCTGCACGTTCAGCGCATTGCCATAGCCGTTGTCGGCATCCACGATCAGCGGTGTTTCCACCCGCTGGCGGACCAGGTTTATAACATCGGCGACTTCCGTCATGGAGACGAGACCGATATCAGGTCGACCAAGCCGGGTATAGGCGATGGCGGCGCCGGAGAGATAAAGCGCCGAGAAGTCGGCATCCGTGGCAATGGACGCGGTCAGGGCGTCGAAGACGCCGGGCGCGACGATCGTTCTGCCGTCGGCGATGTAGTTTTTGAGGCTCGTCATGTCTTGTCCTTCATCGCGGGAGCGACCCTTGAGCGGGCACGATCCGGCGGATTGGTCGCGGCCGCGGTGGCCGCGACGGCATTCGATGGGGCATCCGGCGCCCGCCTGCTGACGCGCCAGGCGCTCGCCGGGCGATCAGTGGGATGGAGAGGTGGGAGAAGAGTTTGCGTCATCGCCGATCTGCCCCCTCAAAGCCCGAGATAGGCGCGCTTGAGGTCCGGATCGGCCGCGATCTCCGCCGCGGAGCCGGACATCGTCACAAGCCCGTTCTCGATGATGTAGGCGCGATGGGCGATCTCGAGCGATTGCACGACGTTCTGTTCGACCAGCATGATCGGCAAGCCATCGGCATTCAGTCGCTTCACCAGATCGAACATTTCCTCGACCAGCAGCGGCGACAGGCCGAGCGAGGGTTCGTCGAGGATCAGGAGCTTCGGTTCGGCCATCATGCCGCGGCCGATCGCCAGCATCTGCTGTTCGCCGCCGGAAAGCGTGCCAGCCATCTGCGTCATGCGCTGCCGAAGCTTCGGGAAGGTGTCGTAGACCCGTTCGATATTGCGGGCACGGCCGGCGCGTCCGCGGCGATAGCTTCCAAGCTCCAGGTTTTCCTGCACGCTCATATTGGGGAAGATCTTGCGGCCTTCCGGAACATGGATAAGGCCGGCCTCGACGGCTGCGATCGGTGATCCGCCCAGTCTCCTGCCATCGAAGGTGATGGAGCCGGAGGCGAGGGGCAGCAGACCGGACAGCGCCTTGTTGAGGGTTGTCTTGCCGACGCCATTGGCGCCCAGCACCGCGACGATCTCGCCGCTGGCGACGGAAAGATCGATACCGCGCAGCACTTCGACGCCGCCATACCCGGTGCGGATGTCTTTGACGTCAAGCATGGGCGCCTCCGAGGCTGGCCATGCGGGCCGCAGCACCCTTGCCGAGATAGGCTTCGATGACATTGGGATCATTGCAGACGGAGGCGGGTGTCCCCTCGGCAATCATCTGGCCCTGCGCCAGCACATAGACCTCTTCGCAGAGGTTCATTACGGCTTGCATCACGTGCTCGATCATGAAGATGGTCACGCCATCGTCGCGGATGGCCCGGATGACGGGGATGATGTCGCGGATCTCTGAAGGGTTAAGGCCGGCCAGGACTTCGTCCAGAAGCAGAAGCTTCGGCTCCGTCGCCAGCGCACGGGCCAGTTCCAGCCGCTTGCGCCCGGCGACCGTGAGGCTTGATGCCTGTTGCTCCAGCTCCGCGCCAAGGCCGACCCTTTCGGCGACGGCCCGGGCCTTGGCAATGGCATCATCCGTCTGCGGGTGGCGCAGATAGCTGCCGACCGTGATGTTTTCCAATACGTTCAGCCCCTGAAAGGGTTGGACGATCTGGAAGGTCCTGCTAATGCCCATCTGCGCCCGCTGATGGGGTTGCAGCCCCGTGATGTCACGATCCTGCCAGAGGACCTGTCCAGCCGTCGGCTGCAGGAAGCCGGCAATCACGGCAAAAAGCGTGGTCTTGCCCGCGCCATTCGGCCCGATCAATCCGGTGATCGATCCTTCCCGGACCGACAGTGAGGCCTGGTTGACGGCAGTCAACCCGCCGAAGCGCATGGTGATGGTTTCTGTTCGCAGCATCATATCGCGATCCTCCGGGCAAGGCGCGGCGCAAAGCGGCGCAGCAGGCCGAGCACCCCGCCGGAGGCGAAGGCGACGACGCCGATCAGCACGACGGCAAACACCATCAGGTCGATGCCGGGAATGCGGCCGGCAAAGCTCTTGGTCAACTCGCCCAGGCCATGCAGCGTGAAGGTGCCGATGAGGGGGCCGAGCACCAGCCCACGGCCGCCCACCAGCGGTGCGAGCAGCGCCTCGACCGAGATCCACACGCCAAAGCCGATATTGGCATCGATATAGAGGAAATTCTGCACATAGAGAACGCCGGCGGCAGCCGTCATGGCGCCCGAAAGGCTGATCGCCTTCAGCTTGACGGTGAGCACATCGACACCAAGGGCACGGGCGGCATCCTCATTTTCGCGCACGGCGACGAGATGCGCGCCGAAGCGCGAGCCCGATATGGCCCTGGAGATGACGAGGCCGACGAAGACGAAGGCGAGCGCCAGCCAGAGGAAAGACGCCCGGCTTTCGAACTGCATGTTGGCAAAGCCAGGATCGAGCTTGAGCAGAAGGCCGGCGGCACCGCCGGTCCATTCGGACGCATTGGCGAGGATCCGCATCAGTTCGGCGAAGGCAAGCGTGATCAAGGCAAAATAGGAACCACGAAGGCCGGCCCGAAAACTCAGGAAACCCAGCACGAAGCCGGCGGCACCACCGGCAGCCACGGCGATCACAAAGGCTACCCAGGCATTGAGGCCGAGATGGAATTGCAGCATTCCGGCCGTGTAGCAGCCGACGCCGAAGAACAGCGCATGGCCGAACGATGTCTGGCCCGCCACGCCGCCAAGGATGTTCCAGCCCTGCGCCGCGAGCGTGATGATCAGCGTCGTCACCATGAAGTTGAAGAGGGTGTTGGACGAGGAGACGAGCGGTACGACCGCGAGCGCCGCCGTGACCACGACAATTGGGATATAGCCGCTGAGCTTCATGCCTTTGCTCCGAACAGGCCGGTCGGCTTCAGGAGCAGGACCAGGATGAAGATGACGAATATGCCGATCTGGCCGAGGCTTTCGCCCAGCAGCAGACCGCTGAGGCTTTCCACCACCCCGATCAGCAGACCGCCGATCATGGCACCGGGGATGGAGCCCATGCCGCCGAGCACGACGATGGTAAAGGCGATGTTGACGAAAGCGCCGCCGACGCGTGGATTGACATAGAAGGTCGGCATCAGCAGGCCAGCGGCAACCGCCAGCGCCGCGCAGCCCAGACCGAAGGTCAGCGCATAGACATGGCCGACATCAATGCCCATCAGGCTCGCTCCGAGCTTTTCCTTGGCCACGGCGCGGATCGCCTTGCCGGCATCGGTGCGGCTCATGATGAACCAGAGGAGGGCGGTGACGATGAGCGAGCCGGCAAAGCCGACGAGGCGTGGCGAGGAAATCAGGAATGGCCCCGCTTCGACGATGGAGAAGGAGAAGTCCGAATTGATCGAGCGGGTATCCGAGCCGAAGCTCGCCAACAGCGCGTTTTCAATGAAGATCGACAGACCGAGCGTGATCAGCAGGATGTTGCCGTCGTCTCCCTTGGCTGCGGGTCCGATGATCAGTCGCTGCACGCCATAGCCGAGACCGAAGAACAGGGGGGCCAGCACGAGGATCGACAGATAGGGGTCGATGCCGCCCAGCATGTTCAGCCCCCAGACGGCGAACATGGCGCTGGCCAGGATTGCTCCATGGGCAAAGTTGATGATGTGCAACACGCCGTAGACCAGCGTCAGCCCAAGCGCGATCAGCGCATAGATCGCACCGGTCAGCAGCCCGTTGATCATCGCCTCAATGAGGATGGTAGGGGAATACATCGTCCGTCCGGAAACTTGGGTTGCAGGTGGGCAGATCCCGCCAAAACGGGATCTGCCGCGGCTTGGCAACCTTAGCCGTTGGCCGGGAACATCGGCTTGGCGTCGGCAAAATCTTCCGGATAGACGACCTTGATCTCGCCCTTCTGCACCTGCGTGGACACAGGCGCCGCACCGGTGTTCTGGCCATTGACGAACTTGGTTTCGCCATAGGGCATCAGATGGTCCTTGAAGGTCGAGGCGTTCAGCGCCTCGATGACCTTGCCGCGGTCTGCCGCACCCGCACGTTCCAGCGCATCCGCCAGCAGTGCGACGGAGGAGTAGTTGAGCGGGATGTTGTAGTTGTATGGCTTGCCGGCGGCCTCGACGCGCGCCTGGACGGCCTTCGAGCGTTCGTTGCGTGGATCGTACCAGTGATTGCAGTCCATCACGCCTTCTGCGGCTTCCGGGAACTCGGCGACGAAGCGGCGATTGGAGGCAGCCCCGTTGAGCACGGCATAGACCGCCTTCGGGCGCACGCGCTGCTGCTGCATGGTGCGGGCCAGCAGAACGGTTTCGCCGTAATAGGTGCTGGGGATGATGAGGTCAGGGTTGAGGCTGCGCAGGCGCAGCGTCACGTTGGAGAGGTCGCGCGACGGTGTCGGGACCGAGATCTGCTCCAGGATCTCGAAGCCGTATTTCGGCAGCTCGGTCGCCATCAGCTTGGCAAGGCCCGAACCGAACAGGCCATCCTCATGCACCAGCACAACGGTCTTTGCCGGCTTGCCTGCGGCCTCGTTGATCCGCACGAGATTCTGGATCGCCGCCGCCGTGCAGATGGAGAAGCCCGGCGCAAAACGGAAGGTGTTCTTCAGGCCGCGTCCGGTGATCTGGTCGGACACGCCGACATCCACCAGGTAGGGCAGGTCATAACGGGAGGCAGCCTGCGAGGCGGCGAGGCAGATCGGGCTGGCAAAGCCGCCGACAACAGCGACGACGCCTTCTTCCTGCATGCGCTCGACTTCCTGCGTGCCGGCTTCCGGATTGGAGCGGGCATCGCCGAACACCATCTCCAGCTTGGCGCCGCCCATCGACTTGATGCCGCCGGCCTTGTTGATGTCTTCGATCGCGAGTTCAGCACCCAGGCGGCCATATTCGCCATCCTGCGCCAGCGCGCCGGTCACCGGCTGAAGGATGCCGACCTTGATCGACGCAGGGCCCTGAGCCCGCAGGACAGCAGGTGCAGACAGGGTTGCAAGGGCCGCGGCACCGCCCTTGAGGATGGTTCTACGTGTCAGATTTGTCGTTAGCAGTTTCATGTGTTGTTCTCCTCTTGAGGGGTGGCCGCTTCTCGCGGGCATTCTTCTTGTCGTTATTTTCATTGGCCTCGGTCAGGCCGCGGCTGTCGGCCGCGGTCCAGCGGCGGGCGCCGCTGTCGCCTGTGCGGGCAAGTTCCATGTGGAAGGAATAGCGGTCGGGCCGGTAGAGCGCCTGCAGGTGCTCGATACCGCGGCCGGAGGCCTCGTAGACCACGCGGGTCATGGACAGCAGGGCAGCGCCGATCTCGACATCGAGGGCGGCGGCCACATCAGGGCTTGCCAGCGTCGCGCCGACGATCTGCTGCGCCTTGTCGGCCACCAGGCCGGATCGCTCCAGAAGCTCCAGCAGCGGGGTTGAGGCAAGATCGGCCTCGGAATAGGAAATGCCGATGCGCTCGGGCACATGGGTCACGAGATAGGAAAACGGCTGGCCGTCGATGAGACGCACGCGGATCGACCGCTGCAGCCGCTCGCCGGGCTCCAGCTTCAATTCCTCCGCCAGTGCCGGGGTGGCATTCACATACGAAAACGCAATCAACCGCACGCCGGTCTTGCGGCCCATTTCCACCAGATGCGTCAGAGCATTGGCGAGATCGGCCACGACAGGCATGCGTGCATGCCCGCCGCTGACGAAGGTGCCGGAGCCGGGACGGCGCTCGATCATGCCGTCGCTTGCCAGCTTGTCGAGCGCGCGCCGCACCGTGACCCTAGAAACCCGATGCTCCTGCGCCAGTTGCGGCTCGCTCGGCAGCTTGGCCGAATCCGGAACCTCGCCGCTCAGGATCTGTTCCCGAAGCAGGAGATAGAGCCGGTGGGCCTTCATGGGCTCTGCTGTGGCGGCGACTCGGGTCATCACTTGTCTTTCCTGGAAGACATTTATCTGTCCTATAAAAGATACAGATTTCTGTCTTGTCAATCGGTTTTCTGTTGGCTGGCTGTCATGATTGGTGCGCAATTGGCGCAAGCCATGGACGGGTGAGGCTATCCTGCGCTTGAAAGGCCTCAACGGCCGCGGAATGACTGAGCGTCAGGTCGATGTCGTCCCAGCCGTTCAGCAGCTTCGTGCGCCAGACGGGATCGATGCGGAACGGAATGACCAGGTTTGCAGCCCGGATCTCGCAGGTTTCGAGATCGACCCGGGCGGTGCCATCGCCGTCTTCCAGGCCGGCCAGCAGCGCCTCGCAATCGTCCTCCGAGACTGTTGCCGGCAACAGGCCGTTGTTAACAGCATTGCTGGCGAAGATATCGCCGAAGGACGGGGCGATGACGCAGGCAAAACCATAATCCGCCAGCGCATAGACCGCCGCCTCCCGCGAGGAGCCGCTGCCGAAATTGCGCCGGGTCACCAGGATCCTCGCGCCCTGCCAACGCGGCGCATTGAGCGGGCAATCCGGCTTCGGTTGGCCGTTCTCGTCGAAACGCAGGTCGTGCAGCAGGTAGTCGCCATAGCCATCGGCACGCGAGCGCTTCATGAAGCGCGCGGGGATCAGCTGATCGGTGTCGATGCCGGAAAGCGGTAGCGGACAGGCAATCGCCTCGAGATTTTTGAAGGCGTCCATTCACTGCTCTCCCGCAAGGCCGGTTTCGCGGCCCGCAAGCAGCGGGCGCATGTCGGTCAGGTGACCCGTTATGGCGGCCGCCGCGGCCATGGCCGGCGACATCAGGTGGGTGCGGCTTCCCGGCCCCTGGCGCCCGCGGAAATTCCGGTTGGTGGTGGAGGCACAACGTTCGCCTGGCGGCACCAGGTCGCCGTTCATGCCGACGCACATCGAACAGCCCGCATCGACCCATTCGAGTCCCGCATCGATGAAAATGCGGTGCAGGCCTTCCTCTTCCGCCTGCCGCTTGACGACGGCCGAACCGGGCGACACGAGGCCCGGCACGCGGGCCCGCCGTCCGGCCAGAACGGCGGCCGCTGCGCGCAGATCCTCGATGCGGCTATTGGTGCAGGAGCCGATGAAGACCCGGTCCACCGCGATCTCCGTCAGCGGCTGGCCAGGGCGGATTCCCATGTAATCAAGGGCTTCGCGCACATGGGCGGCCCGTGCCGGATCAGTCATCCGGTCCGGGTCCGGCGCGCTGGCGGTGATCGGGGCGGCATCTTCCGGACTGATGCCCCAGGTCACGATGGGTGCGATTGCGCCGGCGTCGAGCACGACTTCCCGGTCAAACACCGCGTCGTCATCGCCGCACAGCGCTGCCCAATCCTCGACCGCCTGATCGAACATCGCGCCGACAGGCGCATAGGTGCGGTCCTTCAGATAGGTGAAGGTGGTCTGGTCCGGTGCGATCATGCCGCAGCGTCCGCCGGCTTCGATGGACAGGTTGCACAACGTCAGCCGGCCTTCCATCGTGAGGGCACGGACGGCGCTGCCGGCATATTCGATCGCATGGCCAGCGGCCCCATCGGCGCCGATGGTGGCGATGATCGACAGAGCCATGTCCTTGGCAAACACGCCGGGCGGAAGCTGGCCTTCGACACGAATGCGCATGCGCTTCGGCTTCTTCTGCCACAGCGTCTGGGTCATCAGCACATGCGCAACTTCGGAGGCGCCGATGCCGAAGGCGATGGCCCCGAAAGCACCATGGGTTGCCGTGTGGCTGTCGCCACAGACGATGGTCAGTCCCGGCAGTGTCAAGCCCTGCTCAGGCCCCAGAACATGCACGATGCCCTGTGCCGGATCGGACAAGCCAAAGAGGCGAAGGTTGTGTGCTGCCGTGTTGTCCCGCAACTGGCGGATCATTTTCGCGATTGCCGGATCGATCGCGGTGAGGTCCCGCGTGCGCGTCGGCACGTAATGATCCTCGATGCCGAAGGTGAGATCCGGGCGCGAAACGCGTGCGCCCCGGGCTTTCAGCTTGTCGAAGGCGTGAAACGAGCCCTCATGCAGCAGGTGGCGATCGATGAAGAGAAGACATTGTCCGTCTTCCCGCGCTGTCACGACATGCTGATCGAACACCTTGTCGAACAGGGTCCTCGGACCCGCCTCGGTTCTAAATCCCATTCCCGTCTTCCTCGCTCGGTGCCGGAATTTAGGCATGGGCGCGGGCGGAAATCAAATGTTGTTTTAAAAATAATACAGCTTATTGTTTCTTCAAAACGGCAGATAACTGTCTGGTGCGGGGAATGGAGCCAAGCGTGTCTCAGTGTGTTCGTGTTGCGGAAAAAGCCTTCGATTATCGTGTGCCGCTTGTGGTCATCGGGGCGGGGGCGGCGGGCCTCGTGGCGGCGTTGTCTGCCCATGAGGCGGGCGAGGAGGTCCTCGTTCTGGAGCGCGATCCGCTACCGCGCGGTTCCACGGCCCTGTCGGCTGGGCTCATTCCGGCGGCTGCGACACGCTGGCAGAATGCAGCCGGCATTGTCGATACGGCAGAGCTGTTCGCGGGCGACATTCTGCGCAAGGCGCATGGGGAACCGGATGCCGTGATCGTGGATCATGTCGCGCGCAGCGCCGGACCGGTGCTCGAATGGCTGGCCGATCGTCACGGCCTGAATTTCTCGGTGATCGAAGATTTCAGTTACCCGGGTCATTCGGCGCGCCGCATGCACGGGCTTGCCTCGCGCTCCGGCGAGGAATTGATCGATGCCCTGCGCGCCGCGGCGGAGACCTGCGAGATCCCTGTCATCTGCGACGCGCATGTGACGACGCTGTTCGCCGATGATACGGACCGTGTTCTCGGTCTTGCCTTCGCGCGCCCCGATGGCAGCATCGAGGAGATCGGCTGCGATCGGCTGATCCTTGCCTGCAACGGCTATGGCGGCAATCGGGCGCTGGTGGCGCAGCACATTCCGTCGCTTTCGGACGCCACCTATTTCGGTCATGCGGGTAACCAGGGCGATGCGCTGTTGTGGGGTCAGGCACTCGGTGCGGCGACCCGCCATCTGAATGGCCATCAGGGCCACGGATCGGTCGCCCATCCCGCCGGCATCCTGATTTCCTGGGCAACGATCACCGAGGGCGGCTTCCAGGTCAACATCCGTGGTGAACGTTTCTCCAATGAAGCCAAGGGCTATTCGGAACAGGCGGCAGAGGTGCTCAAGCAGCCTGAAGGCATTGCCTGGAGCGTGTTCGACGCGCGCATTGCCGGCATCACCCGGCAGTTCGAAGATTTCCGCCGCGCCGAAGCGATGGGCGCCGTCGTCACCGCGGAAAGCCCGGCTGACCTGGCCGCCCGCATCAACGTGCCCGAAGACGGGCTTGTCAGCACCTGCGCGCAGGTGGAGGCCTGCAAGCGAGGCGAGGCGTCCGACCCCTTTGCCCGTGACTTTTCCGGCTCTCAGCCGCTGGCCGCACCCTTCTGCGCCGTGCGTGTCACCGGCGCCCTGTTCCACACCCAGGGCGGTCTGGTGATCGACACCCGCGCCCGCGTTCTGCGTCCCGATGGCAGCGCCTTGCCGAACCTCTATGCGGCAGGCGGCGCCGCCTGCGGCGTTTCCGGCAATGACGCATCGGGCTACCTCTCCGGCAACGGACTTTTGACCGCCGTCACCCTGGGCAGAACCGCTGGTGCGGCCAAAATTAACGGCGATGAGTGAGGCTAATTTGCCGGACGGATCGTCGCAAGCACGCTATGCGGCTGCAATCGCCTCGATTTCCAGCAGCCAGGCTGGATCGTAGAGGTCGGTGATGATGGTCGAGAGTGCGGGGCGATGATCGCCCAGCACTTCGAACCTGACCCTGGCATTGATGTCCCGGTCCTCATAGCGCTTGAGGAAGACCGTGACCTTGACCAGGTTGGCGACGTCCATGCCGCCAGCCTGGAGTTGGGCGATGAGGTTGGCCCAGCACAGCCGCACCTGCCCCTCGGCGTCATCCGGCACGCGTCCCTCCCGGTCGGCCGGGATCTGGCCGCTGATGAACAGCAGCCTCTGGTGGCCGCTGAGGGAAACGGCCTGCGAATAGCGTCGGTGAGCCGATTGCGGGGCGTTCTCGGCGTTGACGGTTGAGATCTTGAGGTCGGTATTCACGGCGCATTGACCTTCATCTTCTGACCCATTGGAGCGCGAACATGGCAGGCGGCCATCTGGCCTCCGCCCATGTCGACTAGGGGTGGCGGCGTGTGGCGGCAGATCTCCTCGGCCAGCGGGCAGCGCGTGACGAAGGCACAGCCCTTGGGCGGATTGGCCGGGCTCGGCAGATCCCCTGACAGCACGATGCGCTTGCGGGCCCGCTGCGCCACGGGATCGGGCAGCGGCACAGCCGAGAGCAAGGCCTCGGTATAGGGATGAACAGGCCGGGAAAACACAATGTCAGTTGGACCGGTTTCAACCAGTCTGCCGAGATACATCACCGCAACCCGATCGGCGAAGTGCCGCACGACGGAAAGGTCATGGCTGATTAACAGGTAGGACAGGCCGAAGCGGCGCTGCAATTCCAGGAGCAGGTTCAGGATCTGTGAGCGGATCGAGACATCGAGCGCCGAAACCGGCTCGTCGAGAATCAGGAGCTTGGGCCTGAGCGCCAGCGCCCGGGCGATGACGATGCGCTGCCGCTGTCCGCCGGAAAAGGCGCTGGGCTGGCGTGTCGCATGCTCCGGGTGAAGTCCGACCAGCCCGAGCAATTCGGCAACCCGCCTGTCGCGCTCTGCCTTGTCCGCACCATGGATCGCCAGCGGCTCGGCAATGCTCTCGCCGATCGACATTTTCGGGTTGAGCGCCGAGACCGGATCCTGAAACACCGTCTGGATATCGCGGGCGAGGCGCTTGCGGGTTTTCGCCTCGGTGTGTCGCACCTCCTCGCCATCGAAGAGGATGCGTCCCGATGTCGGGATCTGCATGCCGAGGATCGCGGCGCCGAAGGTCGACTTGCCGCAGCCGCTTTCGCCCACCAGGGCGACGCTCTCGCCTTCGCCGATGTCGAGGTCGACCCCGTCGACCGCCTTCACCACACGGAGGTCGCGGCCGAACAGGCCGCTGCGGATCGGGAAATGCACTTTCAGGTCGCGGATGGAGAGAAGCGGCTTCATCAGATCAGCGTCTCCACACGGTCGGAATGCCAGCAGGCGGCCTGTCCGACATCCGGACGCGGCGTAAGAGGCGGGTCCTGGCGGCTGCAATGGTCCGTCGCGAGCGGGCAGCGCGGCCGGAACCGACAGCCCTCCGGCCAGTTGCCGATATCGGGCACCGTGCCTTCGATGACCGGAAGGATCGTCTTCGGCGCACCGTCGAGCCGCGGAATGGTGGACAGCAACAGCTTGGTATAGGGGTGGCGCTGGCGTGAGAACAGCGCGTCTACCGGCGCTTCCTCGACAATGCGGCCGGAATACATGACTGCGACGCGGTCTGCCATGTCGGCCACGACGCCCATGTCGTGGGTGATCAGCAGGATCGCCGTGCCGGTCTCGTCGCGCAGCCGCTTCATCAGGTCGAGGATCTGCGCCTGGATGGTGACGTCGAGCGCCGTGGTCGGCTCGTCGGCGATCAGCAGCTTCGGCCGACAGATCAGCGCCATGGCAATCATGGCGCGCTGGCACATGCCGCCCGACAGCTCGAAGGGATGCTGCTTGTAGCGCAGATGCGGTTCGGGAATGCCGACTTCTTCCAGCATGGCGATGGCCGCCTTCTTGGCCTCCGCCGCCGAGACGCCGCGATGCACCACCAGGCTCTCCTCGATCTGGCGCCCGATGGGCATCAGCGGATTGAGGGAGGCGACCGGCTCCTGGAAGATCATGGCCAGTTCCGAGCCGCGCATGCGCCGGCGTTCTTCCTCCCGGATCTGTGCGAGATCCGTTGCGCCGAGCCGGACCGAGCCGCCATCGATGCGCGCGACCTTGGGCAGCAGTCCCATGATGGCAAACGCGGTCATCGACTTGCCGCAGCCGGATTCGCCGACCAGGGAGACGATTTCCCCCGCGCCGATCTCGATCGACACGCCGTCGACGACGGTATTGCCGCGAATGGAAACTGCGAGATTGCGCACCGAGAGGACAGGGGAGGTCATCGCTCTTCCTTCGCCGTGGCAGCCCAGGGATGGTTCGGATGGGTCATGCCGACAAACCCGTCGGTATCGCGCATGACCGCCGAAGGTATGGCGAAATTGACGGGGTAGAGCGTATCTTCCAAAATCTCGACCGGGAATTCGGCGGAGAGTCGGCTCGCGACATCGGCTCCGGCACGGGCATCGACCAGGATCGTAACGCCGCTGGCATCGATGCGCGGGCTCATGAAGGCCTGCTGTGGTGACAGGCCGAAACAGGCCATGTAGGACAGCAGTTGCACCACCGCCGGCATGATCTGCCGTCCGCCGGCCGCACCTAGCGCCAGATAGGGCATGCCATCGCGCTTGGCGATGATGGGGCACATATTGGCGAGCGGTCGCACGCCAGGCGCAATCGAATTCGGCTGGCCGGGACGCGGATCAAACCACATCACGCCGTTGTTCATCAGGAAACCGGTCTGCGGCAGAACGACCTTGGAGCCGAAGCGTGAGAGAAGGGTATTCGTCAAAGACACCATCGTTCCAGCGGAATCCACCACACTGACATGGGTCGTGCAGCTGGCGCCGCCTGCATGGCCCAGCGTCCGCAGCCGGTGCTCGGAGGCGCGGCGAAGGGCGCGGGCAAAGGCAAGCGCCGTCTTGCCGGAATGGGGATCCTCGGCCGGCAGTGTCTTGTCCAGTTCGTCAAGCGCCGCCATCATGGTCGGGCCGCCGGAAAACCCGCCCATGGCGTGGATATCAAGGCCTCGATAGGACTGATGCAGCGGTGCGCGCCAGGTGGGGTAGTAGGAGGCGAGATCCCGCGCATCGATCACGGAGCCGCCATCCTGCAGATCCGCGACCAGCTTGGCCGCCGTTTCGCCCTCGTAGAAATCACGTGCGCCGGCACGGGCCAGGCGCTCCAGCATGGCCGCCTTGGCCGGCATGGGAATATAAGCCTTGGCGCCGCGCTCCGGGGCACGCGGGGCGCGGCCATCGACCAGGAAGAGGGCCGAAGATGCCGGAAAGCGCGCCAGCCCGGCCGCATCGATCGCCAGCGCCAGAACCGTGAACCAGTCGAGCACCGCGCCGCGATGGGCATGCTCGATGGCGGGTTGCAGGGCCTCTTCCCAGCTCAAGGTCCCGAACTTGTCCAGGGCCTCGGCAAGGCCCGCTATCGTGCCGGGCGTGCAGATCGATCCGTAGCCAATGAGGTTTCGGTCATCGGCGACGGAGGGCCAGTCGAACCAGTCGCCATCGCGACCCGCCACCAGAGGGTAATCTGCCGGATCAAGACCTCGGGGCGAGACGACGTTGAAATCGAGCGTATCGACAGCGCCTTCCGCATCGGCGCGCAGCATGAAGCCGCCGCCGCCGATGCCCGACAACCACGGTTCGACAACGCTGAGGACCAGCGTGGTGACGATGGCGGCATCCACTGCATTGCCGCCGCGCGCAAGCACGCTTGCTCCTGCCTCGGCTGCCAGCCCGTTCTGACAGGCCACAAGCCCCTTGCGGCTGCGCGTCTCGCCCTTGCCTATGGTCCAGCTTTCACTCATGCCTTGGTTCCAAATCGGCGCGGCCCGATGGCCGCGGGGATTGCCGCTGCGACCGCAAAGCGCCCTTTATTGCTTGATGTCTGATGATGCTGCGCAATCTCGGCGGCCGTCGCCACCCAGGTGTCCTGCGCCCCGGCGATATCCTGCAGAAGGTCCTCCAGCAGGGCAATTCGCTGGGCGCGACCGGAGATCCAGTCATGGACCGTCAGCGTGAAGAGACCCCCGAAGCGGTGCAAGGTGCGCCACTCCGCTCTCCAGTCTTCCAGCACCATGCGACCCGATTGCATCGGAAACCGGTCGCGCCCACCGCCCTCGAACTTGAAGAAAATGGCATCGTCCACCGCCCATTGCACGGGGATCTCGGTCAGCCCGTCGATCTCATAGGGATGGTCGAAGCCGGAAAGCGAACTGTCATAGGTGAGACCGAGGCGCTTGATCTCGGCCAGCATATGCGGCGTCATCTCCCAGGCGGGCGAGCGGAAGCCCACCGGCTTCGTGCCCGTCTGTCGGACAAATAGCTCGAGGCTGGCCTCCAGCGCCCCCGTGAACTCGTCGTCAGACACCTCCGACACGATTTCATGGAAATAGCCGTGAAGGCCGATTTCGTGTCCCTGCTTGAGAAGCAGCGGCAGCATGTCGGGATGTTGCTCGGCAACATGGGCCGGCACATAGAAGCTCGCCTTGAAATCGAAGCGTGCGAATAGCTCGACCAGGCGCCAGAGGCCGGTGCGCGGTCCGAAATTGCGGATTTCATGGATGCCGAGCCGCTGGGGCGCGTCGTTGCCGAGCGACCAGAGAAGCGGGGAATTGGCATCGACATCGACGGACAGCAGCACGGCAGACCGCTTGCCCTCAGGCCAGGCATAGGCCGGAAAGGTGGACAGCGGTGCTGCGGGGTCCGGGGTGTGATCGGTCATATCGGTTCCTCGCTTTGGCCTAGAGAGCCTTCTTCTTTTCCTGGAAGACCACCCGGGTGCCGATGGAATTGCCGCCATCGACAGCCAGGGTGGCGCCCGTCACGTAGGAGGCGGCGGACGAGGAGAGATAGAGCACGGCATTGGCCACATCCTCGCTGCTCGATGCCCGGCCGAGCGGGATCGAGCCGGTGACGGTGTCCACATGCTCGTTTGTCAGTGCGCTGACCGTGCTGCCCGCGGCAAAGCCGGGTTCTACGATGTTGACGCGAATGCCGTATTCGGCGAGCTCCAGCGCAAATCCCTTGCTGAGGCGGTCAAGCGCGGTCTTGGAGGTGCAATAGGGCACGACCGTGGAGCGCATCTTGCGGGCCGCACCGGAGGAGATGTTGATGATCGAGCCCTTGACCTGATGGTCGATCATCTGCCGGGCGAAGAGTTTGGAGAGCAGGAACGGTGCGCGCAGATTGACGCCCATGATCGCGTCGAAATCCTCGATGCCGATGTCGAGCAGGAAGCCGGAGGGATAGATGCCGGCATTGTTTATGAGCACATCGGGAGCGCCCCATTTTTCACCCACCTCGGCGGCAAAGCGCGCCATGTCTTCGGCGCTCATCAGATCGGCCGGGATGCCAAGGGCCTTGCCGTCATAGGTCTTCACGGCCTCGGCCAGCACGTCTGCGCGGTGGTCCGTCAGGCAGAGTTCGGCGCCGGCATCGGCAAAGGCGCGGGCGATCCAGCCGCCGATGATGCCGCAGGCGCCTGTCACGATGACCTTGCGTCCCTTGAATTCGCTGGTGAAGTCCATTGTTGCCTACCTTGCTTTCGGATCGAGGCGATCGCGCACGTAGTCGCCGATCAGGTTGATGGAGAGAACGAGAAGAAACAGCGCCAGACCGGGGAAGGTCGCGATCCACCAGGCCGTGGCGACATAGTTGCGACCCGTCGACAGCATGGCGCCCCAGCTTGCCGTCGGCGGCTGCACGCCAAGGCCGAGGAAGGATAGGCCTGCCTCGAACAGGACCATCAGGCCGAATTCGAGAGTGGCCACCACGACCAGCGCGCCGGCGATATTGGGAAGCACGTGCCGGCCGAGCAGGCGGAACCATCCCGCACCCATGAAGCGCGACAGCCGCACATACGGCATGTTGGCGACCGACAGCGTCTGGCCATAGGCGACGCGCGCATAGCGGGGCCAGCGGGTCAACGCCAGGACGATGACCACATTGACGAGGCCAGGACCCAGCACGGCAACGGTGATGATGGCAAACAGGATGGCCGGCACCGAGAGCACGATATCGACGACGCGCATGATCAGCACTTCGACCCAGCCCCGGTATAAGGCGGCGATCATGCCGAGGATGCTGCCGATCGTGCCGGACAGGATGACCGAGGAGAAGGCGACCAGCAGCGAGACGCGCGCGCCGTGGATGAGACGGCTCAGCACATCCCGTCCAAGCTCGTCGGAACCGAGCAGGTAGGTGACGCCGCGCGAGACCGTGCCGGGTGCCTTGAGGCGCGCCAAGAGGTTCTGCGTGTTCGGATCGACAGGCGCCACCCATGGCGCTGCGAGCGCCAGGATCACCATCACAACGACAATGACGACGAAGGGCATGATGGTGAGGGGTATCAGCCGTTGTTTTGGGAGCGGGCGGGCGGTCGAGGGCAAAGCATTCATTGGCCCGATACTCCCATGCGGATACGCGGATCGATCAGGCTGTAGAGCAGATCGGCAATCAGGTTGAGGCCGATCGCGGTGACAGCGCCGAGCAGAACCACCCCTTGCACCACCATGAAATCCCGTGCGGTGATCGCCTGGATCGTCAGCTGGCCCAGGCCCGGCCAGGCGAAGACCGTCTCGACGATCACGGCCCCGGCCAAGAGATTGGCGATTTCCAGCGCTGCGACGGTGACGACCGGAATGGAGGCGTTGCGCAACAGATGCCTTGAGATGATGCGGCCCATCGGAAGGCCCTTGGCATGGCCGGTGCGGACATAATCCTTTTCCAGCTCGTCAAGCACGGCCGTGCGGGCCACGCGGGCAAAGGTTGCCAGCGAAAGCAGGCCAAGGGCGATCGACGGCATGACGATGCTCGACGCTTCGCGTGCCCCTGACGGCGGTGCCCAGCCCAGCCAGACACCGAACACCATGATCATCAGGATCGCGCTCCAGAAGGTCGGCATGGACTGGCCGGCGAGCACGATGGCGGACAGGAGGCGGGCGATCAGCCGGCCGCGACACACAGCCAGCGTCACGCCGATCGGTATTCCCAGACCGAAGGCCACGACAAGCGCGCCGCCGGCCAGCATCAGGGTATAGGGAATGCGGGTCCAGATCAGGTCGATGACCGGCACGTTCTGGACATAGCTGCGACCAAGGTCAAAGCGGATGAGATTTCCGAGGAAATCGGCATATTGCAGGATCAGCGGCTGGTCGAAGCCGAGGGCGGTGCGCATCCGGTCGATGTCGGCCTGGGTCGCATCCATCGGCACCAGCAGCAGCACGGGATCGCCCGCCAGCCGCTGCAGGAAGAAGATCAGGGTCATCACGCCGAAGACTGCGATCAACGCCTGAAAAAGCCGCTTTGCGAAAAAGATCGACACTGTGCCATCCACGAGAGGGGAATATGGAGCGGCCGGCTTGAGCCGGCCGCCGGGCTTAAAGCGTGTCGCGATCTTTCAGATCAGCTTGCCACGCTTTAAAATCCTGGTTTTCCGCATGTCGTTATCGCAAAACCGCTGCACACTTTTGCGCGACATGCTTTAAGGATCAATCCTTCCACGTCATGCGATTGAGGAACATGCTCTCATTGGCGGTCGGCTTCCATTCGAGATTGGTCGCCGCACCGTAGAGAACCGCAGCCTCATAGAGCGGCACCAGCGGCACGTCCTTCGCCACGAACTGCGAGACGGCGGTGTAGGCATCCAGACGCTGCTTTTCATCCAGCGTATTGCGTCCCTGCTCTAGCAGGGCATCGATTTCCGGATTGCGCAGCGACGACCAGCTGCTGGAGGAATGCAGCAGCGGGAAGAGGACGCCATCCACATCCTGGCAGGCGCAAGACCAGCGGCCGAAGGCAAAATTGGCCTGCTGCGCCGGTTCGCTCTGTGCCCGCTTCAGATAGGCAGCCATGTCGGTGAGCTGGATTTCCACGTCAAATCCGACATCCGTCAGCATCTGCGCCAGGGCCTGCACGATGCGCTGGTCGAACACCGGCGAGGTGGCGAAGGAGAGCTTGGTCTTGCCCGCGCCTGCCTCTTCCACGGCCTTCTTGGCGGCTTCCGGGTCGAAGGGCAGGTTTTCCAGGTTCGGCACATAGCCGAGATAGGTGTCGTTCGCCATCTGCGTTGCAGGCTTGTCGAAGCCACCGAGCAGGCCTTCCACGATGCCCTGCTTGTCGATGGCCTGGGCCACGGCCTGCCGGACCTTGGGATTGTCGAGCGGCGGCAGCGTCGGATTGAGCTTCAGGTAGGCGATGCGCTCCGTCAGGGCGCTCAGCACCTTGGCCGAGCCTGCGCCTTCCAACTGCTTGGCCTGGTCGGCATCGAGCGTCACCACCAGATCGGCATTGCCGGCCTGGAGATCGGCAAGACGCGTCGCGGCGTCAGGCACGGCGCGGAACTCGGCCTTGGGGAAGGGACCCTTGTCGCCCCAGTAGTCGTCATTGCGCACAAGCGTCACGGATGAACCGCGGTTCCAGGCCTCGAACTTGTAGGGGCCGGATCCGACGGGTGCAGCATTGAAGGCGTCGTCGCCGACCTTTTCCACCACATGCTTGGGCACCACGGACAATTTCACGAGCTGGGCAAGCAGCACGGGATAAGGCCCGTCCGTCACGACCGTTATCTCGTTTTCACCCGAGACGGCGGCGGATTTGATCTTGTTGAACTGGCTGAATTGCGGGCTCTTGAAAGCGGGATCGATGATCCGGTTGACCGAAAACGCGACGTCCTCTGCCGTCAGCGGCTGGCCGTCATGGAACTTCACGTCACTGCGCAGGGTGAAGACGATTTCGGTCGGCGACTTGTAGTCCCACTTGGTCGCGATCTGCGGCACGATCTTGCCGTCATCGTCACGGGTCAGCAGGTTGTCGAAGACATTGCGGTAGACGTAGTAGCTGTCGGGATTCCACTGCTTCTGCGGATCGAGCGACGAGGGCTCGTTGACCAGGTCGACGACGAAGAGGTCCTTGGCAGCGGCCGGCAGGGCAAGGAAGGCGGTGCTGGCGAGAGCGGCGGCAAGCAGAAGGGCGCTGGATAGTCGTCGGGAAGAGGGCATCATCAATTCGTCCTTGTCTGATCCTGGTTGGGCTTATGATCTGCGTTCGGGGTCTTCGACTTGCCGGAACTCCGGCGCCGCGTCGCGGCTGCATCCAGTACGGCGGAGGATTCCAGGAAGCGGGCCGCCAGATAGGCTTCCAGCTGGTCGATGGCGGCCGCGATATGGCGTTCGGCGCCCTCGCGGTCGCCGGCCAAGAGGCAAGCGCCGAGGGCCGCACGATCCGCACCGCGCATTTTCACGCTGCTGCGCGCCTCGAAGAAGTTCACGAGACGCGCCGACCGGTCCCAGAGGTCCATGAGCCAGCCGCTGAGGGTCGGCATGTTCAGCCTTGCTGCCAGCAGCAACAGCAGATCGCGCTCGGCACGGCGCAGGGTGGCCTGCAGATCTAGCATCGGATCGATGCGGCCATGCAGCGCTCCATACATGTCGCAAAGCCGACCGATCGTCGTGTGGTCCACGTCCGAGATTACGGCCGACGCCAGAAGCCTTTCCAGCGCCCTGCGTCCGGCCACGACCTCGCGGATTTCCGCGGCAGAGATCGGCGTTACCGACCAGCCGCTTCGGGCTGCCGACGTGACCAGTCCGCTTGATTGCAGCCGCTGCAAGGCGGTGCGAACTGCGCCGCGGCCGATGGCGAACTCATCGCACAGGCGCGCTTCGGACAGAATTTCTCCCGGCTTCAAGACGCCGTGGACGATGGCGCTTTTCAGCGTCTGCTCGGCCGACAGTCCCTTGGCCATGACGGGAGCGGGGGAAGAATAGGCATCATTGTCAAGCATTGTGAGATCTCAGAAGCGCGCGCTGACCGCCGACATGGCGATCGTTCAACGCTGTCATCCGCAGAATCGCACGGCTTGTCAAAGATTGTTCCCATCTTGGCCGGCGACTATCCCCAGCGCGCCCTTTGCAGGGCCGCCGGCGGGTTTCGCCTGTTGTCGTTCATCTTGAGAATCAGGATTGCATATTCAGATTTAAGATGTCAACTTTGCATTTAATGCACATCAATAATATAATCTGAGATGTCAGAGACGTGCATTCAAGCCCTGCCGATGCGCCCGGCAGGGTAAGAACAAGAGCGCACCAGAGGTTTGGATAATCGCCAATTAAAGGGAACAGTTATGCGACCGCACAGCCTTATTCTTGCAGGCTTCCTGCTTGCCGCGGGGAGCCTTGCCGCACCGTACCAGGCACAGGCATCAAAAGACCTTTTCGTGATCGATCTGCCGGGGGAGCCTTCTTCGCTCGATCCGCATGTCCAGTGGAACCCGGACAGCTACAATGTCTATCGCAACGTCTTTGACAATCTCGTCACCCGTGACGATGCCGGCAAGATCATTCCGCAGATTGCCACCGAATGGGAGTATCTGTCGGATACCCAGATCCGCTTCAAGATCCGCGACGACGTGGTGTTCCATGACGGCAGCAAGCTGACGGCTGAGGATGTCGCCTTCTCGGTCAAGCGGATTACCGATCCGGCCTTCGCCAGCCCGCAGCTTGGACAGTTCAACCAGATCACGGATGCCGTCGCCGACGATGCCACGACGGTGACGCTGACGACCAACGGCCCCTATCCGCCGCTTTTCGCCCAGCTCGTTAAGTTGTCGATCGTCCCGAAGGCCGTGGTCGAGAAAATGGGCAAGGATGCGTTCAACCTCGCGCCGGTGGGATCGGGCCCCTACAAGTTCGAGAGCTGGAAACGCGGCGTCGAGGTGACGCTCGCCCGCAATGACGGCTATTGGGGCGACAAGGGCGCGTTTCCGCAGGTCGTGTTCCGCGCGGTGCCGGATGCGGCGACGCGGGTCGCCAATCTCCAGGCCGGGGCGAGCGACCTCGTGACCTATCTGAACGGCGACCTCGTGGCGCAGATCCAGGCTTCCGGCAAAGGCAAGGCGCTGGTCGGCAACACCGAACGCGTCGCCTATCTCGGCATGAATGTGACCAAGCCGCCGCTCGACAAGCCGGAAGTGCGCCAGGCAATCGCCATGGCGCTGGACAAGGCCGGTATTGCCGAGGGCATTCTGGCGACCGGCGAAAAGCCGGTATCGCAGGTCGCCTCGCCTGCCCATATGGGCTGGATCGAGGGCTTGGAAGGCCCGGCTTTTGATGCCGCAAAGGCAAAGGAAATCATCTCCGCGACACCGGGCGCCGATGCGCCGCTCAAGCTCCTCACGGCGCCGGTCTATGACCAGCGCGTCGTGCAGGCGATCCAGCAGATGCTGAACGATGCCGGCATGAAAGTCGAGATCGAGATGACCGACATGCCGAACTGGCTGAAGCAGATGCAAAGCGGTCCTGATGTCATTCCCGCACTTGCCTTCAGCCGCTGGAGCTGCGGCTGCCAGGACGCCGATGGCATTCTCTACCCGCTGCTGCATTCCTCCAGCGGATGGTCCAGCGTGAAGAATCCGGAGATCGACGCCGCCCTTGATCTCGCCCGCAAGTCGCTGTCCGAGGACGAAAGACTGGCGGCCTACAAGACGGTGCATGAGATGGTCAACAAGAACAACTACATCATCCCGCTCTACCAGGCCGCCGTCGTCTACGGCGCCGCCGAACAGGTCCAGTTCACGCCGACCCCCAACGAAAGCATCTTCCTGAACCGCATTTCCTGGAAGGACTGATGCGATCCGCAGAGGCAGGCTGAACGGCCTGCCTCTCAGCTTGACGACAAAGATGGGTTTTCCGCGAGACCATATTCAGCCGTCATTCCGGCGAAGGCCGGAATCCAGCCGCGGCGCGTCTGCGCCGTGAAAAGTATTTCGTAATCAAGGACTTGATTGCGCTGGATGCCGGCTCGTCGGCTGGCATGACGGCGATGTTTTCGGCCAAAACCAACAGCAAAGACCCGGGAATGAGAGTTTGTCAGCACGCCGAGAGGCAGGCTGAGAGGCCTGCCTCTGTCCTACCTAGCCGAACAGGCAGAGACGCCCGGATCGGATCGGAGACTGTCAAACATAGACGGCGGCCAGTCCGCCGTCGATCGGCAGGTTGATGCCGCTCACCCAGCGGGCGTCGTCGGAGCACAGGAAGAGGACGGGTCCTGCGATTTCATCGGCAAGGGCCGGGCGCTTCATCTTGCCGGCGTCGGCCTGCACGCGCTCCTGGCCGAGCATTGTGACGAAATCGCCGAGGATCGGCGTGAAGACCGGACCGGGCGCCACGGAGTTCATCCGGATATCCCGCTTCATGAACAGCGCATTGCTGCGCATCATCGTCCAGACGATCAGCGCTTCCTTGAAATACTGGTAACAGGTTTCCTGCGGCACCGGAAAGTCCGATAGCCACGCTTGCCCCTCGGCAAAGCTCGTCGTGGCGGCGAGTTTTTTGTGCTGCTCGACCCGCTTGGGCCATTCCCCGCCAAGGATCGATGCAAAGTTCACGATCGAAGCGCCCTTTGGCATGCGGTCTATGAGGGATTCGGTCAGGTGGCGCAGGCCGAGATAGTTGACCCGCGCAACGAGATCCTTGTCGGCGGTGCCCGGCACGCCTGCGGCATTGATGAGCGCGTCGATCCGGGTTGGAAACTTTGAAATGGTAGCGTCGATTGCCGTGGGATTGCTGAGATCGATCTTGATGAAGCCGTCGAGGGACAGCATGGCGTCGTTGCGGTCGACGCCGATAACGCTTGCGCCACGAAAGCGGGCGAGGCGGGCCACTTCGCCGCCGATGCCCGACGAGACGCCCGTGATGACGATGGTCTTTCCTGAGAGGTTCATGCTCGTGTTTCCTTTGGAAGAGCGCGATCAGGACCGCCCGCCTTTCCGGCGAGTGGTCGTCGCGACAAGGGTTGGATCAAAGTGGATCAGAATGGATAGGGTGTTGCGGCCTTCTTCACCGAGACCCACTGCCACTGGGTGAATTCCTCGATGTCAGCCGGTCCGCCGACGCGCGTGCCATTGCCGGACTTTCCACGACCACCGAATGGCGCATATGGGCCGCCATTGATCGTCTGGTCGTTGATGTGCAGCTGCCCGACATTCAATTGGTCGCCGAGGCCCATGGCGCGCCCGAGATCGCCCGAAATCACGCCCGCGGCGAGCCCGTATTCCGATCGGTTGGCGAGATCGACGGCCTCCTCATCGGTCTTGAATGAGACGATGCAGGCGACCGGCCCGAAGATTTCCTCCTCGAAGGCCAGCATGTCGGGCTTGACGCCCGAAAGCACGGTCGCGGCGTAGAAGCGGCCATCATGTGTGCCGCCGGCGAGCAACCTCGCCCCCTTGGCCACGGCATCGTCGACGATCTTCTGTATGGTCTCGACCTGGCTATCGGAGATGATCGGGCCCAGCGCCACCTGTTGGGTGGAGGGGTCGCCGGCCGGCAGGTGCAGCGCCTTCGCAACCAGGCGTTCGGTGATGGCGGCTTCGATCTTTTCGTCGACCAGGATGAGCCCGGTGGCCATGCAGATCTGGCCCTGATGCAGGAAGGTTCCCCAGGCAGCATTGGATGCGGCCACATCAAGATCGGCGTCATCGAGAATGACAAGGGCGTTCTTGCCACCCAGTTCGAGCTGGACGCGCTTCAGGTGACGGCCGCAGATCTCGCCGACCTTTGAGCCGCCACGGGCCGAGCCGGTGAAGGATACCATGGCAATGTTCGGGTCGCTGCACAACGCTTCGCCCGCATCGGCACCGCCCGGCACGACATGCAGGACGCCCTTGGGCAAGCCGGCCTCTTCGAAGATCCGGGCGATGATGATGCCGCCTGAAATGGGCGTGCGCGGATCCGGCTTGTGCACGACGGTGTTGCCAAGCGCGATTGCAGCGGCGATCGAACGAACGGATAGAACCAGCGGAAAGTTGAACGGCGAGATCACGCCCACCACGCCATGCGGCACCCGGCGGGCATAGTTCGTGCGGTCGTCCATGCCGGGCAGGAACATGCCCGTGGGTTGGGTCGCAAGCGTGGCGGCATGCCTGATGAAGAGGGCGCCATGCTCGATCTCGATCATCGCCTTGGGATGGATGGAGCCGGATTCCTGCATAATCCAGTTGGCGAGTTCGGCGCCGTTCTGCTCAAGAATATCGGCGGCACGATTGAGGATCGCTGCGCGCTGGGCGGGCAGCGTCTTTGCCCATTCCTTTTGCGCCGCACGAGCCCGCTTGGCGGCCTCGGCGATATCGGCCGGACCACATAATCCGACGGTTGCCAGCCTATTGCCATTGGCAGGGTCGGTCACATCTAGCTTGCCGCCCAGCGTTTCCTGCCAATCCGAGATATAGGCAAGGCCGCCCCAGCGGGCGGTATCCAAAAAATTCGGCGCATGCATGTTCATGGTTCAGGGCCTCCAATTCCCTCGGTTCGAGGAGATCAGGGCAAAGCTTCGCCGTCGTGAGATCGGTCCGTTCAACCGCTCATCCAGGCTCTGCTGATGCGTCTGTCCTCCTGGCCGCCTCCTCAAGCGGCTCGGCTTCTTCGTCGCAACAGGCGTGCCAAGTTGTCGGCGGCAGATCTTCAAAGCGGAGGGCCGATCCAGGGCCATGAAAAGACAACGAGATTTTTGAGGTACTGCTTCCCGGCTCACACAGCAGACGGATTGCGAAATTCATCAAATGATGAAACGTTGAGAAAACCTAATCAATTTATGAAGGTTGACATGCCCAAGGACAAGTCTCCTACCCTCGTGTCGCTCGCCGAGGTTTCGAAGTCCACGGGCAAGATGCTGTCCAAGGGCGCGTTCAGCGAGCTTGTCACCGGCGCTTCGCCGACGCTTGCGGAACTGACCGAGGCCCTGCATTTCGCGCTCGGCGACGGGCGGATCTGGCTCAACGACCAGCGCATGGTGCTGATGCAGAGCCAGGTCTTGGGGCGCCTGCGCCAGGAGATCATCGAGGCCTTCGGCATGGAGGCCGCGAAGGGCATCTTCATGCGGGTGGGATACATGCAGGGTGTGCGCGATGCCGAGCTGATCCAGAAACGGTTCCCCAACCAGGATCTCACCCATGCGCTTGCCGCCGGGCCGCGCGTGCATACGCTGGAAGGCTTCGTCAAGGTGGAGACCAAGCAGTTCCAGTTCGACAGCGCCAAAGGCAGCTATTTCGGCGAGTTCTACTGGTACGATTCCTCCGAGGCCGCAGAGCATATTGCCCATCACGGGCTGGCAAGCGACCCGGTCTGCTGGATGCAGACGGGCTATCCGAGCGGCTATACCAGCACGCTCTTCGGCCGGCCGGTGATCTTTCGCGAGCTGGAATGCTCGGGCATGGGCGCGCCCCGCTGCTATGTGGTTGGCCAGAACGCCGGGGAATGGGGCGAGGATGCGCCGGAGCGGGCCTATCTCGGCCTGGAATGGCCGCGCTCGCGCCGCGTTGCACGCCGCACTTCCCCTAAAGAGACGAGGCCCGATGGGACAGCGGTCACCGGTGCGGGATTGCCAGGCGGCGAGCCGGTCGTCGGGGTGTCTGCAAGCTTCCTCAAGGCGCGGCTGATGGTGGAGAAGGTTGCCGATACGGAAGCGACCGTTCTTCTGGTTGGGGAGTCTGGTGTCGGCAAGGAGCTCTTCTCGCAGCAGCTTCATCGGCTGAGCCACCGTGCCGCCAAGCCCTTCGTGGCGATCAACTGCGCTGCCATTCCCGAAACGCTGGTCGAATCCGAGTTGTTCGGTGTCGAAAAGGGCGCGTTTACCGGCGCTGTCGCCTCGCGTCCCGGATATTTCGAGCGAGCGGCCGGCGGCACGCTGTTCCTCGACGAGGTGGCGTCGCTGGCCTATGCCGCACAGGGCAAGCTGCTGCGCGCCATCCAGGAGCGGGTGATCGAGCGGGTGGGTGGTTCGAAAACGATTGCGGCGGATGTGCGGGTAATCGCGGCGTCGAATGTCGATCTTGCCGATGAAGTGCGGGCAGGACGGTTTCGCCAGGACCTCTATTTCCGTCTCTGCGTGTTCCCCATCTCCATACCGCCGCTCCGCGAGCGTCGAGACGACATTCCCCTGCTTGCCGATCACTTCCTGCGGCTGTTTCGCGAGCGACACCGCCGCGATGTCATCGGGCTGACCCGCCGGGCCATGGATGCGCTTCTCGCCTACGACTTTCCGGGCAATATCCGAGAGCTTCAGAACCTCATCGAGCGCGGGGTGATCTTCGCCAATGCCGGCGGCTTTATCGACCTGCAACACCTGTTCACGGCCAACGAGCCGTTTCCAGCGCTGCACTCTTCGCTGACACGGGATGGACGTGTCTCCTTATCTTCACGTCCCTTGGCCGCCTCCCCTCAAGCCGGTTCGGATTTCCTGTCTTCCACGACGGAGCTTCGCAGTGCTGAAATCGAGCTCTATCGCCAGGCGCTGGCGGCCAGTCGCGGAAACATCGCGGCCGCTGCCCGAAGCCTCGGCCTTACCCGCGCGAAACTGGAATATCGCCTGCGGAAACATGGTCTCTGGACCTGATATGGCAGGATGAACCCGACCTGAATGGTCTCTTCAGCTTCTGTTCCAGCGGCGGTCTCTACAAGGGAGATGTTCAACCGCGGTCAAAGCCGCCTGAGGAGACAAAGTCATGAACCGCACGTCTTTCATCGCAATCGCACTCGGCACTGTCGCCACCATCATGGGTGCTGCGCCCGTCATGGCCAATGACGTGCGCATCGAGCAGTATGGCTGGTCGAACTCGGCAGGCGGCGCGCAGCGTGGCTATAGCAACCGGATCAGGACCTACCAGAACGGCAACTACAACCGGGTGACCGGACATCAATATGGCGATCGCAATCTGTCGGCTGTTGGCCAGGAAGGCTACAACAACTACGGCGCGACGACCCAGCGCGGCAATGGCAATGTCGCCGGCATCGGCCAGTTCGGCTCCAATCACACGACGATCCTGACCCAGGATGGCAATGGCAACATCGCCGCCGGCGTTCAGGTCGGCCGCGGCTGCGATGCCAATCTCAGCCAGGGCGGCAGCGGCAATGTCGCAGCCTTCGTCCAGGTCTGCGACTGAGCGACCTAGCCACTGACGCCGCACCGGTGAAGATCAAAATGGCAGCTTAAGGGGAGATCACCCATGCCAAATAGCGTCCGACATTCTCGCAGCCTCATGACACTTTTCGCGCTGTGCCTGCTTCCGGTCGGCGCCTTCACCGAAATGGCGACCGCCGCGCCCACGCAATCCTCCAAGCTGTGCGAAATCAAGGTCACGCCCCGCGCCGGCCTTGTCAGTCTCGAGGCGATCGTCCGTGCCGACAAGACCACCGACGGAAGCTATACGTTGCGCATCGACAAGACAGGCGGTGGCGGCAGCTCCAGCATCACCCAGGGTGGCGATTTCGAGGTGTCCGCCGGCAAGGCCGCCACGCTGGGCTCCGTGACCCTGGATTCGAGGGGGAGCAGCTACAAGGCCGTGCTTGAGGTGATCAGCGGCGGCAAAAGCCATCGCTGCACGAAACAGGTCAGCGACGACTGACAGTTTGCCAGCTATCTGACGCATGTTTTGGAGGGTGCCGGTTCGTTCCGGCGCCCTTTCGCGTTCAGGGTCGAGATCGCGGCCCGTGAATAGCAGATGAACGGTGAGTTCCGGCTGCGTTCAGGAGGACGATGCCATTATGCATCATCAGCCAAGGCAACCCGCCCTCAGGAGATCATCATGAAAAAGACCGTGTTCACGCTTATCAGCATCAGCCTTCTGGCCGGCAGCCTGGGGCAAGTCGTGATGGCTGTACCGGCCCAGGCGGGTGGCAGCATCTCGTTCAATGTCGCCCCGCGCTCGGGCGCGGAAGCCGATCTCCTGGCCACAGGCCTTCGTGCCTATTCGCTCTATCGCGATCTCAAGGGCGGCGATATCCGGCAGCTGGGCAACGGCAATTCCGCCGGCATCGCCCAGGGCGGACGCCGCAATCTCGGTTTCATCCGGCAACAGGGCGACGGACATTCCGCCACCTTGCAGCAGAACGGCAACGACAATGCCTATGGCATCTTCCAGTATGGCCGCAACACCGACAACAACGTCGTACAGCGGGGCAATAACGGCATCGGCGCCACCTTCAGCTATGGCTGGTAGAGGCGGCTGACCCATCCGCGCGTCGATGCATGGATTCTCGGGCAGTCTGATTGCCCGAGAATATCGCAACAACTCGCTCCCGGACTATTGGCGGAAGAGGTCTTTCTCGACGCCTGCCTTTTCGAACAGATAGTCGCGGCTTGCTTCCAGTTCGGAGCGCAGCTTGGTGATGTCATGGCCGATGAGGCTGCCCTGCCATTTCAGCACCTTGCCGGCGCAGATGACGGTGGAGACATTCGACCGCTCCATCAGCGTCACGACGGCGCCCGGCACGTGATTCAGCGGCGCGACGTTGAGCGCCGTCGCATCCAGCAGGATGATGTCGGCCTCCTTGCCCGGTGTCAGCGTGCCGGTCTTGTGGTCGAGCTTCAGCCCGCGTGCACCTTCGATCGTGGCGAAGCGGATGGCATCCATCGCCGAGAGCAGCTTCGGATAGTCCTCGCCGCGCAGCGCCTTTTCATTGGCAATCATACGCTGCAGGGTCACGGCAGAGCGCATCTGTGTGAACATGTCGGCCGTCATGGTGCATTCCACATCCGTCGACAAGGAGGGCTGGATACCGAGGTCGAGCGCCTTCTGCAGCGGCGGCTCGCCATGGCGCATCTGCATTTCGATCGGCACGGAGAGCGAGACATGGGCGCCTGCATCGGCCACCTTCTGCCAGGCCATGTCGCTCATGCCGGTCATGTGGATGAAGATGTTGTCGGGCCCAAACTTGCCGGCCATTGCCAGGCCATCAAACGTCGGCTGCATGCCGAAGGTGCCGACGACATGCAGCGCAATCGGAATGTTGAGTTCGCGGCCGATCGCCCAGGCCTCCTCATGGAAGGGCAGGTAGATTTCGCCGCCCATCACCATGGTCAGCAGTTGATCGTCGCTGGCAAAATGCTCTGTCTTGAGGCGACGTGCGTCGCCGGGATATTTGGCCGCATCGCCCCAGCCCTCGAAATAGCCGAACACGCCGCGCCGGCCGGCCGCCCGCAATGCCGAGACGGCCGCATCCGAATGCTCAGGCGAATGATGGATCTGGCTGACATCCATCACGGTCGTCACGCCGGCATCGATCTGCGAGATGCCGCCGAAGAGTTCGGATATGTAGACATCCTCCGGACGGTACAGCATCGAGAATTTCTGCAGCATCCATTCGTAGTAATTGGCGGTGCTTTCCGGCCGGCCGTCATTGATCAGGATGGCATCCGACAACAGGCTGCGCAGGGCGGTTTCAAACTGATGGTGGTGGGTATCGATAAAGCCGGGCATCACGATCATGCCGGACGCGTCGATCACCTGGGCATCGCCGGCGTCGATGGAGGCGCCGACCGAGAGGATCTTCGAGCCCTCGATCAGCACGTCGCCGACGGAAAAATTGCCGACGCTCGCATCCATGGACAGTACAGAGCCGCCCTTGATCAGGGTTCGGCGCCCGGCAGCGCCAATGCCTTCGGGCACCGGCGAGAAGACCGGCCGCGCTTTTCCCGCCAGTCCGCCACCCAGTTCCGCTGGTGCGCGCGTCCGGGGATCACAAAATCTGCACATGATATCCTCCCTTTTCGTATGTCGAAAAAATATTCGAATAAATTGCACGCCAAGCGGATACTCTAGGCGGACGTCTCCACCCCGCTCCGTCAGTTTCCGTTCAGAACAGCCGAAAGCGCAGGGGCCCGCGCCGAGGCGGCGGTGATGCGGCCGGCGGCGATGCGCAGATCCTGCAGCCGCTCGGCGACCATCTGGTCCGCGCTGACAAGGCCGGAATAACCGGAGGAGTTAACCGCCGCCGTGATGCGGCCATCGGCATTGCGGATCGGCACGGCAAGCGCGGTGATGCCATAGTCCAGCTGATCCACGGTTGTCGCATAGCCCGTTTCCCGCACCTTCCAGATCAGCCGGCGAAGTTCTTCCTTGGAAACGACCGTCCTTGATGTCAGCGCCTTGGGCTCCACCGACTCGAAATAGCGATCGAGTTCGGGGTCGCTGAGACCCGCCAGCAGCACCCGTCCCAGCGATGTCGCATGGGCGGGATAGCGGGCACCGACCACGGCGGTGGCGCGCCGCGCGCGCTGGGTGGAATGATGGGCGATATAGATGACATCGTGACCGTCAAGCATCGCCACGGATGCCGCGTCGCCATGCGCCTCGACGATCTGCCTGAGTTCCGGCAGCAGCAACTCGTCGATCCGGGCTGCGAAATAGAAGCCGGAGCCGAGCGTCATGACTTTCGGCCGGAGGTGATAACGCTTCCCGGAGAAGCCGACATAGCCGAGGGCCGACAGGGTGATCAGGCTGCGCCGGGCAGCGGCTGGCGACAGCCCCACCCGGCGGGCGATTTCGCTGAGCGTCATGTCGGAATGGGCGGCGTCGAAGCATTCGAGCACCGCGATACCCTTGGCCAGGGCCTCCACGAATTCCGCCGGGCGCGTCTCGTCGTCCACCATGATCCCCAGGTCCATCAAGGGCTTAGCCTTCGGGCGCGAGCACGAAGTCGAAGCGACATTTCGCATCCGGCCGGGTCTCCAGCGCGAAGGCGAATTCCTCGTTTTTCTTGACAGGTTCGAGTTTGGCGATCAACGATTTTCGCACACCGAAAACAGCGTCATTGTCGATATATTCGGTATTCTCGAAAAACAGTTCCGTGGTTATGGCCCGCATGCCGGGAGCGCGCACGATGTAATGCAGGTGCGCAGCACGCCAGGCATGGCGGTTGCCGGCGCGCAAGAGATCACCCACCGGGCCGTCATAAGGCACGGTATAGGGCTTGGGCAGCACGGTCGTGTAGTAGTATTCGCCCTTTTCATTGGCCGTCATCTTGCCGCGCAGGTCGAACTTGTCCTGGCCGGACGCCTGTTCCTGGATCGGATAGGTGCCGGTTCCGTCGGCCTGCCAGGTATCGACGATGGCGCCTGGCAAGGGGTTGCCGAGGCTGTCCCGCACGATGCCGTGGACCAGAAGGGATGTCCCGTCGCGGCCGCGGGCGAGATCGGCGCCGAGCTCGAGGATTGGTGCGTCATCGAGATAGAACGGCCCGAGATTGGAGCCTTCCGTGGCGCCACCGCGGGTGTTCAGCATATCCACCAGCGCGGAAAAGCCCAGCACGTCGGAGAGCAGGATGAACTCGTGGCGTTCGGGCGTGGAGATCTTTCCGCAGTCATACAGAAAGTTGAGAATGCCCATCCATTCCTGGTGGGTCATGTTCACTTCCCGCGTGTAGTCGTGCAGGTGGGTGATGAAGCCTTCAAGGAGGAATTTGAAGCGGCTTCCTTCCTCGGTCTTGAAGCTGTCCTTCACGGCGTCCGTGATGGTGAACTGGTTTATCTGGCGCATGCGCTCCTCCTCTTACCCCAAAACTCTGTCTCAAAAGCCGGGTTGACGCAAAGCTAAAACAGGTCCTATTATTCGGCAAGTGAATTTTTCTTCGCTGTGCGAAAAAATAGGACCTGATGATGCGGATTGGAAAACAGGACAATGCCTTTACGGCTATTGCCACCTCGGACGACCACTCGATCACCGTGCGCGGGCATGACCTGTGCCGCGACCTGATCGGCAAGATCGATTTCACCGACTATTTCTGGCTGCTGGTCTGCGGCACCAGGCCAACCGCAAAACAGACCGCCGCCATGAATGCCTGCCTGGTGGCCATTGCCGAACACGGGCTGGTGCCCTCGGTACAGGCCGCGCGCATGACGCTGGTGGCCGCACCCGAGGCATGGCAGGGCGCCATGGCGGCCGGCCTGCTCGGCATGGGCACCGTTGTTGCCGGCTCGTCCGAAGTTGCGGGCCGCTATCTGGCAGAGGTCGTCGCCGCCGGCGGTGACGAGAGGGCAGCGATCGCTTCGCTCGAAGCGCTGAAGGCCGCGCGGAAAAAGGTGCCGGGCCTTGGCCATCCGCAGCACACCGCCGGCGATCCGCGCGCAGACCGTCTGCTCGAAATTGCCGATGAGCTTGGCATTTCAGGCGCGCATATCGCCGCGCTTCGCCATCTGGGCGCCCATGCGCCCACCATCATGAACCGCCCGCTGCCGATCAACGTGTCCGGCGCCATCCCAGCCGTGATCCTGGACGCCGGCTGGCCGTTGGAGGCGCTGAAGGCCGTGCCGCTGCTGGCCCGCGCTGCCGGTCTCGCCGCCCATCTCTACGAGGAAAGCCAGCGGCCGATCGGTTTCATCATGTCCCATCAGGCCGACCAGGCCATCGCATATGACGGAAAGGCCGCAGAATGAAACCGCTGAAGTCCATCCGCGTCATAGAAATGGGGACCTATATCACCGGACCGGCGGCAGCCATGCAGCTTGCCGATCTCGGCGCCGATGTGATCAAGGTGGAGCGGCCGGGCGAGGGGGATCCCTTCCGCGCCTTCAAGGGCGGGCTCTATTCCCCGCATTTCCAGACCTATAACCGCAACAAGCGCTCCATCGCGCTCGATACCCGCAATGCCGACGATCTCGCGGTTTTCCTGGATCTGATCGCGTCAGCGGATGTCTTCATCCAGAATTTCCGTCCTGGTGTCGCCGAAAAGGTCGGTGCCGGAGAGGAGGATCTGCGTCGGCTCAATCCGCGCCTGATCTACTGCGCCATTTCGGGCTTCGGCACCTCGGGGCCGGCCCGCGACCGGCCGACCTATGACACCGTGGCCCAGGCGGCGAGCGGTTTCCTGCGGCTCGTCACCCCGCCCGAAAAGCCGAGGGTCATCGGCCCGGCGCTGGCCGATGCCGTGACGGGCCATTATGCGGCAACCGGCATTCTGGCGGCCCTGATCGAGCGCGGACAGACCGGCAAGGGCCGGCGGCTTGACATCTCCATGCTGGAGGCCATGAGCCACTTCAACCTGGATAGTTTCACCCACTATTACAGCGAGGGCGAGATCATGGGGCCGCTGTCGCGCCCCGTCGTCAGCCAGTCCTATACGTTTGAATGCGCTGACGGAAAATGGATCGCCTTTCATCTGTCCTCGCCGCCGAAATTCTGGGAGGCCTTGCTGGAGGCCACGGGCCAGCAGGCGCTGGCATCAGATCCGCGCTTTGCCGAGCGGCTGCAGCGCATCAACCATCAGGACGATCTGATCGCCATCCTCACGCCCGTCTTCCGCAGCGCCTCGCGCGCGGAATGGTGCGCGCGGCTTGAAGCCGCGGAAGTGCCCTATTCGCCGGCCTATGACAGCAACGAGGCCCTGGAAGATCCCCAGGCGCAGCACCTGCGGATTGCGGTGACCGTGCCCCATGCGACGCGGGGCGAGTTCACGACGGTTCGCGCACCCTACAATTTCGATGGCGAGGCAGACATGGACCTGTTGCCGCCGCCGACGCTGGACCAGCACGGACAGGAGATCCGGGCCGAACTCGCGCGCCGCAAGGCAGGTTGATCGGGTCTTCGACTTTTTGGGAGGAAAGACATGACCGAAGCGCCACAATCTCTGCCCGTGCCCGCCGTGATGGAGGCGAGCAAGGCCATGCTGCAGAAGCAGCTCTACGCCATCTTCACCACGCCGACAGGCGATATGGCGCCAATACTCCGGCATCTAGAGGAACATCTGGCCTTCCAGGTGAGCCTGGAGCGCGACGGCATCCTATTTGCGGCAGGGCCGATGTGGACCGATGACGAACAGGAATGGCGCGGCGACGGCATGGTCATCGTGCGCGCGCAAAGCCGTCAAGCGGCCGAAGAGATTGCCGCCCGCGACCCGATGCACCGGGCCGGTGCGCGAAAATTCACCGTCAGGCCGTGGATGATCAACGAGGGCAGCATGACGCTCAGGATCGATCTGTCCAGCCAGAAAATCAGCATGATTTGAACCACATCACATGTGTCAGGGAGAGAGAACATGAGATTTTTAGCCACTTTTTTGACGACCGCAGCCCTGGTGCTGCCCTTTAACGCCCTAGCCCAGGAAACGGTGAAGCTCACCGTCGCTTCCTCGCATCCGACCACGATCCCCTGGATCGGCATGATTCAGACCCATTTCATGAAGGAAGCGGAGCGGATCCTGGCGGTAAAGGGCGCCTACAAGATCGAATGGCAGGAGGCCTTTGGCGGTACGCTCTACAAGGCCAACGCCACGCTGACCTCCGTCGAGGAAGGCGTCACCGATATCGGCTGGGTGTTCTCCTATCTCGAAGGCGCCAAGATGCCGCTGAGCCAGGTCACGGCCTACACGCCCTTCTCCACCAACAACGTTCCCGCCCAGCTCCTGACGATGCGCGAGCTGTTCAACACGGTGCCGGAATTCAAGAAGGAATGGGAGCAGTATAATCTTGTCTTCCTCGGTGCCACCGGCTCCGACAGCTACGACATCTATACCAAGAAGCCGGTGACCAAGCTCGAAGACCTGCAGGGCATGAAGCTTTCGGCCCCCGGCACGCTCGGCACCTGGCTGCGCGGCACCGGCGCCAATGCCGTGGATGGCGCGCTCACCACCTTCTATACCGATATCCAGACCGGCGTGTCGGATGGCGTGGTGTCGCTGGCACTCGGCGCCCTGCCGGCCAAGCTCTACGAAGTCGCCCCCTATATCACCCGCGTGGACATGGGCGTCGTCTTCTCCGGCGGCCTTGCCATCAACAAGGATAGCTGGGACGGACTTCCGGAAGAGGTGCAGCAGGCGCTGCTCGCCGCCGGCGATTTCTATTCCAAGGCCCATGCCGAGGACCTGATGACGCGGCACGAGGTGGCGCTGAAGAAGATCGTGGAACTGGGAGCCAGCCAGAACCCGCCGGTCACCGTCACCCCGCTTGATCCTGCCGAACGCCAGCGCTGGGTCGACCAACTGCCCGATCTCGCCGGAGAATGGGTCGCCGCCGGCGAGAGCCGCGGCCTGCCGGCCAAGAGCTTCCTCAAGGCCTATATGGACGGTCTGCGCGCCCGCGGCGAAAAGCCGGCCCGCGCCTGGGACGAGACCAAGTGAACACGGGTCTTCCACACCAAGCCTCCGCCCATCCAGGGCGGAGGATCCTCAGGGCCTGGGCCATGCTGGTGGATGGGCTGGCGGCGCTCGGCACAGTCATGATCGGCGTGCTGATGGTCGTCATCTGCGCCGACGTGATCGCCCGAAACCTGATGGGCTCGTCGCTGCCGCTGATTTCCGAATTCGGCGCGTTGCTGCTTGTCATGATCGTCTATCTGCAGCTCGCCACGACGCTCCGGCATGATCGCATGCCGCGCTCGGATTTTCTGCTGATCGCGCTGGAGCGGGCTTCGCCCCGCCCGGCCCGCTTGCTCAGGGCGCTTTTCGATCTCGTCACCGCCATTGCGCTCGGCGTCATCGCCTGGTCGACCCTGGGCATCTTCGGCCGTGATCTTTCGGCCGGAGATTTCATCGGCATTACCGGGGTCGCGACCCTGCCCGTCTGGCCCTTCCGGGCCGTCATTCTCATCGCGATGACCGTCGCCTGCATCCAGGCGCTGCTGCAGGTCGCGATGGGTACAGAACCACATTCTGGGGAGCGGATGGAATGAGCGGCGTTGAAATCGGCATCCTGGCCGTCGCGGGCCTGATCGCGCTGATCCTGATGGGCCTGCCCATTGGCGTCGGCATGCTGGTCGTCTCTTTTGCCGGTGTCGCGGCCATCCGTGGTGATGCGGTCGCCTGGCGCATGGCGGGCTCTGTCGGCAATGATGCGCTTCGCGAATATCTCTATGCGGTCGTTCCGCTCTTTGTCCTGATGGGCCTGCTCGTCACCGCGTCAGGTGTCGGCAAGGATACGTTCGACGTGTTCCAGCAATTGCTCAGACGGGTGAAAGCCGGCCTCGGCGTCGCCACCGTCTTCGCCAATGCGGTCTTCGCCGCCATCACCGGCATTTCGGTGGCCTCGGCCTCTGTCTTCGCCCGCATTGCTGTGCCGGAAATGCGCCGCCATGGCTATACCCGGTCTTTTGCCACCGGCGTGGTGGCCGGCAGTTCGGTATTGGGCATGCTGATCCCGCCCTCGCTGCTGATGATCGTCTATGCCGTGCAGGCGGAAGAATCCGTCGGCCGCATGTTCCTGTCCGGCATCGGCCCCGGCATTCTGCTGGCCCTTCTCTTTGCCGTGACGATTGCGCTGCTGGCCTGGCTGAAGCCGGGTGCAGTGTTCGAAAAGACGGTTGCAGGACAAGAGACCGGCCCGCTCTACACCGTGCCGCAGATGGCATCCAAGGCCGTGCCGATCCTGATCCTCGTCTTCCTCGTGCTGGGCGGCCTCTATGGCGGGTTCCTCAACCCGACCGAAGCCGGCGCCGTCGGTGCGCTCGGTGCGCTGATGATCGCCCTGTCGCGGCGAACGCTGACCCCCGGATCGTTCTGGCGGCTGCTGCTGGAAACAGGCCAGATCACGGTCTCGGTGCTGTTCCTGATCCTGGCTGCGACCTTCTTCTCGCGCATGCTGGCCATGTCCGGCCTGCCGGCGGCGGTGGCGGAAGCGCTTCTATCCGGCCCGATCGGCCCCTTCGGCTTCCTGATCATTTATCTCGCACTGATCATCGCGCTGGGCTGCCTGATCGATTCCATCTCGATCATGCTGATTGTCCTGCCGATCGCCCTGCCGGTGGCAGAAGCGGCCGGCTTCGACCTGATTTGGTTCGGCGTCTTGACTGTTGTTGCAGTCGAGATCGGTCTGCTGACCCCGCCCTTCGGGCTGTCGGTCTTCACCATCAAGGCGGCCTTGAACGACCCGACGGTGAGCCTCGCGCATATCTTCCGCGGCACGCTGCCCTTTATCGCGGCCATGATCGTCTGCCTAGCGCTGATCATCCTGTTCCCCTCCATTGCGACCTTCCTGGCGAGGCTCTGACATGCATTTGCTCGGCATTTCCGGCAGCCTGAGGGCTGCCTCTTCCTCCACCGCGCTCCTGATGACGCTTGCCGAGCGTATGGCGCCTGAGATCACCATCGAGCGCGGGCTGATCGGCGACCTGCCGCTCTACAATGCCGATCATGATGGCGGGCCGGCAGTCGCACGGCTGAAGGCTCAGATCGCGGCCGCCCCCGGCCTCGTCTTCGTCACGCCGGAATACAACAATTCGGTTCCGGGCGTGCTGAAGAACGCCATCGACTGGTGCTCGCGGCCAGCCTACGAGTCCGTATTCAAGGGCAAGCCCTGCCTCGTGATCTCGGTCTCCGGCGGCGCGCTCGGCGGGGTCCGCGCCCAGGCTCATCTCAAATACATCCTGAACGGCATGCTGGCCGAGGTTCCGCCGACCATGGAAATCGTGGTGCCCCGCGCGCCCGCGTCCGTCAGCGAAGGGCGCTTCACCGACGAGACGGTGCTGGACTTTGCGGTGAAGGGTATCCGCGGTTTCGCGGCCCGCATCGGCGGCTGACTGATCGCCTTCCGTAAGCCGGTTTCTCTCGCGCCCCAGACGGCAATATCATGCCCGTTCGGCAAAGCTGCGGGATTGTTCCACGATCCGTTTGAATACAATCATACATAATGCTATGCGGCACCTTCGAAGCTCCTAAAGCAATCGAGGGGGGATATGGCTCAGGACAGCATGATCACCGGAAGCGTGGACGCCTTGCGGCAGCCAAAGCGCATATCGCTCTCGGAAGGGGTCGCCGATTCCATTGCCGAGGCCATTGCCACGCGCATCATCCAGCCGGGCGAGCGGGTGGTGGAAACCACCCTGGCGGAGAAACTCGGCGTCAGCCGCGTGCCGATCCGCGAAGCGCTCAAGGTGCTGCACGCGCAGGGCATTCTGAGTGGTGGCGGACACAGGGGCTATCGCATCGCCACATTCGATCCGAATGTGACCCAGCAGGTGATGGAATCCCGTCTTGCCCTGGAATCCATCCTGTTGCGCGACGCGATTGAAAACTGGCGCAGCGGTCTTGAGGATGTCGGCGCCCTGCAGGCCTCGATCGATGACATGCGCGCCTCCGCCAAGGCGGGCAATGTCAGGGCGTCTTTGCTGGCTGACCTGGAGTTCCACCGCACCATCAGGCTTGCGGCCCGCAACACGATTGCCGGCACGCTGTGGGACACCATTGCCCGCCATGTGATGATCGTCTTCAATCTCGACCGCTACCGCGACAATGATCTGAAGGCGATCCCCAAGCAGCATGAGGAGTTTCGCCAGTTCATCCTGGCCGAAATCGCAAAGCCCGCCTCGACATTCGCAGACATTGCGACGGCCCTTGAAGACCACATGCTGCTGATCGAGAGGACCAAGCGCCGCAACGGCAAGCCGTCCTGAACGGCTCTAAGCCGGGCCGACCCCTGCGCCGACATGGACGATGATTTCCACCTCGATCTTGACATGAGGGGAGCCGAGGCCGGCCACGATGACCCCGGTATGGGGCGGGCGGTGATCGCCGAAAAAGGCGAGCCGCTCCCGCGTCACGTCAGCTGAATCGGCGCGATCGACCAGGATGGTGTTGATCTTCACCACCTGCGTCGGCGCTGCGCCGATATGGGCGAGGATGCGCCCGATATTGCGATAGATCTGGGCCGCCTGGGCGCCGGCATCGTCGCCGCCCACCCAGTTCCCATCGACATCTCGCGCCACCTGGCCGGCGACGAAGGCAAATCCCCCTGCTATTGCCAGGTGTTCGTACCCGGCCACGCGGTTGACATCCGGCGGGCTGGTGAGAATGACGTCCGATGCCATGGGGCAAATCCTTTCTTTGCACTGGTCACCATAGTCATCTGAAAAAGTTTGTAATACAAGCATACAAAAACTACAGTGGCATGATGGATTGTAAGCGAGGGAGCGAAGTGCTGAGATTGAAGGGAATGGTGGCCGTGATAACAGGCGGTGCCAGCGGCATGGGGCGCGACACGGCGCTGCTATTTGCGCGCGAGGGCGCCGCTGTTGTCGTGGGCGATGTGAACGACGCGGCGGGCGGGGCCCTTGCCGGCGAAGTTGCCGCGGTGGGTGGCCAACTGGTCTATCAGCATTGCGACGTCGCCGTGGAACGGGATGTCGCTGGTCTTGTCGCCACGGCGGAAAGCCGGTTCGGCAGACTGGACACGATCTTCAACAATGCCGGCATCGAACAACCGGTCACGCCCTCGACGGACGTGTCGGAAGCGTTGTTCGATCGGGTGATCGATACCAATCTCAAGGGAACCTTCTTCGGCTGCAAGCATGCGCTGCCGGCCCTGCTGCGCAATGGTGGCGGCACGATCGTCAACAATTCCTCCGTCAGCGCCTTTGCCAATGTCGGCGGCAATCTCTCCTATGCGGCATCCAAAGGCGGCATCATGTCGATGACGCGGGTGATCGCCATCGAGTATGCCGATCGCAACATCCGCTGTAACGCGATCAATCCCGGTGTCATCGATACGGATATGAACCGGCGCAACAAGGCGCTCGCGGCGGATCCCGACGCGGTGGAACAGAAATGGCGATCGATCACGCCGATGGGCCGCATGGGCACGGGCAATGAGATCGGGGAGGCAGTGCTCTTCCTGGCATCGGCCCAATCCTCCTTCATAACGGGTATCGGCCTTGTCATCGATGGCGGAAGGATTGCGACGTGAGCGGTGTTCTGAATGGTAAAGTGACGGTCGTGACCGGCGCGGCACGGGGCCTCGGCCGCGCCATCGCCAAGGCCTATGCCGCGGAAGGCGCGGTGGTCCATGCGCTTGACGTGCTGGCCGAGGAAGTGGCGACGCTTGCTGCCGAACCCGGCGATATCAGGCCGGCGCGCATGGATCTCGCTGATGCTGCCGATGTCGAGCGGCAGATGGCGGCCATCGAGGCGCAATCCGGCCGGATCGACGTGCTGGTCAACAATGCCGGCATCATCTTTTTCAAGCCGGTCGAGGCGGTTTCGCTCGAAGACTGGGACCTGCTGATGAACATCAACCTGCGCGGCGCCTTCCTCTGCTGCAAGGCCGTGGCGCCGGGCATGAAGGCTAGGCGCTGCGGCGCGATCATCAATGTCTCCAGCAATGCCGGCATCAAGGGCGATACCGACGAGAGCACCTATTGCGCGTCGAAATTCGGCTTGGAGGGTCTTTCGCGGGCACTCGCCGTGGAGTTTGCGCCCTACAACGTCTCGGTCAACTCAATCACACCCGGGCATGCCATGCACACCGCCATGAGCGAGATCACTTATAGTGCCGAGATGCGCAAGATCTGGAAGGACCCGATCGAACTCACCCCGGCCTTTGTGCATCTGGCGCTGCAGGATGCCTCGGGGATTACCGACCAGCGCATCCGGGCCTGGGATATGGTGGTGGAACTGGGCAAGAGCGGGTAGGCGGCCGGACGGCTGGTCTGTTAACCAGCACCGGCCGAGCCGCGAATATCCGTCATTCCGGCGAATGCCGGAATCCAGCCACGGCGCGTCTGCGCCGTGAAAGGAGTCTTTCGCAATCAAGGACTTGATTGCGCTAGATGCCGGCTCGGAGGCCGGCATGACGGTTAGCGCTGTGCCGGCAGTACGACCGGACCCAGCCTCAGCGAAAGGTTTGGGGCAGTCCGAGGCGTGCAACTTCGGCGATGAGAGCGCGATGGACTTGCGCTCACTGCCCCATCCTTATCCGATGCTCTTTTCGACCCGGTGGGTGCCGCCCTTTTCGGACTTGGCCGTCACTGTGATCGTGCCCTTGCCTGCAATCCGCACCAGCCATTCCACCGGTTTTGCCGTGGTAGACCATTGCTGGCCCCAGGGCGACCAGGGATAGAGCCGCTCGTTGCGGCCGGCGAGGTGGCCGAGATTGGCGTGCAGCGGGTTCATCACCAGTTCGCCGCCATCGATGGAAATCGAGGCAAGGACCGGTTTTGCAACATTGTTTGCGATGGCCACGCTCGACAGATTGGTCGGCAGATAGCCGTGATTGCTGATTTCGGCGCGCACCTTATACAGTCCGGCGCCGAGCGGCTCGACCGTGAGGCTGTCGACCTTGACCCGCGGTGCGGCGGCGGCATGCTTGAGATTGAACAGCACATTGGTGCGGCAGATCTCTTCCAGCAGGAAGCCCGGCGGGTTGCGATAGGTCCAGATATTGACCATGCCGCCGATTTCCACCGGGCCAAGCTGCGGATGGTCGAAAGGTTTCCAGTCCCGCCAGCCCTTCTCCGCCATGTTGGCCTTCACATAGTCATAGACCTTCTGCTGCACCGCCTCGTTGCGCGGATAGAGGTTGTAATAGCCCTCCTTCGGCACGCCGGCGGTCCGCTCCAGGTCCCAGAGTTCGGTGCCGAAGCTGATGATGCCCATTTCCTCATAGGTCCAGTCCATCAGGCCCCCGCGCCGCACCTTGGTCTTGTCGGGCGTGAAGTCTTCGTAGATCGAGACGGTGGGGTAGCCGGTCAGCTCCGTGCCGACCTTGCCGATCTCCTTGTAGAGATTGATGTCGGCCGCACTCATGGCGCTATCCGGCTTGGTCATGGACGGACGCATAATGATGCCGCCATGGGTGTGATAGGCGCACATGCCGCAGATATTGGGATGGTCCAGGATCAGTTTGGCCATGGCCGCGGCTTCCGGTTCCGACAGCGGATGGGTACCGGCGCCATATTCCTGCGGTGACCAGTTGGTCGGGAAGTTGCGGTTCATGTTGCCGTCGAAGGGCTGCTCGATCGGCACGTTGACGCCATCAAAATTGCGGATCGAGCCCTCCGGATAGAGCCGATAATACTGGCCGCCCTCTTCGCCCGGCCGGCGCTGCACCATGATATCGGGATTGCTCTCGCTCTTCTTCCACTCGCCGCGGCTGTCGGGCACGCGCATCCACACCAGGAAGCCGTCGCCGTCGATATCCTCGGGGATCAGGCCTTCCAGGCGGTCGAAGCCGGGCTGGAAGCGGCCGTTGCCGCACCAGTTGAAATAGGGCGGTTGCAGGGAGAGTTCGGCGCCATCGGGATTGATGCGCGGCAGGATGTAGAACACCTGGCTATCCACCAGGCGGGTGACCTCCTCATCGCGGCCGTAATTGGTCAGGAGATGCCAGATGGCATAGAGCGCCGTGGCGCTGGTGGCATGTTCTTCGGCATGGATCTGCGCATCGATGTAATAGCCCGGCTTCTCCAGCGCCGGACCCGTCTTTGGATTGCCGATCTCCATCAGCCAGACGTCGCGGCCCTGAAAGCTCGTGCCGATCGAGGTCAGTGTGGCAAGCTCGGGATGAGCCGAGGCCAGCGCCTTCAGGCGCTCGGTCATCTCGTCATAGGTGTAGTAGCGGTCAAAGGCGATGTCGGGCATGCTCATGGCAGGGTCCATCCTGATGGCTTGAAGGGGCTTTGTCCGGGCATTGATCAGGGTGCGGTGCGGATGCAGGCGCTGAAATGTCCGGGTTCGATTTCGTTGAGGGTGGGCACCACCTGGGCACAGTCCGCAATCGCCATCGGGCAACGGGTGCGGAACACGCAGCCGCTCGGCGGGCTGATGGGGCTTGGAATATCCCCCTTGAGGATGATGCGGTTCTTCGGTGCATCCGGGTCGGGCTTCGGCACCGCGGAGAGTAGCGCCTGGGTATAGGGGTTGTTGGGGCGCGCATAGAGCGACCGGGTCGGGGCGATCTCCATGATGCGACCGAGATACATGACGATAACCCGGTCGCAGATATGCTCGACCACCGCCAGGTCATGGGCGATGAACAGCATGGTCAGGTTGAACTGGTCCTTCAGGTCGTCGAGAAGGTTGATCACCTGGGCCTGGATCGACACGTCGAGCGCCGAGACCGGTTCGTCGGCGACGATGAATTCCGGCTCCACGGCAAGCGCCCGGGCAATGCCGATGCGCTGGCGCTGGCCGCCGGAAAACTCATGCGGGAAGCGATCGAGATAGTCAGCGGAAAGGCCGACCTGTTCCAGCAGCGTGACCACGCGGTCCTCACGGTCCTGCGGGGTGCCGATCCGGTGCAGGGCCAGCGCATGCGACAGGATGGTGCGCACCTTTTCGCGCGGGTTGAGGCTGGCATAGGGGTCCTGGAACACGATCTGCATGCGCTTGCGGAAGCGCCGCATCTCATAGCGGGAGAGGATATTGATGTTGGCGCCGTCGAAATCGATCGTCCCGGAAGTCGGTTCCAGCAGCCGCAGGATGGTGCGGCCGACCGTGCTCTTGCCGGAACCGGATTCGCCGACCAGGCCGACCACTTCGCCGCGCTTGACCTCGAAGCTGACATCGTTGACGGCATGCACCGAGCGGACGACGCGGTTCAGGATACCGCCCCGCAGCGGGAAGATCTTCTTCAGGTCCTTGACGATCAGCAGGGCTTCCCGCCGCTGTTGCGTATCCAAGCCATCCATCACGAAGCCCTCCTGGTCACCAGTTCCAGTTCGCGCCAGCGGATGCACCGCACCGCGCGCCCCGTTTCCAGCCATTCCAGATCCGGCTCCCGCGCGGCGCATTGTTCCGTGGCAAAGGCGCATCGAGTCCGGAAGCGGCAGCCGCTCGGAAGCCGCGTCAGCGGCGGTACGTAGCCGGGAATGGTCTGCAGCCTTTCCTTCTTCTCCGCCGATCCGAGCCTTGGGATCGACTGCATCAGGCCGGCGGTATAGGGCATCAGCGGCTTGGCGAAGATTTCGCGCACGCTGCCGGTCTCGACCACCTGGCCAGCATACATCACCACCACCCGGTCAGCCATTTCGGCCACCACGCCGAGATCGTGGGTGATGAAGACGATCGCCATGCCGAGCTTCTGCTGCAGGTTGCGCATGATATCGAGGATCTGCGCCTGGATGGTCACGTCGAGCGCAGTCGTCGGCTCGTCGGCAATCAGGACGGCGGGTTCGCAGGACAGGGCCATGGCGATCATCGCCCGCTGCCGCATGCCGCCGGACATTTCATGCGGATAGCTGTTCGCCCGACGGTGCGGCTCGGGAATGCCGACCAGTTCCAGCATCTCGATGGCGCGGGCGCGGGCCTGGGTCTTGCGCAGTTTCTGGTGCTGGATCACCACCTCGGCGATCTGCCGGCCGATCGTGTGCACCGGATTGAGACTGGTCATCGGCTCCTGGAAGATCATGCCGATCTCATTGCCCCTGACGCCGCGCATTTCCCGTTCGGAAAGGGCGAGAAGGCTCTTGCCGCGCAGCTTGACATCGCCGGCGGAGATGAAGCCGGTCTTCTTCGGCAAGAGCCGCATGATCGACAGGCTGGTGACGGATTTTCCCGAGCCGCTCTCTCCGACGATGGCCAGCGTCTCGCCGCTGTTGACGGTGAAGCTCACGCCATCGACGGCGCGGATCACGCGTCCTTCTCCGCCCAGGAAGCTTGTTTGCAAATCGGTTACTTCCAGAAGCGGGGTGGCGCCGGCCGGCCGAGGCGCGTGGGGCGGGTTCGTTTCGATCATCGCTTCGCCGTCCTTTTCTGCTCTCATGCAACTGCTCGTGCTGGCGAAACGGGCGTGGGCTCGATGTAGCGGCCTCGCCCGGCAGCGCCGGTGATCTCGCCCGCCCGGTACACCGTCATGCCGCGCAGGATCGTTCTGTCGATCCGGCCCTGAAACTCCGCGCCATCATAGAGATGGGCAACATCGCGGGCATGGGTGAAAAGTCTTGAAGCCTCTATCTGCGTGCGGGCGGAAAGATCGACCAGCATCAGGTCGGCGTCGGCGCCAAGGCGGATCGAGCCCTTATCGGGGATGTTGAAGCGGCAGGCGGCATTGCCGGAAAGCAATTCGGTCATCCGCTTCAGGTCGATCCTGCCCTTGGCCACCGCATCCAGCATGGATGGCACCAGGATTTCGAGGCCCGGCGCTCCCGGCGGGGCATTGGGAAAATCACCCAGATGCGCCTGCTTTTCCGCATGGGCGAAGGAGGCGTGATCGGTGGTGACATGGGTGATCGTGCCATCGGCAAGCGCTGACCACAGCGCCTCCTGGTCGGCGTGATCGCGCACCGGCGGATTGATCTTGCCGAACACGCCGGCAGCCTGGATGTCTGAGACCGTGCGGATGAGATAATGCGGGCAGGTCTCTGCCGAGAAATCCGATGTGCCCTTGAAGCGCCGCAGCACCTCCACGGTCAGCGCGCTGGTGACATGGGCGATATGCAGCTTTGCACCGGCCTCCATGTTCAAGGTCAGGAGCTTGGCAACGGCCACTGCTTCGCAGACTGGCGGGCGCAGCGCGTTGTGGGTGGTGGCGAGCGACGGATTGAGGCCGCGGCCGCGCGCCTGGAAATACCGCAGCAGCGGTTCGCTCTCGGCATGGACCACGACCGGAAGTCCGGTCTTTGCCAGCGCCTGCAGCGTGGCGAGTTGCTGGCCCTCGTCGGGAATGGCAAGCCCGGCGAATTCGTCTTCCCGGCCCGCCGGGGCAGCTGTCGTGAAGATCTTGAAGGCGACGATGCCAGCATTGACGCTCGCTTCGATGGCATGTGGCGATAGATCGGCGGGCGCGGCATAGAGCGCAAAATCCACCAGCGCCGAGGCGGCGAAGTGATCCCGCCGCAGGATCACCCGCTCAGCCGTGTTGCAGCATGGCTTGGAAATGGGCATTTCGAACAGGGTGGTGATGCCGCCCGCCGCCGCTGCCCGCGTTTCGCTTTCCACCGTGCCGCGCTCCGGAAAGGCGGGCGCGCGCACATGGCAATGGATGTCGATGGCGCCCGAGAGGACGTGAAGCCCCCTCGCATCGATGATGTCCCGCGCCATCGCCGGCGTGCCGGGCGCCAGGAGGGCCGCGATCCTTCCATTTGTTATGGCAATGTCGAGCGGTGCGACCGATTGCGGCGTCACGACAGTGGCGTTGCGGATCAGCGTATCGAAACCTGCTTTCATTTGAGCCCCAGTTCCGTCAATGCCTTCGCCACGCCGTCAAGATTGGTCAGCTTCATGCTGGCATAGTTGGGAGCAAGAACGATGCCATCCCCCCCGGCACGGTAGGTGGCCATGACGCTGCGATAGGCGATGTCGGGTGTGCATTGCGCCTGGTCGGCACGAGTGCGGGGGGCGTCGACGCCGATCCCCATGAAGACCTTGGCCTTGCCGCTCACCCCGCGCACCGCATCGGCGCACTGGCCATACACATAGGTGTCCGGGTCCATGCCGGCCTGGATGACGCTTGAGTACGGCGCCTCCTTCAGGCCGAGAAGCTTGTAGAGAACGGCGGTGGCCTCGTCGGGCGAAAAATCCCGGAGGATCGTCTTCTGGAAGAAGCCGAGTTCCTTGGCGAAAACCTCGCCGGCCTGGTGCTGGTAGGTTATCGGCTTCACCCAGTCGGCATAGAGGGTCTGTTCTTCCCAGGGCCATTGCGCCTTGCGGAAGATGTTGAAATGGTTGCGGTTCCAGACGTTGAGGCCGAAGGGAAGACTCGGCTTGCACCATTTCACCAGACCGTAAAGCTCACGGTCGAGATCCTTGTTGCGCTCCAGCCAAAAGCGCTCCCAGATCAGCGCCTCGGGATTGGCGAGCAGCGTGCGCAGGAAGGTGATGAAGGCCCCGTCGGCAAAGCTCTTGCCGGCCTTGGCCTCCTGCATGAAGTCGTAGAGGTTGATGAGCGCCTTGCGGCAGGCCTCGACATCGATGCCGCGTTCCATCGCCTCGCGCCGCGCATGGGTGGAAAAGTCGCCGGGCGCATTGCCCTGGATCAACGTGTCCAGTGGCGAATTACGTTCGTTGCACCACATCACCCCGTCGATCGCGTGGTTGCGCACCTGGTCCTCGATCATCGACAGGATCCAGTTGCGATAGCCGGGATGGCTGGTGGAGGGATCGGAGCCGATGCGGCCGAAGATGTCGATCTCCATCGCCTGGGCGAGGTTCGGGATATCGACCGTGTTCACCGAGCCGTGGCCGGTATATTTGAAGAACGGCTCCATCAACTCGATATAGACCTTCATGCCGCGCGCATGGGCCGCCGGCAGGACCATCTTCAGGATGTCCTTGCCGTCGAATTGCGGATCGCGCGTGCGGTAGTCCTTCATGAAGGTGCCGCCGTAATAGGCAGGGTCCGGGTCGAAATAGGCGCCGCCGGTCATGGCGAAGGGTTCCGGCACCCCGTGGTCCGGCCAGCCGTCCAGCTGCCAGGAGATCGAGCGCCCGGTCTTGAGTCCGAGCCACGAGACGGTGCCGAGCATCAGCACATTGACGCCGACGCGGTTTTGCAGCGTGTCGAGGACGGTATCGACGCCCTCGTCCAGGAAGCTGATCGGGCTGATCTGGATGCCGACGAACTTGTCCTTCGGATCTGGTTTTCCGGTCATGCCGCGGCCTTTCCATGCTTGGCGATGAAGGATTTCATGCGGGCGACGGCCTCCTTGATGCGGGGCAGGGGCTGTAGGAAGGAGATGCGGATGTAGTCCGGGTTGGCATCACCGAACATGGTGCCGGGGAAGAGCATGACGCCCGCTTCGCGCAGCAGCTTCTCGCAGAATTCCGGCGTCGGCATGCCGGTGGAGGAGACATTGGTATAGACGTAGAAGGCGCCACCGGGATCGCCATAGGTCAGGCCCATTTCGTCCAGCGCCGGCAGCAGATAGGCACGGCGCGCCGCGTATTCTGATATCATCGCCTCGATCGGCTCCTGCGGGCCGGTGAGTGCTGCGAGCGCCGCATATTGGGAGACCGTGCAGGTGTTGATCGACAGCGTGTGTCTCACTTCCACGATCTTCGCCACATAATCGGACGGCGCTGCGAGATAGCCGACCCGCCAGCCGGTCATGGCATAGGTCTTGGAAAAGCCGTTCAGCGTGATGGTGCGGTCCTTCATGCCGGGCAGGCTGGCAATCGCCAGATGCTCGTGCCCGTCATAGATGATGCGGGCATAGATCTCGTCCGAGACGATGAGGAGGTTATGCCGGACCGCAAGATCGGCGATCTGGCGGATCACATCAGGCGGTGTCACGGCACCCGTGGGGTTGTTGGGCGAAACCAGCACGAACATCTTCGTGCGCGGGGTGATGCGCTTCTCGATCTCGGCGACGTCAAGCGCAAAATCATTGTGCTCGAAGGTCGGCACCGGGACCGGCACGCCGCCCGCGAGCCGCACGGCGGTGTCATAGGTGGTGAAGCGCGGTGAGGTGATCAGCACCTCGTCGCCGGCACCGATCAGCGTCAGCATGATCAGCGTGATGGATTCCTGAACGCCGGCCGTGACGACGATATCGGCAGCGCCATAGTCCAGGCCGTAATGCTGGTTCAGATCCGCCGCGATTGCCTGGCGTAGCGCCGGAATGCCGGTTGGCCCGGTATAATGGTGCTGGTTGTCGTTGATGGCGCGGATGGCGGCCTCAGTGATATGGGGCGGCGTATGGAAATCCGGGTCGCCCCGGCCCATGGCGATGACATCGGGAATGTCGGCGGCAATCGCCAGCATCTTGCTGCGGAAGGAACCGTCTTCCTCGGTGATGCGGTCGGTCAGGCAGTCTGTGACGAAACTCATGCTCAGTGCATCCGTTTTCCGGCGATGAAGGTCATGGCGATCTTTTCCAGCGCGAACAGATCGTGGTCGGGCTTGCCATCCACGACGATCAGGTCGGCCTCTTTGCCGGCTTCGACGGTGCCGATCAGGTGGTCCATCTTGGAGACGCGCGCGCCGCGGATGGTAATCGCGCGTAGCGCGTCCAGCCGGTCGGGGCAAACGCCGACCTCGACCATGAAATCGAGTTCCGGGGCAATCGAGCTGTGTTCCACGGCAGGGCTGCCGGCATCGGTGCCGAACACGATCGGCACACCGGCCTTGGAGGCGCGCACCAGCCCGCCGAAGCGGGACTTGTCTGCCACAGCCTTCTGCCGCTCCAGGATCTTCCATTCGGGAATGCCGAAGCGGCGGGCAATTTCGGGCTTCGATTGCATGACCAGCGCCGAGAAGGTGGTGACGACAGGCAGCTTCTTGTCGAGAAGGATCTGGATCGTCTCGTCGCTCATCGAGCCGCCATGTTCGATACAATCGACGCCGAACTCGGCCACCCGGCGGATGCAGGCGTCATAGGTGGCATGGGCTGTGACCGGCAGGCGGTTGCGGTGCGCCTCGTCGATCAGCGCCTCCAGTTCCGCATCGGTGAATTCCAGCGTGTCATGGCAGGCCATGATCTTGATGAGGTCGGCGCCGCCTTTGACCTGGTCGCGTACGGCCCGGCGCATCTCGTCGGCGCCGCTCGCCTCGCGGCAGACCCAATATGTATGGCCACCGGTCTGGATGATGGCTTCGCCCGAGACCTTGAGGCGTGGGCCGGGGAAAATGCCCTGCTCCACGGCCTGCTTGGTGAAGAGATTGGCATTGTGCACGCCGAGATCGCGCACCAGCGTGATGCCGGATTGCAGGCTGCGCAGCATGTTGCCGGCGGCCTTGTAGGCGCGGATCTCCGGGCTGTCATACATGGACTGGAACGACAGCTCATGGATGCCGTCCCAGGAGAGATGGGCGTGGGAATTGATCATGCCGGGCATGATCGTCTTGCCGCCGGTGTCGACCACCTCGGCCCCCTCGGGCATGGCGGCGAGCGCGGAACGGGGACCGACGGCGGCGATGCGGCCATCCTTCACCTCGACATAACCGTCCTCGATGATCTCATCGCCAACCGACGTGATGATGCGCCCCAACAGCACCCGGTGAGGGGCGGGGATATCGAACATCGGCTTGATGATCTTGGTATAGCGCCAGGCTGCTGGTTCGGGCATGGAGAAAACCTCTTGATGTCAGGAAAGCGTGATCACGCGTGTTTCGATGGGGTGGTCGGCCTGGAAGCGGCTCGGGATCTCGACGCCGGTCTCGGTCACGATCATGGTGTTGATGGTGCGGTAGCCGTCGCGGCCTGGCCGGTAGACGCCGGGCTCGTTGGAAAACACCATGCCGGTTGCGACCGCCGTCCGGTCGCCGGGCGCAAGCCAGGGCGCTTCATGCCCTTCGAGACCCATGCCATGACCGATGCGGTGGCGGATCGTGTCGGACAGTCCCGCCTGCCGGAGCGCGTCCAGTGCCGCGCGATTGACCTCCGCGCATTCGGCACCAGGGGTGAGGTTGGCAATGGCCGCGTCGTTGCAGGCCTGCATGGCCTGCATGATCCGGTGTTGCTCGGGGCTCATGTCTCCAATGACGAGCGTGATGCCGCTCTCGGCATGGTAGCCCCCCAAGCTGGCGCCGATGCCGGCGATCAGCGTCTCGCCGTGCTGCGGGCGACGCCTGCTGGTGGCGCCATGGGGCAGGGCGGCACGTGGTCCCGAATGTACCGAGGCGGTGATGCCGAGTTTCGTCCCGGCAAAGGTTTCGCCATGTTTTGAGACAAGGGCGGCGCGGGCAAAGCCGGTGCAGTCATCGAGCAGGTCAAGTTCCGTGCCGCCTGATGCAATGATCGTCCCGGCTTGGGATAGAAGACGTGTGAGACAGAGGTCGGCAAAGCGGGCCGCCTCCCGCACCAGTGCCAGCTCGGCCGGCGTCTTGATGAAACGCAGCGGCGCCGCCAGATCCTGCAGCCGCACCTCATTCATCATGGCCTGGAGCGGTGCAAGCAGCACGGCATCGAGCTGGTCGATCGCCAGCGAACGGACCCCTGCACGCTCTGCCATCCACAGCACGGGCGGGGTTTCTCCGGGAAATTCCTCGTAGCATTCGACCTCGACGCCCGGCACGGCCATGGCGTTTTCCCGCTCGAGATCCGGCACGAGCAGCAGCGGTTCGCCTTTCTGCCTTACCAGCAGGCCGATGGGGCGCTCGTTGACCGAAAACCGCCAGCCGCAGAGATATTGCACATTGGCCGGCATCAGGAAGAGCGCGCCCTCCAGCCGCCGCTCGGACAGCGTCTGTTGAACGGCGGCAACCGTCTGCCGATGAAAGTCCGGGCCGAGCGGTGCGAGCGCAGACGTCACAGCACATCCTCCCGGTATGGGCCGATGACGTCGATCTTGGCGGACACGCCGAGTTCACGACCGAGCGCCGTCAGGTCGGCCAGTACCTCGTCATCCAGCGGCACGCCGTTTGTCGATTTGCGCGCCACGCGCCGCGCCTCTTGCTCGCCGGGCAGCAGCACTTCCGAAAAGCCCGGTCGGGTCTTGCGGCTCTTCACCATCTCGGCAAAGGCATCCATGCGGGTCTTGAAGGTATCGAGCGGCATGAACCACTCGATGTCGATGGCGGTCAGCGCATGGGAGACATCGAGCTTGCCCTGGTCGGCATAGGGGGTGAGGCCAAAGCCGCCACCGCCGATAACGCCGGTCAGCACATCGGTCATGAAGGCGAGTCCGTAGCCCTTATATTCGCCGATGGCGAGCAGTGCGCCCTGCATGGCAGCATCAGGATCGTCGGTAATCTCACCTTCGGGCGTCAGCGCCCAGTCGAGCGGCATCTTCTTGCCCTCGCGCGAGCGCCACAGCATCATGCCCTTGCCGGCGGTGGTCAGGGCAAAGTCCATGACGACGGGAAAGCCAAGGCCTGTCGGCGCGGCAATGCCCCAGGGATTGGTGCCGACGGCGCCTTCGCGGGCACCCCAGGGCGCCATTTCCGGCCCGGCATTGGTATAGGCCATGCCGATGCAGCCGGCCGCCTCTGCCTGGCAGGCATGCACGGCGGACGAACCGTAATGGGTGGAATTGCGCACGATCACCTGGCCGATGCCGCAGGTCTTGGCCTTGGCGATGGCGAGCGTCATGGCGCGTGCGGCAGCGACCGTGCCGATGCCGTTATGGGCATCGACCAGCGCAAGTGCGGGACTTTCCTTGACGATCTCGAAGCGGGCGCGGGGATCGACCAGCTTTTGAGCGATCCGCTCGTGATAACGCCTGAGCCGCCGCACCCCCTGGCCATGGCCCGGATGGAAGCGCAGCTCGGAAAAGATCAGCGCGTCGGCGAAGATGCCCGCATCCTCAGGCGTGAGGCCCAGAACCTCAAAACTTTCGGTCATGAAGCGCGACAGGCTGGCCTTGTCGACGCTGGTCATCGAGATCGCCATGGTCACGGCTCCAGCGAGAGGAGGGTGGCGATATTGGCGTCGGCCGCAGAGAAGGAACCCAGCTCGCCCTTCGGCGCGGTCATGATGACGGTGAGGCCCGGACCATAGCCGGCGCGCGGGCCATCGGTCTGGCCGACGACGCCGATGCCGAGCGCGCCGCGCAGGTAGCCGTGATTGTAGCGGCTGTCGGTGTTTTCGATCGCCACGACATCGCCGAGCCGGAGATTGGAGAGGCCTGCTTTCTCGACCTCCGCGCGATCCGTGGTCTGGATATGCAGGCTGCCGCCCTCGCTTGTCAGGCCCGCACCCGCGCCGACGAGATGGGCGGGAACCGTTGCCACCACGCCGATCTTCAGCACGCCGCCCTCCACCCGCTTCGGCAAGGCCTTGAGCAAGGCTGGTGACAGGCCCTTGCAGGAGACGGCGTGATAGCCGCGGATTTCCATGCCGGTGCCGAGCGCGCGAATGATGATCTGGTCGCCCACCGCCATCTTGCGGCGGGTTTCGACCGGAAAATGCACGATCACCTGTTCGGAGAACCGTCCCGATTTGCCTGTCACCACGCCTTTGGCGCCCTGTGCCTGGCCGGTCATGACCACGGCGGTGTTGCCGAGGCAGGCAAACACGTTGAGGCCGCGGTTCTTCAGGTCGTCGGCGCCCTTGATGGAAATGCCGGGATGGATGCAATCCGCCGCCCAGCCGAAAGCCCGGTCGCCCACCGAGACGTTGTAGACGATGCCGCCGAAGGTCGGCAGAAGGAAGGGCTTGCCATCGGCGGCCAGCCGGTAGGGCTCGGCGGGCAGGCCCGGAAAGGTCGGATGGGCAATGATCCCACCGACCGAGACCGACACGAGATCGGTTTCATTGATATCGATGGTCATGCGCTGGCTCCGAGCGAAAAGTAGTTGGCGATATTGGCGGTGGGATCAATGTCGAAGGTGATGCCGCCCGTGGCGCAGGTCATCAGCGTCAGGATGCCGGGGCCATGGCCGGTCATGACGGAATCCCCGTGGATGCAGAGCGCGATGGAAACGGCGCCCTCCCGATAGGAGCGGCCGAAATGGTGGTCGGCATGGCGGATGGCGATGAGGTCGCCCAGCCGCATCTTGTCGATCCCAAGCTGCGCCATCAGCTGTCGGTCGCCGCTCATCAGGTCCTGGTCGACATATTCCGAATTCAGCTCGGCGCCGGAGCCCATGATCTCGATCGGCAATTCCATGGCGACCGGCAGGTGCAGGCTGCCATTGTCCAGGCGCCGCAACCGCAGGGAAGACAGCAGTCGCGGGCTGGTCTTCTTGAACTCGATCTCAGGGAAATCCGACAGCGCGATGCCGCGCCCCTTGGCCATGATCTGGATCTGGTCACCGATATTGAGCTTTTCGTTCACCTCGTCGGGAAAATCGACCAGCAGCCGGGCATGTTCGCCCGTGACGATGCCCCTTGCGCCCTTGGCGAGGCCGGAGGTCACCATCGCCTCGTTGCCGATGCAGGTGAGGTAATGCAGGGCAAAATCGGATTTCTCATCGGGATGGGCGATCGAGACGCCCGGCTCCACGTGATCGCCCGCCCAACCGAAGGCGCGGTCGCCGACGCGGGCATTGTAGGTCACGCCATACATGCCGGGCAGCATCACGCCGCGGCCATCGGGATGGTGGACATAGCCGCCGGGGCGCAGCGATGGCTGGCTGACATAGCCGCACACCGCCATCTCCACGAGGCTGTCCTCGTTGGTCTTCAGATCAAACACTTAGCGTTCCCCTGAGGCCGTTTTTCGGCTCTTAAAAAGTTCCCGTTCAGTCGCTTGACAGGTGGTGAAATTCCGGATCAGTATTTGTCCACCGATTGTCGACTGTATACAAATAAACAGAATGCATATAGTTTTTTAGACGTCAAGCGCCCAGTTGGCAACGGTTAGAGAATTGAAAAAACCAGAGGGGTGCGGAGCGATAGCTTCGTAAGATCAATGAGTTATTCTGATTTCCTGGAAGCGATGGGTAAGGTGAACGACCTGCTGAACGCAGAGTCGATCCTGAAGTGGGACGCCAGGACAATGATGCCTCCAGGCGGGGCGGTGACGCGCGGCAAGCAGGTTTCGACGCTCGCGGTGATGGCCCGCGACGTCCTTGTATCGGACGACACGCGTCGCAAACTCGACAGCGCTGCCAAGGAGATGGCGGGCAAGCCCGACGATGCCGTGGAGCAGGTGATGATCACCCAGGCCCGGGAGGCGATCGACTATCACCTCGCCATTCCCGCAAGCCTGTTGCAGCGGCGCACCGAGCTCGGCTCGATCGGCCAGGTGGTCTGGGCCAAGGCCCGGGCGGAGAACGATTTTGCCGCTTTCGCCCCGATCCTGGAGCAGACGGTGGCGTTGAACCGCGAAATGGCCGAGGTCATCGGCTATTCCGAGCATCCCTATGACGCGCTGATGTTTCGCTTCGAACCTGGCGAGACCGTGGCGACACTGAAGCCGCTGTTCCAGCGCCTTCGGGATGGTTTGCTGCCGCTTGTGCGGGCCATCGGCGAAAAGCCACAGCCGCGTTTCGATTTCCTCGAGCGGCATTATCCCGTGGACAAGCAGCACCAGTTCGCCCTGAAGATGGCCGAGACCGTCGGCTACGACCTCAATCGCGGGCGCCTCGACACCACGGTCCACCCGTTCGAAGTTTCGTTCACCCGCAATGACGTGCGGATTACCACGCGCTTCAATCCGAATTACATGCCTGCCAGCCTGTTCGGCGCGCTGCATGAGGCGGGCCACGGCCTCTATGAGCAGGGTGTGGACGATGCCTATACCCGCACCCCGCTGGCGACGGATCTCGTCGGCCTTTATGCGGTGGGTGGGGTCAGCTTCGGCGCCCATGAAAGCCAGTCACGCCTCTGGGAAAACCATGTCGGCCGCGCCAGGGCCTTCTGGAACATCCACTTCCCCGCCGCCCAGGCGTTTTATCCCGAGCAGTTGGGCGACGTGACGGCGGAGGAATTCTACCGCGCCATCAACCGCTGCCGTCCCGGCCTGATCCGCGTCGAGGCGGATGAACTGACCTATGATTTCCACGTGATGCTGCGCACGGATATCGAGGCGGCGCTAATCGACGGTTCGTTGAAGGTCAAGGACCTGCCCGAGGCCTGGAACGCCAAGATCAAGGAATATCTCGGCGTCGACGTGCCGAATGACACGCTGGGCGTATTGCAGGACGTGCACTGGTCCTCGGGCCAGATCGGCACCTTCTGCAACTATACTATCGGCAATGTCATGGCCGGTCAGCTGTTCGAGACGGCAAGCCGCGATCCTGTGATTGCGCAGGGTCTGTCGTCAGGCAATTACGAGCCGCTGCGGGCCTTCATGGTCGAGCATGTGCATCGGCATGGCCGCCGGTATTCCCGCGATACGCTGCTGGTCAAGGCGACGGGCCGCGCGCTCGATCCCGAACCCTACATCGCCCATCTCACCGCCAAATATACCGAACTCTACGGGCTTTAGGAGGGAGCGAACATGGAACCGAACGAACTTGCGAGCCGCCTCGCCGATCGCGTCAAGCTCCGGGAAGAGCATGTCATCACCCGCATGGCCGATATTGCCGAAAAGCTGACGGATGTGATCCGTCTCGGCCGCGGCGACCCGGATCTCGATACGCCTGCCCATATCGTCAAGGCAGGGCAGGAGGCGCTTGGCCGCGGCGAGACCCATTACGGCCATCCGCTGGGCTTGCCGGCCCTGCGCAAGGCCATTGCCGAGAATATCAAGGCCTATGGCGGCGCCGATTATGCCATCGACGAAGTGGTGGTGACGCCGGGCGGGCAACAGGCGATGTTCATCATCGCGCTGGCTTTGCTCAATCCCGGCGACGAGATCATCGTGCCTTGCCCCGGCTACAATCCCTATAGCCAGGCGGCCGAACTCTGTTCGGCAGAGGTGGTGCCGGTGCGCATGAGCATGGACACCAATTTCACCCTGACGGCCGCGATGATCGAGCCGCATATCACGCCGCGCAGCAAGGTGCTGGTGCTGATCAACCCCAACAATCCGACAGGCACGGTGACCCCGCCCGACGAGGTGGAGCGCATCGCCAAGCTTGCCATCAAGCACGACCTGATCGTCATTTCCGATGAGATCTACGCGCGCCTTGTCTATGGCAACCAGCGCATCCAGCCGGTGGCTGCCCTGCCCGGCATGCGCGACCGCACCATCACGCTCTCGGGCTTCTCCAAGGCCTATGCCATGACCGGCTGGCGCGTCGGCTATTTCGCCGGACCCAAGGCGCTGATCACGGCCATGGCGGAGATCAACCATGCCTTTGCCATCTCCACTGCCTCCGTGAGCCAGCATGCGGCACTGGCCGCGATGACCGGCCCGCAGGACTGCGTGGAGGAGATGCGGCTGATCTATGACGAGCGGCGCAAGGCGCTGTGCGAAGGGCTCGACCGCATCGGCATTCCCTATGCCGAGCCGCAGGGCGCCTTCTACGTCTATGCCAATTTTTCCGTCGTGGGCATCCCGGCCAGCACCTTCTGCGAGCGGCTGCTCGCCGAGGGACGTGTGATGATCTATCCCGGCCGCATCTATGGCGACTACACCGACGATTTCGTGCGGATGTCGCTGACCCAGCCGGTGGATCGCATCCGCGAGGCCATGTCCCGCATCCAAACCGTCGTCAATGCCATCCGGTCCGAGCGCGCAGCGCCGGCCGCCTGAGGAGAGTGTTCATGTCCGTCAAGTCAGACAATCCCAACGTCAAGTCGATCAAGCACATGGCCTTTGCCGTGCGCGACGCCAAGGCCGCGCTGGAAAACTACGCCAAGTTTCTGGACGTTCCCGCCGACACGGCGCTGATCGACTATCCCAAGTCGAAGAACCGCGTGGCGCTCTTCAATCTCGGCGGCATCGAATACCAGCTCTGCCAGTCGCTGGAAGAAGGTGGGCGCTTCGACGCCTGGATCAAGGAGCGCGGCGCCGAGGGCCTGCACCACATCTGCTACGAGGTCGAAAACATCGACCAGGCGCTGGACCATGCCAAGGAACAGGGTGCGGAACTGAGGATCTGCAAGGCCTGCGGCGTCTTCGGCTCCCATCCGCATCCGGAAGGTTATGTCGCCTTCCTCGACAATGATGCCGGCGGCATCGAGATCGAATTCATGCAGGTCTACACGCCGGAAGAGCTTGAGAAATACAACCAGTACAAGGGTATCTGAGCATGTCGGAGGCAAAGACAATCACGGTCGGCACGGCAACCGCAAAGCCCGGCGAAGTGGTGCGCGGGGTCATCCCCGTCACCGAGCTTGCCGGCGGTTCGAAGGTTGAAATCCCATTGGTCATCGTCAATGGCGTCAAGCCCGGCCCGGTCTTCTGGGTTGACGGGGCGATCCATGGCGACGAGCCGGAAGGTCCGCTTGCCTGCGCCATCGCGCTGAAGGAGGTCGATCCGCAGCAGCTCGCCGGCACGCTCGTCATGGTCCCCGTGATGAATGTGATGGCGTTTGAAAACGCCAATCGCGGCAACCCGCTCGATACCTTCTCCTTCGACATGAACCGCATCTATCCGGGCCGGCCCAACGGCTACCTGTCGGAGCGGGTCGCCTGGGCGCATTCGGAATGGATGAGCAAGGTGGCCGATTTCGAGATTTCCATCCATTCGGGTGGCGCGCATTCCTTCCTCGACAAGGCGATCTTCGTCGACGAGACGCCGGCCTCGGTGGAACTGGCCATGGCCATGGGCGAAGGCTGGGGCTGCATCATGTCCAACTTCCTGCCCAAGGGTTCGCCGATGGCGCAGATGAAGGAGATCGGCAAGACCGGCATCACCGTGGAGCTTGGCGGCCGCTCGGCCACCTCGCCGGAGCGCTTCGCCTATGTAGCGCGGGAACTGGCCAATTCGATCATCAATATCCTCCGGCACTACAAGATGTATCCGGGCACGCCGACCTATCCGAAGGACGCTACCAAGGGCCAGCAGGAGGCGCTGTTGGCGCCGGCCTCCGGCATCTTCGTGCCGACGCCCGGCGTTGATTTCCTGAAGCCTATGAAGAAGGGGCAATCGATCGCCAAGATCGTCAACATCTTCGGCGACGAGGTGGCGGAACTGGTGGCGCCTGCCGATGGCATGTTCTTCGGTCTTCGCGCCCTGCCCAATGTCAACACCGGCGACTGGTGCTGCTTCTTCAACAAGGTCGAGGGAGCGCGCGTCTGGCCGGCGTGAGCCTGTCCGGTGCCTGGGGGCAACATGCGAGACTTCATCGGATATGCCAATCGACCTCCCCAATTTCGCTGGCCGGGTGACAACGGCCTCGCGGTCAATATCGTCCTGAACTACGAGGAGGGGTCGGAATATCAGATCGGTGAAGGCGACGGTCGTTCGGAAAAGGCGCTGATCGAGATCAGCCAGCCCCGGGTTCCGGCCGGCGAGCGGGATCTCGCCGCCGAGAGTATGTATGAATATGGAAGCCGCGTCGGCTTCTGGCGGCTGCATCGCATGTTTGTCGAGCGCGACCTGCCGCTGACGGTGTTTGCCGCCGCCCAGGCGCTGGAGCGCAATCCGGAGGTGGCAGCCGCCATCGCCCGGACCGACTGGGACATCGCCTGCCATGGCTGGCGATGGGTGGAGCATTACCTGCTGGACGAGGAAACCGAGCGGCGGCACATCGCCCAGGCCTATAACAGCGTTGTGGCGACGATCGGCCGGGCGCCGGCCGGATGGTATTCCCGCTACAGCCGTAGCATGGCGACCCGCCGGCTGGTGGTGGAACATGGCGGCTATGCCTATGACAGCGACGCCTATAATGACGACGTGCCCTATTGGGTGACGGTTGGCGGCAGGCCGCATGTCGTCGTGCCCTATTCGCTGGTCACCAATGACGCGAAATTCGTGCAGGGCGGCTGGGTGACCGGCCGCAGCTATGCGGAATTTCTGATCGAATCCTTCGACATGCTGCTGAAGGAAAGTCGCACACAGCCGCGCCTGATGTCGATTGGCCTGCATCCGCGCGTCATCGGCCATCCCGGACGAGCCTCGGGCCTGGAACGGTTTCTCGATCACGTGGCGAAATCGAAGGGCGCCTGGATGGCTCGGCGGCAGGACATTGCCAGCCACTGGGCGGCGAGCATACCCTTCGATGCGGTGACGGCAAAGGAGAGCACATGAGAGAGCTTCTCCTCAACCCGCTGCCGGACGATGAAGCTTTCGCCGCCTTCGGTGCGCTGATTGCGCCGCCGCAGATGGTGGGCGAACGGCGGTTTTTCTCCAGCTGGCTCGGATCGGAACACGAGGCGTGCAGCCCGGTGCTGCACACCAACCATGTGTCGCCAAGCATGCTGCCAGTGCCGCTCGACAGCCTGGAAAAGCATCCCCATGCGGCGCAGGCCTTCATCCCGCTCGATGTGTCCCGCTATGTCGTCACCGTCGCGCCTTCCGATCCCCAGGGCGAGCCACTGGTCGATGAGATCAGGGCCTTCGTCGTGCCTGGCAATCGCGGCGTGATCTATCGCCGGGATGTGTGGCACGGCAGCGCCCGAGTGCTGGATCGCGCCGGCAGTTTTGCCGTGCTGATGTGGCGCGGTGCCGCCGATGACGACGTGTTCTTTCCCATCGAGCCGGTGATGCTGGCGGAGCATGAAGCGGAGAAGCTGTCATGAACGAGCCCCAAGGCGATCTGGCGCGGATCGAAAGCGTGCCCCTCAGGATCTTCGTTGCCGATGCCCTGCGCGCGCATATCGTCGAGGGTAAGCTCAGGCCCGGCGCGCCGATCGTCGAGGCCGCGCTGGCCGAGCAATTGAAGGTATCGCGAGCACCCGTGCGGGAGGCGATCCAGATCCTGGAAGCGGACGGGCTGATCGACAACCTTCCCTACAAGGGCAAGCGGGTGAAGCCGCTGACCACCAAGTCCGTCGAGGAGGTCTATAGCGTCCGCGAGCAGTTCGAAGCCTTTGCCGTCAGGCGGATCATTGACAGCCGCGTCGATGTGCATCCGCTGAACGAGCATGTCGAGGCGATGTTTGCCGCCGCGCAGGAGGGCGACATCTCCGCGCTGATCGCTGCCGATGCGGCCTTTCACCGGACCATCATCCAGCTGGCGCAGCATGATCTGCTGCTGAACCTCTGGGATCATCTGTCGCTGCGCATCCGCCAGATCATGGCGCTCAGGAACCAGGCCAATGCCGACCTGAACGCGGTGGCCGCGAACCATCCGCCCATCGTCCAGGCGCTGCTGGACTATGATCTCGACACCGCCCTGGCCCTGATCTCGCAGCATAGCCGCTCCGCCTCGGAGCTTGATCTTGCCTCCCTGGAGTTCAAGCCATGACGCGGGACTCGGTCTTGATAACAGGGGGCGGCGGCTTTGTCGGATCGCATCTGGCCCGCGGGTTCCATGACCTGGGCTATGCGGTCACCGCCATGGATCTGAGCTTTGATGCCGAGACCCGCGCGCGGCTTGCGGGCGTTCGGCTGATCGAGGCTGAGCTTGCGCCTGGAACGCTCAAGGCGGCGCTGGCGGGTGGCTGCACGATGGTCATTCACGCCGCGGCGCTGACCTCGCCGCCCGAGATGACCGGCCTGACGCTGTTCGGCCATGTCAGGCGCAATGTCGATCTTCTCGTGGATTGCCTCGACCAGGCGAATGCCCATGGCGTTTCCTGCTTCGTGTTCCTGTCTTCCTCGGGCGTGTTTTCCTTCGATGAGGCCGAGGAACTGGACGAGGGCGTCACGCCATCGGGCAGTTCGGCCTATTCCGTGGCCAAGCGGGCAGGCGAGGCGATCTGCGCGGCCTTTGCCGGTTCGCTCGTGCTGCGGCTGGGACCGCTTTACGGACCGGACGAACGCAGCCGCCCCAGCCGCGTCCAGGTGTCGCCGATCCGGCGTTGGCTGGATTGCGTCGAAGACGGTCGGCCGATCCTCGTGGAAAGCCCGCTTTCTCGGCGTGACTGGACCTTCCTGCCCGACCTCGCACGCGCCATTGATCTACTCCGGCGTCAGGGCGCCAGCGGCCTGTTGCACCTGACCTCAGGCGAGATCGTCGCCGATCTCGATCTGGCACGGCGTATTGCGGCGCTGCGGCCGGGCACCACAGTAACCCCTGCAGAACGGCCCGAACCGAGGCGCGTGCCGATGCGCTCTCGCAGAACCGAACTTAGCGATTTTGCCTGGACGCCGCTCGCCCAAGGTCTTGCCCTCGTCGCGGGGGGCCGGCCATGAACCGCTTGCGTTTCATCATCGTCGGCCTCGGCGCCCGGGCGCAATACTGGATCAAGGTCATCAGCGCCAATCCGGACTGCGAGATCGTCGGTCTCATCGACCCGCTCGAGGCCAACCGGCAGCGCGCCGCCGAGCAATGCCCAGGTGCCGCCGTTAGCGACAGCCTCGACCTCATCGGTAGCGTCGGCGCCGACGCCGTGCTGCTCTGCACGCCGCCTGGCGGTCGCCAGGCGCAGATGGAGGCCTGCTGCAAGGCGGGCCTGCCAATCCTTGCTGAGAAGCCGCTGGCCGACAGCGTGCCCCAGGCGCGGGACTATGTGGCGATGGCGGAAGAGGCCGGGGTGCCGCTGATGGTCGTCCTGAACTTCCGCTACCTGCCGGTGACGCGGCAGACGTTGAACCTGTTTGCCGGCGAGATCGGAAAGCCGAGCTTCTCGCGCTTTACCTATGAGCGCTGGCGGGACGGCCACCAGCCGCATCTCAACAAATATCCGCTGACCATGCAGCATCCGATGTTGTGGGAGCAGTCGATCCACCATTTTGACCTGATGCGTTTCGTCTACGGCGCGGAGCCGGTCTCGGTCTATTCCCGGACCTTCAACCCGCCCTGGTCGATGTATGCGGATGACGCCAATGTCAGCGCTCTGATCACATTCGATAACGGCATCGTCACGCAATATCAGGGCACATGGCAGAGCAACTGGGCCGTGCCTGGCTTCGAGTGGCGCCATGAATGTGCGACCGGGGTCGTCATCCAGAAGGACCAGTTCGGATCGCTGGGCTTTGCCTCACGCGCGGATACCGCTCTGACCGAGGTGCCGCTGCCGCCCTACCGGCAGTGGATCGACGATGCGGCAACGCTTCTTGAAAGTTTCGTCGCGGCCTTGAGGGGCGAGAGCCCGCTCGAATGCTCGGGCCGCGATCACCTGAATTCGCTCCAAATGGTGGAAGCCTGCATCAAGTCCTCCCGGACAGGCGAAGCCATACAGATTGCCGATCTCCAGACGTGAATGGAGCGATCGATCGGACCACAAAGATGAAGTCAATAATAACCACAGAGGGCAAGGAACTTCAGATATGGGAAAGAACAGTCTCTTGATTGCCGGCATGGCCGCCCTGATGGCGTCCTCCGGTCTTGCATTGGCCGCACCGCCGGAGGATACCCTGGTCATGGGCATCTCTGCCGATGCCTCCACCTTCGATCCGGCCGCCATCAGCAGCCGTGACAATTCCAACATCGCCAAGCACATCTTCGGCACCCTGTACGAAGTGAACGCATCGGGCGAGATCGTGCCGCAGATGGCGGAATCCTACACCGCAGCGGCTGACGGGTTGTCCTACACCTACAAGCTCAAGCCCGGCCTGACCTGCGAGGACGGAGAGGCCTTCACCGCCGAGGATGTCGCCTATTCCTTCAATCGTGCGGCCAATCCGGAAAACAAGTTCACCGGCAACACCCCCGGCTTCGTCTATTCCTCCATCCAGTTCAAGGGCGCCGAAGCGGTGTCCGACCTGGAGGTGAAGATCAACCTGGGACGCAAGAACCCGGTCTCCTTCGGCCTGATCGCCGAAGTCTATCTCCACTGCAAGGATAGCTATGAGAAGATGAGCCTGCAGGATGCCGCGGCAAAGCCGGTATCGTCGGGTTCCTATCGCCTTGTTTCCTGGGAGCGCGGGTCGAAGATCACTCTTGAAAAGCGCCATGATCCCGGCACCTTCAAAAACATCGTCTGGCGCATCATTCCCGAGGCATCGACCCGTTCGGCCGAACTGATCGCCGGCAATGTCGATATCATCACCAATGTCGCACCCGACCAGCTTGAGCCGATCAACGCGTCCGGTGCGGCCGAGGTCAAGAGCGTGCAGGGCACCCGCCGCATCTATGTCGGCTTCAACCTGCGCGAGGATTTCGCCAAGACGCCGGAAGGGGCAGCGATCCAGAAGACCGAAGTCCGCAAGGCGCTGCAATATGCCGTCGATGTGCCGGCGATCTGCAAGCAGCTGCTGAATTTCGAATGCAGCCGCGCCACCGGCCTCGTTAATCCGCCGAACGCCAATCCGACACTCAAGCCCTATGCCTATGATCCCGATATGGCCGAAAAGCTGCTGGACGAGGCGGGCTATCCCCGCGGCGCCGACGGCACCCGTTTCACCATCAAGATGCAGGCACCGCGCGGCCGCTATCTGAACGACGCCAATGTCGCGCTCGCCATCGGCCAGTATCTGAGCGATGTCGGTGTCAAGACCGAGGTCGAGCTTCTGGAATGGGCGTCGGTCTATGTGCCGCTGATCTCCAAGCACGATGCCGGCCCCTTGTTCTTCCTGGGCACCGGTGGTGCGACCTGGTCGGCGCTCTACGACATGACGGATCTTTCGACCCCGACCGCCGGCACCAACTATACCTCCTGGAGCAATCCGGCATGGTTCGAGGGCTGGAACAAGATCTCGGCGGCGGCGACGCCCGAGGAGCAGCGCAAGGTCATCGATGAGATGCTGGAGGTCTTCTACAACGACCCGCCGTGGCTGATGCTGTATTTCCAGCCTGACTTCTATGGTGTTTCCAAGCGCGTGGCCTTCACGCCCCGCCGCGACGAGAAGGTCTATCTCTTCGACGCCAAGCTCAACAAGTGATCCCTTGATGCATGATCGTCACCCGCAGCCAGCCTGCGGGTGACGCATACCCGATCGCGATCGGGCAAGAATTCAAAGACAAAAACGTCTTGAAGGGGAACTGACACATGCACACTCGATCCCGCATGCTCATGACGGGCTGCGCGCTGCTGCTGGGCTGCGCCATCACGGCCCAGGCCGCACCGTCGCCCGATACCATCGTGGTGGGCCTGAGCGCCGATGCCTCCACCTTCGATCCCGCACAGATCTCCAGCCGCGACAACGCCAATATCGCCAAGCATATCTTCGGCACGCTCTACACCGTGAGCTTCGAGGGCGAGGTGAAGCCGTCGCTGGCCGACAAGACCGAGGTGAGCGCCGACGGCCTCTCCTATGTCATCACCATCAAGCCGAACCTCACCTGCGACAATGGCGAGGCGCTGACCGCCGAGGACGTGGCCTATTCCTTCAACCGGCCGGCGGACAAATCCAAGAAGTTCACCGGCAATACGCCGGGCTTCGTCTATACCACGCTGGGCTTCAAGTCCGCCGAGGTCGTCGATGACCTCAACGTGCGCATCAACCTCTCTGCCAAGACGACTTTGGCGCTGGGCATGATGGCGCAGGTGTATATCCACTGCAAGGACGCCTATGAGGCGATGACGCTGGAGCAGGCGGCGGTAACGCCGGTCGGTTCCGGCTCCTACAAGCTCGCCTCCTGGCAGCGCGGCTCGCAGGTGGTACTGGAAAAGGTGAAGGAGCCCGGCCGTTTCCAGAAGATCATCTGGCGCGTCATCCCGGAAGCATCGACGCGAACGGCCGAACTGATCGCCGGGAATGTCGACCTGATCACCAATGTCTCGCCGGACCAGGTCGGCACCATCGATGCCTCCGGCTCCGCAACCGTTGCCAAGGTCAGCGGCACGCGACGCATGCAGGTCGGTTTCAACCTGGGCGAAGGCGTCGCCGGCATGCCGGGAGCCGCCGAAATCCAGAACCCGAAGGTGCGTTTCGCCCTGCAATATGCGGTCGATGTTCCCGGCATCTGCAGCCAGCTCCTGGGCACGACCTGCGAGCGGGCGACGAGCCTGGTCAACCCGCCCAACGGCAATCCGGACCTGAAGCCGGTGCCCTATGATCCCGAGATGGCGGAAAAGCTGCTGGATGAAGCGGGGTATCCCCGCGGGGCCGATGGTATCAGGTTCAAGATCCGCCTTCAGGGGCCGAAGGGTCGCTATCTCAACGACGCCAACGTGGTGCAGGCCATCGGCCAGTATCTCTCGGATGTCGGCGTTCAGACCGAGGTGGAACTCCTGGAATGGGCGTCGGTCTATTCGCCGCTGCTGCGCACCAAGAAGATGGGGCCGCTGTTCTTCCTGGGGCAGGGCGGCGTGACCTGGAACCCGCTCTACGACATGAGCCTGTTCTCTACGCCGGAGGCTGCGACCAACTACCAGAGCTGGAAGGATCCGCGCTGGTTCGATGATTTCAAGCTGGCCCTTGCCGCACCCACTGTCGAGGAAGCCCGGCCGATCATCAATCGCATGCTGAAGCTGTTCTACGAGGAAGGTCCCTGGCTGCAGCTCTATTTCCAGCCGGACTTCTACGGCGTTTCAAACCGCATCGACTGGAAACCGCGTCGCGACGAAGAAATCGAGCTCTTCGCAGCCTCGCTGAAATAGCGCGATGGCACTGCGCGGCTGATATCGCTGCGCAGTGCCTTCCCATCGAGATCAGACAGGACGTGGTATGTGGACTTTCATCATCCGCCGTTTGCTCCAGAGCATCATCGTGATCTTGGGCGTAACGGCGATCAGCTTCGTGGCGCTGCAGATCGGCGGGGATCCGACCTATCTCTACGTGTCGGAACGGGCGACTGCGGAAGAGATTGAGCAGACGCGCATAGCGCTCGGCTTCGATCGCCCGCTTTACGAGCAGTATTTCACCTTCGTGGGACGCTTGTTGCAGGGCGATTTCGGAACTTCGCTCTCCTACAAGCGGCCCGCGATCGAGGCCGTGCTGGAGGCCCTGCCCGCAACGATCGAGCTGACGCTCTTCGCGATGCTGTTCGCTATCGTCCTGGCGATCCCGCTTGGCGTCTTTGCAGCGCTCTATCGCGGGTCCTCGCTCGACGGGTCGATCATGACCATGGGCATGCTGGGCCAGTCGATCCCCAGCTTCTGGCTCGGCATCATGATGATCATGTTCTTCGGCCTCTACCTGCGCTGGCTGCCGATCTCAGGTCATGTGCCGTTTCTGGTGCCGCTGCTGCAGGGCAATGTGGTGGAGGCATTCACGCAACTTCCCCAGGCACTCTATTATCTCATCATGCCCGGCGTGGCCGTCGGCTTCTATTCGCTATCACGCAATGCCCGGCTGGTGCGATCGTCGATGCTCGAGGTCTTGGGGCAGGATTTCGTGCGCACCGCCCGCTCCAAGGGTATTCCCGAATCCGCTGTCATCATCCACCACGCCCTGCGCAATGCCTGGCTGCCTGTCGTGACCATGGTGGGGCTCGAATTCGGCTTCCTGCTTGGCGGCGTGGTGGTGGTGGAGATGATCTTCTCCTGGCCCGGCATCGGCAGGCTGGTGTTCAATGCGATCAACCAACGCGATATTCCCGTGGTGCAGGCCTGCGTCATCATGCTCTCGGTGATCTTCATCAGCCTCAACCTGATCGTCGACCTCATCTATGTGCGGATCGATCCGCGCGTGAAACTGTAAGGATCCGATCCATGGCTTCAGCAACCCAAAGCCTGCAGGCACCGGCCGCGAGCTATCGACGTCGTGAGGTCAGGCGCGCCTGGCGCAGCATGATCGAGGCCAAGTGGCCGCTGCTGGCGGTCTTCATCCTGTTCTGCGTTCTCTTCGCGGCCGTGTTCGGGCCCAATGTGGCGCCGCTTGATCCGAACCGGCAGAATATCATGCTGCGGCTTGCCAGTCCGCTGACCGAGGGGCGGGGCAATACCCTGTTCCTGCTCGGCACCGACGGGTTGGGGCGCGACGTGTTTTCGCGGCTGCTCTATGGCGCGCGCGTCTCGCTGCTGGTCGGCATCAGCGCCATCCTCGTCGGTGGCACCATTGGTGTCGTCGCCGGCCTGGTCTCCGGCTATTTCGGCGGCTGGATCGATGACATCATCATGCGGCTCGGCGATATCCAGTTGGCCTTTCCCTTCATCCTGTTCGCCATCATGTTCCTGGTCATCCTGGGGCCGGGGCTTGCCAATATCATCCTGGTGCTCGGCGTGGGGCAGTGGGTCACCTATGCCCGCATCGTGCGGGCGCAGACATTGTCACTGCGCGAGAAGGAATATGTCGAGGCGGCGCGCGCGCTCGGAGACAGCACGTTTTCCGTCATCTTCCGCACGATCCTGCCCAATATCATGGCGCCGCTGACGGTCATCGCCTCGTTCAACGTCGCCAGCGTCATCCTCTCGGAGGCATCGCTGTCCTTCCTTGGCCTCGGCGTTCCGCCCTCGGTGCCCACCTGGGGGTCGATGCTGGCGGAGAGCCGCGATCAACTGCTCGCCAACAAATGGTGGCTCGCCTTCTATCCCGGCATCGCCATCGTCATGACGGTGCTTTCCTTCAATATTCTCGGCGACTGGCTACGGGACTTCCTCGATCCGCGCCTCAAGACAACAGGCTGAACAAGGACTGATGACATGAAAGTCGGTATTATCGGGGCGAGTTTTGCCCGGGCCGCCTATTTGCCGGCGCTTGCCCATGTGGAGGGCGCCGACGTGGTGGCCATTGCGGCGAACCGGATGGAAAGCGCCCGTGACGCCGCCGGCGCCTTCAACATCCCCCATGCCTATGACGACTGGCGGAACATGCTCGCCAGCCATCGCTTCGATCTGGTGCTGATCTCCACGCCAACCGATACCCACGCGCCGATGACGCTGGCCGCGCTTGACGCGGGCGCCCATGTTCTGTGCGAAAAGCCGACGGCGATGGATGCGGGCGAGGCCAAGGCGATGCTGGACAAGGCGGAGGCTTTGGGGCGGCTGCACATGATCGATCACGAACTGCGTTTCAACCCCAACCGCATGCGCGTGGCGGAGCTGATTACCGACGGCGCGCTCGGCGAGATCCGCCATGTCAATATCGCCAATATCGGCTCGTCCTGGGCCGATCCGGCCGGGCGTCCGCTGGGAGACTGGTGGTCGCTGGCGGAAAAGGGCGGCGGGCGGCTGGGCGCGAACGGCAGCCATCAGGTAGATATGCTGCGCTGGTGGCTCGGCCCGGTGGCCGCCGTCATGGGGCAGGCGCTGACCATGGTGCCGCAGCGGATCGACAAGCGGACCGGTGAAGCATGGACGGCGACCGCTGATGATGTGGCCTATTTCACCCTGCAGATGCAGTCCGGCGCGCTGGCGCAGGTCTTCATGAGCGGTGTGGCGGCCCACAACATGGGCAATGTCACACAGGTCTTCGGCTCCAAGGGCACCCTGCTGCTCGACAACGAGACCGAGAAGCTGATGTTTGCGCGGGCGGGGCAATCCTTTGAGGATATCACGGTCGAAGACCCCAATGCGCGCCTTCCGGGCCTCAACAAGGGCATCTGGAATGTCTCTGTCGTGGCCGCGCTGCGCGAGATGGCATCCGCCATCCGGGATGGTCGCCGGCTCGCAGCAGGCGCCACCTTCTTCGATGGACTGGCCAACCAGCAGGTGCTCGATGCCGTACGCCTGTCCACCACCGCACGCCAGTGGATAGATTTGCCGGCGGATCGAGCATTCTCCAACTGACCGACCAAGCATCAACGAAAGAAGCATCCCAATGACATTCGGAACCGAGGCGAAAGGCGTCTATGCGATCGCCACCACGCCCTTTCACGACGACGGAACCATCGATTTCAACTCGATCGACCGGCTGACGGATTTTTACCAGGACAGCGGCTGCACGGGCGTGACAATCCTCGGCATTATGGGCGAGGCGCCGAAGCTTGAGCCCGATGAAAGCCGCGCGATCATCAGGCGCGTGCTGGACCGCGCCAAGATCCCCGTGATCGTCGGCGTCTCGGCGCCGGGCTTTGCCGCCATGCGCTCGCTGGCGCGCGACGCCATGGACATGGGAGCGGCGGGCGTGATGATTGCGCCGACTCCATCGCTGCGCACCGACGACCAGATCACAGGCTATTTCGCCCAGGCGGTCGAGGCTGTCGGCAGCGATGTGCCCTGGGTGCTGCAGGATTATCCGCTGACGCTGACCGTGGTGATGTCGGCTAGCGTGGTGGCGCGGATCATCAATGATCACGCTTCCTGCCTGATGCTGAAGCACGAGGACTGGCCGGGTCTGGAAAAGATCTCACGGCTGCGGGCGATGGAGGCCAAGGGCGACCTGCGCAAGGTGTCGATCCTCTGCGGCAATGGCGGAATGTTCTTGGATTTCGAGCCGGAACGCGGCGCGGATGGCGCCATGACAGGCTACGGCTTCCCCGACATGCTGACCGAACTGATTTCGCTATCCGCCGCCGGCAAGCGCGACGAGGCCCATGACCTGTTCGACGCGCACCTGCCGCTGATCCGCTACGAACAGCAACTCGGCATCGGTCTTGCGGTGCGCAAGCACGTGCTCAAGCGCCGCGGCGTGATCGCCTCCGACGCCCAGCGCAAACCCGCACAAATGCTGACTGCGACCGCACGGGCGGAGGTCGACTACCTGCTGTCGCGTCTGGCCAGGCATGACAAGCGGGCGGATCTGAGCTGACGCCTAACGCCTTCGCCACGGGGTCAAGCTTCGCTACGGCCGAGCTTTCTTACCTCTCGCCTCTTGGAACCGTCCCGCGCCAGATGAGCCGGCCTGGCAGCGGGCGGTCGCGGCCGAGGTCGTAGGGTTGGCGGGGTTCGTCGAGGTTGAGGAGGCTCAAGGTCTCCTCGACCATTGCGGGCAGGGGTTGCTGAACCGTGGTCAGTTTGTAGGGTTCGCGGGCGGCTTCCGGGATGCCGTCGAAGCCGGCGACCATCACGTCGTCGGGGACCCGCAGCCCATGGTGGCCGCGCAGCGCATCGATCGCGCCCATGGCCATGATGTCGGCAATGCCGAAGACGGCGTCCGGCATCGGCTTGCCGGTCGCCATATGCGCATCGATCGCGCGCATCCCTCCTTCGTAGCTTGAGCCACCGGGATAATCGAGGATGGCATCGCGGCGGATGCCCGCTTCCAGCAGGCGTTCCAGGAAGCCGCGAACACGGTCCTGGCTGGTCGTGCCCCTCGGGTCGCCGGTCACCATCAGGAAGGATCTCGCGCCCGTCTGCAGCAAGGTCTCGGCGATCAAGCGCCCACCACCGACATTGTCGCAGCGCACGCCATAGACGCCGCTATGGGGGACATAGCGGTTGAACAGCACGATGGGGATGCCGCGATCATGACACAGGTTCATCATCCGGGTCGATAATTGCGCCGAGGTCAGGATGACGGCCTCGACCTGGTATTGCAGCACCCGCATGATGGCTTCATCGGCCGGGATGTCGTCCGAAAGGGTGAAGGTCAGCGTCTGCCGGCCCCGCTTCTGCAGTTCCTGGCTGAACAGCTGCAGCGTCGCGACATAAAAGGGGTTTTCGAGGGTGCCGAGGATCACCGCCACCATCTTCGAGCGGCTTTTGGTCAGGCTGCTGGCGATGGAATTGGGAACATAATTCAGCTTCCGCGCCGCCTCCAGGATCTTCAGTCGGGTGCTCTCCCGGATGCTGGAGCCTGGCGTGAAGGCACGCGACACCGCAGACTGAGAGACGCCGGCCAATGCCGCAACATCAAATGATGTGGCCCGGATCGGTTCGTCCGTCATCCTCGTTTTCCTCCGTTCCGTTCTTCCGTCGATTTGGTGCATCACGTCGGTTCTGCCGATGATGCCAAACACTCCTAGCATGGTGCGTGCGGGGTCCCGCAGAAAATTTCTCCTGTTCTTGCATAGGAATGCAAAATGTAGTCGTCTGGTAGAGGTGTTTACCTAAAGGCGTTGGCCGCTGCCATGGTTTCGCATGTTGCATACGTATGCAAAGATGCTATGGTTTCCGCAGTGAGAGACGGTCGCGTGGGCGGCCGTCGCTTTATGTCGTTGTCTTGAGCAGGCAGCTTCGCGCGCTGGGGAGGTATGGTGATGGGAATGAACGGGACGCCGAAGACCCTCTATGAAAAGGTCTGGGCAGAGCATGTGGTCAAATCCTACGAGGATGGGACCTGTCTCCTGTATGTCGACCGGCATCTGGTGCAGGAGGTTTCCAGCCCGCAGGCATTCGCGGGTCTGGATGCCGCGGGGCGGCGGATCCGGCGGATCGACGCCCATGTGTCGGTGGCGGATCATGCCGTTCCGACACGGGATCGAGCCGCATCGCTGCGGGATGGCCTTGCCGCCCGGCAGGTCGAGCGCCTGGTTCAAAACACTGGGAAATATGGGATGCCCTATATCCCGATGCGGGACCGGCGGCATGGCATCGTGCATGTCATCGGCCCGGAACTCGGCTTCACACTTCCGGGCGCGGTGCTGGTCTGCGGCGACAGCCACACCTGCACCCACGGTGCCTTCGGTGCCATCGCCTTCGGGATCGGCGCCAGCGAATGCGAATGTGTCTTTGTCACCCAGACGCTGCGGCAGCGTCAGCAGAAGACCATGCGCATTCTGCTGGAGGGCCAGCGTCCCGAAGGCGTGGAGGTCAAGGACCTGATCCTTGCCGTGATCGCCCGTATCGGCGTTGGTGGCGGCGTCGGCTACGCCATAGAATATGCGGGTTCTGCCGTGCGTGACCTGTCGATGGAGCAGCGCATGACGCTCTGCAATATGTCGATCGAAGCCGGCAGCCGCATCGGCATGGTCGCGCCTGACGAGAAGACCTTCGACTATCTTCGCGGACGCCCGCTCGCCCCTGCGGGTGAGGAGTGGGATCGTGCCGTCGCGGCATGGCGTGGCCTTGCCAGCGATGCCGATGCCACCTTCGACCGGGAGGTGATGATCGACGTGACGACTTTGGCGCCTTTTGTCTCCTGGGGCACGACTCCGGAGGAATGTTCCCCCATCACCGGCCGGGTTCCGGATCCGGCGGCGGAGGCGGACGACGCGCGTCGCGCCCGCCTGCAGCGCAGCCTGGACTATATGGCGCTGACCCCCGGCATGGCGCTGACGGATGTGCGGATCGACCGTGTCTTCATCGGCTCCTGCACCAATGGACGCATTGAGGATCTGCGGCTGGCAGCCGCCGTGGTCGATGGCCGCCGGGTCGCAGGCCATGTCTCGGCCATCGTCGTCCCCGGCTCGGCCGGCGTGCGCGAGCAGGCGGAGAAGGAGGGGCTGGACCGCATCTTCCTGGATGCGGGCTTCGAGTGGCGCTCCTCCGGTTGCTCCATGTGCGTTGCCATGAACGACGATCGGCTGTCGGAGGGCGAGCGCTGCGCCTCGACCTCCAACCGCAACTTCGAAGGGCGGCAGGGCAAGGGAGGGCGAACCCACCTGATGAGCCCGCCCATGGCTGCCGCTGCCGCGATCAGCGGCCACCTGGCGGATGTGCGCACGTTTGGTATCGGGGCATGAGTATGAAGCCTTTCACAACAATAGAAAGTGTCGCCGCCTATATCGATGAGGATGCCATCGATACGGATATCATCTTTCCGGCCCGCTTCCTGCTGCTCCTGGACAAGGTGGGGCTGGCGAAGCACGCCTTTCACGAACGGCGCCATTCGCCCGATCTGGCCCAACCCTTTATCCTGGACCGTCCGCCCTTCGATGCGGCCGAAATTCTGGTGGCACGCAGGGATTTCGGCACGGGCTCGAGCCGCGAGCAGGCAGTCTGGTGCCTTGTCGATTTCGGCATACGATGCATCATAGCCGAAAGCTTCGGCGAGATCTTTTTCGCCAATTGCTTCAAGAACGGTGTGTTGCCGATCGTGAAGTCGGGCGAGGAGCTGAAACGGATTCGCGACGCGGCCGGCAAGGCGCAAAAGATCAGGGTAGACCTGGTCGAACGCTTGATCCGCTTCGAGAATGGCGACGCCATCAGCTTTGAGGTGGATGAGTATCGTCGCGATGCCCTCTTGAATGGCCTTGATGAGATCGGCTCGATCCTGCGGGACGATGGCGAGGATATCGCCCGCTTCGAGGAGCGCCAGCGCCGGCAGTCACCCTGGTTGTACTTGACCCCGCAGAAGCTATCCACTTTTGATGACCTCGGGAAAGAGAAGATTCTTGACTAGAGGTCCAGGCGTCCGCGCCGCGGTGACCATGGGATGACGATAAGCAGGAGGAGTCCACATGACCGGTTTTCAGTTCAACACCACCAAGTCCCTGATATGCCGGCCCGGGTCGGCGGCGGACCTGGCCAACAGTCTTGGCCAGGCACTGGGCGGGCGGCTGCTGGTGGTGACGGATCCGGGCATCCGATCCCTGGGACTGATGGACGCGGCGCTGGCATCGCTCAGCGCGGCCGGGCTTGAGGCTCATGTGTTCGATCGGGTCGAGGCGGACCCGTCTCGGTCGACCCTGATGGCGGCCGTGACCGCCGGGCACGATTTCGGTGCCACCGGGGTAATCGGCTTCGGAGGCGGATCTTCGCTCGATGTGGCAAAGCTCGCCGCTTTGCTTCTCGGGTCGGACCAGCCACTGGACGAGGCCTGGGGCGTGGGCAATGCGAAAGGGCCGCGCCTGCCATTGGCTTTGGTGCCGACAACCGCCGGCACGGGCTCCGAGGTCACGCCGGTCTCCATCATCACGGTGGAGGGTGACGAAAAGCGCGGCGTCTCCAGCCCGGTCATCCTGCCTGACATTGCCGTGCTCGATGCGGATTTGACGCTCGGCCTGCCCCCGGCGATCACGGCCGCGACAGGCGTGGACGCGATGGTCCACGCCATCGAGGCCTTCACCTCCAGGAGCCCGAACAACAATCCGCTGTCGCGCATGCTGGCCCGGGAAGCGTTGCGACTGCTGGGGGCCAACATCGAAACGGTCTGCAAGGACGGCAAGAACCGGCAGGCGCGCGAGGCGATGCTGCTCGGCTCGATGCTGGCGGGACAGGCCTTTGCCAACTCCCCCGTTGCGGCCGTGCATGCCCTGGCCTACCCGGTCGGCGGCATTTTCCACATTCCGCATGGGCTTTCCAACGCGCTGGTCCTGCCGCATGTGCTGCGTTTCAACGCGCAAGTGGAGCCTGGCCTCTATGACGAGATCGCGGCCGACGCCTTTCCAGCCCTTGGCGAAACCGGCCAAGGCCGCACGACGGCCTTTATCGATGCGCTCGTCGACCTGTCCGCGCGCCTTGGCCTTCCGCCCCGCCTGCGGGATGCCGGCATCCCGGAGGATGCCCTGCCCCGCATGGCGGCGGATGCGATGAAGCAGCAACGCCTGCTGGTCAACAATCCCCGGCCCGTCTCCGAAGCTGACGCCTTGGACATCTATCGCGCGGCGTGGTGAGAACGGTCGGTCATCAACCCTTTTCCAGCGGCAGGATCACAACGTCCCGCCCTCCTACACCCAGTTCCTCAGCTTCGCGGTCTGTGCTGACGTCAACATGATTGGATAGGGAAAATAGCTGACATCATGGGTGTCGATGTACTCGATATGCACCCAGTCGGGCTGCAAGCCCTTGTCGAGATACATTTCTGGGTTCGAAGATGGAGCGAATCGAACATCCGCGCAAACCCGGCAGCCCCGCAAGGCGCATCTATGTCGCCTCCCGGATCATCGAGCGCCGCTCCACCGGTCCCTGCCGGAGTGACGGGCTCGTCGGCGCCAGCAGTCGGTAAGCAATGCTTGCAGGGTCTACGGCCTGCCTGCCATTTTCCTCATGAAATCCGGGGAGATGTGGTTGATGATCTTGAGATATTCTAAAGTTGCTGCGCAGATATGGGCGTAGAGATTGCAGGCGCATGTCGGATTCGGCAGGCGGCGCGCATGCGCCGATGGCATTGGACAACCGGCCGCTGAAGGATATCGAGACAGGTAGGGGCATGCTGGAAGATCAGGAGACCGTTGGTCCGTTCGAACACAAGACCGACTGGCCGTATTACTGGATCACGCGGGTCAGCGCCCGCTATATCAGCGAGATGGAAAAGCTGCTGAAGCCGGCGGGGCTTGATGTTCCGCGCTGGCGCGTGCTGCATTGCCTGCGCGAACACGGCGCGCTCGGTGTGTCGGAAATATCCGAATATTGCATCCTCAAGCTCAACACCACGACCAAGATCGTGCAGCGCATGACGCTGGATGAGCTGGTGACGACCCGCAGCAGCCCCATGGACGGGCGGGTGACGGAGGTTCACCTGACCCGCAAGGGCGAAGAGGCCGCCGTGCGGGCCGCACAATTTGCGCAGACCATCTTCGACAGGACGTTTTCGGATTTCGAGCAGGACGAGATTGCCCAGATCAACGGTCTTTTGAAGCGGGTATTCGAGAAGCTCGGTTGATTGATTGGCGCGGGCTGGCCCGCGCCTTTAGGCCCGATCTCCCGGCCTGCGTTCAGAGCTGCGGGATCGCCAATGCCCGTCCCATGCGGGCTTCGATGCGCATATAGCGCCACAGCCTGTATTCGCCGACCTCGATGGTGCGGAAGAGATTGCAGGCGGCCTGGACCGTTTCTCGGTCAGGGCAATCGGCCATCACATAGCAGGTCCATGGAAAGCCCGACGGCGAGGTGCCGACCATGGTCTCGTCATCATCAAGCGTGCCGAGCACGGTGACGCCGGGAAGGGCGGCGACGCCGCCAAGAAATTGCGAAAATCCCTGCCAGACAGGGCCGATATCCTTGAACGGAAGGTCGAAGAAGTTCTGATGCACGGCGATGCAGAACAGGGTGCGGATCGGCTTCTTTTCAGTCATGGTTCGTTCCCTCTTGTTGGCTTTGGCAGGCACTTTCGGCCCGTCTCTCTGGTGTGGAAAAGGCCGCTTCCCGTCTCCGGCGCGTCCCGCTCCACGGCAAAACGCTAGAAGAAATTACGGTAAAAGTATAGTAATTTGATTGGCGGTCTCACGGAGAGGCGCCGCAGCCAAACCGTTGCCATTTGGCGATTTCACGCCTGTCGATCAAACGGCGATTGACCATCCGCAAAATTTACGGTAAAAGTACCGTAATAAACAAGGGAACGAAGCCGGCCTCCACAGGCGGCGATACAATGGTCATCACGAGCGGACATCGGCGCGCAAGCGGCGAGGCAGTATCCTTTTGACCTCAATCGGGAGACGTCCATGGCAGAGCCGCGACTTGCAATGCGCCAGCCAACCCCGCTCGAACTTCCCGATCTCCTCGCCGAGATCAGGGCGCGTCGGGGTGAGTTCGAGAAGCTGACCTATGTTCCCCTCGACATGGTGGAAAAGCTGCAGGCGATCGGCGTCTACCGCGCCTTCGTGCCGCGCTCCCTTGGCGGCGACGAGCTGTCGCCCATGCAATTCCTTGCCCTGATTGAGCAGATCGCCACGGCAGATGCGTCGACCGGCTGGGTTGCGAGCTTCGGCGTTTCCTCCACCTATCTGGCCGCGCTGCCGCCGGAAACCTTTGCCGCCATATATGGCGCAAACCCGGACACAGTATTTGCCGGCTCCATCTTTCCACCACAGCTGGCGCAAAAAACCGCCGGCGGTTTCAAGGTCAGCGGCCGCTGGCCCTATTGCTCCGGCTGCATGGGCGCCTCGCTGATCGGCGCGGGCATCAAGACGGAGGATGCCTCGTCGGGCGGTGGCCTGCCGCGCATGGCCGTCATGCCGCGCAAACGGGTTGCGATCAAACACACCTGGGATACCGCAGGGCTCACTGCCACCGGCAGCCATGACATCGTCGTGGAAGACGTGGAGGTGCCGGAGGCCTGGACCTTCGTCCGCGGATCACCATCGAACCGCACCGAGCCGGTGTTCCGCTATCCCTCGATGGCGCTGGCCGCACAGGTGTTGGCGGTCGTCGGGCTGGGATCGGCCCGCGAGGCGCTGGACTGGATCAAGTCGGAAGCCTCCGACAAGCCATCCATCACAGGGGCTCCGGCCGTTGGAGCCAGACCCTATATCCAGGCCGAGCTGGGCAAGGCCGAAGCGAGGCTGCGGGCTGCGCGGGCGTTGTTCTACGACACCGTAGAGGAAGGCTGGGACACGGTCGTGGCCGGCGACGAAATTCCTCGGGAATTGCGGGTGCGGCTGCGCCTTGCCGCGACCAATGCGGCTTCGGAATCGGCAGCGGTGGCGCAATCGGCCTTCTATATGGGCGGAACCTCGGCCATCACGCGCGGCCATGTGCTGGTGCGCTGCATGCTGGATACGGCCTCGGTGGCGCAACACGCTTTCCTCGGCCTGGGAACCTGGACATCGGCCGGAGCCGGCATGCTGGGCGCCCCAACGCCCGCCGGATATCCCTGAACGCACGCACGGTCCACCCTCAAACCTCAAGAGGAGTTTGACATGGCATTGGCTTCTACCGGCGGACAGACCGCTATCGTGACAGGATCGGCCGCCGGGGTCGGGGCGGAGATCGCTCGCGCGCTTCATGCGGCTGGTTTCCGGGTGGTCCTGACCGATCTCGACGAGGCCGGTTGTTCAAAACTGGCAAGCGCGCTTGACCCCAGCCTCGAAACGACGCTAGCCGCAAGGCTTGACGTCACCAAGCCGGATGATTTCCAGGAGGTGCTGGGCAAAGCCGTCTCCCGCTGGGGCTCGGTGGAGGTGCTGGTCAACAATGCCGCGCTGACGCGGGCGCGGCCGGTTCTCGACATCGAAACCGACGAGTTCAATGAGATCATGGCAGTCAATGCCGGCGGCACTTTTTCCGGCTGCCGCATCATCGGCCGCTATTTCAAGGAGCGCGGCTATGGGCGGATCCTGAACATGGCCTCATTGGCGGGACAGAACGGCGGCACGGCGACGGGCGCGCATTATGCCGCCTCCAAGGGCGCCATTCTCAGCCTGACCAAGGTGTTTGCGCGGGATCTCGGGCCATTCGGGGTGACGGTCAACGCCATCTCGCCGGGGCCGATGGATACGCCGCAGGTGCGCGCCATCGTGCCGGAGGCGGCTCTGCCGGGGCTGATTGCCGGCATACCCGTGGGGCATCTCGGCGATGCAACCTTCGTGGCCGAGGTGGTGGCGTTCCTGTCTTCGCCGAAATCGGGCTTCGTCAACGGCGCCTGCTGGGATGTGAACGGCGGTCTTTACATGCGCTGACATGGCTCGAAGCCATGGGAACAGCGAGCGAGGTAGACACATGGACGACAAGACCCTGGCATTCAGGGAGGGGATGAGCCGCCTGGCAGCTGCCGTCAACCTCATCACCACTGACGGACCGGAGGGTCGTCACGGCATGACGGCATCGGCCGTCTGCTCCATTACCGACGATCCGCCGACGCTTCTGGTCTGCGTGAACCGTACGAACCGCTCGCATGACCTGTTCAATGGCAATGGCGCCATCTGCGTCAACGTGCTGGGCGGCCAGCACAAGGATATCGCCAATGCCTTCGCCGGTCGCGGCGGTACGGAGCGTTTTGGTGCGGGACACTGGACCACGCTTTCGACCGGCGCCCCGGTTCTGGAGGATGCGGTGGCCTCCTTCGATTGTCGGATCGTCGAGCGTGTCAGTGTCGGCACCCATTCGGTGTTCTACGCGCGGGTGGAGGCGGTGAAACTGGGTGCGACCTCGCCGGAATCCCTAGTTTGGTTCGCGCGCGCTTACCATCTTCTGCCGGCTCAAACGCCCGTCGGGACCGCGTGAAATTGTAATGCTTGACCGCTTCTCAAAAAGCGGTATCTTTACCGTAATGTAAGCCTAAGATCGTTTCTTGATTGAAGAAACAAAACGAAATCACAGGGATAGAACCGGCTTCGGGAAGGGAGCCTTTGACCCCCGCGATACTTATAAACAGCCACGAGGACAGTTTTCAGACCTTTACCAACAGCTGAATTAGGCACCGCAAAATTGCAGGCACAATGCAAGCGGCAACCAAACAAAGGGAACAGACATGAGCATTCGCAGAAGCATCCTCCGGTGCTGCGGCACCGCTGTATTGACCTTTTTTGCCTTGACCCATCCATCGGTCGCGCAGGACGTTCCGACGATCCGCGTCGGCTGGACCATGCCGGCCGAGGACTCCAAATACTGGCTGCGCCAGCGGCCCGAGCAGTTCCCGCACCTGGGCAAGGACTACAAGATCGAGTGGGTCCAGTTCCAGGGAACGGCACCGATGGTGCAGGCCATGATCGCCGGCGCGCTGGATTGCTCCACCCAGGGTCCGCTCAGCCTCGCCAACGGCCATATCGATGGCGGCCTTGAAAGCTATGTCGTGGCCGAGCATCTGGGCACGGCGCCCGGCAGCTTCGCGCCCTATTGGGCTGTGCTGGAAGACAGCCCGATCAAGACGGCGGCCGACCTCAAGGACAAGACCGTTAGCATCAACGTGCTGGGTTCCGGCCTTTATGGCCAGCTGGCGCTGTACCTCAAGAATGGCGGTCTGAACCCGGAGCGCGACATTCGCCTGGTCGAGGTCGGCTTCTCCATGTCGGAAGATGCGCTGCGCTCCAAGCGCGTCGATGCCGCGATCATGAACCAGCCCTTTGCAGCAAAGGCGGAAGGCGCGGGCGGGATCCGCAAGCTCTTCTCGGTGTCCGACGTCATTCCCAAGAGCATCATGATCCTGGAAGCCTGCAGCAAGGCCTTCGTAGACAGCAAGCCGGAACTGGCCACGCTCTATGTCAAGGACCTGACGACGGCGATGGAAAAGGCGGTTGCCAATCGCGAGGAGACGATCCGCGTCGCCTCCGAAGTGACGAAGGCCCCGATTCCGGTGCTGGAGGGCTTCTACCTGACGGACAAGGATTTCACCCGCAATCCGGGTGCCGAGCCTAATTTCGACGTGCTGCAGCAGATGTTCGATCTCTATCAGGAGACGGGCATGATCAGCCAGAAGGTGGATGCGTCCGCCTTCCATCACGCCAAGATCGTCGCGCCGCTACGATAGGCAGGCCCAACTTGGACCCGCCTTAGCGCGGGTCCATCTTTTCACGACTTGCGACAGTCATCAGCGGCATGAGGCTCTGCCTCGTGGTGCCTTGCATGACGCGTGTGGAGATCTTCTACGTGATCATCATCGACAATCTTGCCAAATGGTTTTCAACGGCCGGCGGCGCGCGGCACGAAGCTCTTCGAAACATCAATCTGGAGATCGGCGCAGGGGAATTCGTGTCCATCATCGGGCCGTCCGGCTGCGGCAAGTCGACCCTGCTCTACATCGTCGGCGGTTTCGAGCGCGCGACCGAAGGGGCGGTACGCATTCACGGAAAACCGATCACCGGCCCCGGCCGCGATCGTGGCCCCGTGTTCCAGGAGTTTGCCCTCTTCGCCTGGAAGACCGTGCTGGAAAACGTCGCCTATGGCTTACGGCTGCAGGGCAAGACCAAGCAGGAGGCCGAGGATCGCGCCAGGGGCTTCCTGAAGATGGTCGGACTGGAGCGGTTCGCCGGCTTCTATCCCAAGGAACTCTCCGGCGGTATGAAGCAGCGCGTCGCCATCGCCCGCACGCTCGCCTATGGCCCGGAAATCCTGCTGATGGACGAACCATTCGGGGCGCTGGATGCTCGCACCCGCAACCATCTGCAACGCGACCTCCTGAAGATCTGGGAGGAAGACCGCAAGACCGTGTTGTTCGTGACCCATAGCGTCGAGGAGGCGGTGTTCCTGTCGGATCGCGTTGTGGTGATGGGAACCGGGCCAGGGCATATCGCCAAGGTCATTCCCATCGAGCTGGAGCGCCCGCGCAATCGTTCCGAGCTGATGATGGACCTGAAATACCAGGGATACATCGCCGAGATCGAAGGCATGATTGATGCCGTGGAGGCGTCTGCCGCATGAGACAGGTGGTTCCCGCCCTTGCCGCCGTCGCACTGGTGTTGGCGATCTGGGAGATCGGCCATCGGACGCTTGGCCTTGCCGGCCTGCCAAGCCCGATCACGGCAATCGGCGCGCTGCCGGAAATCCTCAGCGAGCCGTCCTCCCTCAACGACATCTTCCAATCACTCCGACGCATGGCGATCGCCTATGTACTGGCCGGCATTTTCGGCATCTCGGTGGGCCTTGTCATGGGCCGCAGCCAGCTTTTTGCCCGGCTGCTGAACCCGCTCTTCATGATCATCTATCCCGTGCCCAAGGGGGCACTGATGCCGATCTTGATGATCTGGCTTGGCGTGGGCGATGCCTCGAAGATCCTTGTGATTTTCCTCGGCATCAGCCTGCCGGTCATCATGCATACCTGGCAGGGCTCCGCTTCCGTCAACAAGACGGTGCTGTGGAGCGCCTCGGCTATGGGCATGAGCCGCCACCAGCAGCTGTTCCGCATCGTGCTGCCATCTGCCCTGCCGGAGATCTTCATCGGCCTGCGCACCGGGCTGATCCTGGCGCTGATCACCATGGTCGTAAGCGAGATCGTGGCCCGCAGCGACGGCATCGGTAACCTGCTGTTTAATGCCATGGACATGGCGCTCTATGATCGCATGTACGCCACCATCATCCTGATCGCCGCCATGGGCTATCTGCTGGATGTCGGCTTCGAGCGGGTGCGCACCCATTTCCTCAAGTGGTCGGATACCGCCTCGCCAATGGGAGTGACCGCAGCATGAAGTCTCGATTGGTCTCCCTTTCCTATGGCATCATTCCGGTTGCCGCACTCATCCTGATCTGGGCCGCCGTCGCGGCATCGGGCGTGGCGCCCCGGGCGCTACTGCCATCGCCGATGGCTGTATTCCTGCGCACCATCGACAGGCTCGGGGATCCCTATTTCCTCGGCGATATCGGCACGACGCTGTTTCGCCTGGTCAGCGGATTTGCAATTGGCCTTTTCGTGGGGCTCTCGCTTGCCCTGCTCGCGACGGTCAGCCAATCGGCTCGGCTGGTGCTGAACGCCCTGGTGAAGCTCCTGGCGCCGATCCCGAAGATTGCGCTTTATCCGGTGCTGATCCTGATCCTCGGCTTCGGGCATGGCTCGAAGATCGCACTGGTCGCGGCCGAAGCGGCATTTCCGATCTACCTCGCGGCCTATCAGGGCATGCAGAATGTCGATCGCAAGCTGATCTGGGCGGCGCGCGCCGCGGGCGCTTCCAATGCCCACGCCCTGTTCTTCGTCACCATGCCAGCCGCGCTGCCCTCGATCCTGACGGGCTGCCGCGTGGCGATGATCATCTCCTGCATCGTCGTGTTTCTTTCCGAGATGATCTCCTCGACCGAGGGGCTCGGCTATGTGTTGATCAATGCGGCCCGCAATTTCAAGGTGATCGACATGTTCGTGCCGATCATCCTCATCTCCGCCCTCGGCCTGACGCTGGGCGCCATTTTCAATGTCATCAAGAAAAAGCTGCTCGTCGGCTTTCCCGATTGAAATAAAAGGACAAATTCCATGAAGATTGCAGTTCTCGGCGGCGGAAACGGCTCGCTTGCGGCAGCGGCGGATTTCACCCTTGGCGGCCATGATGTGACGCTCTGGCGGCGGGACAAGGCTGTTGTCGAGCAGCACCGGTCGCTCGGAAACCGCATTGCCGTGCGCGACGCCAAGGGCAGGCATGAGGCGGTGCTGTCGCGCGTCACCACCGACATCGCCGAAGCGGTGGCAGATGCGCAATACATCATCGCGCCGCTGCCGGCGACGACGCATGAAGACCTGGCAAAGACGCTGGCACCGCATCTGCGGCCCGGCCACGTGGTTCACCTGCCGCCGGGCACGCTGGGCACGCTGATCTTCGCCCGTGCAGCAAAGGCTGCGGGAACGGTGGACGGTGTGGCCTTCGCCGAATCCGGCACGCTGCCCTGGCTCGTGCGCAAGCACGGCTTTGCCGAGATCGTCATCAGCGGCCGCACGACCCGCCTGCCGACGGGCGTCTTCCCGCTGACGCTGGCCGACCACGCTTTCGAGGTCATCCGCCAGGCTTTCCCCGGCGCCATAGAGCCATGCGGCGACGCCCTGTCGGGTGCGTTGATGAATGCCGGCCCAGTCATTCATCCGCCGTTGATCGTCATGAATGCGGGACCGCTCGAGCATTTCGAAGCCTGGGACATCCACAATGAGGGCACCCAGCCCTCGATCCGCAAGGTCACCGATGCGCTTGATGGAGAGCGCATGCGCATACGTGAGGCGCTCGGCTATGGCGCTCCGCATTTCCCGCTGGCGGATCACTATGCCAAGGAAGGCGACGAATGGATGTATGGCCGCGGCTCCCATGACAAGTTGACGGATTCCGGTGACTGGCGCGAGAAGATCATCCTCACCGAACATCGCTACATGCTGGAGGATGTCGGCCTCGGTCTGTCGCTGATGACCTCGGCGGCCGCCCTTGCCGGGGTTGAGGCGCCGCTGGCCGCCGGCTTCCTGGCGGTCGGCTCCGTGATCGTCGGCACGGACTTCGCTCGGGAGGGACGCCCGCTTGCCAAGGTCGGGCTTGAAGGCATGTCGCGGGCTGACGTGCAGGACTTCCTCATCGAAGGCTACACGAAATGAGCGGCGGCGAGACGGGTAAGACCCCGCTGGAGCGGATCGCCGTGCTCGGCGCCGGCCGCATGGGCCGCGGCATCGCCACGGTTTTCGCCTATGCCGGGCATGAGGTCGATGTCATCGATTTCAAGGAGCGGCCTCAGGCCGATTTCGACACCCTGGCGGGCAAGGCGACGCAGGAAGTTCGGGAAACCCTGTTGCTGCTAGGCGAACTCGGCCTGTTTGCCGGTGCCGAGATCGCCGATCGCCTGGCGTCACGGGTTCGCGTGCTGTCGCGTGCCGATGCGGCGGAGGCGCTGGCCAAGGCCGATGTGATCTTCGAAGGGTTTCCCGAGGTCCTCGACGTCAAGCGCCAGGCGCTTGCGGAGGCCTCCGAACTCGCGTCCAAGGATGCGATCATCGCCTCTACGACATCCACCATCCTGGTGGACGATCTCTCGCCGGCTGTTGTTGGCCCCGAGCGGTTTCTCAACGCGCATTGGCTCAATCCGGCCTTCATCGTGCCGCTGGTGGAGCTTTCTCCGGGAAAGGCGACGTCTGCCGCGACCATCGAGCGGCTGAAGGGTCTTCTGGAAAGCATCGGCAAGATCCCGATCGTCTGCTCGGCCCGGCCCGGCTTCATCGTGCCGCGCATCCAGGCGATTGCCATGAATGAAGCGGCAAGGCTGGTGGAAGAAGGCGTGGCCTCGGTCGAGGATATCGAAAAGGCGGTGAAATACGGCTTCGGTTTCCGTTTCTCGGTGCTGGGCGTCCTGGAATTCATCGATTGGGGCGGCGGCGACATTCTCTATCACGCCAGCAACTATCTGGCCGAGGCTCTGGAAGACGAGCGCTATCGGGCACCCGATATCATTACTGAGAATATGAAGACCGGCCGGATCGGCATCACCACGGGCCAGGGCTTCCTGGATTATGCCGGTATGGACGTACCGGCCTATCGCCGGGCCCGGCTGGCCGTTTTCGTCGAGCGGTTGAAAGACCTCGATCTCGGCCGCCCGCCGGTGGTCTGATCTGATGCCCTATGCCGGTCGGCCGCGGATATGCTGTGGCCGGCCGGCTCGGCACGGCAGATTCAACCGATATTGCGTGGGAAGCATTTACCCAAATCGTCGAGATCGGCATGATCTTCGTCGTCAAGGCCAATCACACTCTTGCTTCTTGCGGCATCTTGCCCCATTTTAGACATTACTTCGCAGTGCAGGGGATTACATGCTTGCGGAGATAGAACCAAGTGCCGGGCCCCTCTGGCGAGAGTATCAGCGGCGCTCTCGTGATGTCGGCACTACCCGCAAATAAGCCGGCGGACATTTTAACATGACTATCGATATCTTGCGCCTGTCGCATGCAGCCTGCATGCGGCCTTTCTCCATTGATCGCGTGACCTCCAGGACTGCGGAGGTGCGCCCATGAGCCAGCCCCAAAGCCACACCTCGACCCTTGGCTATTTCAAGTGGTCGTTCATCGTCACGGCAGTCGGTCTCCTGCTCGGGCTTCTGCTCGGCTGGCAGACGACGGGCACCATCGGCGGCATGGCCAGCGTCTTCTTCATCTGCCTTGTCCTGGCGGTGCTGGAAATCTCGTTGTCCTTCGACAATGCCATCGTCAACGCCAACAAGCTGAAGGAAATGACCCCCGTCTGGCAGCAACGCTTCCTGACCTGGGGCATCCTGATCGCCGTCTTCGGCATGCGTATCGTCTTCCCGCTCCTGATCGTCGTCATCGCCGCCCAGATCGGCCCGATCGACGCCATCGTGCTGGCAGCGGCACGCCCGGAGGAATATGCCCGCATCATGCATGAGGCGCATCTGCCGATTGCTTCGTTCGGCGGCGCCTTCCTGATGATGGTCGGCCTGAAATTCTTCTTCGACCAGGAGAAGGATATTCACTGGGTCCATGCCCTGGAAAGCCGAATCGCAAGCGTTGCCTCGATCAAGGGCGTGGAAATCGCCTTCGTTCTGCTGGTGATCCTGCTGTTCGAACAGTTGCTTCCGCCGGAAGACGCAGTCACCTTCGTCTACTGCGCGATCTATGGCCTCCTGACCTTCCTGGTCGTGGAAGTCATCGGCGGTCTCCTGGATGCCTCGCAGCAGACCATGAGTGCGGCGGCAAAGGGCGGCCTGGGCGCGTTTCTCTACCTCGAAGTGCTTGATGCCTCCTTCTCCTTCGATGGCGTCATCGGTGCCTTCGCGCTGACGCAGAACCTGTTCATCATCGCCATCGGCCTTGGCATCGGTGCCATGTATGTGCGTTCGATGACGATCATGCTGGTGGAAAAGGGTACGCTGGCGGAATACCGCTACCTGGAACACGGAGCGTTTTACGCCATCCTGATCCTGTCCGTGGTCATGTTCTGCCAGACGATGGTGCATGTCCCCGAGGTCATCACCGGCCTTGGCGGCGCGACGCTGATCGGTATTTCGCTGTGGTCCTCCATCCGGCATAACCGGAAGGAACTGGCCCATGCCGCTGAGAAGGATCACGACGAGGTCGTTCCCGTTTCCGGCTAAGCGATATCTCCGGTAAGACATGGAAGCCGCGCGCCCGGCGGGGGTGCGCGGCTTCTTTATTGCTCAAGCCGCTGCAGCTTAGCGGCCCAGCGCCACCGCGTGCTTGATCTCCTTGAGATCAGGACCGCGCACAATCCGGTAACGGGCTTCCACCAGATTGTAGATGCCGAAGGCCGCGAGCCCGGCAGCAATCACGATATAGATCACGGAGCCGAACGGCAGCTGTCGCAGCCATTGCAGCGCATCCGACATGCTGCCGGCCTGGTCCGGATCGACCGTCAAGCCGGCATAGGCGAAGAGAATGCCCGTGACCGCAAAGACGACGCCGCGCGCCACGAGGCCGTAGATGCAGATCCAGGTAAGAGCCTTCTTGTCCTGAGGGATGCGCAGATATTTCTCAAACTTGCGCATCACTCCCTTGGCGGCGGTGACCACGCCCCCGACGATGAAGCCGAGGCCAGCTGCGATGGCGAGATAGGCGCCAAAGGGCTGCGACATGATCCACTGCGCCAAGCCTTTTTCGCCGGATTCTTCGCCGCCCGAGCCAGACCCGAGGCCGAAGGCATGGCCCAAAGCATAGAGCGCAAGACCGATATAGGTGACGGCACTGCCCAGCAGAGCGGCCCGGATGACCTTTGCCTTGGTATCCGAACCATGGCCATCGCTATCGGCGATGGACTGCGCCAGCCTCCAGGCCACGAAGCCGAGAAGGCCGATGCCGATCAGGCCGACCCAGATGCGGCCGAATGGCTGCTGCAACAGCGTTGTGAGGGCGGATTTGCTATCGGCCTCGCCGCCGGCCACGCTGGAAAACAGTGCAAGGCCTGCGATGAGGAGGAAAACCACCCCGCGCGCGACATAGCCAGACTTGGCGAGCATTTCAAAGCGGAGTTGATGTGACATGACTGCTCCAGAAGGAATTCGATGCCACAGGAACGCACAAGTCGGGCGATGGTTGTCATCACCGGTTGCCTTTTACGATTATTGCCTTCCCGGCGCTTAGGCTTTGTCAGGGGCGAACATGCGCATCATCACGTCGGAACGGCGGATGAGATGCTGGAACAGCGCCCCGCCGATATGGGCAGCGATGAGGCCGAGCAGGCCCGCCTGCAGATATTCATGCGCCACGGCAGCGAGCCGGATGCCGAAGAACCAGGCCATGATACCGGAGGCGGGAAGCGCCAGGAGCATCACATAGATCAGCCCATGCACGGCCTCGGAGATGAGTTTCATGATACGGGGTTCATCCGCCGGTGGTTCCGGCGCGCCGCGGGTGACGCGCAGATAAATCCGGGTCAGCGCCATCAGCAGGACCAGCACGCCGCCGACGATATGCATGGTGACCAGGATCGGGTTCGCTGACCCCTCCGCCGTCTGCGCGTTGCCGGCATTCCAGGCCGCCTCGATGGCGTTGTGCGCGAGAAACTGGAACGCGACGAGAACCACGACTGCCCAGTGCAGGCCGACCTGAACCCGGGAATAGCCCTTCACCTTATCCTGCATCCTTACCCCCGCCATCGTAAAAGCAATCCAAACCCTTAAAAACGCGTCACACGGCAAAAGGTTCCGAAAATAAATTATTTGTTTTTCGCTGGTGAAGGCATGTAAATCGGTATTCCTACCATCAAAATCCAGCCCTAATTGATATCTTCGGGCGCGACAATAACGTCTAAATCAGGGGGCGGTCATATTATATTGGAATAAGTTCTGCGATATGGCCCGCCTCACCTTTCAGTCACGGCTGAGAGCGTTCTTTGTTGCTGTCTGTCTTTGTCCCGTTCTCGCATCCTGCTCCGGCATACAATCCGCGCTGGACCCAGCCGGCGAAGAGGCGGAAAGCGTGGCGACCCTGTTCTGGGTGATGACAGCAGGCGGCTTTGTCATCTGGGCCTTCGTCGTGGCGATCTCACAATATGCTGCCCGGTGGAAGCGCGGGACCATTTCCGAAAAGGCCGCGGGCCAGGTGATCCTGTGGGGCGGCGCCGTGTTTCCGGTCGTCGTGCTGACCGCGCTGCTCGCCTATGCACTGTGGCTGATGCCGTTCCTGAGACCTTTCGCCGATACCGGACAGGCCAGTACGCGGGTCGAGGTGGTTGGCCATCAATTCTGGTGGCAGGTGATCTATCACCGCGCCGATGGCAGCAGGATCGTGTCCGCCAACGAGATCCGCATGCCGGTCGGCGAGCGGGTCGAGTTTTCATTGGCCAGCGCCGACATGATCCATTCCTTCTGGATCCCGGCCCTTGGCGGCAAGATGGACCTCATTCCCGGGCGCACCAATCGTCTGTCGCTCTTGGCCAATAAGCCGGGCACCTACAGGGGCCAATGCGCCGAGTTCTGCGGCACCTCCCATGCGCTGATGGCCTTTCCTGCCGTCGCCATGGAGCCGGCGGAATTCGAGGACTGGCTCGACCGGCGGCGCGCGCCGGCACCGTCGGATGTGGCAAGCGCGGGGCAGGCGATCTTCATGCGCGAGAAATGCGGCGACTGTCACAGCATATCGGGCACTGAAGCCCAAGGCGCCAAGGGGCCGGACCTGACCCATGTCGGATCCCGCCTGACCCTCGGCGCTGGCCGGCTGGAAAACAACGAAACCAACATGGCACGCTTCATCGCCAATCCCGTGTCGATCAAACCAGGCAGCCATATGCCGGGCTATCCCGGGCTGTCGGAGGAGGATCTGTCCGCGGTGGCCAAGTGGCTGAAAGGATTGCAATGAGCGTTGAAGAGTTGCACGTCGAGGACAAGACGGCGGAGGAAAAGCAGCTTCGGACGGTTTGGGAAAACCCATCGGGCTGGCGCTACTGGACCTCCGTGAACAACACCGAAGTCGGCCTCTGGTATGGCTCGACCGCCTTTGCCTTCATGCTGTTTGCCGGCCTGCTGGGCTTGCTGGTGCGGGCGCAACTCGCCGTGCCGGAAAACGACCTGCTGTCGGCCGAATTCTACAACCAGGTCTATACGCTGCACGGCACGGTCATGATGTTCCTGTTTGCCGTGCCGATCTTCGAGGCGGTGGCGATCTTCCTCCTGCCGTCGATGCTCGGCGCGCGCGAACTGCCGTTTCCGCGGCTCGGCGCCTTCGGCTTCTGGAGCTTCCTGATCGGCGGCGTGTTCGTCTGCGGCTCGATCTTCTTCAATGCCGCGCCCAATGCCGGCTGGTTCATGTATCCGCCGCTCGCCACCAGCGAACAGGCGGGCATCGGCGCCGATATCTGGCTGCTGGGCCTCTCCTTCATCGAGGTCGCCTCGCTGGCGGCCGCCGTCGAACTGATCGTCGGCATCATGAAGTGCCGGGCGCCGGGTATGCGCGTCAACATCATGCCGCTATTTGCCTGGTACCTGCTGATCGTTGCCGGCATGATCCTGTTTGCCTTTCCGCCGCTGATCGCCGGCGACCTGCTGTTTGAAATGCAGCGCATGTTCGACTGGCCGTTCTTCGATCCGGCAAGGGGTGGCGACCCGCTTTTGTGGCAGCACCTGTTCTGGATCTTCGGCCATCCCGAGGTCTACATCATCTTCCTGCCGGCGATTGCGCTGCTCGCGATGATCATCCCGACCTTCGCCCGCCGCCCGATCGTCGGCTATTCCTGGATTGTGCTCGCCGCCGTCGGCACCGGCTTCCTGTCCTTCGGGCTGTGGGTGCACCACATGTTCGCAACAGGCCTGCCGCAGATTTCGCTCGCCTTCTTTTCGGCAGCCTCCGAGGCGGTCGCAATCCCCACCGGCGTGCAGATCTTCGTCTTCGTCGCCACTATGCTGGCGGGCCGGGTGATCTTTTCCATCCCCATGCTGTTTGCCATGGGCGGCATCGCCATCTTCGTCATGGGTGGGCTGACCGGGGTCATGGTGGCGCTGGTGCCGTTCGACTGGCAGGCGCATGACACCTATTTCATCGTCGCGCATCTGCATTACGTACTGATCGGCGGCATGCTGTTTCCGGTCTTTGCCGGCCTCTACTATTATTACCCGCTGATCGACGGCAAACACATGTCGGAGAAGGTCGGCCGCTTCGCCTTCTGGATGATGTTCGTCGGCTTCAACGTCACCTTTTTCCCCATGCATCTGGCCGGCCTGCGCGGCATGCCGCAGCGGGTCTATACCTATCCCGGCGATCTCGGCTGGGACTGGCTGAACCTCATGTCGACCATGGGCGCCGTGATCCTCGGCATCGGCATGTTTGCCGTGGTCGTCGACGTCACCCTGCATCGCCGCCGCCAACCGCGGGGCGAGGTGAACCCGTGGAAGGCCGGCACGCTGGAATGGATCAGCGAGCCCGAGGAGAAATGGGGCATTCGCTCCATTCCCCGCATCACCAGCCGCTATCCGCTCTGGGACCAGAAGGGATTGGCCGAGGAGGTGAAGCGCGGCGACTGGTACCTGGCCAGTGCCAGGGAGGGACGACGGGAAACCTTGGTGACCTCGGTACTCGATGCTGAGCCCGAACAGGTGCTGCGCGTTGGCGGTACGTCCTACATCACAATCATCAGCGCCATAACGCTTGGCACGGTGTTCGTGGCGCTGACCTTCAAGTGGTGGATCGTCTCGCTCGTCTCCGGTGTCGCCTTCGTCTGCGCCATTCTCTACTGGCTGTGGACCGGCACGGGGCATATTCCGGAAAAGGAAGAGAAGGATGTCGGCCGGGGTCTGAGCCTGCCGCTCTACGCATCCGGCGTCAAATCCGTGGGTTGGTGGGCCATGTTCATCACCATGGTGGGCGATGGCACGGCCTTCGGCAGCCTGGTCTTCGGCTATTTCTTCTTCTGGACCATCCATCAGGACTTCACCGGTGGCCTCAGCGGACCCGGCGTGTTCTGGCCGATGGTGGCGCTCGGACTGTTTGTCGTGGCCTGGGCGGCGACGGTCGGTGCGCGGGAGGTCAACCGGCGCGGCAGAGTGGGACTGGCACGGGCGCTGATCGTGGTCGGCGCGCTTGTAGCCTCGGCCGGATGTGGTGCCGCGCTTGCAGGACCCTGGACGACGGGCATGGACCCGACGGAACATGTGTACCCCGCCATCGTCTGGGTGCTGGTCATATGGACGGCGGTGCATGGGGTGGTCGGCGTGATCATGCAGCTCTACTGTCTGGCGCGCAGCATGGCCGGCCGCATGACGCCGCGCCATGACATGGAGATCTGCAATGTCGCGCTCTACTGGCATTTCATGCTGGTGACCGCGCTCACCACATTCGGCGTGGTCGGCCTTTTCCCGGAGGCGCTCTGATGTGGCATCTTCTCCCGCGCGAGGTCGAATCCCTCTGGACCCTGTTTACAGCGCCTGTCATCTGGGCGCTGCATTTCCTGTTCTGCTATGTCGGTGCCGCGATCTATTGCGAGAAACCCGGACTGCTCGGCTTCGATTTCGACAACCTGCGGATCGCCATCGGAGTGCTGACAGTCCCCGCGCTGGTCATGATCGTGGTCTCGGCCACGCTCGCCTGGCGGCAATGGAATTTCGGGAGCGACGGTCCGCCGCATGACGATCCCAGCCGACGGGACCGGCTGCTGTTTCAGGGCTATGCCACACTTTTGCTGTCGGGCCTTAGCTTCGTGGCGGTGATTTTCACGGCGCTGCCGGCGCTGTTCATCACGGAGTGCATCCGGTGAGCCGCCTGGCGCTGCCGGCAGGCATCCTTTTGCTGGCGGTGGTCTGGCTTGGTCCGCTCCTTGACAGCTGGCGGGCGTCCTTTTCGGCCCATATGGTGGCGCATATGGGGGTGGTCGGCATCGCATCGCCGTTGATCGCCATTGGCCTGTCTGCCCTCTGGACCCCGAAAACGCCCATTCCCATGGCATTGCCGGTGCTCGCCTCGGTGCTGGAACTGATCACGGTCTGGGGCTGGCATGCGCCGGCCATGCGGCGTATCGCTGAGGCTTCGACACTCGCCACCGTGCTGGAACAGGCGACATTCCTGGTGGCGGGCGTGCTATTGTGGTGGTCAAGCCTCGCTCAGCCTTACAACAAGGTTCATGCGGCCATCGGCGCCGGGTCGCTGCTGCTTACCTCGATCCACATGACGCTGCTCGGTGCGCTGCTGTCGCTCAGCCAGAGGCCCCTCTATGGCGAGGGCGAGGTCACCTGTTTCGGCGTTGTGCTCGGCGCGCAGCAGGACCAGCAGCTCGGCGGCATCATCATGCTGCTGGTCGGCGCCATCGTCTATCTCGCCGGGGGAGTCTGGCTCGCAAGGCGACTGGTTGACGACCCTGCAGCGCCGGGCGATGCGCCGGTTACGACGGCTCGATCCTGACGGGGATCGCCTTGGAGGCGGGGGTCTTCGACAGTTCATCGTGGTGGTCGACGGCATTCAGCACATTGGCCTCGGGATAATAGGCGCCGATCGTGCCACGCGGCAGATGATGCGCCCGAACCTTCAGGCCAGGGAGTTCGCGGCGTATGCCGTCCTCGAAATCGCTGACAAGCGTGACCGTCTGGCCCTCGACAAGACCGGCCGCGTGGATGTCCGCCTCACTCATCAGGACCACGTCACGCGTGCCTTCGATGCCGCGAAACCGGTCCGAATAGCCGTAGATCGTCGTGTTGAACTGATCGTTGGACCGCATCGTCACCAGACGATAGCGACCTTCGGCATCGGCAAAGGACAGGGCGTTCAACTGCGATGGCGTGGTGAAGACGGCCTTCTTTTCCGGGGTGTTCCAGACGCGGTCCCGCGCGTCATTGCCGCGATAGAAACCGCCCGGCTGAAACATGCGGGCGTTATAATCCTTGAAGTCGTCGGGATAAGTCTGCTCGATCAGATCGCGGACGAGGCTATAATCCCCGGTCCAATCATCCCAGCGCAGTTTCGGGTTCGGCGCAAGTACCGCCTTGGCGATGCCGGCGACAATCGCCAGTTCGCTCTTCAAATGCGGCGATGCCGGGCTGCGTTTGCCGAGGGAGCCGGAGATATGGGAAAAGCTATCTTCCGTGGTGACAGCCTGAACGCCTGACGCCTGGACATCCTCTTCCAGGCGGGACAGGCAGGGCAGGATATAGGCGTTTCTCCCGGGAAACAGATGGCTTCGGTTGAGCTTGGTCGAGATCATGACCGTCAGGTCCTGGCGCGCCCAGCCGCGCTCCATCTCTCCCTGCTCGGGAACGGCCCGCAACAGATTGCCGCCGAGCGAGATCGTCGCCTTGACGCGATCCTGCATCAGCCCCTTCACGACCTCGACGATCGTCATGCCGTCTTCGCCCGGCGGGTCGAAATCGAAGAGCTGCTTGAGCTTGTCCAGCGGAACAAGCTCGGCCTTTTCCGCTATACCCACGGTGCGTTGACCCTGGACATTGGAATGGCCCCGGACGGGACAGCAGCCTGCACCCTCGCGGCCAATATTACCGCGCAACAGCAGCAGGTTCACCAGCATGCCGATGTTCAGCGCCCCCTGCGCATGCTGGGTCAGCCCCATGCCATAGACGCCGATCACGCGCTCCGACGTGACATAGATATCGCCGGCGCGGCGGATGGCAGGCTCGGACAGACCGCTTTCCCGTTCGATCTCGCTCCATGGCGTTGACCGGACGAGATCGATGAACCGCTCGAAGCCTGTCGTGTGGTGGGCGATGAAGTCGATATCGAGCACGCGTTTGTCACCGCGAGCGATTGCCGCATCGTCGGCCTCGATGACGACCTTGCAGAGACCCAGAATGGCGGCGATATCGCCACCGGCTTGCACCTGGAGATATTCATCCGAAATCGTCGTCTCATGGCCGGTCAGCATGTCCACGGGGTTCTGCGGGTTGACGAAGGCGACGAGACCCTGCTCAATAACGGGATTGAAGGTGACGATGCGAGCGCCACGCTTCTTGGCCTCCTGCAGGGGATGGAGAAAACGCGGACTGTTGGAGCCCGGGTTCTGGCCGAAGAAGAAAAAGGCGTCGGCCTTTTCGAGATCGTCCCAGATGATGGTGCCGACCGGGGAGCCGATGACCTTGTTGAGGCCGACGGAGGTCGTCTCGTGGCACATGTTGGAGCTTTGCGGCAGGTTGTTGTTGCCATAAGCCCGCGCCATGAGGGCATAGAGATAGGAGGCCTCCAGCCCGGCATGGCCTGATGCATAGAAGACCACGCTTTCCTTCGGCAGTGGTTTCAGCACCTGCCCGATCTGCGCAAAGGCCTCGTCCCAGGTGACCTCGACATAGCGGTCGGTGCCGGCGTCATAACGCAGCGGATGGGTGAGGCGTCCTGTCTGCTCCAGGTCGTAATCCTTCCACGAGCGCAGCTCGCTCACCGTATGGTCCCGCCAGAAATCCGGCGTGCAGCGGGCGCTGGTGAGGTCGGACAGGGTTGCCTTGGCGCCATTCTCGCAGAATTCGAACGGGTGATAATTGGCCGGCTTTGGCCACGCGCAGGAAACGCACATCACGCCGCCGGGCTTGTTCTGCCGCGACAGGGTCTGCAAAACGGAGGCGGGCGGAAGCGTGTCGCCATAGATGCGCGCGATCGATTTGAGCGACCCCCACCCGCCAGCCGGTCCTTCGGATTCGGGGTTTCGAATCGTGTCTGCCATGGGTCACGCTCTCTCTGGCGGGCGGAGGGAGAGACCAGCGCTGGCGCCGGCATTTCCGTCGGCTTCCGCTATGTTGCAGGGATGCCGATCCAAGCAGGGACAGGCAATGCACGGAAAAAGAGAAAATACCGGGCGCCCGCCATGGTTCCATGGCAGGCGTGGAATGCGATGGTTCAGACTGATGGCTGCGACGCATTCTTTCCGGAAACGGCGGGCGAGGCTTCGTACCAGCCCTTGGAGCGGTTGACGATCCAGACGACCGACAGCATGACCGGCACCTCGATCAGCACGCCGACCACGGTGGCCAGAGCAGCGCCAGACTGGAAGCCGAACAGGCTGATGGCGGCGGCAACCGCCAATTCGAAGAAATTGCTGGCCCCGATCAGCGCCGATGGGCCGGCGACGCAGTGGCGCTCTCCGGCCATCCGGTTGAGGAGATAGGCGAGGCCGGAATTGAAATAGACCTGGATCAGGATCGGCACCGCCAGGAGGCCGATGATCGTCGGCTGGGCGATGATCTGTTCGCCCTGGAAGCCGAACAGCAGGACCAGCGTCGCCAGCAGGGCCACCAGGGAAAGCGGCTGCAGCTTTTCGAGGAGGTGGTCGAGCCGCCCAGTCGTTCCATCCGCAGTCAGGCTGTTGCGCAGAAGCTGGGCAATGATGACCGGCACGACGATATAAAGCCCGACCGAAATCGCCAGCGTATCCCACGGCACCGTGATGGCGGAGAGGCCCAGCAGCAGGCCGACGATCGGCGCGAAGGCGACGATCATGATCGCGTCGTTCAACGCCACCTGCGACAATGTGAACAGCGGCTCGCCCCGCGTCAGGTTCGACCAGACGAAGACCATGGCGGTGCAGGGTGCCGCCGCGAGGATGATGAGGCCGGCGATATAGGAATCGATCTGGTCGGCCGGCAGGTATGGCCGGAACAGCCAGCCGATGAACAGCCAGCCGAGCAGCGCCATCGAGAACGGCTTGACCGCCCAGTTGATGAACAGGGTCACCCCGATGCCGCGCCAATAGCTGCTGACCTGGGCCAGCGAGCGGAAGTCGATCTTCACCAGCATGGGAATGATCATCAGCCAGATCAGCACCGCAACCGGAATATTCACCTTGGCGATTTCAGCCGAACCGATCACCTGGAACAGCCCCGGCATGAGATGGCCAAGCGTGATTCCGACGAGAATGCACAGCACGACCCAGATGGTCAGATAGCGTTCGAAGGTGGACATCAGGCTGACTTTCCCTGGAGGTTGGTGGTGCCTTCCATGGTGCCGATCTGCCGCAGCCGGGTTTCGAGCGCGATGCGGTCGATCGATTCGAGCGGCAGGCTCAGAAAGGCCGTGATGCGGTTTTTGAGATAGCGCGCGGCCTGGGCAAAGGCGCGCTGGATCTCAGCCTCGGTGCCCGTCGCGGCTGCCGGATCCTCGACACCCCAATGGGCCGTCATCGGATGGCCGATCCAGACTGGGCAGGCCTCTCCGGCGGCGCTGTCGCAGACGGTGAAGATGAAGTCCATCTGCGGAGCGCCGGGCTCGGCGAAGACATCCCAGCTCTTGGAGGAAAAGCCGGTCGAGGGATAACCCAGCGCCTGCAATTCCTTCAGCGCATAGGGGTTCACCTCGCCTTTGGGCTGGCTGCCGGCGGAATAGGCGTTGAAGCGGCCGTGACCTTCCTTGGCCAGGATCGATTCGGCGAGGATGGAACGTGCGGAATTGCCCGTGCACAGAAAGAGCACGTTGTAGGTCTTGTCGGTCATCGGTTTGGTCCGTGCTTAGAGGGTGCTCTGTTTCAGCGTCATGCGCAGCTTGTTTCGGGGGTACAGCAAGGGGTGAGTTCGGCAATGAGAGGCGCGCACAGTTCCGGCGAGCCGCCGCAGCAATCCTTCAGCAGAAACAGCGTCATGTCGCGCAGCTGCTCGATCTCGGCGCGATACATGATCCTCCGGCTCTGGCGTTGCGAAGAGACCAGACCCGCTCGCGACAGGATGTTCAGATGCGCCGACAGCGTGTTCTGCGGCACGACAAGCGCCCGCGCGATATCGCCGGCCGGCAATCCCTCCGGCGCATGCCGCACAAGCAGGCGAAACGTTTCAAGACGGGTCGGCTGGGCCAGGGCAGCCAATGCGAGAATTGCTTTTTCTTGTTCCATATATCCAGATTATTGGAAATATCGAATAAGTCAAGACGATCAAGGCGAGGCGATCTGCTTAAACCTTAAAGGCTGCAATAAATGCCCTGAGCGCTGGCGGCGATTGGCGCCGCCCGGGATGATACAGATAAAAGCCCGGAAAGGGCGGGCACCAATCGTCAAGCACCTGCACCAGCCGCCCCGCACGAATGTCCTCAACCGCGTCTTGGTCCATCAGGTAGCCGAGACCCACGCCTGCCCGAACGGCGGCGGCGGCAAGCTCGCCGTCATTGACCACGAACGGCCCGCGCGGCCGCACCGTGACTTCCCGTCCGTCTTTTTCAAACTCCCATGGAAGCAGGCCTCCCGAGGTGGTCAGCCGATAGGCGATACAGGCATGGGCATGGAGATCCCAAGGCGTTTCAGGTTTCGGATAGCGCTCGAAATAGGAAGGTGTGCCCACGATCACGGACTTCAGATCCGGCCCGAGCCGCACAGCCGTCATATCTTTCTCGACCGTTTCTCCAAGACGGATTCCGGCGTCGTATCCCGCCGCGACGATATCGGTCAGGCTGTCATCGATGTTCACCTCGACGTGGATCTGAGGATGAGACAGCAGAAATGCCGGAAGTTTGGGAAGAAGCACCCGGTGGGCCGCATAGGCTGACGTGGTGATGCGCAGCCTGCCGGAGGGATCCGCGCGCCATTCTGCCAGGGCGTCCAGACCCTGTCTTATCTCCGCGAGCGCGGGGTCGAGGGATTTGAGAAGCCGCTGCCCCGCCTCGGTCGGGGCCACACTGCGGGTGGTGCGGGCAAGGAGCCTGATGCCGAGACGCGCTTCGAGCGCCTTCATCGCATGGCTGAGCGCAGACGGAGAAATGCCGATGATCGCGGCGGCCCGCGTAAAGCTCCGCTCCCGTGCCACAGTGGCGAAGGCAACGAGATCATTGAGTTCCGTGCGATCCATTGTTGCACTGTGCTCACAAGCTCATGCTGCGTGCAAGGCCTAATCCCACGTGAACCGCTCCGCTACATGCATTCGGGATATCAACAACAGGAGCGGATTCCATCATGGACCTCACCAGCTACAGAACCCTTGGAAACTCGGGATTGATTGTCAGCCCCCTTGCCCTGGGCACCATGACCTTCGGCGCGGGACGCTGGGGCACGAGCCGGGAAGTCTCCCGCGGCCTGTTCGACGCCTATGTCTCGGCAGGGGGCAATTTCATCGATACGGCCGACATCTATTCCGGCGGCGCCAGCGAGGAGATGCTTGGCGAATTCGTGTCGGAAAGCGGAAGCCGGGATCGTCTGGTTATCGCCACGAAAAGCGGCTTCTCCCGTGGGGGATCGACCCCGCTATGGGCCGGTAACGGGGCAAAGAACATTCGCCTTGGCATCGAGGGGTCGCTGAAGCGCATGCGCACCGACTACATCGATATGTACTGGATCCATGTGTGGGATAGGACCACCCCCTGCGAGGAGGTTCTCCAGACGCTGGCCGAGGCCGTGCGGTCGGGCAAGATCCTCCATTATGGCTTTTCAAACACCCCCGCCTGGTATGTCTCAAGGATCGCGACCCTGGCGGAGGCTCACGGCCTGCCGCGCCCCATCGGCCTGCAATATGCCTATTCGCTGATCGAGCGCGGCGTGGAACTTGACCTGCTGCCGGCTGGACGAGAACTGGGGCTGGGCCTGGTACCCTGGAGCCCGCTGGCGGCCGGCCTTCTGACAGGGAAATACGGTCGCGAAAAGATCGCCGACGCGAACCGGGCAGCCGCGATGCCGGACGCAGCCAGCGAGACACGCGACAACGGCAGCGACGGCCGCCTGAACGGCGACAACCCCTTTGGCGGCATGCTGTTTACCGAGCGCAACTTCGATATTGTCGATGTGCTGAAGTCGGTGGCTTCGGATATTGGGCGAACGCCGGCGGAGGTCGCGCTCGCCTGGGTCGCCAACCGGCCGGGCGTGTCCTCCGTGCTGATCGGCGCCAGCCGGGTCGAGCAGTTGCAACACAATATCGGCTCCCTAGACATCACCTTGGATGACGATCAGCGTCGCAAGTTGGAGGAGGCCACGGCCCTGCCTGCTATCAACCCCTATTTCATCTTCCAGCTGCCGATGGAAATTCTCTTCGGGACCGATGTGCGGCGCTGGAGCCGAGGCTGAGCAGCGCTGCTACACGGCTGGAAGCGAGAATTCCGCCAGCAGCGGAAGGTGATCCGAGGCGACACGGGCAAGCGGGGTCATGACCGGTGCAAGCTCCAGGAGCTCAATTCCCTCGGTGTGAAAGACATGGTCGAGACGCAGCAGCGGGAAACCAGACGGAAACGTCGCCCGCATGCGACGCACATCGCCGGTGCGAAGCCGTGAGGCAAGCTTTCGGAACGCCTGGGAGCGTGGCACTGCGTTGAAATCGCCTGTCACGATGGTCGGCACCCCTTTGCAAGCGTCACTGTCCAGCCAATCCGGTCCGAGCAATTCGTCGGCCTGCAGCAGCCTTTCGCGGCGACGCAGGCCGAAATGGGTGTTAAAGATATTTACCTCCCGTCCTGCCACCGTAACCCTGACCCAGATTGCGCCGCGCGTTTCTCCGATAGAGGGCAGCGCCTGCGACCTGACCGTCACGGAGGGCAGAGCCGTCAGGATGGCGTCACCATATTGTTCGTCTTCCACATGCAGGGCCGGATGGAAATGCGAGGTCATCCGGACTTCGGCAGCAATGGCCTCCGCCTGATCCACAAGACCGGTGCGCAATCGCCCGACATCAAGTTCCTGCAGGGCGATGATGTCGGCATTGCAGCTCGCAATCACCTTTGCAATCCGGGCGACATCAAGCCGCCGGTCGCGACCGATGCAGCTATGGACATTATAGGTGAGCAGCCGCAATCGATGCGGGGCTGGGGCGATGGAAGGCTGGTCTGTCATGGGGTGGGGAACCCTTCGCCCGCAGTTTCGTTCCATGGTCTCAACAGAGCTGCGAGACCAGATGTACAAGCGCCTATTCCTGAAACTCATCGCCATCCTGGCAGTCGGTGTAGCAGCATACCTGCTTTACAACACGCTGAAGGAATATACCTGGGACGAAATCTACACCGCGTTGCGATCGATCCCCTTTTCCCATTTGGCGCTCGGTCTTGGTTTCGCGGCCGGGTCGTATCTCTGCCTATCCTGCTTCGACGCCTTGGCGGTGCGCTATGTCGGCAAGCCGCTGCGCTTCCACCAGACCCTGCTGGCCTCCTTCGTCAGCCTGTCGATCGGCCACAATGTCGGCGTTGCGGCGCTGAGCAGCGGCGCGGTGCGCTATCGCTATTATTCGCGCTGGGGCTTGTCTGCTGCGGATGTCGCTCTCGTTATCGTCTTTTGCGGGGTGACCGTCGCGCTTGGCCTGATGACGGTCGGCGCCGGCGCGCTGATGCTGCGTCCGCAGGATGCGGCAGAGCTGACGGGATTGAGCCGCGAGGCGATCTTCGGCTTTGCAGCCATAGCCGCGATCTTGCCGCTCGTCTACCTGCTCTGCGCTGCCTTCATCCGGCAGCCTTTGAAGGCATTCAACCGTGAGTTCCGGCTGCCGAAACTGCCGATCGCCGCAGCGCAGCTTGTTGTCGGCACGCTGAATTTCGCCTGCGTGGCAGCAAGCCTGCACCAGATGCTTTCGGCCTTTGCGGAAGCGAGTTACCTGAAGGTCGCGGCCGTCTCGATCATCGCCAATATCGCGGCCATCATCAGCCATGTGCCTGGCGGCATCGGCGTGCTGGAGGCGACCGTCGTGCATATCCTGCCCGGCGCGGAGTCAGTGGCCGCCGTGATTGCCTTCCGGGTGATCTATTATTTTATCCCGCTCGCCATCGGGCTGGTGATGTTGGCGATCAGCGAGATCGCCATCAAGCCCGGTGACGAGACCGCTACTTTAGGCGAACAGCCCCAGCACACGTGAGGCCGCGCGGCGCATGCCGACCCCCAGCACGGACAGGGGTCGAATAGGCTTGCGGGGATCGACAATGGCGGTCCCCGGAATGGCATCGACGGGACCGCGCGCCACGTCGATGTCGAAATGCCGAAGACCGCGCGCACCCTTGTTGAGCTCATTCAGCGTGCCCTGCAGCGAGCCTGTCCTGAGATAGCTTTCGCGAACTTCCTCTGGGCTGCAGGCCATATGCTCCGCCAAAAGCCGGTGCCGCAATTGCGCGATGGCGTCGCTGTCAGCGGGATTGGCCGCTTCAAGCGCAATATCGGCTTCCGAATCCAGGCCTTCGGAACGGTTGTTGAGGTTGGACGAGCCGAGCCGCACGAAACGATCATCGATCATCAGCAGTTTCGAGTGAACCAGGATTTCCTGTTCCTGACCGTCCTCATCGGGAACCACCGCATACATGACCCAGAGCTTGTCGCCGATATCGGCCTGCTTGAGGCGGCGGATCAGCCGGTCCCGGTTATGCCCCATCATCACCTTTTCCACGAAGCCGTGGGAGATGCGGGTCACGACGATGACGATCTCCGGGCAATCCGGTCGCGCCAGCCGCGCCGCGAGTGTATCGGCGATGCGGAAGGACGCGAGATACTGCGCCTCGATATAGATATGCCGGCTGGCATTGCGGATCGCGTCATGGGCGAGATGAATGGATTGCCGCCGCCGTGTGGGCGTCGATGCCTGGGGATCGGTGAGCGAAAGGGCCACGTCGCAGTCCGACACGTCCACCGCCAGACCTGCGGGCCAGAGGGATGCCTCGGCCATAGCAGGGGGAACATCCTGGCGGGTCGCCCGCTTCCAGCGGCGCCGGGCGATGTCGCCGATGGCAGCCGCTGCCGGGCCACTCACGGCGGCCTGAATGTCGTGGACGGGTTCATAAGGCTTGCCGTCGGGGCTCACGCGCAGCGGATTGTCGGGTGCGTGGCGGCTGTCGTCCCAGCGGCGCGCGGTCAGGTCAATGCCGCCGATGAACGCAAGCGCATTGTCGATGCAGACGATCTTCTGGTGGTGGGAGGCGGAGAAGGGATGGCGGCCGTCGAATTCCACCTGAACACGCGGATGGGCCATCCACCCTTTGCGCCGAAACAGCTTTAGCGACTTGCCGGAATAGACCGGTCCCATGGCCCAGACGAGGACTCGGATCACCAGATCCGGATTGGCGTCAAGGCATTCGCTCAGCACGTCCTGCAAGCGGTGGGGGTTGTCGCGGTCCGGTGTGAGCGCGATCTCCGGATCGAAATCCCAGCCGATGATCCAGATTTCCTTGCGGGCAAGCCGGAACGCATCGACCAGCCGTGCGTAGTAGCTGGCGCCGTCGATGAGGAAGGACAGGTTTTCGGCCCTGCTGACGCATCGTGCGTTCCAGCCAGACCTGATGATGGATTCCGCCATATGGATAGCCCCGATTGCTATGGGTACAGTGAGAGTTAGCTCTCAATTCCCATGCCCGGAAAAGGTTCCATGGCGGGCATCGCATATGTCTTGGCAGTGTAATCCAGCCGCCGTGATCTGGTCTTGGCGGCTGGATGAGATGGTGGCTGAAGGTCAAGCGGCGAGCTTGGCGCCGTTTGCCGGCAACTCGACCTCGATCTCCAGGATCGAGACGTTGTCGGTGTGATCGATGGTGACCTGGATCTTGTCACCGTCGATTTCGACATGCCGGGCAATGACCGCAAGAATTTCTTCGCGGAGCACGGTCACGAGATCTGCGCCAAGATAGGCGCGCTCATGCGCCAAGAGTACCTGTAGCCTTTCCCGGGCCATCGGCGCCGATTGCTGCCGGCGGAACATGGAAAACAGGCTCATGCAGCCCTCCGCGCGAAGATCTTGTCGAGAAGGCCGCGCTTTTCGCCGGGCACGATGATCGGCAGGGTCTCACCTTCGAGACGGCGCGCCGCCTCGAAATAGGCCATGGCTGGCGCACTGCGGGCATCGGCCAGCGTGACCGGAGCACCGATATTGGAGGCGCGAAGCACATCCATGCTTTCGGGAATGATGCCGATCAGCGGGATGGACAGGATTTCCAGCACGTCCTCGACCTTCAGCATGTCGCCGCGCTGGGCGCGGGCCGCGTCGTAGCGGGTCAGAAGCAGGTGTTTTTCCATGCGCTCGCCGCGTTCGGCCTTCAGCGTCTTGGAATCGAGCAGGCCGATGATGCGGTCGGAATCGCGGACGGAGGAGACTTCCGGATTGGTGATCACGACGGCCGTGTCGGCATGGCGCATGGCGAGTGTCGCGCCGCGTTCGATGCCTGCGGGGCTGTCGCAGATGATCCAGTCGAAATAGCGCTTCAGCTCGGTGATGACCTGTTCGACGCCTTCGGCGGTCAGGTTGTCCTTGTCGCGGGTCTGGGAGGCCGGCAGCAGGAACAGGCTTTCCAGCCGCTTGTCGCGGATCAGCGCCTGCGGCAGCTTGGCATCGCCCTGGATGACGTTGACGATGTCATAGACCACGCGGCGTTCGGCGCCCATGACCAGGTCGAGATTGCGCAGGCCAACATCGAAATCCACGACGACGACCTTCTTGCCCTTGCTGGCAAGCGCTGCACCCAAGGCGGCGGTCGAGGTGGTCTTGCCAACTCCGCCCTTGCCTGACGTTACGACTATAACCTTGCCCATCTTCTATCTCTCCTTCGGCCCCGCCCGCTATGGGCATTCACATCATTTTCTCTGCGACGATCGCATCGTTTTCCAACCGGACCTGCACGGGCTTGCCACGCAGGGACTGGTCGAGATCTTCCGTGACGGCGTAGACGCCGTCGATTGCAATGAGCTCCGCCTCGAATTTGCGGCAGAATATCCGTGCCTCGGCATTGCCGACGCAGCCCGCAAGTGCGCGTCCGCGCAAGGCGCCGTAGATATGGACCGAGCCGCCGGCGACCACTTCCGCGCCCGACGACACCGAGCCGATGACGGTGACATCGCCCTGCGTGTAGACGATCGACTGGCCTGAGCGGACTGTTTCGCGCACGATCAGCGAAGGGGCTGCGGCGCGCTGTTCGGTGACGACGACAGGCGTCATCGTCTCGGCCGCCGGAGAGGCCTCTTCATCCGTCTGCGGCACGTCGTAATCGGCGGCCGGGCGGCCACCCTTCAGATGCGGCGGCATGCCCGGTTCGACCAGCGAAGGGCGTCCGCCCTCTATGCCCATGACACTGACGTTTCGCGCAGAAAGCTCTGCGATCAAGGATTTCAGCTGCGGACGGTCGATCTCGATCTCGGAAACGTCCAGAACAACGGGACGACCGAGGAAGAAACCGGCAGAGCGCGACGCAAGGCTATCCAGGCGCTGCAGCCAACTGTCGATTGGCATGTCAGGCGACAGCACGACCGCCATGAATGAGCGGCCCTTCAGACGAATGGAGCGGGAATCGGTTAGCACTTTGGTCATCTGCGTAAACAAATCGTTGATCCATGGGTACTGCTGATTTGGTTAACAAAAGGTTAACGCCGCCAGCACGCGGTTAACGCCGAGCCGCGGATTTTGAGGTCTTTCACCAAGTCCTTGAGGTGCCGGAACCATAAGGACGGGCCGGAGTTTTGGCTCAAGGCTGACATGTGGAGGCGGATTTGGCGGGGCATACATTCTGGAGAGGGCATCTCAAGCTATCGCTGGTCACGGCGGCGGTGACGCTGTCGCCGGCGCGCACCCAGTCGAATAAGGTGAGCTTCAATATCCTGAACAAAAACACGGGAAACCGGGTGGAAAGCCGCTACATAGACAGCGTGACCCATCGGCCCGTTTCCGACAAGAACCAGGTGCGCGGCTTTCCCACGGGGGATGATGAGCATGTCCTGCTGGAAGACGAGGAGCTTGAATCCGTCGCGCTGGAAAGCACCCGCACGATCGATATCGAGCAGTTCGTGCCGCGCAATTCGATCAGCTGGATCTGGTATGACAACCCGCATTTCCTCCTGCCCTCCGACAAGGTCGGCGTGGAGGCCTATTGCGTGATCCGCGAGGCGATGAAGCAGAAAGACATGGTGGGCATTGCCCGTCTGGTCCTGTACCGCCGCGAGCATGCCGTTCTGCTGGAGCCGACGGAAAAAGGCATCGTGCTCTGGACGTTGCGCTACGGCGACGAGGTGCGCGAGCCGGAAGAGACGCTGGATTACAAAGCCAAGGCCGACAAGAAGGCCCAGGCGGCGCTCAACAAGGCCATCGAAAAGCAGATGATCGCCTGGAAGCCGGCGCTGGTGGAGGATGCGGTTCAGAAGAAGGTGAAATCGCTGATCAAAACCAAGCAGAAGAGCGAGGCGAAGCCGGCGAAAAAGAAACCGGCCGCGAAGAAATCAGGCGCCAAGATTATCAATATCATGGACGCCTTGAAGAAAAGCATTGCCGACGAGCAGCGCAAAAGCTGACCGAGGCTAAACCCCTATCTCTTGGGCAGCGGTGCCTGTTTGGCAAAGAAGTCCTTCCACGGATCTTCACGCGGCGTGGACAGCCGCGCCTGGATGTTGTTGATGGTGAAATGATCAGGCCCGATGTCCTCTGACAGTTCGGACCAGGTCAGCGGCACCGAGATCGCCGCACCGGGCCGGGCGCGCGGGGAATAGGCGACGACGGCGGTGTTGCCCCGACCATTGCGCAGATAGTCGATGAAGATGCGACCCTTGCGCTTCGCCTTGGTCGCCACGGCGAGATAGAGATCGGGCTCGTCGCGCGACATCGTGTCGGCCAGCTTTTTCGCATAGGCCTTCACCTCAGGCCATTTCGCCTTCGGTTTCAGCGGGATGACCACATGCAAGCCCTTGCCGCCTGAGGTTTTCACGAAAGCCGAGAGACCATCGGCCTCGATGCGTCGTTTAAGTTCGAGGGCCCCCTCGATGACGGCGCTCCAGGGGACATCGTCGCCTGGATCGAGGTCCATGGTGATCATGTCCGGCATCTCCCAGGCCTTGGTAGTCGTGCCCCAGGGGTGAATTTCCAGCGCCGCCGACTGCACCAGCGCCATCAAGCCATCGAAATCCAGGATGCGAAGCAGCGGATCTCCGCCCTTGTCCTTGGGGTCTTTGATCTGATCGATATGCTTGCTCATGCCGCGCCAGGCGTGTTTCTGGAAGAAGCGCTGCTGGCGCGTTATGCCATCGGGGCAGCGCAGCAGGGCGAGCGGCCGATCCACGACAAAGGGCGCCATGAGATGCCAGACCTGCGCGTAATAATCGGCAAGCCCTGTTTTGGTGACACCCTCCTCCGGCCAGTAGACGCGATCCGGATGGGTGAATTTGACGCTGCTCTTCGGAACCGGTGCGGCCGTCTTGTCGCTTTCCTGCACCACTTCGGTCGACGCCTTGTCTTCGCGCAGGCCGCGAAAGGCAGCGTGCCGCAGATTGCCGTCGCCGGACCAGGCGCGGAACTCCACTTCCGCCACCAGTTCGGGCTTCACATAGACGACATCGCGCCGTGCATTGGCAGTCAGCTTGCCGTCGAAGGGGCTCTCGTCATTGGCCAAGGCTGCCAGCTTTTCATACAGCATCTCGGCGGTTGCCTGCGAGAAGCCGGTGCCGACGCGGCCGACATGGCGCAGCTTGCCCTTTTCATAAACGCCGAGCGCCAGCGATCCGATGGCCTGGTCCGTGACCGAGGAGGGCACATAGCCGCCGATGACAAATTCCTGCCGTTCGGAGCACTTGGACTTCACCCAGTTTCCCTTGCGGCCCGAGACATAGCGGCTGTCGCGATCCTTGGAGATGACACCCTCCAGGCTCAGCCGGCAGGCATGGGTGAGCACGAGGCCGCCGCTTTCATCGAAGTGGTGGCTGTAGCGCAGCACCGGATCATCTCTCGGGATAAGGCCTTCCAGCAGGGTCTTGCGCTCGATGAGCGGCACGTTGCGCAGGTCGTGGTCGTCAAGATGCAGGAGATCGAAGGCATAAAAGACGAAGCGGTCGCTTCTGCCTTCGCTCAAGTCCTGCTGCAGGGCGGAGAAATCCGAGGCGCCGTTTTCCTTCTCCACCACGATCTCGCCGTCGATCAAGGCGGCCTTCAGGTTCATGCAGGCTAGGGCCTCGGTCACCGCGCTGCCAAACCTGTCGGTCCAATCCAGCCCGCTGCGCGTCAACAGCTTGACCGATTTGCTTTCGATACGCGCCTGCAGGCGGTAGCCGTCGAACTTGATCTCGTGCAGCCATTTGCCACCCGAGGGCGGCTTGGCCTTCAAGGTGGCGAGCGCCGGCTCGACGAATTCAGGCAGGGCTGCCTTGCGGGCGCCTTTCGGCAAGTCGTCCGTCGCGGTGGCTTTGGTCTCAGCCTTCTTGCGGGAAACGCGCACCGGGCCATGCTTGGCTGAATCCTGCTTCGAGCCGCGAGAGTGCCAGATCAGGTCGGGATTGGCCTTCACTTCTTTCAGCGTGCGACCCGTTTTCACCGAGAGCGGCATGTCTTTCAGAATATCGCCGTCGCTGCGGGCTTCCTCGTCATCACCCTTGATCAGCAGCCAGTTCTCGCGCTTTTCCTCCGGCTTGCCGCGCATGCGCACCAGATGCCAGCGTCCCCTCAGTTTCTCGCCTTCCAGCTCGAATTCGAGATGGCCCTTCTTGTAGGCCTTCTTGATATCGTGGAGAGGCTTCCATGTTCCCCGATCCCACAGGATGACCGTGCCGCCGCCGTACTCACCCTTGGGTATGATGCCTTCGAAATCGCCATAGGAGATCGGATGGTCCTCGACATGCACGGCAAGACGCTTTTCGTTCGGGTCGAGGCTCGGCCCACGGGTCACGGCCCAGCTCTTGAGCACGCCATCCATTTCAAGGCGAAAGTCGTAATGCAGGCGCGTCGCGTCATGCTCCTGGATCACGAAGAGGTTCTGGCCGGTGGCCTCTGCCTTGGCTGCGGCCTCGCCCTTGGGCTCGGGCGTGCGGTCGAAGCGACGTTTGGTGTTGTAGACCTGAAGCCCCATGGCTCAACTCGCCTTCTTCTTGCGCGGAAACGACTTGGCCTTGCGCTTGGCACTCTTCTGTTTGGCGCTGAGCCGCAGGGCCTCCTTGAGATCGATGACATTGTCGGTCTTTTCGGGCACTCGTCTCTTGATTTCGCGGCCCTCCATCTTGGCCTTCACCAGCTCGGCCAGCGCATCCTCGTAGCGGTCGCTATAGTCAGTGGGATCGAACTTGCCGGATCGCATCTCGATGATGTGGCCGGCCAGTTCCAGCATTTCCTCGTCGAACTTGATATCGGGAATGCCCTTGAACGCGGCTTTCTCCGAGCGAACCTCGTAGTCGAAATGCAGCGTGGTTGCGGTCAGGATGCCGTTATCGGCGCGAATGAGCAGGATCCGGTTCTTGCGGAAGAGGATGGCATTGGCGAGCGCTGCCACCTTGTTGCGCTCCAGGCTGCGGGCGAAGAGGGTCAGCGTTTCTTCATCCACGGCATCCGCCGGCGAGAGGTGATAGACCCGGTCGAGATAGAGATGGTCTATATCCTTGCAGGGCAGGAAGCCCTTGATGTGAAAGATCTTGTCGCTCTCCGGCATCAGCGCCGCCAGCTCCTCCGGCCCCACCATCACGTAATCACCGTCGCTCAAGCGATAGCCTTTGACCTGCTCGTCGCGATCGACGGGTTCTTCGGTTTCGCTGTCGATGAACTGGCGCTGGACCCGGTTGCCGGTCTTGCGGTTGATGATGTGAAAGGAAATGCCCTCTGTCGTGTTGAGGGCGGAATAGAGCGCGATGCCGCAGCTCAACCCGTCGAATTTCAGATGGCCTTTCCAACTCGCCCTACGCGCCATGATCGTCTACTCGCTGGTTTACGCATCCGTCCGGTTTTCATCATCTGCCAGGAAGGCTTCGATCGAGGCGATATCGCTGTCGGTGACCACCGGAACGGGATCGGCGGCCATTGCCTCCAGCACCTCCATGGAGACGGACCCGTTGCGGATCGCTGCCTCCAGCGCCTCGCGCGTCTGCCGCTCCGCCTTCAGTTCGGCATAAAGCGCCAGGATCAGGCGGTCGCGATCGTCAGGCGCCTTGCGTTTGCGGATCGTGGAGAGCGATGTTGTCATGACTCCCATAATTCGGCTGCCGCAGGGAAGTTCCGCTCGGAGCTGGGGCGCCGATCACGTCTGCCAATCAGGACTGAGACTAGACCGCAGGCTTGATCCGCAGGGCGCGCAGGGCATTGAGGATGACAGCCACGTCGATCAATTCCTGCAGCAGTGCGCCCTGGACCGGCGTCAGGTAGCCGAAGGCAGCGACGATCATCCCGAGTATCGACAGGCCGATGCCGACCACGACGCTTTGCAGCGCGATGCCGCGGGCGCGCTGGGCCACTTCCATGCCCGGAAGAAGCCGATTGAGGTGATCGACCAGGATAACCACGTCGGCGGCCTCCGCCGATGCCGCGGCACCACGCGCACCCATGGCGACCCCGATATCGGCCGCGGCAAGCGCCGGTGCGTCATTGACGCCGTCGCCCACCATCATGACAGGCCCATGCTTGCGCTCCGTCAGAACCAGCAGAACCTTCTGGTCCGGCGTCAGATCCGCGCGGACCGCGTCCAGACCCAGGCCGTCAGTCACCTTCTCCGCCACCGCGCGCCGGTCTCCCGTGGCCATCACGATCCGCGAGATGCCCAGCCGTCTGAGGTTGGCGATCATTTGCGGGGTGCCTTCGCGCAAGGCGTCCGCCATCACGATATCGCCGGCCAAGACACCATCGACCGCAACAGACACCAGGACCGAGCCCAGGGCATGGGTGGAGACATCTTTCGCGGGCGCGCCGACCATGCGCCTGACGAAGTCCTTGCCGCCGACCACCACATGGCGTCCGTCCACCGTGCCGGACAGGCCGTCTCCCGCCGTTTCGATCACGTCACCGGGAACCGGTAGGGAGGTTCCGCGGGTATGGGCGGCCGCCACGATCGCCTGGGCCATGGGATGTTTCGATGCCTGCTCGAGGGCTGCGGCGAAATACAGGATTTCCTCTTCCGAAAGAACACCTACGCGCTCAATCTCCACGATCTGCGGTCGTCCGTCCGTCAGCGTGCCGGTCTTGTCGAGCACCAGCGTGTGGATCTGTGCCAGCGCCTCCAGCGGTTTCGCGCCCTTGATCAGCACCCCGAAATGGGCAGCACGGGATATGCCAGCCACGAGCGCCACAGGCACGGCAAGGATCAGGGGGCAGGGGGTGGCGACGACGAGGACTGCGACCGCGCGGATGGGATCGCCCGTGAACCACCAGGCGGCAACGGCCAGCGCCACTGTCACCACCAGGAACAGCAGCGAGTAGCGATCCGCAAGCCTGGTCATCGGCGCCTTGGAGGCCTGGGCCGCCTCCACCAGCCTGACGATGCCGGCATAGGTGCTGTCTGCGGCGCGGCGGTGGACATGCAGGTCGAAGGCGTCGCCGGAATTGGACGATCCGCTCAGCACATCCTCGCCACGGGCAAGACGAACCGGCATGGATTCGCCCGTCAGCGCCGACTTGTCGAGAAGCGCGTGATCGCTTGCCAACACGCCATCGACAGGTGCGACATCCCCCTGCCGGATGAGCAGCAGGTCTCCCGGCAGGATATCGTCAAGGGCGACCTCTTCCAGCGTGCCATCCCGATGGCGCGTCGCCGTGCGCGGCACGCGGGCCAGGAGCGCGCTCATTTCGCGGCGCGCCCGCCCCTCGGCAAAGTTTTCCAGAAAAGTGCCGCCGGAATACATCAGCGCCACGACTGCCGCGGCCAGCGTCTCGCCGAAAACCAGGGCCGCCGACATGGACAAGGCGGCGACGATATCAAGGCCGAATTCGCCGCGCCACAGACTGCGCAGGATCTCCCAGAGCAATGCCAGCAGTACCGGTATGACACCGGCGATCCAGACGATCTCGGCCCAGCCGGACGGACCAGCGAAGCGCAAGGCGAGGCCAAGGCCAAGTCCGGCAGCGGCAATGGCGAGCATTGCCGACTTCCATCGGTCCGCCAGTATCAGGTCCATGATGCGTCTTTCCCCTCACGCGGCATCCCTTTCGATGCCGCGCAGACGCTAGAACCAACGATCGCCCGTTGCAAGCACGCCTAAAGGTGTGGGCTCAGCCTTGCCTGCGCTCCCAATACCAGGCGACATACATCCGCCGCCGGTCATGGCCGCGCTCCTTCAGGACGCCGCGCAGCAACCGCACGTCGTCCTTCTCGCAGGCCACCCAGACGAAGGTTTCCGCATCGATGGAGGCAATTGCCGCCTTTGCCGCATCGGATAACATGCCTGTGGCACTCGCAGGATAGGATTTGCGATGCAGCCAGGACACATCGAGCGTGCCGGCCGATGGCAGCGGCTGTTCCTCGGCCTCGTCCTCCACCTCGATAATGGCCCGCATCCGTGTACCCTCAGGCACTTCGGCAGCAATGCGGGCGATGGCGGGCAGGGCGCTTTCGTCACCCACCAGCAGCATATCCTGCGCCACTGGCAGATCGCCGCCGCCGGGACCCAGCAGCGCCAGCCTATCGCCCGGCATGGCATCGCGGGCAAAGTCGGCACCGGGCGTCAGAACACCAGGGGCAGGGTGCTGGAAGAAATCCACCCACAATTCGCGGCGCTCCACATCGACCTTGCGGATGGTGTAGACGCGCACGAGAAGCGCGTCCTCGCCCTCCGGCCAATCGACGCGCCCGTCATCGCGCAGGCCGGGCCAGATGGGTGTGCGCCCCTTCGGCGGCACCAGCAGGCGCACATGCATGTCGCCGCCGATGAAGGGCGAGACATCGGCGCAGGAGAATTTCACCCGGCGCATATGCGGTGTTACGTCTTCGGCCGAGACGACCTCCACGTGGTGGATGTTGGAGAGCGGCGTGCGCGGCGGCGGCTCGGACCAGGAGAGTTCGAACGGGTCTTCGCCGGCGAAGTAGAACAGATGCTCCGCGATCATGTTGCGGCTCATCTGCAGCGCGTCTTCGCTGGGGCAGGCGAGATCGATCAGCAGGCGGCCGTCGCGAAGTCGAATATCGGCGGTCACCGTCTCGCTTTTCAGCATCACAGCATCGTCGCTGCGCAGCACCTCGGAGTGCTCGATGAAATGCTCGCCGATCTCATGGAGCATGCCCACAGCATCGGTGGGCAGGGCGATGCCGGAAAGCCTGTAGGTCTGGATTGCGTTCATGGCTGGTCTCCATCGATGCCGCTTGCCGGGGTGTCTGTTGATGTCATTCGATGCCGGCCGATCGGCAGCATGATCGGGCGGCCGGAGGTCGGGTCGGTGATAACGCGGCTTTCGAGGCCGAACACCTGCCGGACATTGTCTTCCGTCAGCACCTCTTCCGGCGTGCCGCGCGCATGCAGCCGCCCTGCCGCCATGGCGATCAGGCTATCCGCATAGCGTGCCGCGAGGTTGAGGTCGTGCAGCACCATCACGATGGTGGTCCCGCGCTGGCGATTGAGGTCGGTCAGCAGGTCGAGCACCTCGACCTGATGGCTAATGTCGAGGAAGGTGGTGGGCTCGTCCAGCAGCAGGATGTCGGTCTGCTGCGCCAGCGCCATGGCGATCCAGGCGCGCTGCCGCTGGCCGCCGGAGAGTTCGTCCATCGGCCGTTCCGCGAGCTCCACCGTCCGTGTCGCGATAAGGGCCGCGGCCACGGCTTCGTCGTCCCGCGCGGTCCAGCGGGAAAACATGCCCTGATGCGGATGGCGCCCACGGCTGACGAGATCGGCCACGGTGATGCCGTCAGGCGCGATCGGCGATTGCGGCAGCAGCCCCAGCGTGCGCGCCAGTTCCCGCGGCGGCGTCTTGTGGATCGACTTTCCGTCAAGCAGTACCCGGCCATGGCGCGGAAAGAGTAGCCGGGACAGGGTGCGCAACAGAGTGGACTTGCCGCAGGCATTGGCACCGACGATAACGGTGATCTTGCCCGGATCGATGGCGAGGTCGAGGCCTTCCAGGATCACGCTGTCGCTATATCCAGCCGAAAGATCCTGGGCGGTGAGCGTATGAGCCGTCATAGCGAGCCTCCGTTCCGGTTGACGCGCACGATGAGATAGATGAGGTAGGGAGCACCGAGCGCGCCGGTCACCACACCGACCGGATAGCGGCCGGGCAACAGGAATTGCCCGGCATAGTCCCCGACCAGCACCAGCACGGCCCCCACCAGCGCCGCGGGGATCAGCAGCGAACCACTATTGCCGATGATGCGCGCGGCGATCGGACCCGAGAGAAAGGCGACGAAGGCGATCGGGCCTGCCACCGCCGTGGCACAGGCGATCATGCCGACGGCCGCGACAATGACGGTGACGCGCGTTGCGGCGACCCGCACACCGAGTGCGGCCGCGGTGTCATCGCCCAGTCTCAAGGCGTCGAGGTCACGCATGCGCGACAGCAGCAGCCCGCCAAACACGATCAGCGCCAGGAGAAGCGGCAGGGCCTGGTCGAGGCGGGCTCCATTGACGCTGCCGGTCAGCCAGCGCATGGCCTCCTGCAGGCTCCAGGCCGGCGCGGTGGAAAGGATATAGGCGATCACGCTTTCCAGCATGGCCGAGACGCCGATGCCGACGAGAATGAGCCGGGTGCCCGCCACGCCGTTGCGAAACGACAGGCCATAGACCAGGAGTGCGACGCCAAGACCGGCGACCACGGCGAAGACCGAAACGACAGGACCGTTCATCGACAGCACGACGATGGCAAAGACGGCGGCGGCGCTGGCGCCGGAGCTGATGCCGATGATGTCGGGGCTCGCCAGTGGATTGCGCAGCATGATCTGGAAGGCGACACCGCCGAGCCCGAAGCTGGCGCCCGCCAGGATGGACAGCACCGCGCGCGGCAGCCGCAATTGCCCGACCGTGAAGCCGGCGCCGGGGACGTTTTCCCCGAGCAGCACCCTGACCACATCCGCCGGCGGCGTGAAGGATTGGCCAAGCGAAAGCGTCAGCGCAAAAACCGCCAGCAGGACAGCAAGCAGGATCGCGATGACCAGCCCATGCCGGCGCGTGCGACGCTGGCGATTGCGGGTGATGGACTGGATGACGGGCGCAAGCATGGTTACAACTCCCGCACCCGCTGGCGGCGGACGATCCAAATGAAGAAGGGAGCGCCGACAAGTGCCGTGACGATGCCGACATCCAGCTCGTTAGGTCGTGCGATGATACGGCCGAGAATATCGCCGGCCAGCAGAAGGCAGGCGCCGCCAAGTGCGGAAAACGGCAGCAGCCAGCGGTGGTCCACACCAACAAGCAGACGGCAGAGATGCGGCACCACGAGCCCCAGGAAGCCGATCGGGCCACAGATGGCCGTGGTCGCGCCGCAGAGCAGGATCGCCCCGAAAGACGCGACCGCGCGGGCGATCGCCACGCGTTCACCGAGGCCGGCCGCCAGATCATCCCCCAGCGCCAGCGAATTCAGCTTCCGCCCGGACAAAAGGCTGATCGCGAAGCCCAAAGCCAGAAACGGCAGAACGTCTGAGATCCGGTCGAAGGTTGCGCCGCCGACGCCGCCGATCTGCCAGGAGCGGATGCCGCCGGCAATATCGGCGCGCGGCAGGACCACGGCAATGACCAGGGAGGAAAAGGCAACCGATGTCGCAGCTCCCGCCAGCGCCAGTTTCAGCGGCGTTGCGCCACCCCGCCCGAGCGAGCCGATGCCATAGACGAACACGGCTGCCAGGCCCGCCCCGAAAATCGCGCAGAGGATATAGGCCTGGGAGGATGCCAGCCCGAACCAGGCGATGCCGATGACGACAGCGAGCGACGCGCCCATGTTGACGCCCAGAATGCCGGGATCGGCGAGGGGATTGCGGGTCACGCCCTGCATGATGGCGCCCGACAGGCCCAGGGCGGCCCCGGCCAGCATGGCCAGGACGGTCCGGGGTATGCGCACCGAAACCGCGGCCGCACCGATGCTGTCCGCTTGGCCCTGCAGCGCTGCCGCAATCTCCGACCAGGCCACATCGCGGGTGCCCACGGCGATCGACAGAAAGCACAACAGCAACAGCAGTGCCGCAACTGCCGCCAGCCACAGGAAGCGCACGCCGTTCGAGCGACTCACAGGGATCGCCGGGCTGCGTTCCTCGGTGCCTTCTAGCGTCATTTGGACTTTCCGGCTGCCGCGGCCAGCAAGTCGACATAGTCCTTGAGGATCCAGGAGATCGACAGCGGCGTGGGATTGGCCGCGGTGCCCAGCGGGTTACGGCCGAGCATGATGATGGCATTGTTGGTGACGGCGGGCATGCGCGACAGCAGCGGATCGGCCTTGACCGCATCGAGCAGCGGCTGGCTGCCATAGGTCACGACGATGTCGACATCATCGAAGGCATCGACACGCTCGGCGCTGACACCTGCTGCAAACTGCCCCGGCTTGCTCGCTTCCACCACGCTCTTGGGCGACTTCAGCCCGAGATCGGCAAAGAAGCGGACCCGTGTATCATTGGCGGTGTAGAAATTGACGACGCTCAGGTTGGTCGTGTCGAGATGGGTGACGAACATAGCCGACTTGCCGTGAAGCTCGGGATGCGCGGCGACCACGCCCGCTATCTCGCCCTCGATCCGCTTGATCAGCGCATCGCCCTCGGCAGCCATGCCGAGACCGGCGCTGTTGAGCCTGATGGTGTCGCGCCAATCGGTGGACCAGGGGCCATCGGGATAGGCGACGACCGGCGCGATCTGGCTCAGCGTGTCGTAATCCGCCTGGCTCAGGCCCGAATAAGACGCCAGGATCACATCAGGCTCGGTCGCGGCAACGGCTTCGAAGTCTATGCCGTCGCCCTCGTCGAACAAAACGGGCGGTTCGGCGCCCAATTCCTTGAGTTTCGCGGCCACCCAGGGCAGCAGGCCGTCGCCATCGTCATCGCCGAAATTGGCGCGGGCGAAGCCGACCGGCACGATGCCAAGCGCCAGCGGCACCTCGTGATTGGCCCAGGCCACGGTGACGACCCGCTCCGGCTTGCGCTCGATGGTGGTCGTGCCCAGCGCATGCTTGATGACCACGGGATAGACGGTGGTTTCATCGGCCCTGACATCGCCAAAGGCGAGGGCGGCGAGGCAAAAAGCTGACATCTGCACCAGATGGCGGAAGAACCGGCTCATTGCGCACTCTCTTATTCCGTTAAACTTGTCTCTCCAGTTCCAGTTTCAAAAAGCGGCGTCAAGCCTGATGCCGGATACCACTGTGTCGGCCCGGTAACTTTCCGGGGTTTCCTACAAAAAAGGGGAAAATTACAATACCGGACACTTTCGCTCAAGTTACTACACGGCTAGGGGTGACATGGGCCATCGACACGGCAAAACGGGACGTCCGGCTTGATCAGGCGGGATAACGGACCGGGTTTGCAGTCGACGATCATCTCCCCGCGAGCTTTTCAATGTGCGGCGATGTCCAGCCGTCCGCCAGTCCTGGCGATAACAACCTGTGGAACCAGAGCATGAATAATCGAGCAAAACGCGGTCAAGAAGGTCATAGCCGGAACCTCAGCCTCAAGGCGGTGCTGTTGGGATGCACGGCCCTTGCCGCGCTGACGCCGACGTCCTTGCTGGCGCAGCAGGCTGATGCCAACACGACGACGCTGGAAACCATCACCGTCGAGGGCACAGGTTCGGCCGATGACGACTCCCGGTCGATCGTGGCCCGCAAGACCTCGGGCGGCGGCAAGATCGCGACCGACCTCATCAACACCCCGGCCTCCGTTTCCGTCATCACGGCAAAGGAGATGCAACAGCGCGGCGTTGAAACGGTCGAGCAGGCCCTGCAATACACCGCCGGTGCAAGTGCCGACTTCTACGGTTCGGACGACCGCTTCGATTTTTACAAGCTGCGCGGTTTCGATGCCTATGCCTATCGTGACGGCCTGGCCATTGGCCGGCCTTTCGGCGGCGTTCGCGAGGAATCTTATGCCTTCGAGCGCATCGAGGTGCTCAAGGGCGGCAACTCCACGGCCTATGGCGTGTCCGATCCGGGTGGCGCGGTGAACTATTTGACCAAGCGGCCGAAGAGCGAGAAATTCGGCGAGGTCTATGCAACGGGTGGCTCCTTCAGCCGCGCCGAAACCGGCTTCGACTTCGGCGACAACATCACCGAGGACGATACGCTGTCCTACCGCCTCACCGGCAAGGTCAAGGATGCCAAGGCCGAGTATGATTTCTCCCGCGACGACGAGAAATTCATCATGGGCGGCCTGACCTGGCGGCCGAGCGATGCGACCACGCTGACCGTGGTTTACGACCATCTCAATCGTCGCGGTGTTCCCGGCGGCGGCGGCCATCCGGTTGGCAGCAATTTCGATCGCAACCGCTTCTTCGGCGAGCCCGACTATAATTACCGCGACACGGATCGCGATACCGTCAGCGTGATGTTCGACCACGACTTCGGCACCGGCCTGAAGGTCAGCTCGAATGCGCGCTACTCGAACACCAAGAGCGATTTTGGCTATGCCTATATTGCTCGCACACCCACGAACGGCTCCACCATCGCCGGCCGTGACTATTTCGGCAACGATTCGAGCGGCGAGCATTTCGTCATCGATTCCCGCGCGCAATATGATGCGAGCTTCGGCAATGTCGACAGCTCCACCCTCGTCGGCGTGCTCTACAGCAGCCAGGATTCCTCGACCGATTCCTTCTATGGTGCGGCGCCGGGCATCAACTGGGTAAACCCTGTTTATACCGGCCGGCCGAACTCGGTTCCGCTCTATGCCAGCTCGCGGCAGGAGCAGTTCACCAAGGCGCTTTATGCGCAGCAGGATTTCACCTTCTCGGACAGGCTGATCGCGACCATCGGCTTGCGCAATGACTGGATCGACACCACGCTGCGCAACAACCTGACGAACCGGACGACCTCCAGCGACATCAGCGCTTTCACCACCCGCTATGGCCTCACCTACAAGATCACTGAGGAACTGGCTGCCTATGCCAGCTATTCCGAATCGGTGGTGCCGGCCTCGTCGCTTACGGTCGAGCCGGAAGAGGGCGAACAGTATGAAATCGGCGTGAAGTACCAGCCGCTGGACTTCCCCGCCCTGTTCAGCGCCGCCATCTATGATCTCACGAAGAAGAACATCACCCGCACCAATCCCACCACGCTTCGTCCGGAGACCATCGGCGAGGTCCGCGTGCGCGGTCTTGATCTCGAAGCCAAGGCTGAGTTGACGAACAATGTCAGCCTGACGGCGGCCTATTCCTATCTCGACGCCGAAATCGTCCGCAATGGCACTGCTGGCAACGAGGGCAAGCGTCCGAGTCTGGTTCCTGAGCATGTGGCCTCGCTCTGGGTCAACTACATGCTGGCAGGCGAGGGTGCCCGCGGTGACATGAACTTCGGGCTCGGCGGTCGCTATACCGGTTCGTACTACTTCGACGACGCCAATACCAAGGCGACGGAAAGCGCCGTGGTGTTCGACGCCGCCTTCAGCTATGCGATCCAGGAAAACACGACCTTCTCGGTCAATGTCAGTAATATCTTCGATGAGAAGCACGTCGCCTATGGCGGCTTTGGCGCTGACTTCTACAATCCCGGCCGCGCCATCTCGGCAACCCTGCGCCGCACCTGGTAACATCAGGCTGCCCGCCTCTGCCTGGGGACGGGCACCTTGCGCAAATCTCTAGGATACCGCGCTCGTCGCGGCATCCCAGCCTAAATCAAAGCACCTGCTGCATGCGGCGCCAGGCGGCGGGGGTGTGGCCGGAGACCTGGCGGAAAGCCTTGGTGAGATGGGCCTGGTCGGAAAAGCCGAGCTTGGCTGCGATATCGGCGACGCTCAAATCGCCTTCCAGCAGCAGCTTTTGCGCCCGCTCTATGCGGCTCGCCAATTGCCATTGCAACGGCGTCTTGCCGGTTGTCTGCTTGAAGACGTTGGCGAACCAGCTTTCCGACAAGCCGACGGTCGCGGCCATGTCCGCCACCGTCAGGCGGCAATCGCCGCGGGAGTTCATCAGCGCCACGAGCTTGTTCATCTGGCCCTGCGTCAGGCGCCCGCTGTTCTGCTCGCTGCCCGGTTCGGGGATGTCGAGCAGGCCAGTGACGATGCTGCCGACCAGGCTCTCCGCATAAATGGCATGTTTCGATGGGGCCGAGACCTCTCCGGCCAGCAGCCCCGCCAGCATGCCGATCGCGTCCACATCCTGAAGCTCGACCGGGCGGCGCAGGGCCGATTGCGCCGCTGACGACCCTACCGAAGGTGAGAGGAAGCGCAGCACACGATCCTTGTGCAGATGCAGGTCTAGATGGGAAAACTTGTGGGGAGCGCTGAAATTCGTCCACATCGGCATGCCGGCCGGCACATAGACGGCACGGGTCATGGGACGGGAGTGAAGCTCGAAGCCGCTTTCCCGGTTGGACATGCGGATATGGGAAGACACGTCGTTGAAGAAGATCACGATGCGGGGATCGGGAGACAGGTAGTAGCCCCGGGCTCCGGATTGCCCCTCCGCATCCCAATAGACGCTCACCATGCCATCCAAGCCGCGCCACCGCATCGGTGCGGTGGTCCGGATTCCCTCGGTGTAGCAGGTCATTGAGTGACGATAGGTCATTGCCTCGAAGTCATCCGCTCCTGAGTGAATGGCCGGCCATGATATGGGCCAGCGGCCAAACGATTCTCGCAGCCCTTGTTTCTGTGTTACGCCAGCGGGTCAGTGCGATAAACATGATTAAATCTATCATGTTTTCTAAAACCGACAAGCGCCTTGCATTTGCCGCACTTGGTTTTTGACTGGCAAGACAAATCAGGCGGGGCAAGGGTCGCTTCCGTGCCGCATGTGGCCAAACTGCCACTGAAACCGGAGGCAAGCGAAATTTGCCGGCCCGGTGTACAGCGGCAAACGGGCCATGTAGACGCAGATGCGATGTTGGCGCAGGCCGCTGGCAGATTGGGAGGATGCCTTAATGATGGAAAAGGATGCCGCTAACCCGCCACAGGAGCCTCTACGGGTGTCGGCGGAGCCGTTGGAGACCTTCTGCCTCGCGGCGCTCGACGCCACCGGCGCCGATGAGGCGACCTGTCGGGCCGCCACCGACGCGATGATGCACGGCTCGCGCCACGGCGTCGACAGTCATGGCGTGCGGCTGCTCGATCATTATGTCAGGGCGCTGGAGGGCGGCCGGCTGAACAAGCGGCCGGTGATCCGGGTGGCGCAGGCCTTCGGCGCCATCAAGACGCTCGATGCCGACCATGCCCATGGCGCGCTGGCCGCCTATGAGGGCATGCGGCAGGCGATAGAGCTTGCTGCTCAGTTCGGGATCGCGGCGGTCGCGATCCGCAACTCCTCCCATTTCGGCCCGGCCGGAGCCTTTGCCATGGAGGCCGCGAAAGCAGGATACATTGGTCTCGCCTTCTGCAATTCCGACAGTTTCGTCCGGCTGCATGGCGGCGCATCGCGATTCCATGGCACCAATCCGATCGCCTGCGCCGTGCCGGTGGCGGGCAGCCGGCCTTGGCTACTCGACATGGCCACCAGCGCCATTCCCTATAACCGGGTGCAACTCTACAAGAGCCTCGGACGGCCGCTGCCGGAAGGCACGGCCTCGGATGTCCAAGGCAATGACGTCACCGATCCCGGCATTGCCGACATGCTGGCGCCGCTGGGGGCTGCCTTCGGCTTCAAGGGGGCAGCACTTGCCGGCATGGCCGAGATCTTCAGCGCGGTCCTCTCCGGTGCCAAGCTCTCGCCCGAACTGGCGCCGATGGGCGGGCCGGACTTTGCGACACCCCGCAATGTCGGCGCCTTCGTCATGGCCATTAAGCCGGATGCATTCCTGAGCGAGGAAGAGTTCCACGATGGCATGACCCGCTATCTCCAAGCGCTGAGAGGATCACCGGCGCGCGCAGGCGAACGGGTTATGGCGCCGGGAGACCGGGAATGGGCGGAGGCGGAAGCCCGCGAACGGTATGGAATTCCCATCGATCCGACCACAGAAGCCGCCTTCCGCACGATTGCGGAGCGGTTTGGCATCGCGCTGCCTTTCGCCTGACGGGCCATAGCACCTCTTGAAAAGCGGCAAACGGCAGCCCCTTGCAAGGACGGGCCATGCCGCTATCCTTGGCACTGGAGAAGAGGAGAGCACCCGCTGCAACCTGTGCGTCGCAGTATCATGATGCTGGTCGTGGCCGTGGTCGTTTCGTCGGCCGCGGTGGTGTTCTATGGCACGTCGCTTCTCAGCAGCAGCTTCATGGCGGAAGCCTCGCTGCAGGCAAGCAGCACGCTGCGCCTGGCCGTCGCGGCGCTCGATGGTCATCTCAAGCGCTACGAGCCACTGCCCAGCCTGATCGCGGATCACGAGAACATCGAGGAACTGCTGGCCAAACCCGATGATCCGGCGCTTCGCCAGGCCGCCAATCAATATCTCAAGGCGATCAACAGCCTGCTGGATTCCTCCGACATCTACGTCATCGACATGGCGGGCGACACGATTGCCGCGAGCAATTTCGACGGCCCGGCGAGCTTCATCGGGCAGAATTTCAGCTATCGGCCCTACTTTCAGGAGGCGGCGCAGGGCCGTCCGGCGCGCTTCTATGCGCTCGGCACCACCTCGGCAAAGCGCGGCTACTACTTTTCCGCGCCCGTGGAGGTCGGCGGCTCGATCCTCGGGGTGATCGTCTTCAAGGTCGATATCGATGTCATCGAAGCCACGTGGCGGGGCGGCGAATACAAGATCTTCGTGTCCGATCCGGAAGGCATCATCTTCATGAGCGGCAATCCGGACTGGCTCTACAAGAGCCTTCTGCCGCTGACGGAGGAGCGCCTGGCCCGGACCACGGCCTCCCGCCGCTATTCGGATGCGCGGCTGGAAGAGCTCTCCGTCAAGCGCCGCGCCGTCGATGGTTATCAGTTGATGGACGTGGCCGCGGCCAAGGGCGGGCGCGAATACCTGGTGCTTTCGGAATATGTCGAAGCAGCGGACTGGACCGTCAACGTGCTGATGGACACCACGTCGGTTCATGCCCAGGCGCGCACCACCGTTGTCGCCATCGTGCTGTCGCTCTGCCTTGCCGGCCTAGTGCTTGCCGTGCTGCTGCAACGCAAGGCCCGGCGCGATCAGTGGCTGGCGATGGAAATCGAAACCAAGGCCGAGCTGGAACGGCGTGTCGAGGAACGGACGGCGGATCTCGCACGCGTCAACTCGCAGCTGCGCCAGACCCAGGCGGACCTCATCCAGGCCGGCAAGCTCGCCGGGCTCGGCCAGATGTCGGCAGCCCTCTCCCATGAATTCAACCAGCCGCTGGCCGCAGTGAAGAACTATGCCGATAGCGCCACGCTTCTGATCGAGCGCGGACGCGCGCCCGAGGCCAGGGACAATCTGACCCGCATTTCCAACCTCATCGACCGCATGGCCTCGCTCAGCCGCCATCTCCGCAACTTCGCGCGCAAGCCGAATGAAAAGCTGGGGCCGGTGGTGGTGGCCGACGTCATCAACGACACGCTGGAAATCGTGGCTGCGCGCCTTGCCGCGGCGGACGCGGTCCTCAACATTGATCTCGGCGACGTGCCGCCGATCGTGAATGCCGGATCGGTGCGATTGCAGCAGGTGCTGGTCAACATCATCACCAATGCCGCCGATGCGGTGGAGGGATTGAGCAACCGCGACATCTCGCTTTCGGTTCGCACCGCAGGGTCGCGGGCCATCATCGAGGTCAGGGATGCTGGGCCGGGCGTTCCACCCGCCATTGCCGAGCGCATCTTCGATCCGTTCTTCACCACCAAGGGCGTGGGCAAGGGGCTGGGCCTGGGGCTCTCGATTTCCTACAACATCGTCAAGGATTTCGGGGGCGACCTCACCGTCACCAACCACCCCGAGGGGGGCGCGGTGTTCCGCATCGAGCTTGCCCTTGCCGAGGCGCTATCGGAGGCGGCGGAGTGAGCGCGCCTGTTGTGCTGCTGATCGACGACGAGGCGGAACTGCGGCGTTCTACGGCGCAGGCGCTGGAACTCGTCGATCTCCCGGTGGAGTCCTTCGCTTCGGCAGAGGATGCCCTGACCCGCGTCGGTTTCGGCTTTCACGGCGTCGTCGTCACCGATATCCGCATGCGCGGCATGGATGGCATGACCCTGATGCAGCGGGTGCGCGATATCGATCACGAGATCCCCGTCATTCTCGTAACCGGACATGGCGACGTGCAGCTGGCCGTGAAGGCTATGCGCGAAGGCGCCTATGATTTCCTCGAAAAGCCGTTTGCCCTGCAGACGCTGGCAGGCGTGATCCGGCGCGCACTCGACCGGCGCGGCCTGGTGCTGGAGAACCGCAGGCTGAGGGCCGTTGCGGGAAAACGGGATGACGTGGAGGCGCGGCTGCCGGGCCGCACGCCTGTGATGGTCGACCTGCGCTACCGGCTGCGCACCATCGGCGCCTCGGATGCCGATACGCTGATCATCGGCGCGACGGGGGCGGGCAAGGAAGTGGTGGCGCGCGCGCTGCACGACATCAGCAGCCGCGCCGAGCGGCCCTATCTCGCCATCAATTGCGCCGCGCTGCCGGAGCAGCTGTTCGAAAGCGAGTTGTTCGGCCATGAGGCGGGCGCCTTTCCCGGGGCCATTCGGCCCCGCCATGGCAAGCTTGAGCATGGTCGCGGCGGCACCATCCTGCTCGATGAAATCGGCTCCATGCCGCTGGACCTGCAGGCGAAGTTCCTGCGGGTGCTGCAGGAGCGGACGATCACCCGCCTCGGCTCAAACGAAACCGTGACGCTCGATGTCCGCTTCATCGCCACCAGCAAGGTGGACCTGGAAGAGGAGGTCAATGCCGGGCGCTTCCGCGCCGATCTGCTCTATCGGCTCAATGTGGTGACGCTGCACGTGCCCTCGCTCGCTCAGCGCCGGGCGGATATTCCGCTGCTGTTCCTGCATCTGGTTCGCGAGGCGGCGGCGCGCTATGGACGCGACGATGTCGAAGTGCCGCCGGAGATCATTTCGGCTTTGGCCGAGCGGGAGTGGCCGGGCAATGTCCGGGAGTTGCGCAATGCCGCCGACCGGTTCGTGCTCGGTCTCGACATGCGGACCGGCGAGGGCGCCCCGGCCGATGAGCCCGACAGCCTGCGGCTGGCCGACCGGGTTTCCGCCTATGAACGGCGCATCATTGCCGGTGCGATCGCTGCTCATGGTGGCGCTCTCCGGCCCGTCTACGAGCAGCTCGGCATCTCCCGCAAGACGCTCTACGAGAAGATGCAGAAATACGGCCTCGACAAGAAGCACGCCCTGACCGACCTCGATGAATGAGCGGATCCGGCCAAATGGGTGGATTTCCACCCAGCAAGACGGGCCATTGGGAAGAAATCCACCCATGGTGCGCCGCAAACAGACGGAATACTTGTAAATCAGCATTGTTTCACATTGTGTGGCCCGCGTTTGCAGCGACTATTCCGCCAGCAGGTCCGGTTCCTGAGGATGAACCCGGACGTGTTTTGACCTGATGGGAGGAATTCATGTCGCTTTTCAAAACCATGCTCGCCACCACCGCCATGGCAACCGCGCTGATCGCCGGCGCTGCCCATGCCGAATATCCCGAGCGCAACATCACCATGGTCGTGCCCTTCGCGGCTGGCGGCCCGACCGACACGGTGGCTCGCCTTGTCGCTGAATCCATGTCCAAGGATCTCGGCCAGCAGATCATCGTCGAAAACGTCGGCGGCGCCGGCGGCACGCTCGGTGCCGGACGCGTGGCAAGCGCGGAGGCCGATGGCTATACCATCCTGCTGCATCACATCGGCATGGCCACCAGCGCCACGCTTTATCGCAAGCTGGCTTATGACACGCTGAACGCCTTCGAATATGTCGGCCTCGTCACCGAAGTGCCGATGACCATCGTGGCACGCAAGGACCTTGAGCCGACCGACCTCAAGGGCCTGATCGACTACGTCAAGGCCAACAAGGACAAGGTGACCGTTGCCAATGCCGGCATCGGCGCTGCCTCCCACCTTTGCGGCATGCTGTTCATGAGCGCAATCGAGACGCCGCTGGTCACCGTTCCCTACAAGGGCACCGGTCCTGCCATGACCGACCTCCTGGGCGGCCAGGTCGACATCATGTGCGACCAGACGACCAACACCACGAAGCAGATCCAGGGCGGCACGATCAAGGCCTATGCGGTGACCTCGCCGAAGCGCCTCGACATCTTCCCCGACCTGCCGACCGCCGTCGAAGGTGGCCTCTCCGGCTTCGAAGTTGGCATCTGGCACGGCGTCTATGCGCCGAAGGGCACGCCGTCGGAAGCGGTGGAGAAGCTCTCGGCCTCGCTGAAAAAGGCTCTGGCCGACCAGAATGTCGCAGCCCGCTTCGCCGAACTCGGCACCGCGCCGTCGCCCGAGGCTGACGCCACCCCGGCGGCGCTCAAGGCCAAGCTCGAAAGCGAGATTGCACGCTGGAAGCCGGTCATCGAAGCTGCCGGCCAATACGCCGACTAAGCCAATCTGAGACGCCCATGCAGAGCTTCCCCGGCCAATTCGCCGGGGAGGTTTTTTGTGCCGGCCAGCGGCCGCCATTCTGCCCGCGATCAGGCGCAGCACGCGGCAAGCCGGGCTCACTCCCAGGGGACAAAAAATGGCATCCTTCAGCATAGACAGAACTAACGCGCTCTGCGGCGGCGCGTTCATCGGATTAGGGCTGTTCTTCACGGTCCAGTCGCTGTCGCTCGATCTTGGAACCGCATTGCGCATGGGGCCGGGCTATTTCCCGCTCGTCCTGTCCGTCATTCTCATCCTGCTCGGCCTTGTGATCCTCGGGCAGGCCTTCCGGGAGCAGGGAGAACCGATCGGACGGCTGGCCTGGCGCGGCATGCTGTTCATTCTCCCGGCACCGGTGCTGTTCGGCCTCACCGTGCGTGGCCTGGGTTTTGTCCCGGCGCTGTTCCTGGCCTCCTTCATCGCCTCATTTGCCTCGCAGCGCATGCGTCCACTGGGCGCCGTGGCGCTGGCGGCGGCGATCACGGTGTTCTCGGTTCTGGTGTTCAGCTACGCGCTGGGCCTGCCGTTCGAGCGCTTTGGCCCCTGGACCCGTTTCTGAGGATCGACGATGGAACTCTTCAGCAATCTCGCATTGGGATTTTCCACCGCAGGTTCGATCGAGAACCTGTTCTTCTGCCTGATCGGCGTGCTGCTCGGCACCCTGATCGGCGTATTGCCCGGCATCGGCGCCACGGCGACGATCGCCATGCTCCTGCCGATCACCTTCCAGCTCGAGCCGGTCTCCTCGCTCATCATGCTGGCCGGCATCTATTACGGCGCCCAGTATGGCGGTTCCACCACCGCCATCCTGATCAACATGCCCGGCGAATCCTCCTCGGCGGTGACCGCCATCGATGGCTACCAGATGGCCCGCAACGGTCGCGCCGGCGCCGCCCTTGCGATCGCCGCGCTCGGATCGTTCTTCGCCGGCACGGTCTCGACCTTCCTCGTCGCCATCTTCGCGCCGCCACTTACCGCAATCGCGCTGGAATTCGGCGCGGCGGAGTATTTCTCGCTGATGGTCGTGGGCTTGGTATCGTCGATTGCGCTCGCCCATGGCTCGATCGTCAAGGCGCTGGCCATGGTGGCGCTCGGCCTGCTGCTCGGCCTCGTCGGCACGGACATCTATACCGGAACCCCGCGCTTCACGCTTGGCATCCGCGAATATGCCGATGGGTTGAACTTCGTGGCGCTGGCGGTCGGCGTGTTCGGCATTGCCGAAATCCTGCGCAACCTGGAAGGCGAGATCAGCCGCTCCGTGCTGATCAAGAAGGTCTCTGGCCTGATGCCGACCCGCGACGACTTCCGCCAGATGGTCGGGCCGGTCCTGCGCGGCACGGGTATCGGGTCTGCGCTTGGCATCCTGCCCGGCGGCGGCGCGATCCTGGCCGCCTTCGCCTCCTACACCGTGGAAAAGAAGCTCTCCAAAAATCCGGAGCAGTTCGGCCACGGCGCCATCGCCGGCGTTGCCGGTCCCGAATCCGCCAACAATGCCGGCGCCCAGACCTCGTTCATTCCGCTGCTGACACTCGGCATCCCGGCAAACCCCGTCATGGCGCTGATGGTCGGCGCAATGATCATCCAGGGCATCGTTCCGGGTCCCAATGTCGCGACCGAGCAGCCGGCGCTGTTCTGGGGCATTATCGCCTCCATGTGGATCGGCAACCTGATGCTGGTGGTGCTGAACCTGCCGCTAATCGGCATGTGGGTGAAGCTGCTGACGGTGCCGTATTACGTGCTGTTCCCGACGATCATGGCCTTCTGCTCGATCGGCGTCTACAGCGTCAACAGCAATGTCTACGACCTCTACGCCGTCGCCTTCTTCGGCCTGGTCGGCTACATCCTGGTCAAGCTGCGCTGCGAGCCAGCCCCGCTGCTGCTCGGCTTCGTGCTGGGGCCGCTGCTGGAGGAAAACCTGCGCCGGGCGATGATCCTGTCGCGAGGAGACCCGACCACCTTCCTGACCCGGCCGATCAGCGCCACGCTGCTTCTGATCGCGCTTGCCGTCCTGATCGTGGTGTTCCTGCCCAACGTCAAGGCAAAGCGCGAGGCGGTCTTCCAGGAAGAGGATTGATCGACCTGCCATCCGATACCGCTGCGCCATCCCATGGCGCAGCGGATTTAATCAATACGCGCGACAAAAGGTCTCGACCTGCTTGGGCTGCATGGCTGGCCTGTTTTTCCCGCGCTTGTACTTGGAGGGTGTCGCGCACATCTTAAGCTCGTAGAACAAAGAAAGCGAGCAAGACGATGTCCACCCTCCGCAAGTCCGCCAGCCTGGGCTTTTTCGGCCGAGCCTTTGCTGTAATGAGCGCCGCCACCGCAGCCGCCGCAGCCGTTGAAGGCCATCGCCGTCCGCGCGATCGCGACCTCAAGACCCTCGGCATCGACCCCACGGAATTCCCCCGCTACTAACGGTTCGAAAGATCGGCCATCCCCAGTCCATCAACAACTGGCTGAGGTGGTGCGCCAAGCTCTCGCGGCAGGCCCGTCATCCATGCCATAACGGATGACCCAAGCCGAAAGCGATTCCATGCCGATACACAAGCACCGCACCGACCCACTGTTCGACACGCCGGTCGGCAATCCCCTTGAGATCCTGAAGTCTGTCTACGGCTACCCAGCCTTTCGCGGGCGGCAGGCGGAGGTGGTCGATCAAGTCGTGCGTGGCGGCGATGCGGTGGTGCTGTTTCCCACGGGTGCGGGCAAATCCCTGTGCTTCCAGATCCCGGCGCTGTGCCGCGAAGGTGTCGGCGTCGTGGTTTCGCCGCTGATCGCGCTGATGCGCGACCAGGTGGAGGCCTTGAAGCAGCTCGGCGTGCGCGCCGCCGCGCTCAATTCCTCGCTATCGAGGGAAGATTATGTCGAGGTGCGGCGTGCCATATCAAACGGCGCGCTCGATCTTTTATATGTCACGCCGGAACGCATCGTGACCCCCTCCTTCAAGGAGATCATCGGGCAGGCGCGGATCGCGCTGTTTGCCATCGATGAGGCGCATTGCGTCTCCCAATGGGGCCATGATTTCCGCCCCGAATACCGCGAGCTCGGCCAGCTTGCCGAGCAGTTTCCCGGTGTTCCCCGGATTGCGCTTACCGCAACGGCCGACCCGCATACGCGCGAAGACATCATTGACCGGCTTCAGCTGCGCTCCGCCAAGGTCTACACCACCTCCTTCGACCGTCCCAATATCGCCTATGAAATCGTCGAGCGGGACCAGCCGCGCCAGCAATTGCTGCGCTTTCTCTCGCGTCACAAAGGCTCCAGCGGCATCGTCTACTGCCTGTCCCGCGCCAAGGTGGAGGATACGGCCGAGTGGCTGGAGGGGCAGGGTGTGCGGGCACTTCCCTACCATGCCGGCATGGATCGGGCAGTCCGCGATGCCAACCAGGATGCCTTCCTCAGGGAAGAAGACCTTTGCCTGGTGGCGACGGTCGCCTTCGGCATGGGCATCGACAAGCCAAACGTCCGCTATGTCGCCCATCTCGACCTGCCGGGATCGGTGGAAGCCTATTATCAGGAGACCGGGCGTGCAGGCCGCGACGGCCTGCCCTCTGAGGTCTGGATGGCCTATGGCATGGCGGATGTCATCCAGCGCGGCCGGATGATCGACGAGGGCAATTCCAGCGATGACGTCAAGCGGGTCGAGCGCGCCAAGCTCAACGCCCTGCTCGCCATCTGCGAAACGCCGGGCTGCCGCCGTCAGGCGATCCTCGCGCATTTCGGCGAAGCCCATCAAGGCGGCTGCGGCAATTGCGATACCTGCCTGAAACCCGTCGAAACCTGGGATGGAACCGACGCTGCCATCAAGGCGCTGGCGGCGATCTATCGGACGGGCGAACGCTTTGCCACCGGCCATCTGGTCGACGTGCTGCTCGGGAACGTCAACGACAAGACCACCCGTTTCGGCCATACGGACATGCCGGTCTTTGGCGCCGGGAAGGATATCTCGTCCAAGACCTGGCAATCGGTCTATCGGCAATTGCTGGCGGCTGGCCTGGTCAGCGTCGATCACGGCGCTTTCGGCGCGCTCAAGCTGCAGCCGGAGGCGCGCGCGGTGTTCAAGCGCGAGCGGGAAATCCGGTTCCGCAAGGACAGGCCGACCTCGGCCAAGGCCTCGCGCGGCGCGTCAGCGAGTTCGGCCAATGCCAGGGCGGCCTTGCGGGATTCCGATGCCGTGCTGTTCGAAGCGCTGAGGGTGGTTCGAACCACGATCGCCCGGGAGCTTTCCATTCCGCCCTATATGGTCTTCCCCGATACCACGCTCGCAGCATTCGCGCGGGAGCGTCCCACCGACCATGACGAGATGCTGGATATCACGGGCGTCGGCCAATCCAAGCTCGACCGATACGGCGACGCCTTCCTGGAGGTGATCCTGGCGCATCTGGATTGATGCCTGTTATGTCAGCCCATCGATCCCAGTGCGGCAATGATTTGTTGATCCAGCGCCGGCCTCACGGGTCCATGCGCCGCCTCGAAGCGGCTTGCGGCGCGCAACGTATCGATATCCGCGCGCGGCGGGCCGATGATCTGGATGCCGCAGGGCAGGCCCGTTGCTGAAACGCCTGCCGGCATGGCGGCCACCGGCAGACCCGCCATGGTCGGTCCGATCACCACTTCCATCCAGCGATGATAGGTATCCATGCTACGTCCGCCCACCACCTTCGGCCAGGAAAGCCCGGCATCGAATGGCAGCACCTGGGCAGAGGGAAGCACGAGGAAATCGTAGCGCTCGAACAGCCCCAGCATATAGCGATACCAGTCGCTGCGGGTCAGCGAGGCGGCGTAGATGTCGCTCGCCATCAGCGGCGCGCCGTTTTCCACTTCCCAGATCGCTTCCGGCTTCATCCGGGCGCGGCGGCTCTCGTCGGCATAGTCCGCCCGCTGGCCACCGGCCACGAGGAAATGGCGCAGCACCCGCCAGGCCCGCCACAGCGCATCCATGTCAAATCCGGACGGCACGGTTTCGACGGCAAGACCCATGGTCTCGAAGGTGGTCAAGGATTTTGCGCAGATCTCGATTACCTCGGGATCGAAGGGCAGGTAGCCGTTGTAGTCGCCAAGCCAGCCGATCCGACCCTTGGCAAAGACGGGCTTGTCGGAGGCCATGGCCATATCGCCTGCGGGTAGCGACAGGGGGCAGCGCGGATCATATCCCGCCTGGACCTGCAATAGCGCATGCACATCGGCCACCGTACGACCCATGGGCCCGGCGACAGAGAGTTGGCCGAGGAAAAGTTCTTGGCCGGGATCCGGCACACGGCCGAAGCTCGGGCGGAAGCCGACAACGCCGTTGAAGCTTGCGGGATTGCGCAGTGACCCCATCATGTCGCTGCCGTCGGCAATCGGCAGCATATGGGTCGCGAGTGCCGCCGCCGCCCCGCCACTTGATCCGCCCGCCGACCGGCTAAGGTCATGGGGGTTGCGGGTCACGCCGAAGACGCTGTTATAGGTGTGCGAGCCCAGCCCCATCTCAGGCGTGTTGGTCTTGCCGATGAAGATGGCGCCCGCCGCACGCAGGCGGGCAACATGGATGTCGTCCTCCTCTGCGACCACGCCGGCATAATTCGGCGAGCCCTGGGAGGTAGGCAGGCCCTTGGCATTCGACAGGTCCTTGATTGCCATGGGCATGCCATGCAGCCAGCCGCGCGAGTGTCCCTGGTCAAGCTCCTGATCGGCGGTCCGCGCCGCCGCCACCAATTCCTCGGTCTCCCGGCGGCTGACGATCGCGTTCACGAGCGGATTGATCCGGTCGATCCGCTCGATAAAACCCGCCATGACTGCCTCGCAGGAAACCTCGCGCCGGTGGATGGCCTGGGAAAGATCGAGGGCGGAAAGGCTGGTGATGTCGTGCATGATATCGCCTGAGAGAGGGAGATCGAATCTGTGGCGGACATCTTAGAGCATGTCGCGCAAAAGTGTGCCGCGGTTTTGCGATTACGACATGCTCAAAAACAAAGGACTAAAGCGAGGAAAGCGAATCTGAAAGATCGCGACGCGCTTTAGCCATTTGCCTGCCCGCGTCGATCTCTCTCCCTGGCGTTTAGCGTTCGGCCCGATCCATCGTATCCAGCCGGAAGACGGCGTCGGCGATGCCCGTCTTGCGGTCGAGGTCGAAGGTCTCGCTATCCTCCGGCAGCAGGATGGCCCAATCGGATATACCGAGATCCGTGAGCTGGTACGGCGTGCCGTGACCATATTCCAGGTGGCCGCGACCGATGATCCCGACCACGAGCGTCTCCGGATCCGCCGCCAGCACATCGGCGATCCCGCAGGCAAAGGCCCGGTCCCAGGTCTGCTGCGCTCGCACGAAGCGGTCGAATTCCGGATCCTCGGGCGATGACGCCTTGCGGTCAGGCCTTCCGCCGCCGGTCAGCTCGAAGAGATACCGGCGATGGGCCGGCGAGGCGGGCTTGGCCGGGGTTACCCCGTCGCGGTCTTCTACTGGAATGGCGTCCCAGCCGAGCTTGCCGACCTCCGTGACCAGGGGTCGCCGGCAATTGAGCGCCTTCATCGGCAGCTTGAACTGCCGGCAATAGTGGAAGATCGGCAAATAGAGTTCAGGCTGGAAACCCCAGACCGTCTTCCATTCGGATTGCTCAAGGAATTCAGCGCTGTCGATAGCGCCGGCAACCCAGGCATCGAGTGCCGGCTGCACCCGGCGTGGAAACATCTCGAAACCGACGATGATCTTACCTCGGTTGGCATGAAGCGCCGCAATCACATGCAGCTGCCAGCGGTGGATGTCGAAACGGTCATGGGTTTCGCCCAGGAGCACGGCGCGCTTGCCGGCCATCTCCCGCATCAGGTCGGCATGATCGCGTTCCGTGCCACGGGACCCGTCGAGCCAGGTCCCGGGTCTGTGATGGATTTCCGCCATGGTTTACTCCGCGGCCGCAGCCGTGGTCAGCGTGGCGGCTTCTCCGTGCAAGGTCAGCCCTACAGGCGTTCCATCCTGGCCGAGTGCCATCAGTTCCAGTCCTTGAGCAGCTTCAGTGGTTCCCCACGCACTGACCGTACCGCCGAGCAGATGCAGGTGGAAGTCATCGGTCATGATATTGATGAAGCCCATGCCGGGGCTGACTTTCGGCACGACACCCGTCCAGCGCTGGCTGAAGCCGGGCTCGTCATAGGCAATGGTGATCGGCCCACCCGCTGCCAAGGCCGCCTGGAGCGGCGCAAAGCCGGGATCGGCCGGATCGACCTCGGGCCGCTGCGGCCTGCTATTGTCGCGCGGATTGGGGTCGTCGAGGCGGGGCACATCTTGAAGAGCATCGGCAAAGGGCGGCAGGCCCTCGAAGCCGACGACGGCAAACAGCGTGCTGCCATCGGCCCGGCGGAAATCCAGTCGCGGATAGACCTGCGTCTGCATGATGCTGGAGCGATCCAGCACGATATCGACAATCAGCGAGGGATCGATGCGGCTGTCGTGGTTCTGGCCGCTACAGATCATCAGGTCGCCCTCGGCGGATACCGTTTCCACCTTGCCGATGCGTTCATGGGTGGCGCCATTGCCCTTGCCGATGATCATCAGCTTGCCCATGGCGGGCAAGCGCCGGATGATGTCGCGGGCATCCGCCTGCAGGAACTGGCGGGTGATCGGGGTGTCTTCGCTCATGATGGTTCTCCTTGAGATGCGATAAACAATGGGTCAGGCGGTCGCTGCCAGCGGCAGGTCCGGGCTGTCGAGATCCAGGATCTGCTGCGCTGTCGCAGCCCCCGGCAGGCGATGGGCGATGAGGAGCAGGGTGGTTTGCGGCAGCCGCTCGCGGATCAGCGCGAGCAATGCCGCTTCCGCCTGCTGGTCGAGCGCGCTGGTTGCCTCATCGAGAATCGCAAACCGGGGCCGGTGCAGCAGAAGCCGCGCCAGCGTCAGGCGCTGCAGTTCGCCGCCGGACAGGCCCGTGACGGCCTGATCGCCATGGCCCGGAAGGGTTTCGGTGTGGTGGCCAAGCCCGACGTCGCGCAGCGTGGCCTTCACCCGTTCGGCACCGAAATCTGCGACCTCGGAGGGATAGGCGGCGGCTTCCACCACCGAGCCTGTCGGCAGATATGGCTTCTGTGGCAGGTACATCGTGCCGTCCAGGGGCAGGGACACTTGGCCGTCCCCATGACGCCACAAGCCGGCAATTGCCTTGACCAGGGTGGTCTTGCCGATGCCCGAGGGGCCGCGAAGCCAGAGCATTTCGCCTTGATGCAGTGCCGTCTCCGGCAGTGCCACGAGCGGGCGGCCATCCGGGGTGCTGACCGCCAAAGGACCGAGCACGATGCCGGTCTTGGCCGGCATTCTGGCGATTGCGGGTGGATGGTCGCCGTTCTGTTCGGCAGCCTGCATGAAATGATCGAGACGCGAGGCGGTGGCGACGAGTTCAGCGAGATCCCGATAGGAAAAGATGAACCAGGACAGCGTCGTGACGACATTGGAGAAGGCCATGCTGAGCTGCATCAGGCCGCCAAAGGCCACGTGACCGGCGAGATAGCCGGGCAGGGCCACGAACAACGGTATGCGCAACACGGAATGGCGGAAGGGGAAGGTGAAGCTGCCCAGCACCAGTTCGGCCCGGATCACCCGGCGCCAATTGTTGGCCACGGCGTCGAAGCGATTGCGGAAGACCCGGGTTTCGGCGGCTTCGCCGTTGGACAGCGCCACCTCGTCAAAGGCCGTTCGCCAGCGCGCCATGCTGTAGCGGAAGCTCGCCTCGCGATGCTGCTGTTCGGCCAGCAGACCCTTGAGCGGTCGTCCCAGGACATGGGTGATGACACTGCTGATCGCCACATAGAGGAAGGCCGCCCAGACCATGTAGCGGGGAATTTCGATGTCCAGGCCGATTGGCGCGAGCGACAGCGCGAAATTCGACAGGCCCCAGAGGATCGCCAGATAGGAAAACAGCCCGACGATCTCACCGATCAAATCAAGCGCTTCGCCCAGCAGGCCCTTGGCAAACAGGCGACAGTCCTCGGCAATGCGCTGGTCGGGATTGTCGATGGCGTTTGTGGGGTCATTGGCCAGATGCCAAAAGGCCTTGTTGCGCGTCCAGAGCTCGATCGCCTTGTCGGTCAGCGCGCGGCGCCAGCGGATTTCCAGCACCTTGCGCAGATATTCGTAAGACAGGCCGCGCACGGAATTGAGCCCGACGATCAGCGCGAAGATGCCGATCTGCCTGAAGACTTCAGGACCGTTGACCTTTTCGACGGCCGAGTAGAACTCGCCGGTCCATTTCACAAGGCGGACGGTCGAGTAGACACTGCCGAGATTGAGCGCAATCGCCACGCAAAAGAGCAGCAGGCTGAGCTTGCCGCCCGGCATGCTGACGCAAATTCTGATCAACCGTTTGAACTGTCCGGCAATCCTGAGCATGGCCTATCCCATCGATGTTGTGGCATGCCGGACCGCCTGCGGCCCGGCATGCCTGGGGTTGGATCAGAACTTGACGGTGGCGCCGACCTTGAAGACGCGGCCGGGGCCGGTCTGCAGCTCAAGCGGATTGACATTGGCGACGGCAGTGGAGCTCGCCACCTTGTCGAAGCCCGTGAGGGTGTTCGGGAAATATCGGGTGTTGAAGATGTTCTCGACGCCGAAGGTGATCTCGAAATTCTCGCGCGGCGTCCACTTGGCATAGGCGTCGAACAGGGCGTAGCTATCAGGCAGATAGTAAGAGGCGCTGCTGGCTTCCGTGCGTCCTGCGGCAAGCGTGCTGAACAGCTCGAATTGCAGGCCGTAATCGGGCATTTCATGCTTGATGCCGAGGATTGCCGTGAACGGTACCGCGCCATCGAAGGCGGTTTCAGCGGAACTTGCGGTGACCTGCTGGCGGCCCTTGCTCCAGCTGACATTGGCGGACAAGGTGGTGTAATCGACCACCTCGTATTCGCCGCTGAACTCGATACCCCACAACTCAACATTCTCGACATTGTTGGAGGTATAAGCCGGAATCAGCGCACCGGCACTGTTGCGCACCGTGGTGAGCTGCAGGCTGCGGATGAAGTCCTTGTAGTCGGCATAGAAGCCGCCCAGGCTGAAGAAGCCCCGGTCAAATTCGCCGCGCAGGCCGAATTCATAGCTCTGCACCGATTCCGGACGCAGACTGGCATTGGGAACGATCGAGGTGCCGGTGAAGGCATCGTTGCTCGACTGGAAGAGCTGGGCCGAGGTCGGCATCTTGAAGCCTTCGCCATAGGAGGCGTAGACCGAATAGGTGTCGTTCAGATCGTAGACGGCGCCGAGTGCCTTCAACACTTCCGTATGCTCCTGCTTTGCAGGGCGGAAACCGGGAAGGCCGGGATAGGTGGAATCGCCAGTTGGATCGATCGCATAATGGGCGACGCGGACGCCGGGCGTCAGCGTCAGGCGACCATCCAGCATCTTGATCTCGTCCTGCAGATAGACGTCGGCGCGTTCGGTTGTCACACGCGGGAAGCTGAAGCCCTGGTTCACCGCCACCGTCGTCGCATTGGTACGCGAATCGAAGGTTGTGTTCGTGCCCGTGTAGTCACCCTTGGTGCGGTCGCCGTCAAAGCCGTAGGTCAGCTTGTGCTGGGTGTTGCCGAGATCGAAACTCGATTGCAGCTGGATGTCGCCTTCCAGGAAGGTTTCGCTGTAGTCGCGATACTGGTTCACCAGCTGGTAGCGGTTGGAATAGACGCGGCGCTGGTCGCTGTTGGTCACGCGCTCCTGCGGCGAGTAGGAGACGCGCCACTTGACGCTGTCGAGCCAGGGCTGATCCACCAGCCATTCATGTTCCAGCGCCACGCGCTTGCGGCTCATTTCGAGGTCGCGCGCATAGTCGGTGCTGTTATAGGCCGTCGTGGTCGCCACGCCGGTGGTCGAGGCGCTCATGTCATAGAGCTGGAGGATGCTGGTGTCGCGGCCGAACAGCTCGCCCGTCAGCTTGACGGTATGCTGGGCATCCGGTGTCCAGACCATCTTGAACAAGGCGTTGTCGACATCCGTGTCGGCTGGGAAAAGCTCGCCGCAATTGAAGTTGAGGCGGCTGCAGCCCCAGATGCCGCCATCGCCACGGGCGTTGCTCAGCTTGGCTTCGTGGCTGTAGGTATGGCTGTAGCTGCCCAGCACCTCCAGGTCGCCGAAGTCATACGCCGCCGTCACCTGCTTGCGCCAGCTGTTGTCGAAGCTGTCGAAACCGGTCTTCATCTCCAGCGCCCAGGGCTTGTTGGCATCCGTCAGCAGGTCGGACGGATCGCGGGTGCGGAACATGACGGAGCCGCCGAGCGCATCCGCACCCCACAGGACGGAGCTTGGTCCGCGGACGATTTCCACCGCCTTGAAATTGCTCATGTCGAAGAAGTCGCGGCTGCCGTCCGTGATGCCTTCCTGGACGCGGGCGCCATCAACAGTCATCAGAACGCGATTGCCGCCCATGCCGCGGATGGAGAAGCTGTTCAATTGGCCCCAGGGATTGGTGATGGAGGTTGGACGGCTCACCGAAACCCCGGGTTCGCGCCGCACGAGGTCCTGAATGTCTCTGACGTTGTAGTCGTCGAGCTGCTGCCGGTCGATCACCGAGATGTTCTGCGGAACATCGAGCACCTTCTTCGCATCACGCGTCGAAAGCACAACGATTTCCTCCAGTTCGGTATCTGCGGTCTGCTGTGTCGCCTTCTGCCCCCAGGCGCTGCCGGACACGGACAAGGCTGCAATGGCAACGCTGGTGGCAAGGATATGGGCGCGACGAGACAACGGCGCGCGCGGCGCCGCTAACATGCTGGACTTCATGGAAAACCCCCGAAAAATGCAACTGCATATGATCTACAAAAGATGACTTTTTGATTCAAGTTCAAAGATGATAAAAAGAGTCATATTTTAACATTTGATTTTGCCAGGCTGTGCAAAGCCATTCGCGCCGTGAATCGGTTGGGGTCTATCGATTCAAATTAGTCGTTGGACGGCGTACCGCTCAGCGGCGAGACTCGCTGATATGTCGGACATCCCTGATCCACCCGTCTACCTCCAACGCATCGATCCGCGCCGCAACATGGCGCGGTTCTACAGCATCGCGGTACAGCCAACGCTGTTTGGCGAAATGTCGCTCATTCGCAATTGGGGACGCATCGGCACGTCAGGCCGGTCGATGGTGCAAACCTTCGACCGGCCTGACGCGCTGGAACAGGCGCGCGACGATATCGAGCGGGCAAAGCGGCGCCGCGGTTATGCCGAAACGTGAGCGCGGCGCTTGAGCCACTCTTCCAGCCGTTGCAGGACCACGAAGAGCGAGGGAACAAAGACAACGGTCAGGCAGGTCGAGCCGATCATGCCGGTCAGAACGGCGATGCCGATCGATTTCTGCGCGCTGGCGCCGGCCCCGGTCTGCAGCACCAGCGGCACGACGCCGAGAATGAAGGCGATCGAGGTCATGAGAATGGGGCGCAGTCGGGTGATCGCGGCCTTGATCGCTGCATCCACGATCTCGTAATTCTCATGCGCCCTAAGATGCCGGGCCGTCTCCACGATCAGGATCGCATTCTTCGCCGATAGCGCGATCAGCAGCACCAGACCGATCTGGGTATAGAGGTTGACGGCGGCATTGGCGGCCAGCAACGTCGCGGCCGTGCCGATGAGCGCAAGCGGCACCGTGGCGATGACCCCGATCGGCGCCCACCAGCTTTCGTATTGGCCGGCCAGAACGAAATAGACGAGCAGCAGGCTCAAGCCGTAGACCAGGTAGATCTGGCCGCCGAGTTCGCGCTCCTGGTAGGAAACCGCCGTCCATTCCCGCCCGTAATTGTGGGGCAGCAAGGCCTTGGCAAATCCGTCGAGTGCATCAAGCGCCTGCCCGGTGGAGTAGCCCTGGGCCTGGGAGCCGATGATCTGGGCGGATGGATAGAGATTATAGAGGCTGATCAGTGCCGGACCGGTCACGGCCTTGATGTCGGCAATCGATCCGAGCGGCACCATCTGGCCGGACGCGCTACGCAGCCGGATCTGTTCGAGGTCGGCCACCTCAACGCGCCGCGAGGCATCCGCCTGCACATAGACCTGGAAGACACGGCCGAACAGATTGATCTGCCCCGCATAGGACGAACCGATATACTGGCTGACGGTGTCATAGGCGCCACCGACATCGACCTCCGCACGCTGGGCCTTGCTGCGGTCGATGGAGATGGCAAATTGCGGGGCGTCGGCGCGGAAGGGGCTGAAGGCTTCACGGAATGTCGGATCCGCAACGGCGGCTTGCGCAATGCCGGCGGCCGCCTCTTCCAGCGCCGCGTAGTCGAAGGCGCCGTCGCGGGCCTGGATCTGCATGGCGAAACCGGCGGCATTGCCGATGCCCTGGATCGGCGGGGGCGGCAGCACGAGCGCCTGTCCGTCGGGCAGGTTTGACGTCAGCTCCCGCATCGACGTGTAGAGCGACAAGAGGTCGTCGCCCTCCTGGCGCAGGCTCCAGTCCTTGAGGATGACATAGAGCACGCCGGCATTGGAAAGGCTGGCATTGTTGTTGAGCGCGGAGATGCCGCTGATCGCGACCGAGGTTTCCACGGCATCGAGTTTTTCCAAGCGTTGCCGAACGTCTTCGATCGCACGGCGGGTCCGCTCCAGCGAAGCGCCCTCCGGCAATTGCACGGAGACCAAGAAATAGCCCTGGTCCTCGACCGGCAGGAAGGCGGTCGGCACCCGCGCCAGCAGGGCGACCGAAAGTCCCACCAGCAGCAAGGCCACGACTGAAATCATGATGCTGAAGCGCGTCATCACCTTGACCAGCGCGCCATAGACCCGCTCCACCGCGTCATAACCGGCGTTGAAACCGCGATAGAAGATGTTCTTGCGCTTCGGCGCATGGGGCTTCAGCCACAGGGCGCATTGGGTCGGCTTCAGAGTCACGGCATTCACCGCGCTGATCAGGGCCGTGGCGGCAATCACGAGGGAGAACTGCCGGTACATTTCGCCGCTGAGGCCCGGCAGGAAGGAGGCTGGCAGAAACACGGCGAGCAGCACGAGCGTGATGCCGATGATCGGGCCCATCAACTCGTCCATGGCAAGCGCCGCGGCCTCCCTGGGCGACTTGCCCTCTTCCAGATGCCGCGCGGCTGCCTCCACCACCACGATGGCATCGTCCACGACGATGCCGATGGCGAGGATGATGGCGAATAGCGTGGAGAGATTGACCGAGAAGCCGAAGAGCGCCAGCGCGCCAAAGGCGCCGATAATGGTGACCGGCACCGTGGTCGCCGGCACCAGCGTCGCGCGCCAGTCCTGCAGGAAAACCAGAATGACGATGAGCACCAGGAACGCGGCTTCCACCAGCGTGTGATAGACATCGTCGATCGCGGCCTCGACGAACAGCGTCGTATCAAAGGGCACGGAATGGCGCAGGCCTTCCGGGAAATCGGCCGACATCACATCCAGCTTGGCCTTGACCGCCTCGATCACCTCGAGCGCATTGGCCTCCGGCAGGAGGAAGAGCGCCAGGCCGGCCGAGGGCTTGCCGTCGAGGCTGAAATCCTGGCTGTATTGCTGGGCGCCGAGCTCCACCCGGGCGACGTCGCGCAGGCGCACGATATCGCCATTGTCATTGGTCCTGAGGATGATGTCCTCGAAGGCGGCGACATCGGCGAGCTTGGAATCGAGCTTCAGCGTATATTGGAAATCACGCCCTTCCGGCACCGGCGGCAGGCCGAGCTGGCCGGCGGATGAGGTCCGGCTCTGCTGGCGGATGGCATTGTTGACATCCGAGGGCACGAGGCCACGCGCCGCCATCAGTTCCGGATCCATCCAGATGCGCACCGCATAGCTGCCGGCGCCGAAGACGGAGACGCTGCCGACGCCCGGGATACGCGAGATCTGGTCGACCAGGTTGATGGTCGCGTAATTGGTCATGAACAGGCTGTCATGATCCGGGTTGTCTGAGGTGAGAGCAGCAATTGCCAGGATCGCCGTGGAGCGCTTGGCGGTCTGCACCCCTTGCGCCTGCACGGCATCGGGTAGCGAGGGGGTGGCGCTTGCCACGCGGTTCTGAACCAGGATCTGCGCTTCGTCCGGGTCCGTGCCGATGGCGAAGGTCACGGTCAGAGCATAGGTGCCGTCGCTGGTGGAGGTCGACTGCATGTAAAGCATGCCCTCGACGCCGTTGACCTTCTGCTCGATCGGCAGCGCCACGTCTTGCACGATGGTCTCGGCATTGGCGCCGGGATAGCGCGCCGTGACCTGCACCGAGGGCGGCACGACATTGGGATATTGTGCCACGGGCAGGCCGACCAGCGCCACCAGACCGAGTATGACGGTCAGGATCGCGATGACATTCGCAAGCACCGGCCGATCGATAAAGAACCTGGCCATAGCCGGCCTCTCCGTTTTCTTGTGTTCAGGGTTGACCGAGCGTGGCGACGATCTCGACGGCTTCGCCGGCGCGCAGGCCGCTGCCGCCCTTCACGATCACCCGGTCGCCTTCTTTCAGGCCGTCGACGATCTCGCGGCGCCCATCGTCGGTCTTCTCACCGAGCGCGACCCTGACGGTCGCGACCTTGCCCTCGGCATCCACGAGCTGAAGGGTGCGGCCCGACTGGGAATTGCCGATCGCTGCCTCCGGCACCGTCAGCGCCTTGCGTGTGACGATCGGCACCCGGACCCGGGCAAACATGCCGGGCGACAGCAGGCGGTTCGGATTGGAGACGATGCCGCGAAGGGTGATCGTTCCGGTCGCGCTGTCGATATCGGGGGCGATGTAGTCCAGCTGGCCGACATAGGGATAGGTTACGTCGCCTTGCAGTCCGGCTTCGACGCGGATCGCTCCCAGGCTTTTCAGGTCGATATTGCGCTCGGCCATCGCGCGACGGATGGCGATCACCTGCCGCTCACTAGCGGAAAACACCACATGGAGCGGATCGGGCTCGACCAGCGAGGCGAGTTTTGGTGCCGAGGCGGCATTGATGAAGGCGCCGACATCGGCCGTTCGTGCAGCCAGGATGCCATCGAACGGCGCCTTCACTTCGGTGTAGCTGAGGTTGAGCTCTGCACTGCGGACCTTGGTTTCGGCCGCGGCAACCTGGGCCTCCGCCGCCAGCTTTTGGGCCGCAGCTGACTCGTTTGCGCTCTGCGATACGACCCGCTGGGCCGAAAGGCCTTCCTGCCGGATCGCATTGGAGGTCGCCTGCTGCAGATTGGCCTGCTGCTGGCGCAACTCCGCTTCTGCCGCCGCCAGGCTGATGCGATAGGGCTCGGGCTCGATCACGAAGACGACGTCACCGGCCCGCACGGTATCACCGTCCTTGAAGTTGACCTTTTCCAGCGTGCCGGACACGCGGGCAACCAGGTCGATCTGGTTGACCGCGCGGAAGCTCCCCGTGGTTTCCAGATGCCGGGTCACCTCGGCAAGAACAGGAGCCTCGACCATGACCTTCCGCTTCTGGGCCTCAGCAAAGGCGTGACCGCCCCAGCCGACCAGCAGAGCTGCGGCCACGAGGGGCAACAGTGGATGTTTCATGGATCGGATCCTTCCCTTGTGGATGTCGTCTCAGACCGTCTCGCTGAATCGCGCCTATTTCAGCGCCTGCAGCTCGGCCGGAGTCAGCATGCCGTTCTTGTCCTTGTCGATCTTGCCGAAAGCCATGCTGTAGCGACCGGCCTGCTTGACCTTGACGGCGACCTGCTTGCCGGAAGCGGCGATCGCATCGATGAACACCTTGAACTCAGCCTGATCGAGCATGGTGTCGGCGTTCTTGTCGGCGGTCATGAAGGCCTGCTGTTGCGCCTGTGCCGTCGAGGCGACGGAAAGTCCTGCCAGCACGGCCAGGACGGGGGCGATAGACTTGAAGTTTGCCATTTTAGATCTCCTTCTGATGTCGAGATATCCGCCATGTCTGTCCCCGGAGCGGGGTGGCTACTGACGGGCGGAAGCTGTCAGCAAGCCATTGTCCAGCCGGGGCACCGCCAGCATCAGCGATTCCAGGCCAGTCACGAGAGAAGTGTCCGTCCGCTCGGCGGACAGCGATTGGCCAATGCTGGCGATCGTCGTTGCGTCGCCAAAGGCCTTGTTGTGGTTCTTGCCGATCCCGCCCTTCACGCCCGAGATGTCATGGGCCTCGACGCCCAGCGCGCGGAACTGCGCGATGTCGGTGGTTTCGCCGGTGCGGATCTTGCCGCCGAACAGCTTGCGCGAGATCTGCAGCGCACGGTCATCGGAAGAGACGTAAACCTTGAGCCGTCCGCGCAGCGCGCCGAGCTGGCTGATCTGCGTCCGGAAGACGTCGAAATCGACATCGGGGGCGGCCAGCACAACCGTGCCGATCCGGTCGAGGATCGCAGCGTCCTTCGAGATGGCGATCTGGCGCAGCGTTTCCATGGTAAGCCAGCCGCCCATGGAATGGGCAAAGATGTCGATGCCGCCGATATTGGGCTCCGCCGCCAGCGCGTTCAACAGCTGCTGCATCGCGTCACGGCTGTAATTGGCGGAATCCTTGTCATAGCCGTAGCCGGCGGTGACGCCTCTGGACGGCCAGCTGAAAAGCACCGGCAGGCCCTGGAAACGCGTGTCATCGACGATCTGGGCGAAGCGCACGACGGATTCGTCGAACTGGGTGTTGTAGCCATGGGTGAAGACCAGCGCGCGCGGCTTCGGCTTGCCGAACGCGACCGGTGCGGCGGCTACCTGCGCCTTGAATTCCGGATAGGTAATCTCCTCAGCCTTCACCAGCGTGATGTCCTTGGCCGGATCGGGCTTCGACCGGTTGACCGGCAGGGTTCCGGGAATACGCCCGGGGGGCATGGACATGGCGAGGTTGACGAAATGCACCTGGGTGTCGCGATCGCCGCCGAAGAGGAAGCCCTTGCCCTTTTGCGGGTCGGGCTTGCGGGTGGTCACGGCAAGAATGGTCCGCGTCTGTTGCGGAGCGATGTCGGCTGCGACCGGCGTGAGCAGACCCGTGGTCGAGGTCTGGCAGCCGGCGAGGACCGATGCCAGCAGGCATAGCGCCAGCACGTTGGCCAACCGTCCCGCACCTTTGCCTGCCGCCGCTGCCGTGTCTCGGACCGCAAGGCCCGTCTTGCTGAACATGCTCGTGACCCACCATACCCCACGCGGCCGGGCATCCGCCGCCGCTTGTCTGGCCGGCACCATCGTCCAAGGGTTGCGGTGAAGCCATCCCATGTTCATGGGGTCTGAACCTCCGCGACCGTGCCGCTCACAGGGTTTGCCGTCGCGCGCACCTCCGCGAGAGACACGCGAACGCCATCGGCTGCGAGATCGAAGCCGGAGGCTTCGAGCACCTCAAGAAGCAGGGCGCGGATCAGCGGGACCGCGGTCACGGCGGAGGCGCGGGCCAGGTTGAAGCTCAGCACCAATTCCCCGGCCTGCGCTTCGGCCGAAACCGGGGTGATGGCGATCTTTCCGATGATGGCCGCCTGGAGACTGGTTTCGCTGCGCAGCGTCGATGCCGCCAGCCGCAACAAGCGCGCCTGTCGCAGGGCATCCGGCTGCTCTTGCAGGCTGAGGCTGACACGGGCGAGCACCAGGCCACGGCTGCGGCTCGCCACCGTCTCGATCTGGCCGTAGGGGATCGTATGTAGCCGATCATCGGTGCTGCGCAGCCTGAGACTGCGGATCTGGATCTGCTCCACCCGGCCATGGGTGCCGTCGATCTCGATCTCCTCGCCCAGCCGGAAGGCATCGTCCAGCATCCAGAAGATGCCCGAGATCACGTCCTTGACCAGTGCCTGGGATCCAAGGCTGACCGCCAGGCCGAGAATACCCGCTCCGGCCATGATCGGCGTGGTATCGACGCCCAGAACCGACAAGGCGACCAGCGAAAACACCGAACCGATCAGGCCCAGCATGGCAACGCGGATAATCGGCAGCACTGTCGTCACACGTGCGCGACGCAGCTCCTCGTCTTCGAGCGAGGTCAGGCTCTCCTTCGGCATCATGCTGGATTCGACCCAGGCATGGGTCACGGCAGCAAGCACGGATGCGAATAGCAGCACCAGCAGCGCGAAATTGATCTGCCGCGAATATTGCGGCCAGTCCTGTTGCGGAATGACCGCGAGCGTGCCGACCAGCCAGTATTCGACGATCAGCCGCAGGATGACGGCTGCCGCCAAGGCATCGATCACCACCCGCACCACGAACAGCCGCCGCATCATGCTGGGCTTGCGCGACAGCTGGATCGAGAGCGCGATCGACCGGTCGAAGGCGAGCGCCAGCATCAGGGCGATCGTGGTGCCTTTGATGCCCTGGTAGAGGTCGAACTGCTGCATCAGCCAGCCCCAGATCCATAGCGCTGAGACCATCACGACCATCCAGACCGCAACCGTGTGGAGAAGCGGCGTCAAGCCGAGGCGGCGCAGCATGTGCAGCAGGCGAAGCACCGCCACCATCATCGCCAGGGCGCCGAGCATGGCCAGCAGCTTCACGGCATCCGGCGACATGCCGACACGCTCGGCCGCTGCCAGAAGGCAGGCCATCAGATGCCCCGCGGCCAGGATCACCGCGCCGCGCCGCAGCCCCTTCTCTGCGCCGATTTCATCCAGCGGCAAGAGCCGCAATTGCGGGATGCGTGGTCGCAGCACGATGCCGAGAAAGGTGATGGCCGAGAGCCAGTAGATCACGGCCAGGAGAAATTCCCGGGCAAATCCGTCGCCCAGGGGATCCATGCTGAGAAACCGGACGGATATCGCCCGCCCCACCGCGATCGCCGCCAGCAGTGGCACCAGGCTCCAGCCGGTCAGCTTCAAGACGGCGAGGAACGGCACCCGTTCGCTTGCCGCGGCCTCCCGCCGCCGCTTGAGCCCATAGCTCAGGAGCAGGAAGACCAGGATCACCAATCCACCAACCCCCAAGCTCAAGCCAAGAACCTGCGGTGCAGACGCCATTGAGGCGGTGCCCGCCCGCAGCAGCTCCTGATCAAGCTGCGGCAGCGCCGCAACCGTATCCAGCAGCTCCGTCTCGAGGCGATCGACCACCTGCTCGGCACTGACGATCCAGTCGCCGACATTGACCACCGGTTCGGCAGGCGTCGGAGAGGGGTTTGTCGCAGCCGCTTGACCGTCCATCGTGTCTGTCCCTTCTCCATTCAGCTGGAGAAAACCGGGCTCGGCGGGAGAAGCGGCCCGCGAGCTTCAACTAGAGCCGGATGGCGACCGAGAACCGCCATGCACTTTTCGGCATCATGCTCTGACAGCAGCCATTACGGGTGCGGGCCGGGCCTCGCCACCCCATGTTCATGGCGTGGTGGCGCACCCGGAATCGGTCATGCTGTGTTCAAGCCGATGCTTGGTCGGCGCCTCACGAAAATCTGGAGAAATCGCCATGATCCGCCGCCGAATTGGTCTCAAGGCCGTATTGGCCCTCAGCTATCTCGCCGCGCTGGCAGCGCCCATCCTGACCGCCGCACCCGCCGAGGCTGTCGTCTACTGCAAGGCAGTCGGCGTGCCGAAGGGCTGCATCGTGCGGCCGCCGACTGTGGTTGTCGTCTATTGCACGGCACCCGGTGTTCCGGTCGGTTGCGTCGCTCGTCCCGCCGCTCGCAAGGCCGTGTACTGCACTGCCCCGGGCGTGCCTGTCGGTTGCGTTGGCAGGCCGGGCGTGGGCGTCGGTGCGCCCGGTGTCGGTGTGACGCGCGCACCGGGTGTTGGTGCCCCGGGCGTGGGTGCCGCACCGGCCAATCGTGGCGGCCCGGTCAACCGCGTCGGTGTTCGCTGAACTCTTCTAGCCATCGATGTGGCTCCCGCGCGGAGCCGCAGACGAGATCCTGTCAGCCGGGATTGACCTTCCGGCCCCACCGATCTGCCTGTCCCCGCCGGTCGGTCCGGGCGGTTGCTGATACCCAACTCTCCACGGGTTTCAGACCGCCTGGGCCGATTCGGGAAAGTCGCGCGGCAGCAGCAGCGACACGGTCGTGCCATTGGCATCGCTGTCTATGGACAGGGTGACATCGCAAAGGGCGGCACGCTTCTTCATGTTCAGCAAGCCCCTGCCCGGTCGTGATCCTGTCGGGATTGTCTCGCCGACCGAAAAGCCACGGCCATTGTCGCGAACCGACACCTTTCCCCTGGGATTTTTATCCTCGCCCATCACAGTCTCGATTGTGATCGCGACGGTCGATGCTCCGGAATGCTTGATGGCATTGGTCACCGCCTCGTCCAGAAGCCTGACGACCTGGATGACATGGCGTGGACGCAAGCCGGGATATACCGGCAGCCCGCCCGGCGCCTTCACGCTCCAGGCCAGCGTCATGTCATGGGCGCGCAACTGGCCCGATATGCGTTCGCGCCAGGAGCCGAGCGCCAGCATCAGATCGCCGTCGATCTCTTCCATCGCGTCGATGACGAGGCGAAGGTCGCGCAAGGCAGCGCGCGCCGCATCGCCGATGGTGTTGGTCGTGTCCCCCGGTTGTTCGGCCAGCGCGACGATGCTGACAAGCTGGCCGCCGAGCCCGTCATGCAGGTCGCGCATCAGGCGGGTGCGCTCCGATGCCAGGGCGGCGGCCTTGGCGCGCTCTTCCTCACGGGCAAAGCTCTTCCTCAGCTTCGATTCCGCTTCCGAAACCTGCTTGACCAGTCGGTCTGCGAAACTGTCGGCGTCATTCAGCGCCTGCACGAAACGCCATGTCAGCCAGACCCCGATGACAAGCACGACGAAGGAATAGCCGAACCAGCCGATGAACAGGCGCTCGCCGGGAATAACCCGCAGGCTTGTCAGAATGTCGTTCAGCGCACAGCCCAGCATCACGGAGAAGACAGGGCCGAGCACCAGCGCTTTCCGGTTGCCCTCCAGCGCCGCCTTGCCAAGGATCAGGCATGCCACGGCTGCGCATAGACCAATGGTCGGCGGCCCCAGGGGCAGGTAGATCGCCCGCAGCACCTCCTGCTGTCCCACGAGACCGGCCAGTGCAATGATGACGCCGGGCACGAAGGTCAGGAGAAGCCATGGGGATGGCTTCCTGCCGATAAAGCGAAAAATGAAATGCAGCACCAGCGGGGCCTGGGTCACCACGGCCGCCCCAACCAGCCCCAGCGTCTGGGGCGGAGCCGGCATGGAAACGAAATATTGAGCAAAGCCGATCAGCATGGCGAGTGAAAGCAGCCCATAGCTTTGATCATGCCGGCGGCTAAGCCATATCAGCCCGAGGATCGCCCCAAGCGTGGCCTGTCCTGCGACCAGAACGAGAGGCAGCGTTTCAAACAGGATGGTTCGTTGATCGTGGGCAGGCCTCAAGACCTCGTCGGGTCCGGCATAGATTTTGTCGATATAGCCGCTCACCGGACCCCAGGTGAAAAGGCGAATTGTGAGTTCATTCGGCCCCTCATGAAACAGCTTCTCCGGGATCGTCGCCATCGCGGAGCTGTTTCGATCCGGCCTGCGGCTCATCACATTGCGACGTGTATCGTGGATCAGCGTCCCATTGACCTCCAGCAAGACGGCTGTGGTGAAACGCGGCACGAAAATGCCCCAGGGCACATTGTTTTGCGAGCTTGGCCGCTCAAGGGAGACGCGATAGACCACCGAAGCGATGGGTTCGGGCGAGAAGGGTCGGAAATCCGGCAAGGTGATGGGTTGGAAGTTTCCCGCCTGGTCCTTAATCTCGACGCCCTTCAGCGCGTAGACATCAGGCGGCAACGGCGCCCCGATCTGCCGCGCGAAGATGCAGAACACGATGATCAAAGGTTGCAGGGCCATGTATAGCAGGAACCAGCCGAGCCTGCCCCGCAGCCGAGCCATCCCCCATTCCATGTTGAGCGGCACCTTTCGTCTTAGAGCTTGATCAAGCCCTGCTGCAACGCTTCAAACACCGCCTCCCCGCGCGTGTTCACCTCAAGCTTGCGATAGATGTTCTTGATATAGCCCGGCACCGTCTGGCGGGAAATACCCAGATAATCAGCTATATCCCCATAGCTGAAACCCTTGGCGATGCCCCAGAGGATATCGATTTCGCGGGCGGTCAGCTTGGCGGTGTTGAGGTCCGTGCGGGTGGCGGGATCCTTGACCCCCTGAGTGCGCTTGACGATGAAGCGGGCAATCGAGGCCGAGATGGGTGAATGGCCGCGCATCAGGTCGCGCACCGTATCGGCAATATCGGCCAGCAGGGCATCCTTCAGCAGATAGCCATTGGCCCCGAGCAGGATGGCGGAGATCACGCTTTCCTCGTCACCCAGGATCGAGATGACCATGATCTCGGTGGATTGCCCGCGCTGCCGGACCTCGCGGATCAGGTCCATGCCGTGGCCGTCAGGCAGTTGCAGGTCGGTCAACAGCACATCGGGATAGCCGCGGGCCAGGAGTTGGCGCGCTTCCGCAAGGGTGCCGGCCTGGAAAACGGAAAATGCCGTGGGGTCGGACAGTCCATCGGCGATACGCTGTCGCGTGGGCGCATCATCCTCGACGATGACGACGGATATCGGTCCGGCTTTCTCCGTTTGGGCTTCCAAGTCAGCACTCGCTTTCAGGCCTCGGCATGGCCAACGGGATTATTGCGCAATTCCTAATGTCGCAACAGCCATGATCATGGGGGTGCGACGGGCTGCAAATCATGCGCGAGGGCTGTCACGCCATGGCCCTGCCCCTTAAAATTCACTCGTCAAACAGGAGGCTGCCATAGTCTGTGGCGCCATGCAGCACATGCAGGATCACCACCCTGTCTTCCTCGACCCGATAGAAGATCACGTAATTGCCATGGACGCGGCGACGCACGCCGTGCTGCTCGTAGCGCGGCACCAGCGCAAACCGCTTGGGGTTATCAGTGAGCCCCTCGCATTTCACCCGCAATTCGCGGATGACTGTGAGCGCTCTCAGCGGATTGTCCGCAGCGATGTAGTCGGCGATCCGTTCAAGATCGCCTTCCGCCTCGCGGGTAAACTCCAGCATCATGCCGAAGTCTCGTCCCGCTCGCTCATCCCGCGATACTTTGCCTCAAGCCGGTCAAACACGTCGCTTGCCGGTCGTGTCCGTCCAGCATCCGCATCAGCAACGCCCCGCTTGATCGAGGCGTCGAGGGCTGCAAGCTTGGCTTCGCGATCCTGGATCAAGCGCACGCCTTCCCTCAGCACTTCGCTCTTCGAGCCATAGCGGCCGGTCTCCACGAGCTGCTGGATATAGCTCTCAAGCTGTTTTCCCAGATCGGCGCTGATCATCGCGGTTCTCCATCGATCGTCACGATGAGCATGATGCCATTCTTATCAACTATTATCAACCGCAAGCGAAGGCGACGAGCGACGAGCCGCGGGGGTCGTGCCCTTCACCTGGCCCCTTGGCCCAACCGACCCTATCGTTCGATCATCACCCCATCGCTCTCCCCGTCAACGAAGGTCATGGGCCAGAGCTGCCGCCGGGTCGTGTCCGGATAATGGTCGGCAAAGGCGGGCATGGTGGAGAGCAGGGTTTCCGCCAGCGCGACGCCAAGGTCGCGCAGGGAATGGCGAAAGCAGGTAAGTTGCGGTGACAGGAACTGGGCCTGGGGGCTGAACTGGCCGATCACGGCAATGTCTTTGCCGGGCTTCATGCCAGCCTCTTCCAGCCCGTGATAGAAGCCCACCACCGTCGCCTCGTTGACCAGCACGCAGGCTGTCGGCCGGTCCGCGCGCGACAACAGTTCCCGCGCTAGCTGATAGCCACCGCTCTCGTTGGGCAGGGTGCGGAAGACATTGCGCGGTTCAAGCGTCAATCCGTGCCGCGCCAGCGCTTCGCGGCAACTGTCTTCGAAGACATAGCCGAGATTGATCTCGCCGGGCGGGCGGCTGATGGCGATGTTCCTGTGGCCGCGGGCGACGAGACGGTCGATCGAGGCATGGGCAATGCCCTCGAAATCCAGGTCGAACGAGGGCTGGCCGACATCCGTCAGGCTTCGACCCAGGGTGATGAAGGGGATGTCGGCCCGATGCAGGATCTCGAAGCGGTGATCGCGCCGGCGGGTGGCCGACAGGATGATGCCATCGGCAAATCCGCGGGCCACGTTGCGGCGCAGATAGTCGTCGGGATCTTCCTCGGAGGAGCAGAGCAGCACCACGAGATCGAGCTTGTGGCGGGCAAGCACCGTCTGCACCCCGTCGAAGACGCGCATGAAGAAGGTGCCGCCCTGCCCCGTCACGTCATGGCCCGTCTCCATCATGAAACCGATGATGCCGGTCGCGCCCTTGCGCAGCGACCGTCCCGCCTGGTTGGCGACATAGCCATAAGCCTCCGCCGCCTTCAACACGCGTTGGCGCGTCTCCTCGTTGACATCGTGTTTGCCATTGAGCGCCCGGGAGACCGTCCCGATCGACAGGCCGAGATGGTCTGCCAGCTTGCGTATGCCCTTCATGCGAATTCCTCTGCGGCGGCTCGCGTCCGATAACGTTTACGAAAATCTATTGACACAAGACAGCACCTGTTCCTAGTATCGTAAACGTTTACGGTAACGGTGTGGAAAGGGGAGTTTCCAGCCTTGCCGATGGGAGGAGACATTGTCATTGAAAGCCGTGATATGCGGATGCGGAGCCATGTCCAAAGGCTGGCTGCGGGCGCTGCAGTCTGACCCGCACCTTGCCGGAGCCATCAGTATCGTCGGCCTGGTCGACGTCAATCCGGACGCAGCCACCGCTCTGGCTGCGGAGTTCGGACTTGAACACGCCGTGGTGGGGACGGATCTGGCAGAGGTCCTGCAGCAGACGTCAGCGGACATCCTGTTCGACATCGTGATCCCCGGGGCGCGCAGCAATGTTGTCGAGACGGGCTTGCGTCACGGTTGCCATGTCTTGTCCGAGAAGCCGCTGGCCGCATCCATGGACGACGCGCGCGCCATGGTCGCGCTTGCCGCCGACGTGAACCGCATCCATGCCGTCGTCCAGAACCGGCGCTTCATTTCCGGCGTGCGCCGGCTTCGTCGCGCTGTCAAAGAGAAGCTGATCGGCGACCTCACCGCGCTGCACAGCGATTTCTTCCTCGGGCCGCATTTCGGCGGCTTCCGGGAGGCGATGGACAATGTCCTGCTGCTCGACATGGCGATCCACACGCTGGATGCCGCCCGCTTCGTCTCGGGCCGGACCCCCTTGTCCGTCTATTGCGTCGAAACCAATCCCGCCGGCTCGTGGTATGCCCATGGCGCATCGGCCACTGCGATTTTCCAACTGTCCGGCGGCGCCGTCTATAGCTACCGCGGATCCTGGTGCGCCGAGGGTCGCCCGACCAGCTGGGAAAGCGCCTGGCGCCTCGTCGGCACCAAGGGCATGCTGACATGGGACGGCAATGATGGCTTCGAGGCGACGGTCGCAGGCGATGAGGCCGGACTGTTGCGCGGCTATCGGTCCGTCGAGGTCCCCATGCCTGATGATGACGGCCAGACCCAGGGCCACCGCAGCGTCATTGCCGATTTTCTTGCGGCCATAGCATCGGGACGCCAGCCCGAAACCGCCAGTTCCGACAACATCAAGAGCCTGGCCATGGTGTTCGGCGCCATCGAAAGCGCGCGCACCGGCCTGCCCGTCCGGCTTTCCCAGGAAGGATCGTAATCCCGTGAGCAACCCCGCAAAGTCCATTCGCATCGGTACCATGATCAGCGCCAGCGGCGGCCAGGCCGCCCAGCGCATCGCCCAGCTTGCCGATATGGGGTTCGAGAGTTTCGAGCCCTTCTTCTGGCAGACCACCAACGGCCAGGACCTTGCCGATCTCGGTAAGCGCTGCCGCGAGGCGATCGGCGACCGCGACATCACCATCTCGACGCTCGGCATGTTCGGCAATCCGCTCGAGGGGCAGGAGCTCGATCTGGCCACGCTTGAAGGCTGGCAGCAGTGCATCGACAACGCCCACCATTTTGGCGCTTCCTGCGTCGCGGGTTTCACCGGCCGTGTCCGCGGCAAGCCGCTGACCGACAGCCTGCCGCGCTACCGCGAGGTCTGGAGCGAGCTTTCCAGGCGGGCTGCCGACAAGGGCGTCAGGATCGCCTTCGAAAACTGCGCCATGGACGGCAACTGGCAAACCGGGGACTGGAATATCGCCCACAATCCCGACGCCTGGGAGCTGATCTTCAACGAGACGCCGGACGAGCATATCGGGCTGGAATGGGAGCCGTGCCATCAGATGGTCTATCTGATAGACCCCTTGCCGCAGATCCGCAAATGGGCACGCAAGATCTTCCACGTGCATGGCAAGGACGCGACCATCCGCTGGGATGTCATCCGCGAGCACGGGATCTTCGGCAAGGAGAAGTTCGTCTTCATGCGCACGCCGGGCTTCGGCGACACCAACTGGACCGATGTGATCTCCGAGCTGCGGCTGGCCGGCTGGTCAGGATCGATCGACATCGAGGGCTGGCATGATCCCGTCTATCGCGATGCGCTTGAGATGACCGGCCAGGTCCATGCCCTGAATTACTTGAAGAATTGCCGGGGCGGCGACTTCGTTCCAGATCCGCAATGAAAGCCCCGCAATGAGACTGTCGTGAACCTGCCCGACGGCTTGGAGGAAGCCTGAGGGGTCCCGTTGAAACAAAAGGAGGAGAGCATGTCTATTCGCAAATCCCTGCTGGCGGGCGCCGTCGCGCTTGCCACGATATCCGCCCTGGCGCCTGAAGTCATGGCGGCCGACGAGGTGACCATCACCGTTTGGAGCCTCGACAAGCCGGAGCAGCCGGCCTGGAATCTGGCCCGCGAATTCGACGAGAAGGAGCCGGGCATCAAGGTGGAATACCGCCTGATTCAGTTTGACGACGTGGTCAGCGAGGCCATGCGCGCCTTCTCGACCGGCCAGGCGCCCGACATCATCGCCATCGACAATCCCGAGCATGCCCTGTTTGCCTCGCGCGGCGCCTTCCTCGACCTGACGGACCTGATTGCCAAGTCCAGTGTGATCAAGAAGGAGAACTATTTCCCCGGACCGCTGAATTCCGTCACCTGGGACGGCAAGCTGTTCGGCGTGCCGAAGGCCACCAACACCATCGCGCTCTACTATAATGCCGACATGTTCAAGGCCAAGGGCCTCGATCCGGACAAGCCGCCGCAGACATGGGCCGAATTGGTCGACGCCGCCCGCAAGCTGAACGATCCCGCCAAGAACGTCTATGGCCTGGCCTTCTCCGCCAAGGCCAATGAGGAAGGTACCTTCCAGTTCCTGCCCTGGGCCCAGATGGGTGGCGGCAGCTACGAGAAGATCAATTCCGAAGGGGCCGTGAAGGCACTGGAGACCTGGAAGACGGTCATGGACGAGAAGCTGGCGTCTCCCGACAGCTTGACGCGCGGCCAGTGGGATTCGACCGGCACGTTCAATTCCGGCAATGCCGCCATGGCGATATCAGGCCCGTGGGAACTCAACCGCATGTCGGAAGAGGCCAAGTTCGACTGGCGCGTAGCGCTTCTACCCGTGCCGGATGCCGGGGCCGAGCGGTCCTCGGCCATGGGCGATTTCAACTGGGCGATCTTCTCCTCCTCCAAGCATCCCGAGGAAGCGTTCAAGGCGCTGGAATATTTCGCATCCCAGGATGACAAGATGTTTGCGAAATACGGCCAGCTCCCGGCTCGTTCCGACATCACGCTGCCGGCCACCGGCAACGAGAAGAAGGATGCCGCGCTGAAGGTGTTCCAGGAACAGCTGAAATATGCCAAGGCGCGCGGCCCGCATCCGCAATGGCCGAAGATCTCCAAGGCAATCCAGGATGCGATCCAGGCATCCCTGACCGGACAGATGTCGCCCAAGGACGCACTGGACCAGGCTGCCGAGAAGATCAGCGCGATCCTCGGCTGACCAGTGTCTGGCTGATGGCATGGCGGCATGAGCTGCCTGCCCCCAAGAAACCTCCCGCAGGACCATCTCGCCGGCCCGTTCATCGGAACCGGCGGGGTGGTCCGAGCGGGGTCGAGCCTGCCGCCGGGAGATCGTGATGCAGAGACTTCTATCCAGCCTCACCGACGGGCGGGGCTTCGACATCGGGCTTGTCGCAGTGCCGCTCAGCTTCCTGTTCCTCATGGCCGGCCTGCCGCTGATCTACAATGTACTGATGAGCTTCCAGGAAGTGGACATGTTTTCGCTCGGCAGCCTGATCCGGCCCTTTGTCGGCTGGCGCAACTATGTCGACCTGTTTTCGCAGCGCGAGACCTGGCCGATCCTGGCCAATACGGCCATCTTCGTCGTCGCCTCCATATCGGGCCAGTTTGTGATTGGTTTCGGCCTGGCGCTGTTCTTCTGGGTCGGCTTTCCCGGCGCCACCTGGCTGCGCGGCCTGTTCCTGGTCTCCTGGGTCATGCCCGGCCTGGTGGTTGGCGCCATCTGGAACTGGATCCTCTCGGGCGATTTCGGCGTGTTGAACTTCCTGCTGCGCGAGAGCGGGCTGATATCCGGCAACATATTCTGGCGATCGGACCCGAATTATTCCCTCTGGGCCGTGATCATCGCCAATATCTGGCTCGGCACCTCCTTCAACATGATCCTGCTGTCGGTCGGGCTTTCGTCCATTCCGAAGGACCTCTACGAGGCAGCCGAACTGGACGGCGCCAATGCCTGGCAGCGGTTCTACACCATAACCCTGCCGATGATGCGCTCGACCATCGGCGCCGTCGTTTCGCTCGGCCTGATCTTTACCCTGCAGCAATTCGACCTCTTCGCCGCGATCACCTCGGGCGGCCCGAACAACTCCTCCAACGTGGCGCAGTATTGGGCCTGGGACCTGTCATTCAAGCAATATGACTTTGCCCGCGGCGCCACGATCTCGGTCATCATGATCGTCTTCGTGATGTTTGCCTCGGTGCTCTATGTCCGCTCCACGCGCCAGGAGGTCAGGGGATGAGCGAGCAAAATCGCAACCGGATCATGCTGGCGGTCGCTCTGATCCTTGCCGCCGTCTATCTGTTTCCGCTCTACTGGATGTATATCACGACCGTGAAAAGCGGTTCGGCGATGTTTGCCACGCCGCCGAGCTTCTGGCCTGATGATCCGCAATGGAGTTCCTATCCTTATGTGTGGGAAAGCCGCAACCTGGCGCGCTATCTCTGGAATTCCCTTGTCATTGCCACAGGTGCCGTCAGCCTGATCGCCGTGCTCGGCACCGGTTGCGCCTATGTGCTGGCGCGCTATCGCAATGGCTGGGTCGATGTCGGCCTGTTCCTGATCCTGATGCTGCAGGTGCTGCCGGCGTCCCTGATGATCACGCCGATCTTCGTCGGCTATTCGCAGATCGGCATGCTGGACTATCCGCGGCTTGCGGTCATCATTGCGATTGCCGCCAAGAGCATGCCCTTTTTCGTCGTGCTGGTCCGGGCCACCTTCATGAGCGTGCCGATGGAGCTGGAAGAGGCCGCCCTGGTGGATGGCAATTCGCGCGTCGGAGCATTCTTCCATATCGTCCTGCCGCTGGCCCGCAATGGCATCCTCGTTTCGGCCATCCTGATCTTCATGCAGGCCTTTGGCGAGTTCGTCTATTCCAAGTCAATCATCCAGGCGGTCGAGTACCAGCCGGCCAGCGTCGGGCTCAATTCCTTCATGGGACCCAACACCAATGAATGGAACAACATCATGACCTTCGCGACGATCTATGTGACCCCGATCCTCGCGGTCTTCGTTCTCTTGCAGCGCCGGATCGTCTCCGGCCTTACATCTGGAGCCCTGAAGTGATCCATCAGATCGAACTCAACGGCGTCAACAAGTTCTACGGTGCCTATCACGCGCTGCGCAACATCGACCTGCAGATCAGGCGCGGCGCCTTCGTGGCGCTGGTCGGCCCATCGGGCTGCGGCAAGTCCACGTTGTTGCGCTCGCTGGCAGGGCTTGAGCGCATTTCGACCGGCGAGTTGCTTATCGCCGGGGAGCGGATGAACGACGTGCCGCCGCGCAAGCGGGACCTCGCCATGGTCTTCCAGTCCTACGCGCTTTATCCGCATATGACGGTGGAGGAGAACCTCACCTATTCGCTCAGGGTCCGGGGCGTGAATAAGGCGGAGGCCAGGAAGGCCGCTGCCGAGGTGGCCGCCACGACGGGCCTGAGCGAGCTTCTCCATCGTTACCCCCGCGAACTGTCGGGCGGCCAGCGGCAGCGCGTGGCGATGAGCCGGGCGATCATTCGTCATCCCAAGGCCTTCCTGTTCGATGAGCCGCTGTCCAATCTCGACGCTTCCCTGCGTGTTCATATGCGCAAGGAAATCCGTGCCCTGCACGACAAGCTGGGCGCCACCTCGGTCTACGTCACCCATGACCAGATCGAGGCGATGACCATGGCTGACCACGTCGTGGTCATGCGCCAGGGCGTCATCGAACAGCAAGGCGCACCGCTCGACCTCTATGACCGTCCGGTCAACAAATTCGTGGCGGGTTTCATCGGTTCGCCCGCGATGAACTTCATACCCGCCGAGGTCGATGCCGATGGCAGAAGCCTGACGCTCGCGCTGGAAACGCCGCAGCGCATCGCCCTGTCGATCGCGCGGCCGCCGGGAGAAAAGCTCATCGCCGGCCTGCGCCCCGAACATCTCGAGATCGTGCCATCAGGAGAGGGCCAGTTGCAGCTTCGGGTCGGGGTGGTGGAGATGACCGGAACCAACAGCTATGTTGCCAGCGACGGCAGCCCGGAGATCATGATCCTTCAGTCCGGCCGGACCATAGCCAAGCGCGGCGACGTGCTGTCGGTGGCATTTTCCGAAAACCACCTCAACCTGTTCTCCGCCGAGACGGGAATGCGGATCTGACGATCACCGCCGTGGCCGGGCATGGGCATCAATTGCCCCAGACCACCGCCTCCTCATGCCGCTTGATCAGGTGCTTCAGGCTGTCGAAGCTGGATTGCACGAAGGACGAGAACTGGTCGACCGCCGGCGAGCGCGGTGCGTCGATGCGGCGGAGGATGGCGAGCGCCCGCTCCGGATGCGGAATGTTGATCGGCAGCGCCGTGATGGTCTTTTCCTTGCGCTGCGCGAAGACCACGCTATGAGGCATCACCGTCAGTGCGTCTGCGGCCTTGAGATAATTCACCACGCTTGCGAGCGATCCGCCGGAATAGCGGATGCGGATTTCCGTGGCGCCGAAGGAAAGCAGCAAGGCCCGGAGATCCGCCAGCAGCGGGCTGCCGGGCGGTGGCGCCACCCAGGGAAATTCCAGCAGATGGGCGGGCTGCGGCCGCCGCTTGAGCAAGAGCGGGTGCGTCACTCGGCAGGCAATCACGCTGCGGCCCGGCAGGATCTGCTGGAAGGCCAGGCCCGACCCCTCGTCCAGGATATCGATCGGGCAGATCGCCAGATCGATCTGGTCTGCCTTCAGGGCGGCGCGCAGGTCGCCGAAATAGCCATAGGACTGGTCGATCCGGACATCGGGATGCGAGGCCTGGAAATCGGCGCAGATGCCGGCAATCAGCCCATCCATGAACAGCGGCGAACCGCCGACACGCACGACGCCGCTCTTGCCGATGCGGAAGCTTTCCACGAGATCGGAGGCCTTGCGCGAGGCCGCCAGCATGGCCAGCCCATGTTCGGCAAGGGCCGCGCCAAGCGGTGTCGGCTGCAGCGGACGGCGCCCGCGCAAGAACAGTGGCTCGCCGACCCGCTTCTCCAGCATGGAGAGCGTGCGCGACACCGCCGGCTGCGCAAGCCCCAGCAGGGCGGCACCCTCGGTCACGCCGCCGGTCTTCACCACGGCTGCCAGTTGGATCAAGTGTCGTTCGTCGAGCTTCATAACGATCCGTTATACTGATCCGAAAAGAAATCATCAATCGTCACCTCAACACCTGCTAGCTTTCTTCATGTCCTGGGATGCGGATTTGGGAGGAGATGCATGTTGCGGGGAGCCGATGCGCCTGTTTTCAGCGAGGCCACGTCCGCCGAGGCGTTCGCTGCGCGCTTTTCGCAGCACGACCCCGCCACCGCACGGCTGATTTCTGCCGTCGTTTGCCATCTGCACGATCTCATCAAGGAATTTCGTCCGAACCAGGAGCAGTGGCGAAAGGTCATCGAATTCCTGACCGAAGTCGGCCACGCCTCCGACGAGCGCCGACAGGAATGGGTGTTGTTGTCGGACCTGACAGGGGCGTCCGCTCTTGTCGAGGAGATCAATTCCCGCCGCCCGGCCGGTGCGACGCCCAACACGATCCGCGGACCCTTCTTCCGGGCCGACACGCCGGAACGCCCGCTCGGCGCGTCGATTTCGCTGGATGGCATGGGCGAGCCGCTCATAGTCGAAGGCCGCGTCGAGGATTTGGATGGACAGCCCGTGGCCGGTGCTGAGATCATCACCTGGCAGGCCAATGCCCAGGGTTACTATGAGAACCAGCAGCCAGACCTGCAGCCGGAATTCAATCTGCGGGGCCTGTTCCGCGCCGATCAGAATGGGTCATTTCACTACCGCTCCGTCCGTCCGGCCGGGTACAGCGTGCCCCATGACGGACCTGTCGGACGGCTGTTGTCGGAGGCGGGTTATCCCCTGCATCGCCCGGCCCACCTGCATTTTGTCGTGCGTGCGCCGGGTTTCGAGACGATCACCACGCATATCTACGACGCCGGCGATCCGAGGCTTGGCGAGGACGCCCTGTTCGGTGTCCGGCCGGAACTGGTGCGACCTTTCGAGCCGGATGCAGACGTTGCGGGCGGCGCTCGGGTCGCGGTCCGGTTTGTCATGGTCCGTGCACGGCCGGGGAGAAACAAATGAAGCGCTTCATCTATACCGGCAATCCCTCGCGGATCATCTTCGGCTCGGGCCGTAGCGCCGAGGTTGGCGCAGCCGTCGAAGCGCTCGGCTGCCGCAGGGCACTGGTGCTCTCAACGCCGCATCAGAAGGCGGAGGCACAGGCCCTGTCCCAGCGTCTCGGCTCCCTCTCCGTCGGCGTCTTCGCCGGCGCCGTCATGCACACGCCCGTCGATGTCACAGAAGCGGCGCTGAAGGTCGTCAATGACACGGAAGCCGACTGTGTCGTTTCGCTCGGCGGCGGATCGACCACCGGCCTTGGCAAGGCGATTGCCTATCGCACCGATCTGCCGCAGGTGGTGATCCCCACGACCTATGCCGGCTCCGAGGTCACGCCGATCCTCGGCCAGACCGAAGGCGGTCGCAAGACCACGGTGCGCAACGCCAGCATCCTGCCGGAAGTGGTCATCTACGATCCGGATCTCACCCTCGGTCTTCCGGTCGGCATGAGCGTCACAAGTGGCCTGAATGCCATGGCCCATGCGGTGGAAGGACTTTATGCGCAAGATCGAAACCCGGTCTCGACGCTGATGGCGCTCGATGGTTTGCGTGCCTTCCGGGACAGCCTGCCGGTGCTCATCAACAACCCGCGACAGGCGGAGGCTCGTGCGGAAGCGCTCTATGGCGCCTGGCTCTGCGGCACCGTGCTTGGTACCGTCGGCATGGCGCTGCACCACAAGATCTGCCACACGCTGGGCGGCTCCTTCGACACGCCCCATGCCGAAACCCACGCGGTCATGCTGCCGCACACGTCCGCCTTCAACGCCGAGGCCGCGCGGACCGAACTTTCAGCGGCAGCCGACCTCTTCGGCGGCTCGATCGGCGGCGGTCTCTGGGATTTCGCCAAGTCGATCGGCGCGCCGCTATCGCTGAAAGATTTCGGTCTGACCGAAGCCGATCTCGACCGTGCCGCCGAGATCGCCACCGAAAACCCCTATTGGAACCCGCGCCCGATCGACCGCAAGTCGATCCGCACGCTTCTGCAACAGGCCTGGGAGGGCGTCAGGCCCGACTGATCGAAATGACATCGCGCGCGAGGCGCGCTCTTTGGGAGGAGAGACGATGATGGGAGGAAACATGTTTACCAGACGCAAATTTCTGCAGACGACAGCAGCCGGCGGCGCCGTGCTGGCAACCTCGGGCCTTGCGGCCCCGGCTATCGCGCAGCAGGCCACCGTGAAGCTCGGCTATGTCAGCCCGCAGACCGGGCCGCTCGCCGCCTTCGGTGAGGCCGACAAGTTCGTGATCGACAGCTTCCTGGCCACGACCAAGAAGATGGGGCTGAACTACGAGGTCGTGGTCAAGGACAGCCAGTCCAATCCGAACCGGGCGGCCGAAGTCGCCAAGGAACTGATCGTCGATGACGAGATCAACCTGATGCTCGTCTCCTCGACGCCGGAAACCACCAATCCGGTCTCCACCACCTGCGAAGCCGAGCAGATCCCCTGCCTGTCCACCGTTGCGCCCTGGCAGCCCTGGTTCATCGGCCAGCAGGGCAATCCGGGTGACCCCGCAAGCTGGAAGCCGTTCAACTATGCCTATCACTTCTTCTGGGGTCTTGAGGACATCATTGCCGTCTTCACCGGCATGTGGGGCCAGATCGAGACCAACAAGAAGGTCGGCGGCCTGTTCCCGAATGATGGCGACGGCAATGCCTGGGGCGACAAGGTCGTCGGCTTCCCGCCGGTCCTCGAAAAGCTCGGCTATGGCCTGACCGATACCGGCCGCTACCAGAACCTGACGGACGATTTCTCGGCCCAGATCAACGCCTTCAAGCAGGCCGAAACAGAGATCCTGACCGGCGTGATGATCCCGCCCGACCTCACCACCTTCTGGAACCAGGCCAAGCAGCAGGGCCTCAAACCCAAGATCGCCTCGATCGGCAAGGCGCTGCTTTTCCCGCAGACGGTGGAAGCCCTTGGTGATGCCGGCCACAACCTCTCGACCGAAGTCTGGTGGACGCCTTCCCACCCCTTCAAGTCCTCGCTGACCGGTGAAACCGCCGCCGATGTGGCCGCCGCCTTCACCACAGCGACCGGTCGCCCCTGGACCCAGCCGATCGGCTTTGCCCATGCGCTGTTCGAACTTGCAGTCGATGTCATGAAGCGGGCGGAAGACGTGACGGATGGCGATGCGGTGGCCAAGGCCATCGGCGAAACCAAGCTGGACACGCTGGTCGGCCCGATCGCCTGGAACAACGCCAACCTGCCACCCTTCGCCCAGAAGAACGTCGCCAAGACCCCGCTCGTCGGCGGCCAGTGGCGCCTGAAATCCGGTGGCGGTTACGACCTCGTCGTGGTCGAGAACGGTCAGGCGACGAACATCCCGCTCGGCGGCAAGATGGAAGCGTTTGGGTGATTGCAGCAGACTGATTTTGGTCTGTCGTGGATACCCCCCTCTGGTCTGCCGACCATCTCCCCCTCAAGGGGGAGATCCGCAGGCGGCAAGTCCTCGCCCGCCATCTTCCGTGAGTGGGGACGAGGCGCCGGCTCCAAGTGATCTCCCCCCTTGAGGGGGAGATGCCTGGCAAGGCAGAGGGGGGTACCCCGCATCAGCTCATCAGAGTGTGAAGGGACTGAACAATGCCGATCCTGGAATTGAATGGAGTGTCGAAATCCTTCGGGGCCCTTGTGGTCGCCGAAAATATCGGCTTTTCCGTCGAACCCGGCGAGGCGCTGGGCGTCATCGGCCCGAACGGCGCCGGCAAGTCGACACTGTTCAACCTGATCACCGGCAACCTCCCCGTCGCCCGGGGGACAATCCATTTCGATGGCCGCGACGTCACCAACGTGCCGCCGATGCAGCGCTGTTTTGCCGGCATGGGCCGCACCTTCCAGATCCCCCAGCCCTTCGAGCGGCTGACGGTCTATGAAAACCTGCTCGTCGCCGGCGCCTTCGGCAGCGAAAGCAGCGAGGCCGAGGTATCCGAGTTCTGCGCCGAAATCCTGGTCGAGACCGGCCTGATCGCCAAGGCCAACCGCCCTGCCGGCAGCCTCACCCTGCTGGAGCGCAAGCGGCTGGAACTCGCCCGCGCATTGGCCACGAAGCCGAAGCTTCTGCTTTTGGACGAGATCGCCGGGGGGCTCACGGAGGGCGAATGCCGGCAACTGGTCGCCACGATCAAGCGCGTGCATCAGCGCGGCATGGCGATCATCTGGATCGAGCATGTGCTGCATGCCTTGAACGCGGTCGCCGAAAAGATTCTCGTCCTGAATTTTGGGCGGGTCATCGGCCATGGTGATCCGCAGACCATCATGAATTCGCGCGAAGTGCGCGAAATCTATCTGGGCATGGAGGTCTGAGCCATGAGCCTCATCGAAACGAAGAACCTCACCGCCTTCTATGGCGATTTCCAGGCCCTGTTCGGCGTCGATCTCGTGCTTAATCCCGGCGAGACCATCGCCGTCATTGGTGCAAACGGCGCGGGCAAATCGACGCTGATGCGCTCGATAGCAGGCGTGTTGCGCAACCAAGCCGATGCGATCCGCCACAAGGGTGAAGCGATCGGCGCGCTGGCTGCCCCCGATGTCATGGCCCGCGGCATTGCGCTGGTGCCGGAAGGCCGCCGGCTGTTCCCCTCGCTCACGGTCGAGGAGAACCTGCTTGTCGGTCGCCATGGCCGAAAGGTTGATGGACCCTGGTCGCTGGAAACGATCTACGAACTGTTCCCGATCCTGAAGGAGCGGCGCCGCAATCCCTCGACGGCGCTTTCAGGCGGCCAGCAGCAGATGGTCGCGATCGGCCGGGCGCTGATGTCCAACCCGGAAGTGTTGCTCTGCGACGAACTGAGCCTCGGCCTCGCCCCTGTGGTCATCAAGGACATCTACGCCGCCTTCCCGCGCATCCGCGAAACAGGCGCGGCCATCGTCATCGTCGAGCAGGACATCGCCCAAGCGCTGAAGGTCGCGGACCGAGTCTATTGCATGATGGAAGGCCGGGTCACACTCGAAGGGCGCCCGGCAGAGCTCGACCGCGCCGATATCCACGCGGCCTATTTCGGAGCGGAAACCCATGAACTGGCTTGATACCATTCTCCAGGGCGTGTTGCTCGGCGGGCTCTATGCCCTCTTCGCGGCGGGCCTGTCGCTCGTCTTCGGCATCATGCGGCTCGTCAATCTCGCCCATGGCGACCTGATCGTCTTTGCCGGTTTCCTGATCCTGCTGCTCGTCTCGACGCTCGGGCTCAATCCATTCCTGGCGGCCCTGATCGCCGGCCCGCTGATGTTCGGGGTGGGTTACCTGCTCCAATATCACCTGCTGAACCGGACTCTGGGTAAGGATATCCTGCCGCCGCTGCTTGTCACTTTCGGGCTGTCGATCGTCATCCAGAACGGGCTGCTCGAAGCCTTCACCGCCGACAGCCAGCGTATCCCTGCAGGCGCGCTGGAACAGGCGTCGCTCTCGCTCGGCGGTATCAATGCGGGCGTCATGCCGCTGCTCACTTTTGGCTCGGCGATCCTGGTGATCGTCGGCCTGAACCAGTTGATCTACCGGACGGCGCTTGGCCGCGCCTTCCGCGCAACCTCAGACGACGTGGTAACGGCAGGGCTGATGGGCATCCGACCAAACCAGATCTTCGCCATCGCCACCGGCCTTGCCATGGTGATCGTCACCATCGCCGCCCTCTATCTCGGCACCCGCGCCAATTTCGACCCGACATCAGGGCCGGCGCGGCTGATCTATGCCTTCGAAGCGGTGATTATCGGCGGCCTCGGCTCGCTCTGGGGCACGCTTGCCGGCGGCATCATCTTGGGTGTCGCCCAGACGCTCGGAGCCGCCATCAACCCGGAATGGCAGATCCTCTCGGGCCATATCGCCTTTCTGCTGGTCCTGCTGTTCCGTCCGCGGGGTCTCTTCCCACGCGCTGTCGATTGAGGTGACGATGTCCGCCAATCCAGAAGCCCTGTCTGATGTCATGCGCCCCACCTCTTCCTGGCGGGTCGAAACGCGCACGCGCCTGTCCTCGCTGTTTTCCATCGCAGCCGTGCTCTTCGTGTTGCTCCTTGCAGCAGCCCCCTTCGTCGTCTCGCGCGGCGTCGTGCAGGATCTGTTCTTCATCCTCACCATGCTGGCACTCGCCCAAAGCTGGAACCTGCTGGCGGGTTATGCAGGGCTGATCTCTGTCGGCCAGCAGCTTTTCGTCGGCTGCGGCGCCTATGCGCTGTTCGGCTTCGTCATCCTACTCGGTGTCGATCCCATTCTCGCCATCCCGCTCGCCGGCCTCTTCGCGGTCCTCGTTTCCATCCCGACAGCCTTCTTCGCCTTCCGCCTCTACGGCCCCTATTTCGCCATAGGCACCTGGGTCATCGCCGAGGTCGGACGCTTGCTATTTGCTCAGTGGAAGGCCCTCGGCGGCGGCACCGGCACCTCGCTGCCACGTGAGGCAACGCGCGAGATGTTCGGCGTGGCCCTGCTCGAAGACCGGTTCGGCATGCGGGCTGCCGCCGCGGCCGACGCTGTCGCCTTCTGGCTGGCACTGGTCGTGCTCGTCCTGACCATATGGTTCGTCTACCGGCTGTTGCGCTCCAAACAGGGCCTGGGCCTCGCTGCCGTGCGCGACAATGAGGTGGCTGCCCGGACGCTCGGCGTCGATGCCCGCCGGCTGAAGCTCGTGATCTACCTTTCGACAGCCTTCATCACCGGCGTCGTCGGAGCATTGATTTATCTACAGAAGGCCCGCATCTCCCCCGATGCCGCCTTCTCGCTCACCGACTGGACGGCCTATGTGCTGTTCATCGTCATCATCGGCGGCATCGGCACCATCGAGGGGCCGATCCTCGGCGTCATCATCTTCTTCCTGATGCAGAATGCGCTGTCGAGCTACGGGTCCTGGTACCTGCTGCTGCTCGGCGCCCTTGCCATCATCACAATGCTGTTTGCACCACGCGGGATCTGGGGCCTGATCACCGACCGCACCGGCATCGAACTCTTTCCGGTCCGCCGCACCTTGAGGGGCGGATCGCTTGAACAAACGACAAAGGGAGGGCCACATGGCTGACATCACCACCGACGTTCTAATCATCGGCACCGGGCCGGCCGGCTCGGCAACCGCGGCATTGCTCGCAAGCTACGGGCTCGAGCCCATGGTCATCAACCGCTACCGCTGGCTCGCCAACACACCGCGCGCCCACATCACCAACCAGCGCACGATGGAAGTTCTGCGCGACCTCGGCCGCGATGTGGAGGACGAGGCCTATATGTTCGCGACCGAACAGGACCTGATGGGCCAGAACGTCTTCTGCACGGCAGTCGCCGGCGAAGAAATCGGCCGCATGCAGAGCTGGGGCAACCATCCGCTGTCGCGCGCCGAACATCTCCTGTCCTCGCCCGGCCGGATGAATGACCTGCCGCAGACCTATATGGAGCCGCTCCTTTTCAAAACCGCCTGTTCGCGCGGGGCGCAGGCGCGCATGTCGACGGAATATGTGAGCCATGTGCAGGATGCCGAGGGCGTCACCACAACCTGCCGTGACCGGTTGACGGGCAAGGACATCACAATCCGCTCGAAATTCCTGGTCGGCGCCGATGGCGGCAATTCCAAGGTCGCAGAACATGCGGGCCTCTCCTTCGAGGGCAAGATGGGCGTCGCGGGCTCGATGAACATCCTCTTCGAATGCGACCTGTCGCGCTATGTCGCCCACCGCCCCTCGGTGCTCTACTGGGTGTTGCAGCCGGGGGCCGATGTCGGCGGCATCGGCATGGGCCTCGTCCGCATGGTCCGCCCGTGGAACGAGTGGCTGATCGTCTGGGGCTATGACATCAACCAGCCGGCACCCGCCGTCGACGATGCCTTCGCGACCAAGGTCGTGCGCGATCTCGTGGGCGTCCAGGACCTGCAGCCGAAGATAAAGTCGGTCTCCACCTGGACCGTCAACAACATGTACGCGACCACGATGTCGAATGACCGCGTCTTCTGCATGGGCGACGCCACCCACCGCCATCCGCCGTCGAACGGGTTGGGATCCAACACCTCGATCCAGGATGCCTTCAACCTCGCCTGGAAGCTTGCAGCCGTCATCCGTGGACAGGCCGGCATGGGCCTGCTCGATAGCTATCAGGCCGAACGCGCGCCGGTCGCCAAGCAGATCGTCACCCGCGCCAACAAGTCGATCGAGGAATTCGGCCCGATCTTTAAGGCGCTCGGCCTGCTCGATTCCGTCGACCCAGTGAAGATGCAGGAAAACATGGATGCGCGCTGCAACGACACATCCGATGCGGAAAAACAGCGCGAGGCGATCCGCCAAGCAATTGCCGCCAAGGTCTACGAATTCGACGCCCATGGCGTTGAGATGAACCAGCGCTACAAGTCCGGCGCTGTCGTGACCGATGGCCAGCCGGAACCGGCCTTCGAGAAAGACGCCGAACTGCATCACCAGCCGACGAGCTGGCCCGGCGCCCGCCTGCCGCATGTCTGGCTCTATGGGCCGGAAGGCGAAAAAGTCTCGAGCCTCGATTTGACCGGCCACGGCGTCTTCACTGTTCTCACCGGCATCGGCGGCGATGGCTGGGTGGCAGCCGCAAAGTCCCTGTCGAAGGAATTCGGTCTGCCGATCGCGGTTCATAAGATCGGCCCCCGCCAGACCTGGCAAGACTTCTCCGGCGATTGGGCCCGCGCCCGCGAGATCCGCGATTCCGGTGCACTGCTCGTCCGTCCGGACCATCACGTCGCCTGGCGCGCGGAAGCCGCCGTCAAGGACCCCGAAGGCGAGCTGCGGCGCGTCCTGAAAACCATTCTGGACCGGTGAGGAACAATCATGGACGCGCATGAAAAGGGCTATTTCACCGAGGAGACCTCCGTCGAGGTCGTGACGGGTCGCAACGCCAATGCCAAGGACGAGCGGCTGAAGCAGGTGATGGAGGTCATCACCCGGAAGCTGCACGAGGCGGTCAAGGAACTGGAGCCGACGCAAGACGAATGGATGGAGGCGGTCCTCTTCCTCACCCGCACCGGCCAGATGTGCAACGAATGGCGCCAGGAATTCATTCTGCTCTCAGACGTTCTCGGCGTGTCGATGCTGGTCGATGCGGTCAACAACCGCAAACCCACGGGCGCTTCGGAAAGCACGGTTCTTGGCCCCTTCCACGTGGCCGATGCTCCCGAATTGCCGATGGGCGCCAATATCTGCCTGGACTCCAAGGGCGAGGACATGGTGATCGAAGGCCGCATCCTCGATACCCAGGGCAAGCCGATCGAGGGTGCCGTGATCGACGTCTGGCAGGCCAATGACGAAGGCTTCTACGACGTGCAGCAAAAGGGCATCCAGCCCGACTTCAACCTGCGCGGTGTCTTCCGCACGGGGCCGGACGGACACTACTGGTTCCGCGCCGTGAAGCCGAAATTCTATCCGATCCCCGATGACGGCCCGGTCGGGCAACTGCTCGGCAAGCTGGGCCGCCATCCCTATCGTCCGGCCCATCTGCACTACATCATCAAGGCCGAAGGCTACGAGACCCTCGTCACCCATATCTTCGATCCTGATGATCAGTATATCCATTCCGATGCCGTGTTCGGCGTCAAGGAAAGCCTGCTCGCCAAGTTCGAGCGGAGCAAGGATGCAAAACGGGCGGCGGATTATGGTTTCACCGAGGAGTTCTGGCAGGTGAAGCACGACTTCGTTCTCGTGGGCAAAGGCTAAGAAAAAATAAGTACCGACATGACTGAGCGGCACGGCAGATCAATTCGCCGTGAAAGTCGCTCAACTCCTCCGTAACTCGCTTATCTGTGCGATCCAGGTAAAATATCCTGCGTAAGCACATTCATATATCCAAACTAGCACGCCTTCGCGTGTCGGATGGATATACGGGCGATATGATCAACGGAGGAGATCATCATGTCTGATGTCAGTGGTGTCGGTCCGCCACACAGCGCGATGCAGGGCGGTGATACGGTGATCCGTGTCGCGCCCTATTCGGCCCGCTCGCGTCTCCTGCACTGGATCGTCGCGGTGCTGGTGCTCGCCACATGGCCCCTGGGCTTCTTCATCCAGTTCACCAAGAACGAGGTGATGCTCGATTTCTATCTGATCCATGAAAGCCTCGGCTTTCTGGTCCTGTGGCTGATGTTGCTGCGCGTCGGCAACCGGCTGGTGTCCCGGCCGCCGCAATCCGATGCCCCGGCCTTCGAGCGCATGGCTGCGACCACCGTTCACGGACTGATGTACGCCCTTCTGATCGTCATGCCCATCAGCGGCTTCCTCGCCACCAATGCCCACGGTTTTCCGCTAGTTTGGTTCGGCCTCCTGCCGATCTGGAGCCCACTCGGCAAGGCGCCTGATATCGCCTGGACCCTTTCTGCCATCCACACATGGAGCGCATGGACCCTTTTGGTTCTGTTTGCGTTACATATCGGCGCCGTTCTGCTGCATCACGTGATCCGGCGCGACAACACCCTCTATCGAATTCTCTAGGGCGCCCATGCATAGCATCGACATGACAGAGGCAAGCTGGAACCGATTGCTCGCGCTTCGGCAGGGCATCGCCTTGTTCCAGCCCCAGAATGCCGCCTATCGCCTGTATGCGCCGATCGCCGGTGCCCGCGGACGCTTCGTCTTGGCCCAGGTCGGGCAATCGCTGGATGGCCGGGTGGCAACGCCGGCCGGTGACGCGCGCGATATTTCGGGGCCCGATGGTCTGGCCCATCTTCATCGCTGCAGGGCGCTGGTGGATGCGGTCATCGTCGGCGTTGGAACCGTCAAGGCAGACGATCCCAAGCTGTCCGTGCGCATGGTCCGTGGCCCGGCGCCGGTGCGCGTGGTGATCGATTGTCACAGCACGCTTACTGGTGATGAAGGCCTGTTCCACGATGGCGGCGCGCCCGTGATCGTGTTCCGCAGCGCGACAGCCCCGAGCCGCCGCCTGCCGCGCGCTGAGGTCATCACCTTGCCGCACACGCCTAGCGGGCTCGACCCGCAAGACATTCTCGACGCGCTGGCACGACGCAACCTCATGCGGATCCTGGTGGAAGGTGGCGCCCGCACCATTGCACGTTTCATCGATGCCGGCTTGGTCGACAGGCTGCATGTGACGATCTCGCCGCTGATCATCGGATCCGGCCCGGCCGGCATTGCCCTGCCGCCGATCGAGCGGCTTTCCGCAGCCCACCGGCCAAAGACGGATATCTACAGCCTGGGCAGCGACATCCTTTTTGACTGTCACTTCGGCGAGGAAAAAGTCTCAGTCCGGGAGAGCGAGCAGGTCCTTGTGGCCCACCCGGCATGAGCTTCCCGGCGCGCTAATCGCGGCAAGGCGAAACTGCAGCCATTCATCCACGGTGTCGGTCGGTAAGCCCGACATTTCAACAATGGGCGTGCGCAGGCCATTCAGCAATTCCTGTTGGAGATCGGCGGATGCCGCGTCCAGCAGCCAGGGACTGTCTTCGATGTGAACGGCATAACCCTGTTGCGACAATACCTGGGCTAGGCAGTCGGTCGCATCGGGTCCAAGCGCCACGCCAAATCCCTTGTCCGTCCGCTGGTGATCGTTGAAATAACCAACCATTTTCTGGTCCAGGGGATGGGTGACGGACCAGTCCATGATCCCGTCATAGTTCAGAGCTGCATAAAGGCCGCTGCCGGCGGTCGCCAGCCGTTGCGCGAAGGCTGCGCAGAAGGGTTCCGAGCAGAGGTCAAACAGCGCTGATGCCGTCACGATGCTGACGCCGTCAAGTGGAAGCCCGTCGATGTCGTTGAGATCGTGCTGCCTTACCGTCACGCCGCGGTCGGGGCCGATGCGACGCATGGCCTCCTGCAGCAGCAGGCCATCGTTGTCCAGCAGCAGCCAAGCGGCCTCCGCCGGCATGTCGGCCTCCAGGCTTCTCCAGGTCGAGCCCGTGCCACAGCCGATATCCATCAGCTTTGGCGAGGCCGTGCTTTGCAGATGCCGCACCAGCCTGTCGACAAGGGCTTTGTGGCGCGCGGCGCGATCGGCCGGCTCGCGCAGCGCCAGCCAGTCCTTGTCGAATCCACTCATTGGACGGTCCTCAACAGGTTTGCAAAGATCTCGGTCGTGTCGTTCCAGCTCGGCAGCCTGGCCCCGGCGGCCAGGGCCGCCTTCGCCTTTTTGTGCCTGAGAACAGGGTCGGACAGAAGGCGTTCCAGGGCCGCGGCGAACGCCTCGACATCATCGACCGGAACGAGAAAGCCCGCCTCTTCCGGCACCACATCGGGAATGGCGCCGGCTTGGCAGGCCACAATCGGCAGCCCCTGGGATAGCGCTTCGGCAAAGACCATGCCGTAGCCCTCGTAGCGGCTGGCCAGTGCGAAGATGTCGGCCCGCGCCAGTTCCGCCCTCACATCGTCAGTCTCGCCAGCAAGCGTGATGCGTCCGGAAAGGCCGCTGCTGTCAAGCTGATGCTGCAGGCTCGCTGCGGTTTGCGGGCTCAGAGTTCGGCTGCCGATGATCGTCGCACGCCATGGCAGGTGCTCCACACGCTTCAGCGCCGCGATCAGCACGTCATGGGCTTTCCTCGGGGTCAGCGTGCCAATCGACAGGATATGCGGCGGATCGCCATTGCCTGGTGATATGGCGGCCCTTTCGGTTCCGGGAACGGCCACCGTCATCCGCTGGGGCTCCACGCCGTAAGTCGCCTCCAGCTCCCGCGCGGTCATGGGCGATGTGACGATCACATGCCGGGCAAAAGACAGGGCCTTCACCTCGCTGCGGCGCAGGCGCTCCTGCTCCGCGGAATCTATACCGGTCTCCAGCGCCAGGGGGTGGTGCACCAGGGCCACGAGGTTGAAACGGTGGGCGTGACGCTCCGCCCAGCCGTCCAGCACACCGAAGGCCAGGCCATCGATCACCAGCAGAGTGCCGTCGGCCAAGGCCGAAAGCCGTCGCTCCGCCTCGTCCAGCACATCCGCGGTGGGCACGGGAAAACCCTCGCCAAGGGACAGCAGAGTGATGGACCAGCCGCCTGCCCGCAATCCCTCGATCACCCGGCGGTCATAGGCGTAACCACCGGTTTTCAGTTCGAGATTTCCCGGATAGGCAAAGACGAGGCTTTGGCTCAAAGATCGGCCTCGTACCAGCCGCGCGCCGCATGGGATTCGTGCAATGTCACCTTGATCCGGCAGATGCGGTGGCTTCCCGGCCCCAGCCGCTTGTCGGCAACGGCGCGCGCCAGTTCGTCGAAGATATGCTTGGCGATCACCTCTGTCGTGGAGACCTTGCCGGCGAAAATCGGCAACTCATCGAGATTCTGGTAGTTGAGGGGCTTCAGGACCTCGCCCAGAACAGTGGTAGCCGCGCCGATATCCACCGCCAGCCCGTCCTCATCCACATCCCGGGTAAAGAAGGCGGCATCGACCACGAAGGTTGCGCCATGCATGCCCTGCGCGGGGCCGAAAACGGGGCGGGGTAGGCTGTGGGCGATCATGATGTGATCACGGACTTCGACTGCAAACATCAGGGTCTCACTTTTTTTCGCTGGTGTAACGGATACGGTGGCAGAGCGTGTCTGGATTGGCCAGAACGGCGGGATAATCGGTTTCGAGGGTGGAAAAATCGGTTTCGCCTGAAATCAGGGCGTCAAGGCAATCGTCCCGCAGCAGGTCAAGCGCCTTGGCGAGGCGCCGGCCATAGCTCCAGCGGGCGCGCCGGTCCGGAGGCACGGAACCGACCTGGGAACTCGCGATCGTCAGCCGGCGGGCATGGAAGGCGCCGCCGAGCGGCAGGCTCACCGGCCGGTCTCCATGCCAACTGGCTTCGATGATGCGCGCTTCCTGGCCCGCGACCTCGATGGCGCGGCTCAGCGCCTCGCCGGAACCAGAGGCATTGATCAGCACATCGAACTCTCCTGATACCTCGGCGTCGGTGGAGAAGCCGATGCACAATCTGTCCGCGAGGCTGCGACGCGCGGAATTGCGATCGACAAGATGCACCTCCGTGCCGATGATGCGCGAGGCGATATAGGCGACCAGCGCCCCGACGACACCGGCGCCAAATACGGCGACCCTGTCGCCCGGCTGGACCCCGGCGTCCCATACGATATTCAGTGCCGTCTCCATGTTGGGCGCCAGCACGGCCCGCTCGACCGGCACGCCATGGGGAATGGCCACCAGCGAGGCCGCGTCGACGACGAAGAGATCCTGGTGCGGATGCAGGCAAAACACGGAGGTGCCGACCAGCTCCTCAGGTCCGGCCTCGACCCACCCCGCGGCGGCATAGCCATATTTCACGGGGAAGGGAAAGCCGCCGCCCATATGGGGGCCGCGCATGCGTTCGAATTCGCTTACCGGCACGCGGCCGGCGAAGACGAGGTTTTCCGTGCCGCGGCTCACCCCGCTGAACAGCATGCGCACCAGCGCCTGATCCGCAAGCGGGGCGGCCAGCGCCTCTTCCCTGATTTCGCAGCGCTGAGCGGCCGCAATCCAGAGTGACCGACTGCGGAAGCCTACCGAACTTTCTTCCATCGCCGATCTCTCCATTATTCCACTGCTTGTGACTGTGTTACCGGATAGCGAAAAAAGGTTCACCGCCTCTTCCGGCGAGACGTCAAATAGGGCGCCGGTCATCGCGCGCAATTGTCATCTGAACTTTTCCGGCGACGAGAGCCACATATGCGTCAGGTGACAAATCTGTGAACAGCCCCTGAATTTTCTGCAGTGATCCGAATCTGACCTATCTACGTAGGGGCAATGATGAAAAATTTTGGAGAGTACCAAATGTCAGACAGCTACGGTTTTGAATTTATCTCTTCTGAAGTGAAGGTCGAGCGCGCGGTCGCAGAACTGCGCTTTGGCCGACCGGTTGTGCTGAACGGTGGTGGCAAGCGGCTTGCCGTGATGTCGCTCGATTGTGTTGCCCCGACCGTCTACGACCAGTTTGCCGCCGCCACCGAAGGCCGGCATGCGCTGTTGCTGACATCCCATCGCGCCGACAGGCTGATCCCCGGAACCGCTACGGATATCTCTGTGCCGCTGGCCGGCATTTCCTTCGACCAGGCGTCGCAGCTGGCTTACGGCTTGGGCGCTTCCGCGCCGACAAGCTGGCGTGCCGCCACGCCGTTGATGACGGAGTCGGCGGAGCTTGCGCGCCTTGCTCTGCTGTTGCCCGCCATGGTCTGCGCCGATATCGATGGGATTGACCATCGTTTTGCCGGCTGCTGCTCGCTCAATCACTCAGACCTTCCCGCATCCGGCCGCGCACGCCAGCATTTCGACATGGTGGTGCGCACCCGCGTGCCTTTGCGTGATCTCGGCGATTCCCAGTTCGTCGTCTTCCGCGGCGGCCTCGCCCAGAAGGACCAGGTGGCCATCATCGTCGGCAAGCCGGATTTCAATGCGCCCGTCCCGATCCGCATTCACTCTTCATGCATCACAGGCGATCTCTGCGGCTCGCTCAAATGCGATTGTGGCGACCAGTTGCGCAATGGGCTGCATTCACTGAAGGCCATGGGCGGCGGCGTGCTCCTGTATCTCGACCAGGAAGGACGCGGCACCGGTATCGGCGCCAAGATGCGCGCCTATGGCTTCCAGCATCTTGGGCTTGACACCATCGACGCCGATGCCGAGCTCGGCTTCGGCAGTGATCATCGCCGCTATGAAGCCGCACTCGCCATGCTGCGCTTGCTTGAGATCAAGAAGGTCGTCATCTTTACCAACAACCCGACGAAGATCGCGGCCCTGGTCGAAGGCGGCGTTGAAGTCCATCGCCGTGTCGCCGTCACCGGCGAGGTCACGGTCGAAAACGAGGGCTACCTGCGCACCAAGCGCGCGCGGGCCGGCCATATGCTCGATATCGAAACACTGATCGCTGCGGAGTAACAAGGCATGGCGTCGGCTGGGAAACCGTCTGCATCGCGTTCGGCTGCCCTTGGCGCGCCGCCGCCATCCCTCAAAAGCAGCGCTCTGACGGTCATGGGATCGATCTTCCTGCTGTCCGTGCCCACCTACACCTGGGCTGCCTCCCATCTGTCTTTGGGGATGAGCGCGATTGCTGCGGCAGCCGCGTTGCTGCTGGTGATATTCGGGCTGGTCGTCGCCGGCCTGAGGCATCACCGCTTCGAACGCTTTGGTTTTGCCAATAGCGTGACGGCGGTGCGTGCGGCGCTTGTCAGCATGGTTGCGGCGACTGTGTTTTTTGCAGAGATGCCTCATGACGCCATGCTCTGGGCGTTGATGGCGATCGTGTTGATCGCCTTGGCGCTCGACGGCGTGGATGGCTATCTCGCCCGCCGCTACCAGCAGGAATCGGAACTCGGCGCGCGTTTCGACATGGAAGTCGATGCGCTGCTGATCTTCTGCCTGGCCGCCGCCGCCTTGCTGCTCGACAAGGCCGGCCCGTGGGTGCTGCTCATCGGCGCGATGCGTTACCTCTTCGTGTTGGCGCAATACCCGCTGCCGCAGCTCAATGGCGCGCTGCCGCCGTCCTTCCGGCGCAAGGCGATCTGCGTCGTGCAGGTCTCGGTGCTGTGCCTGATCCTGGTGCCCGGCATTGCGCCGCCGGTGTCATCATGGCTTGCGGCCATGGCTTTGGGCCTGCTCACCTATTCCTTTGCCGTGGACAGCCTGTTTCTGCTGCGTCGCCAAGACCGTGGCGAGTGATGGAAATCGTGCTTTGGGCTGGGCTTCAGCTCGTCCTACCTGCTCCGCGGACAATCGACAAAACCAGCACCACGACGCCGGGAAGGGCAGCCCCGACGAGGGAAAGAAGACCATAGAGCAGGCTCGCTGCCAGACCTTCCGCGCCGGTGAAGCCGAACAGTGGCCAGAGGGCCGCCGCCGCCGCTTCGCGCGTGCCCCAGCCACCGATGCCGATCGGGATCAGCATGGTGAGCAGGCAGAGCGGGATGATCGTGACAGCCGCGATTGGCGGCAAGGGCGCGCCGATGGCGTCGGAGGCGATGACGAAGGTCAGCACATAGGTGCCCACCACGAGGGAACTCAGCCCAAGCTGGATCACGGCTGCGCCCCTTTCCCAGAAGACCGCGGCAAGATCAGGTGCAAATCGGCCGAAACGCCTCCAGAGCGGTTTAGCGAAGAGGGCGAGCCCGACGGCGAGAGCGCCCACCAGCGTCGCGACGGTCCAGAACAGCTCAGCGGCCGCCAATGGCAGTTGCTCTGGCAAGAGCGTGACCCAGGCGACAAGGCCGCAACAGGTCAGCAGGAAAAACGCCAGCTGGCCCGAAAGCCGCTCCAGCGCCACCGCCGTGGCAGCCCGCTTCCATCCGCCGGCTTCCTCCTGCTGCACCCGATAGACCCGCGCCGCATCGCCGATAATGCCGCCCGGCAGGGTCTGGTTGAGCACGGTGCCGAGGTAATATTCCCGGATCGCCAGCCACACCGGAATCGAATGACCGAGCCGCTGGGCGGTGAAACGCCAGCGCAGGGCCGACAGCACCACCTGCAGCTGGACGAGCGCAAAAGCCGCCAGCACATGGCCGGGCGGCACCTTTTGCAGCGCGCGCCACACGCCGGCCGGATCGACAGCAAGCAGAACGCCGGCGATCAGCATCACGCCCGCCGCTATGGAAAACACCTTCAGCTTGCTAATGAGGGGCTCCTGTGGGCTCGATCGTTGACCATCTCAAGTCAGTTTATTGGCTAGCTCCGGCGGGGGAAAGCACATGCAATCAGACAATTCCCATAGCCAGTTTTATCGCCAGGCCGCGCCCGTGACAGGACGCAAGGCGATATGCGCCACCCTGTTGTTCGTGGCAATCGGTTTCCTCGCCTGCGCCATGCCGGATTATCCCGAGGGCTTTTACCCCCAGGCCTTCGCCCGCCTTCCCCTTGAGGTGCCGCTGGTGGCGCTTACCCTGCTCTGGCTACCCTCGCGCCTTGCCCTGATGGTGGCGGCCGTCGCGACCTTGGCCGTGTTTCTGCTGCTGTTCCTGAAGCTCGCGGATGTTGGCGTGATCTCCGCATTCCAGCGCCGCTTCAACCCCTATCTCGACATCAAGATGATGTATGACGGCTGGAACGTGCTCTCGGGCAGCGTCGGCAAGGTGGGCGCCGCCGCCGTCATCGGGCTTGTATCCGGTCTGATCGCCATGGTGCTGTCGCTCTTCTGCTGGGCCGCCCTGCAGCTCAATCGCTTCGGCGCGCAGGCCCGAAGGATAGCGCTGGCGGGATTTGCTTTGCTCATGGGCGTCGGTGTCGTCCTTTGGGCCGCCGGTCCGCGCGCCGGCGCCGCCGACATTGCCGAGATGCGCGTGGCAACCTATCTGCAGGATCGCCTGTCCCTGGTGTCCCAATCCATCAGCGATATCAGGGCTTTCGAGGCACAGCTCGGTGGAAGCGCCGGCGCCATCCAGACCGCGCGTTTCGACCGCGTCGCCGGTCGCGATGTCATCGTCATCTTCTTCGAATCCTATGGGCGAAGCGCCGTGGAGGACCCGCGCTATGCCGATATGATTAAGCCGCGACTTGAAAACGTCCAACAGAAGTTGCAGGCGGCGGGTTTTGCCACGGCAAGCGGCTGGACCCGCTCGCCGACAGTGGGCGGCCTGAGCTGGTTGGCGCATGGCACGCTGATGTCCGGTCTCTGGGTCGATAACCAGGCGCGCTACGACCTGCTGATGTCGAGCCGTTGGCCGAGCCTAAACCGGGCATTCGGGGCTGCCGGCTGGCAGACGGTGGCCATCATGCCCGCCATCACCATGGATTGGCCGGAGGCGGCCTATTACGGCTATGACACCATACTTGCCGCCAAGGATATGGGCTATCGCGGCAAGCCGTTCAATTGGATAACGATGCCCGACCAATACACGCTCTCGGCGTTCGAGCGCCTGGCGCGCCAACCGGCGCGGGCTGCGGGAAAGCCTGTGATGGCGGAGATCGCGCTGATCTCCAGTCATGCGCCCTGGACGCCGGTGCCAAAGCTCATCGATTGGGCAAGCGTCGGCGATGGCATCGTTTTCAACAGCCAGGCCGAATCGGGAGATGCGCCCGCTGTCGTCTGGGCCGATCCCGATCGCGTGCGTCGTCAGTATATCGAGACGATCGACTACACCCTGCAAACCCTGGGCGATTACATCGCGCGCTTCGGCGAAGATGCCGTCTTTGTCGTGCTCGGAGACCACCAGCCGGCATCGATTGTCACGGGACCGGACGCTTCGAGGGCGGTGCCGGTCCACATTATCAGCCGGGATGCGACACTGGTCGAAAGCTTCCGCGTCGATGGTTTTACTGCGGGAATGACCCCCGACAACGCCACGCCAGAAGGCTCGATGGACCGCCTGCGCGATATCCTGATCCAGCGTTTCACCGGGGATTGACCGTCATATCCCGTCAGGCCTGCCAGCCGCTACGTCGCGGCATGCGAAACGGCAGCATCAGCCGCACCAGCGGGTTGGCAAGCCGACGGCAATCCAGCGTTTCATGCACCATGGTCAGCGCTTGGCCCGACACGACGGTATCGACCAGGGAGCGCGTGTAGAAGGGCGTATCTTCCAGCGGCTGGATCAGGCGCGGCTTGTGCTGCGGATCGCAGGCAATGCCGCTTTTAACACCCCAGAAGGCGCCCGGGAGTGCCTGGCGCTCCGGCATGGAGAACTCGGTAAGCTCCCCCTTGCCGGACGTGCGCAAGGCGAGACGGCGGCGCTCGCCTGTTTGCATCACCGCATCATAGAGGATGACCGTCGCATCGTCCCGCTCGCCGCTGCCGCGAGCCCAGTCCCAAGAGACAAAGTCCTGCTCGATCGGACGATCACCGTAATTCATGTCGTGATAGGCCGGCCCATGCCAGCCTCCTCCCGGCAGTGCGTCTGAAGTGATGACGGCGGAGGCTGTCGGTATGCGCGGTGACCAGCAGTGGTGGCCCGCCCGATCCAGCGGACACAGATCCTCGCAGGTGGCTTTCGGCGTGATCTCGATTGCGCCTGCAAATGCCTTGGGCCAGAGCCGCTGACCGGGCCAGGGAAGCGCCGTTTCGTCAAAGCGGATCAAGAGCTTGCCGTCCCGCAGCTCCATGCTGCTGCGGCCAATGGTCAGACTGTCGGTCGTTCGGGAAAGGCTCGCCTCTCCGCGCTCGGTCATCGCCCAGACATTGCCGTCCGGTGTGTAGAGCGCGACATTGAACGCCACATGATGCTCTGGTCGCCGGCGGCCGGACCAATGGTAATAGGGCGAGAAGACCGAACCCAAAAAGGCGATCACCGTGAAGGCGAAACGTCCGCAGTCGCTGACCGCATCCGCATACCACCAGTGATAGCCCCCCGGCGGGACCGGCCGTGCAAAGCCATGTCCGCCATCAGCCGCTCGGCGGCGATCTTGCCCGAAAGCGCCGCCATCGGCACGCCGGGCCCCGGATGCACGCTCCCGCCCGCCAGGTAGAGTCCCCCCAACGGCCCCCTCGCCGCTGGCCGGCTGAACGATGCCATCCATCCATGCGAGGCCATGCCGTATAGCGCGCCCCCCGTTCCCGGATAGAGCTTCGCGAACCGATCCGGCGTCGTGATCGCCGTTGTCTGGCGGTCCAGATCCAGCCTCAGTCCGTTCCTGCGCAGCCGGCGTTCCATCGAAGACAGGCATCGGTCGACCTCGCTTTTCGAATAGCCATGGCTGTCGCCATTGGCCGGCATGTTCATGAGGCAATAGATCCGCTCGGCAGCCCCGCTCCCGACGGCCGATGATCCATCCCGCTGCGCTGGCCGGTCCTGGGCGCAGACATAGACGGTCGGATCGTCAGGCGGCAGGCTCCGGCCAAAGACAGCATCGAACTCCTCGCCGTAATTCTCCGAGAAGAATACCGTGTGATGGCTGAGCGGCACGCCTGTGGGCGACGCCACCCCGCAAGCGACGAGCGCCGAAAGCGATCGCTGTTGGCCGCCGCGCGGCGAAGGGGCATCGCCCAACAGGTGGGACAAGGCGGCGACATCGCCGTTATAGATCACGTTCTGTGCCGGAATATGCCGCTCGCGATCGGTCGTCACGCCGCGCACCGCCTTGCCGGAGCCGTCTTTGTCGATCGACGCCACCTTCTCGTCGAAGTGAAACTCGACGCCGAAATCCCGGGCGATATCCGCCATGCGCCGGGCGAGCGCATGCATGCCGCCCTTCACTGTCCAGACACCCGCCTGCTCTACATGGGCCACCAGCATCAGGGTGGCAGGCGCCAGATAAGGTGAGGAGCCGCAATAGGTAGCATAGCGGCCGAACAACTGGATCAGGCGTCGATCGCTGAAATAGCTCTCCAAGGTTGGCCATAGAGCCGAAAAAGGCTTGAGCGCCAGGAGCGCGTTTGGCCGGTGCAGGCCGATGCGGGCCGAGAGCGATATCGGGTTGGGACGCGAAGCATCGATGAAGCTGCGCTCCAGCAGCTGGTAGACGCGGGCGCTGTCCTCGGCAAAGCGCTGGAAGCCCGCCGCCTCCCGCGCACCGGCAAAGTCCGCCACGGCGCGGCGACTTTCCGCCACATCGGCGAACAGGTCCAGTTGCTGGCCGCCCTGCCAGTAGTGGCGGCCGATCACATCGCATTTGTCGAGGCCGATCTCGTCAGCGAGCGATGTGCCACAGCGCGACAGGAGGTCATCAAAGACCCATTTCATCGTCAGGACAGTCGGGCCGGCGTCAAGCAGGCGGCCGCCGGAAGAGACCTGGCGCAGTTTTCCGCCCGGCTCCTGCGCCGCTTCGATCACCGTGACGCCGAAGCCGGCGGCCGCAAGCGTGATGGCGGCGGAAAGCCCGCCCATGCCGGCACCGATGATCGCCACCGTTTCCTTCATGCCGCTCGCTCCCTGCCGCGTTGACTTTCGATGATCTTGTGTCAATTTAAATTGACATTCATTTTCGTCAACCAAAATTGACATAACTGGGAGGATGGCCAGATGGATATCTCGGAGCGCATCGAAGCCGGAATGCAGCTGACCCTGCGGTTTGCAACCGCCAATGGCTGCCCACCCCTCCTCGCCCAGGGCATGCGCCATGCCGTCTTTCCCGGCGGGGCGCGCATCAGGCCCAGGCTGTGCCTCGCCGTTGCGACCGCCTGTGGCGACCACGACCCGCAGGCCGCAACCGCCGCGGCTACGGCGATCGAACTTCTGCATTGCGCCTCTCTTGTGCATGACGACATGCCCTGTTTCGACAATGCCGCGACTCGACGCGGCCAGGCTTCGGTGCACCAGGCCTTTGGCGAGGAGATCGCACTTCTGGTCGGCGACGGCCTGATCGTTGCGGCCTTCGAGACGGTGGCCCGCGAGACGCTGCATGCGCCAAGGCTGACAGCGCCGCTGATCGCCACCATCGCCAAGGCCGTCGGCTCGCCTTACGGCCTTGTTGCCGGCCAGGCCTGGGAAAGCGAGCCGGAGATCAATATCGACCAGTATCACCGCGCCAAGACCGCCTCGCTGTTTGCCGGCGCCGTTTCTACCGGCGCCTTGTCCTCGGGCGGCAATCCGCAGGACTGGCTGGTCCTGGCCGATGCCCTCGGCTCCGCCTACCAGGTCGCGGACGACCTCTATGATGCCATCGGCAAATCCGGAAGCATGGGCAAGCCCGCCGGCCAGGACACGCGCAACGGCAAGCCAAATATCGTGCTCTCCCTCGGCATCGAAGGCGCGCTCAAGCATCTGAAAATGTTGGTGAATACCGCGGCCGATAGCGTACCGGATTGCGCCGGCCAGGACGCTTTTCGCGCCATGATCCGCAACGAGGCGACGCGCCTCATGCCGAAGAACCTCGCCGAAACCGTAGCGGCATAGGCCGGCACCATGGCAAGCCGCGCCACCAGCAGCGATCAGCCAATGAAGCCGCTGCATCAAACGGCGGATCACGCGAGCCACCCCTTGCGCATTCGTTTGCGGTTGTGGCGCAATCGCCTGCTGGCCTCGCCCGGTTTCCGCAATGCCATTGCCCGCACGCCGCTGCTGCGCGCCATTGCCAACCGCAAGGCAAACGATCTGTTTCGCCTGACCGGCGGCTTCATCTTTTCGCAGGTGTTGCTGGCCGGCGTGAGGCTTGGTCTCTACGAGACGCTGGCTCCGGGGCCGCTGTCGTCGGGCCAGCTCGCCGCTCGGCTCGGCCTGGACGAGGGCCGGATGAAGATCCTGCTCAGGGCAAATGCCGATCTCGGCCTGCTGATGGAAGCATCGCCTGACCTCTGGCTGCTGGATGATGCCGGCGTCATCCTGGCAAGCGATCGTGGCCTGGCCGGAATGATCCGCCATCATGAGATGCTCTATCGTGACCTCACGGATCCGGACCAGATGTTGCGGACGCGCGAGACGGATACGGAGCTGCGCCGCTACTGGTCCTATGTGCGCGAGGCGCGTCCCGATTCGCTTGGGGCTGATGAGGTGGCGGATTATTCCGTGCTGATGCGAGAAAGCCAGGCGATGATGGCGTCCTGTATCCTCGCCAGCCATGACTTCGCCCGCGTGCGTGTGCTGCTCGATGTCGGCGGCGGCGAAGGCGCCTTTCTTGCCGCGGCTGCGGCCGCCCATCCGTCCCTTGAGATCAGGCTGTTCGACCTTCCAGCGGTCACTGATCGGGCGCGAGATCATCTGGATAGCCTCGGCTTTGGTCAGCGGACGCAGGTTCATGGCGGGGATTTCACCCGCGACCGCATTCCCGACGATGCCGATTGCGTCACCCTTGTCCGGGTCCTGTGTGACCACGACGATGCACGCGTTGCCGCAATCCTTGCCAATCTCCACCGGTCTTTGCGGCCGGGAACACGGCTCATCGTCGCGGAGGCCATGAACGGACGCGCCGAAGGCGCACGTTTGGCCTCTGCCTATTTCGGCATCTATTTCCTCGCCATGGGCTCCGGCCGCTGCCGCAGCGATGCCGAGATCGCCGCTCTTCTGTGGGCTGCCGGCTTTGCCGGGGTCAAGACCGTTGCAACCCCCAATCCCCTGATTGCAACCCTCGTCACGGCTGTGCGCTGAAGCAGGTTCGCGATCATCGCGTGAAAGTGTAAATAAGAGTTGACACATTATAATGTCAATTTAATATGACACATAAGGGGATCGGGTGCTGGGAGGCGCTGAGATGCAGGCAGACGCCGTCATATTCGACAGGCCAGGAAAGGTTGCCGTCAGGCGCCTTTCGCTCAACGCCGCCGGCGAGAGTGACGTGGTCGTCGAAACGACAGTCAGCGGCATTTCCACAGGCACCGAGAAGATGCTGTTCAGCGGCACAATGCCCGCCTTTCCGGGCATGGGCTATCCGCTGGTCCCCGGATACGAATCGATCGGACGCGTCGTTGCGGCCGGTCCTGCCTCGGGCAGACAGCCGGGCGAGATTGTGTTTGTGCCCGGTGCCAATTGCTTCGAGGGCGCCGCCGGACTTTTCGGTGCCACGGCCTCGCGGCTTGTGGTGCCGGGTGCCAGGGTCTTCGCTGTCGGCGGCGCGATGGAAGAGGACGCCGTGTTGCTGGCGCTGGCCGCGACCGCCCTGCATGCCGTGCGCCGTGCCCGTGGGCCTATCGGCCTCGTGGTCGGCCACGGCACCCTGGGCCGGCTGATTGCCCGCACGATTGTCGCGCTCGGCTTTCCGGCGCCGGTTGTCTGGGAAACCGCTGCGGCCCGGCGCGATGGTGCCCTGGGTTACCAGGTGGTGGCGCCGCAGGATGACACCGACGGCCGATACGGCACCGCCATTGATGCCAGCGGCAATGTCGACGTGATCGACCAGGTGATCGCGCGTTTGCAAAGGCCTGGCGAGCTGGTGCTTGCCGGCTTTTATGGAGAACGCATCGGCTGTTCGTTTGCGCCTGCCTTCATGCGCGAGCTGACACTGTCGATCGCCGCGGAATTTCGTCCCGATGACGTCATTGATGTCATCAAACTGGTCGAGGCGGGCAGCCTGTCGCTGAAGGGGCTGGTCAGCCATCGCGCCTCGCCGGCCGATGCCCAGTCCGCCTACCAGACTGCCTTTCAAGACCTGAACTGCCTAAAAATGATCATCGACTGGAGGAATGCCGCATGAGCCTCGATCTTGCGCAAGACAGCCTTGAGCGCCTGCAGGACAACCTCCGCGAGGAGGCCGCCATAGAGCCGGATGCGCCGGCCACCAGCAAGGTCACCAAGGAAACGCAGATCATCGCGATCTATGGCAAGGGCGGGATCGGCAAGAGCTTCACGCTCGCCAACCTTTCCTACATGCTGGCCCAACTGGGCAAGAAGGTCCTGCTGATCGGCTGCGACCCCAAGAGCGACACCACGTCGCTTCTGTTCGGTGGCCGCGCCTGCCCCACCATCATCCAGACGGCCTCGCGCCGCAAGGAAGCCGGCCAGGAGATCTCGATCTCCGACGTCTGCTTCAAGCGTGACGGCGTCTTCGCCATGGAACTGGGCGGGCCGGAAGTCGGCCGCGGCTGCGGCGGGCGTGGCATCATCCACGGGTTTGAAACCCTGGAAAAGCTTGGCTTTCACGAATGGGACTTCGACTACGTCCTGCTCGACTTCCTCGGCGACGTGGTCTGCGGCGGCTTTGGCCTGCCGATCGCCCGCGACATGTGCCAGAAGGTCGTCGTCGTCGGCTCCAACGACCTGCAGTCGCTCTATGTGGCCAACAATGTCTGCTCGGCGGTAAAATATTTCCGCAATCTCGGCGGCAATGTCGGCGTGGCCGGCCTTGTCATCAACAAGGATGACGGCACGGGCGAGGCCCAGGCCTTCGCGGAAGCCGTCGGCATCCCGGTGCTGGCCTCGATCCCGCAGGATGACGATATCCGCCGCAAGAGCGCCAATTATCAGATCATCGGCACCCATGACTCGCAATGGGGCGCTCTCTTCGAGGCGCTGTCGATCAACCTCGCCGAGGCACCGCCGGTGCTGCCGCGCCCCCTGGATCAGGATGGCCTGCTCGGCCTCTTCGACGCCAGCGAAACGGGCGCCGATTACAAGCTCCAGCCAGCCCTGCCGGAAGACATGTGCGCCACAGGCGCGCTGAAACGGCCGTCGCTGGAAGTCGTCTACGACAATGTTTGAGAGCAGGGCATAAACATGGATGACCTTCGCAAAGAATACGAGCCAGAAGACACCGGCGGGTCCGCCCCCGCCGGCACCGATGCCGCATTCTTCGCGGACGCAATGGCAGCCGATGCCTCCGCCGGCGTCGGCTGCCATGGCGGCGCCGAATTGTCCAAGGCTGCAGCGCGTGCCGCCGGCCAGGGCGAATTGATGGACCGGTTCGAGGCAGACTATCCCAAGGGACCCCACGACCAGCCGCAATCCATGTGTCCCGCATTCGGCTCCTTGCGCGTCGGCTTGCGCATGCGCCGGGTCGGAACCATCCTGTCGGGCTCCGCCTGCTGCGTCTATGGGCTCACCTTCACCTCGCATTTCTACGGCGCCAAGCGTTCGGTCGGCTATGTGCCGTTCAGCTCGGAAACGCTGGTCACCGGCAAGCTCTATGAAGACATTGTCGAGGCCGTGCATCAGATGGCCGATCCGGAAAAATACGACGCCATTGTTGTCACCAATCTCTGCGTGCCGACGGCATCAGGCGTTCCGCTGCAGATGCTGCCGCGCGAGATCGATGGCGTGCGCATCGTCGGCATCGACGTGCCGGGCTTCGGCGTGCCGACCCATGCCGAGGCAAAGGACGTCCTGTCCGCCGCGATGCTGTCCTATGCCCGCCAGGAGGCCGAGGCCGGCCCGGTTCAGCGGCCCCGCGCGGGGCTGAAGGACAAGCCGACCGTCACCCTGGTCGGCGAAATGTTCCCCGTCGATCCCGTCGTCATCGGTGGCATGCTGGAGCCGATGGGTCTTGCCGTCGGACCAACCATTCCGGTGCGTGAGTGGCGCGATCTCTATGCCGCACTCGATTGCGCCACGGTGGCCGCGATCCACCCGTTCTACACCGCAACTTTCCGCGAATTCAAAGCCGCCGGCCGCAGCATCGTCGGCTCCGCGCCGATCGGCCTTGATGGCACCGATGCCTGGCTTCAGGCGATCGGTCGCAATTGCAACGTCCCACAGGCCTTGATCGATGGGAGCCGCAACGCCATGCGCGGAGCAATCTCGGCGGGACTGGCGGCCAACCGCATCAATGGGCGGATCACGCTGTCGGGCTATGAAGGCTCAGAGCTCCTTGTCGGGCGGCTGCTCGTCGAGCTGGGTGCCGATCTGCGCTATGTCGGCACCGCCTGTCCCAGGACGCCCTACAACAGCGATGACGCCGAATGGCTCGCCGCCCATGGCGTGATCGTCCGCTTCCGCGCCTCGCTGGAGCAGGATATCGCCGCATTCCAAGAGTTTCGTCCGGACTTGGCCATCGGCACGACCCCGGTGGTGCAAAAGGCCAAGGAAGCCGCCACTCCGGCACTCTATTTCACCAACCTGATTTCGGCCCGTCCGCTGATGGGGCCGGCTGGCCCCGGCTCCCTGCCCTCGGTCATCAATGCCGCCATCGCCAACAAGGATCGTTTCCTGGCGATGAACGCCTTTTTCGAGGGCGTGGGTAGCGGCGATACCGCCGGCATCTGGCAGGACGTACCGGCAGATCGCAGCGCGTACCGCAAGAAATATGCCGCCAAGGTCAAGCAATCGCGCAACGCCGTCGACAATGGGGAGAGTATCGGATGCTGATCCTCGACCACGACCGGGCTGGCGGCTATTGGGGCAGTGTCTATGCCTTCACCGCCATCAAGGGCTTGCAGGTGATCATCGACGGCCCCGTGGGTTGCGAAAATCTGCCGGTGACCTCGGTCCTGCACTATACCGACGCCCTGCCGCCCCATGAATTGCCCATCGTCGTCTCCGGCCTGTCGGAAGACGAGCTCGGCCAGCACGGCACCGAAGGCGCCATGAAGCGGGCGCGGCTTGCGCTGGATCCGGATTTGCCGGCCGTGGTCGTCACGGGCTCGATCGCCGAAATGATCGGCGGCGGCGTGACGCCCGAGGGCTCCAATATCGTCCGGTTCCTGCCGCGCACCATCGACGAAGACCAATGGCAGAGCGCCGATCGCGCGCTGAAGTGGCTCTGGACCGAATTCGGCCCCAAGGGCGGCAAGGTGCCTGCGCCGCGCCGCCGGCCAGAGGGTGCTAAGCCCCGGGTCAATATCATCGGACCGATCTACGGCACCTACAACATGCCGTCCGATCTGGCCGAGATCAGGCGCCTCGTGGAAGGCATCGGCGCGGAGATCAACATGGTCTTTCCGCTCGGCAGCCATCTGGAGGATGTCCGCAAGCTCGCTGATGCCGACGTCAACATCTGCCTTTACCGGGAATTTGGCCGGCTTCTGTGCGAGGCGCTGGACCGCCCCTATCTGCAGGCGCCGATCGGCATCCATTCGACGACCGCCTTCCTGCGGTCTCTGGGAGAATTGCTGGGGCTGAACCCCGAGCCTTTCATCACGCGGGAAAAACACACCACGTTGAAACCGCTCTGGGATCTCTGGCGCTCGGTCACCCAGGATTTCTTCGCGACGGCAAGCTTTGCGGTCGTTGCCAACGAGACCTATACGCGCGGCCTGCGCAATTTCCTCGAGGAGGAGATGGGGCTGCCCTGCACCTTCGCCGTACCGCGCAAGCCGGGAGCCAAGACCGACAACCAGGCAGTACAGGACCTCGTCGCTGGCAAGCCGCCGATGATCATGTTCGGCTCGTTCAACGAGCGCATGTACATGGCCGAGCGCGGGCAGCGCGGCAAGTTCATCCAGCTGTCCTATCCCGGCGCCATTGTGCGTCGCCATACCGGCACGCCGGTCATGGGCTATTCCGGGGCTGGCTGGCTGATCCAGGAGGTCTGCAACGCCCTCTTCGACATGCTGTTCGAGATCCTGCCAAAGGCGGGAGAGCTCGATGCCATCGAGCCCACCACGACACGCCGCAGCGGGGAATTGCCCTGGGCGGCCGATGCGCAGGCTCAGATCGAACGGCGCATCAGCGAAGAACCCGTGCTTGTCCGCATCTCGGCTGCCAAGCGTCTGCGCGACGCCGCCGAGCGGGAGGCACGGCGCGAGAATGCCGCGGAAGTCACAAGCCGTCATGTCGAGGGCGCAGCCAGGCTGACCGGCGCCTATGCCTGACCAGGAATTCACGACCCGTCGATGGACGGCAAGGAGGTAGAGCATGCATCGCAGCAGCACATACAAGATGGCCACGGACGCTGAGCGGAACCGCAGGTCGGAGCGTGCCCTCATGCGGCAGCTGTTCCTGATCTCCTATCCCTTGTGCCTGATTGCGGCGATCACCCATCGGATCGCCTTGTATTTCGACAGCCACGCAAGCCGGCCGGACCAGTCGGTTTTCGCCGAGGCCCGTTCTGCGGCCTATGCAGCTGTCGGTTACGCGTTCCACGCGTGACATCTGTTTGCCGGTGTTCTCGACACCGACAATGCCCCGGTGGTGCCGTTTTTCGCGGTGTCACCGGAACCCCGCCGCGGGGGCGCCGCGGTGTTCGAGACTAGGAGGTGAGTTTGATGGCTGAAACATCAAATGTTTCACTTTCGGGTCTGACCGAAAGCGAAGCTCGCGAGTTCCACGGACTGTTCATCCAAGGCTTCATGATATTCACGGCGATTGCGATCGTCGCGCATATCCTGGTGTGGATGTGGCGTCCCTGGATCCCGGGGCCAGAAGGTTATGTGTCCCTGGAACACATCAACCAGACGGCTCAAGCGCTTCTGCCGATGTTGGCATAGGGAGAGCGCAACATGTGGAGAATCTGGCTGATGTTCGATCCGCGCAAAGCGCTGGTCGCACTGTCCGTATTCCTGTTCACGCTCGCCATTCTGATCCACTTCATCCTGTTGAGCACGGATCGGTTCAACTGGCTCGAGGGCAAGCCCCTCAAGACCAGCGCAATCGAACAGTCCATCTCATGGGACGCGGGTCAGCGCCTTATCGGCTGAAGCACAAATCGGCAGCGGGCGCGGCCGGTCAAACGGTCCCGCCCGCCGCCAATCTGGAACGACGACATCGCCAACCGGCTGACCACCTCTGGAGGATACGTAAATGGCGCTGCTGAGTTTTGAACGCAAATATCGCGTGCGAGGCGGAACGCTGATCGGCGGCGATCTGTTCGACTTCTGGATCGGGCCGTTCTATGTCGGCTTCTTCGGGGTGACCACGGCCTTTTTCGCCACCCTGGGCACGGCCCTGATCCTCTATGGCGCGGCCATCGGCCCGACCTGGAATATCTGGCAGATCTCGATCGCGCCGCCGGACCTTTCCTATGGCCTGGCGCTCGCGCCGCTGAAGGAAGGCGGGCTTTGGCAGCTGATCACGGTCTGTGCGCTCGGGGCCTTCATCTCCTGGGCGCTGAGAGAGGTCGAAATTTGCCGCAAGCTCGGCATCGGCTATCACGTGCCCTTTGCCTTTTCCTTCGCCATCTTTGCCTATGCCACGCTGGTCGTCTTCCGGCCGCTGTTGCTGGGCGCCTGGGGCAACGGCTTTCCCTACGGAATTTTCAGCCACCTCGACTGGGTGTCGAACGTGGGCTACCAATATCTGCATTTCCATTACAATCCGGCCCACATGATCGCCGTGTCGTTCTTCTTCACGACGACGATGGCGCTTGCGCTGCATGGCGGCCTCATCCTGTCCGCAGCCAATCCCGGCGCCTCGATCGACGAGCCCGGCAAGCAGGCCGAGGTCAAGACGCCGGAATATGAAGATACCTTCTTCCGCGACATCATCGGTTATTCGATCGGCACGCTCGGCATCCATCGGCTGGGCCTGATACTGGCACTCAATGCCGGCTTCTGGAGCGCCGTCTGCATCGTGATCAGCGGGCCCTTCTGGAACCAAGGCTGGCCGCAGTGGTGGAACTGGTGGCTCGAGCTGCCGATCTGGCGCTGAGGGGGGCCGGACCATGGCACAATATCAAAACATCATCACGCCGATCCAGGTCACCGGACCGCTGGAACACGGAATGCCGCTGCCGCGGGGCGACAGCCCGCGAACCGGTCAACCATTCTACGTGCGCCTGTTCGGCATCATCGGCAATGCGCAGATCGGACCGATCTATTTGGGCTGGCTTGGCACGTTGTCCATCGTGTTCGGCTTCATCGCCTTCGAAATCATCGGTCTCAACATGCTGGCCTCGGTGGGCTGGGATCCGATCCAGTTCGTCCGGCAATTGTTCTGGCTGGGTCTGGAGCCGCCACCGGCGAAATACGGGCTGAAGATCCTGCCACCCCTTGCCGAAGGCGGCTGGTGGCTGATGGCAGGCTTCTTCCTGACCCTGTCTGTACTTCTGTGGTGGGTCCGGGTCTACCGGCGCGCCCGCCAGCTGGAACTGGGAACCCATGTGGCCTGGGCCTTTGCCTCGTCGATCTGGCTGTTCCTGGTGCTCGGCTTCATCCGCCCGCTGCTGATGGGCAATTTCTCCGAAGCCGTGCCATTTGGCATCTTCCCGCATCTGGATTGGACGGCTGCATTGTCCATCCGCTACGGCAATCTTTACTACAATCCGTTCCACTGCCTTTCGATTGTCTTCCTTTATGGCTCGGTCCTGCTGTTTGCCATGCACGGCGCGACGATCCTGGCCGTTGGCAAATATGGCGGCGAGCGCGAGCTGGAACAGATCACCGATCGCGGCACGGCATCCGAACGCGCGGCCCTGTTCTGGCGCTGGACCATGGGCTTCAACGCGACCATGGAATCCGTTCACCGCTGGGCCTGGTGGTTTGCCATCCTCACCCCGCTCACCGGCGGCATCGGCATCCTTCTGACCGGAACGGTTGTCGATAACTGGTACCTGTGGGGTGTCAATCACGGTCTCGTATCACCGCTGCCGACCTTGTGGCCCGGCGTGGTCGATCCGGCGGCGCAATAGGGAGAAGGACGATGAAACTCTGGATTCCATTCGCCGCATCAGCCGGCGCGCTGCTGACCATCGCCAGCTTCGTCGGTGCCGGTTGGGATGCCCCGCCGGTTGCCAGCCAGCAGATCGGCTATCGTGGCACCGGCATGAACCATCACAGCGACCTCGAAAAGCAGGTGGCGCTGCAGGCAGCCAACGTTGTGCCGCCCGCCCCCTGGGAGCCCGATCCGACGGGCGACAAGGCCAGCGCGCTTTATCAGAACGTCCAGGTGCTCGGGGATCTCTCCGATGACCAGTTCAACCAGTTCATGGCCTCGATCACCGAATGGGTCGCTCCGGAAGCCGGTTGTAACTATTGCCACAATCCCGAGAATATGGCCTCCGACGAGATCTACCAGAAGGTGGTCGCTCGTCGCATGATCCAGATGACCCAGGCCATCAATGTCGATTGGCAGGCCCATGTCGGCCAGGTCGGCGCCACCTGCTACACCTGTCACCGTGGCCAGGCGATCCCGGCAAACTACTGGTACGAGGATCTCGAACCCAAGCCGGCCGGCAACATGACCCAGAACCGCCAGGGCCAGAATGTCGTCGCTGCCTTTGCCGGTGGGTCGTCGCTGCCGCAGAATGCCTTGAAGGATTACCTGCTGGGCGACAAGCCGATCCGCGTCCACTCGACCACGGCTCTGCCGACCGGCACGAACCTGGCAGGCACCAAGGAGACGGAAGCCACCTGGTCGCTGATGATGCATATGTCGGAATCGCTGGGGGTCAACTGCGTCACCTGCCACAATTCCCGCGCCTTCAATGACTGGGACCAGAGCCCGCCCCAGCGCGTCACCGCCTGGCACGGCATCCGCATGGCGCGCGATCTCAATGCCAACTACATGGTCGGCCTGACACCCGTCTTTCCGGATCACCGCAAGGGACCTGAAGGCGATGTGTTCAAGGTGGGCTGCGCGACCTGCCATGCAGGCGTGCAAAAACCGCTCTACGGCGTCTCGATGCTGAAGGAATACATGGACTCCCTCGGCAAGAAGGGCCCCACCACCGTACCGGACTTCAGCACCTATCAGCCCGGGACGACCCAGATCATGGCGCCGGCCCCGCAAAGCAGCCATGTGCCCGCCTTGACCCACGACCAGCAGGCAGCATCCGCCATGCTGCCCTTCAAGATCGAACCGTCGAGCAACTGAGACGGCCTCCCAAGGCAGGCCGCAAGAGGAAGGGGAGCTTTCGGGGCTCCCCTTCTTTTATTGTCTGCAGTGTGGAAACTGGGTGTGGCAGTGGCGGATGAGTGTCAGGCCGCGTGCCTGAAGGTCAGGCCGGGGAAGCGCTGCAGATAGATCCGCAGCCAGGGCGTGAAATCCTGGGGGCTGGCGATAAGATCCAGCCTCAATTGTTGCAGCGAAACCCAGCGCACCGCATCGACTTCGCTGGGCGCCGGGCGGATATCGAGCGATCGGCTGTCCACCTCGGCACTGAACAGCGTGACGCGTTCATGCTCGCGCAATCCGGAACCGACATCGGCGGCATATTCCACCGTCTGGTGGCGCGTCAGCGGCACGGTGAAGCCGAGCTCCTCCTGCAATCGGCGCTCTGCGCAGATCTCCAGGCTCTCGTTCCAATGCGGATGCGTGCAGCAGGTATTGGCCCATTGGCCGGAGCAGTGATACTTGGTCGATGCCCGCTTCTGGATCAGCAGCCGATCGCCATCGAAGATGAAGACCGATACGGCGAGATGCAGAACGCCATCGACATGGGCCTGCATCTTGTCGATGGAGTAGAGCGAGCCGTCGGCCGCGATGGCCGGAATCTGGATACCCGCTGTCATGATCGCTCCGCTATCGTCTTTGCGTGTCTAGACGTCCCATGTGGCCCTTGGCAAGCCGTTATGCAACGGCGCGCGCCAGGGCGCATTTCGACCATAGCGACGAAAGCGCATCGGCCAGGTGATGGATATCGCCTTCGCTATGCAGCGGGGTCGGCGTGATGCGTAGCCGCTCGGTGCCCACGGCGACCGTCGGATAGTTGATCGGCTGCACATAGATGCCGAAGTCGTGGAGCAACACGTCCGAGATCCATTTGCACTTCGAGGCATTGCCTACCATCACGGGCACGATGTGGCTCGGATTGTGCATATGGGGGATGCCCCGTTGATCCAGCGCCTTGCGCACCTTGGCCACCGTGGACTGGTGCAGGTGCCGTTCGAAGCTGCTTTCCTTGAGATGACGGATCGAGGCGGTGGCGCCGGCCGCCAGTGCCGGCGGAATCGCGGTCGTGAAGATGAAGCCCGATGCGAAGGACCGGACGAAATCGATCAGAACAGAGGGACCGGTGATATAGCCGCCCATGACGCCAAAGGCCTTGCCCAGCGTGCCCTCGATAACGGTAATGCGGTCCATCAGGCCTTCGCGCTCCGCCACGCCGCCACCGCGCGGCCCATACATGCCGACACCGTGGACTTCATCGAGATAGGTCATGGCGCCGAACTGGTCGGCCACGTCGCAGATCTCGCGGATCGGCGAGATATCGCCGTCCATCGAATAGACGCTTTCGAAGGCCACGAGCTTCGGCGCTGCCGGATCGTCGGCCGCCATCAACTCCCTCAAGTGCTTGTAGTCGTTGTGGCGGAATTGCCGCTTGATGCAGCGGGAGTGGCGAATGCCCTCGATCATGGAGGCGTGGTTCAGCGTGTCGGAATAGCAGATGATGCCCGGGATCTTCCCGAGCAGCGTGCCGAGCGCTGCCCAGTTCGAGACATAGCCCGAGGTGAAGATCAGGGCGCCCTCCTTGCCGTGCAGATCGGCCAGTTCGCGCTCCAGCAGCACATGGTAGTGGTTGGTGCCCGAGATATTGCGGGTGCCGCCGGCGCCTGCCCCGCATTTGCGCACAACTTCAATCATTCTTTCCGTGACGATGGGGTTCTGGCCCATGCCGAGATAGTCGTTGGAGCACCATACGGTGACATCGCGGATCTCCCCATCCGCGTGATGGAAGGCAGCCTTCGGAAAGGCCTGACAGTGGCGCTGCAGCTCGGCAAACACGCGATAATTGCCGGCCTTGTGCAGCCCTGCGAGTGCATCTTCCATGTGCTGGAGCATATCCATCAGTCTTTCCTCTTCCCGATCGTATCGTGTGCGACGGCTCCCCATGACGCCCTGGGCGTTGCGGGTAGCGCTCCTTGAATGGCCGTGACGCGGTCCGATGGACGGCGTTGTGCCGGTTTACGCTTGTCCTTGCGCGCCATCGCCCAGCGCCATAGCGCGGTGTCGGAGACGGGAAGGACAAGAATGAGATGTTCGATGATGGCGAGCGCCATGAAGGTGGCGAGCAGCGTATGCCCGACCACGTCGTGATCCGCGCTCGACCTGGCGGCGCCGATCACGAGGATTGCAAATACGCCCGTGGCTGCGGCAAGCAGGATCGGAAACAGCGGCGTTGTCCGGTCCGTTCGGAAATGCCGCTTCAGATGCGTGATGCCGCTCGGCATGAGCTCGCTGACGGCATGGGGTGCCCCCAGAAAGATCAGCATCTTGGCCGAGATCCGCATGACCCAGAGCAGGCCGAAGGCGGCAAGTCCGTAAAGATTGGCGGCATCCGACAGGGCAAACCACAGCAGCAGGACCGTGATCAGGATCGCAATTTCATGGTCCCGGACGGCCTGCCAGGCGGCCTTGAAACGGGCAAAACCAATAAGCCCGACAGGGCACTGGCTGCGCCGCCCGGTGACCAGCCCCGAAAGAAAGGCTGCCTCGTGCCATGCCCAGATGAGCAGGGCACCGAAAAAGCCCGCATAGGAGCCCAGCACTGTCTGTTGAGCGGCACCATACAGCATCAGGCCGAAACCGCCGGCGCCCACGAGTGTCATGACCGCCATCAGCACCAGGCTGCGGCGGGCGGTATTGGACCGATAGACCAGCGCGAGCACGAGCCCGGTCGAAAGCCACCACACGGAGATGGCGATCAGGACGACGGCGAGCGGGTGCGCGAGCGGCATCAGCGATCTCCCTACCAGACCGGCTGCAGGCGCGAGATGGCGGGGATGGTGTTCGATTTCGTTGGGATGGCATACATCCGCACGAAATTGATAGCCGCAGCGGCGGACCAGAAGCCCTTGGCGACCCGCCCAACAAGGCCGCCACGTTCATTGGCGGCCATCACCTTGCGATTGATACGCTCCATCCGGCGGAAGCCTTCGCGCAGCGCGGGATTGTCGAGGTCCAGAACCAGCGGGAAGCACTGCCTTGATATTTCCGAGGTCAGCCGGAACACCCGCATGTCATAGTCGTCGATGTCGACACCCAGCGCCTTGTGGAACTCGGGCCGCATATGGTCGCGGACATACATCGTGGCAAAGACTGCCAGCAGGAAGAACTTGATCCAGTACTTGTTCAACCCCTCCATCAGCCGCTTGTCGGAGCGGATGATCAGCGAGAAGGCTTCGCCATGGGAGAATTCGTCATTGCACCACTGGCGGAACCACTTGAAGATCGGGTGGAAGCGCTGCTCCGGGTGTTTCTCCAGGTGCCGGAAGATGGTGATGTAGCGGGCATAGCCGATCTTCTCGGAGAGATAGGTGGCATAGTAGATGAACTTGGGCTTGAAAAAGGTGTATTTCTTCGCCTTGGCTAGGAAGCCCATGTTCACTCCGATGCCGAACTCTTTCAGCGCATCATTGATGAAGCCGGCATGGCGGGATTCGTCGCGGCTCATATAGCCGAACAGCTCGCAGATCTCCTGGTTCTTGCCGCGGCGCTTCATCTCCTTGTAGAGCACGCAGCCGGAGAATTCAGACGTCAGCGACGACACCAGGAAGTCGATGAATTCCTCGCGCAGACCGTCGGGAAGCGCGTCGATGTCGATGTCGTCCCAGTCTTCATTGCGCTTGAAGTGCCCGCGGTTGGGGTCGCTCTTCATCTGCGCGATCAGGACGTCCCATTCCGCCCGCACCGGCTCGACATTGATCTTGTCCATCTCGTCGAAATCGGTGGTGTAGAAGCGGGGCGTGAGCATGGTGGAGACCAGCGCGCTGCGGGTCGTATCATTGACGCCTGCCATCCGCTCCTCGACCGTTGGCTCGTGATCGGTCAGATGGCTTGGGGAAACATGGTTGTTCATGACAATGCCCTCTCCGTGAAGCTGAATTCGCACAATTCCATCATGTCCAGGTCGCCGGTGGCGCGCGTCCAGGCGCGCTCCAGGGCGCCGGCCCGGGTGATCGTTGCCTTGCGCCGGAACTGCTGGGTCGAGCCATATGGGATCGAAACCGGCGCGCCGTGAACCAGGACCTCGTCACCAGGATGCACGATGACGCCGTTGTCGAAGCGCAGATGCGCGCCAAGCGCCTCGAAGGTGTTGTTGATCTCTACGGTGCAATCGACCAGTTCACGTCGACGCATCAAAGCGAATACGGGATTCATGGGCGTGGTCCTCCTTTTGGATCAAGCAGTGCGGCAAATGCGGTCGCCTGGTCGCGGCCGAAAGCCTCGAGATAGATGCGTTCCCCGGTTGCCGTGTCAGACAGGCTGACGCGGCCGGTATTCCATTGGATGATGCGGTAGGCCGCGTCTGCGGGCACGGCAGCCACCTGGCGCATTCGCTCGAAGGCGCGCAGCGAACCGCGCACGAAGCCGCCGGCCTTAGGCGGGTAGACGGCAACGGTCTGGCCGGTCGCAGCGTCGGTCACGACGACCGTATCGCCAGCGCCACGGGTGATCGTCACGTCCCGCACGGCGACCGGCTGTCCGGCCTGCTGCTTCACCAGGCCGATGCCTGTCGCCTGTCCGAAGACGACCGCTGCGGCGGAGAAGGCAAGCAGGGCGATGGCGGCCAGGATGATGCCGGCGGGCATGCGCTTGGTTGGCTTGCCCTTGCGTCCGAGATAACCGAGGCTGAGTGCGGATGACATGGCTTTTCTCTTACTCGGCTGCGACTTGGGCCTGGGCAAAGCCCGGCGCATTGATCGGCATCCGCTGCCCCCGGTCAGCCCGGAACACCGAGGCGCGCGTATAGGCGAGCGCCAGGAGATCGCTGACCGCCTCGGCATCATCAAGGCAGATCAGGCTGGGTTCCGGATGGGAAAAACGCCATCCGCGTACATGCGGCCACTGCACCAGCCAGGACAGGCGCGCACCGGGCCGAAGGGCAATTGCAATCGTTCCCGACTTGTCGCCGCCGAGTTTGCCGAGCGCCATCGTGTCGATCTGCCGGTAAGGCAGGTTCAGCGTCATCGACAAGGCCACCCCGAACCGCATGACCACCCGTTCGCTGGTGATCGTGTAGAGGGTCGTGCGTTCCACGCCCCAGGCGAACAGCTCGATCATGCCGAGCACGGCGGCGGCAAGGCCGATCAGCACCGCCACGGAAAACAGAATGCCGCCAAAGGGCTGGGCATCGGCATAGCCTGAAGCCGCGGCCCAAACTGCCAGCACCACGAAATAGAAAGCGATCCAGTGGCTCTTGAGCGCGTGGCGGGACACGAGCCGCGCCGAGGGCCGACCCTGCCAGAGGATCTGTTCACCCTCCGGCAGCCTGCCGGGAAGTCCCGGAATCGGCTCGATTTCATGCTCTCGCGTAACGAACTGTTTCACAGCAGCGACTCCTGCCGTTCGCGCAGGGCATAGAGCAGGCCGGCGCCGAAATAGGCCATGATCTTGTCTTCCTCGCGCAGCGTCACCGTTTCCGGCTTGGCCGTCGCTGGGACATCGGCGAACTGTTCGGAGGTCACCGCATGGACGTAGAGATGGCGAATGCCGCCCCGGCCCGTCTGCACCACGACGAAATTGTTCGGCAGCAGGACGGTGCGCACCGCCTCGCCCGTGCCGACGGCCACTTCGTAGTAGCGGATCAGTTGCTCCGCGCGGTCAACCCAGACATCCGTGACGGTGCCGGCCGGCCTGCGGTCGCAACCCAACACGGCCAGCCCGCGCGGATCGACCTGGCCTTCGGCGATGCCGAAGCCCTCGGCCACCCGCAGCGGCACGATCCGGGCGTCGCCATGGGCCGTCATGTCAGGCTTTTCGGCACGCTCGGCCCAGGAGCCGGGACCGACTCCCGCCAGAAGCGGATTGCCGACCGGCTCGATCGGATAGCCCGGGGCCGGCGCGACGCGGCGGGCCGCCAAAGGCCTGGTGTCGCGCACGAAATCCGGCACCTGCTTCGTTCCCTGCCCGTGCGGCAGGACGAAGGTCTTCTGCGGCGGTACGAACAGGAAGGGATGCTTGTTGTAGTGTCCCGTGGCATCCGCTTCGAGCGGATAGCCTTCGCGCCGGTCTTCTTGCCGCAGATACCAGATGAGGCCGGCGAAGAAGATCCAGAAGGCGTAGAGCACAACCTGCGCCACGTCGAGATTGCCGCCCAGAGATCCGATCATGTTTGCCCCTCCAATTGATGGCGCGCGCCGGCATTCAGCCGGGCATCTCCGCCAGGCCAAAACGCATGTCTGTGTGATGATTGCTGCCGCGGTGGCGCAGGCCCGTCAGGGGACCGAGCACCGCAAGGCAGACGAACATAAGAATGATTTCAAAGGTGTAGACGACGAGATAGCCCGAAGCGCGGCTGGTCATGGCCTCGCCGAGACTGCCGCTCAGCGCCAGTGCGTTGACGCCGCTTTTCAGCACTCCGGCCAGCAGCATGCTTGCACCGATCGCCGTTGCCTGCACGGCACCCCAGGCGCCGACTACGATGCCGCTGTCGGAGCGCTTCGAGATCGCCATGGCGCCCAGCATGGTGCCGACGGCAAACAGCCCACCGCCAAGGCCGACGCCGGCGGCGCCGATGTAGAACAGGCCGTCGAGATCCAGCGGTTCGGCGAAAATCACGGCCGAGAAGGCGGCAATGCCGACCAGCAGGCCGCGCGCGGCGATCCGGTACATCTCCCCGCCCCTGTCCAGGCTGCTTGCAGCCCAGAAGAAGCCGGCCATCGTGCCGGCGGCCCATAGCCCCGTCAGCAGCGTCGTATGTCCAACGGACATGCCGAGAATTTCGCCGCCATAGGGTTCCAGCAGCACGTCCTGCATGGAAAAGGCAGCCGAGCCAACGGCAACGGCCAGCAAAAGGCGCATGGTGCCGGGATCGCTGCGATAGGTGCTGAGCGCCTCCAGGAATCCCGGTTGACTGCGGTCAACTGCCGTCAGAAGCGGCTTGCGGGCCTCCTGCTTCCAGATGGCTATCACATTGATTACCATGGTGAAAAGCGCAGTGGCCTGGATGACCTGGATAAGTTGCTTGGCCGAGAAATCGACAAGGAAATAACTGTAGAACAAGGACGCGGCCATCATGCCTGCCAGCAGCATGACATAGAGCAGCGCCACCACCCTTGGCCGCTTCTCGGCCGGCACCAGATCGCTGGCCAGCGCCAGGCCCGCCGTCTGCGACATATGCATACCAAAGCCGGTCAGCAGGAAGGCAAGGCAGGCCCCGGCCACGCCGGCCCATTCCGGCCCCACCGTCTGGGATTGCATGAGCAGCAAGGCGAACGGCATGATTGCCAGCCCGCCGAACTGCAGCAGGCTGCCGAGCCAGATATAGGGCACGCGCCGCCAGCCCAGCACGGACCGGTAGGTATCGGAACGATAGCCGAAGAACAGCCGGAGCGGAGCGGCCAGCACCGGAATGGCAATGACCGCGGAGACGAGATCGACGCGCACGCCGAGTTCGACGATCAGCACGCGGTTCAGCGTGCCGTTGAGCAGAACCATGACGCAGCCGACGGAAATCTGGAACAGGGATAGCCGCATGAGCCGCGACAGCGGCATCTCGGCGCTGGCCGCATCTGCAAACGGCATGAACCGCGTCCCCAGCTTTTGCCAGAGCCCGATCAGCCTGCGATTGGCGGCACCGATCCTCATGCGCGCGTCACCTCCATGGCCTGGGAGGTGTAGAAACCGATCGAAACCCGCTCTGTGCGGCCGATCGACCAGTCCGCCATGCCTGGCTTGGCGACGAGATTGCCGACCAGCGCCGAAGTGTCGACCGGGTAGATCGCCGGCGAACGATTGCCGCGCGGGAAGGCGCGACCGGCCGCCAGCATGGTGCGCAACAGGCGCGAGCCGGGGGCCAGCGTGAAGGCAAGGCGCTGCGAGGTGCGGGCGGCCATCTGCTCGATCACGCGTGTAGCATCGGCAGGGCTGTAGTGGATCAGCACGTCCATGGCGATCATGGCATCGAAATGCCCATGCCGCGGATCGAGCATATCCCCGCTTTCGAAGCGCACGGAACCCCGGCGCGACCGGTCTGCTGCGTGCTGCTCCATGGCCCGCTGCCGGGCAAAGGCGATCATCTGGGCGGAAAGGTCGATGCCCAGCACATCGGCGCCGCGTTCCACCAGTTCCAGAGAGAGCGCGCCCGATCCGCAGCCGGCATCCAGGATCCGCCAGCCCGTCAGGTCTTCCGGCAGCCAATCGACCAGCGTCCGGCGCATGGCATCGCGGCCCTTGCGCACGGTGGCCCGGATGCCGCCAACCGGTTGGTCGCCGGTCAGCCGCTTCCAGGCGTCCAGAGCGGTGCGGTCGAAGTAGTGCTCGATCTCGCCGGTTCGTCTGATGTAGTCGGTCTGGCTCATGGCGTGTCCTCACTCGAATCCGAGAAATTCGAAGATGTCCCGGTCCTTCATCGGCGAGGCTTCAAGCGCTGGCGTCCCCGCCCACAGGCGTTCGGCCAGTTGCAGATATTCCTTCTGGATCGCCAGGATTTCCGGGCTGTCGCCCATTTCGAACAGCGTGCTCTTCTTCAGGCGGCTCAGCCGCACATGGTCGCTATCGGGCACATGGGCGAGGCGCTTCAGCCCGATTGCCTCATTGTAGCGGTCGATCTGGTCGGTCTCGCGCGAGCGGTTGGCGATCACACCGCCGAGCCGGACATCGTAATTCTTCGACTTCGCCTTGATGGCGGCGACGATGCGGTTCATCGCGAAGATGGAATCGAAGTCGTTGGCGGCAACTATGACCGCGCGTTCGGCATGTTGCAGCGGCGAGGCAAAGCCGCCGCAGACGACATCGCCCAGCACGTCGAAGATCACGACATCGGTGTCATCGAGCAGGTGGTGCTCCTTCAGGAGCTTCACCGTCTGGCCGACGACATAGCCGCCGCAGCCGGTGCCGGCCGGCGGGCCGCCCGCCTCGATGCACTGCACGCCGTTGAAGCCTTCAACCATATAGTCTTCCGGCCGAAGTTCCTCGGTGTGAAAATCCACCTTTTCCAGCACGTCGATGACGGTCGGGATCAGGCTCTTGGTCAGCGTGAAGGTGGAATCATGCTTGGGATCGCAGCCGATCTGCAGCACGCGCTTGCCGATCATCGAAAAGGCGACGGACAGGTTGGACGAGGTGGTGGACTTGCCGATGCCGCCCTTGCCATAGACGGCAAAGACCTTGGCGCCGTCGATCTCCATCGTCGGATCGAGATGGACCTGGACGCTGCCCTCGCCATCGGCGTTTCGGCGCAGCCTTTCGGCAATGCGGGCCTCCCGCTCCACGGTCTTGGGATGGGTAAAGATATTCATTGTGCAGCTTCCCTGAACAGGCCTTCAAGACGGTCTTCCAGCTCCTCACCGGCCAGCCTGAGCGCGGCGAGGGTTTCGGCATCGGGCTGCCAATAGTTGCGTTCGTGCGCTTCCATCAGCCGCGCGGCGACGCGGGATGTGGAGGCGGGATTGAGCGTGGCCAGCCGCTGCCGCATCTGCGGATCGAGCAGGAAGGTCTCGGTCATCTGTTGGTAGACCCAGGGTTCAACGCCGCCTGTCGTCGCCGACCAGCCAAGCGTGTTCGTCACCTGCGTCTCGATATTGCGCACGCCTTCATAGCCGTGCTTCAGCATGCCCTCGAACCATTTGGGGTTAAGGGTGCGCGTGCGGGTTTCCAGCGCCACCTGCTCGCCGAGCGTGCGCACCTTGCCCTCGCCCTGGGTCTGGTCTGAAATGAAGACCGGCAGCGATGACTCACCCTTGGCGCGCATCACTGCCTTGGTCAGGCCACCCAGCGTATCGAAGTAGTTCTCGATCGTGGTCACGCCGATCTCGACGGAATCGAGATTCTGATAGGCCATATCGACCTCGCCCAGGACAGCATCGAGCACCTCGGCCTGGTGGCTGGTCTTGCCCTTGCGGTTGATCGCGAAGCTCTTGCGGTTGGTATAGGTGTCGGCAATCTCCTGGTCGTCGGACCAGGACGAGGAGCCGATCAGCATGTTGACATTGGCGCCATAGGCTCCGTCGGCATTGGAAAAGACCCGGTAGGCAGCGGCTTCGATATCGCAGCCATGGCTTTCGCTATAGGCGAGTGCATGCTTGCGGATGAAGTTCATCGAGACAGGCTCGTCGGCGGTCGCTGCCAGATAGCTTGCCTCGGCCAGCATGCTGGCCTGGATCGGCAGCAGATCGCGGAAGATGCCCGAGAGGGTCATGACAGCGTCGATGCGCGGGCGCTTCAGGTCTTCGAGCGGGATCAGCGTCGCGCCGCAGACGCGGTTGTAGAAATCGAGCTTGGGGCGTGCACCCATCAGGGCCATGGCCTGGGCCAGCGGCGCACCGCCGGTCTTCAGGTTGTCGGTGCCCCACAGCACGATGGCAACCGTTTCCGGCAGCCGTCCGTCGATCTTCATGTAGCGTTCCAGCACCCGCGCCGCCTGGCGCTCGCCATCCTGGACGGCAAAGGCGCTCGGGATGCCGAAGGGGTCGAAACCGTGGATGTTGCGGCCGGTCGGCAGGAGTTCGGGCGTGCGCAGCAGATCGCCCGAGGGAGATGGCATGACGAACCGCCCATCCAGCGCCTTGACGATGCCTTCAAGCTCTTCATTGACAATGAGGCCGGCATTCATCTGCGACAGCAGCGCTGCCATATCTAGCTGACCCTGGTCGGCGGTTCCAAGAGCTGCCGTTACGGCCGGCTGGTTCTGGTCGACGACCGCGGCGACCAGCGCCTTGATATCGCGGATCTTGGCCGCCTGCTCCATGCCGGCGGCCACATGCTCCAGCATGTCGAGCCGTTCGGCGCGGTCCATGCCACGGCCGGCCACATGCAGGCCATGGGGGATCAGGGTATATTCAAGCTCGGTCACCGCGCCGACCAAATGCTGGATGAAAGCCGCGTCGCCGGCATCGGCGATCGTTTCCACCAGCTCCAACTGCCCGGCCTGGACGCGGATCAGTGACATCAGGCGCTCGCGCTCAGCCACGGCATCCGGCAGGGTGAGGCGATAGCGGTCGAGGCTCGCCTTCAGCTCGCTCAACCCCTTGTAGAGCCCTGCCTGGGTGATCGGCGGTGTCAGATAGGAGATCAGCGTCGCAGCCGAGCGGCGCTTGGCGATAGAGCCTTCGGCCGGATTGTTGGCGGCGTAGAAATAGAAGTTCGGCAGCCCTTGCAGGATCCTGTCCGGCCAGCAGGTGCCGGAGAGACCCGTCTGCTTGCCCGGCATGAATTCCAGCGCGCCATGGGTGCCGAAATGCAGCACGGCATCCGCGCCGAAGCCCTCCCGCAGATAGCGGTAGTAGGCGGCAAAGGCATGATTGGGCGCAAAGCCTGTCTCGAACAGCAGGCGCATCGGGTCGCCCTCGTAGCCGAAGGGCGGTTGGATGCCGACCAGCAGCTTGCCGAACTGGCGGCCGAGCACGAAGATGCCGCGGCCATTGCTCAACACGCGCCCTGGTGCCGGGCCCCAATGTTTCTCGATATCGGCCAGATGCCGCTCCCGCCGCACATGGTCGTCGGTGGCGATCACGGCGTGCACATTGGCCTCTGTGCCATGCAGCGCTGCGTTGCCTTCAAGGATCATCTCGCGCAGGGCATCGACACTCGGCGGCACGGCGATGTCATAGCCCTCGGCGGAGAGCCTGGTCATGGTCGCGTACAGGCTTTCGAACACTGACAGGAAGGCCGCGGTGCCGATGCTGCCGCTGTTGGGCGGATAGTTGAAGATGGTGATCGCCAGCCGGCGGTCGCTGCGGGCGGCGCGGCGCAGGTCGACCATCGTCGCCAGGCGATCGGCCAGCAGGCTGACGCGTTCGTCGTCCGGCTGCATGCAGGCACGGCCGGTCGGGCATTGTCCCAGCTCCCGGGCACAGATGCAGGCCTTTGCCTTGCCGCCGCAATCGGAGCGGCCGCCGATGACCATGGAGCCGGTGGCGCCATCGAGTTCGGGGATCGCCACCATCAGGGTCGTCTCGATCGGCGTCAACCCTTGCGAAGACGCCTGCCAGGCCTCCCTGGACTGAAACTCGGTGACGAAGGCCGAGAGATAGGGAATGTCGAGCTGTTCCAGGGTCTTGGAGGCAGCTTTTGAATCGCTGTAGGCCGGCCCGCCGACAAGCGAGAAGCCGGTGAGCGAGCAAAGCGCGTCGATCTTCAACCCGCCCTCGGCCGGGTCCATGAAACGGGAAATGGCCGAGCGCATGTCCAGCCCGCTGCAGAACACCGGAACGACCCTATAGCCGCGGGTTTCCAGCGCCGCGATCACCCGGTCGTAATGGCCGGTATCGCCTGACAGGATATAGGTGCGCAGCAACAGCAGCCCGATCGTGCCTCGGCAATCGGTGACCTGCGGGAGCTGCTTCAGCTGGGTGGTGACGCGTGGCTTGAGGCGCGGATGATAAAGCCCGACATCGGGATAGGCCACCGGCTCGCCGACGATGATGCGGCCTTGCAGCGCCTTGCGCTCTCCCTTGGCATATTTGCTGACCAGCAGCCGCACCATATTGGCGATGTTCTCGTCGGAGGCGGCGATCCGGTATTGCAGCGTCAGGAAGTAGTTGCGCACGTCCTGCGCCGTGCCGGGAATGAAGCGCAGCAATTGCGGCAGGCGGCGCAGCATGGCGAGCTGGCGTTCGCCCGCCGTCTTGCCGCTGTCGCGCCCATTGCGCGAGCTGGAGCCGCGCAGCTTTTTCAGGAGCGCCAGCGGTCCCTTCTGCTCCTCGCTCATGCGGAAGCGGCCCATGCTGGTGAATTTCATGATCGTGCCGGCCGACATGCAGCATACCATGGCGTCGCATGCGCGGTGGCGGGCCTCAAGCACATCGGCAATCGCGGCGACATGCTCCTCGACGAAGATCATCGAGACGATGATGATGTCGCCCTCAAGGATCGCCGCGCGGCAGGCGGCGAGGCTTGCAGGATTTTCGGCCCAGTCGGTCGCGGCATGGACGGAGAGCGTCAGGCCTGGCAGGTCACTGGCCAGTGAGCGGCGGGCATCGTCCACCGCGGCCGCAATGTGATTGTCTAGCGTGACCAGCACCACCCTTATGGGGGCGCTGTCAGCGGGCGAAATGGGCTTTCGCGTCATACAGCGTCTCCACGGTGATGGGTCGGATACCTTTGCTTGCGGCAAAGAGTTCGGTATTGCGGCGCGCCTTGCCACGGACGAAGAACGGAACCTTCTTCAGCTCCTTCTCCGCGTCGCTGGTCCAGACCAGCGTTTCCGCGGCGAGTGCCGGCGCGTCCTCGATGATTTCGGCGGCATGGGGATACAGATGCGAGGCAGCGGCACCGTCGTTGAATTCGAAGTCATCGCGGAACATCTGCAGCAGATGCTCCTCCAGGCCCATCATCAGCGGATGGACCCAGCTGTCGAAGATCACGTTCGCGCCTTCAAACCCCATCTGCGGCGAGTAGCGGGCCGGAAAATCCTGCACATGCACCGGCGCCGAGATCACGGCGCACGGCACCCGCAGTCGCTTGGCGATGTGGCGTTCCATCTGCGTGCCGAGCACCAGTTCCGGCCGGGCTGCGATGATAGCTGCTTCGACGTCGAGATGGTCGTCGCTGACCAGCGCCTCGATCCCGTAGGCTTGCGCCGCCTCGCGGATCTCGCGGGCGAATTCGCGCATGTATGTGCCGAGCCCGCAGACGCGGAAGCCCAATTCCTCCGAAGCGATGCGGGCCGCGGCAATCGCATGGGTCGCATCGCCGAAGATGAAGACGCGCTTGTTGGTGAGGTAATTGCTGTCGACGGAGCGCGCATACCAGGTCAGGCGGTCGCGGCCGGAGGCCTGGTCTTGGCCCGCCTCCCTTGGCGCAAGTCCGGCCAGGGCGCGGACCTCCGCCAGGAAATCCTGCGTCGCGCCAATGCCGATCGGAACCGTCGAGACATAGGGCATGCCATAGGTCTTCTTCAGCCAGCGGGCCGTCACGTCGGCGAGTTCGGGATAGAGCACGATATTGAAGGCGGCGTCCGGCAGCCGGGCAAGATCGGCAGGGCTGGCACCCAGCGGTGCCACGACGCGCACGTCGAGCCCCTCTTCCGTCAGCAGCCGCACGATCTCGGTCACGTCGTCGCGGCAGCGGAAGCCGAGCGAGGTCGGCCCGAGAATATTGCAGCTGTTGGCCGGGATCTCCGCGGGGCGGGTGGCCGAGCCGGCAAAGGCGCGCACAAGGCGATAGAAGGTTTCCGATGCGCCCCAGTTTTCCTTCTTCTGATAGGAGGGAAGCTCGAGCGGCACGACCGGCACGTTTACGTCCAGTGTGCGGGCCAGCCCGCCCGGATCGTCCTGCAGCAGCTCCGCCGTGCAGGAGGCGCCGACCAGAAGCGCCTCAGGCTCGAAGCGGGCCACCGCATCGCGGCAGGCGGCCTTGAAGATATCAGCGGTGGAGCCCGAGAGATCGCGCGCCTGGAAGGTGGTGTAGGTGACCGGCGGACGCGAGGCCCGACGCTCGATCATCGTGAACAAGAGGTCGGCATAGGTGTCGCCCTGCGGCGCATGAAGCACGTAATGCACGCCCTTCATCGAGGCGGCGATGCGCATGGCGCCAACATGGGGAGGTCCTTCATAGGTCCACATCGACAGCTTCATTGCGCGGCCTCCCGGTTTCTGCCGGTCAGGATGCTGTTGCGCATCAGCGGCCGGGCAAAGAGTTCGGCCAGGTCGCCGGCCTGCTCGTAGCCCTGGATCGGAGTGAAGGCGAATTCGATCGACCACTTGGTGATCCGCCCTTCGGCCTCGAAGGGATTGGCAAGCCCAAGGCCGCAGACGATCAGGTCGGGATTGGCCTGGCGGCAGCGATCGATCTGGATATCGACATCCTGGCCTTCCGAAATCGCCACGCCCGGCGGCAGCAAGGCCAGTTCGCCGGCGACATGTTCGCGATGCAGATAGGGGCTGCCGATCTCGACGATCTCGGCGCCAAGCTCCTGATGCAGGTAGCGGGCGAGCGAGGGTTCCATCTGCGAATCGGGAAACAGGAAGACCCGCTTGCCATCGATCCAGGGGCGATAATGCGATATCGCCTGCTCGGCGCGGCGGCGCGGCTGGTCGACAATCCCGTCGAAGCGGGCGCGGTCGATACCGAAAGCCGATGCGATTGCCCATAGCCAGGCCGTCGTGCCCTCGGTTCCCAGGGGGAAGATGGCATCGATACGGGTGGCGCCGCGGCTTTCAAGGGCTGCGGCGGTCGCACCCAGATAGGGCTGCGCCAGGACATAGCGGGTATTGGAATCAATCGTCAGGCCGTCGGTGGCGTGGCGGCCTGGAAGGAACACGACGTCCGACAGGCCGAATGCCGAAAACAGGCGGGAAAACTGGTCTTCCACGACATCGGCCAGACAGCCGGCAACCACAAGCCTGGCTGCCCCTGATTTGGCTGGCCGCGTGGCCTGGTCCTGCACCAGGGCTGCAAGGAAGTTGTCCTCGCCCTGGGTGAAGGTCGTCTCGATGCCGCTGCCGGAATAGGCGATCACCCGGTGGCGCGGCGCATAGTGGGCATTGAGCCGCCCGGCGGCGCGGTTGAGGTCGAGCTTGATCACTTCAGACGGGCAGGAGCCGACAAGGACCAGCATGCGGATATCGGGCCGACGCTCCAGAAGCCGGGCTACCACCTGGTCCAGCTCGTCATGCATGTCCGCCATCCCGGCGAGATCACGTTCTTCCATGATTGCGGTGGCAAAGCGGGGCTCGGAAAAGATCATAACGCCGGCGGCCGACTGCATCAGATGCGCGCAGGTGCGGGAGCCGACCACCAGGAAAAAAGCGTCCTGCACCTTGCGATGCAGCCAGATGATCGATGTCAGCCCGCAAAATACTTCATGCTGCCCCCGCTGGCGGATCGTCGCAGCAGTTGCAGCCGGTGGTGTAGCGCAGGAGGTCGGCAGGGGCTGGTTCATGAGGCAACGCCCCCGGCATGGAACCCACCGCTTCGGCCTGACATGAGCAGGCTGTCGCGACGGGCGGCATCAAGCCTTGCCATCCTGAGCTTCCAGACGAACTGGCCGGCATTGACGACATAGGTGGCATAGGCGGCCAGCGCAAGCAGCATCAGCTCCTCCGATGTCAGGGAGCCCCAATAGAGCGCTGCGAGATAGGCCGTGTGCAGGCCGAGCACCAGCATGGAAAAGACGTCTTCCCAGAAGAATGGCCGCGCAAACAGGTAGCAGCCGAAGACTTCCTTTTCCCAGATCGACCCGGTGATCATGATCGCATAGAGCGTCAGGGTTTTCACGACGACGGACAGTTCGGCCCATTCAACGCCCTGGCCCGTCCAGAGGTAGCGCAGGATCAGCGACACGCTGACGAGAAACACCAGGAACTGGATGGGGGCGAGGATGCCCTGAACCAGGGTCCACCCGCTCTGATCACGCCTGCGCCGCTCCTCCTCGCTGTAGAGGATGGTGGCTTGTGCCGGTTGTTCGGTCTTGCCCTTCATGATCACGTCCCCTCCCGGATGCATCCCGTGGGGCTGCTCGGGATAGGAAACAGTAATCCCGCAATCTCAAAAGTGTCAATCTAGATTGACGTAAATTTTTATTTACATTCGCCTTTGGTCTAGGCATGCTGGACTTGCTCGCAGATCGCTGGGTGGGGCGCCGCGCGACGCATAGCTCTGATCGCTGATGGGAGGCGTTTCCGCGCGGGCACATGGACAGAACCTTCATCGATGGCGCAGACTGTCCAGCCCTTGCGGCACCAAGACCGGCGACGACGCCTAATTCCAATGGATCACTTGCCCCCCATGGCTGGGCGGGCTACTTACTGACCGAAGAACGAGAAAAGCTCCGCAGCATCATTCACGCAACGGTGGCGCCCATGACCGCCGAAAGGCTGGCATCGCGGTACGACATAGGTTTGGAGCACGATAACCGCTACAGCAAGGCTCTGGCCTCGTTCTGCGATCTCGTGGTGCGACCGGGCGTCCGCACGTCCATGCTTCTCGACTTCCTGCGGCGGGAATTGCCATCCGGAGAGCCGGAATTCGTCAAATATCTGTTCATCGAGACCACGGCCCGCCAGCTCGGCAGCAAGTGGATCAGCGACGACTGCGATTTCGTGGACGTCACCATCGGCGCCGCGCGGCTGCAGGAGCTGATCAAGCTGCTGTCGTTCCAGATCAAGAGCCTGCACTCGGATCCCAATGCACCGCTGGCCGTGCTGCTGACCCCGTTCGGCGAGCAGCACACGCTGATGCAGCACATGCTGGGCCTGTTGTTCGATGCCATGGGCTGGTCTACGCATCTGCTGGATGGCAGGGAACCAAAGGACCCCTATGTTTGTTCGCTCATCGAACAGGCCGATGTGGTTTGCATCGGCTGGAGCAATCAGCAACTCAAGGGTGCCTTCGGCGATCTTGTCTCAACGGTAAGGTCGTGTCGTCCGGATAGCCGGGTGCCCATTGTCGTCGGCGGTGCAGCAGCCTTGGATTCCATTGATTTTCTTGTAGGTTTGGGGATTGACTGCATATGTGACAGCGTTTACTCCGCTACTCGGATTTGCGAAAGATTTTTCGAACTCGAAACGATTAGTCGGCGGACAAAAGCGTCGGGCCGGAGGGCGGCTGTCAATGCCAGTGGACTTGATGGGCTCGTACGATGAAGCCCGTTAACGGCAAGAACGCGGCGCAAGGCCTGGAGGTCGCCGTCAGTTTGCTGAAGGCGATGGATGCCAAGTCCATCGGCTCCATCATCGGCCTCGGTGCCGACATCGTCTTGCTCGTCGACCATGACGGCCACGTCGTCAGCACCCATTGGTCAGATCCTGATATCGGTAGTTACGGTTTCGACAAGGCCGCGGGCAAGCGCCTGCAGGACCTGGTCACGATGGAATCCGTCATCAAGGTCGATGCCATGCTGACCGGCGAGGACAAGGTGCGCCACGCGCGCGGCTACCAGATCAATCATCCAAGCCACGGCCGGCCGGACCTTCCGGTGCTGTATTCGGCCTTTTCGTCGGCGGATTTTCCCTACACGCTCGTCATCGGCCGCGACCTGCGCCAGCAGATGCAGGACCAGCAAAGGCTGGTCGAGACCCAGCTGGAACTGGAGGCGGATTACCGGGAGCTGCAGGAGGCCGAGGCCCGCTATCGCACGGCGTTCCGGATCTCCACCATTGCCCATCTGATGATCGATGGCGAACGAAAAACCGTGCTCGATGCCAATGCGGCGGCGGTAAGCCTGCTCGGCACGGGAGCGGCGAGCCTTGCCGGCAAGCCGATGCGCGATCTATTCCGCAAGCAGGATCGCGATCTCCTGAGCGACGCCATGGGCGAGGCGCGCCACAGCCCGAACCCGGTGCAACTGGACACGCTGAAGACCGCCAAAGGCGAGGCGATTTCGCTTAATCTGCGCTCCTACCGGGAAAATGGCGTCACAAACCTCATCGTATCCGCCTGGCCGAGCGCCGACACGCAGGAGACCAAGCGGCAGCATGTCGACCGTCCCAGCGAGCATGTCGTCGACCTCGCCGACATCCCGGAAGCGTCGGTACAGACCAATGCCCAGGGGCAGGTCCTTTCCGCCAATACCCTGTTCCTCGATCTCGTCCACGCGCCCTCGGTGGCGCAGGTGGTCGGCAGGAACCTTGCGACCTGGTTCTCCCGGTCTCCGCTCGATGTCCACCTGCTTTATTCCCGCCTGGCGGAAGAGCAGATCATCAGGGGTTTCTCCTCGATCCTGACGGACAATCTCGCCGGCGACCGTTCCGTGCAGATATCAGCGCGTCGAAATCCTGAGTCGGGACAGATCCAGATCGTGCTCATCGCGCAGCCGGCCGTCTCGGAACGTCCCGCCATCCCCGCGCCGGGCGTGACGGATCAGGCCGAGGGCTTTGCCAATCTGGTGGGCAAGGTTCCGTTGAAGGAACTGATTCGCGAATCGCTCGATGTCATCGAGAAGATCTGCATCGAAGCCGCCCTCGACCAGACCAACAACAACAGGGCATCCGCCGCCGAAATTCTCGGCCTGTCCCGGCAGAGCCTTTACATCAAGCTTCGGCGCCACGGCCTCGAAGACTATCGCCCCGCGAACTGACACCTTCAATACCGTCCAACCATCAAGTCCGCATGGTCTCATGGCCATGCCAGGGGGATGGTGCGCATCGTGCTGCGCTGCGGAAGTGTCAACATAGTCGATAGTGTCAATTTTTGTTGACACATGTCAGGGCCGGGCATAGCATTTGGCCATGGATATCACCCGCAACCCTACCGATCATGGCGACTGGCCGAGCCCCTCCGCGGTGCTGGCTTTGCTGAAGCCCATCACGTGGTTTCCACCCATGTGGGCCTATGCCTGCGGCGCCATCTCGTCCGGCCAGCCCTTCGGCTCCATGGCATGGGCGGCCTTGGCCGGCGTGGTTCTGGCGGGCCCGCTGTTGTGCGGCACCAGCCAGGCTGCCAATGACTGGTTCGATCGCCATGTGGATGCCATCAACGAGCCGCACCGGGTCATACCATCGGGTCGCATGCCGGGGCGCTGGGGGCTCTATATCGCCATCGCCATGTCGCTGATCTCGGCGCTGACGGCGGCCCTGCTCGGTCCTTACGTGTTTGTCGCGTCCCTGGTAGGACTGGCCTTTGCCTGGGCCTACAGTGCGCCGCCGCTGCGGTTCAAGCAAAACGGCTGGATCGGCAATGGCGCCGTCGGCCTGAGCTATGAAACCCTGCCCTGGATCACCGCGGCAACGGCCGTCACCGGCCTGGCGCCGTCCATGCCCGTCATGGTCCTTGCCCTGCTCTACGGCATCGGCGCCCATGGCATCCTCACACTCAACGATTTCAAGTCGATCCGCGGCGACCGCAAGATGGAGATCTTGACGCTGCCGGTGCTGCACGGCGCGCGCGCCGCCGCCCGCATTGCCTGCGCTATGATGGTGCTGCCGCAAGTCGTCGTCATCGCCCTGCTGCTGCGCTGGGACCTTCCCGTCTACGGCCTTGCGGTCGGCGTGCTGACGGCCATCCAGATGACCTGCATGGTCCGCTTTCTGCGCGACCCGGTGCGGCGTGCCGTTTGGTACTCGTCGGTCGGCGTCGGACTTTATGTCAGCGGCATGATGGTGGCCGCATTTGGATTGCGCCATCTGGCCACCACGCCCTTGCCAGGCTGAAGGAGATGCCGATGCCCCGCAATGCTGCGAAGATTCCATCCTTCAGGGGTTATCGGTCAGGACTGGGATGGTTAGATATCGTCAGGCTGGGCTTGGTCCAGGCCGCCCTGGGCGCGATCGTCGTGCTGACCAATTCCACCTTGAACCGCGTCATGATCGTGGAACTCGGCCTTGCGGCCGTCATTCCCGGCCTGCTGGTCGGCATTCACTATGGCGTGCAGATCACCCGCCCTGTGTGGGGACACCGGTCCGATACCGGCGGGTCGCGCACAGCCTGGATCCTGCTCGGGCTTGCGATCCTGGCGCTCTCCGGCACGCTCGCGGCGGCCACCACCTTTCTGTTCGCGTATAGCCAGGCGCTCGCGCTGACGGTGGCATTCCTGGCCTATATCCTGATCGGTGTCGGCATCGGCGCCAGCGGCACATCGCTGCTGGCACTTATCGCCACCCGCACGGTGCCCGAACGGCGGGCAACGGCGGCGACCATCACCTGGATGATGATGATCTTCGGCATCATCGTCACCTCGATCGTCACCGGTATCCTGCTCGATCCCTATTCGCATGGGCAGTTGGTGCGCGTCACCGCCGCAACCGGCCTGGTGGCCTTTCTGATCTCCTGGCTTGCGCTCGCAGGCGTCGAAAAGAAACCGGCCATTCTTCCCGTCAAGGAGCCGTCGCAGCCCGTCGCCAGCTTCGGCCAGAGCCTGCGGGAGGTCTGGGCGGATCGCGAGGCCCGGCTGTTCACCCTGTTCATCTTCATGTCCATGCTGGCCTATTCCACGCAGGACCTGATCCTGGAGCCCTTTGCCGGGCTGCTGTTCGGCATGACACCGGGCCAGTCCACGCAGTTGTCCGGCGTGCAGCATGCGGGCATCTTCATCGGCATGGCCGTGGTCGGCCTGGGCGGGTTCGCACTTGGACGACGCTTTCCGGCCCTGCCGAAATTCTTCATCCTTGCGGGCTGCCTCGGTTCCGCCGTCGCGCTTGGCCTGCTCAGTCTCGCGGCCATGTTTGCCCCGCACTGGGCGCTCAAGCCCAATGTCTTCCTGCTCGGCTTCATGAACGGCATGTTCGCGGTGGCCGCCATCGGCACCATGATGGCGCTGGCAACGCGCGGCACCACGGGCAATGCCGGCATGCGCATGGGGGTCTGGGGTGCGGCCCAGGCGGTCTCGTTTGGCCTGGGCGGGCTGATCGGCAGCGTCGCGCTGGATCTTGGGCGGCAATTCACCGGAGCCGACAGCAGCGCTTTCGCCATGGTCTTTGCCATCGAAGCCGGCCTGTTTCTCGTGTCGGCGCTTCTGGCTGTCAGTATCCGCAGCCAGAAAAGCCCTGCCACCACCACCCATTGTTCGCTTTCGGCGCAACCGGCGGAGTGACCAAGATGGAACACGGCCTTGACCATCCCCGCCATTTGCCAGACCCAAAATGGCCCGATCTGTTTGATGTCGCCGTCATCGGCGGCGGCCCCTGCGGCGCCATTGCAGCGGAAACGCTGGTGGCGAGCGGGCGAACGGTGCTGTTGGTCGATCCCGGCAATCGCATCAAGCCCTGCGGCGGTGCCATTCCCTCCAAATCCCTCAAGGAATTTGCCATTCCTGACCACCTGGTGGTCGCCCGCGCCAATGCCGCGCGGGTGATCGCGCCATCAGGCCGCGCCGTGGATATGCGCATCGGCGAGATTGGCTATGTCGGCATGGTGGACCGGGCGACGTTCGATCCCTATCTGCGGCAAAGGGCCGAAAAGGCGGGCGCGCACCGGCTCATCGGGCGGTTGGAAACGATAGAGGACGCCGATAACGGCGTCTTGCGGCTGACGATGTCGACTGATGGGAAGTCTTCCTCGGCACGGGTTGCCGTCAGCGCGCGCATGGTCATCGGTGCTGATGGGGCAAATTCAACGGTGCGGCGGCTCAAATTTCCGCCGAGCAGCCGTCCGCCCTACGTCTTTGCCTATCACGAGATCATCGAGAGCCCCGCCGAAAGCGATCCGGACCGGTTCACGTCAGACCGCTGCGACGTGATCTATGACGGGCGCATCTCGCCGGATTTCTACGGCTGGATCTTTCCGCACGGGCCGCACACGTCCGTGGGCTGCGGCTCGGCGCTCAAGGGCCTAAACCTGCGCCAGTCCACGGCGGAACTGAGACGCGCCGCCGGGCTTGGCGATTGCCGGACGATCCGCCGGGAGGGCGCACCGCTGCCCCTGAAACCCATGCGCCGTTGGGACAATGGCCGCAACATCCTGCTGGCCGGCGATGCCGCCGGCACGGTCGCTCCGGCATCGGGCGAGGGCATCCACTATGCCATGCTGTGCGGTCGGCTATCCGCCGATGCGGTCAACACCTGTCTTGAAACGGGCAAGGCCTCCGCGCTTCGCCAGGCCCGACGCAGTTTCATGGGCGCCCATGGCCGGGTGTTTTTCATCCTCGGCATCATGCAGGCCGTCTGGTATCGCAATGACCGCCTGCGCGAGAAATTCGTGGCGATGTGCGCGGATCCGGATGTCCAGCGGCTTACCTGGGAATCCTATCTCAACAAGAAGCTCGTGCGGCGCGATCCCTTCGCCCATCTCAGGGTGTTCTTCAAGGACATGCGCGAACTCTTCCGATTACCCGCGAGGCAGAAATGACCCTTCTGCTCGACATGCTGGCGTCCGGCTGGATCAGCGCGATTGCCGTCGCCATCCTCTGGGCGGAAACCGCGGCCCTGTCGCTGATGTCGGCGAACCCGGCGGCACGCTTCCGGTCGCTCGCCGCCAATGCCTGTTCGGGCACCTGTCTTCTCGTCGCGGTGGGCCTAGCATTGCAGGGCGGAAACGGCTCGCTGATCCTGGTGCTGATGGCGGGCGCGCTTGTCGCCCACGCCATTGATATCCTGCTACGCGGCCCTATCTTCCTGCCTCGGATTGAGGCGCAGGACGGTGTAGTTGAGGAAGGCGGCCGTGCTGACCCAGGCGAGATAGGGAGCGAACACCAGAGCCGCGGCCTGCGAGATCGGCCAGGCGGTCACCAGGAAGCCAAGCACCGACAGCCACAGGACGGCGATATCGGCCAGCGCCAGGTCCATCCGGCGGCGGCCAAAGAAAAGCCAGGACCAAATGGCATTGGCGATGATCTGGCAGGTCCAGAAGGCAAGCGGCAGAGACCATCCGGCAAGCGTCCAGATGCGCCAGCCGGCATAGGCAATTCCGATATAGAGCAGCGACCAGACGACAGGAAAGGCCCATTTGGGCGGCGTCCAGGAGGGCTTGCGCAGGGTCTCGTACCATTCGCCCGGCTTGAAAAGAGCCCCACTGGAGGCGGCAAGGGCGACGATGACGATGAATACGATGGCAGACATGGCCTGCTCCATTGAATGAGGTTTGGGGCTGGAGACTACACCACCGACGGCATTGCGCAACGCTGCGGATGCAATCGGTGCCTTCGAGAGGAGTACGACACAGAGCACTTCGTTCGCCTATCCGCATTTTCAACTGCAGCATCGTCATTGGAGGTTAGAATGTCGAAATTTCTCATCGTCTCTACGCTTGTGTCCTTGGCGCTTGCGCCATCGCTCGCCCTGGCACAGGAGGGAGACGCCGCCGCCGGCAAGCTTGTGTTCAACAAGTGCATGGCCTGTCACAACGTGGATAGTGACAAGGCCAAGGTCGGCCCATCCCTGAAGGGTCTCATCGGCCGCCAGCCGGGCACCGTCGAGGGCTTCAAGTATTCGCCGGCCATGGTGGAATTCGGCGCCGGCAAGGTCTGGGATGAGGCCTTGCTCAAGACCTATCTGCCCGATCCCAAGGGCCTGGTGAAGGGCACCAAGATGGCATTTGCCGGCCTCAAGAAGGACGATGAAGTCGTCAACGTCATCGCCTATCTCAAGCAGTTCAGCACGCCGTGAGATCAGGCCAGGCTGCCTCTGGCAGCGCGCGGGACGCGGGATAAGAGCCTGAGGCCACCCGGTTTCCGCCACGCATGAGCCGCATGCGGCTCGAACCCGGCCCCACCAACAGGAATTGGCGGGGCCGTTGAGACAGCCAGGATCTGCTCGCGGGGGGAGGAAACGCCATGGGCTCGATAACTTCTTATTTGACGACGCCCATGCTGGACCGGGTGCAGGACCCATCCGACCTGCGCCGCATGCAGGATGACGAATTGCTGCAATTGGCGGACGAATTGCGCGCGGAAACCTTAAGCATCGTCGCGGAAACCGGGGGCCATCTCGGCTCCAGCCTTGGCGTCATCGAGCTGACCGTGGCCATTCACGCGGTCTTCGATACGCCCCGCGACAAGCTCATCTGGGATGTCAGCCACCAGTGCTACCCGCACAAGGTGCTGACCGGCCGCCGGCAGATGATGCGCAGCCTGCGCCGGAAGGGTGGTCCCTCCGGATTCACGCGGCGCAAGGAAAGCGTGCACGACGCCTTCGGTGCCGCCCATTCCTCCACGTCCATCTCTGCAGGGCTTGGCTTTGCCGTGGCCCGCGAACTCGGCGCCGATGTCGGCGACGTGGTCTGCGTCATCGGCGATGGGGCGATGTCGGCGGGTATGGCCTTCGAGGCGCTCAACAATGCCGGCGCGCTTGGCCAGCGCCTGTTCGTCATTCTCAACGACAATGCCATGTCGATCTCCCCGCCGTCGGGGGCACTGTCTTTCCATCTTGACCGGCTCGCCGCACCCGTCCGCGCCGGTGCGGCCGATCGTCCTGAGATCAGCCTATTCGAGCAGTTCGGCTTTGCCTATCACGGCCCTGTCGATGGCCATGATCTCACGGGATTGCTGCAAACGCTCCGCCAACTGCGCGCGAAGGGTGAAGGCCCTGTTCTCCTGCATGCGGTCACCCGCAAGGGAGCCGGCTATCAGCCCGCGGAGCAGGCGAGCGACAAATATCATGGCGTGAGCCGCTTCGATATCGCCTCCGGGGTGCAGGAAAAACTGCTGGCGAAAGCCCCGAGCTATACCAAGGTGTTTGCCACCGCCCTTGTCGCCGAGGCCGAGATTGATCCGCGCATCGTGGCGATCACGGCGGCGATGGCGGCCGGCACGGGTGTGGATATCTTCGGCCGCGTCTTTCCCGAGCGCGCCTTCGATGTCGGCATAGCCGAACAGCATGCCGTGACCTTTGCGGCCGGGCTGGCGGCGAGCGGCATGAAACCCTTCTGCGCCATCTATTCCACCTTCCTCCAGCGCGCCTATGACCAGATCGTCCATGACGTGGCGCTGCAGAGCCTGCCCGTCCGTTTTGCCATAGACCGCGCCGGACTGGTGGGCGCTGATGGCCCCACCCATGCCGGCGCCTTTGATGTCGGCTACCTGGCAAACCTGCCCGGCTTCACCGTGATGGCTGCCAGCGACGAGGCTGAACTCGTGCATATGGTGGCCACTGCAGCCGCCCATGATGCGGGGCCGATTGCCTTCCGCTATCCGCGCGGTGAGGGAACCGGCGCAGCGCTACCGGCACGCGGGACCGTGCTGCCGATCGGCAAGGGTCGTGTGATCGAGACCGGGAGCCATGTCGCGCTCCTGTCCTTCGGCACCCGTCTTGCCCCCTGTCTTGAGGCGCGGCGGGCGCTTGCCATGCGCGGCATCTCCGCCACCGTCGCCGATGCCCGCTTTGCCAAGCCGCTGGACACCCATCTGATCGAGGAGTTGTTCGCGACCCACAGACTGGTGGTGACGGTCGAGGAAGGCGCAAGCGGCGGCTTCGGCGCTCTGGTGCTGCACCATCTCGCGGGACGCGGCCTGCTGGACGGCCGCTGCGCCATCCGCAACATGACGTTGCCGGACAGTTTCATCGCTCAAGGGTCCCAGGAGGAGATGTATGACGCGGCGGGCCTGAGCGCACGCCATATCGAACAGGTGGTCGTGGAAGCCTTGCCCTGGGAGAGCAAGATGGCAATCCGGCCCGTATCGCAGGCGCCAAGCAAGCGACGTCAGCCATCGCCTTTGATGCGACCGGAGAATCGCTAGAGCAATTCCAGCAAAAGTGTGCAGCGGTTTTGCGTCCGGAATTGCGTAAGACAAATAGCTGGAACCATAATGCAGGCAAACTGCATCTGGCGGCACTAAAGAATTTGCGCATGGGCAAAGATACGGTATGTTCACCCAAGCGCGGGAGACGCTATAGGCCAATCACCGGGAGGGGGACATGGCCGGAAAGAAGCCAGACAATCCAGAAGGGGCCCAAAACCCCAATGTTGCGGGTGACCCCGCGGCCTCGGCTGCTGGGAAGAACGACGCGCAACTCAACAAGAACGATCATCGGTTGCTCGAGAGAGTGATCCGTCGATCCGTGTCGAATATTGTCGGCGCCAGCCATCAGGAAATCCTGCGCCCCGAGCAGGGCCAGATGATCTTGACGGATCACGATCTGTCGCTGCATCCGGAGCATCATCCCACGGCCCGCCAGATGCCGGGTACTGAAAAGGCGGTCCGCTATCGCGACGCCTTGGTCAAGTGTCTTTTCGATCCCGATCCGCGCCACCACCGCAGCTTCATCGAAGACCTGCTGGGGGCCTCGGTTCCGGTCCAGACGCTGGCCATCCATCTGTTCGCGCCGGTTGCTGCGCGTCTGGGGGATCTCTGGTGCACGGATGAAGCGGATTTCATGCAGGTGGCGATGGCCTCGACGCGGCTCACCATGATCGTCAATCATGTGTCCCATGCCGTCACCCAGCGCGCACCGGAAACCAATGAGCAGCGGCGCATCCTGCTGGCCCGTACGCGCGGCGCCATGCACACGATCGGCGTCTCCATCGTCGCCTCCTGTTTCCGCGACATGGGCTGGACCGTGGAGGGCGGCAGCGATCTGGAGATCGACGACGAACTCTACATGCGGCTGTCGCGCAAGCCCTACCGGCTGTTGGGCATCTCGGTCGGGCGCGTGGACGAGCTGGCGGAGTGTTCGCAGGCCATCCACCGCGTGCATTCGAACCGCCAGACCCACGGCATGAAAATCGCCCTGGGAGGGCCGGCGGTGATCGCCTCGCCCCTGGCCTTCCAGCGCATCGGTGCGGATTTCGTCACCCGCTCCGCGCTGGATGTCGTGCAACTCGCCAGCCACGCCTGAGTTGGCGTGCCATAGCTTCTATGCCGCCGGCGGGCTGGCATACATGCCGGTGGTGCGAAACTCGGTCGGGCTGGCGCCGAAATGCAGGCGAAAGACCTTGGCGAAATAGTTGGCGTTGTCGAAGCCGCAGCGGGCGGCGATTTCCTTGACGGACAGCGCTTCGGTCTCGGCCAGAAGCTTGGTGGCCCGCGCCAGGCGTCGGCCCAGCACAAATTGCGCCGGCGGCATGCCCTCCGCCTTCAGGAAACTGCGGGAAAAATGCGAGCGGCTGAGGCCGGCAATCCGCGCGAGTTCGTCGACATCGAGGGATCGATCCAGATGCCGCTCGATATGCTCGGTGACGAGCCGCATGGCATTGCCCTCGGCGCCATCGGCAGGGTGCCCGCCAAAGACATCGTCATGCAGGGCCATGGCCGCCTCGTAGGCGATTGCCGAGGCTCGCCCCGGCGCCTCCGCCTCGCCCTTGGCCAGCCGCAGGCAGCAACCAGCCAGATGCTCGATCGTCTGAGGCTTCAGCCGCAGGACAGGCCCCGCCGCCGCCAGCACCGCCCGGTGCAGCCGCAGCGCCTCCTCGCCATTCATCGACAGCCAGAAAAACGCCCATCGACCGCCCGGCTCCAGCCAGTAGCGGTGGTTGTGCGGCACGGTCAGCAAAAGCGTCTCGCCGGGCCCAAGGCGATAATTGCGGTCCTCGTAGCGAAGATTGCCCGCCCCCTCCAGGGTGTGCTGCAGAACGGTGAACGGCGTCTGCCCGCGCTTGCGGCCGTCCCAGTCATAGCTCGGCTCGGTGCGCAGTTCATAGCCGGTGCTGGTGGGCATGGTGTGCAGCCGGTGGCGGCCATGGGGCAGCGATATGATCTTCATGAAGGATCCGGAACCCGCAAGTCGCTCCAGCACAGAATTACCCATGAAAGCACAATCCCTCTCTATACCAGTCCCCTGAGGCTAGAATATTCCTTTATAAAAGCGCTCGGCAAGCAGATAGCCGAGCGTTCGATTTTACCCACTGCCACAGAGATTGCCATGCAGCACCCCAAGATCACCTTTATCGGCGCCGGCTCCACGGTGTTCATGAAAAACATCATCGGCGACGCGCTGCAGCGGCCGGCGCTCGCCAATGCCACGATTGCATTGATGGATATCGATCCGGTCCGGCTTGGTGAAAGCGAGATCGTGGCGCGCAAGCTTGCCGCGACGCTCGGCGTCAAGGCCAGGATCGAGACCCATTCGGACCAGCGCAAGGCGCTGGAAAATGCCGATTTCGTGGTGGTCGCCTTCCAGATCGGCGGCTACGAGCCCTGCACCGTGACGGACTTCGAGGTGCCGAAGAAATACGGCCTGCGCCAGACGATTGCAGACACCCTCGGCATTGGCGGCATCATGCGCGGCCTGCGCACCGTCCCGCATCTGTGGAAGATCTGCGAGGACATGCTGGAAGTCTGCCCCCGCGCCATCATGCTGCAATATGTGAACCCCATGGCCATCAACACCTGGGCGATTGCGGAGAAATTTCCCGCCATCCGCCAGGTCGGCCTTTGCCACTCGGTTCAGGGCACGGCTTACGAACTGGCGCGCGATCTCGATATCCCGGTCGAGGAGATCCGCTACCGCGCCGCCGGCATCAACCACATGGCCTTCTACCTCGCCTTCGAGCATCGTCAGCCCGATGGCAGCTATCGCAATCTCTATCCGGACCTGCTGGCCGGCTATCGCGAGGGCCGCTTCCCCAAGCCGAGCCACTGGAACCCGCGCTGCCCGAACAAGGTGCGCTACGAGATGCTGACGCGGCTGGGCTATTTCGTCACCGAAAGTTCGGAGCATTTCGCCGAATACACGCCCTACTTCATCAAGGAAGGCCGCGAGGACCTGATCGAGAAATTCGGCATTCCGCTGGACGAGTATCCCAAGCGCTGTATCGAGCAGGTGGAGCGCTGGAAGCACGAGGCGGAGGCGTATAAGGCGGCCGAGACGATCGAGGTGAAGGCCAGCCACGAATATGCCTCCTCTATCATGAATTCGGTCTGGACCGGCGAGCCCTCGGTGATCTACGGCAATGTCCGCAACAACGGCTGCATCACATCCCTGCCGCAAAACTGCGCGGCGGAAGTGCCCTGCCTTGTCGATGCCTCGGGCATCCAGCCGACCTATATCGGCGCCCTGCCCCCGCAACTCACGGCCCTGATGCGCACCAATATCAACGTCCAGGAACTGACGGTCGCCGCGTTGATGACGGAAAACCGCGAGCATCTCTACCACGCCGCCATGCTCGATCCGCATACGTCAGCCGAACTGGATCTCGACCAGATCTGGTCGCTGGTGGACGATCTCCTGATCGCCCATCGCGACTGGATCCCGGAATGGGCGCGGATCGGCTAGGACAGAGTTTTACCGGCTGACGACATAGAGCCTTCCGAGGATTGGGTACAAATCAATCTTCGGTAGCGCCTTGAGAAGAATTTACTGCTTGGCTATACCGGCAAGAGACGGCATTCACGCCGTTATTGCCGGGTGGCCGGGTTTTTCGCGCATGGCGTTGAAGTAAATATTTACTGAAACCATATCGATATTCCCAAATCCGTGTAGACTGCGGCAAGCAGCAATGGAATGTCGAGATGGTGACCATCAAGGAAATCGCAAAGGCCGTCGGCGTGTCTTCCGCCACTGTCTCGCGCGTCCTGAACTATGATCCTGCCCTGTCGATTTCGCCCGTCAAGCGGCAGGCGATCATCGAAACGGCCGAGGAACTGAACTACGAGACGCCGCGCAATCGCAACAAGTCGAATGGCGCGGCTACGCCCAGCCTGTTGACCAAGCTGGTGATCGTGCATTTCCTGGAGCCATCAGACGAGATCGCCGATCCCTATTATGTCGGCGTGCGGCTGGGCATCGAAACGCGCTGCCGGGACCTGAAGACCGAGATCGTCAAGATCTTCCATTCCGACAACCTGCCGGAAGCCTCTCTCCTGGAAAGCGCCTCGGGCATCATCGTCATCGGCAAGCATTCCGACAACGAGATCGAATGGCTGACGCAGCATGGCCGCCATGTGGTTTTTGCCGATTTCGACCCCAAGAACGAGCATATCGACAGCACTTTCTCGGATGTCGGCCTTGCAACGGAAAAGATCCTGGATTCGTTGAAGGCCAGCGGGTATCGCCGGATCGGCTTCATCGGCAGCCACGAAAACCTGAATGGTAGCGTGCAACAATTCGGCGAGAAGCGCTGTGCGGCTTTCATCGACTGGCAGAAGAAGAACGGCACCTTCGACCCCACGCTGATGGCGCTTGCCGACTGTTCCAACGGCCAGAGTCTGCGGCTCGATACCGGCTACCGGCTGGCGCGCGACCTGCTCACTTTGTCCGAGAAGCCAGACGTCATCGTCACCTCCAACGACAACATGGCGATCGGCACCTACCGCGCCCTGCAGGAGGCCGGCCTCTCCATTCCCGATGACGTGGCCGTGATTTCCTTCAACGACATCCCCGTGGCACAATTCCTGACGCCGCCGCTCACCACTGTGCGCATTCATGGCGAGCATATCGGAGAGGCCGCCGTGGACCTCCTGCTCGAGCGTCTGTCCGGGCGCTGCTATGGCAAGCAGGTCCGCATCGCGACCGAGCTCATCTGGCGCGAAAGCTGCCGCAAGCCGCGGGAATCCTGAGATTTTTCAAGGCTCTTCGCACCGCAATAAATATTTACTAAATTTTCCTTTGCGTTGCAGCTAAAAATGGGTAAATCTTAGTCCGACGGCGGGTGGAGAGCCCCCGCCGCATGATGTTTCTTGGGAGGAAACGATGACCAACACGATTCTGTCGCGTGTCGCCGCCGGTCTTTTTGCCGGCGCCAGCTTCTTGGCATCCACGGCCGCCTTTGCCGGCGAAGTCACCATCTGGTGCTGGGACCCGAATTTCAACGTCGCGATCATGAAGGAAGCGGCTGCCCGCTATACCGCCAAAAATCCTGGCACGACCTTCAACATCGTCGATTTCGCCAAGGCAGACGTCGAGCAGAAGCTGCAAACGGCGCTGTCTTCCGGCACCACGGATGCCCTGCCGGATATCGTCCTGATCGAGGACTACGGCGCGCAGAAGTATCTGCAGTCCTTCCCCGGCGCCTTCGCCGAGCTCTCCGGCAAGGTCGATTACTCCGGCTTCGCGCCCTACAAGGTCGAGCTGATGACGGTTGACGGCAAGGTCTACGGCATGCCGTTCGACTCCGGCGTAACCGGCCTCTACTACCGCAAGGACTATATCGAGCAGGCCGGCTTCAAGCCCGAGGACATGCAGAACCTCACCTGGGATCGTTTCATCGAGATCGGCAAGGCCGTTGAAGCCAAGACCGGCAAGAAGATGATGGGCCTCGACGTCAATGACGCCGGCTTCATCCGCATCCTCATGCAGTCGGCCGGTGGCTGGTACTTCAACAAGGATGGCGATCTGTCGATCGTCGACAACCCGGCGCTGAAGGCCGCGCTCGAAACCGAGCAGAAGATCCTCCAGGCCAATATCTACAAGCCGGCCGCCGGCTGGACCGAATGGGTCAACACTTTCACCTCGGGCGATGTCGCAACCGTCACCACGGGCGTATGGATCACCGGCACGGTCAAGGCGCAGGCCGACCAGAGCGGCAAGTGGGGCGTGGCTCCCATTCCGAAGCTCAGCATCGAAGGCGCCGGCAATGCCTCCAACCTCGGCGGCTCCAGCTGGTATGTCACGGCAAGCTCGGCTGAGAAGGACGAGGCGATAGACTTCCTCAACGAGATCTATGCCAAGGATGTCGACTTCTACCAGAAGATCCTGACCGAGCGCGGGGCTGTCGGCTCGCTGATGGCGGCCCGCACCGGTGCAGCTTACTCCGAGGCTGACGCCTTCTTCGGCGGCGAAAAGGTCTGGCAGAGCTTCTCCGATTGGCTCGCCAAGGTTCCGGCCGTGAACTACGGCATCTTCACCAACGAAGTCGACACGGCTGTCACCGCGCAGCTGCCGTCCCTTGCCAAGGGCGCCAATGTCGATGAAGTCTTGAAGGCGATCGACGCCCAGGCCCAGGGCCAGATCCAGTAATCGGCTAACGAGGCAGGCGGCCTCCGCCCGCCTCGTTATCGGCATGTTCGCCTCACTCACCAACGTCATCCTCGGCCCTGAGCCGAGGATCCATCAGCGTCTCGCCACATGGCAGGCTCATGGATGGTCGGGTCAAGCCCGACCATGACGGAGGCGGAGGCGTTGGCCTCACAAATTCAACCTCGCTTAAGAGTTACCCCATGGCCGGCAAAGCAGGCGGATTGAAGCGCTATCACGATGTGAACGGCTGGCTGTTCATCGCCCCGTCCGTGATCCTGATTGCGGTCTTTCTCGTCTATCCGATCTTCCGTTCGCTCTACCTGTCGTTCTTCACCGGCAAGGGCATGATGATGAAGTTCGGCGGCGGGGCCAATATCGAGCGCCTGATGAACGACCCGGTCTTCATCCAGGCGCTGACGAACACCGTCACCTTCTTCGTGATCCAGGTGCCGATCATGATCCTGCTGGCGCTGATGCTGGCAGCCGTGCTCAACAATGACCGCCTGCGCTTCATCGGCTTCTTCCGCACCGCCATCTTCCTGCCCTGCGTCGCGTCGCTCGTCGCCTATTCCGTGCTGTTCAAGAGCATGTTCTCGGTCGATGGCGTGGTGAACCAGGCGCTGATGGCGATCGGCCTGGCCGATGCGCCGATCGGCTGGCTGACGGAACCGTTCTGGGCCAAGGTCCTGGTCATCCTCGCCATCACCTGGCGCTGGACCGGCTACAACATGATCTTCTACCTTGCAGCGCTGCAGAACATCGACCGGTCGATCTATGAAGCCGCCAAGATCGATGGCGTTCCGGCCTGGGCACGCTTCATCTATATCACCGTGCCGATGCTGAAACCGGTCATCCTGTTCACCACGATCATCTCCACCATCGGCACCATCCAGCTTTTCGACGAGGTCTATAACCTCACGGAGGGACGCGGCGGCCCGGCCAATGCGACGATCACGCTGTCGCTCTATATCTACAACCTGACCTTCCGCTTCATGCCGAGCTTCGGCTATGCGGCAACCATTTCCTACGTGATCGTGATCATGGTGGCGCTGTTCTCCTTCCTGCAATTCTATGCCGCGAGGGACCGGTCATGAACCCTTCCCGTCTTCTCGGCACCACCCTGCAATATGCCTTTCTCGGGTTTGCCGCCTTCCTGTCGATCTTTCCGTTCTTCTGGATGCTGATCAGCTCGACCAACACGTCGATCGACATCATCAGCGGCAAGACGAGCCTGGGCGACGCCTTCCGTACCAATGTGACGAACTTCTTCACGCTGGTGGACGTGCCGCTGGTGTTCTGGAACTCGACCAAGGTCGCGGTGCTGGCCACGGTCCTGACGATCGCCGTATCCTCGCTTGCCGGCTATGGCTTCGAGATGTTCAAGTCCAAGGCGCGCGACCGCATCTATACGCTTGTGTTGCTGACGCTGATGGTGCCTTTTGCGGCGCTGATGATCCCGCTCTTCATGATGATGGGCAAGGCGGGCCTCATCAACACCCATATCGCGATCATGCTGCCCACCATCGCCTCGGCCTTCATCATCTTCTACTTCCGCCAGTCCACCAAGGCCTTCCCCACGGAGCTGCGGGATGCCGCCAAGGTGGACGGGCTGAAGGAGTGGCAGATCTTCCTTTACATCTATGTTCCGGTCATGCGCTCGACCTATGCGGCGGCCTTCGTCATCGTCTTCATGACGAACTGGAACAATTATCTCTGGCCGCTCATCGTCCTCCAGTCGAACGAGACCAAGACCATCACGCTGGTCGTCTCCTCGCTCGCCTCGGCCTATTACCCGGATTACGGCGTGGTGATGATCGGAACCATCCTCGCCACGCTTCCAACCCTTTTCGTCTTCTTCGTCATGCAGCGCCAGTTCGTGCAAGGCATGCTCGGCTCGGTCAAATAGGAATACCACCATGCGCATTACCGAAAGTTTCAACGGCAACTGGCTCTTCCGTCACGGCTTCCAGGCTGATCAGGTCAGCACGCTGCAGGATGGCGAAACGGTCACCCTGCCCCACAGCGCCGTGGAGCTGCCCTACAACTATTTCGACGAGACCGATTACCAGAAGCCGTTCACCTATCAGAAGGTGCTGGACTGGCGCGCCGATTTCGAGGGCCGGGAAGTGTCGATCGTGTTCGACGCCGCCATGGCCGATAGCGTGGTCTATCTGAACGGCCAGGAGATCATCGCCCACAAGGATGGCTACACCCCCTTCGAGGCGCGGCTGACCCCGCATCTGGTGAAGGGCCGCAACGTCATCACCGTGAAGATCGACGGCTCCGAGAATCCGGAAATCCCGCCCTTTGGCGGCCAGATCGACTATCTCTGCTATGCCGGCATCTATCGCGATGTCTGGCTGAAGGTCGCAAGCCCCGTCGCCATCGCCAATGTCAAGATCGAGACACCGGATGCCCTGGCCGAGAAGAAGTCGGTCACCGCTCGGGTTTTTCTCGCCAATCCTCAGAGCCTTGCCGTTTCCGGCACCATCGAAGCGAAGATCAGCCGCAAGGGCGGCGCCGAGATCGCCGCGGCCTCCTTCAGCGTCAGCGGCAATGAGGCAAGCCTCGGCTTCTCCGATCTGGCAGGCATCGAGCTGTGGGACATCAGCAATCCCGCCCTCTACGAGATGACCCTGACGCTCAAGACGGCTGCGGGCGAAGACGCCGTGACGCAGCGCTTCGGCTTCCGCACGGCACAGTTCACGCCGGATGGCTTCCTGCTCAATGGCAAGCCGCTCAAGCTGCGCGGTCTCAACCGTCACCAGGCCTGGCCGCATACCGGCTATGCCATGGGTCGGCGGGCGCAGGAAAAGGATGCCGACATCCTGAAATACGATCTGGCCTGCAATATCGTGCGCACCTCGCACTATCCGCAGTCCAAGTGGTTCCTGGACCGCTGCGACGAAATCGGCCTGCTCTGCTTTGAGGAAATCCCCGGCTGGCAGCATATCGGCGGCGAGAGCTGGCAGCAGGAATCGATCGCCAATGTCCGCCGCATGATAGAGCGCGACTGGAACCACCCCTCGATCATCATCTGGGGCGTGCGCATCAACGAGAGCCAGGACAACCACGCCTTCTACGCCGAGACGAACCGTCTGGCCCGCGAACTGGACTCCACCCGCCAGACCGGCGGCGTGCGCTTCATCACCAATTCCGAGCTGCTGGAAGACGTTTACACGATGAACGACTTCATCCTCGGCCAGGAGGAAATGCCGGGCAACAACCGCGGCCGTGTCGTGCTGCGCGACCGGGTGGAAACCACCGGCATCACCAAGCCGATCCCCTACATGATCACCGAATATAACGGCCACATGTATCCGACCAAGCGCTTCGACCAGGAGCAGCGCCAGGCCGAGCATGTCACCCGCCACCTGCTGATCCTCAATGCGGTCGCCGGCAACAGTGACATCTCGGGCTCCACCGGCTGGTGCATGTTCGACTACAACACGCACAAGGATTTCGGCTCGGGCGACCGCGTCTGCTATCACGGCGTGCTCGATATGTACCGCATCCCGAAATTCGCGGCCTATGCCTATGCCTCGCAGGGCGATCCGGCCGACAAGGTGGTGATGCAGCCCGTGACCTTCTGGGCCCGCGGCGAGCGCAATATCGGCGGCGTGCTGCCGCTGATCATTCTCACCAATTGCGACTATGTCGAGGTCAAGTTCGGCGAATGGGCGCCCAAGCGCGTCTATCCGGACCGGGAGAACTATCCGCATCTGCCGCATCCGCCTGTCGTGCTCGACCTGCGCTCGGTCACGCCGGAGGAATTCGGCACCTGGGGCCGTGTGTGGCGCGAAGGCACCTTTACTGGCTATGTCGATGGCAAGCCGGTGACGACCATGGTGCTGCCGGCCGATCCGGTGCCGACGACGCTCGAAGTTGTCGCCGACGATACGGCCCTGCGTGCCGGCGAAAAGGATGCGGTGCGCGTCGTCGTGCGCGTGCTCGACCAGTGCGGCAACCTCCTGCCCTATTTCGAGGAGCCTGTTTCACTCGCGCTGTCCGGCCCCGGCCGCATCATCGGCCCTGTCGATCACACGCTGAAGGGCGGCGCCACAGGCTTCTGGATCGAGGCCGGCGACGAGCTTGGAAAGCTTGAGCTTACCGCCTCGACCCGTCGCCTGCCGCCGCAGTCCGTCACTCTTACCGTCAGCTGAGATCTTGCCCATGGCCGATGTTCGTCTCACAGACATTCGCAAACGTTTCGGCGCCCTTGATATCATCAAGGGTGTCGACCTCTCGATCAAGACAGGCGAGTTCGTCGTTTTTGTCGGCCCCTCCGGCTGCGGAAAATCGACGCTTCTGCGCATGATCGCCGGTCTTGAGGACATCACGTCAGGCGAACTGACCATCGGCGACACGGTCATGAACGATGTCGATCCGTCCAAGCGCGGCATCGCCATGGTGTTCCAGTCCTATGCGCTCTATCCGCATATGACGGTGCGCGAAAACATGGGTTTCGCGCTGAAATTCGCCGGCATGAACCGGGACGAAATCGACCGGCGGGTCAATGATGCCGCGCGCATCCTCGAGCTTGGCCCGCTGATGGACCGCAAGCCCAAGGCACTGTCCGGCGGCCAGCGTCAGCGCGTCGCCATCGGCCGCGCCATCGTGCGCAATCCCGATGTCTTCCTGTTCGACGAGCCGCTGTCGAACCTCGACGCAGAACTGCGCGTGCATATGCGGGTCGAGATCGCCAAGCTGCACAAGGCGCTGAAATCCACCATCATCTACGTTACCCACGACCAGGTGGAAGCGATGACGCTGGCGGACAAGATCGTCGTCCTGCGCTCCGGCATCGTCGAGCAGGTCGGTCGCCCGCTCGATCTCTATGACGATCCCGACAATACCTTCGTCGCCGGCTTCATCGGCTCGCCGCGCATGAATTTTTTGAAGGCGAATGTGACATCTGTCGAGGCCGGAACGGTCACGGTGGCGCTTGCCAGCCAGCCGCAGACGAAACTCTCCTTCAAGCTCACCTCGACCGCCGTCAAGCCGGGCGACGCTGTGAGCCTCGGTGTGCGGCCTGAGCATTTCCTGGATGCCGGCCAGGGCGATGCGGATCTGGTGCTGGAGGTCGATGTCGCCGAACATCTGGGCAATACCAGCTATGTCTATGCCAATGTCTCGGCAGACGAACGCATCATCATCGAGCATGAGGGCTTCCGCACGGCGGATAGCAGCGACAGGCTGACCGTCGGACTTTCCGCCGGCCGCGCCTTCCTGTTCGACGCTGACGGTCGCCGGATCCGCTGATCCGATTTCATCGGCCCCGGCGGGGAATATCGAAGCCAAGCACCCATTTGTCGCCGATGATACGATCATAGTCAGGCGGCTCGAAACCCTCGAAGCCGCCGCCGGGATACAGCGTCAGTTCGCCGACCCTTACCCAGTCGTGGCTGGCATAGAGATCGATGCGCAGGAAATCGAAGCCGCGGCCGATCGTTTGCGCCACCTGCATCATCTCGTCGAGACGCTCGGGCCGGGGCAGGTCAGGCTTGTAGAACGGCAGGTAGTCCGGGTCGTAGAAGGGCAGCTTCTTCCAGTCCGGTGAGTAGTTGCAGGCATAGCCCGTGCCATCGATGCGCAGGTTGACCTCGATATGCGAGACCTTGCCGTCGAAGGTGAAGAAGCGATAGTCGCGCGGAATGCCGCCATCGGCATGCAGCATGGCCTCGATCAGCACCTGGGGCTTGACCCGGCTATAGGCCCATTCCCTATTGTAGTGCGCGTGGTCGAGCGTAAGCCAATGCGCGACGGAATTCTCCGCGCGAAACCGCTCGACATCGTCCTGGCCGTAGAGAAACACCCCTTGAGCGCTGGCATGGGTCGGCTTGACGACTGCGGGCAGCGGAATGGTGGACCAATCCACCGTGGCAATGTCGGTGCCCACCCAATAGGTGGGCGTCACATAGGCGGACCCCACGGTCTCCGCGACGAAATCCTTGACCGCCGCCTTGTCCACCAGCCTGCCATAGATCTCCCGGCGGTCATAAAGCTTGCGGGCCTGGACTTTCTCGGAGAAGGTCTTGGGATTGTCGATGTCAGGCCACTGGCCCTTGATGACGAAATATTTGAGCTGGAGATAGGGCCTGTCCGGCAGTGGAGAGATCAGCCGCCAAAGCAAATGATGGAACATCTGCTTGACCGTGCGCTCATGATAGCCACCGGCAACGAATGTTTCCTTTCGAGGCGGGTTCTCCATGGCGTCACCTACGTCAGTTGTAATTAAGTTCAGAAATGACCCAGCTTATTTAATTCAAAGTTATCTTTTGATGAGAAAAGGATGGATGACCAGCGTTATCGGCTCATCCCTGTCAAACCTCACGGCGACCCTCGTTGCCCTCGTATCCGGCTTTCTCGTCAGCGTCATAGCATCGCGCCTGCTGGGGCCGACGGGTGCGGGCGCTGTTGCCTATGCGGTGTGGATCGCCGTCTGCGCCTCCGCCATCGCCGATCGCGGCTTCCCGCAAATGCTGCTGCGCCACGTCGCCTTCCTCCAGGACAAGGGCGAAGCGAGGTACCAACAGATCATCAACAGCGCCTTCCTGTCGTTCCTGCCCGCCGTCTGCGTCGTCTTCCTGGGCTTTACGGGTTACGCCCTCACCCTCTGGTCGGATGACCGGCAGGCGTCTTTGCTGTGGCTCGCCACCGGCCTGCTTTTTGCAAGCTATGCCTTCGCCGCCCTGTCGATCGCCATTGCCCGGGGCAAGGGCCGGTTCCGGGAAACGGCGCTGCTCACGGCGACGGGCAGCGCCTTGCAGGTGCCGGTCGTTCTCCTGGGCGCTGTCGTCGCCGGCCCCGTCGGGGTCGTGCTCGGCATGCTGACCCGCTATCTGCCGCAGGGACTGGCCCTGTCGCGCCATCTGCAACGCCCCTTTCGTGCGGTTCCAGGCGCCGTGACGCCTGACATGAAGGCCTATCAGCGCAGTGTCTGGACGACAGACGTGATCGATGTCGTGCTGCTGGCGCGCATCGAATATGTCGTCATCGGCTTTTATCTCGGCCATGCGGATCTCGGCTATTTCGCCGCGGCCATCGCGTTTGCCGGCCTGGTGACGCAATTGACCTTGCAGCTCTCGCCGGTCTTCCTCGTCGGGCTGTCGAAGATATCGGCCGCAGACGGGACCGCGCTGCCGCAACAGCTTTATCGCAACGGTTTTCGCCTGACGGCGCTCGTCGTCTTTCCGCTCGGTCTCGGGGGCGCCGGGATCATTTCCGTCTTCCTGCCTCTGGTGTTCGGCCAGGATTTCCAGCCGGCGGCGGCGCCTGCGGTGCTTTTCCTGCTCGCCTCCGTGCCCGGCGGCCTGGCCGTCGTGCCCTGGTCCTATCTTGCTGCCCAGGCCCGTGCGGGCTTGCTGCTGCGGCTGACGCTCCTGTATGCCGCCGGCCTGTTTACCGCGCTGGCGCTCGTGGTGCCGGTCGCCGGCCTTCTTGGCGCCGCCGCCGTCCGGCTGGTCTCCGAACTCGTCTTCTTCTTGCTGCTGGGGGCCGCTGTTACCCGCAGTGGTGGACCTGCCGTCCCCTGGACGGATCTCCTGCGGATCTTCCTGGCCGCCGGCCTCTGCGGTATCTCCGCTTTCGCCGTCACGTCAGCCATGCCGTCGCTGGCGGGCGTGGTGATCGGTCTTGTCGCAGGTGCAGCCGGCTTCCTGCTCGGCATCAGGCTGCTATCGGTGGCAACGCCGGATGACGCGATGCGGGTGGAGCGGCTGGTGATCAGGCACGCGCCGTCGCGGCTGCGGGAGCCTGTGCTGCGCGCCGCGCGGCTGGTTCTGGGAGCCACCTGACCCGGTGTGCCGGTCAACGCTCCGGGCAGACGTCAGCCCGGAAATGCCGTTGCCAGGGTTCGCCGAGCCACTTCGTTCCATGACAGGATCTCGCCCTTCAGCGGCGTGTCCCTGTGCCAGGAAAGCGCCTGGTTCATGAGGGACGTCCAGTCATTCCGGCCCTCAAGCGAATAGCTGATCTCATTGCCGCGGGTGGCGGGAATGATATCCGGCAGGATCACCGGCAGGCGACAATGGGCATATTGCATGAGCTTCAGGCTGGATTCCGCCAGATAGGTTTCCTCTGTCTTCATCTTGTAGGGCGCAAGTCCGATATCCGCGTGCCGGATATGCGATGCCACGGTTCGGAAGGATTGCTCCCCATGCAGCCTTACGTTTTCGGGCCTGTCGCCCTTCCACTTGATGCCGAACAAATGAAACGCAACGTCCGGTGCCGCCCTGGCAAGTTCGGTAACGACCTGCCTGTCGAACAGCATGTCCCCGGCGGCCACCACATTGCGGCTTCCCTTGGGGTAGGGAGAGGTCGAGGCAGCCTCGAAGGCGTCGAAATCGATGCCTTGCGGCACGAAATTCACCTGTCCGCCTGATGGCAGCAATTCGCCCAGGCGTTTCGATGGCACGCAGACACTGTCGAAATCGGCAATCAACCTGCGCTCCAGCCGCGAGAGGATGGGGGCAGCCCCGACGCTTTGCAGCAGGTCGCGACAGAAATAGAGCAGCTTGGCCTTCGGATTGAGCCGCCGCACCAGATCCACGAAAACCAGCGATGTGCCGCTTTCAAACACCACCAGATCCGCCGCGCCTACGCGACTGGAAACGAAGCGTGGAAGATAGCTGCCATAAAGCGCAAACAGCGGCTCCAGCAGGCGGTTGACGAGGGGACGCGCGCTGCTGAAGGCATGGATGGGGGGAATATAGGCGCCCGCATGCAGGTTGGGGGCAAGGCTCACATAGCGATTGTTTTGCTGCCGGCGCAGCACCTCGAATCGGGCGCTGTTCTTCAGCCGGCTGATCAGGCTGTGGCCGATCGAGGTGAACGAGACCTCGTGGCCCTCCTCGGCCCATTTGCGTGCCACGAAGTGGATGCTGGCCTTTCGTTGACACTCCACAAAGGCATGCTGCGTGAGTAGGACGATCTTTACCCTCCGCATGATGGAAACTCAACTTTCCTCAAAATGCCCCCCTCTGCATGTCGTAAGTCTCGCAATACAAAGGGTTTAACCTGCAATCGTACCCAATATGGGTTAGAGGCCGAACACTTTTTCGTGAATGGAGGCGAGCCGCTCTAAACACGGCGGTGCCTTCAGGCTTACGGATGCACAACCGCAGGCCAGTCAGGTTTGCCGTGTATCGCGCGGCGACAGCAACCCAGGGGCAAGCATCTTGTGGTCCAGTCACAAACGGCTGAAAAACCGGCGCGATCGAAATAGGCGCAAGTTTTGTCATTGAAAAAGCTAACGAGTTGTTCATAAACAGTCGCGGGGAGGATTTCGCTGGTCGCAGCGCTCCCAAGTTTTATCAGATTTGTTTGATGCAATTATATTGAGGAGGGGTGTTGAATGACGGTGCGAGTCCGAAGCTTCCGGCGCAAAACAGCCCTCCTTCTCGCGACGGTTTCGTTGCCGCTTCCCGCAATTTCCCAGGAAATCCTGCCGACCGGCGGCAGCTTTGTCGCGGGCTCCGGGGATTTCCAGACATCCGCCAATGGCCTTGTCATCGACCAGACCAGCGGCACGGCCATCGTTGAATGGCAGGGTTTCTCCGTCGGGTCTGGTGCCCAGGTGCATTTCGACAATGGCGCGGGGGCAACGCTCAACCGCGTGACGGGCAATATCGGCTCAGAGATCAACGGATCGCTGACGGCCACGGGCTCGGTCTATCTGGTCAATCCGGCCGGCATCGTCGTTGGCCCCGGCGGCACCATCTCCACCGGCGGCAATTTCTTTGCCTCCACTCATGATGTCTCCAACCAGCAATTCCTGGCCGGCGGCGACATGACTTTCGCGGGCGAATCGAAGGCATCCGTCGTCAATCTCGGCAGGATCAATTCGGCCACCGGTGACGTCGCGCTGATTGCCCGCGCTGTCGACAATTCCGGAACTATCACTGCTGAAAATGGCACCGTCGGCCTGCTGGCGGGCTATGAGATCCTCGCGAAGGATGCCGCCGATGACGACGGGCTGTTTGCCGTGGTGGTCGGCGGCTCCGATACGGAGGCATCCAATTCCGGCATGATCTCCGCGGCAAATGCCGAATTGCGCGCCAATGGCGGCAATGTCTATGCGCTGGCGGGCAATACCGGCGGCGTCGTCAAGGCAACAGGTGTCAGCAGCCAGGGCGGCCGCATCTTCCTGACGGCAGGTGCCGGCGGCAAGGTCAAGGTCACCGGCAAGGTCAGCGCTACCAGGCGCCAGACGGCCAGCCTGCCGACCCATGTTCCCGTGCCGCAGCCGCGCCCGGAAAGCGGCGGCGACATCCGCATCTCTGGCCGAGAGGTAAGGCTCGAGAGCGCGGTCGAGGCGAAGGGCACGACGGGTGCCGGCGGCACCATCGTCGCCACGGGCGACCGGGTCCTGCTCGGTTCGGCGGCCCTGGTCGATGCATCAGGCGCGACGGGTGGTACAGTTCTGATCGGTGGTGATTTCCAGGGCGGCTACAATCCTGCGACGAAGTTGCTGGCGGAAAATGTCGCGACGGCCGACAAGGTCGCGGTTCTCAATGGTGCAAAGATCCGGGTGGATGGCACGTCCGGGGCCGGCGGTCGGGCGGTAGTCTGGTCGGATGACACCACGATCTTCGATGGCATGATCTCCGCGACAGCAGCGTCTGGCGGCGCGGGCGGTCTCGTCGAGACGTCGGGGCACAACCTGCTGCTGGGTGGCAATGTCGCCATCTCGACGCTTTCCGAAAGCGGCGCCGCCGGCACCTGGCTGATCGATCCCTACAACATCACGATCTCGTCGTCGGCTACCAGCACGCTATCCGTCGACACGGCTTCGAATCCATGGTCGGTTAATCCGAATGGCAGCGGCGCCAATATCAATAGCACCACCTTGTCTTCGTATCTGGCATCGTCGAATGTCACCATTACGACGAACGGTGCCGGTGTCGAGGCCGGAAATATCACCGTAAATGCGACGGTCTCCTGGTCTACGGCAAATACCCTGTCGTTGATTGCCGATGCCAGCACGGGCGGCGTTTTCATCAACTCCAACATCACCGGCACCAATTCCGGAAGCAGCCTTATTCTCAGCGCCGGTTCCGGCGGCATCAGCCAGGCTGGCGGCACGGTAATCCGGGCGGGGACGATGACAGTGACGACCGCCAATGGCGGTTCGGTGTCGCTGACAAACGGCAACCTGGTGAGCTCGCTCGGAACATCGAGTGTTGACGGCTCCTTCTCGCTGACAACCAACGAGGCTCTGACCGTCACCGGCAACATCACCACCAATGGTACGCTGTCCCTGGTCACGAATACAGGTAATCTTACCGTCAACGGCTTGCTCACCGACAGCCACGCGAATTCGAGCCTGACCCTGAACGCAGCCGCCGGACTTTCGATCGGCAAGAGTATCAGCCGGACGGGAAGCGGCGCGGCTGTCAGCCTCAATTACGGCGCGAGCTACAGCCTGATCAACGGCGCGCGCATCTCGCTGCCCGGCAGCAGCGCCACGCTCACCATCAACAGCCAGGCCTATACCCTCATTCGCGATGTCACCGGGCTGCAGGCGATCGGCACTTCCGGCTACTATGCCTTGGCCGGTGATATCGATGCCTCGGCGACTTCGGGCTGGAACAGCAATGCGGGCTTCGCACCGATATCAGGCTTCACCGGCACGTTTTCCGGCCTCGGCCATATCATCAACGGCCTGACCATCAACCGCTCTGGGACCACCCGGCAAGGGCTGTTCGGTGATACCAACAACGCGACCCTGCGGGACGTCACACTGTCCAATATCTCTGTCACTGGCTCGGCCCGTGTCGGCGGTCTTGTCGGCGAGGCCGCAAACTCGACCTTCACCAATATTCATGTCACGGGCAGCGTGACCGCTTCTCAGGAAGCTGGTGGTATTGCGGGTTGGATCGCGGAATCCACACTGTCCAAGTCCTCCTCGTCCGCATCCGTCACCGTTACAGCCAATGGCGCCGGCGGCCTTGCGGGCTATGCCCTGTACACAGTCGGCATTTCAGACTCTTACGCTACGGGATCGGTGACGGCAGCCACCAATGCCGGTGGCCTCGTCGGTCAGGCCTTGGGCGGGCCGCTGACCCTCAGCAACGTCTATGCCAGCGGCAAGGTTACCGGGACGAGCAGTGCCGGCGGCCTGCTCGGCGTAATGGATCAGGGCGATGTGGCGCTAACCAATGCTTATTGGGACGCGAATTCGACCGGTCAGGCTGCCGCCGTCGCCACACTGACCGCGGCAACCGCCACTGGATCGGCCACCGACGTCTCCAGCGCCCCGCGCACTCAGGCCACCTATTCCGGCTTCGATTTCACCAACACCTGGGTGATGATCAACGACACGCGGCCGATGCTGCGCAACGAATATTCGACGGTCATCGTGACGGCGGCGGCCCTGCAGCTGATGTCGCTCGATCTCGCCGCCAGCTATAAGCTCGGCTCCAACCTCGATCTCACCAGCGCCTTCACCGCGGCCGGCGGCTATTACAGCGGCCTGTGGGGAAGCTCCGGCTTCTCGTCGATCGGGACCAACAGCACCGCCTTCACCGGCAGCTTTGACGGCCAGAACCACACCATAACGGGCCTTTCCATCAACCGCAGCGGCGCCAACTATGTCGGCCTGTTCGGCTATACGAACGGCGCCACCGTCAGCAATGTGGTGCTGTCGGGCGGCAGCTTCACGGGTAACAGCAATGTCGGCTCGCTGATCGGATACATGCAGGGCGGCAGCGTCTCTGCCGCGTCATCGAACGCGACCGTCAGCAGTGTGAGCACCACCGAATCAAACGCTGGCGGCCTCATCGGCACCGTCAACGGCAGTGCCGTCAGCGACACCTGGGCCAACGGCAATGTCACGGGTGCCGGGTACAATGTCGGCGGCCTGGTCGGCTATCTCGTGAACGGCAGCACGATCACCCGGTCCTATGCAACAGGCAATGTCACCGGAACCAGCACAAGCTATGGCTATATCGGCGGCTTTGTCGGGAATGCCGAAAACATGGGTATCACGATCAGCGAGTCCTACGCCACGGGCACAGTCACCGGCAGCGCCGGCCCCATCGGTGGCTTCATAGGCCACAACCAGGCCACGATCACCGATTCCTATTCGACCGGCAACGTCGTCGGCCTTGGTTCCGCCACTGAGGTCGGCGGCTTCGCTGGCGCGAACTACATGGACGGTACCATCAGCAACGCCTATTCGACAGGTCGCGTGAGCGGGGCGTCTTCCATTGGCGGATTCGCCGGTTACAACTACAACACCAGCTCAGCCATCACCAATGCCTATTGGAACACCCAGACCAGCGGCCAGTCGAGCGGCATCGGCGGCGGCTCGGGCAGCGCCACGGCCCGCACCACCGCGCAGCTCCAGGGCAGCCTGCCGGCAGGCTTCTCGTCTTCCATCTGGGGCACCGGGACAAACCTTTATCCCTATCTGCAATGGCGTTACTCCACCACGCCCACAGCCGTATCCGGCTATGCCTACAGCGATGCGGGAACGACGGCGCTCACGGGCGCGACCGTCACCGCCGTCTCGGGCGGCAGCAGGATCGGCAGCGGCGGCACGGGCGACAACGGATACTATTATATCCTGTTGGCGCCGGGGACTTCGGTCGGATCGTCAGGCGTCATGACCTATCTGGATGAGGGCGCCACCAAGGGGGCCGCCTTCACCGATATCGTCGGCACCAACGGCGTCCAGAATATTTCGATCTATGGCACGGCGGCGCGGATCACCACCGGCGCGACGACGCTCACCGCGACGCGGACGAATTATCTCTCAGCGACGAACGGGTATGCCGACAACGATTTGTCGTTCCTGTCAGGGTCATCGACAACACCATTGACCACGACGGCTGGCTATGGCCTTTACCTCAATACCACAGGCAACTACACGCTGGATGCCAGCCTCGGGTCCTCGGGCCTGCTCAGCCTCGATAGCGGCGGCACATTTGGCGTCAGCGGTGCGATCACGCTTTCTGCCGCCGGCGCGCTCAGCATTGCCGACGCGGTCTCCTGGTCCGATTCATCCAGCCTGACCCTGACCACGACATCGAGCGGCAATGTCAGCCTCGGCGGTGCGGTCACCGCCACCAGCGGCACCTTGACCCTCAACGCCGCCGGCAGCATCAGCACAACGGTCGCCATTAATGTCGGGACCTTCAATTTCACTGCGGGTACCTGGAGTCAGGTCGCGGCGACACTGCCGTCCTTCTCCGCCAACAATTTTGCTCTGAGCACTGGCGCAACCTTCCTGCGCGCCACCGGCGGCGATGGAACGGCGGGCACGCCCTACCAGATCGCCGACATCTACGGCCTTCAGGGCATGGCCTCAAGCAGTCTGCTGGCGCAGAATTTCGTGCTGACGGGCAATATCAGCGCGACCGCGACATCCGGCTGGAATTCCGGCGCAGGCTTCCTCTCGATCGGCAACTCGACCACCGCCTTCACCGGCAGCCTGAGCGGCGCCGGCTATACGATCAGCGGCCTGACGGTCTCCCGGCCCACGATTTCGGCCGGCCTGTTCGGGGTCATCGGCTCAGGCGGCAGCGTCAGCAATCTCACCGTTTCGGGTACGGTGAACGCCCTGAACGCCGGCATTCTGGTCGGCGCCAATGGCGGCACGATCAGCAATGTCACCACATCAGGCAGTGCCGGCAACACCGGGGCTTCATTTCCGGGTCGGATCGGCGGGATCGCCGGCAGCAATAGCGGCACCATCACCGGCTCGTCCTCATCGGCGACGGTCAGTGCCGCGGATTCCAGCGACACCGGCGGCCTTGTCGGTACCAATACCGGCACGGTCAGCGGCTCCTATGCCACCGGCAGCGTCACGACAGGCAATGACGGCCGCGCCGGCGGTCTCGTCGGCTACCATGTGTCAGGCACGGTCAGTGGGTCCTTCGCGACAGGCGCGGTAACGGCCGGCACCGGCACCACGGGTGTGGCGGGCGGCCTCGTGGGGGTCAACGATGCGGCGATCACCAATACCTATGCCACCGGCAATATCACCGGCGGCGTCGTCGGCGGTGGCCTAGTCGGCAACAACAGCGGCACCATCACCAACAGCTATGCCACCGGCACCCTTCCCTCGGCGGCCGCCCCCTATGGCGGGTTGATCGGCCATAACACCGGAACGGCGACTGCAAGCTTCTGGAACACCACGACATCGGGCACCAGCCTCGGCGTCGGCAGCGGCTCGTCGACCGGCGTCACCGGCATCAGCACCACGCAGATGCGCACGCTCTCCACCTTCACCGGCGCCAGCTGGAGCATCGATGATGCCGGCGGCACGTCGTCGATCTGGCGCATCTATGGCGGCAATACCGGCCCGCTTCTGCGCGGCTTCATGACGGCCATGACGGTCACCGGCGGCAGCGGCACCAAGGTTTATGACGCCTCGGCATCCAGCACCGATGTCGGTACGCTCACCTACAGCATCTCGGGCTACAACACCTCGCTCGTCTCCGGCACGGCCGGATACACCAGTTCCAGTGCCAATGTCGGCGGCTATAGCGGCGCCGGCCTCACCCTGGGCGGGCTCTATTCCAGCCAGTTGGGTTACGACCTGACGCTTGCGGCCGGCTCCCTGTCGATTACCACGCGCGCCATCACGGTGACGGCGGATGACAAGTCGATGACGGCCGGTTCCACCGTTCCGAGCCTCACCTATGTCCTTGGTGGACTGGGCCTTGCCGGCAGCGACAGCCTGACCGGCAGCCTCGCAACATCAGCCTCCTCGACCTCATCGGCCGGTGTCTACTCCATCACCCAGGGCACGCTTGCGGCGTCTGCCAACTACGCCATGACCTTTGTAGACGGGGCGCTGACCGTGACGGGAACGCTCACCCCGACACCGAACCCAACTCCAACCCCGACGCCGACGCCTATCGTCATCCCGACGCTGCCGCCGGTGATCACGCCTGTGGTGCCGACGGTACCGGTGCAGGTCCAGACGGTGCCCGTCGTTCAGGTTTCGTCCGTCTTCCCGTCGTCGTCGGTCATCGAGCTGTCCTCCAGCATCAGCTTTGAACAAGCTGCTGCGGATACGCAGGACGATGCGACCTCCTGCCCCTCCGGTGCCGTCATGGGCGCGGCCTGCGCCAGCGTACCCCACCCGGTCAATCGGTCGGTCAGCCCGTTTATCACATTTGGATCCATTGAATGAGCATGCAGCGTGCAACACGTCTCCGCCGTCGCTGGCGGTCCGTCCCGAGTTGCCTTGGGATGCTGGCGACGGCTGTCGGCTTTGCCGCCGCGGATAATGTCGCCGCACAACAGGCCATCGAGCGCAATCCCCCGGCGGCGACCACGACGGCCGCACCCACGATCACGCTGCCGGATGAAGCTGCCATAAACGCCGATACGCGTCCTCTCGGCACGGACCTCTCCGCCATCCGCCTGATCGGCGGCGGTCAGGAACCGAACGCTGCCAACACGCGCGGTGTCGTCGTCGGCGATATAGGCCCCGGCCGCGATCTGGAGCCGCAACTGGCCGCCGCGCTGAAGCCCTTGATCGGCAAGCCGCTGTCCCTGTCGCTGATTGCCGATGCGCAGGCCAAGATCGCCAATGTCTATCGCGTCGCCGGGTTTCCTTTCGTATCGGTGACCATACCGCCGCAGGAGATCACCGGCGGTGTTCTCAATCTGCGCGTCATTGAATTCGGTTTCGGTGGTGTCACCGTCCGTGGGGCCGAAGGCGAACGCGCGCGCCGCATCGCGTCGCAGATCCACGTCGCCTCGGGCGAGCGCATTTCCGCCGCGAGGATCAACGAAGATCTCCGCTGGCTCAACCGTTCGCCCTTCCGCCGGGTGCAGGGTCTCTTTTCTCCCGGCTCGGAGCTGGGAACATCCGATCTGATCCTTGAGGTCTCCAAGGGCAAGCCGTGGCAGGTCTATTCCGGCTATTCGAATACCGGGGCCGATGGCACCGATCAAAACCGCGTCGTACTCGGCGCGGCATTTGCCTTGCCGGGCATCGAGGGCGGCTACGGAACCTACCAGCTCACCGCCTCGCCCGACCTGTTTGAAGATCCGCAGGGCCTGTTTCCCGATCACAGCGCCTCGCGCGCGCGCTATGTCAGCCATTCCGGCAGTTTCCTCGTGCCGCTGGGCTCCCGGCAGGCGCTCGAATTCAACCCCGCCTTCATCGCCACGCGCAATGTCGAGGGCCGGTTCACCTTCGATACCTCGGTCGTGGAGCTGCCGCTCTATTATCGCACCGCCATGTCGAACCTCATTCCGGGTGTCTACGAAGGCGAAATCTATGCGGGCATCGAATACAAGAACCTGTCGCGCGACACCTTCTTCGCCAACACCCAGATCGGCAGCGCCGATGTCGAGCTGATGCAGTTCGGCCTGGGCATGTCCAGGTCCTTCACCGATGCTCTCGGCTCGACAACCCTAGATCTCCAGGTCACCGCCAATCCCGGTGGCATCGTTCCGGGCAATTCTGATGCGGACTGGAACAGCTTTTCCAACGGCAAGGTGACGAATGTCAGCTATGCCTATCTGGGCGGCAGCCTGTCGCGGCAGACAGACCTGGGTCGCGATTTCGAGCTCGGCCATGAAGTGCTGTTCCAGCTGGCCGGCCAGGTGCTTCCGGATACGGAGCGGCTGTCGCTGGGCGGGTTGGATGCAGTCCGCGGCTATGGCCTTGGCGACGCGGTGGCCGATACCGGCGTGATCATCCGCAACGAGTTGCGCTCGCCGGCCGTCTCGCCGCTGGGCGATGACCGTCTCTCGCCCTATGCCTTTTTCGATGTCGGCTTCGGCGATGACAAGGCCCGGAATACCGGGCTATCGCTCGCCAGCACCGGCGCGGGCATCGATTATATCATCGCCAACAATCTCAGCCTCAACCTCACCGCCGCCGTCGCCCTGGTAGACCAGGGCACCCGCGAATCGGGCGATCTCGATTTCAAGGTCCGGCTGTCGGTGCGCTACTGACCAATGAGAGCTTGTCGGTGAAAACCGAGATGTGTTTCCCAGCAAACAGTAACGCCAGAGTCCGCCGGGTTCAATTGAAACCGGGCGGACCCCAGACCAGCGATCCATCATGGCCGGCGCCCTCGGTGCGCCGGCCATGGAGGTTCCGCCGGATGCTTGGATCCGGCGTGGTCCGCGCTTACATCGCCGGTAGGATGGTGATGTCGCGAAGCTCGTTGTCGAGGCCGGAGATCGGGCCGACAGCGGTCGCGGCGCCTGTTTCCAGGTTCACCGTATAGAGTGTCTTGGCGGCTGCCAGATAGGCGGTGTTCTTGCCATCGGCCTGGCCCTGGATGTCGAAGGCATAGGTGGCGGGCATGTCCTTGATGCCGAGCTTGCCGATCGCCTTCAGCGTGCCGTCATTCGGCTTGGTCTGCTGCACCAGCGCGCCAATCGTGGCATCGATATTGTACATCGCCGTCTTTTCCGGCTTGCCGATCGAGTTGGTATAGGCCGCGGCGACGATGTTCGGCGTCTCGCCCTTGTGCATGTCGCCCTCCTCGAAGGCGAGCGTGCCGTCGACGGTGGCCGCACCGGTGTCGGGGTGGATACGATGGTTGGTCGTTCCGGTCATGAAGCGCAGCCGGTCGGCCATCGGGTTGAAGTCCACCACCACAGGCGCCTCGGTCAGCGTCAGCATCTTGTCCATCTTGGCGACATCGGTGGCAGCGCCCGTTTCCAGGTTGATGGTGACGATGCGATGGTCGGGCGTGACGCCGATTACCGTCTTGTTGCCGGGGCGAAAGTCGATCCCTAAGAGCTTGTCGACGCCGGTGACATCCATGGTCTTGGTGACGCTGGGCTTGTCGGTGTCGAACATCACCAGCGTCTTGTCGCCGGCAAGCCCGAGCACGGGGGCGGCCTGAGCCGTCACGGCGGCGGCGGCAAATGCGGTCGAGGCGATCAGTGCGAAACGAATGGTCTTCATGGTCTTTCTCCCGTCTTGGTGAACAGTCCGGAAGTCGCCATGCCCTTGGGGTCGGTGACGCTTCCATTGATCACGACACGGGAGAGGGCCTGTTTGGATGCAGCAGCCGAAAATTTATTTTTGTCGTGCATCCACGGGGGCCTCTGTCGGGTATAGCTGGCAGAGGAAAGCAATGGCTTTCGACGTATGTACGAGGTGTTTGATGCTGGTGGGCTCCGGGCCTGATGATCTCGACAGAGCGCTTGCGGCTTGCGCCAGGGGCGACCGGTCGGCGCTGCGCATGATTTTCGATCGCGAGGCCGGGCGGCTGATCGCGGTCGCCCAGCGCATCGTCCGTCGACGTGATCTGGCCGAGGAGGTGGTGCAGGAGGCCTTCATCCGCATCTGGACCCATGCCCATCAATACAGCAGCGATCGCGGCTCGGCCCGGGGCTGGATCTATGCCATCGTCCGCAACAGGGCGCTCAACCTGATCCGCGACGGCCGGCGTGAACATGCCGTCGATGATGTCGAGGCGCTGCAGGACCATGACGCGACGGACGAGATCATGGCGGCCTGGCATCGGCTGGACCGCACGTCTCATCTCCATGATTGCCTCGCGGCGCTTGATGAAACCAAGCGCCGGGGCATTCTGATGGCCTATGTCGGCGGCTATTCCCATGGCGAAATCGCGGGGCGCCTTCGCCTGCCGCTCGGAACGGTCAAATCCTGGATCCGGCGCGGACTTTCGGCCCTGCGGGAGTGCATGGCATGAGCTACACCCGCGATGACATTCCCGCCATTGCCGACGATTATGTGCTGGGCCTGCTGGACGCCGCCGAGGCCGCGGAGATCGAGGATGCCATGGAACGCGATGCCGAATTGAGGGCGGCGATTGCCGCAAGCCGCGACCGCTTCCTGCCGCTGGATACCAGCGCCGAACCGCTAGCCGCCGGCGAAGCGCTCTGGCAGCGGATCGAGGCCTCCCTGCCCGTGCAGAATCGCGAAGCCAGCGCCTCGCGACCGGCTTCCGCCAATGACAACCGTCGCAATGGCTGGCGGGCTGCGGCGCTCTCCGCCATGGCCGCCACTGTCGTGCTCGCCATCGGCCTCGGCTACAGCCTCATGCGCACCGTCGAGCCTGTCGTGGTCGCCGTGCTGGTCAACGAGACTGGCGAGGTCCAGGCCATCGTCGAGGATTTCGGCAATGCCGAGGCTAGCATCCGCCTGCTGACCGATTTCGCCGTGCCTGAGGATAAGACGATCCAGGTCTGGACCCTGCCTTCGCGGGAGATGGGCCCCGTCTCGCTGGGTCTTGTCGAGGGGTCAAGCTCCACCCGGCTTGAGGGGCCTGCCCTGCCCGTTCCGCGCGGCGACCAGCTCTATGAGATCACGCTGGAACAGGCCGGTGGCTCGCCCACGGGCCGGCCGACCGGTCCGATCCTGGCCAAGGGGCTGGCGCGCTTGCCGCGGTGAGACGCTGGCCCCTAATAAAGTGTCAACTGCCTCTTCAAAATCCTCGCAAGAAGTGTCAATATAAATTGACACTCGGGAGGAGGCGATCCCATGGCACTGCCATTTCCATTCTCGGCCATCGTTGGTCAGGAGGATATGAAGAAGGCGCTTCTGATGGCTGCCGTAGAGCCTTTGCTCGGCGGCGTGCTTATCTTCGGCGATCGCGGCACCGGCAAATCGACGGCGGTGCGGGCGCTGGCCGAGCTTCTGCCGAAGATCGAGACCCGCAAAGGCTGTCGCTACAATTGCCTGCCCGGCGAGCCGCAGGAGGCCTGCTGCCGATGCCGGCTTCAGGGCAGCGCCCGGCCAGACACGGTCAAGATTCGCACGCCGATGGTCGACCTCCCGCTCGGCGCCACCGAAGACCGGGTCTGCGGCTCGCTCGACATCGAAAAAGCCCTCGTTGCCGGTGAAAAGGCCTTCGAGCCGGGGCTGCTGGCCGCCGCCAATCGTGGCTTTCTTTATATCGACGAGATCAACCTGCTGGAGGACCACCTGGTCGATCTGCTGCTCGATGCCGCCGCCTCGGGCGTCAATGTCGTGGAGCGCGAGGGCCTGAGCATCCGCCATGCCGCCCGCTTCGTGCTGGTCGGCAGCGGCAACCCGGAAGAGGGCGATCTGCGCCCGCAATTGCTGGACCGCTTCGGTCTGTCCGTCGATGTGCGCACCATCAACGATCTCAAGATGCGCATCGAGGTGATTCGCCGCCGCGATGCCTATGAAAGCGATCCCGTCGCCTTTGCCGCCACCTGGTCGCGGCGCGAGGCCGTCATCCAAAGACAGGTGGTGGCGGCGCGCAAGATCCTGCGCCAGGTGGAGGTTCCCGATCTCATCCTGTCGCGCATGTCGCAGCTGTGCATGCGGCTCGGCATCGATGGCATGCGCGGGGAGCTGACGCTGATGCGGGCCGGCCGGGCTGCCGCGGCCCTGGAGGGACGCCTCGCCGTGACCTGGGCCGATGTCGAGTCCATCGCGCCGATGGTCCTGTGCCACCGCCTGCGCCGTGATCCCCTTGATGATGCCGGCAGTACGCCGCGGATCGAGCGGGCGCTGGCGGGCCTGGAAATGGCCGGCGGCCATGCATAATGTCGGGGCAGACGACGGCGTTCTCGACGCCATGCTGCGGCATGGGGAAGACCGCTGGCGCGATGCCCTGACGGCTGCCCAGGTCATGGCCGTGGGCGGCGCCGACATCGGCGGCCTGTGGCTCACCGCGCGTGCCGGCGGCATCCGCGATCTCTTCCTTGATCATGCCAGGGCGCTCCTGCCGGGTCCGTTTCTCCGCCTGCCGCCCGGCGCGTCAGCGGCCACGCTCTGCGGCCGGCTGGATATCGCCCAGACGACGGCCAGTGAGCGGCTCGTCTGGCAGCCCGGCCTGCTGGCCTCCGCCCATGGTGGCGTCCTGGTCATCCCCATGGCCGAGCGGCTGGAGCCCTCGGCGGCGGCCATCATCGCCGATGTCATGGATACGCGCTCGTCCCGCAGCGCGCGGCCGGGAAATCATGGGGAAAGCGCTGCGACGCCGGCCTTCTTCACCGTCATCGCCCTTGATGAGGCGATCGAGCCGGAAGAGGCGCCGCCATCGGTGTTGTCGGATCGGCTCGGCCTGCATGTCAGCCTGGAGGGCATCGCCTGGCAGACCGTCGCCGGCGCCGCACTGCCCGCGCTGCCAGAGCCGAACATTTCCTGGCGCAAGGTCGCCATGGATGACAAGGTCATCGAGCAGCTCTCGGCCATCGCCGCGTCGGGTGGTCATGCCTCGCTGCGCGCGCTGTTGCACCTCGCCACGGTGGCGCGCATCCTGGCAGCACTTTCCGGCCGGGACGCGGTTTTGCCGGAGGATGCCGTGACCGCACTCCGGCTCTGCCTAGGCATCCGCCTTGTCAGCGGCGAGCCGCAAGCCCGGCAGGAACCGCCACCACCGCCCGAGACCGCCACGCCGGATGCGGCCGAGCCCTCTGCCAGCCCCCACACTGAGGGGGATGAGATGGGCACCCCGCCGGATTCCCTTGGCGAATTGCTGGCCGCGGTCGAGCATGGATCGATCGACGGGCTGTCGCTTGCCGTCAGCGAACGGGCCGCCCGCAAGGCAGGCCGGGCCGGAAAGGCCGGAGGAACCGCGAAAAACGCGCGACGCGGCAGGCCCTATGCCGCAAGCCGCAGCGCGCCCTTCCCGGATGCGCGGCCTGACATTATCGGCACCCTGCGCGCCGCGGCCCCCTGGCAGGTGATCCGTGCGCGCCTCAAGAGCCGTCTGGAAAATGCCGACGAAGCCTCCATTCCCTCAGGACGGCTGCTGATCCGCAAGGACGATTTTCGCTACCAGCGCCTGCGCCATCCAAAACCCTCCACGGCGATCTTCGTCGTCGATGCTTCGGGCTCCACGGCGCTGGAGCGGCTTGGCGAAACCAAGGGCGCGATCGAGCAGTTGCTGGCGCGGTGCTATATCAGACGCGACGAGGTCTCGCTGATTGCCTTTCGCGGCAAGGCGGCGGAGGTGTTGATGCCGCCCACCCGTTCCCTGGTTGCTGCCAAGCGCAAGCTGTCGGCTTTGCCGGGCGGGGGCGCCACACCGCTCGCGGCCGGCCTGGAAAAAGGTCTCGAACTCGCACTCTCCGTCCGCCGTCGCGGCAACACACCTGTCGTTGTTGTCATGACGGATGGCAGCGGCAATGTCGCGCTGGATGGCAGCGCCGACCGGCCGCTTGCCGCCCGCCAGACCGAACAGCTCGCAAGGCTCTACCGGGCAAATGGCCTGACGACGATCTGCATCGACATCGCCCGGCGCCCGCGCGAGGCGGTGACATCGCTCGCCAGCCTTCTCGGCGCCGAGCTGCATGTGTTGCGGCAGGCCGATGCCGGCCGCATGACCGCTCTCGTCCACGCATCCATGGAGACCACCAGGGCATGATGATGGGTGAGACATGGCTGGATTGGGACAGGGACGGCAAGGACTGGCCGCATCGCTCTTCCACTCGCTTTGTCGAGACGGCGGGCCTGCGCTGGCATGTCCAGGAGATGGGGCCGGACAACGCGCCCGTGCTGCTGCTCCTGCATGGCACCGGCGCATCGACCCATTCCTGGCGCCATATCCTGCCCTTGCTCGCACAGCAGTTTCGCCTGCTGGCGATCGACCTGCCCTGCCATGGCTTCACCCGCCCGCTCAGCCCCGCCGATCTGTCGCTTCCGGGCATGACCCGATCGATCGCCGCGCTGCTGGCGCATCTTCATGTGACGCCGGCGATGATCGCAGGACATTCCGCCGGCGGTGCGATTGCCGTTTCTCTGGCTGCCGTCAGGGGTCGGGAGGCGGCACCAGCAGTCGTCGCCATCAACGGCGCCTTCCTGCCGATCCGCGGCGACCGGCTGTTCTCGCCGCTCGCCAAGGCCTTGTTTGCCAATCCCTTCTCGGCCTCGATGTTCTCGCTTCTGGCGCGCACCACGCCGCTCGGCGGCAATCTGCTGTCGGCCACCGGCTCGCGCATCGACGAGCCGGGCGCGGCGCTCTATCGACGGCTCCTCACCTCGCCCGGCCATGTGCGCGGCGCGCTCGGCATGATGGCCGCCTGGGATCTCACGCGTTTTGCCAGCCTGCTGGGCAGCCTGTCCTCCCCCGTCGTGCTGATCGCCGCCAGCGACGATCCGATGGTGCCGGTCAGGAATTCGCAGGAAGCGGCCCGGCTGAACCGTACCGCGCGGCTGGTGCTTGCCGAACGCGGCGGCCACCTGCTGCATGAATGCGATCCGGGTTTCGTGTCCGGGGCGATCGTCGATGCTTTGTCCGCGGTTGCGTCCTCAAGGGCCAAAGAAGGGGTAGATGCCGCATGAATATCGTCGGTCGCATTTCCGCCCATGCCCCGCATTCCCTCGATCCGGCGCGGCCGCATGCTGTCGTCATCGGCGCTGGCGTCGGCGGGTTGTCCACGGCTGCGCTGCTCGCCGCGCGGGGCTACCGGGTGACGGTCATCGATCCGCTGGATGCGCCGGGCGGGCGGGCCTATGCCCATCGGCAGGATGGTTTCGTCTTCGATGCCGGCCCCACCATCATCACCGCACCCTGGCTGTTCGAGGAACTCTGGCGCGATTGCGGCGGCCGGCTGCAGGACGATGTGGAGCTGAGGCCCTGCAACCCCTTCTACAAGATCCGTTTTGATGACGGTACCTGGTTCAACTATTCCGGCGACCGGGCGGCCATGGAGGCGGAGGTGGCCCGCTTCGAGCCGGCCGATGTCGCCGGCTATCGCAGCTTCATGGAAGAAAGCCGCCGCATCTACGAGGTCGCTTTCGAGCAATTGGCCGACCAGCCGTTTCACAGCCTTAGCTTTACCGCCCGGACACTCGCCGGCCTGGTGCGGCTTGGTGGCTATCGCTCGGTCTACCAGGTCGTCGCCCGCCATTTCCGCAATGAGAAGCTGCGCACGATCTTTTCCTTCCATCCGCTGCTGATTGGCGGCAATCCCTTTTCCGCCACCTCCTTCTATTGCCTGATCGCCCATCTGGAGAGCCGGTATGGCGTGCATTACGCCATGGGCGGCACCAACGCGCTGGTCAAGGGCATCGCCAGTCTCGTCACGCGAAATGGCGGTGTGATCCGGCTTGGCGAGCGCGTGGAAACCATTCTCACCGAGGGTCGCCGCGCCACGGGCGTGCGGCTCGGCTCGGGTGAAACGCTGTCGGCCGATATCGTCATTTCCAATGCCGACCCGGCCACCACCTATGCCGGCATGCTGAAGCACCATCCGCGCCGCCGCTGGACTGATGCCAAGATCCGCCGCGGCGATTATTCCATGGGCCTGTTCGTCTGGTATTTCGGCACCAACAGGCGGTATGACGATGTCTATCACCACACCATGCTGTTCGGGCCACGCTATCGCGGTCTCCTCACGGATATCTTCCACCGCCAGCGGCTGGCGAAGGATTTCAGCCTCTATCTCCACCGGCCAAGTGCCGTTGATCCCACGGTCGCACCCGAGGGTTGCGACGCCTTCTATGTGCTGAGCCCCGTGCCCAATCTCGGCGGCTCCACCGATTGGGAAAGTATGGCCGAGACCTATCGCCGGCGTATCGAGACGCGGCTGGAACAGACCGTGCTGCCGGGGCTGAAGCACCATATCGTCAGTTCGCGGGTCGCCACCCCGATTGATTTTCGCGACCGCCTGCATTCCTGGCAGGGTGCGGCCTTCGCGCTGGAGCCGAAGCTTTTGCAAAGCGCCTGGTTCCGCCCGCATAACCGCAGCGAAGAGCTGGACAATCTCTTCCTCTGCGGCGCGGGCACCCATCCCGGCGCCGGTCTTCCGGGCGTGCTTTCATCCGCCCGCATCGTCTCGGACCTGGTGCCGGACCCGCGTGAGATCATGGCCCGCAAGGCAGAAGGAACCAAGGGATGACCGATCAGACGGGCCAATCCGCCGGCCAGGACCTGGGCGCCGAGGAGCGCCATCTGCCGCTGCCATTTTTGCGACGCCCGGTCGGGCTGAACTATGGCTTCACCGGCGACGGGACGGATTTGAACACTTGCACCGCCTCCATAAGGCGTGGCTCGAAATCCTTTCACATCGCCTCGCTCATCCTGCCGCGCCGGACGCGCCGGGCGGCGCACGCGCTCTATGCCTTCTGCCGCCACTCCGACGACGTGATCGACGACACCGCGCGCGGACCTGACGCCCTGGAGCGCTTGCGTCGCCGGCTGGACCTCATCTACCAGGGCACCCCCGCCGACCACGCCTGCGACCGCGCCTTTGCCCGCATCGCCCATGATCATGCCATCCCCAAGGGCTTGCCGATGGCCCTGCTCGATGGCTTTGCCATGGACATGGAAGACCGCCCCTACCGCACGATCGAGGAGGTCAAGGACTATGCTTCGGGCGTTGCCGCCACCGTCGGGTTGATGATGTCGCTGGTCATGGATCGCGGCGAGCGCTGGACGCTGGCGCGGGCCGCCGATCTCGGCCTTGCCATGCAGCTCACCAATATCGCCCGGGATGTCGGCGAGGATGCCCGCAATGGCCGCCTTTACCTGCCGCAGGACTGGCTGTGGGAAGCCGGCATTGATGTCGAAGCCTTCCGTCGCCGGCCGCGCTTTTCGCCTGGGCTTGGCCAGGTGGTCAAGCGCCTGCTGGACGAGGCTGACCGGCATTATCGGCTCGGCCATGCCGGCATCGACAAGCTTCCCGCCGATTGCCGGCATGCCATCCGCACGGCGGCGCTGACCTATCAGGATATCGGCCGCCGCATCGCGGCCAATGGCTATGACAGCGTCTCCCGCCGCGCCAGCACCACGCTCCCACGCAAGCTTTGGCTTGTCTTGCGGGCAAAGCTGCCGGTGAAACTGCCGGCGGACCTTGCCGCAGCGCTGCAGAATGCCGCGGCGGATGCGTCGGTGGCAAATCTCGTGGAGGCGGCGGGCGCTGCTTTTGAACGGCATACGGCGCCTTCCGCATCTCTGCCTTCCGCGTCGACGCTGGAGCGCGTGGCCTCGGTCATGCTCGATCTGCAGGCCCGCGGCCGCGAGGATCGGCTTGTCCGCCGGCAACAGCGCTGGCAGAAGGCGGCCCGCCTTGCTTGAGCACTATTTCGGATTGATCGAGGCAACCTTCGTCTTCGGCCTGGCGATTGCCTTCTATGTCTGGCAGCGGCGTGACCTCAACAGATACAAGCGGGAGGACCAGGAGCGCCGGGCCGCGGAAGAGCGGCAGAAGGGGGAGTGAGCGGGATGTCGCTGCAGGCTGGCCTCAGCCATGCTTGGCAACGATCCCGTTCAGCACCAGATCGAGATGCGCGGCAACATGGGCTGTCAGGTCAACGGTGCGGCGATTGTCGAAGATCATCAGGTCCATCAGCAGCTTCAGCATGGGGGCCACGATGATTTCGGCATTCACGGTCGGGGATTTGCGAAATTCGCCCTTGTCGATGCCCTCATCCAGGATCTGTTGCGTGTGGCCGATCAGCGGCTCGACGAGTTCAGTGTGATGCTGGTCGATCAGTTGCGGAAAGCGCGCTCCCTCGGAAATTATGAAGCGCATCAGCTCGCGTGCCCGCCTGTCCCGGGTGATCTTGTCATAGGCGAGCAGCAGGAAGGCCCGAAGCTTTTCCGCGCTGGATCCCGTCAGTTCCCGGGATTCCGCCAACAGGTCCTGCAGCGGCGCCGAGATATGCCCGATCATCGCCGAGAACAGATCCTCCTTCGTCGGAAAGTAGACATAGACAGTGCCCTTGGTCACGCCAATGCGATCGGCAATGTCTTCCACGCGCGCCGCGCTATAGCCGTGTGCCACGAATTCCTCGAAGGCGGCATCCAGGATCTGGATCGGCCGGAGCAGCTTCTGCTCGGCCCTGGTCAGCTTCTTCGCCTTTGCCATTTGTATACCCTTCGCCGCGTCTTCGGCACAAATTCATTGACTAACTAGTCATTCAATGATAGCGCTTTGCCATCAATCTTCAAGAGGCGATCATGCGACGGCCCCTATCAATCCTTCTGCTGGCGTGCTCTTGCGCCTTCCTCAGTGCCTGCGCTCCCGCCGAAGAGGTCGCCAAGAAGCCCGCGCGCTTCGTGGAAACCACTGTTGTGGCGGCTGCTCCCTGGTCGCAGACCGTCTCCAGCACGGGCGAGATCAGCGCGCGGGTCCAGTCCGAGCTGTCCTTCCGGATCAGTGGCCGCATCATCGAACGCCTCGCGGATGTCGGCGATCGGGTCGAGGCTGGCCAGGTTCTGGCGCGCATCGATTCCGAGGAGCAGCAGGCCGATCTGCAGGTGGCGCTCGCCACGCTGCAATCCGCCGAGGCGCAGAAGACCCAGGCGCAGCAGGCGCTCGACCGGCAGGATAGCCTGTTCAACACCGGTGTTTCCACCCGCGCCGCCCTCGATGAGGCTCGCGAGGCGGTGCTTCGGGCCAATGCGACGGTCGAGTCTGCGCAGGCTGCAGTCGATACCGCCCGCGACGCGCTGGCCCAGACCGAGCTGAAGGCCGATGCCAACGGCATCATCACCACCCGAAACGCCGAAGTCGGGCAGGTGGCACAGGCCGCCCAGCTCGTCTTCACGCTGGCGCAGGACGGCCCGCGCGACGCCGTCTTCAATGTCGACGAATCCCTGTTCATCGGTCTCGGCCGCGATCTCGAAAGCGATGTCGAGGTTCGTCCGCTATCGGGTGGCGATCCCATGAAGGCGACGGTGCGCGAGATTTCGCCCACCATCGATACCAGCACCGGCACCATCCGCGTCAAGCTCGGCATCGAGGGCGATCCCAAGGTCAGCCTCGGCAGCCCCGTCGTGGCGATTGCCCGATACAAGCCGGTCACGACGATCGAGCTTCCCTGGTCCGCCATGGCCTCCGCCGGCGGGCGTCCTGCCGTCTGGGTGGTCGATCCACAGACATCCGCGGCCAAGCTGCGCCCCGTCGAGGTGCTCGTCTATGGCAGCAGCCAGTTCTATGTCCGCTCCGGCGTCACGCCAGGCGAAATCGTCATCACCAACGGCAGCAAGTTCATCAGCGACGGCGACGTCGTGGCCTACGAGGGAGCCAAGCCATGAAAACCGCAGCGAAGATCGCGGCCCTGCTTCTGGCCGGCACGGTTCTCACGGCCTGCCAGGAAGAAAAGAAGGAAACGGTGGCCGCCCCCCGGCCTGTGCTGTCCTTGGTGGCCAAGGCCGAGCCCTCCATCCAGCTCTCGCTTCCCGGAACGGTGGAAGCGCGCGTCAAGACCGAATTTGGCTTCCGCATCCTCGGGCGCATCGTCGCTCGCAATGTGCAGACCGGCGACCTCGTCAAGAAGGGCGACGTGCTGGCGGCCATTGATCCCCTGGCGCTGGAGCTTGCGGTCAAGAGCGCCCAGTCCGATCTCGCCAATAGCGAGGCGCAGTTCGCCAATGCCGCCACCAACGAACAGCGGCAGAAAACCCTGTTCGAGCGCCAGTCCGGCGCCAAGGCGGCGTTTGAGACGGCAGAGCTGGAGCGCAAGACCGCAGAAGCCGCCGTGGCCAAGGCAAAAGCCAATCTCGCCAAGGCCGAGGAGCAGTTGAGCTATTCCCGGCTGGTCGCCGAATTCGACGGCGTCGTCACCGCGACCTCCGCGGAAATCGGCCAGGTGGTCTCCGCCGGCCAGGCGGTGGCGACCGTCGCCCGTCCGGAAGAGCGCGATGCGGTGATCGACGTTCCCGAGGCCATCGGGGCGCAGCTCAAGGTCGGCTCGCCGTTCGAGGTCTTCCTGCAGCTCGATCCTGAAATCCGCGCCAAGGCCGTCATCCGCGAGATCGCGCCGGAGGCCGATTCCGCCACGCGCACGCTGCGCACCAAGCTTACCCTTGTCGATCCGCCGGAATCCATGCGGCTCGGCTCCGTGGTCACGGCGACCTCCAGCACCGAGAGCGTCGCGACGATCCGCCTTCCCGCCTCCGCCATCAAGACCGATGACAAGGGCCAGTCGGTCTGGATCGTCGATGCAGCGGCGAAGAAGGTTGTCTCACGCCCCGTGAAGACGGAGGGCGAGCCCACGCCCGGCAGCCAGGTCACCATCGCCAGCGGCGTCAATCCCGGCGACCGCGTCGTCACCGCGGGCGTCAATACCCTCGAAGAAGGCCAAACCATTCGCGTCGATCAGGAGCTGACCCAGTGAAATCCTTCAACCTCTCCGACTGGGCGCTCGAACACCGTTCCCTCGTCTGGTACTTCATGCTGATCTTCGTCGTGGCGGGCACGCTGTCCTACCTCAATCTCGGACGCGAGGAAGATCCGGCCTTCACCATCAAGACCATGATCATCAATGCGCAATGGCCGGGTGCCTCCGCCGAGGAGATGACGCGCCAGGTCACGGACCGCATCGAGAAGAAGCTTGAGGAGCTGGACGCACTGGACTTTGTCCGCAGCGAGACCAAGGCCGGCCAGACGACCATCTTCATCGAGCTTTTGGCCAATACCAAGGCCAGCCAGGTCACGGACAATTGGGTCCGCGTCCGCAACATGGTCAACGACATCAAGAACGAGTTGCCCAGCGGCGTGCTCGGCCCCTTCTTCAACGACAGTTTTGGCGACGTCTACGGCAATATCTTCGCCTTCACCTCTGATGGATTGACCCAGCGCCAGCTCCGCGATCTCGTGGAGGACGCCCGGGCCAAGCTGTTGACAGTGCCGAATGTCGGCAAGATCGACATCATCGGCGCCCAGGACGAGGCCATCTATCTGGAGTTCTCGACCCGCAAGATCGCAGCACTCGGCATCGACCAGCAGTCGGTCATCAATACGCTGCAGGCGCAGAATGCCGTCACCCAGTCCGGCGTCGTCGAGGCGGGGGCGGAGCGCATCGCGCTGCGCGTCAGCGGCCAGTTCACCTCGGAAGAGAGCCTCAGGGCCATCAATCTCAGGATCAACGACCGCTTCTTCCCGCTCACCGATATCGCCACCATCAAGCGCGGCTATGTCGATCCGCCATCCTCGCTGTTCCGCTTCAAGGGCCAGCCGGCCATCGGCCTTGCCATCGGCATGAAGACCGGCTCCAACCTCCTGACCTTCGGCGAGCAGCTCGATGCCCAGTTGGAGCGGGTGATCTCAGACCTTCCGATCGGCGTCACCGTCGAGCGCGTCTCCGACCAGCCCAAGGTGGTCGAGGAGGCTGTCTCGGGCTTCACCAAGGCCCTGTTCGAGGCCATCGCCATCGTGCTCGCCATCAGCTTCATCAGCCTTGGCGTCCGCGCCGGCATGGTGGTGGCGATCTCCATTCCGCTGGTTCTGGCGATCACCTTCGTCTTCATGGAATATACCGGCATCTCGCTGCAGCGCATCTCGCTCGGCGCGCTGATCATCGCGCTCGGCCTGCTCGTGGACGATGCGATGATCGCCGTCGAAATGATGGTCTCGCGGCTGGAGGCGGGCGATACGCTGCGCAAGGCGGCGACCCATGTCTACACTTCCACCGCCTTCCCCATGCTGACCGGTACGCTGGTCACGGTCGCGGGCTTCATCCCGATCGGGCTCAACAGCAGCGCGGCTGGCGAATTCACCTTCACGCTGTTCGTCGTCATTGCCGTGTCGCTGATCGTCTCCTGGATCGTCGCCGTGCTGTTCACTCCGCTCCTGGGCGTGGCGATGCTGCCGAAGACCATGAAGTCGCATCACGAAAGCAAGGGCCGCATGGCCAGGACCTTTGCCTGGATGCTGGGTCTTGCCATGCGCTGGCGCTGGGTCACCATAATCGCCACCGTCGCGGTCTTCGCCGTGTCGGTCGCAGGAATGGGGCTGGTGCAGCAGCAGTTCTTCCCCTCCTCCGACCGCGTCGAACTGATCGTCGACTGGGACCTGCCGCATAACAGCACGATTGCCGAGACCAACCGGCAGATCGCCCGCTTCGAACAGGAAAAGCTGGTCGGCAACCAGGATATCGACCACTGGTCGACCTATGTCGGCGGCGGTGCTCCGCGCTTCATCCTCTCCTATGATGTCGCAACGCCGGCAACCTGGACCGGCCAGGTGGTGATCGTGGCGAAGGACTTGGAGGCACGCGACCGCTTGCGCGCCGACCTGCAGGCCTATCTGGTGAAGACCTTCCCCGGCACGGATGCCTTCGTCAAGCTCTTGGACATCGGCCCGCCCGTCGGCAAGCCCGTGCAGTATCGCGTCAGCGGCCCCGACATCCAGAAGGTCCGGCAGCTTGCCCGTGAGTTCGGCGCCATCGTCAATGGCCACCCGCTGCTCTCCAACATGACCTTCGACTGGAACGAGCCCTCGCGCGTCGTCAAGATCGACGTGTTGCAGGACAAGGCACGACAGCTCGGCATTTCCTCGCAGGACATTGCCAACAGCCTGAGCGGCGTCGTCCAGGGCTCTACCGCGACCCAGGTCCGCGACGGCATCTACCTGATCGATGTCATCGGCCGCGCCCAGGATTCCGAACGCGGCTCGATCGAAACGCTGAAGAACCTGCAGCTGTCGGGCGCCAATGGCACCTCCGTGCCGCTGTCGGCGGTGGCCGAGTTCCGCTACGAGCTTGAGCAGCCGCTGATCGCCCGCCGCGACCGCATCCCGACGATCACCGTCAAGGCCGCCGTCATCGGCTCGACCCAGCCGGCGACCATTGTCGAAGAGCTGAAGCCGAAGGTCGAGGCATTCTCCGCCGCCCTGCCCGTGGGCTATCAGGTGGAAATCGGCGGCTCGGTGGAATCGAGCGCCGAATCCCAGGAGCCGATCATTGCGGTGGCGCCGCTGATGCTGTTTGCCATGGCGACGATCCTGATGATCCAGCTGCAGAGCTTCAGCCGCCTGTTCCTGGTCTTCGCGGTAGCACCGCTCGCCCTGATCGGCGTGGTCGCGGCCCTGCTGCTCAGCAATGCGCCCATGGGCTTCGTCGCCATCCTCGGCGTGCTGGCGCTCATCGGCATCCTCATCCGCAACTCGGTTATCCTCGTGGTGCAGATCGAGCAGTTGCGAAGTGAGGGCATGCGGCCATGGCGGGCCGTGATCGAGGCGACCGAGCACCGCATGCGGCCGATCATGCTGACGGCGGCGGCCGCCACGCTCGCGCTCATCCCCATCTCGCGCGAGGTGTTCTGGGGACCGATGGCCTATGCCATGATGGGCGGCATCGTCGTCGGCACGGTCCTCACACTGCTCTTCCTGCCGGCCCTCTATGTCGCCTGGTTCCGCATCCCCCGCGAGGAGGACGACCCGGCTCCGGCCACCGAGGCCCATGCCTGACACGACACATGCCGCGCCATTATAGGCGCGGCATCAGACCGCTGATAAACCATCCGTTCCGCAAGATGTACGTTTCTCGTGGCCTGCAAATTTGTCCGTCTTCCCGGCCCCCGAGCCGGGATCCAGTGCGATCAAGTCTTTGATCGCGAAAGACTCTTCTCACGGCGCAGACGCGCCGTGGCTGGTTTCCGGCTCAAGGCCGGAAAGACGGAATTTTAGAGTTGCACGCGGGGACAACACCTCTCTCTGCACTCTGATGCCGCGCCCCCACCGGCGGCATTTTTGCCGAGGTTACAAAGACATCGGGCAGTTCTGCGCCCGCAGATGCGGAATGATCCCCCGTAGATAGATAGGGTCTCGCGGCCCAACCCGGCGCCTACCCCCACCTTCCCCATCATTCCTGACCGCCCCCAGCGGCCGTTGCCCTGTGGCAACGCGCCGAGCGCACCCAGCATGCTCCGCACCCATTGACATCATCCGCATCTCCGATTTAAAACGTTTGCACAAGCCAATTTTGCTCAGTGCTCTGGGAGGAGCTATTGCGCCCGAAGAACCTCAAGGAACTCGCGTCCCATCTCGATCTGTCGATCGCCACCGTTTCGCGGGCGCTCGCCGGTCACGAGCGTATTGCCCAGGCAACGCGGGATCGTGTCGTGCAGGCGGCGCGCGATCTGGGATACGTGCCCAGCATGGCCGGCCGCATGCTGGTGTCGGGGCGCTCCGGCTTCGTCGGCATGACGCTCGCCATCCGCGGCCCCAACCTGGTCGACTCCTTCCTCGGCGAATTCGTCACCGGCCTCGGCGAGGGCCTGACCGAGCGCAACAACGACCTGATCCTCGCCACAGTCGCGCAGGGCCAGTCGGAGCTGGACGTGCTGCGGCATCTCGTGGATTCCGGCCGTGCCGATGGCGTGGTCATCACCCGTATCGCCGAGGCAGACCAGCGGGTGGATTACCTGATCGGCCGCGGCGCGCCCTTCGTCGCCCATGGCCGGCTGCTGGATTCCACCTTGCCGTATAACTGGGTCGATACCGATGGCGCGAGCGCCTTCGCCGATGCCTTCGACATGCTTTACGACCTGGGGCACCGGCATTTCGGCCTGCTGACGATCTCCGAGCCGATGACCTTCCGGCATCTGCGCCAGGATGGGCTCGCCGGAGCGATCTCGCGGCGTGGTGATCCCTCGGTGAAGCTCGACGTGATGACGACGCCGCGCTTCGACCGCGGCGCCTGCATCCAGGCGGCCAACCGCCTTCTCCATGCCCCGGAGCGCCCGACGGCCATCCTGGGCCTCTTTGATGAGCTGGCACTGACGGTCATGGAAGAGGCCTCGCGCATGGGCCTGTCGATCCCGCGCGATCTCTCGGTCATCGGTTTTGACGATATCGCCGCCGCCGCCTATGCGCCGCCAGGCCTCACCACGTTCAACGCATCGATCCGCGAATGCGCCCGGGAAACCGCGGCCATGCTGATCGATGCCATTGAGGATCCCGCCCGTCCGCCGCGCACCAAGCTGGTGCAGCCGGTGCTGGCGGCGCGCGCCAGCCATGGGCCGGCACCGCGCAAAAGCGCTTGACTGCATGCCTCCCGAAGTCGGCCACCGGTTTCGGGACGAAGACAGAGACAAACAAACAGACTGCAATTTCAAACGTTCATAAGGGAGGAGAACCATGAAAAAGCTGATTAAACTCGTAACCAGCGCCGCCTTTGCCGTATCGGTAGGGGCAACTGCCGTTTCCGCGCAGGCCCTGTTCTGGTCCACGCAGGCCAAACCGGTCGAGGAAGCCCAGAAGATGCGCGATGTCGTGCTGAAGGACTTTCCCGGCGGCGTCGATTACCAGCCGTCGGATGATGGTCCGTGGTTGACCCGCCTGCAGGCGGAACTGCAGGCCGGCAGCGGCACGATCGCCATCCTCGGCGCCCTGCACGGCTCGTTCTCCTCCATGCCGGCGGATCTGGTTGATCTCTCCGGCGTCGATCTGGGCGGTGCCAAGGTCAATGCGCAGTATCAGGAGCTTGCCAAGCTCGGCACGGGGGAACAGAAATACCTGCCCTGGATGCAGGCCACCTATATCATGGCCGCCAACAAGAAGGCGCTTGAGTTCCTGCCTGCTGGTGCCGACATCAACGCGCTGACCTATGACCAGTTGATCGAGTGGTCGAAGACCATGGCGGAAAAGACCGGCGGCCCGAAATTCGGCTTCCCCGCCGGTCCCGAAGGCCTGAAGCATCGCTTCTTCCAGGGCTTCCTGCTGCCCTCCTACACCAAGTCCATGGTGACGAAGTTCCGTTCACCCGAGGCCGAAACCGCCTGGGGCAAGTTCAAGGAGCTGTGGCAGTACACCAACCCCGCCTCCACCACCTATGCCTTCATGCAGCAGCCGCTGCTGTCGGAAGAAGTCTGGGTCGCCTTCGACCACGTCGCGCGCCTCGCCGATGCCTTCAACCAGAAGCCTGACGATTTCGTCGCCTTCCCGGTTCCCGCCGGTCCTGCCGGCCGTGGCTTCATGCCTGTTATCGCCGGAATCGGCATTCCGAAGACCGCGCCTGATATGGCCAAGTCCAAGGAACTCATCGCCTATATGATGAAGCCGGAAACCCAGATCGCCACGCTGCGCGCCACCAACTTCTTCCCCGTGGTCGATGTGCAGCTGCCGGATGACATGCCGAATTCGGTCAAGATGTCCGGCCCGGCGATTGCGGCGCAGACCGGCGCGGCCGATGCCGTTCCTGCTCTCCTGCCCACGGGTCTCGGCAGCCTCGGCGGCAAGTTCAATCAGGTCTATAACGACACCTTCGAGCGTATCGTGCTCGGCGGGCAGGACATCCGTCCGGCACTGGACGAGCAGGCAAAGGCTCTGAAGGCCCTGATCGACGAGGCCAAGGCTCCCTGCTGGCAGCCCGATCCGGCCTCCGAGGGTGCCTGCCCGGTCGAATAATCGCTGACGCCCCCGCGTCCGGTTCCCGTCATGCGGAGACCGGACGCGCTTTCCCTGTTGATCTCATGGAGGCGGCGCCATGCGCTCTGCTAAGGCCCTACCCTATTTGCTGCTGGCACCCGCCACGGCCTTCCTGGTGGTGTTCTTTCTCTATCCCTTCGTCCTTGTGGCCATCGATGCCTTCACCAAGGATGGGGCGGCGACGCTTGAGAACTTCCGCACCATGACGAGCAATTGGAAGTTCCCCGAGACCTTCCGCAACACCATGCTGCTGGCCGCCGTGGTCGTGCCGATCCAGCTGGCCATGGCGCTGTCCATGGCCACCATCGTCACCAAGCTCACGACCGGCCGCAGCGCCATTCTCTATATCTTCGCCATTCCGCTCGGACTGTCCGATCTTGCAGCCGGCCTGATCTGGCTGACGATCTTCGAGCAATCCGGCTTCCTCAACAGCTGGCTCGTCAGCCTTGGCATCATCGACAAGCCGATCATGTTCCTGGGCTACCAGAACAAATGGGTGATCTTCATGGCCGTGGTGCTGGCCGAGGTCTGGCGCGCCACCGCCATCATGATGGTCATTCTCGTCGCCGGCATGGGGCTCATCCCCAAGGAATATTACGAGGCCGCGGAAGTCTTCGGCGCCAGCCCATGGAAGCGCTTCACCCGTGTCACGCTGCCGCTGCTGCGGCCCAGCCTGCAGACCGCGCTCATCCTGCGCGTCATCCTGGCCTTTGAGGTCTTCGCCGTGGTCGCCGCCCTCGCCGGCACCCAGTTCCCCGTCCTCATGGGTGAGACGTATCACTGGCAGTTCGCGCTGCAGGATCGCGGCGTGGCGGCTGCCTTCGCCATGCTGATCCTTGCCATCTCCATCGCCTTCACGCTGCTGCTGCTCTACGCGCTGCGCGTGCCCAAGGAGGCCCGCATATGACCGCCGCAACAGATACTTCCACGGTGCCGGAAAAGGTCACGGACGCCCGCAAGGCCGGCAATTGGCTGATGATCGCCTGCATCATCGTGCTCTGCGCCTGGGTGCTCTTGCCGATCTACCTGCTCCTGGTCAACGCGCTCTCGGCTCCGAACGAGGTGACGGCCTTCCCGAAGAACATGATCCCGTCCTTCGATTTCGGCTCGCTCTCCTTCTTCCTGAACTTCCAGGGCGTCGCCAAGGCGTTGTGGAACTCGGTGCTGGTCGCGCTTTTGACCATGATCCTGTCGATCGGCATCGGCGCGCCGGCCGGCTATGCGCTCTCCCGCTTCGATTTTCCGGGCAAGGAGGCCTTCCGCTTCCTGGTGCTGATGACGCGGGCCTTCCCGCTGCCGCTGCTGGCCCTGCCGCTCGCGGTGCTCTTCATCCGCACCGGGCTTGACGATACCGCCTTCGGCCTTGCCATCGTGCACACCACGCTGTCGCTGCCCTTCGCGGTGCTCATCACCTTCTCGCTGTTCTCTGGCATCCCGGTGGAGCTGGAAGAGGCGGCCTGGACGCTCGGCTGCAATCGCTGGCAGGCCTTCCAAAAGGTCATCATGCCACTGGCGCTGCCGGGCATCGCGGCGTCTGCCGTCTTCGCCTTCACCATTTCGTGGAACGAGGTCTTCGCAGCGGCTGTGCTCACCATCGAAAACCGCACGCTCACCGCCTTCCTGCTGCAATCCATCAATGTCTCGCCGCTTTACCTCAAGTTCGCCGGCGGTGCGGCGCTGGTGGTGCCGGCACTCATCTTCATCTTCGCTGTCCGCAAATATCTGTTTGCCATGTGGGGCATCGCTAATCGCTAGGGTAAGACTATGGCCGAAATCATCATCAAGGGCGTTGCCAAGCGGTTCGGTGCCTTCACGGCACTGCATCAGGTCGACCTCACCATTGCCGACCAGGAATTCATGGTGCTGCTCGGCGCGTCCGGTTGCGGCAAGACCACGCTGCTGCGCATCATCGCCGGGCTGGAAACCCAGAGTGAGGGCGAGATCTGGATCGGCGGGCGGCGCATCGACCACTTGCCGCCGCGCAAGCGCGGCATCGCCATGGTGTTCCAGAACTATGCGGTCTTCCCGCATCTGACCGTCTATGAAAACATCGCCTTTGGTCTCAGGATGCAGAAGCAACCACAAGGCGAGGTGGACAGCCGCGTCCGCCGCACCGCCGAGCTCATGCATATCGAGCAACTGCTGCAGCGCTATTCCGGCCAATTGTCAGGCGGCCAGCGGCAGCGCGTCGCGGTCGCCCGGGCGCTCGCCATGGAGCCTGACGTCATCCTGATGGACGAGCCGCTGTCGAACCTGGATGCGCTGCTGCGCCTGGAAATGCGCGCCGAGCTCAAGGGCGTGCTGGCCGCCTCCAAGACCACCGCCATCTACGTCACCCATGACCAGGTGGAAGCCATGAGCCTTGCCGACCGCATCGCCGTCATGCATCAGGGCCGCATCGTCCAGGCCGCCTCCCCGGTCGAGGTCTATCGCAATCCCGCCGCCCGCTTCGTCGGCTCCTTCATCGGCAATCCGCCGATGAACTTCCTGCCGGCGAAGAAAGTGGGCGACGGCCAGTTCATGGTGGCGGGCCAGACGCTCACCGGACCGTCAGCATCAGGCGACATCGAATTCGCCATCCGTCCAGAGGATATGGAGATCGGCCCCGGTGGCTTTGCCGCCACCGTCAGGGTGGTCGAGCCCCTGGGCGCCCACACGCTTGTCACGACAGAGGTCGATGGCCGCGTCTTCCGCGTCGTCATCGATTCCAACATCGAGGTGAAGACCGGGGATAGCCTGTCGCTCGTGCCACGCGCCGAGCGCATCCGCTGGTTCGATCCCCAGACGACATCATCAATCCGATAAATACGAGAGATATCCATGGTTACCCTGAAGAAACAGGACTTCATCGACCGCGCCGTCGAGGTGCTGAAGGAAAACGATCGGGGCGGTTATACGGTGCCGACCAAGGGGCTCTATCCCTTCCAGTGGAACTGGGATTCCTGCCTCACCGCGCTCGGCCAGCGCCATTTCGACGAAGACCGCGCCTGGACCGAGATCGAGACGCTGTTTGCCCATCAATGGCCCGATGGCATGGTGCCGCACATCGTCTTCCACGTCTATGACGACGGCTATTTCCCCGGCCCCGATGTCTGGAAGACCGGCCGTCCCACGCCGACCTCCGGCATCACCCAGCCGGCCGTGGCCGGTTTTGCCGTCCGTCGCCTCTACGAGAATTCGCGCGACAAGACGGCAGCCGCCGAACGGGTCCGCGCCCTCCTACCCAAGATCGATGCCTGGCATCAGTGGTTCTATCGCAATCGTGATCCGCAGGGCCAGGGCCTGGTCGCCATCATCCATCCCTGGGAAGCCGGCCGCGACAATTCCATCGATTGGGACGAGGCCTTCGAGCGCGTGCCGACCGAGGGCGTCGAGCCCTATGTCCGGCGCGATACCCAGCATGCCAATCCCAAGCATCGCCCGACCAAGGAACAGTATGACCGCTATCTCTGGCTGGTGCAGCATTTCCGCGGCCTCGGCTGGGACAATGCCAAGCTGCACGATGCCTCGCCCTTCCAGGTGGTCGATCCCGGCTTCAACGCCATCCTGATCCGCTCCTGCGCCGACTTGTCCGCCCTCGCCGCCGATCTCGGCGATCAGACGCTGGCGGAGGCCAATCTCGACCGCGCCCGCAAGGGGCAGGAGGCCATGGAAAGCCTGTGGAGCGAGGCGCATGGCCAGTATCTCTGCCTCGACCGCATCACTGGCCGGCTTATCGACAGCGCCTCGATCGGCGGCCTGCTGGCGGCCTTCTGCGCTGTCCCCCAAGCCCGCGCCCAGGCGATTTCGAAAACGATATCAAGGCTTTCGGAGCGCGTGCGCTATCTCGTACCCTCCCACGACCCCGCCGATCCGCGTTTTGATTCCAAGCGCTACTGGCGTGGCCCGTGCTGGCTTGTGGTCAACTACATGATCGCCGATGGCCTGGCGGCGGCCGGCGAAACCGAAATGGCCGAGCGCATCACCCGCTCCAGCCTGGAGCTGATCGCCGAAAGCGGCTTTGCCGAATATTACGATCCGCTGGATGGCGAGCCACTCGGCGGCGGCCGCTTCACCTGGACGGCGGCCATGGTCCTGGAATTCGTGCAGGCGGCTTGATGGGCAAGGATGCGCGCAAACGCGTGCCGCGTTTCGACGATCGCGGCACACCTTAAGCGCATGGGGCGACGTTCCTTACCCGTCATCCCGGCCCCCGAGCCGGCATCCAGCGCAATCAAGTCCTTGATTGCGAAAGACTCCTTTCACGGCGCAGACGCGCCGTGGCTGGATTCCGGCCTTCGCCGGAATGACGGAATCTGGAGTTGGCCGCTGGGACAACAACGTCTCAGCAGCCTGACCGCCGCAAGACGGCTCCTGCACCGTCACGGCAAGGATCACAGCCGGTTCCGTCCCCAGGGATTGCGCAGCGTGCCGAATTTCCATTGTTCGCGCAACACCGTCAGCAGTCCGGCCATGGTCACAATCACAAGCCCGACAATCGCCAGCGCGTCGGGACGCTCGCCGAAGAGTGCGGCGCCGATTGCCGCCGCCCAGGCGATCTGGGAATATTGCGTCGGCGCCACCTGATTGGCTGGCGCCAGCTTCATCGCCTTCAGCATCAGCACCTGGCCCATGGCGGAAAATGCGCCTGCCGCCAGCACCAGCGCCAAGTCACGCCCGCTCGGCATGGTGATGCCTGATATCACTGCGCCGATACCATTGATGATGAGCGCATAGAGGATCATCACGCCGAGAATGGTGGTGCGCTTTTCCGACTGCGACAGCGAGCGCAGCAGGATCACCGTCGTGCCCGCCAGGAATGCGATGCCGAGGGCTGCGAGATGCCCCGTGGAAAGCTCGCGAAAGCCCGGCCTCACGACGAGCAACACGCCGGCAAAGCCGGCAATGACCGCCCCCCAACGCCATGGCCCGATCTGCTCCTTCAGGATCAGGATCGATAGGATGGTGACGAAGAAGGGCGAGAGGAAGATCAGCGAATAGGCTTCCGCCATGGGAATGGTGGTGAAGGCATAGACGCCGAGAATGCCCGCACCGCAGCCGGACAGCGCCCGCGCCTGCACCATCCAGGGCCGCTTGGTGCGCCAGAAATCGCGCCAGCGCTCCTCCGGGCCATGGACGAAATAGAGGAAGATCGCCGCCGCCAGCGTCACGAGGAAACCGGTCTGGAACACCGACATGCCGCCGCGCGAGGCCTTGATGCAGGCATCGCCCCAGGAAAAAGTGGCATAGGCAAGCAGCGCCAGCAGGACACCGTTCTTCATGGCGCTGACCGCGTAGGACCGGGCCAATCGTCGCGCCAGGCCCGCCTCATGACGCGGTCCGGAACGACAAAAGCCGCGATTGATAGGGTGCGAGGGTCAACTGCACCCCCTGCGCCATCGTCTCCAGGCGCTTGTCGTTCTCGTAGACGGCGCAGGCGGTGTCCTGCCCCGCGAGACCCCAGGGAATCAGGCGATCCGTCGCCTGCTCGCCGGTGTTGAAGATGTTGAGGAGCGTTTCCGTCTGGCGATGGACGCGCTGCACGATCACGGGGTCGGCCGTGGTGGTCATAACAGGCTTTCCGCTCGGTGCCGTCCCCAGTCCATGGGTCAGCGACAGGGTCCCGGCCAGCGGAAAGTCGCAGGCGAAGGGTTTGCCGTCCTCCAGCAGCCGGGTCAGCAACTCGCGCCGGTCCGCCGGCACCTCGTCCAGCTGGTCGCTGGTCATCAGCACCCCGCCCGCCAGGCCGGCAAAAAGCGCCAGCGAGCGCACCTGGCTCTCCGTCAGGTCGTGAAACCGGTCCCGCAGCAGAATGCAATCGGGGTCCGCCTGCCAGAGAATGCCATTGCCGAAGTTGCGGGATGTCTGGTCGCGCAACAAGGATTCGGCGGAATAGTGCCCCTGCCAGGTGACCCCGATATCGCGGCCGATCCTCACCGCATCGGTCAGGCCGACCGGCGCCCAGAGCGGCGAGCCGCAGAGCAGCAGCGATGCATCGCCGATCTCCTCGCGCATCAGCCGCGCCATGATCATCCAGATCTCCATGCGGCTCAGATCGTCGCGATGCCACCGCGCCACATCAGGCCCATAGGTGGAGCCCAGATGCAGGAAATCCGCCTTGAAATAGCGGCAGCCCCATTCCTGCCGCCAGGTGCGGAAAACGCTGCGGATATAGGCCTCTGCGTCGGGATGGGTCACGTCGAGAACGTAATATTCCTCGCTGCGCTTGTGCCAGCGAAACTCGCCATAAAAGGTCATCGGCGCCAGCGGCTTGCCGGTCTTGCGGTCCTTCACCACCCAGTCCGGGTGCTCGGCATAAAGTTTCGAGCGATTGCCGACCATGAAGGGCGCAATCCACAGGCCGGGAATGAAGCCGGCGGCCGAGATCTCTTCCAGGATGGGTTGCATGCCGCTTAAAAACTGCGGCCGCGTCTCCAGCCAGTCGCCCATTTCGGGGGTAAAGCCGTCATCGATCAGGAAGATATCGAAGGGCGCGCCGCTCGCCTGTCGATAGCGTTTCGCCGCCTCCAGATGCTCGGTCAAAACATCAGGGCTCAGCGAGGCATAGAGATTGTACCACGAGCACCAGCCGGTCAGCCGCTTCTCCTGAAGGCGTGGGGGAATGGGCGAGGCGGCCGCAACCGCTCGTGCCCATTCCCGCATGCCCTCCTCGCAACTGGAAGCGGCCAGGAGAATGAAGGGCTCACCCTCCACCCCTCCCCGGCGCGGCACGCCATCGACAAGGGTTTCCAGGGTGAAGGACAAGGCGCCCCCGGAAAAATCGAAGGCAAGCCGGCTTTGAAACCGGTCATGCCTGGTGAAGCCGACGACCGCGACATCACCTTGGCGAGATACGAGCGCGGTCGCGGCATGGCCCGAGAGAATGGCCGGATCGGCCTTCGCCACCTCCCGTGCCTGGTCAGGCTCGACGAAATAGCTGCCGTCCCAGCTCATATAGCCGTTGCGCAGATAGCGCTGCACATTGCGGGCGCGGCCAAAGACAAGGCCCAGCGACTGGAGGCGTTTGTCGCCGTCAAAACCGGTCAGGCGGAATGTTCCGGCCAGCCCTCCCCCGTCCTTATCCTCAAGCGCAAGCTCGAATGTCTCGCCATCCGCCATGCTCCAGACCATCTGGACTGTCGCATCGTTGCGCCTGGTCTCGGGCCGTCCCTCGATCACCATGCCGTCGATGATGGGGGACAACTTCTCCAGCCGGATCGTTCCGATCTCGATGGCGCCCTGATCGGCATGGAAGGCTGGCGTCATAACAGGATCTCCCGGCCCTCATCCGCCGACCGCCGCGCGGCAAGCGCAATTTCCAGCGAGGCAGCACCATCAGACAGCGGCACCAGCGGCGCGCGGTGATCGCGAATGGCAGCCGCGAGATCGGCCAGTTGCGCGACGAAGACATCGCCGTCGTCGCGGATCAGCCTCTGCTGCGGCGGTGTCTCGGCGGTGAAGAAGTCGGCATTGTTCCAGTCCGTGAACTGCCCGGTCATGCGTTCCGCCACGATCTGCCATTGCTTGGCCCATCTGCCAGGCACGGCGGCATTGCTGGCATGCAGCACGCCGATGCGACCATCGTCATAGCCCAGGATGATGGCGCTGACATCCTCCGTGTCATAGCGCTCGACGCTGCGATGAAACAGGTTGGCGGCGCGCGCATAGACGCTGCGGGGTCGGCCCAGCACGTGGCGGGCCAGATCGATCAGGTGGATCAACTGCTCCACCATCTGTCCGCCGGCCTTGTCCCGCTCGCGCCACCAGGGTGCATGCAGCGAATTGCAATGAAACTGCGCGGAGAAATGCCCTGGTGGTCCGGTTTCGCCATTCCGGCTTGCGGCATCCCATGCCAAGCTGGCGGCGCCGTGCCGATACATGAAGCCGCAGGCCGCCACCACGTCCCTGGCCGCGGCCACCTGCGCCTCGGCTTGCTCCATGGTCAGCGCAATCGGCTTTTCCACCAGCAGGTGGATACCGGCCCGTGCCGCCACTTCCACCTGGCCGCTATGGGCATGGGGCGGCAGCGCCACGACCAGAAGGTCGGGTCGGGCCTTATCCAGCATGCGTTCGAAGTCGGTAAAGGCTTCACCACCGTGGCGGGCCGCAAACTCGGCCGTCTTGTCGGCATCGCGGCCACAACAGGCCACCAGTTGCATCTGGTCCGGCAGCTTGTTGATCGCGTCGGCATGGCGGGCGCCAATGCCGCCGCAGCCTAACAGAGCCACGTTCAGGCGGCGGGTCATGGCTGCGCTCCAAAGGTCAGCACGGATTGCAGGATGGTCGGATCGCCGGCATCGAGCCGATGGAACAGCGCCGGCGCGTCTTCGAAGGCTACCGAGTCGGAAATCAGCGGCACCAGGTTCAGTACGCCCTCATGCTGCAGCCGCACCGCCGTCTGCCACAGCCTGAGCTTCGACCAGCGATGGCTCGCCTCCGGCGCCACACCTGAAATCTGGCTGCAGATCAGCTCGATCCTGTTGTGGTGGAATTCGTCGCCCAGATGCAGCCCGCGGGCCTCGCCCTGGAAGAAACCCATGGCCACCACCCGGCTGGAATAGGCAACCGTGCGGATTGCCTCGCTGAGCGCCTGCGTCGCCCCTGAGACCTCGATGCAGACATCTGCCCCGCGTCCGCCCGTCTCGCCTTTGACAATGTCGGCGATCGAGCCTTGGCTCGGATCCAGCACCCTGTGCGCGCCAAGTTTCAAGGTCAGTTCGCGGCGGCTGAGCACGGGATCGACCCCGATCACGGTTGCGCCTGAGGCGCGCGCCGCCTGCGCCACGATCTGGCCGGGCACGCCCAGGCCAAAGACGACCACCAGATCCCCCAGCCGAATGCGGGCGTCATGGATGCCGTTCAGCGCCACCGCGCCGATATGGGAGAAGATGCCGATTTTCGGATCAGCCCCTTCAGGCAGCAGGCGCGGCGCGGCATCCGCCTCGCGCATCACATGGGCCGTGCAGTGGTTCCAGGTGCCGAAGACATGGTCGCCCGGCTTGATCCGGGTCACATCACGGCCGACCCGTTCCACGACACCGACTTCCTCGTAACCGAGATTGCGCACCGGATAGGTCCAGCTCGCCGCACCCTCGCGAAACAGTCGGTTATCCCCATCCCATTGCCGGTTCATGAAGGGACTGGTGCCGCGATACTGCGATAGCTCGGTCCCGGCACTCACCCCGGAATAAAGCGTGCGGATGAAAACCTCGTCCGGACCCAGGGCCGGAAGTGACAAAGGCTCGAACGCCAGTTGGCGAACCGCCTCTAGTACCAGTCGGCGCTCCTCCACCGATCTCTCCTCCAAATGATGCAGATACGATGCTTAACAGCAATTCAAACGTTTGCAATCGTGATATTTGACCATTTTCTGCCAAGCAGGCGCGATGCCCTAAGCCCAGTCGCCCTCCCCTCCCCCGATTTCTGCCTGATGTCGCAGCCATGAGATCCCAGCTTTCAGCCGTCGGACAGGGAACTTTTGGACCGGCCCGGGCATTCCCTTCGCGAGATTGCGGCGTGTCAATCGGACACGACGGAGATGGTGAACGCAGCGGTTTTTCCGATTTCTCGCTGCGGGCAACGAAATGCCAGGCGAGCGCCCAACCCGTCCGCCGCGATCTCATCCCCTCCCCTTGATGCGCTGACTGACCGCTGATCTCCTTTCGGAGATCAATCCGGCTTCGTTGACGGCAGTAAACTGAGTCCATTTCCTGAATGGAAACACCGGTCTAGAATCGCGCTTGTGCGCTTTCCCGTCAGGTCTCATCAAAGGATCTGAACATCGCGAATCGGAGCCTCCCAAAAGCACCGATTCGCGAATCGATTCAGAGTTTTGCGACTGAGTCGAGAGGACGGGAGCCCGGTTGATGACGCTTCAAAGACGGAATCGGCATGGTTGCAAATTCATGCACAGGGAAAATTATCCGCCCGATAGCCTCTGGATTCCAGCGGGTTAGGCCCTGACCTCTCTGCTGGTCTTAGGATCTCGTTAACCATAATCACCTTGTCACGCCGGGGGAATCGCGGATAATGGCGGCAGTTTAAGAGATTAATCTGTTTTGTCGCCAGAACGGTCGCCCGATGAACGCATTTTCGAAATTGCCGTCTTTTGAGTTCGATGAGAAGATCCTGCTTCAAGGTGCAGAGATCTCCCGTCGGCTCGACCAGCTTCGGATGGAGAAATTCCCCCCGAACGCCAAGAAGACGCTGCGGATGTTTTCGATGGCCGAGGTTGCGCATTATCTCGGCGTCAGCCCCAACAACCTGAAGCGCCTGCATCTCGAAGGCAAGGGACCGATCCCCTCCACCTCCACCGGCGGGCGTCGTCTCTATACCGGCGAACAGATGCGCGAGCTTCGCCATTATCTCGACCGCACCGGCAAGTCCGATGCCAAGAAATATGTGCCCCACCGTAAGGAGGGCGACAAGCTCCAGGTCATCGCCGTCGTCAACTTCAAGGGCGGCTCCGGCAAGACCACCACGACGGCCCACCTCGCCCAGCATTTGGCGCTGACGGGTCACCGCATCCTGGCGATCGATCTCGACCCGCAAGCGTCGCTGTCCGCCCTTCACGGCTATCAGCCGGAGCTCGACAAGAACCCCTCGCTCTATGATGCGATCCGCTATGACGATGCCCGCAAGCCGATTGCCGATGTGATCCGCGAGACCAATTTCCCGGATCTCGATATCATCCCCGCCAATCTCGACCTGCAGGAATACGAATACGATACGCCGCTGGCCATGCAGGGCTCCGCCGAGGGCAAGCGATTCTTCACCCGGCTGGGGAAGGCTCTGACGGAGGTCGAGGACCGCTATGACGTCGTCGTCATCGACTGCCCGCCGCAGCTCGGCTACCTCACGCTGACGGCGCTGACGGCGGCCACTTCAGTCTTGATCACCGTCCACCCGCAAATGCTCGACCTGATGTCGATGAGCCAGTTCCTGCTGATGCTCGGCAACATCACCAAGACGATCAAGCGGGCCGGTGCCGATGTCGAGATGGACTGGCTGCGCTACCTGATCACCCGCTACGAGCCGACAGACGTGCCCCAGGCACAGATGCTCGGCTTCATGCAGTCGATGCTGGCGGAAGAAATTCTGCGCCAGCCCATGCTCAAATCCACCGCCATCTCCGATGCCGCGCTGACCAAGCAGACCCTTTACGAGGTTGAGCGCAACAATTTCACCCGAGGAACCTATGACCGCGCCATCGAATGCATGGATGCCGTGAATTTCGAGATTCAGGGCCTGATCCACAGGGCATGGGGGCGGCTGTGATGGCGTTGACGGCGGTCAAAACAGCGAATTTTGTGAATAGTTTCAAAAGGGAAGGGGATAGTCATGGCGCGTAAGAATCCCTTCGCCAATGTAATGAGCGAAAACCGGCCGGAAAATGCGGTTGCCCTGGACTATACCGTCAAGGGCGCGTCCCGCTCGATCATCTCGACCATCGACGAACTGGCCGCCCGCGCCGACAAGCTCCTCGAGGGCGAGACGGTGGTGGAGCTCGATCCTGAAAGCATCGACGCCTCCTTTGTTCGCGACCGCCTCGAGGAAGATAAACAGGCCTTCGAAGACCTGCTGACCGCCGTCAGGGACCAGGGCCAGAACAGCCCTGTTCTGGTGCGGCCGCATCCGACCGAGCAGGGCCGCTACATGATCGTCTACGGCCATCGTCGGCTCAAGGTCGCCGAGATGCTCGGCCGCAAGGTCCGGGCGGTCATCAAGTCGATCAGCGACCGGGATCACGTGATTGCCCAGGGCCAGGAAAACTCCGCCCGCTCGGATCTGTCCTTCATCGAGAAGGCAAGCTTTGCCAAGCAGCTCAGCGCCCTGAATTACGACAGTGACAGCGCCACGGTCATGGCGGCCCTGTCGATCGACAAGGCGACGCTCTCCAAGATGCTCTCGGTCGCCAACATGCCGCAGGACATTCTTGACGCGATCGGCGGCGCCCGGTCGCCGGGGCGGGATCGCTGGTATGAGCTGAAGCAGTTGATCGAGCCGCCAAAGGCGCTGGCCGCCCTGCGGGAGGTCCTGGCCAAGACCGATCTCACCGGTCTCGACGGCGATGCCCGCTTTGCCTTCGTCATGGATGCGCTGACCCGCAAGAAGCCATCGGCACTTTCTCCATCGAAGAAGCTGGAGAAATGGGTGCCGGAAGACAAGGCCGTGTCGGCGGAGATCCGCAGTGACGGCAAGAGCTATGTTCTGGCCTTCAAGGGCAAGAATTCAAAGGCGCGGGAGAGCGTTGGGTTTGGCGAATTTGTCGCCCGCAACCTCGACGAGCTCTACGCTGCCTACCGCAATGAAGTGAAAGAAGGATAGGAGCTGCCGCAAAAGAAAAAGGCCCCCAAACGTTGCCGTCGTGGAAGCCCTTCTCAATCTGTAGCAAGACGAGAATCGCATTTCCCCGAATCCTAGTCAAGAGTCTTTGGCATCGTTTTGGTGAGCATTTTTCTATTGCCTGACAAAAGGTGATGAAAAAATGCAGATAGGAAATGTGACGACGCCCTTTGGGCGGCGGCCGATGTCGCTTGCCCTGGTGCGGCGGCAGCAGGCCGCGTCGGAGATTCGCCCGGGAAAGACGACCGACAAATGGAAGGTGTTTCGCGACGTCTCCGCGGCCATGGCTTTGCTCGGGCTGCAGTCGAACAGCCTTGCGGTTCTGGATGCGCTCCTGAGCTTTTATCCGGAGAACGAATTGCGTCAGGACGCGCAGTTGATCGTCTTCCCGTCGAACATGCAGTTGTCGCTCAGGGCGCACAGCATGCCCGGCTCGACCCTGCGCCGGCATCTTGCCGCCCTCGTCGATGCCGGTTTGATCGTCCGCCGCGACAGCGCCAACGGCAAGCGCTATGCCCGCAAGGATGATGGCGGTGCAATTGAGTCGGCCTTCGGTTTCGACCTGTCGCCGCTCTTGGCCCGCTCGGAGGAACTGGCGGTTATGGCCCAGCAGGTGGTTGCCGATCGCATGGCCCTGCGCAAGGCCAAGGAGAGTCTGACGATCTGCCGCCGGGATGTCCGCAAGCTGATCACCGCCGCCATGGAAGAGGGCGCCCCTGGAGACTGGCTTGCGATCGAGGACCTCTATATCGGCATCGTCGCGCGCATTCCCCGCACGCCTGACCTTGGCGACTTGGCAGGTCTGCTCGAAGAACTGCAGATGCTGAAGGCAGAGATTGTCAACCTGCTGGAAAATCATCAAGTTTCACAGAATCCAGGCACCAATGAGTCCCACAACGAGCGGCACATACAGAATTCAAAATCCGAATCCATCAATGAAATTGAACCTAGCTCTGAAAAAGAGCAGGGCGAAAAGCCAGTGGCACAACAGAAACCTTCCGTTCATACGAATCCGGCATTCCCCTTATCTCTGGTTCTGAAGGCCTGCCCTGACGTGATCAACTACGGTCCTCGCGGCGAGATCGGCAGCTGGCGCGACCTGATGTCTGCGGCGGTGGTGGTTCGCTCGATGCTGGGGGTAAGCCCCTCGGCCTATCAGCAGGCCTGCGAGATCCTGGGCGCTGAAAATGCCGCCATTGCGGTTGCCTGCATGCTGGAGCGGGCTGGCATGATCAACTCACCGGGGGGATATCTGCGGGATCTGACGCGGCGGGCGGAACGTGGGGAGTTTTCGCTCGGGCCGATGCTGATGGCGCAGTTAAGGGCGAATGGCCATGAGATGCGACGGCAAGCGTGAGGCTGCGGGAACGTCTAGTGGAAAGGCCCGCCTGGTGGGGCGGGCCTCCCGGGATAGCTCAGAAATCCATGCCGGCGCCGGCGGGCATGGACGGCGCGGTTTCCTTCTTCGGCTTTTCCGCGATCATGGCTTCCGTCGTGACCAGCAGGCCGGCAACGGAGGCGGCGTCCTGGAGCGCGGTGCGGACCACCTTGACCGGGTCGATGACGCCCTGGGCATAGAGGTCGCCGAATTCACCGGTCTGGGCATTCCAGCCGAAGGAAAGCTCGGTCTTTTCCCGGAGCTTGCCGACGATGACCGAACCTTCGGCGCCTGCATTTTCCGCGATCTGCCGGACGGGCGCCTCGATGGCACGACGCACGATCTCAATGCCGACGCGCTGATCCTGATTGGCGACGCTGACATTGTCGAGAGCCTTGGTGGCACGCAGTAGGGCGACGCCGCCACCCGGCAGGATGCCCTCTTCCACTGCGGCGCGGGTTGCATGCAGGGCGTCGTCCACGCGGTCCTTCTTTTCCTTCACCTCGACCTCGGTGGAGCCGCCGACGCGGATCACGGCCACGCCACCGGCAAGCTTGGCCAGGCGCTCCTGCAGCTTCTCGCGGTCGTAGTCCGAGGTGGTTTCCTCGATCTGGGCACGGATCTGGGTGACGCGGCCGTCGATCTGAGCCTTGGAGCCGACACCATCGATGATCGTGGTGTTCTCTTTCTCGATCGCCACCTTCTTGGCGCGGCCGAGCATGTTCAGCGTCACGTTTTCGAGCTTGATGCCGAGATCTTCGGAGATGACGGTACCGCCGGTCAGGATGGCGATGTCTTCCAGCATGGCCTTGCGGCGATCGCCGAAGCCAGGTGCCTTGACCGCAGCGATCTTAAGACCACCGCGCAGCTTGTTGACGACGAGGGTGGCGAGCGCCTCGCCTTCGACGTCCTCGGCGATGATCAGCAGCGGCTTGCCCGACTGGACCACGGCTTCCAGAACCGGCAGCATGGCCTGGAGGTTCGAGAGCTTCTTCTCGTGGATCAGGATATAGGGATCATCGAGCTCGACCCGCATCTTGTCCTGGTTGGTGACGAAGTAGGGGCTGAGATAGCCGCGGTCGAACTGCATGCCTTCGACGACTTCCAGTTCGGTTTCAGCGGTCTTGGCTTCCTCGACCGTGATCACGCCTTCATTGCCGACCTTCTCCATGGCTTCGGCAAGATAGCGGCCGATTTCGGCATCGCCATTGGCCGAGATGGTGCCGACCTGGGCGATTTCGGCATTGCTGGTGATCTTGCGGGCATTGGCCTTGAGTTCCTTGACGACTTCGGCCACGGCAATATCGATGCCGCGCTTCAGGTCCATCGGGTTCATGCCGGATGCGACGGCCTTTGCACCTTCCTTGACGATCGCCTGGGCGAGAACGGTCGCTGTCGTGGTGCCGTCGCCGGCGAGATCGTTGGTCTTCGAGGCGACCTCGCGCAACATCTGCGCGCCCATATTCTCGAACTTGTCTTCGAGTTCGATTTCCTTGGCGACGGAAACACCGTCCTTGGTGATGCGCGGCGCACCGAAGGACTTGTCGATCACGACATTGCGGCCCTTCGGACCGAGCGTGACCTTTACCGCATTGGCAAGCACATCGACCCCACGCAGCATGCGTTCACGGGCATCGCTGTGAAATTTGACTTCTTTGGCAGCCATGTTGTCTAACTCCTCAATCGGCAGCTATCTGACTGTTGTTCTCGGGGTGGATGGTTAGGCGGCCTTCTTCTGCTCAGCCAGAAGTTCGACGATGCCCATGACATCGCTTTCCTTCATGATCAGCAGGTCCTCGCCATTGATCTTGATCTCCGTGCCGGACCATTTGCCGAACAGGATGCGGTCGCCAGGCTTGACGTCGAGGGCCACGATCTGGCCGGCCTCGTTGCGGGCGCCGGGTCCAACGGCGATGACTTCGCCTTCAGCCGGCTTTTCCTTGGCGGTATCGGGAATGATGATGCCGCCTTTGGTCTTTGCTTCGGACTCCACGCGGCGGACAAGAATGCGATCATGAAGCGGTCGGAACGACATGTTTTCCTCCAATGGACAAACATTGATGACGTTTCTTCCCCAGACCGGACCGGATCATCGGTCCGGGCGGGTGCAAGACCTCTGCCGAGCGTCTCGCGCGACCAGATTTGGTTTTTGGATTTTTTCATTTCAAGAGGGCAGGGGAGAAAAATCAGCACTCGCTGAAAATGGCTGCTAACATGCTGTTATTGCAGGTCAATTTGAATATTGGAGGCAAAAAATCCGTTGAAGATCACGAATTTTTTAGTCACCATGGGCCGTGGCAATGACAGGGAGATGAAGCATGAGACTTGCATCAGATTTCGAGCGTCAAATGAACGGCTATGGCCTGACCACGGCGCATATCCTGTATCGTATTCCGGATTTCGAGTCTGTGCTGCAGACCTATGTATGGCAGGACTATGATCTGGCGCCCGACTTTCCGCAGATGCAGAAATTCCTCCACTTCTGGCGCTCCAATCTCGACGGACCGCTGCATTCCGTTCGCTATACCCATCGCCAGCTAATCGGCGCCAGCGAATGGCGCCGCGTCGACGGAGAGTTCAAGCTGCATTGATCGGCCGGTAGGTCTTACCCGACCGCACCGTAACAGACGGACGCCCTGCGGATCGGCGCCCGTCTCCCGTTTTATCGAGTAGGAACTTCATGCCTAGAGCGTTTCCGTAGTTTTCGGAATCGGCGGGGCTTCCACAATCAGGTTTGTTCTGAATCATTTATGCTGGCTGGGCGGAGGCCAGCGTCTCATGACCGTACCGTTGTCAAATGATCTGCGTGAGCGTGTTGTTGCAGCCGTTTTAAACGGCGAAAGTAGTCGTGCAGTCGCTGGACGTTTTGGCGTCGCTGTCT